>NZ_SWKQ01000011.1:551036-937164 GCF_005871115.1 Maritimibacter alexandrii
CCCCCCCCCCCCCCCCCCCCCCCCCCCCCCCCCCCCCCCCCCCCTGGGTCGCCCGGCTTTGCCGGGCGAAACCGTTAATTCAGATATTGCATCGGATCGACGGACGACGTGCCCTGACGCACCTGGAAGTGGAGCGCGGGGCTGTCCGAAGCGCGGATCTGCGCGATGGTCTGCCCCCGGCTCACGGTCGCGCCCTTTGCGACCGAGATATTGTCGATCCCGGCATAGACCGTCAGCAGGTTACCCTCGTGCCGGATGACGAGGATCGGCACCTGATCGGTGTCACGGGTGATCGCCGCGACCGTCCCGCCCTGCGCGGCCTTCACCGGGCTGCCGGCGGCGGCGGCGATGTCGATCCCGTCCGACTTGCCCTTGACGTAGGCGCCCGTGATCCGGCCATCCGCAGGCATCGACATGGCCGCGCCCGAGGTGCGCTGCGCCCCGAGGTTGGGCGAGGCCGGGGTGTCGGCCGGCCCTTGCGATGCGGTGCGGTTCGATCCTTCCGGCAGGGGGTTGCTGGAGGACGGCGGCAAGGGTGTGGGCGTGCCCACACCGGGGGCCGAATTGGTGTTGGGCGCGGCGGTCTCGGCGGATTTGGGTGGGATCATCAGGTATTGGCCCTGACGCACAGACAGGTCGCCGCCCAGACCGTTCCATTCGGCCAGCGACCGCACCGACACGCCATAGAGGCGCGCGATGGAATAGGCGGTTTCGCCGCTCGCCACCTGATGCCGCAGGGGTTCCGCGCCCTGCTGGCTCGTGGCGCCCGCGTTGTTCGACGGCTGGTTCGGCCCGATCCGGTCGAGCGCCTGACCCGCCACGGCGGTCACGTCCACGCTGCCCGCATCGACGCGCCGGGGCAGGGCGACGACTTCGCCCGCGCGCAGGGTCGCGCCCGCGTTCAGGCCGTTGTAACGGGCGAGTTCGGCCTCGGGCAGACCGACACGGCTGGCGAGCGCCGAGAGCGTGTCGCCCTGCCGGGCCACGGCCACCTGATAGGTCGGGTATGAGATGATGCCGCGTGCGTCGGGCGTCGGGCGGGCTGCCGCGCGGGCCTCGCGCGCCGCATCCGCCGTGGTGAAGTTGTTGCCGCCGATGCCCCGCAGGTCGAAATCGAGGTTCAGGGGCCGCCCCATGCCGTCGGAGCAGGCCGCGACCGCCAGAAGGCTCCCGCCAAGCAATAGCCCCCGCACCGCGCGCGTCATCGTCGTGTTCGCCAAATCCATACTGCCGACCTCGTCTCTTTCACCCCTGTTCCCGGGGTTTGCCCTGGCCGCTCTAGTCTTGTCCCAGACCTTCCACAAGCGGCACGAAACGCACCGGCAGGATTTCTTCGTAGTCGAACCCGTCATCGCTCCGCGTCACTTTGATGAGGCTTTGCACATGGTCCGACTGGCCCACCGGTAGGACCATGATACCGCCAACGGCCAGTTGAGCCAAGAGCGGCCCGGGCGGATCCTCGGCGGCGGCGGTCACGATGATGCGTTCGAAGGGGGCCTGTTCGGGCAGGCCGAAGCTACCGTCGCCGGTGATCGCGGTGATCGTGTGCAGGCCCAGCTCGTCGAACACCTCGCGCGCGGCTTTGACAAGGCCCCGGTGGCGGTCGACGGTATAGACCCGGCGGGCGAGCTTGGCGAGGATCGCGGCCTGATAGCCGGAGCCTGTGCCGACCTCGAGCACCTTGTCGCGGGGCTGCACGTTCAGCGCCTGGGTCATGATCCCCACGACGGACGGCTGGCTGATCGTCTGGCCGCTGGCGATGGGCAGCGGCATGTCCTCATAAGCCCGGTCGGCAAAGACGCCGCGCACGAAAAGGCCCCGGTCGATGGCCTCCATCGCCTGCAAAACACGGGTATTCGTGACGCCCTTCGAACGCAGGTGAAACAGGAACTGCATCTTCCGCGCGGCGATGGGGTCGTTCGGGTCGCTCATGCCAGCGCGCGCTCCAACTCGGACAGGGCGTCATGCGCGGTCAGATCGGCGCGCATGGGCGTGACGGAAATATAGCCGTCGAGGTTCAGCGCGGCATCGGTGCCGGGGGCCGTCGGCTTGTGCTGCGGCCCGCCCTTGATCCAGATGAACCGGCGGCCCGAGGGCGAGGTGGTCGGCTCGGTGCCGAAAAACGTATCCTCGCGCCAGCCCTGTGCGCCGGCTCGCATCCCCCGAACGGCAGAGGCGGGAACGGGCGGAAAATTCACGTTGTAGAACAGCCGGTAGTCGGCGGTTTCCTGCCAAGGGGCGCGCTCGATCAGGGTGCGGACCGTGTCGGCGCCGTGTGCGGCGGCCGCTTCGAACAGGTTGTCGCGCGCGTAGTTCTCCGGCCCGATGAATTGCGAAAGCGCAATCGCGGGGAGGCCTTGAAGCGCGGCTTCCATCGCGCCGCCGATGGTGCCGGAATACAGCGCGTTCTCGGCGGCGTTGTTGCCCCGGTTCACGCCCGAAAGCACCAGATCCGGCGGCTCGGGCAGGATGTCCCCAATGCCTGCGAGCACGCAATCGGCCGGGCTTCCTTCGGCCGCGAACCGGCGCGGGCCAAGCTCGGCCACCATCATCGGGCGCGAGTAGCTGATGCAGTGGCCGACGCCGGATTGCTCGAAGGCAGGGGCGACCACCCAGACCTCGCCATCGGGGCCTGCGACCTCTGCGGCGATCGCCTCCAGCACCTTCAGCCCCGGTGCGTTGATGCCGTCGTCGTTGGTGACCAGAATGCGCATGTTTACCCCACAGCTTTCCCTTTCAATACGGGAGCCTGTGGGGGCTCACAAGCGGCCCGGACGGCCTGTGATCAGCCGAGGAGTTCGGGCAACAGCCGTTTCGCCTCATACCACGGGCTGACCAGCGTTTCGCGGTTCTCGCCGGGGTGGAAACGGGCGCGCATGGCGGTGGCGAGCGGCCGGGGCGTCACGATGCGCACCTTGGGTCCGATCTTGGCGGTCTCGGCCTGCCAGCTTTTCGCCAGCGCCATCTGCCCGGCCTTTGTCGCGCCGTAGGCGCCGAAGAACGCCTCGCCCGCGTGATCGTCGTGAAAGAACGCGGCGGTCCCGTCAGAGCCCAGAAGGGGGGCCACGTAGGCGATCAGGCGCGCCACGGCGTCGAGGTTGACGGCGACGGATTTGGCCCAGTCCTTTTCCGCCAGCGCGACGTGATCGGTGGGCATGAGTTGCTGCGCCTCGATCGCGGTATGCGCCCAGACGTCGACCTTGCCCCAGCGGTCGTGGATCGCGCGGCAAAGCTGTGCCATGGCGTCGGCGTTGGTGATGTCCATCGGGGCGAGCGTCGCCTCGCCGCCGACCGCCTTGATCCGGTCGTCGACCTCTTCCAACGCGCCGGTGGTGCGGGCCACGGCCACGATGTGATGCGTCGGGGCCAGTTCGACGGCCAGCGCCGCGCCAAGGCCGCGCGAGGCGCCGGTGATGAGGGCGATCTTGTCGGGCATGTTTCACTCCGCTTCGGGTCGGTCGCGGTATCTCAGACGTTGCGCGGCCTGTCCAGAGGCGCGGGGCCGGGTCAGAGCGGCGTGAAAACGAACGTCGTCATCGGTCCTGCCGGGCTGGGCATCTGGATCACGAGGATGTCGTGCGTGCTGTTAAGCGCATAGGGGTATTCGCCGGGGATGAAGCCGAACGGCGGACCGGCGGTGACGGTCGTGCTGGAGGCCGCGCCCGCGCAGGTCATCGTGGGTTTCTCCGCCGCCTCGCGGTCTGTGGACATCCTGAGGCGCAGGTTCACGCCAAGGATCGTGCCGATGTCGTCGACCACGTCGAGGTTCACGTCGCCGTCCTCGGTCATGGTCTCGGCTTCGGTCGGCGCGTATGTGTCAAGGTCCACGTCATAGGCGACCGACAGAAGGCCGGGGACACGACCGGCGAATTGTGCCTCGCCGGGGCAGCCATGCGGCAGCGAGAGGTCGGGCGGCGGGGCGATTTCGTGCTCCACGCCGTCCAGTTCCAGCAGCACGCTTTCGGTCATGGTGCCGTCGGGCAGGCGGGCGGGGGCGTAGTCCATCGCGAAGCTGCCATCGCTGCCGATGGTCAGTTGCGCATCGACGACCGGAACGACCAGCGTTCGCGCCCCGTCGGTCATGCCGACCCGGATCAGGCGCCACTGGCCGGGCAGCGCGTTGTCGATGGGGGTGATCGCGTCCGACTGGAGCACCTGCGAACCCCAGGGTGTCGGGGTCATCGAAATATCGACCTCTTGCGCGGCGGTCAGAGCGGGTGCGGCGAACGCGGCACAGAAAATGAGCGGGCGCAAATGCGATACCTGAAAAATCATGGCGCACCGTGCCACGGTTCAGCCGATTTCGTCCAGCCTGCGCCGGATGATCTCATCCAGAACCCAGTCGGGGGGCGGCGTGTCGGGGCGAAAGGTGATGCCGGATTTCGAATGCGCGATGCCCTCGGCGCGCAGGCGGTCAGCGATCTTCGGCACGACGGACCCGCAATGGGGATACAGGCCGATGTGTTTCGCGAACCCCGCCATCCCGGCGGCCATCTTGGTGCCCTTGGGGGCCTTCACGCGCCAGCCGGGCATGGCGTAGCTTATGACGCGCTCGGCATCGGCTGGCAGCCGCGCTTCGATCCGCTTCGCCAAATCGTCCAGCGCCGCGCGAAACTCGTCGGGCTGTTGGGCGAGGTAGGGCGCGAAAGGGTCCGTCATGGCCGGATCATGCGGCGGGGCACATGATCCGTCCAGCGTCATCCGACTGGGATCGGCGGAATGAAGATCGAATTGCCGTTCGACCGTGTGACCACGACGCCCGCCTCGGAAATCTCGTAGATGCGGCCGATCTGGCTCTGGTCGCCGGTCTTGACCCGCAGGATGTTGCCCCGCGTCATCCGAAACAGCGCAGTCATGTCGTCGGGCTTGCCCATGATCCCGACCAGCTGCACCTGATCGAGCCTGATTTCGTCACGCTTCGTCGCATTCTGCGAGACGATCGGACTTGTCCCGTTCCCCACCGGGAACGCGCCTGATTCTGCCATTTTGTCACCTCTGGTTTCGCGAGGGAGTGGGCCTCGCTCAAAACTAGCGGCTGGCGGTAAACAACAGGTTCATTTCCGGGGAAAGGGGGGTGGCCCGGCATGGGCCGGGAAGCGCCGAACGATATGCTGCAATGCGGCAAAAACACGCCGATCGCCTTGTTTTGCGAGCCTCGGCGGGCCTGTAGCGGCGTTATTCCGCCGCTGTCTTGAGCTCGAAACCCTTGGCGAGCATGTCGCGCGGGGCCACCGGGTATTCACCCGAGAAGCAGGCGTCGCAATAGGCGGGAGACTTGGGGTCGCGACCCGCGGCCACGCCCACGGCGCGATACAGCCCGTCGAGCGAGATGAACCTGAGGCTGTCCACCCCAAGGTGTTCGCACATCTCGTCTTCGCTCATGTTCGCGGCGAGCAGCTTGTCGCGCTCCGGCGTGTCGACACCGTAGAAGCAGGGCCATGCGGTCGGCGGGGAGGCGATGCGGAAATGCACCTCCTTCGCGCCCGCGTCGAGGATCATGTCCTTGATCTTGCGCGACGTCGTGCCGCGCACCACCGAGTCGTCCACGAGGATCACGCGTTTGCCCTCGATCAGCGCCCGGTTCACGTTCAGCTTCAGCCGCACGCCCATGTTGCGGATTTGCTCGGTCGGTTCGATGAAGGTCCGGCCCATGTATTGATTGCGGGTGATGCCCAGCCCGAACTCGATCCCGCTTTCGGCGGCGAAACCGATGGCCGCGGGCGTGCCCGAGTCCGGCACGGGACAGACGAGGTCGGCATCGACCGGGTTCTCACGCGCAAGCTCAACACCGATCTGGCGGCGGGTCTCATAGACCGAGCGGCCCCCGATGATCGAATCGGGACGCGAGAAATAGACGTGTTCGAAAATGCAGAAGCGCGACTTCTGCGGGCGGAACGGCTGGCGGCTTTCGACGCCCTTGTCGGTGATGACCACCATCTCGCCCGGCTCGATTTCGCGCACGAACTTGGCGCCGATGATGTCGAGCGCACAGGTCTCCGACGACAGCACCCAGCCGTCGCCCAATTGGCCGAGCACCAGAGGCCGCACGCCCAGCGGGTCACGCACGCCGATGAGCTTGGTGCGCGTCATGGCAACGACCGAGAACGCGCCTTCGACCCGGCGCAGCGCGTCTTCTAGCCGTTCGGCGGCCTGCTTCTGCAAGGACCGTGCCATCAGGTGAATGATGCATTCGGAATCGCTCGACGACTGGAAGATCGAACCGCGCTCGATCAGTTCGCGCCTCAGTTCTTCGGCGTTCGTGATGTTGCCGTTGTGCGCGATAGCCGCGCCGCCCATGGAAAACTCGCCGAAGAACGGCTGCACGTCGCGGATCGCCGCACCCTTGGACCCGGCGGTGGAATAGCGCACGTGCCCGATCGATAGCGGCCCCGGCAGCGTTTCCATCAGCGATTGTTTGGTGAAGTTGTCGCGCACGTAGCCGAAGCGGCGGGCCGAGTTGAACCCGTGTTCGGGGTGATAGGCGACGATACCGCCCGCTTCTTGCCCGCGATGTTGCAGGGCATGCAGCCCGAGGGCCACGAAGTTGGCCGCATCCGAGAGGCCGATGACGCCGAAAACGCCGCATTCCTCTTTCAGCTTGTCCTCGTCGCCGGAGGCGCGGATGGCGTCAAAGTCGAAGGGGTGCGCGGGCGGCATGGCGGGCTGGCGAGCAGCAGACATGAGCAGCTTGTCCGAATCCGGTGGCAGGATGGCCCCTGCATAGAGCAGGGGCTGGCCCGTGTCACGGGTCGCTGCGCGGTTTGTAACGATATTATGTAAGCGAGGCTTACTCGGTCGGCGTGGTCGAGGGCGTGCCCGAGGTGCAGGTGGACACCAGTTCTTCGTACCGGGCCACGATCCAGCCCGGCGCATCGTCCGGGATCTGCTCGTCGAGGTTGTCGGTCGTGCGCGCGAACACCTTGGCGGTGCGCGAATTGTCGACCGCGGCCACCGTGTCGGCGGTCACCACGTTGTCGTAGACGATCAGCGCGATCGCGACGAGGAGGATGCCGCGCAGAACCCCGAAGACGAAGCCAAGGGCCTGATCCGCGCCGCCCAGGGCCGACCGCTGGATGACGCTGGAAAACAACGGTGTGAACAGTGACACGACCACCAGCGCAAGCGCCAGAACGGCGGCGAAGGACGCGATTACGGACAGTTCGCAACTGTCGGCGATGAAGTCGCGCAGAACCGGGATTTCCTTGATGAGCGGCACGAAACGTGGCGCGAAGAGATAGGCGATGACGGCGGCGGCGACCCAGCCGACGATGGCCATGCCCTCGCGCACGAAGCCGCGGGAATAGGCGAGGATGGCCGAGACGAGAATGACCAGCGCGACGACACCGTCGACAATCGTGAACCCGTCCATCTATCCGTCCCTCTACAAGTGGCGCTCATCCGGCGCCGAACATATCCCCGACAAACCCGGCAAGGTCCGCGTAAGACTTGAGCGCCAGCCCCGGTTTTTCACCGGCCTTGGATCGTGCGGGCGCGATGGCCGTTGTGAAACCAAGTTTTTGCGCCTCTTTCAACCTGTTTTCGGTCTGGCCGACGGGGCGTAAGGCCCCGGACAGCGAGATTTCACCGAAAACGACGGTATCGCGCGGGATCGCCACATCCTCGCGCGCCGACAGCAGTGCGCAGGCGACGGCCAGATCGGCCGCGGGTTCGGACACGCGCATCCCGCCGGCCACGTTCAGATAGACGTCGAGCCCGGCGAAGGGGATGCCGCAGCGCGCCTCGAGCACGGCGAGGATCATGGCGAGTCGGCCGCCGTCCCAGCCCAGCACGCTCCGACGCGGCTGGCTGAGGGGCGAGGGCGCGACGAGGCACTGGAACTCGACCAGAACCGGCCGCGTGCCTTCGATGCCCGCGAACACGGTCGCGCCCGGCGCCGGGTCTTCACGATCCGACAGGAACAGGGCCGACGGGTTGGCGACCTCGGACAAGCCTCCCCCGGTCATTTCGAACACGCCGATCTCGTCCGCCGGGCCGAAGCGGTTCTTGACGGCGCGCAGGATGCGGAACTGATGCCCGCGCTCGCCCTCGAAATACAGCACGGTGTCCACCATGTGCTCCACCACGCGCGGTCCGGCGATCTGGCCTTCCTTGGTGACGTGGCCCACTAGGATGACCGCCATGCCGCGCCGCTTGGCGAAGGTGACCAGCTCATGCGCGGCGGCGCGCACCTGACTTACGCTGCCCGGCGCGCTGTCGACATTGTCGGCCCACATGGTCTGGATCGAATCGATGATCGCCAGACCGGGACGCTCCTCCTCCAGCGTGGTCAGGATGTCGCGCAGATTGGTCTCGGCGGCGAGCTTCACGGGCGCATCGGCCAGCCCAAGCCGCTGGGCGCGCATCCGCACCTGCGCGCTGGCTTCCTCGCCCGACACGTAAAGCGTCTTCAGCCCCTGGCGCGCGAAATGCGCGGCGGCCTGCAACAGAAGCGTCGATTTTCCGATCCCCGGATCGCCGCCGACCAGCACCGCACTCGCCGGCACCAGCCCGCCCCCCAGAACCCGGTCGAACTCCGCCACGCCCGAGACGGTGCGCGGCGGCGGGCTTTCGGTCGAGGCGAGATCGGTCAGCGCCACCGCCCGGCCGCGCGCGGCGCCGAGTGACTTGGACGCAGGCCCCGCCGACAACGGCTTTTCTTCGACGATGGTGTTCCACTCGCCGCAGGATTCGCAGCGCCCCGACCATTTGGACGTGGATGCACCACAGCTCTGACAGACGAAGGACGCGGAGGATTTTGCCATGACGCCTTGTGCCTCGCGCCGCCCCGCGAGGCAAGCGCCCCACCGTCCTCTTTCCGGTCCGAAATATCCCGGGGAGCGCGAGGGGCAGCGCCCCTCGCACGGGTCGTGGCGGCGTCAGCCGCCGCGAAACTCAGTCACGCTTGCGCTCCATCAGCGTGACGAGCAACGAGGCCAGCACGCAGAAGGTGAACAGATACAGCCCCCATCCCACCTCGACCCGCGTCATCGCCACGCCCTTGATGATGACCACGTAAAGCGCCATCAGGAAAATGTCGGCCATGGCGAGGCGGCCGAGAAACCCGAACACCGGTTTCGCGCGGTCCCCGATCCTGCCGAACTGGATCAACGCCATGCCGACCACTTTCACCGCCGGGGCCACGATCGCGAAGAGGAACACGATGAGCGCGAGAAACAGGTCCTCCTCGACAAGGGCCGCGAGACCCGAGATGACGCTCACCTCCTTCAACCCCAAGAGCGGCAGGTTCAGCCCGGCCCGCAACAGCGGGGCGACCCACGCGAGGGGGAAGAGCACGATCAGGGACAGGTTGAGATACCGAAGCCACGCCATCGGATTGATCTAGGCGCTCAGACCTCGGGTTTCGAGGGGCGGCGCGGGGTGATGGGCTGGCGAGCTTTCTGGGGCAGGGGGACGACGATCTGGTCGGGATCTTCGACCTTGTCGTCCACCTCGAAGCCCAGCTCGGGCAGGAGCGACATCAGGTCGGCCTCCAGCGCCGCCAGTTGCTTGTCCACGACCCGCTCTTCGGTTTCGATCTGCTGCATCCAGTGGCGCAGTTCTTCGGTCGTCTTCTTCGCCAGCGCGATGTTTTCGAGGAACCTGTCCACCTCCTCCTGCCGCTGACGCAGGAACGCGCGGGCGCGTTCGACGGAGGCGTCGGAATAGGAGCTGGCGAGATCGCGGGACGTGTGGCTCATCTGCGCGGCGAGGTCGAGGATATCTGGTTCCAGCGCGCCCAGATCTGGGTGGTCGCGCAGATGCCGGATGCGCTCGCGCACCGAATCGAACTCCCCGCCGATCCGGAACAGTTTCTTGCGGTCGGCCTCGTGGCTCGCGCTGTAGGCACGGGCAACGTCCTCCATCGAAATCGCGAAGTCCCGGTGGCTGTTTTCAAGCTGCATGATCCGGTGGTTGGCAGGCAGGTAGAACGCAAGTAGCACGAATAGCACCGTGAGGCCGATCTGAAGGTATTTCCCGGCTTCGGCCAGTTGCGTGCCGCCGAAACTCGCGTAGATCTCGACCCAGGGCAGTTGGCCCAGAAACGCCCCGGCCGTGGCGACGACAAGCGCCAGCGCGGCGACGGCGATCAGGACCATGACGATGACCTGCACCTGTCGCTGCGCGGCCGAAAATAGCCCCGTAACGGAATTCATACCTTTACCCCCAAGCGAAACGCCACCTAGCCCCCAAGGCAGGCTGCGCCGATAAAATTCAGCGTAAACAGAATGTTGGGGGATGATAAGCGGCTCAATGAAAAACAGTGGCGCCGAATGGACGCCACTGTTTCAGGTTTCTCGACAATTGTCGCCGGTGTCAGCGATCCGGCTTTTGCGGCACCACGGGCCGGCCCGAGGAAAGCTGCGACTTGTGCGTCATCGGCACCACGGTCGGTGCCGGGGTCGTGCGCGTGTCTTCGAGGTCCAGCCCGATCTCGGGGAGCAGCGCCTTGAGGTCTTTTTTCAGGGCCGACACCTGACCATCGACGATATGTTCCTCGGTCTCGATCTGCTGAAGCCACTGTTGCAGTTCCTCGGTCGTGCGCTTGGCCATCGCGACGTTTTCCTGAAACGCCTCGATCTCTTCCTGCCGCTGACGCAGGAAGGTGCGCGCGCGTTCGACCCGCTCGTTGGAGTAGACTTCGGCGATGTCGCGCGAGGTGTGGCTCATCTGTGCGGCCAGTTCGAGAACCTGAGGCTCCAGCGCGCCCAGATCGGGATGTTCGCGCATATGGTTGATCCGTTCCCGCACCGCGTCGAATTCGCCGCGCAGCTTGAACGCCCCGGCCCGGTCGGCTTCGTGGCTCGCACGGTAGGCGCGGATCACGTCATCCATCGATAGGTTGAACTGGCGATGGCTGGTTTCAAGCCGCATGATCCGGCGGTTGGCGGGAAGGTAGAGCGACAAGAGGACGAACAGCACCGTGACGGCGATCTGGGCGATCATACCGGCGTTTGCGACGGGCGCGCCGTTGAAGCCTGCGTAAAGTTCGAGCCACGGAAAAACGCCGAGCGCCGCGCCCGCTGTCGCGACGGTCAACCCGGCGGTGACGGCGCAGATCGCGCCCATGATAAGTGCCTGTGCCTGCGTCTGGGCAGCCGGAAAGAGCCCTGTGGAACGGGTCATGTCTTCACCCCTCGCTTGGTGTATGTCCGCGCACCGGCTTGATGCGCATTTCACCGTCAACGCGGGTCGTCGGCAAAAAGTTGCTTGGCGGTTTCGCGAATGACGAAAAACCGGACCTAGCGGGCGAGAAACCGGGCCAAAAGCGGGTCATCTGCGCTGGCAAGGTCGGATACCCTGCCGTGCCAGCGGGCGCGGGCGGCGTCGAGCAGCAGAACCTCGTCGGCGATGGTGCGGATCGACGCCATGTCATGCGTGATCGTGATCGCCGTCGCGCCCAGATCGGTGACGAGTTCGCGGATCAGCGCGTCGATGTCGGTCGAGGTCACCGGGTCGAGGCCGGAGTTCGGCTCGTCGAAAAAGAGGTATTTCGGCGTGCCGATGATCGCACGGGCGAGCCCCACACGCTTTTGCATGCCCCCCGACAGGTCGGAGGGGAAAAGGTCGGCCACCCGGGGTTCCAGCCCCACGCGCCCCAGCGCGACTTCGGCCCGTTCGCGCGCCTCGGTCCGGCCCACGCGGGCGCGCCCGTTGCGCAGGCGAAACGCCACGTTTTCCCACACCGTGAGGCTGTCGAAGAGGGCCGAGGCCTGAAACAGCACCCCGGTCTGTTCGAGGAAAGCGCGCCGCACGCGGCGGGTCATCGGCTGGCCTTCGATCAGGATCTGGCCCGCGTCCGGCGTGATGAGGCCCAGAATGATCCGTGTCAGCACCGATTTCCCGGTGCCCGAGCGTCCGAGGATCGCAAGGCTCGTGCCGCTGTCCAGCGCAAGCGAGATGTCGTCAAGCACCTCCTTGGTGCCGAAGGACTTGGAGATATGCTGAAGCTCGATCATTGGCCGAAGAACAGCCCGGTCAACGCGACATTGGCGGCGAGCACGAGGATCGCGGCGGCCTGCACGGCGGATTTGGTGGCAAGCCCCACGCCCTGCGCGCCGCGCCCGGCATTCAGCCCCGCATGACATGCGAGCGTCACGGCGATACCGCCGAAGACCGCGCCCTTGGTGAGCGACAGCACGATGTCCACGGGGTCGAGGAAGTTCCAGCTGGTCGTCACATAGGACGGTCCGTTGAAGCCCAGACCCTGCGTGGCGACCACGAAGCCGCCGAAGAGCCCCAGAATGTCGCCGAGGCCCACGAGGATCGGCACCGTGGCCAGCCCGGCCAGCACGCGCGGCGCGGTCAGGTAGGTCATCGGGTCGGTCGACAGCGTGGTGAGCGCGTCGACCTGCTCGGACACTTTCATGGTGGCCAGTTCGGCGGCGATGGACGAGGTCACGCGCGCCGCGATCATCAGGCCGACCATGATGGGGCCCAGTTCCCGGACGATTCCGATGGCGACGATCTGGGGCACCACGGCCTCGGCCGAGATGCGCGAGCCGCCCGCGTAGATCTGAAGCGCCAGCGCCGCGCCGGTGAACACCGCGGTGAGCCCGACGACAGGAAGCGAGAGCCAGCCGATTTGCAGGAACGCGCGGGCCAGTTCGCGGGGGTAGCGCAGCGTGGCGGGGAACCGGATCACGGCGTTCAGGAAGAACAGCGTGACCGAGCCGATGCGGCGCAGCAAACCAAGTGCTGCCCGGCCCAGAAGGGTCAGGGGCAGCAGGGCGCGTGTCACGACTGGCCTCGGGTGTAGTCGCGGGTGTAGCGGTGGCCGAGTTGCGTCAGGATTTCGTAGCCGATTGTGCCGGTGGTGTCGGCGATGTCATCGACGCTCTGATGCGGGCCGATCAGCGTCAGCCATTCGGGCACGATCTCCAGATGACCGATGTCGATGCCGATCGAATCCATCGAGACCCGGCCAAGGATCGGGCAGGGGGTCGCGCCGTCGAAGAGCACGCCTTTGTTCGACAGATGCCGGGTGATCCCGTCGGCGTAACCGCCCGACACGGTGGCCACGCGGGTCGGCGCGTCGGCGGTCCAGCTGTTGCCGTAGCCCACGGTCTCGCCCCGCCCGATCTCGCGCGTCTGGATGACGGGGAGGTCGAGGTGGACCACGGGCGTCGCCTCCTCGAAAGGCCTCGCGCCGTAAAGGCCGATGCCGGGGCGGGTGAGGTCGAAGTGGTAGTCGGGGCCAAGCAGGATGCCGCCGGTCGCGGCGAGCGAACGGGGCACGTCGCAGCCCTCGGTCATTTCGGTGAACATGCGAAGCTGCATAGCGTTCATCTCGTGCTCCGGCTCGTCGGCGCAGGCGAGGTGCGACATGATGAGCGTCGGCCCGGCAGTCAGCGCGATGTCACGCACGGCGGCCCATTCGGCGGGCTCCATTCCCAGCCGGTTCATGCCCGCGTCGAGCTGGATGCCGAAGCTCTGTCCGGGCAGGGTTTCGACATGGCGGGTCAGTTGTTCCACCGAACTCAGCAGCGGGATCAGATTCAGGTCGCGGATCATGTCCGCGTCACCCGCCATGTGCCCGTTCAACAGGAAGATCGCCGGGCCGGGGCCGAGAGCGGCGCGCACATCTGCGGCTTCCTCGGCGGCCGCGACGAAGAAGCGGCGCGCGCCGGCGGCGGCCAGCGTCTTGGCCACACGGTCCACGCCAAGGCCATATCCGTCGGCCTTGACCACCGCGCCGGTCTGCACGGTGGAGGCGGTTTTCGCGTCGAGCGCGCGCCAGTTGGCGGCGATCGCGTCGAGGTCGATCTGTAGACGTCCGGTTCCCATGCGGCGTGGTTTGTCCGCGCGCGCGGGCCGCGTCAAGCGCAAAGCCGTCAGGCCGCGTGGGTAAGCTCCGTCACGATCCGGTTGTCCTGATGCAGCGTCTTGTGGACGGGGCATTTGTCGGCGATTTCCAGCAGGCGCTGACGTTGTTCTGCGTCCAGATCGCCGGTGAGCGTGATCTTGCGGATGAACTCGTCGACCTTCTGCGGCGGGGTGTCGGGGTCGGCGTCCTTGGCGTGAACCTTGGCATGGGTCACGTCGACCTGAATGTCTTTCAGCGGCCAGCCCTTACGGCGCGCATACATCCGGATCGTCATCGAGGTGCAGGCCCCCAGACCCGCCGACAGAAAACCGTAGGGCGACAGTCCCCGGTTCGTCCCGCCGAAATCCACCGGCTCGTCGGCGTAAAGGTGATGCGGCCCTTGGTTCACGTCCTGCAAGAACCCCTCGGCATCGGCTTCTCGCACCCTGAGGACGCCTTCGGGCACCGCCTTGGTCGTTTCGGCGCTGCCCAGATCGAGATAGCGTTCCGCCCAAGCGGCGATGACCGATGCCGCGTATTCCGCATCTTCGCCGCGCGAAATCAGGTGGTCGGCGTCGTCCAGCGTCACGAAACTCTTCGGGTGTTTTGCGGCGCGGAAGATCGATTCCGCGTTGTCGATGCCCACCACGGCGTCGCGTGGTGCGTGCATGACAAGCAGCGCGGCGTGCAGGTCGCGGATCGCCGGTTTCAGGCTCTCGGCCCGGATATCCTCGACGAAGTCGCGCCCGATGGTGAAGGTGCGCCCGCCCAGATTGACCTCGGCCGACCCGTCTCGCGTGATCTCGTCCAGCTTGTCGGCGAAGTTGTGGGTGACGTGATCCGGCGCGAACGGCGCGCCCAAGGTGACGACCGCTTTGATCGCGCCGATCTGCCCGGCGGCTTTCAGCACCGCGGCACCCCCAAGCGAGTGTCCGATGAGCAGGGCGGGGGCAAGGTCGCGGGCGGCAAGGGCCTGTGCCGCCTTGGTCAGGTCTTCAACGTTCGAGGTGAAGGTGGTGTTCGAGAACTCCCCCTCGCTGTGCCCCAGCCCGGTGAAGTCGAACCGGAGCACCGCGATCCCGGCGGCATTCAGGCGTTGCGCGATGCGGCGCGCGGGCAGGATGTCTTTCGAGCAGGTGAAACAGTGCGCGAACAGGGCCGTCGCCCGCACGCGCCCCGGAGGAAGATCCAGCCGCGCGGCCAGCATCGACCCGTCATGGCCCTCGAACTCGAACTTCTCGGTCGTCATACCTGTCCCTCCGTCTTGATGGTTCAGAGATGGAGGCGCAGGCGAAGTTTGCCAATGCTTCACTTTCGCGCGGGCATCCGGGTGTTGGCGTTTTACCTCGTTCAGGCCAATGCGTATGGAAGGGGCATGAAGATGCTTTCACCCAAGGCCCTGCGGATCGTCGCGGGGGGATTGCTTGTCGCCGTACTCGCCGGGTTTCTCGGCGAACTTCACCCCGTGGGCGATACCTTCGCGGTCTTTCGGCTTTACGTCGCGGGGGCGCTGGCGCTTGTCGGTGCGCTCCAGCTTCAGGCGGGGGTGCGCAATCAGGGGCTCGTCAATCTGGGGCTAGGGCTGGGCGTGTTCGTCATGGCAGGGGTTCTGCCGTTCGGGCGGCAGTTTCCGCCGGGCGAGGGTGCTGGCGTGGTGCGGCACTACCAAAAGAACATGCTTTATCACAACGACGACCCGCGCCGGGTGCTGGACGATATTCTCGCCCGCGATCCTACGGTCGTGACCTTGCAGGAGGCTGCGGGTAGCAGCGCCCTGATCCTCGACGACCTCTTCGACCGCTATCCGGCGGGGGTGGCCTGCGACACGCCCGAATCCATCGGTCTCGCGGTCTTTGCCGATTACCCGCCGGTCGCCGACACCGCCTTTTGCGCCACACGTATGGCGGGCGTTCAGGTCGAAGGGCCGAACGGGCCGGTGTGGGTGATTTCGACCCACCTGCGCTGGGTGTGGCCCTATATGAACGCCTTCCACGCGGACCGCATGGTGCCCGAGCTTGCCGCGCTCGTCGGCCCCAAGATCATCGCGGGCGACTTCAACGTCGTGCCTTGGGCCGCGAGTGTCGAGCGGATCGCGCAGGCGGCCGGGGCCGAGCGCGTCGGGCGGGCCGTCGTCACTTATGCCGTGGCCGGGGTCTTGCGGGTCCAGATCGACAACATCCTCGCCACGGGTGGACGGGGCGTCACCCGCGCCTTGCCGAAACTCGGCTCGGACCACTGGGGCGTCTGGGCGGAATACACCTTGGGCGAGGGCTGAAAAAAAGGGGCGATCCAGCACGCCGGGTGCGGATCGCCCTAAGAATGAGGGTGCGCCAGCCACGGACCTGTGGGATTACCGTGGCGAGGTGCGTCGCCCTCCTGACCATGTTCTCTCGAACAGGTTGGTTATCCTCCAGCCATGTGGTCGTGCTTTGCCCGAAACCGGGCGGAAACGGATTGTTGCCGCCCCAGTTCCGTCACAGGTTGGGGAAACCCTACCGTCTAAAGGCGAAAAAACCGGGGCCGAGACCCCGGTTTTGTCACATTTGGAGGAACGGATGCAGGTCAGACGGGCACGGAAACGAATTTCCCGTCGATCCAGCGCCGAATATGCGTCCGGGTGGATTCGCCCGCTTCCCGCGTGCTGCGAAAGGCGAGCGCAAGGCGGCTCTCGTAGAACGCGCGCTGGAAATCCTGCGCGTCCAGGGTTTTGAAGAATGCGTTGCTCAACATGGTTCTGCTCTGTGGTTCGTTGGAATTATCCTTTCGGATGGTGGTTATCCTTACCCTTGGCCGCGGCGGCGTTGGGGAAACACTGGGGCCGATTTCGTATCATTTCATGCCGAACGCGACACAATTGAGGGCCGGTCAATAAAAAGGAAAGGGCGCCCCGACCGGGACGCCCTTGAATTTTCGCTGATCCCAGCGGGGATTAGCAGGAGTAGTACATCTTGTACTCGATCGGGTGCGGGGTGTGCTCGTATTCGTACACTTCTTCCCACTTCAGATCCATGTAGCCGTCGATCTGGTCCTTGGTGAACACGTCGCCGGCGGTCAGGAACTCGTAATCCTCGGCGAGGCTTTCGAGCGCTTCACGCAGGCTGCCGCAGACGGTCGGGATACCGGCCAGCTCTTCAGGCGGCAGATCGTAGAGGTTCTTGTCGGACGAGGGGCCCGGATCGATCTTGTTCTTGATGCCGTCGAGGCCGGCCATGAGCAGGGCCGCGAAGCACAGATACGGGTTCGACGCCGGATCGGGGAAGCGGGCTTCCACACGCTTGGCCTTCGGGCTTTCGGTCCACGGAATACGCACGCAGCCCGAACGGTTGCGGGCCGAGTAGGCGCGCAGCACGGGGGCTTCGAAGCCCGGGATCAGACGCTTGTAGGAGTTCGTGGACGGGTTGGTGAAGGCGTTGAGCGCTTTCGCGTGCTTCAGGATACCGCCGATGAACCACAGGGCCTCATCCGACAGGTCGGCATACTTGTCGCCCGCGAAAAGCGGCTTGCCGTCTTTCCAGATCGACATGTTCACGTGCATACCCGAGCCGTTGTCGCCCTTGATCGGCTTCGGCATGAAGGTCGCGGTGCGGCCATAGGCGTGGGCCACGTTGTGGATCACGTATTTGTACTTCTGAAGCTCGTCGGCCTGCTTGGTGAGCGAGCCGAAGATCAGGCCCAGCTCGTGCTGCGAAGTCGCGACCTCGTGGTGGTGCTTGTCCACCTTCATGCCGATCATCTTCATCGTGGTCAGCATTTCCGAGCGGATGTCCTGGCTGTCATCCGACGGGTTCACCGGGAAGTAGCCGCCCTTGTAGTCGGGGCGGTGGCCCAGGTTGCCCATCTCGAACTCGGTGTCGGTGTTCCAGGCGGCGCCGTCGGCGTCGACCTCATAGGCCACCTTGTTCGGGGTGACCGAATAGCGCACGTCGTCGAACAGGAAGAATTCCGCTTCCGGGCCGAAATAGGACGCGTCGCCGATGCCCGACGAGATCAGGTAGGCTTCGGCCTTTTGCGCCGTGCCGCGCGGGTCGCGCTCATAGGGTTCGCCGGTGTCGGGCTCGACGATCGAGCAATGCACGGCCAGAGTCTTTTCGGCGTAGAACGGGTCGATATAGACCGAGTCCGGATCGGGCATGAGTTTCATGTCCGAGGCTTCGATCGACTTCCAGCCGGCCACGGACGACCCGTCGAACATGAAGCCTTCTTCCAGGAAGTCTTCGTCGACCAGATCGGCCACCACCGTCACGTGCTGCATCTTGCCGCGCGGATCGGTGAAGCGAATGTCGACATAGGCGACATCTTCGTCCTTGATAAGCTTGAGAACGTCTTTGTTGCTCATTGTGCTTCTCTTTCCCCTAAGTTGATACGGTTGAGAATTTTCGGTCCGGCGAGGGCGACGTCAGATCGCGTCGTGACCCGTTTCGCCGGTGCGGATGCGGATGGTCTGCTCGACGGGCGAGACGAAGATCTTGCCGTCGCCGATCTTGTCGGTCTTGGCCGCGCCCACGATCGCCTCGATCGCCGCGTCGACCTGATCGGCGGGAAGCACGACCTCGATCTTCACCTTCGGCAGGAAATCGACGACGTATTCGGCGCCGCGATAAAGCTCGGTATGGCCTTTCTGCCGCCCGAACCCCTTCACTTCGATCACGGAAAGGCCCTGCACGCCGATTTCCTGGAGTGCTTCCTTCACCTCATCCAGCTTGAACGGCTTGATGATGGCTTCGATCTTTTTCATGGCTGTCCCCCCTCGGAAATCAGGTTCGAGGCCCACAGACCACTTCTCATCCGGGGCCACAATTGGATAGGGTTTCGGTAGCAGGGGCGCGGGCCGGATTCCAGACGCTTCGCACAATATTTATGCAATCTGATCGACTTTCGGGCGGTTTGCGAAAAATTGGGGCAGAAACCATGTCGGAACTCGTGACCGCCGCCCAAATGCGCGCCATCGAACAGGCTGCGATCTCGTCGGGCAAGGTCACCGGGCTCGCGCTGATGGAGCGGGCGGGGCAGGGCGTCGTCCAAGCGATTTGCGAGACATGGCCGGAGCTTACCGAAGGGGCCCACGGCGCCGTCGTGCTTTGCGGTCCGGGCAACAACGGCGGCGATGGTTACGTCGTCGCGCGGCTTCTGGCGGCGCGCGGCTGGTCGGTCGCGGTCTTCGCCTACGGCGATCCGGACAGATTGCCGCCCGATGCGCGGACGAATTACGAGCGGTGGTGCCGGATCGGCGGCTGCGCCCCGCTGTCCGCGCTGGACGATACCACCTTCAGGGACGCGGCCGTCACCGTCGATGCCCTGTTCGGAACGGGCCTGACCCGGCCCTTGCCGGTCGAGGTGCTGAACGCGCTGATGGTCGCAGCGACGCGCCCCAACGCGGCGGCGCCCCCACGCCCGCCCGTCGTGGCGGTCGACATCGCCTCGGGCGTGGATGCCGACAGCGGGCGGGTCATCGGCGGCGACGAGCAGGGGGACGAGCTGCCGTATTGGCCCGCTCTGACGGTCACCTTCGGCGCGGCGAAGGTCGGGCATATGCTCCTGCCTTATGCGGGAGACACGCGGCACAAGCTTGTGGTCGCCCCCATCGGGGTCGAGGACGACATCGCCCGCGCCTACCTGACATGGAACGTGGTCGAACACCTCGACCTCGCGGCAGTCCGGCATATCGACCTTTTGGGCAGGCCGGAGATCAGCCTTCAGGCGCTCCAGTTGGCCAAAGACGTGGCCTCCCACAAATTCGGCCACGGCCATGCGGTGATCCTGTCGGGGCCTGCCGGGCGCACCGGGGCCGCCAGACTCGCCGCCCGCGCTGCCCTGCGCGTGGGGGCCGGGCTGGTGACCGTCGCGGCGCCGCGTGACGCCATGGCCGAGAACGCGGCCCAGCTGACCGCGATCATGCTGCACGAGGCCGAGGGGGCCGCGGCGCTTGCGGACCTGCTGCATGACAAGCGCCTCAACGCGATCTGTTTGGGGCCGGGGTTAGGGCAGCCGCGCGCCCGTGATCTTGTCCCGGTGGCGCTGGACGCGACGCGGGATCGGGATGTGGGCGGCGTCGTGCTGGACGCCGATGCGCTCTCGGCCTTCGCGGACGATCCCGGCGGCCTGTTCACGATGCTCCACGACGGGTGCGTGCTCACGCCCCACGCAGGCGAATTCGCGCGGCTTTTCCCCGACCTCTCCGCCCGCCTGAACGCGCCTGCAACGACCGGCCCGGCCTATTCCAAGGTCGACGCGGCGCGCGACGCCGCCGAGCGCGCAGGCTGCACGGTGCTTCTCAAAGGCCCGGACACGGTGATCGCGGATGAAACGGGTGACGCGGCCATCAACGCGGCCTGCTACGACCGCGCCGCCCCATGGCTGGCGACGGCCGGGTCGGGCGATGTGCTCGCCGGTCTGGTCACGGGACTTCTGGCGCGCGGCTACGCCCCCGTGACGGCTGCCGAAACCGCCGCTTGGCTCCACACCGAAGCCGCCCTCAGCTTCGGCCCCGGTCTCATTGCCGAAGACCTCCCCGAAGAACTGCCGAAGGTGTTTCGCGCCCTCGGCGTCTGATCTTCTCTGGTCCGAAAATACTTCGGGGAGGTCGTCACTTCAGCGCCATTGGTGCGAGCGACAATGGCGACGGGGCAAGGCCCCTCGCGTCGGTCGCTCCGGCGCAAGCCGAAGCGAAGCCTCTCAGGTCTTCATCTTGCAGGTGTTGATCCCGAACACGGTGTACAGCGCGCACCAGCCCACGGCGGCGGTGAACAGGGCGAGCACCGCCACGACGAGCGCGACCCAGCCCAGCGTCGTGCCTTGGTTGAGAAAGAAAACCACCAGCGCGGCGATGCCGATCACGGCGCGAATGATGCGGTCCATGCCGCTTTCGTTGGTCTTGAACATGATGACCTCCAGTCCATGCGTGTCTGATGGAGTGAGTCTACTCTCACCTTCAGGACATTGCATGTGACGTGGTCACACAGCGGGGCTGTCGATCAGTTTTTCCAGCGCGGCGATATCCAGAACCCGCACGCGGCCCCGTTCGTGCGTGATGATCCCGGCGCGGGCCATCCGGTCGAGCCGACGCGACACGACCTCGCGCGCTGATCCGATCGCACGGGCCATGGCGGCCTGCGTCATCGCCACCTCGCCGTCCTCCGCCCGTTCGAGGAGCAGGGCGGCCAGCCGCGCTTCGACCCTGAGGAACGACATGGTTTCGATCAGTTGCATCATCGCCTGCATCCGCTCGGCGAAGGCGGCGAACACCACCTTGCGAAACGCGGGCGAGCTGTCGACCAGTTCGAGAAAGACCGGGCGCGGGATCAGGACGAGGCGCGTGGCATTCGTCGCGACCGCCTCGGCCGAGTAATCGTCGCCGCCCAAAAGGCCGAGCGTCGACTGGATGCAGCTTTCGCCGGGCTTGACCTCGTAAAGCAATATGTCGCGGCCGTTCGGGCCGACGAGGTGCACGCCCACATGGCCGGTCAGGACGACGACATAGCCTTTCACCGTTTCGCCCGGCGAGAAAAGGACGGCGCCCTCGGGCACCTCAAGCGGTTTCAGCCGGGCGAGCGCGGTCCGGGCCGGCGGCTCGAGCGCCGCAAGCTCCTGAGCCGCGTCGACCCAGCCGGACACGTCAGCCGCGTCCGCGCTCTTCGAACCGGGGCAGCATGGCCGAGAAATCGGTGCCTTCGCCGCCTTCGTTCTCGACGAATTGCGCGTAGAGTTTCATCGCGGCTTCGCCCATGGGGGTGTCGGCATCCGCTGCCTCGGCGGCCTGCATGGCAAGGCGCAGGTCCTTGAGCATCAGTTCGCTCGCGAAGCCGGGCTTGTAGCCGTTGTCGGCCGGGCTGGTCGCGCCGATGCCGGGGGCAGGGGTGTAGGCGTTCATCGTCCAGCTGTAACCCGACGAAGTCGAGACGACGTCATACATCGCCTGCCGGTCGAGGCCCAGCTTGTCGGCCAGCGCAAAAGCCTCGCAAGTGACGATCATGGTCGCGCCGAGGATCATGTTGTTACAGATCTTGGCGGCCTGACCGTTGCCCGCCGGGCCGCAATGCACGGCTTTCTGCCCCATGATGTCGAGCAGGGGTTTCACCTTGTCGAAGGCTTCCTCAGATCCGCCCGCCATGAAGGTGAGCGTGCCGTTCGCCGCGCCCGTGATGCCGCCCGAAACCGGCGCGTCGATCGCCAGAAGCCCGGCTTCCATCGCCTGATCGGCCACGGCGCGCGCGCTTTCCACGTCGACGGTGGAGCAGTCGGCAAAAAGCGCACCCTTGTCCATCGCCGGCACGATCTCGTCCGCCACGGCGCGCAGGATCTTGCCGTTGGGCAGCATGGTGATGACCACTTCGGCGCCCTTCGCGGCCTCTGCCGCGGTGTCGGCCTTGGTCACGCCTTCGGGCATCGGGGCGGCGAGGTCGAAGCCCGTCACCTCATGCCCGGCGGCGACGAGGTTGGCGGCCATCGGTCCGCCCATGTTGCCGAGGCCAATAAATCCGATCTTCATGTCATCCTCCCTCAGATGCTCAAAGCTTCGTCACCCAGCGGCGCGCGCATACGGGCGATGTCCTCTTCGGGCACCTCCTCGATGCTGGCGTGGCGCCATGTGGGGTTGCGGTCCTTGTCGATGATCTGCGCCCGGACGCCTTCGAGGAAATCCCCGTGCTCCATTGCGCGATAGGTGAATTCGAATTCGTAGGCCAGCACCTGCCGCACGCTTTCGGCGTTGCGCGCGCGGGTGATGTTGGCAAGCGTGCAGCAGACCGACAGGGGCGAGGCGCGCCGGATCGCCTTGGTCGAGGCCCGAGCGATTTCGCTGTCGCCCGCGTCGCATTTCGCGGCGATGTCGGCGGGGGTTCCGTCGAACAGGTTGTCGATCTCGGTCTGGGCGAGGGCCAACGGGCTTTCGGGCGGCGTCGCGGCCATCGTGGCCACAAGGCCCGCGTTTCCGGTTTCTTCCAGCTCCGACACGAGGTCGAGCCAGTATTCCCGTTCGATATAATGATCGGCAAAGCCCGCATGGATCGCGTCGCCCGCGTTCATGCGCAGAGACGTGGCGCCGAGGTATTCGCCCAGCTTTCCCGGTGCGCGCGACAGCAGGTAAGTGCCGCCCACGTCCGGGGCGAGGCCGATGCCGGTTTCGGGCATGGCGACCTGCGAGGTTTCGCAGACCACGCGGATGCTGGCATGACCGCCCACGCCGACGCCGCCCCCCATGACGAAGCCCTGCATCAGCGCGACGATGGGTTTGGGGTATTCCGCGATCTTGGCGTTCATCCGGTATTCGTCGCGCCAGAAGGTGCGGCCGTAGTCGTAATCGCCCTTCAGCCCGTGCTCATACATCGCCTGAATGTCGCCGCCTGCGCAGAACGCCTTATCGCCCTCGGCGTCGATCACCACGATCTCGACCGTGTCGTCGTCGCGCCAGGCATCCAGCGCCGCCTCGATGTCGAGGCACATCTGGTAGCTTAGGGCATTGAGGGCCTTAGGGCGGGTCAGCGTGATGCGACCGGCCTTGCCGATGATGCGGGTCGAGACTTCGCTCATCTCAGCCCCGATCCGCCAGCATCTGACGGCTTACGATCAGGCGCATGATCTCGTTCGTGCCTTCGAGGATCTGGTGCACGCGCAGGTCGCGCACGATCTTTTCGATCCCGTAGTCGGCGAGGTAGCCGTAGCCGCCATGCAGTTGCAGACAGTCGTTGGCCACGTCGAAGGCCACGTCGGTGACGAACATCTTGGCCATGGCGCAGAACTTGGTCGCGTCATGCGCCTTGTTGTCGAGCTTCCATGCCGCCTGCCGCAAGAAAGTGCGCGCGGCCTGAAGCTTGATCTCGTTGTCCGCGAGGCGGAACTGGAGCGCCTGAAACTGGTCGATGGTTTTACCGAACGCTTTGCGCTCGCCCATGTAGGCCAATGTCAGGTTCAACGCGTTCTGGGCGCCGCCCAGCGCACTGGCGGCGATGTTGAGGCGCCCGCCGTCGAGACCGGCCATCGCATAGACGAAGCCGCGCCCCTCTTCCCCCATCAGGTTCTCGTGCGGCACGGTGCAATCGTCGAACTGCACCTGCGCAGTGGGTTGGGCTTTCCACCCCATCTTGTCCTCGAGACCGCCGAAGGACAGCCCCGTCGCGCCGTCTTCGATCACCATCGCCGAGATGCCCTTGGGGCCGTCGTCGCCGGTGCGCACCATGGTCAGATAGGCGTCGGAGTAGGAGCCGCCCGAGATGAAGGCCTTGGTCCCGTTCAGCTTCCAGCCCTCGTTGGTCTTTTCCGCCTTCGTACGCAGCGCGGCGGCGTCCGAGCCGGAGCCGGGTTCGGTCAGGCAGTAGGAAAACACCTTTTCCATGCTGGTGACAGCGGGCAGCCAACGCGCCTTGTCCTCGTCCGTGCCGAACTTGTCGATCATGCCGCCGCACATGTTGTGGATCGACAGGAACGACCCGACGGCGGGGCAGGACATGGCGAGCGCCTCGAACACGAGGGTCGCGTCAAGTCGGCTCAGACCGGAGCCGCCGTATTCCTCGGAGACGTAGATACCGCCCAGACCAAGCTCGGCCACCTTGGGCCAGAGGTCTTTCGGGATCGTGCCCTGACGTTCCCAGTCCTGTGCGTATGGTGCGATATGTTCCTGGCCGAAACCGTGGGACATATCGAAGATGGCTTCCTGTTCCTCTGAAAGCGCGAAATCCATTCTCTCCTCCCGAGCAGAAATGAACGCTGGTTCATTTAACAGAGTGGCGCAGCATGGGTGCAAAGCACAAGGGGGAATTGGCCAAAGGGGGTTTGTGTTTCTGCAAAGCCAAGGCGTGGGGTGAGGGGCGTCTGGTGGCCTTGTTGGCATTGTCCCGCGCGATACCAGAATACTAGGATTCTGGGAATTATATACATGACAAAGCACGACCCAGAACTAGACGAAATGGAAATTAGTCCCACCATGCTCTCGGCGGGGGAGAAGGTGTTAGAGGACTGGAAGGAAATTGATACGCTCGCTTCTTTAGCGAGGAAGGTTTATACCGCCATGGCGGAAGCTGCACAGGATTGTCAGGTGGGTCGCCTCGCCGATGGTGCATCCCGAGCGCAAAGGGAAGCCTGCGGCAAATCGTAAAAAGATCTGCCGTTGCCGCTTCCAGCGTTTCAATCTGGAAGAGAATTTCCTCAGTCTTTTCGAGGTCGTTGACCGTGTACCTGTTTAGTGCGCGAAAGTAGATTAACTGTCTTTCAGCCAAAATTTGAACGCCATAATGCGCAGTCCTATCGCGCAAAAACCTTACTTGCCCAAGGTGAGACAAGAGGTCGTCAACTTCTTGCTCAACTTCGCTAGCGTATGGTCGCCCTGACTTGCTCCAGGACTTCATACAAAGTTTAAACGCTGTGGAGAGGTCTCCCGTTCTTCTGCTGCCGATCAAGACGCGCAACACATCAAGCTTCAGGTCATCGTGGTTGTTGCCTCGACCTCCGCCGATCAGTCCATAGGCGTACTGCTCCAGATGAAAGGATAACGTAGTCTCAGTTTGCCCGAACTGGTTGATGAACTCTCCAAATGCTAAGTAATATGCAGGCCAAAGTTCTTTAGTGCGGTATGGGTCCGGCACATGAGGATTTTCCCCGACCAATGTCGGTGGTTTAGGAGTGGGCATGGCTGGTCAGACGTTTGAAGACACGGTAAAGAACCTCTTGAAGATGAAGCCGAAGCCCCACAAAGAGGACTCCGGCTCATCCAAGAGTCAATCCTCGGAGGACGACCAATCGTCCAACAAGCGGCCCACCAAGTCGCGGAACTCAGGCGACGACTGAGTTAATCCGCCGATAGGTCAGACGCTTACCGTCCGCGTTCTTGAGGATCATGTTCGCGCGGGTGGTGTCGTCAATCTCCTTGGCCGCACGGTTCGAGTAGCGGAAATCGAACTCGGCAAGGTAGCGGTGCAGATGCTGTTTTCCGCAGTGCTGATAGACACCCTTCATGCCGCGCTTGAAGATCGAAAAGTAGCCTTCAACCGTGTTGGTGGTCACGTCGCCACGGGCGTATTCGTCCTTGGAATGGTCAACGTGCTCATGCCCCGCAAAGTCCGCGCGAAGCTGGCGATACCAAGGGGCTTGGTCCGTCATGAGGCGGCTTTCGCGGTCAATGTTCTCTTTCAGGATCGGCACAAGGTCATGCTGGCTCAGGCGGTCCACTACGAACGAACGGGCCTTGCCCGTGTCGCGATCCACAAGCGACAGAACCTTCATCTTGTGATGATACACGCGGCGCGAACCCTTGTAGGTCGGATCGGTGCCGATGAAGGTTTCGTCGCTTTCCACGGTGCCGCCACCGCCGCCCATAGGAGCAAGTTCACCGTCGCGCATGGCTTCGCGGATGCGGTGAAACATGAACCAAGCGGTTTTGTAGGTAACGCCGATGGTGCGGTGAAGCTGATGGGCGCTCATGCCCTTCTTGGACGATGCCATGAGGAACGTCGCCAGAAGCCACTTGTTGAGCGGCACCTTGGAACGTTCAAACACGGTCCCGACCGTCACCGTGAATTGCTTCCGACAATCGCCGCACTGGTAGAGGCCGGGGCGGTGCGATTTGCCTTCCAGTTTCTTGCACTTGTCCACGCCGCCACAGTGCGGGCAGTAGACGCCATCAGCCCAACGCTGGCGCTCCAGATACTCGCGGGCGCGGTCTTTATCGGTGAAGATCGGGTCAGTCAGGTTCATTTCACTATCTCCTTGAAAGAGATATGGGAATCCTGATCTGCTTTTTCAAGTATATAATCGCCAGGATTCTAGTATTCTGGTTCTCGTGAAAGCGTTTCATATCAATGCCATAAGTGGTCATCCGACCCTCAAAAGGTTAACGCACGCACGATCCCCTCGCGCGCAACGCCCTTGGCGCCCCTCACAGACCTTCGTGAAATTCGGCGATCAAAGACCTCACGACTTCCCGCAACGCTTCGTCCCGTGACAGGTCCGCTTCGACCGCGTCGGTGAAGACCCGGCGCTGCCGTTCGGCGGATGTTCCGCCGAGAATGATGTCACGCGCGCCTTCCAGTTCCGCCGTGCATCCGAGCGCCTCGGCGTCCTCCGCCAGCAGGTCGATCAGTTCCTCGACCAGATGCGCGACCGGAATGATCTCGCGCTGCCCGAAGTCGATCAGGCCCCGCGTCGCGCCATAGCGTTGCGCCATCCAGCGGTTCTCGGAGATCAGGAAGTTGTCGTAGATCCGCCAGCGTTGATTGCGCCCCTTCATCCGCCACAGGAACCGGGCGAGGCACTGGACGAGGGCGGCGATCGTCAGCGCCGTTTCCACCTTGGGCGACACATCGCAGATGCGGGCCTCGATAGTTGGAAACTTGGCGGACGGGCGCAGATCCCACCAGATCTTCGACGCGTCCTCGATCAGGCCGAGGTCCACGATGGCATCGACCGAACGCTGGAATTCGGCCCAGCTCCACAGTTGCGGCGGGAGACCCGTTCGGGGGAGGTTGTCGAACACCGTCAGCCGGTAGGAGGCAAGCCCGGTATCCTCGCCCTGCCAGAACGGGGACGACGCCGACAGCGCCAGAAGATGCGGCAGGAAGTAGGACAGCTGGTTCATCACGTCGATCCGATCTTCCTGATCGGGGATACCCACGTGAACGTGCATCCCGCAGATCAGCAGCCTGCGGGCGACGCCGCCCAGATCGCGGCGCAGGTCGTTGTAGCGGTCCTTGTCGGTGTGGTGCTGTTCCTTCCAGTCGGAAAAGGGATGACAGGCCGCCGCGATGGGGGCCAGACCGTGTTCGGCGGCATGGCGGGCGACCGCGCTTCGCAGGCGTATCAGGTCTTCGCGGGCCTGCCCGACATCGGCGCAGACATTCGTGCCGATCTCGATCTGGCATTGCAGGAATTCGGGGCTGACCTGTTCGTCGAGGTCGGCCTTGCAGGCCTCCATCAACGCCTCGGGCGCTTCGGCCAGGTCGCCGGTCTCGCGGTCGACGAGCAGGTATTCCTCTTCGATCCCGATGCTGAAGCTGGGGTTTTCCTTGACCATCGCGCGCCCTCCGCCTGTGCGGGTTCAGCCTGCGCAAAACCCGCGTGGGGCGCAAGCGCGGCTCAGGCGACGGAATGAAGCAGTTCGGCGATGCTTTCTTCGCGCAGGCCGAGGATCGACAGGGCCGCAGCCTCGTCGGTCTGAAGCGTGACGACCATGCCCGCGACATCGCTCCACGCGTCGACGAAATGCCGGGCCAGTTTCATCGACGGGCCGGGGGCCGCGTGAATGACCATCATCATGGACTGTTCCTCGACATAGATGCCGGCGGCGGCGTCGGCCTGAAACTGCATCAGTCCGACCAGATCCCGCTCCCAGTCGTCGATACGGGCGAGGTTGATGAGTTGCTTCTGCTCCGGCCTGCGCTCCGGGTCGGCCATATAGGCGCCATACAGCCCGCGCGCATCGGCCAGCGTGGCGAACCCTTCGTATTCTACGTAGACAAGCCCATGTGCGGGCAGGATCCTGTATCCACCGGGCATCGCCCGTCCCCTCGCTTTACCTCGTCGGACGGGTTCGACCCGTCTTGACCAAATGGTAAACTAATATGCGGGTTTCAGGAAGGCCGTCTTTGGACGGGTCACACGGTGGAGCGCAGCATGTCCGCGATCGAGGTTTCAGGCTGCCCCAGAATGGCCAGCGCGCCCGCCTCGTCATACTGCATGGAGGTGACGACGCCGTTCACACCCTTCCACGGGGCGACGAGGATGCGCCCCATCGCCTGCGCCTTTTCGGTGGGCGCGACGAAGACCATGAAGAACTGGTGACCCTTGGACAGAAACGTGTCCGCCTTTTCGGCCTGCATGGCCATCAGGGTCGGAAAGTCCCGTTCGAAATCCTCGACATGGGTGAGGTCGACCAGTTGCTTCTGGCCGGGGTGGGCGTCGGGCTTGGTCTGATAGTCCGCGAACAGGTCTTGGGCTTCCTGAAGACGCACGAAACCCTCGTAGCGCACGTAGACGAGCCCGCGTTCAGGCAAGATCTGGTAACTTCCCGGCATATGCGCGTCGATCCTCGGTCCGGTCCCGGCGGTCAACTGATCCGCCGGGCCTCACCTTAACTTGCCTGACGCGTGAGGGAAGGTGCCAAAAGGTCACCGCGCCGAAAAGGTCACACCAGCCGGACCTGCGTCCCGATCTCGGTCAACTCGTAAAGCTCCGCGATCTTCTCGTTGTAAAGGCCGATGCAGCCGTCGGACGAACGGCGCCCGATCTTGCGCGTGTCGTGGGTGCCGTGGATGAGATAGGCGGGCCAGTCCAGATACATGGCATGCGTGCCCAGCGGGTTGGCCGGGTCGCCCGCACCGATCGGTTCCCAATCCGGGAAGCGTTCCATCTGCGACGCCGTCGGCGTCCAGGTCGGGCCGACTTTCTTGCGCACGATCTCGGAATACCCGCGTTTGGTCAGTTCGTCCGTGCGCGGCACCGAGGTCGGATAGAGCCGGTAGATCGAGCCGTCGGCGTTCCAGTAATGCAGCGCCTTCGAGGTCGTGTCGCAGACGATCGCGCCTTTGCCGAGGCTGTCGAAATGATCGCGCCACTCCATCGTGCGGAAGGACGAGGCGTTGCGGCGCGAAAACTCCTGCACCGTCTCGTCATCCGCGCCCATCACCTGCGGCGGAGCGGACTGGGCGCGCAGCAGCGCAGGGGTGCAGAGCGGAAGGGCGGAGGCTGCGGCGAGAAGGCCGCGGCGCGTCATCTTGGAAGCCATGAGATACCTGTATGTCTGTCTCGTGTTTCCCCGAGAGCTAGCAACATATTCAGCCGACGCAATTCACGCGTTTGAGAGCCGGCGGAGTTTCACCGCAACGTGAGGTGGAATTCAGTAAAGATGCATCTGGACGGAACCCGTCAGGTTCTGGGTATCGACGTTCGCCGCCTCGATGGCTGCGGCGACGGTTCCGTAAGCCGACACTTTCACCGGCCGGTCCTGCGGTGCGAAAAGCGCGTAAAGGCGGATGAAATTCGACGTGATCGTGCCTCGGGCGGCGATGTAGAGGTCGAGCGGAAGGCCGCGCTCGCGGATGGTGGCCTTCATGAAGCCCACGCAGTCGCGGAATTCGCGCACCGAAAGATCGACTTCGCGCACCGAAAGGGCATCGACGACGACCTTCTGGCTCGACCGGAACTCCGTGCTCGCCAGCATCGCCGTGTTGGCCAGAACCTGTTCGACCGTCACTGACTCGGCGCAGCGCGCGAAGATGACGTCCGACCCCGAAAAGTGGTCCAGCGATATGCTCATTCAGATTGGGGTGTCCCGGTTGGGTTCGTTCGGGGAAACGGATGCACTGGAAATAAGTAAACAATAAGGAAGGGGAGGCCGCGAAGCCTCCCCCACTGTCGTATCAGATCAGTCCATCGCCTTGAAGGCGAATTCGCCGCCTTCCTTGATGCCCGAGAACCAACGCTCGGTCACCGTCTTGGTCCGGGTGTAGAACCGGAAGGCATCGGGGCCGTACTGGTTCAGGTCACCGAAGGCCGATTTCTTCCAGCCGCCGAAGGTGAAGTAGGACAGCGGCACCGGGATCGGGAAGTTGATGCCGACCATGCCGACGTTCACGCGGCTTGCGAAATCGCGCGCCGTGTCGCCGTCGGAGGTGAAGATCGCCGTGCCGTTGCCGTACTGGTTCTTCATCACCAGATCGAGCGCCTCTTCGTAGCTGTCCTTGCGGACGGTCGAAAGCACCGGGCCAAAGATCTCTTCCTTGTAGATGTCCATGTCCTCGGTGACGTTGTCGAACAGCGTCGGGCCGACATAGAAGCCGTCCTCATAGCCTTGCAGGCTGAAGTCGCGGCCATCGGTGACGAGCGTCGCGCCATCGTTCACGCCCGAGTCGATCAGGCTTTCGATCCGCTGTTTCGCCTGCGCGGTGATGACGGGGCCGTAGTCCACATCCTTGTCCGAGGTGTAGGGGCCGACTTTCAGCGCCTCGACCTTGGGGGTGAGCTTTTCGATCAGCTTGTCGGCGGTGTCCTTGCCGACCGGCACCGCGACCGAGATCGCCATGCAGCGTTCGCCCGCCGCGCCGAAACCGGCCCCCACCAGCGCGTCGGCGGCTTTGTCGAGGTCCGCGTCGGGCATAATGATCATGTGGTTCTTGGCACCGCCGAAGCACTGGGCGCGCTTGCCGTTTGTGGCGGCGCGGCCATAGATGTATTGTGCGATCGGGGTCGAGCCCACGAAGCCCACGGCCTGAATGGTCTCGTTGTCGAGGATCGCGTCCACCACTTCCTTGTCGCCGTTCACGACCTGAAGCACGCCATCGGGAAGCCCGGCTTCCTTGAGCAGTTCGGCCAGCATCATCGACGTGGTCGGGCAACGCTCGGACGGTTTCAGGATCATCGCGTTGCCGGAGACGAGCGCGGGGCCCATCTTCCACAGCGGGATCATGGCCGGGAAGTTGAACGGGGTGATGCCCGCGACCACGCCCAGGGGCTGACGCATGGAGTAAAGGTCGATGCCGGGGCCGCCGGAATCCATGAACTCGCCCTTGAGCAGGTTGGGCGCGCCCATGCAGACCTCGATCACCTCAAGGCCGCGCTGCACGTCGCCGGCGCCATCGGGCAGGGTCTTGCCGTGTTCGCGGCTGACGCTTTCGGCCAGCTTGTCCATGTCGCGGTTGATGAGTTCGGCGAACTTCATCATCACGCGGGCGCGGCGCTGCGGGTTGGTCGCGGCCCAGGCTTTCTGCGCTTCGGCGGCTTTCGCCACGGCGGCGTCCAGCTCGGCCGCCGTCGACAGCTTCACTTTGCCCTGAATTTCACCCGTGGCGGGGTTGTAGATATCGCTGGTGCGCGAAGAGGACGACGCCTCGTTCTGACCGTTGATCCAGTTTCCGACTTCGTACATGAGAGTCCTCCTCTAAAGCTGGCGCGAGAATATCCTTGCAATTTTGCGGCGCAAAGCGGCAACATTTCAAAACGTATTGCAATTCTGCAAGGGGTGGGCATGGATCTCGACTGGGACGATCTTCGCATCTTTCTGGCGGTGGCGCGCGGGGAAAGTCTGTCAGCGGCGGGCAGGGTGCTGAAACGCGACCCGGCCACCGTCGGACGGCGCGTTTCGCGGCTGGAAGAAGTGGTGGGCGCACCGCTTTTCGCCCGGTCGCCGCAGGGATACGGCCTGACCGACGCGGGTCAACGGCTGCTCGCCCATGCCGAAGAGGCCGAACAGGCGGTGACGCGCGGGGCCGAGGCGCTTGCGGGCACCACCGGGGGGCTGTCCGGTCAGGTGCGGATCGGCGCGCCGGATGGGTGCGCGAACTTCCTTCTGCCGCAGGTCTGCGCCCAGATCGCCGCCGAGCATCCCGAGATCGAATTGCAGATCGTCGCGCTGCCCCGCGTCATCAACCTGTCGAAGCGCGAGGCCGATCTGGCCATCGCGGTTTCGCCCCCCGCTACGGGCCGGCTGACGGTGCAGAAGATCACCGACTATCACCTGCACCTCGTCGCCGCGCGGCTGTATCTCAAGGAACACGGGCCGGTCGAAACGCTGGCCGACCTCGAAGGGCGGCCCATCGTCGGCTATATCCCCGACATGATCTTCGACAAGGAACTCGACTACCTGTCCGAGATCGGGGCCGACCGGGTGACGCTCGGTTCCAACTCGGTCTCGGTGCAGCTTGGAATGCTGCGCGAAGGCGGCGGGTTGGGCATCGCGCACGATTTCGCACTGCCGTTCGCCCGCAACCTGCGCAAGGTTCTGACCGACGAGGTGTCGTTGACCCGAAGCTTCTATCTCGTGCGTCACGCCGGGGACGCGCGGATCGAACGGATGAGCCGCGTGGCCGACATGCTCATGAGCGGTCTCAAGGCGGAAGTGGCGCGGCTCGAAGGTCTGACTTGACAAGCTGACGTGGCGGTAGGACCCTGAAATCAGGGAGTTAGCGCCAACACCGCAGCACGGAGGAAATCATGCTCGTCAGCCAGATTCTCAAGGACAAGGCCAATCAGGGTGTTCTGACGGTGACCAAGGATACGTCCGTTGCGGATGCCTCCGCGATCCTGTCGCGGGAAAAGGTGGGTGCGGTGATCGTGTCCGAGGATGGCGTGCATCCGCAGGGCATCGTCTCAGAACGTGACATCGTGCGGGAACTCGGTGCGCGGGGGACCGGCTGCCTGACCGATCCCGTGTCGGCGATCATGACCGAGAAACTCATCGGCTGCGTGCCGGGCGACCGGGCCATCGCTGTGCTTCAGAAGATGACCGAGGGGCGCTTTCGGCACATGCCGGTGATGGATGGCGACGAAATGGTCGGCCTCGTGTCCATCGGTGACGTGGTCAAGGCCCGACTCGAGGAATTGGGCCAGCAGGCCGAAAGCCTCAAATCGATGATTATGGGCTACTGACCGGGCGATTTCCGGGGCAGGAGCGGCGTTTCGTCGGCGCGTTTGAAAAGGATCGGGTCGCTTCGCGGCGACCCGCGCCGGATTGGCCCGCTTCCGGCTTGCATTCCCCAGCGCAATATTGTTGCGTGCCACCGGGACAGGGAGGCCGATCATGCGTGTTGCACTTTACCCCGGGACGTTCGACCCGATCACCATCGGGCATATCGACATCATCAAGCGGGCCTGCGCGCTCGTCGACCGCCTGGTGATCGGCGTCGCGATCAACCGCGACAAGGGGCCGATGTTCACGCTGGAAGAACGGGTCGAGATGGTCGAGGCCGAATGCGCGGCCCTGTCCGAGCAGACCGGGACCGAGATCGTGGCCCACCCGTTCGAGAACCTGCTCATCAACTGCGCCTATGACGTCGGCGCTTCGATCATCGTGCGCGGCCTGCGCGCCGTGACCGATTTCGAATACGAATACCAGATGGTCGGCATGAACCGCGCGCTCGACGCCAGCATCGAGACCGTGTTCCTGATGGCCGACCTCAAGCATCAGGCGATCGCCTCGAAGCTGGTCAAGGAAATCGCCCGGCTCGACGGCGACGTGTCGAAATTCGTCACGCCGGACGTGAAGCAGCGGCTTTACCAGAAGCTCGGCCGGAGCTGATCAGCCGTAAACCGCACGCCGTGCGATGCTTTTGGCGTCGTAGGGGTTCAGCCCGAGATCTTCGATGGCGAGTTCCGGCGGCAGCGCGGCGATGGCGCGGCGCGTGCGGCGGCAGTTGGCGTGCTGGCTGAGGGCGGTCTTGAGTTTGGTATAGGCGGTCATCGGTGCCTCCTGTTCGCGTGTTTCGTTCACCCGAAAGATAGGCATGCTGCGCTGCAGCACAAATGACGGTTAGCGATAACCGCCATGATCCACGTGCAACCCGGATCAGATCGCGCGATCGACCGCCCGGATCGTCTCGACCGTCCTGTCCACCTGCGTGAGCGGCAGCATATGGCCCGCGCCCTCGATCAGGTCGAGTTGGAAATGCGGATAGCGGTCCGCCATTTCCACACCCTGCTTGCGATAGTCGAGGATGCGGTCCTCGGTGCCATAAAGCACGCGCACGGGGCAGGTGATCTCGTCATACCGTTTCCACTGTTTGACGATGACCTCGCCCACGGCGCAATAGTCGCGCGACGTGTTGATGAAGCTCTTGGGTCTCAGCGACAGCAGCCCGCCCCCCTTGACGGTGTAGCCGTCGGGAATCGGGTCGGGGCCGAAGATCTCGGTCCGGGTCAGGTCGGCGTTCTTGGCGCTCGTCGGCACCGCGACCGTATGCGCCACGAGGCGCCGCATCCTTGGATTGGTGATCCCCAAGGCCGCGAAGCTTTTCGCCTGCATTTCGGACGGGCGCAGCAGCGGCGCGATCAGGGCCAACCCGCCGATCTTGTCGGGCGCGCGAAGCGCCGTGGCGCAGGAAATCGCGCCGCCCAACGAATGACCCATGAGGATCGGCTTCTCCAGACCCAGCGCGTCGATCAGTTCCTCGACATAGCCCGCCTGATCGTCGATCCGGGCCGAGGCGCTTTCGGGCCTGTCGGAATAGCCCATGCCGGGGCGATCCAGCGCGATCACCCGGAAGTCGTGTGAAAGCGGTTCGGCAAGCGTCATGGTCAGCGAGCGCAACTGCCCGCCCAGACCATGTATCAGGATTACGGGGCGCCCGTCGCCCCCGGTGTCGGTATAGTGCAGCCGCCCGGTCGACATGGTCAGGAATTTCCCCACGGGCGGCACCGCGGCCTCGGCCTGTGCCGCAAGCACGCGGGTGCGTTTCATCTGGCCCAGCAGCCACAGGCCGATGGCGGCCCCGATGAGCGCGAGGATGATGACGACGACTTGAACCATGGCGGTCCTCCCTCAGGCCAGCCTAGCGGGCGGTGCCGTTCTGCGGAACGCCGTTTCGCGGGTGTGACGCCACGTCGCCTAGAACGCATCGATGACGCCGATCCCGACCAGACCGTTCAGCACCGCGTCCACGGCAACAGCGGCAAGGATCATGCCCATGACACGGCTGATGACGGCGGCGCCGGTCTGGCCGATCACGCGCATGATCGGACCGGCGGCCAGAAGGATCACCAGCGTCACCGCGAGCACCAGCGCCATGAGCGCCGAGGTCATGACCTGATGGGCGACCGAAAAGCGGTCGTTGTCGGTCAGGATCACCACCGCCAGCATCGCGCCCGGCGACGCGATGGAGGGCATGGCGACCGGAAACACGGCCACGTTGCGCGCCAGATCGGCCCCCTCCATTTCCGCTTCCGGCTTGCCGGGACCGAAAATCATGGTCAGCGCGAACAAGAACAGCACGATGCCGCCCGCGATCTGGAACGATTGCAGGTCCAGCCCCAGACCTTCGAGCACCAGTTGTCCGACGATGATGAAAGCGAGCAGGACGACGAACGCCACCAGCACCGCGCGCAGCGCCACGCCGCGCCGTTTGGCTGCCGGAATGGCGGCGGTCGCCGCGATGAACACGGGCAGGGTGCCGATGGGGTCGATGACGACCCACAACGTGATGAATTCCTGAAGGATGACGGAAAAGTCGGGCAAGGTCGGTCCTGATGTTCGCGGGTTTCCGACCGGATAGCAGGTTCGGCCCGGACGTCCAGCACCCGAGCCGAAACTTCGTGTGAATTACAGCCGTTTGCCGATTTCCGCGGCGGTGTCGAGCATCCGGTTCGAGAACCCCCACTCGTTGTCGTACCAGGTCAGGATGCGGATGAAGTTGCCGTCCATCACCTTGGTCTGATCCAGCGCGAAGGTGGAGCTGTTGGGGTTGTGGTTGAAATCGACCGACACCAGCGGCTTGTCGGTGTAACCCAGCACGCCCTTCAGCGGGCCGTCCGCCGCCGCCATGATCGCGGCGTTGATGTCGTCCACGCTCACGTCGCGGTCCAGTTCCGCCGTCAGATCGACGCAGGAGACGTTCGGGGTCGGAACCCGGATCGCCACGCCGTCGAGCTTGCCGTTGAGTTCGGGCAGGACGAGACCCACCGCCTTGGCCGCACCCGTGGAGGTCGGGATCATACTCATCGCGGCGGCGCGGGCGCGGTAGAGATCCTTGTGCATCGTGTCCAGCGTCGGCTGGTCGCCGGTGTAGCTGTGGATCGTGGTCATGAACCCGCGCTTGATGCCGAAACTGTCATTCAGCACCTTGGCCACCGGGGCAAGGCAGTTCGTCGTGCAGGACGCGTTCGAGACATGCAGGTCGTCCTTGGTCAGCGTGTCATGGTTCACGCCGTAGACGATGGTCTTGTCGGCACCCGACGAAGGGGCCGAGACCAGCACACGCGATGCGCCGTTCTCCAGATGCACCTTGGCCTTGTCGCCGGTGAAGATGCCCGTGCATTCCAGCACCACGTCCACGTCGCCCCACGGAAGCTCCTTCGGGTCGCGGATCGCGGTCACCTCGATCGGGCCGGCGCCCGCGTCGATGGTGTTGCCCGCGACCTTGACCTCGTTCGGGAACTTGCCGTGCACGCTATCGAACTGAAGCAGGTGAGCGTTGGTTTCGACCGGGCCGAGGTCGTTGATCGCGACGCATTCGATATCGGTGCGGCCCTGTTCGTAGAGCGCGCGCAGGACATTGCGGCCGATGCGGCCGAAACCGTTGATGGCGACTTTGACGGTCATGGAATTCTCCCGATTTTGGCGGTCCGAAACGAAGGACTAAGGGGTCAGGCACAGTGACGCGAACGCTATCGCGCCGTTACCGCTAACATCAACATCTGAATCCAAAGGTCAAGGGCGGGGCAGGCGACCTGCCTGAAAATTCACCGCCAGAAGGCGATCCAGTCGAGAAATTCGAACATTTCCTTGCCGAGGAACAGGGTCGCGTCACCGTCGTTCAGCGTGAAATCGGCGACGATGCAGCCGACGATCAGCAGGAACAGGATCAGGGCAAGGCGGTTCGTCATCGCTGTGGTTGTTGCCGAAAGGGCGTGGCGCGGCAAGAAAAAACCGACGTCGGTCAGCCGAGCGGCGACAGGTACAGCACCGCGAGGGCGACGAGCGCGACCGGGAGCACGGGGAACCAGATCCTGTTGCGCCACGGTGTCGGGGAAAAGCAGTACGAACAGGTCGACGTGCCATAGCGCAACGCGTGGTTGCACTTGCACCGGAACAATCGCAGCTTTTTCTTCGCCATCTCGGCCCCCGATCCCTCTGGGTTCCCGCCCCCCGGAATGCGCGGTCTATCGCAGCATTATCGACGAGACCATCGGATTTTCCAAGAGCAGGCGAGATGAGAGGTGGTCGAGCGTCCCACTTGAGGGCGGACAACGAAAAAGCCCCGGCGCAGGACCGGGGCTTCTTCGTCAGTTGGAGAGGCGTCAGATCAGAGCTGGCCCATCGTCGCGGCCACGTCGGCCATACGCGCCGAGAAGCCCCATTCGTTGTCGTACCATGCCAGCACGCGGACCGTGCGGCCCACGACGCGGGTCTGGTCGGGTGCGAAGATCGAGCTGAACTCGGTGTGGTTGAAATCGACCGACACTTTCGGCTCGGGATCGTAGGCCAGAACCTTTTTCATGTTGCCTTCGGCTGCGGCGCGCACGACTTCGTTCACGTCCTCGACGGTCACGTCCTTACCGGCCTCGAAGGTCAGGTCGATGCAGGAGACGTTGGGCGTCGGAACCCGCAGCGCGGTTCCGTCCAGCTTGCCGGCGAGTTCGGGGAGGACTTCGCCAAGCGCCTTGGCGGCACCCGTGGTGGTCGGGATCATCGCCATCGCCGCCGCGCGGGCGCGGTAGAGGTCGGAATGGCGGCGGTCCAGCGTCGGCTGGTCGCCGGTATAGCTGTGGATCGTGGTCATCACGCCGCGTTCGATACCGATCGCATCGTTCAGGACCTTGGCGAGCGGGGCGAGACCGTTGGTGGTGCACGACCCGTTCGAAATCATGTAGTCGCTCGATGCCAGCGTTTCGTCGTTCACGCCGAAGACGATGGTTTTCTGCACGTTCTTGGCGGGGGCGGAGATCAGGACCTTCTTCGCGCCGCGTTCGATGTGCTTCTTGGCCTTCTCGCCGTCGTTGAAGTTGCCGGTGCACTCCAGCACGACGTCGCAGCCGGACCAGTCGAGCTCGTCCATGTCGTAGGTCGACATCATTTCCATCGGGCCACGGCCGATGTCCATCGTCGTGCCGTTCATGCGGATCTCGTCCGGGTAGCGGCCATGGACGCTGTCGTATTTCAGAAGATGCGCGGCGGTCTCGAGCGGGCCGGTCGCGTTGACCTTCACCACCTGAATGTCGTTGCGGCCCGACTGGGCGATATGAGAGAGCGTGCAGCGCCCGATGCGCCCGAAGCCGTTGATGCCGACGGTGACGGTCATGTCTGATCCCCTTTGCACTCGATCCTGATCCTTCGCGCCCGAAGGGGCCCGTTGCCTGCGGTTGATATAGGCGAGGGGGGCGGTTCCGGCCACCTAAATTCGTGTTATCCGCCAGCGTGTTAGCGAAAACATATGTCTCAGATAGGGCGTTAGCGGAACCGTTAACGCAAACGCGGCATGCAATTGTATGCGGATCGCTCGGGAACCCGGAGGGGGATTCGCGACTTGCGGTTTCGGGTCCGGGCGCTACGTTTTCCGGGCAATGACAACGGGCGAGGCGGTATGAGCGGACTTCTGGCACTCTTGGACGACGTCGCGGGGATCGCGAAGATCGCGGCCTCGTCGGTGGACGATGTGGCATCGCAGGCCTTCAAGGCGGGGTCCAAGGCCGCGGGCGCGGTGATCGACGATGCCGCGGTGACGCCCAAGTATCTGACCGGCTTCGACGCGAGCCGCGAATTGCCCATCGTCGGGAAGATCGCGTTGGGGTCGATCCGCAACAAGCTCCTGATCCTTCTGCCCGTGGGGCTACTGCTCGCGAACTTCGCCCCGTGGGCGATCCCGCCGCTTCTGATGCTGGGCGGGGCCTATCTGTGTTTCGAGGGGGCCGAGAAGATCTGGCACGCGCTTTTTCCCGGCGAACACATTGTCCACGACCCGAAACAGCACGAAAACCCGGACCCGGCGCATCTGGAACAGCAAAAGGTGCAAGGCGCGATCAAGACCGACTTCATCCTGTCGGCCGAGATCATGACCATCGCACTCTCTGCTCTGCCCGAGTCGAACGTGTGGATGGAGGCCGCCGCGCTTGCCGTCGTCGCCATTGGGATCACCGTGGCGGTCTATGGCTCGGTCGCGCTGATCGTGAAGGCCGACGACCTTGGCCTGACCATGGCGTCGAACGGCCGTCTGGGGCTGACCCGTGCGCTGGGGCGCGGGCTGGTCAAGGGGATGCCCAAGTTCATGAAGGCACTGACCGTCGTCGGCACCGCCGCGATGCTCTGGGTCGGTGGCAACATCATCGTCCACGGGCTGCACGAGATGGGCTGGCATGTGCCGTACGACTTCGTTCATCACAATGCCGTCGCGGTGGGCGCGATGGTGTCGGAGGGCTGGCGCGGCGCGGTCGAATGGATCGCCACGGCAGCGCAGGACGGGGTGATCGGGTTCCTTCTCGGTCTGATCCTGATCCCGGTCGGCACGCGCATCGTCGGCCCGCTGATCGGGGCCGTGACGGGCAACAACGCCGAAGCGCACTAAGGCATCACGTCACTTGTAGTGCCGCTTCAGCTCTTCGGCGAAGAACTCGTCGAACGCGGTCGGTGTGATCCATCCGATGGGCGCATCGTCGAGGTCTTGGCCCAGAAACAGCTTCACCGCCGCCACCGCGTGCCAGTTCTGGCCGCCCGCCGCGTGGTAGGGGCGCATCGGAACGCGGGTGCCGTCCTTGAGGATCAGGTTGGGCCGCGCGGTGCCCGTGTCGGTCCCCTGCGCGCCGACGGTGCTGATCTGCGCCGTCTCGACGTCGCTGAGGGGCCAATGCCAGTTTTTCGTCCCGGTGCGGTCCGTGACCACCAGATCGACGCTGTCGGCCTCCCGGTCCAGCGTGAAGGTCGAGGTCATGCGCGTCCGCCGCCAGTAGATGTAGGCCGCGACGATAAGCGCGGCGACCACCGCGAGCGGCTCCCAAAACCCCTCCCACGCCATGACCAGCGCGCCGCCAGCAAGCACGACACTCGCCGCGATCAGCCCGACCTTTTTGTCGCGCTGATCGTCATAGAGGACGAGCTTGGTCTCGGTCTTGTCGGCAATGCGCATCGTGGTCCCCGCTGCGGTGTCTCTCGCCGAGCATAGCACAGGATGGGGCCTTGCGCGGGGGCAGGGCAAAAAGCCGTGAACAGAGGGAAAAACGCGCGCGGACGGGTGGACAGGCATGGACTGAAGCGAAAGGAAGGGGCATGACGTTCGCCCGCCATATCGCATTGATGCTCATGGTCGTGCTCGTCCTTCCGTGGGGGGCGGCGCTGCGGCTGGCCGAGGCGCGTGGGGCGGGCGAGGTCGCGACCGTTCAGGCGGTCGCGGTAAGTCACCAGCAAAGCACCATCGCCCGCGCGAGCGGGGTGACCCACAAATGCCGGACGGCGACCCTGCCGGGTGCGCCCTGTTTCCACGCCACGCTGCCTGACGAGACCGACATTTCCACGCCGGAAGGCCAGCGGGGCCTGATCCGTCCCGACACAGCGCGCATCGCCGCCCGGCCCACGGACGCCCCCGATACCGGCCCTCCACGCTTCGTCTGATTGCCGAGCCGACGTGCGCCTGCACGTCTTCTGACCCAATCTTACGGAGTTCCTTTCATGCTGACCCGACGCATGTTCCTTACGGGGAGCGCGGCGCTTGGCCTTGCCGCCTGCACGCGACCCGAAACCGTCCTCGAGGCACCCGAGCCCGTCATCCCGCCCTTGCCGGACTTCTACGGGCCGATCACCGACGAACCCTATCCGATCCCAGCCGTGGAGGAGGGCGTCGTTCACCCGTCGCTCTGGCGGCAGGAGGTCGCGAACCCGTGGCCCGACCGCCCGCGCGGGACCATCGTGGTCGACCCGAACGAGGCGCGGCTCTACTTCGTCGACGCGCCGGAGACCGCCACGCGCTATGGCGTCAGTGTCGGCGCGGCGGGGTTCGCGTGGGCGGGCACCGCGCGGCTTCAATTCTGGCGCGACTGGCCGCGTTGGAAGGTGCCCGACGCAATGATCGAGCGGCAACCGGAACTTGCCCAATATTCATGGCGCAAGGGCGGTATGGACCCGGGGCCGGGCAACCCGATGGGGGCGCGGGCGCTTTACCTGTTCGATGACGGGGTCGATACGCTCTACCGCATCCACGGCGACGCCTCGGCGCGCGAGTTGGGGCAGGCGGTGTCGTCCGGCTGCATCCGAATGCTCGATCAGGACGTGATTCACTTGCAGGAAAAGGCCGTTCACGGCGCGGATGTCGTGGTCCTGCCATCGCGTGAGCCTGCGGGCGTGCGCGTGCTGTGAACGAAAACGCCCCCGCAGCGGACTGCGGGGGCGTTGAATGTCTCGGAAACGGGGCCGGATCAGGCGATGAGCGCCTTGACCTTCTCGACCACGTTCTCGGCGGTGATGCCCATTTCCGTGTAGATCGTGGGGGCGGGGGCGGAAGCGCCGAAGCCCTCCATCCCCACGAAGGCCTGACGGTTTTCACGCCCGCGCTCGCCCAGAAGCCAGCGGTCCCAGCCGCAATCGCGCAGCGCGGCTTCGATGCCCACACGAACGGGACCGGCAGGCAGCACCTTGCGACGATAGCTTTCGTCCTGCGCTGCGAAGAGTTCCATGCAAGGCATTGAAACCACACGGGTTCCGATCCCGGCTTCTTGCAGCAGATCCCGCGCTTTCATCGCGATCTCGACTTCCGAACCCGTGGCCATCAGGATCGCCTGACGCTTGCCCTCGGCCTCGGCCAGCACATAGGCGCCCTTGGCGGTGAGGTTGGAGTTCTTGTGCTCGGTGCGCAGCGTCGGCAGGCCCTGACGCGAAAGCGCCATGCAGGACGGCGTGTTCTGCGAGGTCAGCGCCAGTTCCCAGGCCTCAGCGGTCTCGACCGTGTCGCAGGGCCGGAAGGTCCAGGTGTTCGGCGTCGCACGCCAGATCGCCAGGTGTTCGACCGGCTGGTGGGTCGGGCCGTCTTCGCCCAGACCGATCGAGTCGTGGGTCATGACGTAGGTCACCGGAATGCCCATCAGCGACGACAGGCGGATCGCACCGCGCGCGTAATCGGTGAAGGCCATGAAGGTGCCGCCATAGGGGCGGATGCCGCCGTGCAGGACCAGACCGTTCATCGCGGCGGCCATGCCGTGTTCACGGATGCCGTAATGCACGTAGCGGCCCTTGCGGTTCTTCTCGTCGAAGATGCCCAGATCGGCGGTGAGCGTGTTGTTCGAGCCCGTCAGGTCCGCCGAGCCGCCGATGTTTTCCGGCATGATCGGGTTCACGACCTCAAGCACCATCTCGGACGACTTGCGGGTCGCGACCTTCGGCGCCTCCTCGGAAATCTGCTTTTTCAGCGCCTTGATGCGGGCCGAAAGCTTCTTCGGCGCTTCCAGCGCGAAGACGCGGGCGATTTCCTTTTGGCGCTGCTCGGACAGTTCGGCCACCCGGCTTTCCCAGTCGCGCCGATCCGCCGCGCCGCGCTCGCCGATGGCTTTCCACTGGTCGGCCACGTCGTTCGGGATGACGAAGGCCGCGTGCGGCCAGCCGTAGGTGTCGCGCAGCTTCGCGATTTCTTCATCCCCCAGCGGCGAGCCATGCGCCTTGGCGCTGTCCTGCTTGGACGAGCCGAAACCGATGTGGGTCTTGCAGTCGATCAGCGTGGGCTTCTTCGACTTCTTCGCTTCGGTCAGCGCGCGGTCGATGTCTTCGGGATCATGGCCGTCGCAGGCGAGAACCTGCCAGCCCGACGCCTTGAAGCGGCCCTTCTGGTCGGTGATGTCCGACATCGAAATCTCGCCGTCGATCGAGATGTTGTTGTTGTCCCAAAGCACGATCAACTTCGACAGCTTCTGACGGCCCGCAAGCCCGATGGCTTCCTGGCTGATGCCTTCCATGAGGCAGCCGTCACCGGCGATGACGTAGGTGTAGTGATCCTGCACCTTGCGGCCGAAGCGCGCGCGCAGCATTTCTTCGGCCATGGCCATGCCCACGGCGGTCGAAAGACCCTGACCCAGCGGGCCGGTCGTCGTCTCGATGCCCTTGGCGTGGCCGTATTCCGGGTGGCCGGCGGTCTTGGCGCCCCACTGGCGGAAATTCTTGATCTCGTCGATCGTCATGTCGGCATAGCCGGTCAGGTGCAGAAGACCGTAGATCAGCATCGAGCCGTGGCCTGCCGAGAGGACGAACCGGTCACGGTCGGGCCAGTCGGGGCGCGAGGGATCGAATTTCAGGTGCTTTTCGAACAGCACGGTCGCCACGTCGGCCATGCCCATCGGCATGCCGGGGTGACCGGAGTTCGCCGCCTGGACGGCATCCACGGCAAGCATCCGCAGGGCGGCGGCTTTCATCCAGTGGTCAGGGTGTTTTTCGCGAAGGGCGGGAATGTCCACGTCGGCCATCCTTTGCTGGTCGTTAGCGCTGTCCGGCTCTCTTAGCAGCCCTCGGGGCAAGATCAAGCGCGCATCCCAAGTGGTTGACGCCAAAGGGGGCGCAATCGGCCAATCGTTGCGATAGGATCGAGGCGAGGCTGGGCCATACGCGATTCGCGGCACGGTTGCGTGACAGGACGCGGGCAGGCAAAGTCTCCAACAGGACAAACAAGGACAGGCGGAGCATGAGCGATATTTCCGAGCTTCAATCCCGCATCGCCAATGCGCTCGACCGGATCGGGTCGGGGCTCGACTATCTCGGGCAGGCGGCGCCGGAAAGCGAAGGGGACACGGCCGAGGTGTTGGCCCTGCGCGCGCAACTGGACGAGGAACGCACGGCGAATGCGCAACTCGAAGACCGCGTGCGGTCGATCCGGGAGAAACAGGATTCGACGGTCGAGACGCTGGCGGGCGAGGTGGAGCGCCTGACGCGCCTTCTCGCCACGCAGGAAGAGACGGTCGCGCGGCTGGCGCGGGTCAATGCCGAACTCAGGTCGAACAACGCGGCCCTGCGCGAGGCGATTTCGGCGGGCGTGGCGGAGCCGCATCTGGTGAACAAGTCGATGATGGCGGAACTCGACGCGCTGCGGGCCGCGCAGTCGGCGGATCGGGCCGAACTCGACTCGGTTCTGGGTGAGCTGGACGCGATGATCGACGCAGCCGAGACGGGAGGGGCCTGAGATGCCTGACGTGAACATCACCGTGGGCGGTCGCGAATTCGAAGTGGCCTGTGCCGAGGGCGAAGAGCACTTCCTGAAGTCCGCCGCCGCCATGCTGGACAACGAAGCGCAGGTCATGGTGAGCCAGATCCGCCACCTGACCGAAAGCCGGATGCTTCTGATGGCCGGGCTTCTGCTCGCCGACAAGACCGCCGGGTTCGAGGACAATCTGCGGCTGGCGGAAAAGAAGATCGCGGCGCTCGAGGCGGAACTCATCGAAGCGCGGGCCGCTGCGGGCGAGGGCCCGGCCTCGGTGCGCGACACGCTGGCCGAACTCGCAGCGCGGGCCGAGGCCATCGCGGCGCAGGTCGACGAAAAGATCGGCTGAACACGGTTACCTGATCGGATGAAGCAAGCTGTGCGCGGGCAGGCCCGCGCGCAGGTTTTGCGCGTCTCCGCCTTCGGCAGAGACGCGCGGTGGGCGCTCTTGCCCCCCGCGTTCCGCGTGCGGATGTGTCGTGGATTTTGCTGGGGAAGCGCTTGAGGAGCAAATCTGCCCCTCAAGGCGCGATGTCGAGTGTGGTGCGAGTCGCCGCCGCGTCAAGGACAAGCCGCGCCAGGGCGCGGTGCCTGCGGCATCCTTGACCCGTCATCGACTCACGGGTCTCGTCTTCGGTCAGCCGTTCGCTTCGCGGATCTTTTCGGCGGCTTCTTTCGAGTAGGTGATGCCTTCGTCGTCGAAAAGCTTGTCCAACTCGCCCGACAGCGTCATCTCGGTGATGATGTCGCAGCCGCCGACGAATTCGCCCTTTACGTAGAGCTGCGGGATCGTCGGCCAGTCCGAGTAATCCTTGATGCCCTGACGGATCTGGTCGTCGGCCAGCACGTTGACGTCGGTGAATTCGACGCCCATGAAGTTCAGCACCCCGGCCACGCGGGACGAGAACCCGCATTGCGGCATTTCCTTGGTGCCCTTCATGTAGAGCACCACGTCGTTCGAGGTGACGGTGGATTTGATGGTGTCTTCTGCGGTCATGATGTCTGTCCTTGTCGCGCGTCTCAGGCGGGAGCCTTGGTGGTGAGCGCAAGCGCGTGGAGGTCGCCGTTCGGCCCGTCCATCTTGCCCTTGAGCGAGGCATAGACGGCCCGCTGCTGCTGCACCCGGTTCATGCCCTTGAAGCTTTCGTCGATCACTTCCGCCGCCCAGTGATTGCCGTCGCCGGCAAGGTCGGTGATCGTGATCTTTGCGTTCGGAAAGGTCTCACGGATGAGCGCCTCGATTTCCGATCCTTCCATGGCCATGAAGTTCTGTCTCCCAGCGGTGTTTCTCCTCCATGATGTAGATTGCGTGCGCGGGCGCTGCAAGGGTGGAGGTCCGGCGGGGGCTGTGCGCTGGCGCTCAGACGAAGTCGCGAAGCCTTGGCAGGAAGGCCTTGAGCCGGGCTGGCGCCTCAGAGGCCGCGAAGGCCGAGAGCTGTTCCTCGGTCCAGCCCTCGTCCGGGGCGTAGAGGTCGAGCAAGGCCTCGCGCTCGGCCTCGTAGCTGTCGGGCAGGTCGAGCCTTTCCGCGACCAGCAAAAGCTCGATCCCGTCATGGATCTGGCGCATCGTGGCGAAGGCCGCGAGCATCGGTTGCGTGATGTCCGGCGTCTTGGCCCATGTGTCGCCCTTGAACACCTCCTGCGTGACGCGCTGACCGGCACCACGGCATTCATAGGCGACGCAGCCGGGAAAGCCCGCGTCTTCGAGGTGGTTGTAGAGCGAGCAGCCCAGTTTCCCGTTGAGGTTGGGGCAGGGCAGCCCCGCCGGTTTGTCGATCGCGAAATCTTCGCCTGCGTCGAAGGCGAGCGCGATGCAGCACAGCGCCGAACAATTGGCGCAGTCGGAGGTCATATCGGGGATCAGGGCCATGGGCGATATGTGACGCGGGCCGCGCGCCCGTGCAAGGGGTGTTGACCCTCACGCGGGGTGAGGCCCCATGAAAGCGCCATGACTGAGCGAATCGACGAGATGACGGTGGGCGAACTGGCTAGGGTCGCGGGTGTGACGGTGCGGCTTCTGCACCATTACGACGAGATCGGACTGTTGCGCCCGGCCCATGTGGCCGCCAACGGATACCGCTACTACCGGCGGGCCGAGGCCGAGCGGTTGCAGGAAATCCTCGCGCTGAAGGCGGGCGGCGTGCCGCTGGACGAGATCGGCGCGATGCTGGACGGTCAAGACCGGCTGGCGCGGCTGATCGCGCACCGGGCGCGATTGGAGGCCGAGGCGGCGCGGGTCACCGGCATGATCGAGACGCTCGATGCGACGATCGAAACCGAGAGGAAAGGACGCAGAATGGCGCTCGAAAACCTATACTGGCCGCCCGCGCCGGAAGAGCAGGCCGTGCTCGAGGCACGGCTGGTCGAAACCTACGGCGACTGGATGGCCGAGGCGATCGCGGCGTCGAAGGCGCATCTGGCCCACGCGCCGATGGGGATGGACGGCAAGATGGACGCCTTGCGCGCGATCGAGGGGGCGCTGGTCGCGGATTATGAGGGCGGGGTGCCCCCCGGCCGCGCCGATGTGGCCGCGCACCGCGACTGGATCGAAGGCATGTGGGGCAGGCCCTGTTCGCCCGAGGCCCATGCCGGGCTGGCCGAGATGTATCTGTCGCACCCGGACTTCATCGCCCGATACGAGGCGCTGTCGCCCGGGTTCAGCCAGTGGTTGCCTGCCGCGATCAAGGCCGCAGCAGCGCGGTGATCCCGGTCAGGGACGGCGCGCCCTCCAATGCCTCGGGGTCCGGGTCATAGGCGAGGATCTGGACTTCGGTCAGATCCTGTTCGAGGGTCCGGGCGTAGACCCAGATCAGCCCGGCATCCGGACCGTCCACCGTGAAATAGCTTGCCCGCCACGGGCTGTGGGTCTGAACCCGCTGGGCATCCGGGTCGGGCAGGCCCTGCACCTCGCGGCGCGGGTCGTGTCTGTGGACGTGGTTCAGGTCTTGGGCGAGGCGGGTGTAGGCCGCGTCGGGCAGGACCATCATGACGCGGACGAGGGGCCTGTCCTCGCGGATGAGCAACACGCGGGTCCGGGTCGGATCGCCGGCCAGCGTCACGCCGAGGAACGCTTCGGTCGCGGCGATGGCGGCCTCGGGCGCCGAAGTCTCTGGGTTTTCCGGCGTGAGCGCGACATATCCAGCGCCGCAGAGCACGAGCAACGAGGCCGTGGCCGCCACGGCGCGGGGTCCGAGACGCCGGATCAGGTGGCTTTCTCGGCGAAGCTGGAGCGGTAGAGTGCGGCGAGGTCCGAGAGCGGGGCTTCCGAGCCGCCGAATTTTACAGTGTCGCCCACGAATTTGCCGACGGATGAGATCGTGACGCCCGCTTTGCCCGCTTCGGTCATCAGTGCCTCGGCCTGATCGAAGTTGCAGGCGACGAGGTAGCGCGCCTGATCTTCACCGAAAAGTGCCGGGGTCTCGTCTGTATCGATCTGCACGCCCACGCCGGCCGCCTCCGCCATTTCGAAGGCCGCAAGCGCGAGGCCGCCGTCGGAGATGTCGGTGCAGGCGCGGATATAGGCGCGGTTGGCGCGGATGAAGTCGCCGTTCTTCTTCTCGGCGGTGAGGTCCACATGCGGCGCGTCGCCGTCTTCGCGGTTGAACACTTCGTAAAGCAGCGCGGACTGACCCAGATGCGTGCCGGTCTCGCCCACGAGCAGCAGCACGTGACCCTCGCGGGCTTCGCCGCCGATCAGGTCTTCTTCGAGGTTCTTCAGAAGGCCCACGGCGCCGATGGTCGGGGTGGGCAGGATGCCTGTCCCGTCGGTTTCGTTGTAAAGCGACACGTTGCCCGACACGATGGGCATGTCCAACGCCTTGACCGCTTCGCCGATGCCTTGGATGGCACCCACGAATTGCCCCATGATCTCGGGCTTTTCCGGGTTGCCGAAGTTCATGTTGTCGGTGGTGGCCAGCGGCGTGGCACCCACGGCGGTCAGGTTGCGAAAGGCTTCGGCCACCGCCTGCTTGCCGCCTTCGACCGGGTTCGCCTTCACGTAGCGCGGCGTGACGTCCGAGGTGAATGCGACCGCTTTCTCGGTGCCGTGGACACGCACGATGCCCGCGCCCAGACCGGGGCGGCGCACGGTGTCGGCCATGACCATGTGGTCGTATTGCTCATAGACCCATTGCTTTGCGCCGTAGTTGGGGGATGAGAGCAGGCCCTTCAGCCCGTCGATGGGGTCGATCTGCGGCACGTCTGCCAGCGGCGCGGCCTCGGGCGTCGGCACCCAAGGGCGGTCGTATTCCGGCGCGTTGCCGGAGAGGGCGCGCAGCGGCAGGTCGGCGCGGCATTCGCCCTGATGCATGATGAGGAAGCGGTCCTCGGGGATCGTCTCGCCCACGATGGCGAAGTCGAGATCCCATTTCTCGAACACCGCGCGCGCCTCGGCCTCTTTCTCCGGGTTCAGGACCATGAGCATCCGTTCTTGGGACTCGGACAGCATCATCTCATAGGCGGTCATGTTCTCTTCGCGCTGCGGCACGTCGTCGAGGTTGAGCTTGATGCCAAGCTCGCCCTTGTCGCCCATCTCGACGGCGGAGCAGGTGAGGCCCGCGGCCCCCATGTCTTGGATCGAGATCACCGCGCCGGTGGCCATCAGCTCCAGCGTGGCCTCCATCAGGCGCTTTTCGGTGAACGGGTCGCCCACCTGCACCGTGGGGCGCTTTTCTTCGATGGTGTCGTCGAATTCGGCGGACGCCATGGTGGCCCCGCCCACGCCGTCACGGCCCGTTTTGGCACCCAAATAGACGACGGGCATCCCGACGCCCGAGGCGGCCGAGTAGAAAATCTTGTCGGTGTCGGCAAGGCCAGCGGCAAAGGCGTTCACAAGGCAGTTGCCGTTATAGGCCGGGTGGAAGCGCACCTCGCCGCCAACAGTCGGCACGCCGAAACAGTTGCCGTAACCCCCGATCCCTTCGACCACGCCATGCACCAGACGCTTGGTCTTGGGATGCGTGACTTCGCCGAAGGACAGCGAGTTCATTGCGGCGATGGGCCGCGCGCCCATGGTGAAGACGTCACGCAGGATGCCGCCCACGCCGGTCGCCGCGCCCTGATACGGTTCGATGTAGGACGGGTGGTTGTGGCTTTCCATCTTGAAGACGATGCACTGACCGTCGCCGATGTCGACGATGCCTGCGTTCTCACCCGGTCCGCAGATGACCTGCGGGCCTTCGGTGGGCAGGGTGCGCAACCATTTCTTCGACGACTTGTAAGAGCAATGCTCGTTCCACATGGCCGAGAAGATGCCGAGTTCGGTGAAATTCGGATCGCGATTCAGAATGCGCAGAATGTTCGCGTATTCGTCCGGTTTGATCCCGTGCGCTGCAATGATCTCTTCGGTGATCTCAGGCTCGGTGGTCATGCGCGGGTCCCCTTCAAGGCAATTGCCTGCCTCATAAGGGAAGGCGCGGGCGGGGGGAAGGGAGGGAGCGGTCTACGGCGGACAAAAAAAGACCGGGCACGAGGCCCGGCCTAAGTCCAACAGGGAGGTGAAACCGGCCAGAGAAGTCTCGATGACCAGCTTCGAGGGGGGATTTATGGGCGCAGCGCCCATTGAGCAAGCAGAGTGTGAACAATGCTGCTATGCGTTTGGTGCATAGCTTGTTCAGGCTTCGCGCATCTGTCGTTTGACATGGGCGTGGCGCAGGCGTGCTGGCCAGAGGCTGTGGCGCGATTGCGCCTCGGCGAACATCTGCGCCATCGCCTCCAGCATCGCGATTTCATCCGGGTTCAGCCAGTCCTCGGGTTCGACCGACATCGGCGCGTCTATGGCGGCCTCGCGTTCGCGCTCCAGCGCCTCGGCCAAATAGGGCGTGCCGCCGAACCATGCCGCGTCGAAACGGGCGGCGTCTTTCGCATAGACCTCGGCCATCCGGTCGGCGAGGGCGCGGTGCATCCGCAGCTTCGGACCGCCGTCGGCGCCGCCGCGCGCCACGACATCGGCGAGCGGCCAGGCGATCTGGTTCGAGCCGTCGAACCCGATGGCCTTGAATTTCCTGTGCCAGACCTTGAGCCGCATGAGGTCGCGAACGCCCAAGGCCGCGTTCTTGCGGTCCGACGCGCCGCCGTCGACCTGTGCATCCTGACCCGGAAACACCGTCGCGGCGAAATCCGTGACGGTAGAGCCGCCGATCAGGGCGGACGGGACGAAGGGGCGCAGCGTGACCTTCACCGACGGCGACAGGTTCTTTTTCCAGCCCGTGTATTTTCGCATGTAGATGAACTGCCGATGCGCGTCGGCGGCGAAGGCATCGAAAGTCGATTGCGTGCTGCCCTGTTTGATCAACTCGACGAACAGCGAGGTCAGCGCGCCCAGATGCGGGCGGATATAGACCACGATCTCGCAGGTTCCGAACGTGCGGCGCGCGCGATCCACCGCCTTGGCCAGCACGTCGGGGGGCAGGTTCGCGAAGTGCTCTGCCGACAGGATGACCGTGTCGGCGCGGGTGAGGGCGAGCAGGTTGGACAGGGCGTCGATGACCCAGCGGTCCCGCCGTTTCCCCTCGCGGTAGGCGCGGCGCAGGATCGGGTCGAGCGAGACGTGATCCAGAAAGCCGGGCAGGCGGGGATAGGCCCATGTATGGCCGGGCACGACGAGGCCGCCCCGCGCCAGTGCCGTCTGGATCGAGGTGCTGCCGGTCTTGATCTGGCCGGCATGGATGACGAGGCGCCGGGATTGTCTGGTCGTTCGGGTCGGGGGCATTGCGGGGATATGGTCGCGGCAGGCTATGCCATCAAACGTTCCCGCTTTCGAGGGCCTGCTTGCGGTGTTCGAAAATCTCTTCCGTCACGAAATCGCGGAAGGCCGCGATCCGCTTGGAATGCCGCAGCTCTTCGGGATAGGCGAGGAACACCGGAATCTCGCGGCTTTCCTCTTCGGGAAGCACACGCTCGATCTCGGGAAAGTCCTGAAGGATGTAATCGGGCAGAATGCCGATGCCCAACCCGTTCAGGACCGCCTGGAGCACGCCGAAATAGTTGTTCACGGTGAGCAGCGAATCCACGTTATGCGTCAGGATTTCCTGCGTGAACGTGGCCCCCGCGCTGACCTGCGCCGAGTTGGTGTTCTGGCAGATGATCCGGTGCTTCGACAGATCCTCCATCCGCTCCGGGCGGCCGTGGGCATCGAGATAGGCATGGGTGGCATAGAGCCGCATGTTCACGCCCATCAGCTTCTTGCGGATGAGATCGGCCTGCGACGGCTCCTTGAGCCGGATCGCCACGTCGGCCTCGCGCATGGGAAGGTCGAGAACGCGCTCTTCGAGCATCAGGTCGATCTTGAGATCGGGGTATTGCTCGTAGAGTTTCGCAAGACGCGGGGCGAGCCAGAGCGACCCGAACCCCGTGGTCGTCGTCACCCGCAGTTCCCCGAACACCTCTTCCTTGGAATCGCGGATGCGCGCCACGGCGGCGTCGAGCCGCTGGACCATCGCGCGGGTCGCGTCGAACAGAAGTTCGCCCTGTTCGGTGAGAATCAGGCCGCGGGCATGACGGTGGAAAAGCGTCGCGTTCAGGCTCTCTTCGAGCCCGCGAATCTGGCGCGATACCGCCGATTGCGACAGGTTGAGCGCATCGCCCGCATGGGTGAGGCTTCCGGCGTCGGCAACCGCGTGAAATATTCTTAGCTTGTCCCAGTCCATCGGTGTCGCTTGTTGCTCTGCAAACCTGAATTTTGTGGGCTTCTTATCATCATCAAACCGTGAAATGCCAAGGCCCTGATAAACAACATAAGACTTTTACAGGTCAAAACAATTGACCTAGCCTGACCTTGCCCAAGAGCTAGCCGGAGGAGCGCGCCAATGCGGCAAGATGTATCACTTCACGACCGTTTCGACCTGGAAAAAAGCCCGGTCCTGTTGAACGGCACGCAGGCCATGGTGCGCCTGATGCTGATTCAGGCCGCGCGCGACAAGGCGGCGGGTCTGAACACCGCCGGTCTCGTCACCGGCTACCGCGGCTCGCCTCTGGGCGGCGTCGATAGCTGGATGATGAAGGCGGGGCGCGATCTGGCCGATGCGGGCGTGGTGTTCCAGCCGGGGCTGAACGAGGATCTCGCGGCCACTGCGCTGTGGGGTTCGCAACAGGCCGAACTGCGCGGCGAGGGCACCCATGACGGCGTGTTCGGCCTTTGGTATGGCAAGGGTCCGGGGGTGGACCGCACCGGCGACGTGATGCGCCATGCCAACATGGCGGGATCGTCGAAACACGGCGGCGTTCTGATGGCGATGGGCGACGACCACACCGGCGAAAGCTCGACCGTGCTGCACCAGTCCGACTGGGCGATGGTCGATGCCTATATGCCTGTGCTGTCGCCTGCCGGTGTTCAGGAAATTCTGGATCTCGGCGTCTATGGCTATGCACTCAGTCGGTTTTCGGGGCTGTGGGCCGGGCTGAAACTGATGAAGGACACGGTCGAGGCGACGTCGGTCGTGGACGGTCGCCCGGACCGGATGAACCTTGTCACCCCCGAGAATTTCGTGATGCCCGATGGCGGCCTGAACATCCGGCTGGTCGATGACCGCATCGTGCAGGAAGCGCGGATGATCGACTACAAGCGCTTCGCGGCCGAGGCATTCGCCCGCGCGAACCGCATCGACAGCCGTGTCTGGGGCCATCCCGGCGCCAAGATCGGTTTCGTCGCCGCCGGCAAGAACTGGCTCGACCTCGTGCACGCGCTGTCGCTTTTGGGGATCGGTGAGGCCGAGGCGGAGCGGCTCGGCATCACCACCTACAAGGTCGCGCAGACCTGGCCGCTGGACATGGACAGCTTCCACGAATTCGCCGAAGGGCTCGATCTGATCGTCGTCGTCGAGGAAAAGCGCAAACTGATCGAAGTGCAGATCAAGGAAGCGATCTTCGACGACCGGCGCGGGCGCCGTGTCTATGGCTGGCATAAGGGCGACACGTGGGAGCATGGGCGTCGGCTGGAGCTTTTCCCCACCCGCTACGCGCTCGACCCGGTGATGATCGCGGAAAAGCTGGGCGACATCCTGATCGAAGAGGGGCGCGAGACCGAATACATCAAGGCGGGCCTCGCGAAGATCGCCGAGGCACGCAAGGCGGACAATGCCGAGCAGATCGCGGCACGCCTGCCGTATTATTGCGCGGGCTGCCCGCACAACACCTCGACCAAGGTGCCCGAAGGGTCGCGCGCCTATGCGGGGATCGGCTGTCACTACATGGTGCAGTGGATGGACCGTTCGACGCTGGGTTTCACGCATATGGGCGGGGAAGGCGCGAACTGGATCGGGGAAGCGCCGTTCTCGACCCGCGAGCATGTGTTTCAGAACCTTGGCGACGGCACCTATAACCATTCAGGCATCCAAGCGGTGCGCGCGGCCATCGCGGCGGGCACGAACATCACTTACAAGATCCTCTACAACGACGCGGTCGCCATGACCGGCGGGCAGGCGAACGAGGGCGGGCTGGACCCCTACCGGATCGCCGCCGAAATGACCGCCGCCGGTGTGAAACGGCTGGTCGTCGTGCACGACCCGAAGGAAGAGGTCGATCCGGCGCGCTTCCCCAAGGGTGTCGAGGTGCGCGAGCGCGATCAGCTTGAGAACACCGAAAAGGAACTGCGCGAAATCAAGGGTGTAACCGTCCTTCTTTATGTTCAGACCTGCGCGGCCGAAAAACGTCGTCGGCGCAAGAAGGGCAAGTTTCCCGACCCGGACAAGCGCATCCTCATCAACACCGACATCTGCGAGGGCTGCGGCGATTGCGGGGTGCAGTCGAACTGCGTCGCCATCGTGCCGGAGGAAACCGAACTGGGGCGCAAACGCGCCATCGACCAGTCGGCCTGCAACAAGGATTTCTCCTGCCTCAAAGGGTTCTGCCCCAGCTTCATCGAGGTCGAGGGCGGCACGCCGCGCAAAAAGGCCGCGCCGAACATCACCATGCCCGACATGCCTGATCCGGTCCTGCCGACCATCGACGGGACGTGGAACATGGTGGTCACCGGCGTCGGCGGCACGGGTGTCGTCACCATCGGGGCCGTGCTGGCGCAGGCCGCGCATATCGACGGCAAGGGCGCGGGCATGATGGAGATGGCGGGCCTTGCGCAAAAAGGCGGCGCGGTTGCCGTGCACCTGCGCGTAGGCGAAACGCCCGAGGCCATTTCGGCCATTCGCATCGCGACGGGTGAACTGGACGCGCTTATCGGGGGCGAACTCGTGGTGTCCGCGGATGCCAAGACGCTTGGGCTGATGTCCACGGGGCGCACCGGGGGCGTGGTCGACAGCCACGAAACCGTCACGGGGGATTTCACCCGCGACACCGATTTCCGTATTCCGGGCGACCGTTTGGCGCTGTCTCTTGAAGCGCGGCTTAAGAATCGGGTGACCCTGTTCGACGCCACCGAACTGGCCGAAGGGCTGATGGGCGACACGATCTATTCCAACATGATGGTCATGGGCGCCTCGTGGCAAGCAGGCCTCATCCCGATCGGGTATGAGGCGATCATGACCGCGATCGAGCTGAACGGTCAGGCGGTCGAGCGCAACAAACGCGCCTTCGAGGCCGGGCGCTGGGTCATCGTGGACCGCGAGGCCGCCGAGCGCGCGGCTGGTTCGAAGGTGGTTCAGAAGCCATTGACTTTGGGCGAGAAAATCGCTTTCCGAGAGCGTCACCTGACCGCCTATCAAAACGCACGTCTCGCCAAGAAATACCGCAAACTGGTGGATCGTGCGCCGGATGATGCGATGCGCGAGGCGCTGGCTTTGGGCTATCACAAACTCCTGTCCTACAAGGACGAATACGAGGTCGCGCGGCTCTTGCGTGACACCCGCGCCAAGGCCGAGGCGGCGTTCGAGGGGGATCTGTCCCTGAAGGTGCACCTCGCTCCGCCCGTGATGAACGGCACGGCGCCGGACGGGCGACCCAAAAAACGCGCCTTCGGCGAAGGCTTCGTGAACGCGCTCGGCCTGCTCCCCCGGCTCAAGGTGCTGCGCGGCAACCCGCTCGACCCGTTCGGGCGGTCCGAGGAGCGGCGCATGGAGCGTGCGTTGATCGCGGAATACGAGCGCGACATGGACATGGTGCTGAACGGCTACGAGGGCGGGGAAAAGGCCGCGGCGCAGGCCCTGGCTCGCCTGCCGCTCGACATCCGCGGGTTCGGCCCGGTGAAGGAGGCGAATGCCGAAAAGGCCGCCAAACGGCGCGAGGAATTGCTGGCGGCGTTCCGGGATGGCCCTCAGGCGCAGGCCAAGGCGGCCGAGTAGCGTTTTCAGACGGAGCGGGCTTGCGCCGGCACAGGTCTTGCGCCGCCCCGCCTGAGGCGGGGCGTCGCGTTCTGGGGGCGCTGCCCCCGGCTGCATTTGCAGGCAAATGCATCCTCCCCCGAGGTATTTTGCGACCGGAGAAGTCGCGGACGGGCGCGCCTTCATCAAATCTTCATGCTGTTGTGGCATCAAGGCGGGAACGGCAGAGCAGGCAAGGTGATGCAGGGCGCGGCGCGCGGTATTTCCTATGCGCCCACCATCGAAGGGCGGCTGGCGCGGTTTGCCGTGCGCGTGATCGAGGATGCGACCGGGCGGCGGCGGCTCATGCGCCGCGCGATGGGATATGAGGCCGAGCTTGCGGGCGGGGCCGAGTTCTGGTCGCTGATGGCGGCCCGCTATGGGCTGGATCCGGTGCTGGGCGGCGCGGGCCTGTCCGCGATCCCTGTCACGGGGCCAGTCGTTCTGGTGGCGAACCATCCGTTCGGGGTTCTGGATGGGCTTTTGATGGGCCTGATCCTGCAACGGGCGCGGGTTGCGGGGTTCCGCATTCTGGCGCATGAGGTGTTCTCGCGGGCCGCCGACTTGCGCGACGTGATCCTGCCGGTCGACTTCGCCGGCACGCCGGAGGCTGCGCGGCGCACGATCCAGATGCGCAAGGACGCGCAGGGTTTTCTGACCGAGGGCGGGGCGATCGGGGTGTTTCCCTGCGGCACGGTGTCGACCGCCGCCACGCCCTTTGGCCGCGCGATGGACCCCGAATGGCGGCGGTTCACGGCCAAGTTGGTGGCGCGATCCGGGGCGACGGTGGTGCCGATCTATTTCGACGGCCAGAACTCGCGGCTCTTTCAACTGGCGAGCCATCTGTCGGTGTCCTTGCGCATGGGGCTGCTCATGCATGAGTTCCGCGCACGGGTGGATCGCCCGGTGCAGGCGATCATCGGCGAACCCATCGCCCCGGACACGCTTGCGCAATTTCGCGCGGACCCGAAATCCATGATGGATTTCCTCAGGGAACGGACCTATGCCTTGTCGCCAACGCCGGTGGATTGGCGCGCCACCGGGTATGAATTCGAGGAACGGCGCCGGGCATAGGGCGGCAGGCGATGGCAGTAGGGATATTCGACTCGGGGCTTGGCGGGCTGACGGTGCTGGACGCGGTCACGAAACGTCTGCCGGAAGTGCCCTTCGTCTACTTCGGTGACAACGCCCATACGCCGTATGGCGTGCGCGACGCCGACGATATCTACAACCTCACGACCAAGGCCGTGTCGCGGCTGTGGGACGAGGGCTGCGACCTTGTGATCCTGGCCTGTAACACCGCTTCGGCCGCCGCGCTGCGCCGGATGCAGGAAAGCTGGATTCCCTCTGACAAGCGCGTGCTGGGCGTTTTCGTCCCGCTGATCGAGGCGCTGACCGAACGTAAGTGGGGCGACAACAGCCCGCCGCGCGAGGTGGCAGTGAAACACGTGGCACTGTTCGCGACGCCCGCGACCGTGGCGAGCCGCGCCTTTCAGCGTGAGCTGGCGTTCCGCGCCATCGGTGTGGACGTCGAGGCGCAGGCCTGCGGCGGTGTGGTCGATGCGATCGAAGAGGGCGACATGATCCTTGCCGATGCGCTGGTGCGCTCGCACGTCGATGCGCTCAAGCGCAAGATGCCCAATCCCGAGGCCGCGATCCTCGGCTGCACGCATTATCCGATCATGGAGGATGTCTTTCAGGAGGCGCTGGGGCCGGAGGTGACCGTCTATTCTCAGGCGAGCCTCGTGGCGGCTTCATTGGCCGACTACCTCGAACGGCACCCGAAGATGATCGGGTCGGGCACGGAATCGAAATTCCTGACCACCGGCAAACCCGAAAAGGTGTCGGCCGGCGCGACCCGGTTCCTGCGACGCAAGATCGCGTTCGAACAGGCCTGAATTGCACGGGGGCGCGAAAAGCCCTAAATCCCATACGACTATTCGGAGGGGACTATGACCCACAAGATCGCCATTCTCGGTGCGTCCGGCTACACCGGCGCGGAACTCGTTCGCCTGATCGCGACCCATCCGTCGATGGAGATCGTCGCGCTGTCGGCGGACCGAAAGGCCGGGATGGAGATGGCCGAGGTCTATCCGCAACTGCGCCATCTGAAGCTGCCCAAGCTGGTGACGATGGACGAGATTGACTTTGCTCAGGTCGACCTGTGCTTCGCGGCGCTGCCCCACGGGCTGTCTCAGGCGCTGGTGCGCGATCTGCCGGACAGCGTGAAGGTGGTCGATCTTGGGGCGGATTTCCGGCTGCGCAACCCGGATGACTACACCAAGTGGTATGGCAACGACCACGTGGCGAAGGAGCTTCAGCCGTCCGCCGTTTATGGCCTGACCGAATTCTACCGTGACGACATCAAGTCCGCGCGGCTGGTCGCGGGCACCGGGTGCAACGCCGCCACGGTGCAATTCGCGCTGCGCCCGTTGATCGAAGAACGCCTGATCGATCTCGACCGGATCATCTGCGACCTCAAGAACGGTATCTCTGGCGCGGGCCGGTCGCTTAAGGAAAACATGCTGTTCGCCGAGCGGTCGACCGATGTCACGGGCTATTCCCAAGGCGGCAAGCACCGGCATCTGGGCGAATTCGATCAGGAATTCAGCGCCATCGCGGGCCGCAAGGTCGAGATCATGTTCACCCCCCATCTGGTGCCGGTGAACCGGGGCATCCTCGCCGATTGCTATGTCGAGGGCGACCCCAAGGCGATCCACAATGCGCTGGTCGCGCGGTATGAGGCCGAGCCGTTCATCGAAGTGCTCCCCTTCGGGCAGGCGCCGGGGATGGGGCATGTCATGGGCTCGAACTTCTGCCACATCGGCGTGATCGGGGACCGGGTGCCGGGCCGGGCGCTTGTCGTCGCGACGCTGGACAACTTGTGCAAGGGGTCGAGCGGGCAGGCGATGCAGAACGCGAACCTGATGCTAGGCGAGGACGAGACGACCGGGCTGATGCTGGCCCCGGTCTTCCCTTGATCGTGATCAACGTAATCCCGGCGTGTCGCGCTATAACGAGGCGCCTTGAAGTGGAGGACACCCTATGGCGGGCATGAAAGGCCTGAAAAAGAAACGGCGGGTGCAGATCATCGTCGTTGCCTTCGTGGCGCTCGCGCTGGCCACGGGGCTGATCGGCTATGCGTTTCGCGACGGGATCAACTATTTCCGTTCGCCCACGCAGGTGGCCGAAGAACCGCCCGCGCCGAATGAGATCTTCCGCATCGGCGGGCTGGTCGAAGAAGGCTCCATCGTGCGTGGTCAGGGCGAAACCGTGCGCTTTTCCGTGACCGACGGGGCCAATACGGTGCCGGTGGAATACACCGGGGTGCTGCCGGACCTGTTTGGCGAGAATCAGGGCATGGTGGGCACCGGAAGCTACATCGACGGCGTCTTTCAAGCCTCTGAAATCCTTGCGAAGCACGACGAGGAATACATGCCGAAAGAGGTGCTGGACGCGCTGAAGGAACAGGGCACCTACGTCGATCCGAACTCCTGATTTCGGGCGCATTAACTATTTGAGACCAGCATTGGTCCCGCAATTCATGTGCGGAGGCCAAGGCAGATGCAGAGCGTTCAGGACATCGCAGCCGCGATCGTCGCCCGCGAGGGCGGCTATGTGAACGACCCGGACGATCCGGGCGGTGCGACGAATTTCGGCGTCACGATCGGGACCATGCGGCGGCTGGGGCTCGACCTCGACGGCGACGGGCGCGTGACGGCCGAAGACGTGAAGCGGTTGAGCCGGGGGCAGGCGACCGAGATTTTCATCAAGCACTATTTCGAGGGGCCGGGCATCGCATCGCTGCCCGAGGCGCTGCAACCGTCGGTCTTCGATATGTACGTGAACGCGGGCGGGAATGCCGTGCGTATCCTGCAACGGATGCTGACCCGGATGGGCTTTCCCTGTGCCGTGGACGGGGCCATCGGGCCGCAGACGGCAGGCGCGGCCAAGGCGGCGGCGGCCAAGGCGCCTGATCACATCGCCGACGCCTATGGCATCGAGCGGCGCAACTATTACTACCGGCTTGCCGACCGCAGACCCGCGAGCCGCAAATATGCGCGGCGGCGTGACGGCGGCAAGGGCGGCTGGATCGTGCGCGCGGAAGAGTTCATTTCGCCCAAATATCACCTGTCGGAGGCCGAGCATCGCGCTCGGGTCGCGCAATGGGGTTGATCGACGGGGCCATGAACCTCGTCTTCGGCGGCGGGCGCAACATCGTGCGCGAAACGGCGGGCGTCTTCATGGAGAACGCCGAACAGCGCGCGGTGCGCGAAGCGATGCTGCAATCCTCGGCGCTGGAGCAGTTCTCCAGCGAATTCGCGCTGCCGAAAAAGGGCTTCTTCGACCGCTTCATCGACGGGATCAACCGCGTGCCGCGCCCGGCGCTTGCCCTCGGCACCATCGGGCTGTTCGTGTCGGCGATGGTCGACCCGATCTGGTTCGCGGCCCGGATGAACGGTCTTGCTCTGGTGCCGGAGCCGCTCTGGTGGCTCATGGGCGCGATCGTCAGCTTCTATTTCGGCGCGCGCCATCAGGTGAAATCGCAGGAATTCCAGCGGTCGGTCGCGACCACCATCGCCTCGACGGGCGCGGTGGTTCAAAACCTTGAAACCCTCGACAGCCTCGAGGCGGGAAGCCGGTCGCAGGGCGACCCGAACCCGGCGCTCGACGCGTGGAGGCGGGATGGCCAGTGAGGTTCTGCTCCAGATCCTCACGGATCACGGGCCTTGGGTTCTGCTCGTCTTTTACCTGCTCTGGCGCGACGTGCAGAAGGATCAGGCGACGCGCGCCGTGCTCGACAAGAACTCGGCGATCCTGATCGAGATCACCACCATCATCCGAGAGCGGCTTCCAAGCCGGGGCAGGGATCTGTGACCCGGCATTGGCGCAGAATCGGACACACGCTCAGAGCCTTTCTGGCGGGGCGAGAATTCAACCGTGCGTTGGAGCGGCATCAACGGGCGGCACGAGAACTGGACCATGCCGTGCGAGAGGTCCTTGGGCATGAAACAGGCGATTTTCCTCATCTTTCTGACCGTCCTCGCGCTTGAGGCGGGGTTCCTGCTGTTGGGCTACGTGCCGGTCGCGAACATCGTCTATGGGGCCATCGCGCTCATGGCCGTGATGATCGCGGCCACGTTCCTGTGGCTTTGGTTCGAACGGACGACGCCGCTCGCCATCGGGATGGTGGTCAGCTGGTTCGGCATGGCGTGCCTTGCGGGATGGTGGTGGGTCTACAACCTCACGGGGTCACCCGACTGGGCGCACCAGAACCCGGGCATGTTCGGCGTGCTTGCCCTGCCGATCGTCGGATCGGTTCTACACTTCGCCGTCATCCAGAGGAGTTTCGGGTATCACGGGATGCACTTTCTCTGGCCGCTCGCGGGAGCGGTCGGGCTGTCCATCGCCGTATACCTCGTGGTGGTGTGAGGCCCCCGAGGGGGCCTCATCACAAAGCTCAGAAGCTGTAGCCGACGCCGAGTTTGAAGTCGGTGCGCGGACGGGCAAGACCAGCACCCATCACGCGGACGACTTCGCCGCGCACAAGGTACTTGCCGCCGAGCGCGTATTCCGCACCAGCGCCGAAGTCGTAGATGAAGCCCGCGCCGGACATGAAGCCGGCACCGCCCTTGGCGTAGATCATGAAGTCGCTCGCGGTCGCATAGCCCGCACGCGCGTTCACGAGGCCGGTGAAGGCCGAACCCGCCGGAACCTGGCTCGTGGCCCAGTCGTACTGCACTTCAGCTTCCGCACCGAGGATGAACCCGTTTCCGAAACCGTAGTTGTAACCGGCCCAAGCGCCGACGGCACCGTCAAGACCCGCCGCCTTGGCGAAATCGTTCTGAATGAATGCACCCAGGTAGAACCCGTCGAACGCGGATTGTGCCTGAGCGGCGCCGCCCGCAAGCGACGCAACGGCAACCGAAGCTGCCATGGCAAATTTCTTGATCGTACTGCCCATTTTTATCTCCTGTGATTCAAGCGCAGTTGTCCCACGCATGTCACCGCCAGTATGCTGCGTTACGGCGAAACCGGCAAAGGGAATAGGTCTATTTCTTGTCAAATACGTGTCGAAGGGTGGTTAAAAGGCTACAATTTCATCACGACGCCTGCCCAAACGTATCCCTCGATACCGAATTCAAGGTCGCCGTCAGGAGTCTCTTTCACGTATGGGTTGTGTGGTGCGCGATTGGGTTTCGCCTCGCGCGAGCGCGGATTCGTGAGCGATTCCTCGCGTGCCGTGACGGACGGCCTGTCGGGCCATGAAAAAATCGGCTCGCTCGAACCGCGCGCCTGTCCGTCCTGCGCAAAGCCCGACGCGGGAATGAGCGTCGTGGAGAGGGCGAGAAGGGCGGCGATCCGTTTCATACCGACAATCTGACATGCAAAGAGCGGCAGGGCCAGCCTGCCGCTCTCACATTGTGTCGATAGGCGGATATCAGAACGTGTAGTTGATACCGGCCTTGGCGACATAGTCGGCCGCGCCGCCGGCGAAGTCCTGATACCGGTCCATGCCGAGGCGCAGCGAGGCACCGTTGCCGATGTCGTACTGGCCGCCGCCGCCGATGGTCCACAGGCGCGTGCCGGTCTGGTCCGCACCGGCACCGATCTTGGCATAGGCCATGAAGGGCGAACCGAAGTCGTAACCAAGACGCGCGGCGCCGGTGTAGATGTTCGCGCTGCCGCTCGGGAAATAGGCGTCGGCTTCGAAACCGGCATAGCCGCCCGGCGTGAACTCGTAGAGGTAACCGGCCTGCGCGCCGAAACCGTAGGTGTTGGGGTTGGTGAAGAAATCGCCCGAGGCGTAGCCGCCCAGGTAGAAGCCGTCGAAGTCGCCGGCGGTGGCGGCGGTTGCGGTGGCGCCGATGGCGAGACCCAGTCCAAGGGCCGTGGTTTTGACAAAGCGGTGCATGTGACCTCCTTCAGGTTTGTCGTTTTGCGGGTGCTCGTGCCCGCGTGCTGGTCAACTGTCCCGTCGCTCGTGTGGGCCCAATGCTGCGGGATGTCCCGTGTTCCATTTCGGGATCAGGAAATTTGGCATCGTGCCGCCCATGCCGCAGGGACAGTCCGGCAGAACTCTGCCGGTGACAAATGCGCGACATGCGCGCGCAGGCGATTGGCGGGGCAGGCAAAACACATTAGAAACATCGCATGATTGCAGAGCTTGGACATTTGGCACTGGTGCTCGCCTTCGGCGTGGCGATCGTGCAGACAGTCGTGCCCCTCGTCGGGGCGCAAAAAGGGTGGTCGGGTTGGATGGCGATGGCGGTTCCGGCGGCCTCGCTCCAATTCCTGTTGATCGCGGCGAGCTTCGCGGCGCTCACCTATTCATTCGTGAACTCGGATTTCTCGGTCCGGCTGGTGGCGCTCAATTCGCACAGCGCGAAACCGATGCTCTACAAGATTTCGGGCGTGTGGGGGAATCACGAGGGGTCCATGCTTCTGTGGGTGCTGATCGTGGCCCTGTTCGGCGCAATGGCGAGCTGGTTCGGCGGCGGTCTTCCCCCGAAGCTCAAGGCGCGCGCCCTTGCGGTTCAGGCGTCGATCGGCGTCGCGTTTCTGGCCTTCATCCTGCTCACGTCCAACCCGTTCCTGCGCCTCGCGCAGCCGCCGTTCGACGGGCAGGACCTGAACCCGCTTCTGCAAGACCCCGGTTTGGCGTTCCATCCGCCGTTTCTCTATCTAGGCTACGTCGGCCTTTCGATGGCGTTCTCCTTCGCGGTCGCCGCCCTGATCGAGGGGCGGGTGGACGCGGCATGGGCCCGTTGGGTCCGCCCGTGGACGCTGGCCGCGTGGATCTTTCTGACCATCGGCATCGCGCTGGGGTCGTGGTGGGCCTATTACGAGCTGGGCTGGGGCGGCTTCTGGTTCTGGGACCCTGTCGAGAACGCGTCGTTCATGCCGTGGCTCTTCGCCGCCGCGCTGCTCCACTCGGCCATCGTGGTCGAAAAGCGCGAGGCGCTGAAAAGCTGGACCATTCTGCTCGCCATTCTGGCCTTCGGCTTCTCGCTGATCGGCACGTTCCTCGTCCGGTCGGGCGTCATTACCTCGGTCCATGCCTTCGCGAACGATCCCGAGCGGGGGGTGTTCATCCTGATGATCCTCGGCGTCTTCACCGGCGGTGCGCTGACGCTGTTCGCCGTTCGGGCCAGCGCGATGGAGGCCAAGGGCATCTTCGGGATGGTGAGCCGGGAATCGGCGCTGGTGTTCAACAATATCCTGCTTGCGGTGTCGGCCATCGTCGTCTTCATCGGGACGATCTGGCCGCTGGTGGCCGAGATGTTCTTCGATCGCCAACTGTCGGTCGGCGCGCCGTTCTTCGAGGCCGCGTTCACGCCCTTCATGGTCGTGCTGGCGATCATCCTGCCGTTCGGGGCGCTGATGCCCTGGAAGCGCGCGAAGCTGGGTAAACTGGTGCGCCCGCTGGTGCCGGCGATGGTGCTTGCCGTCGCGGTCGCGCTGCTGGCCTGGTCGATCCAGACCGAGCGCACAATCCTTGGCCCGGTGGGCTTTTTGCTTGGCGTCTGGCTGGTGGGCGGGGCGGCCACGGACCTGTGGTCCCGGCTTGGCCGCGGCCCGGTGTCGGGGCGCTTCGGACGGATGCTGCGCCTGCCACGCGCCGATTGGGGCCGCGTGACCGCCCATGCCGGGCTCGGCGTCATCTTCATGGGCATTTCGGGGCTGATGGCGTGGCAGGTCGAGGACATCCGCGTCGCCAATTCCGCCGAACCCTTCGAGGTCGCGGACCTGACGCTGATGATCCGCGAGATCCGGCAGGTCGAGGGGCCGAACTACCTGTCGACCACCGCCGATATCGTCGTCTCGAAAAACGGGGAAGAGGTCGCCCTGCTGCAACCCGAGAAACGGGTTTATCCGGTGCAGGCGATGCCGACGACCGAAGCGGCCATCGACAACGGTTTCTGGCGCGACATCTACGTGGTGATCGGCGATCCGCAGGACAGTGGCGGGTATGCCGTGCGCACCTTCATCAAACCCTTCGCCAACTGGATCTGGGCCGGTTCACTCATCATGGCGTTGGGTGGACTTCTGAGCCTGTCGGACCGCCGTTACCGCGTCGCCGCCGGGGCCGCGAAACAGAAACCCGTTCAGGGGGTGCCTGCGGAATGAAGCGACTGATCCTCGCCCTGATCCTTGCCGCCGCCCCGGCGCTCGCCGTGAACCCGGACGAGGTGCTCGACGATCCGGCGATGGAGGCCCGCGCCCGCGCGATTTCGGCGGAACTGCGGTGCGTGGTCTGCCGGGGCGAGAATATCGACGAATCCAATGCCGCGATCGCGCGCGACCTGCGGCTGCTGGTGCGCGAGCGTCTGGTGGCGGGCGATACGAACGACGAGGTGATCGACTTCGTGGTCGACCGCTACGGCGAGTACGTCCTGATGAAGCCCACGACCGGCGGGGCCAATATTCTGCTTTGGGGGGCGGGCCCCGCGCTGTTCCTCATCGCGGCAGCTGGCGCGATCATCTATCTGCGCGGGCGTTCGACGGCGAAAGCGCCGGGGGCGGATGGTCTGTCTGACGCGGAGCAGGCACGGCTCGACGAACTCCTGAACCGCTGACAGCGGCGAAACCCGCTGCGGGTTTTGCATCCGAATTCGGGTGCCTGTCGTTGCGTTCCCCTTTCCAACCGGACCTCAGGCTCTAGTCTTCCCGCAACCGAGGAGGCCCGGAATGCAGTACGATACGATTCTCTATGACCTTGCCGGCGGCATCGCGACGATCACGCTCAACCGCCCCGACAAGATGAACGCTCTCACGCCGCAGATGCGCGCCGAACTGGCCGAGGCGCTGAAACGGGCCGGGACCACGGCGCGCGTCATCGTGCTGACCGGGGCCGGTGCGGCCTTTTGCTCGGGTCAGGATCTGGGCGAGGGGTCGACGGCGGCGGCGGTCGATCTGGAACGCGTGCTGCGCGACGAATACGAGCCGGTGATCCGGGCCATCGCCACGGTGCCGGTGCCGGTGATCGCCGCCGTCAACGGCCCGGCGGCGGGGGCGGGGGCGAGCCTCGCGCTGGCTGCTGACGTGGTGATCGCGACCCGTTCGGCCTATTTCCTTCAGGCCTTCACCCGGATCGGGCTGATCCCCGACGCGGGCGGCACCTGGGCGCTGCCGCGTCAGGTCGGCCTGCCGCGCGCGATGGGGGCCGCGCTTTTCGCCGAGAAGATCGAGGCCGAGCAGGCCGCCGACTGGGGCATGATCTGGGAAGTGTTCGACGACGACACGTTCGAGGCGGGCTGGCGCGCGCGCGCCGAACAGCTCGCCGCCGGTCCGACGCAGGCCTACCGCGCGGTTAAGACCGCGATGCGGGCGTCGCTTGAGAACGATCTGGATACGCAATTGTCGCTGGAGGCGAAGTTGCAGGGCAAATGCGGGCAGACTCGCGACTTCAAGGAAGGTGTGCTGGCGTTTCGCGAGAAACGGAAAGCCTCGTTCGAGGGGCGGTAAGCGGGGAAAGGGGGCCAGCCCCCTTGGACGCATTCGGGGAATGCGTCCCACCCCCGAGGTTTCTTGAAACAGAGAAGGGGCGGGCGTCAGGCCAGTCCGAGAAGTGCCAACATGACCGGGATCGTGACGACCGCCGCCATGGTCTGCGCGGTGATGAGGCCGGCCATATAGGTGCCGTCGCCGCCCAGTTGGCGGGTCAGCACAAAGGCGGTCGGCGCCGTGGGGATCGCCGCGAACACGGTGAGGACCAGCGTCTCGGTGGTGCCGAGGCCGATCACGCCCGCAATCAGCCAGGCGAGTGCGGGCATCGCCAACAGGCGTAGGGCGAGGGTGCCGGTCAGGGCGAGCCCGTCCTGACCGAGCGCCGAGGGCCGGAGCGCCGCGCCGACGCACAGAAGCCCCAGAGGCAGGCTGGCCTGTGCGATCAGGGTCAGGAAGCTTTCGATGCCGAAAGGAAGGCCGGTGCCCAGAAGGGCCAGCGCGATACCCACGATGCAGGCGAGGATCAGGGGGTTAGCGAACACCGTGCGCAACATCAGGCGCGGGTTGCGAAACGCGCTGCCCTCGGTCAGCGCCATGATCGACAGCACGTTCACCAATGGCACGCCGATGGCAAGGCAGACCGCCGCGCGTTCCAGCCCCGCCGGCCCGGTGAGCGCCGAGGTCACGGCGAGGCCAAGATAGGTATTGAACCGGATGACACCCTGAACCGTCGGGCCGAAGCGGGCGGCGGGCATGGGGCGGACGAGGCGGATCAGGCTCAGGGCGGCGAAGGCCATGAGGATCACCGCGACCATCGCACCGCCCAGCCGCAGAATGTCCGGATCGTCCAGCGGCGCGCCCGCGAGGTTGCGCACGAGCAGCGCAGGGAACAGGACGAAGTAGTTGATCCGTTCCGCCGCCGGCCAGAAGCCGGCATCGGGAAACCCGCGCCGCGACAGGACGAAGCCCAAGCAGATCAGCGCGAAGAGAGGCCAGATGGTGAGGAGGAGCACGTTTCGGGTCCGTGAACTGTTCCCCGTCCGACTACCACCTCGCCCGTCAAGGTGCCAGACGGACAAAAGAAAACGGCGCGGCCCGGGTGGGTCGCGCCGTTAGCGGTCTGGTCGAAACGATCAGTCCTTGGGACCGATCATATCCTCGGGCCGCACCACGCGGTCGAAGGTCTCTTCGTCCACGAAGCCAAGGCCGATGGCCTCTTCCTTCAGGGTCGTGCCGTTCTTGTGCGCGGTCTTGGCCACCTTGGTCGCGTTGTCGTAGCCGATGGTAGGGGCCAGCGCCGTGACCAACATCAGGCTTTCTTTCATCAGCTTGTCGATGCGCGCCTCGTTGGCCTGAATGCCCATCAGCATCCGCTCGGTGAAGCTGTCCGCCGCGTCGCCCAGAAGCTGGATCGACTGGAGCAGGTTGTAGCTCATCATCGGGTTGTAGACGTTGAGCTCGAAGTGGCCCTGCGAACCTGCGAACTTGATCGCCGCGTCGTTGCCCATGATATGCGCCGCCACCTGCGTCAGCGCCTCGGCTTGGGTCGGGTTCACCTTGCCGGGCATGATCGACGAGCCGGGTTCGTTCTCCGGCAGGATGAGCTCGCCCAGACCCGAGCGGGGGCCGGAGCCCAGGAACCGGATGTCGTTGGCGATCTTGTAGGCCGCGCCCGCCGTGGTCGCGATGGCGCCCGACAGGAACACCATGGCGTCGTGGGCCGAAAGCGCCTCGAACTTGTTGGGCGCGGTGACGAAGGGCAGGCCGGTGATCTCGGCCATGTTCGCCGCGACCTCTTCGCCCCAGCCGGGGCGGGTGTTGAGGCCGGTGCCGACGGCAGTGCCGCCCTGCGCCAATTCATAGATCCCCGGCATGGCCAGCTTGATACGCTCGATCCCGTTGCGGATCATCTGGGCGTATCCCGAGAACTCCTGACCCAGCGTCAGCGGCGTCGCGTCCTGCGTGTGCGTGCGCCCGATCTTGATGATGTCCTTGAACTCGTCGCGCTTGGCTTCCAGCCCGGCGGCGAGTTTTTCCAGCCCGGGCAGCAGCACGTCGCGCACCGACATGGCGGTGGCGATATGCATGGCCGTCGGGAAGGTATCGTTCGAGGACTGGCCCATGTTGCAGTGATCGTTCGGATGCACCGGGTCTTTCGATCCGATCACGCCGCCGAGGATTTCGATGGCACGGTTCGCGATGACCTCGTTCGCGTTCATGTTCGACTGGGTGCCCGACCCGGTCTGCCACACCACGAGCGGGAAGTTGTCGTCGAACTTGCCCTCGATCACTTCGCCGGCGGCCTGAATGACGGCCTCACCGATCTTGGCATCCATCGCGCCCGCTTTGGTGTTGGCCTGCGCACAGGCCTTTTTGATGACGCCGAGCGCGCGCACGATGGCGACGGGCTGCTTTTCCCAGCCGATGGGGAAGTTCATGAGCGAGCGTTGGGTCTGTGCACCCCAATACTTGTCGCTGGGCACTTCGAGCGGGCCGAAGCTGTCGGTTTCTGTGCGGGTCTCGGTCATGTCAAAAGCGCCTCCGAATGGAATCTGGCGCCTTCATACCAAGTGTTTCGCAAGGATCAACGTCAATGCTGTATACGATGGAATGCAAAGACGTGGGCGGGCGGCAGGTTGGCCCAGACCATGCCGCGATAGGTAGCGGTAACACCCAGTTCCGCCTGCATCGCCGTCCCGATGGGGGCGCGGGGGGAATAGGTGATCTGGCTGAACCAGCCGGTCGGCGCCATCACGTCCAGCGCGCGGCCCACCACCTCGCGCTGGATCTGGGGACGCGCCAGCACGGGGACGCCCGAGACGACCGCGCCGATGCCGGTCAGGCCGATCTTCTGGATGTCCTGCGCCGGGCGGTTGAGCACGCGCACGCCGGGGAAGCGCTCGCGCAGGATGGCGCAGAAGTTCTCGTTCGTCTCAAGCAGCGTCAGGCGCGACGGATGCACGCCGCGCATGAGGATTTCGCGGGTGAAGCTGCCGGTGCCCGGCCCGATTTCGACGATGGGGCCGCGCACGTTTTCCAGACCGCGGGTCATCTTGCGGCCCACCGCCTGTGACGAGGGCGCGATGGCGACCACTTCGCCAGGTTTGCGCAGGGTCTCTTTCAGAAAAAGCGTGACGTTCGACATGGGATCCCCCTGTTGGCTGGGGGAGAGAGACGACAGTTGCGTAACGCGCCCGTGTCGGCGGGCTGAAGGTTTTGTGACGGCTTACTTGCGGAAGCTGTCGAGGCTCACGACCTCGGCGTCCTTGGGCGCGGATTTGCCCTTGTCGGCCTCGCGCGCTTCGCGCACCGGACGCGCGGGCGCGTCCTCGATATCGGCCACATCGTCGTCTTCGTCGTCGTCATCGTCCTGCGTTTCGAACCGCAGACCGAATTCCACCGATGGGTCGACGAAGGTGCGGATCGCGTCGAAGGGGATGTACATGCGTTCGGGGTTGTCGCCGAAGTTCAGCGTCACCGCGAACCCGTCTTCGGTGACGTCCAGATCCTCGAACCAATGCTGCATGACGACCGTCATATCCTCGGGAAACCGGTCCGAAAGCCAGTCGGCCAGTTCCACCTCGGGGTGCATCGTGTCGAAGGTGATGAAGAAATGATGCGCACCGGGCAGCCCGTTTTCGGCCACGTCGGACAGGACCTGACGGATCAGGCTGCGCATGGCGTCGTGCATCAGGTTTCCGTAGTCGATGGACCGCGACATATTGGTTCCCATGGTCTCCTGCCCTCACCATACGGGATTCGGATGGGATGAAAAGGCGGCGTGTTCACATTTCATGGGACCATGCCGGTGAGCCATCCGGCCCCCGCCAGAAGCACGAGGGCGAGGGGAAGCGGCAGGCGGAAGAGCGTGAGAAAGACCGCCGCCAGCACCGTCAGCCCGACCGCGACCCATGACAGATCGCCGGGCGTTAACTGACCGTTTTGAAACAGGAAATGGCGTGCGAAATACAGCGCGAGGGCGGCGATGACGCCGACGACCGCCGCGCTGACGGCGCTCAGTCCGGCGGCCAGCCGGGGATGCGCCGTGAGCCGGTCCAGATGCGGGGAGAGCGTGAAGACGAGGCCGAAGCAGGGCGCGAATACCGCCCAGAGCGTCAGCACGCCTGCGCCAAGGGCCGCTCCGGTGCCCATCGGGGCGGCGGCGACCATCCCCGCGAACTGGGTGACGAGGATCAGGGGGCCGGGCGTCGTCTCGGCCAGCCCCAGCCCGTCGACCATCTGGTCGGGGGTGAGCCAGCCCTGCGTTTCGACCAGCGCCTGCGCCATCCACGCGAGTGCGGCATAAGCGCCGCCGAAGCTGAAGATCGCGAGGCGCGAGAAGAAGGCGGTGATCTGGGCAAGATGCTCTGCGCCGATCAGCCAGAGGATCGCGAGCGGTGCGAGCCAGAGTAAAGCCCAGAATGCTGCCGTCCTGACGCTGCGCCCGACGGGCGCCGGGGCCGCCACATGCTCCACCGTTCCGCTGCCGAAGGCCGCGCCAGTAAGCGCGGCGACGAGGACGACCACGGGAAACGGAAGCGAGAACAGGGCGAGGGCGATGAAGGCGGCGAGGGCGAGGGCGCGGGCCCTCCATGTGGTCAGAACCTTGCGCGCCAGCCGGGCAAGCGCCGTGGCCACCACCACGATCACGGCGGCCTTGATGCCCATGAACGCCGGTTCGACCCCCGGCAGACCGCCCCAGCGCAGGTAGGCCAGCGTGATGAGCGCCATGGCGACCGCACCGGGCAGCACGAAAAGCGCCCCGGCGATCAGCCCGCCCAGCGTTCCCCGCAGACGCCATCCCGCGTAGGTGCAGAGCTGCATCGCCTCGGGTCCAGGCAGGAGCATGGCGAAGGACAGGGCGCGGGTGAACTGCGCCTCGCTCAGCCAGCCCAGCCTGTCGACGAGTTCGCGGTGCATGACGCCGATCTGCGCCACCGGCCCGCCGAAGGACAGAAGGCCGATCTTGGCGAAGGTGCGGATCAGGTGGCTTAGGCTGGGTGGCTGCATGGCGCGATAGGGCCAGCAACCCGTGAGCGGCGCAAGAGCGTTCGTGATGGGGGATTAGTGCAGGTTTCTGTTGCCAGGTACCTGCGAACCCCGCCTTACGCTGCTAGGCGCAAGGGCTTAAATTTCGATCTTTCGGACTGCTTAGGCAGCCAGAGCGATCGGAGCACGATTGTCGTTGGCAATTATGCATTGTGAACCGATAACGGTGGTATCTCACCGGGACAAAGCAACACCTTTACACGTTCGTCGATCCTGTTTCGGCCCCATGTCCCCCCAACGACGGGTGTTTGGTGGAGCCGCCGGGTACCGCCCCCGGGTCCGATCCGCTTATTACGAGCGCGTTTATGCCCATAGTCCCCGAAGGGACAGGACAGATATAGGTCGGACCTTGGGGTTTGAGAAGGGGGTGCGGGCGAAATCCGGTGCGGATTCCGGTTCGAATTCGCGCGATCAAAGTGGGGCGACGAGGCGGCATTCCTGATGGTCGCGGACGACTGCGCCTGAATGGCGGCCTTGGCGGGCCGGACGTGGTGAGGGTCTGGATCGGGTGGCGGGGCATGGGGCAGGCCGCCACGCCGCCGGGAATCGGCCCCTCGATTCGGCACTCGCCGCCGCGCCCGACATCCGGCCCGTGCCGTTTCGGCCTGCGCCAGCGTCGCTTGATCGCCTGTTTGCGACGCCGATGTCGTAAATGGGGAAACTCGTTTGCGAAATCCATATCCTACGTTAACCTTCACTTACGGGCGGACGCGTTGCGGAGACGCCGCATCGCCCCCCGAAACGTCAAGAAGATGCGGGCGGCGCCCTAGGGTCCCGACCTGCACGGAGAAGGGGGACCATGTTCAAACACATCATGGCGCCGGTCGATCTGGGTCATCTGGAGGGGCTGGAACATGCGCTCAAGGTGACGGCCGACCTCGCCAAACTTTACGACTGCGACGTCACATATGTCGCCGTCGGCGCATCGACCCCGGGCAGCCTCGGGCACAACCCCGAGGAATTCGCGCAGAAACTGGGGGAATTCGCGGCCTCGCAAGGTGAATTGCACGGGGTCCGGACCAAACATCACGCGATGACGTCGCATGATCCGACGACCGAAATGGACGATGCGCTGCTGAAAGCGGTGGACGAAACCGGGGCCGACCTCGTGGTCATGCAAAGCCACGTGCCGGGGCTGATGGACTACATCTGGCCGTCGAACGGCGGCAAGATCGCGGGCCATGCCAAGGTCTCGGTCATGGTCGTGCGCGGCGCCTAAGCGAACAGGAAGGATAACACATGACGGAAACAACCGACGATCAGGGCATACCCCAACCAACGGGTCATGCCGACGTGATCGAAACCGAATACGAGATCGGGCAGGACAATATCGAGTCCTCGATCGGGCCCTTCGGGTTCGACATCCACAACCCGGTCTTCCTGATCTCCGGCCTTGCGATCGTGGCGTTCGTGCTGTTCGCCTTCATCGCGCCGACGACGACCGCGAACTTCTTCTCGGGCGTCGATGCCTCGGCAGTCGAGGGATGCGAAGCGGGCGCGTTCTGCGATGTGGGTCTGAGGGCCTATCTCACGTCGGGCTTCGACTGGTTCTTCCTGTCGGCGGCCAATATCTTCGTGATCTTCTGCCTTCTGCTCATCGTGACGCCCCTCGGCAACGTGCGCCTCGGCGGCGTCGACGCCAAGCCGGACTACGGCTACGCCGGCTGGTTCGCCATGCTGTTCGCCGCCGGCATGGGCATCGGCCTGATGTTCTTCGGGGTGCTGGAACCGGCCTATTACTTCGGCACGCCTTGGGGTGACGAGCCGCTCGGCGCCGTGCGTCCCTTCACCGAAGACGGCGCCCTCATCCCCGAGAACGTGGCCGAGGCGAAACGGATGGCGCTAGCCGCCACATCCTATCACTGGGCCTTGCATCCCTGGGCGATCTACGCGGTCGTGGCGCTGTCGCTGGCATTGTTCAGCTACAACAAGGGCCTGCCGCTTTCGATCCGCTCGGCCTTTTACCCGATCCTCGGCGACCGTGTCTGGGGCTGGTGGGGCCACATCATCGACGTGCTCGCGGTGTTTGCCACGCTCTTCGGTCTGGCGACCTCGCTGGGCATCGGCGCACAGCAGGCCAATGCGGGCCTCGGCTTCGTCTACGGCGTGCCGGTCAACACCACGGTTCAGGTCATCCTGATCTGCGGGATCACGGCCATCGCGCTCGTCTCGGTGCTTCGGGGTCTCGACGGGGGCGTCAAGATCCTGTCCGAGATCAACATGGTGGTCGCGGTCGCGCTCCTGCTCTTCGTGGTCATCACGGCGGGCGTCGTGCAGGTGTTCGGCAACTTCTTCACCGGGCTTCTCGGGTATTTTCAGGAGATCATTCCCCTGTCGAACCCGATCGGACGGACGGATGACGGCTACCGCGAAGGCTGGACCGCGTTCTACTGGGCCTGGTGGATTTCCTGGTCACCGTTCGTGGGCATGTTCATCGCCCGCGTGAGCCGTGGTCGTTCGGTGCGCGAGTTCGTCACCTGCGTTCTCATCATCCCGTCGCTCGTCTGCGTGTTCTGGATGGCGACCTTCGGCGGCTCCGCCATCGCCGATATGGTGGCGAGCCCGGAAGCCTCGGCGGTGAAGGCGAACGTGATCGACAGCTACAAGCCGGAACTGTCGCTCTTCGCGATGCTTCAGGGCCTGCCGCTTACCGCGATCACCTCGACCATCGGGATCGTGCTCGTCATCGTGTTCTTCGTGACCTCGTCGGACTCCGGTTCGCTGGTCATCGACACGATCACGGCGGGCGGCAAGGTCGATGCGCCTGTCCCGCAGCGCGTGTTCTGGTGCACCTTCGAGGGGGCCGTCGCCATCGCGCTCCTTGTCGGGGGTGGGTTGTCATCGCTACAGGCGATGGTGATCTCCACCGGCCTGCCGTTCACGATCATCCTGCTGCTCATGTGCTACGCGATCTGGAAGGGTCTGGCATCCGAGCGCACGACGGTGAAAGAGGCTCTGGCCGCAGAGTGACCCAAGCCCCCGGCGGCCCGTGTCGCCGGGGGTTCACACCGCTTGACAGTCCACATCATGCGCGCACTCTGGCGCAAACGGAGGCTGCCATGCGTTATGTCGAACAAACCACCATCGACCGGTCCCGCGACCGCGTGATCGCGAAATTCGACAACCCCGAGAACCTCGCGAAATGGCAGGAAGGGCTGGTGTCGATGACGCATCTGTCCGGCACGCCGGGGCAGGCGGGCGCGAAGTCGAAACTCGTCTACCAGATGGGCAGCCGGACCATCGAGATGGTGGAAACCATCGAAGAGAACGCGCTCCCCGACCGCTTCGTCGCGATCTACGAGGCCGACGGCATGTGGAACCGCAACGAAAACCACTTCGAGGAAACCGACGAGGGCAACACCGAGTGGTCGATGCTGTGCGAATTCCGGCCCAGCAGCCTCATGCTCAGGGTGATGGCGACGCTGATGCCGGGGATGTTCCGAAAGCAGACCCGTCAGAACATGGACGCGTTCCGCGATTTCGTCGAAAACGGTTGAACCGGGCGGGGTTACGGGGCGTAGACCCTGCATGAGTGCTTCACCCGTCATCCTCTGGTTTCGCCGCGATCTGCGGCTGTCCGACCATCCCGCCCTGTGTGCTGCCGCCAAGGCCGGCCTCGTCATTCCCCTGTTCATCCGCGACCAGTCCGTCGATGGCCTGGGTGCCGCCGCGAAATGGCGGCTGGGCGAGGGGCTGCGGGTGTTTTCCGAGGCACTGGAAGAGCGCGGCCTGAAACTGATCCTGCGGCGCGGCAACGCGCGCGACGTGTTGCGCGAGGTGATCGAAGAGACCGGGGCGACCGAAGTGCATTGGTCCCGGCTATACGACCCGGAAGCGATCGAACGGGATACGGATGTGAAATCCGCGCTCAAGGAGGCGGGTATCGTGGCCGAAAGCCACCCCGGCCACCTGATATTCGAGCCGTGGACGGTCGAGACGCAGACGGGCGGGCCCTACAAGGTCTACTCGCCGTTCTGGCGCGCCGTGAAGGACCGCGACGTCGATGACCCGCTGCCGACGCCGGACCTGACCGGGCCTGAGAGCTGGCCCGACAGCGACGATCTGGCGGACTGGGCGCTTGGCGCGGATATGAACCGTGGGGCCGGGGTGCTGGCGAAATACTGCAATCCGGGCGAACGCGCGGCGACATCGCGCCTCGGGTCGTTCGTGGCGCACAAGATCGATGCCTACAAGGCCGACCGCGATCTGCCGGCCGAAGATGCGACCAGCCGGATGTCGGAATACCTGACCTATGGCGAGATTTCCCCGCGCCAGCTTTGGGCCGCCGGGGCGCGGGCGATGGACGCGGGCAAGGCGGGGGCCGAGCATTACCTGAAAGAGGTGGTCTGGCGCGAGTTCGCCTATCATCTGCTTTACCACTTCCCCCAGATGCTGACCGAGAACTGGCGCGAGGGGTGGGATGACTTTCCATGGCGCGAGGATGAACGACTGGCCGAGGTCAAGGCGTGGAAGCAGGGGCGGACGGGCGTGCCCTTCGTCGATGCGGCGCTGCGTGAGATGTATGTCACCGGCTACATGCACAACCGCGCCCGCATGATCGTGGCGAGTTACCTGACCAAGCACTGCATGATCCACTGGCGCGTGGGGCAGGCGTGGTTCGACGATTGCCTGACCGACTGGGACCCGGCCTCGAACGCGATGGGCTGGCAGTGGGTGGCGGGCTGCGGCCCGGACGCGGCCCCCTATTTCCGCGTCTTCAACCCCGAGACGCAGGGCGAGAAGTTCGACCCCAAGGGCACCTATCAGAAACGCTGGATCGCAGAGGGTCAGACCAGCCCGCCCGAAACCGCCACCGACTATTTCGAGGCGATCCCGAGAAGCTGGAAAATGGAGCCGGGCGGAAACTATCCGCGCGAACCTGTCGTGGGTTTGAAGGAGGGGCGCGAAGCCGCGCTCGCCGCATACGAGGCGCGTCCGAAAGCCTCAGACAGTTAAGAAACCCTTGCGAGAGCGGGAAAAATCCGCTCACCTATCCAAAAAGACAGGGACGACCGAATGATCCACACCTCGACCAAGGGGCAATCTGACTTGCCCCGCTATTTTCCGCAGGTCTTCTTCATCGCTCAGAAAATCGGCAAGGGCCGTGTCGATTTCGTGATGCCCGATGGCCGGACGTTCCGCGCCGAGGGGAAGGAACCCGGGCATGTGGCCGAGGTGCATATCCATTCCGACGACGTCTTCGCCCGCCTTGTGCGCGAGGGCGATCTGGGCTTTTGCGACAGTTACATCGAAGGCGGCTGGTCGACGCCCGACCTGCAATCCTTCCTCGACTTCATTCAGGACGGGAACGATGTGCTTTACGCGGGCTTCAACGGCGGTGGTATCATTCGCGCCTACGAACGGTTCCGCCACTGGCTGCAACGCAACACCAAGAAGCAGGCGAAAAAGAACATCTCGGCCCATTACGATCTGGGCAACGATTTCTACACGCTTTGGCTTGACGACACGATGACCTACAGTTCCGCCTACTTCAAGACCGGGCAGGAAAGCCTTGAAAAGGCTCAGGAACAGAAATACGCCAGCATGATCGACGAGATGGGCGCGCAGCCCGGCGATCATGTGCTCGAGATCGGGTGCGGCTGGGGCGGTTTCGCCGAATATGCCGCGAAAGAGCGTGGGCTACAGGTGACCTGCCTGACCATCAGTCAGGAACAGTTCAATTATGCCGTGGATCGCATTGAAAAGGCCGGGCTTTCCGACCGGGTGACGATCAAGCTTCAGGACTATCGCGACGAAACCGGCCAATACGACGGCATCGCCTCGATCGAGATGTTCGAGGCGGTGGGCGAGAAATACTGGCCGGTCTATTTCGAGACGCTGAAGAAGTGCCTGAAGCCCGGCAAGCAGGCGACGCTCCAGATCATCACGCTGACCGAACGGCGCTATGAACGTTATCGCAAGGGCGTCGATTTCATCCAGAAATACATCTTTCCGGGTGGGATGCTGCCCTCGAAGACGGTGCTGCGGGCCGAGATCGACAAGGCGGGACTCGCGTTTCGCAACCAGATCGCGTTCGGGGAAAGCTACAGCGTGACGCTCAGGCGCTGGTTCGATACGTTCAACGCGAAATGGGACCAGATTCAGACCATGGGGTTCGACGACAGGTTCCGGCGGATGTGGAACTTCTACCTTGCAGGCTGCGCCGCGGCGTTCCACACCGGCAACTGCGACGTGGTGCAGGTCACCGTGGGAAAACCCGCCTGAGGAGCCAGACATGGCCCGGATGAATGCCAGACGACTGCCGACCTTCGCGGGTCTCGTGGCCGCGATCCTGCTTGCCGTGCTTGGCGTCGGCGTCTCGGAACTGACGCGGCCCTATTTCGACGAAGGCACGCCGCTTACGTGGCTGCACCCGGTCGCGGCTGCGATGGGGCTGATCGTCGGCTGGTTCTTTACCGGACCGAAGCTGCAAAAGGGCAAGGGGAACCCGGTTGCGATTGGGCTGACCTCGTCGATCGTGCAGGCCTTCCTGACCATGTTCATCTTCGCCTCGGACCTGATGCTGACGCGGGCCTTGCGCAATTCCTACCGCACGGTGATGGAGGCGGTCGCCGGCGTGTTCGAAGCGATGATGGATTACGGCATCCGGGTTGCGCAGCCCGACGTGATCGTCGCCACGCTTCTGGGCGGCGTGCTGGTCGGCTTCATCACCAACTGGGTCGCACGGCGGACACGGTGAGCGACCTTCCGATCTTCGTTTTCGGCACCCTGTGCCATGATGCCCTGCGCGACGTGGTGCTGGGGGACGCATCCGTTGTTGCGGCTGTGCCCGCCTGTCTGAGCGACTACCGGACCCATTGGGTCGAGGGGCAGGACTATCCCATGCTGGTGCCCACGCCGGGCGCGCAGGCCGATGGTCTGATCCTCGACGGTCTAACCGACACCCATCGTGCGAGACTGGACTTTTTCGAGGGCGGGTTCGGCTATGACCTGATTGAGGTCGACGTGACCTCGGGGGGCGAGACCCGGAAAGCGTTGCGGTTTCAGCCCGATCACGATGCGCGGCCCGGCGTGGCTTGGCGCTTGTCGGACTGGGCCGATTTGCACGCGCCGCTCTGGGCCGCGGCGGCGCGCGAGGCGATGGGATATTTCGGCCGGATCACCGGGGCCGAACTTGCCGCGCGGATGCCGCTCATCCGGCTTCGGGCTGCGGCGCGGGTGCGGGCCGAGGCGTCGCTTCCCGCCACGCTGCGCTCGGACATGGACACGTCCGCCGACATCGATGTGCTCGCCACCCGCCAGCCCTATGTCGACTATTTCGCCGTGGGCGAGGTCGATCTGACGTTCCGCCGTTTCAACGGCACGATGAGCGCGCCTGTGACCCGCGCGGCCTTTCGCATGGGCGATGCGGTGACGGTGCTGCCCTACGATCCGGTGGCCGATACCGTCCTGCTGGTCGAGCAGTTCCGCATGGGGCCCTATATGCGCGGCGATCCGAAGCCTTGGCTGCTGGAACCCATCGCGGGCCGCGTCGACCCCGGAGAGACGGTCGAAACGACGGCCCGGCGCGAGGCGCTGGAAGAGGCCGATCTGAACGTCACCAAGCTGCATTACGTCAGTGGGCATTATCCCAGCCCGGGCGCGGTGACCGAGTTCATCTATGCCTACGTGGCCGAGGCCGATCTGTCGGCCAAGGATGGCACCGTCGCGGGGCTGGCGAGCGAGGCGGAGGACATCCGCTCGCACGTCATATCCTTCGATCACTTCATGCGGTTGGTCGAGACTGGCGAAGTGGCGGCGGGGCCGCTCGTCACCTCGGCCTATTGGCTGGCACTCAACCGCGCACGATTGCGCGGGGATGCTTGATACCCGCCCCCCGGTCACATACCAAGAAGATGGAATGTGACGACATAAAAAGGCAGGCTCATGGACACGCGCAAGGATCTGGTGGATCTGATCGGGAACACCCCGCTGGTGAAGCTGAAAAAAGTGTCCGAAGAGACGGGCTGCGACATCTACGGAAAATGCGAGTTCATGAACCCCGGCCAGTCGGTCAAGGACCGCGCCGCGCTGTTCATCATCCGCGACGCCATCGCGCGCGGTGAGCTGGCCCCCGGCGGCACCATCGTCGAGGGGACGGCGGGCAACACCGGGATCGGCATCGGGCTGGTCGGCGCCGCCATGGGCTTTCGCACCATCATCGTGATCCCCGAAACGCAGAGCCAGGAAAAGAAGGACATGATCCGCATCGCCGGTGCGGAACTCGTCGAAGTGCCGGCGGTGCCTTACAAGAACCCGAACAACTACGTGAAATACTCGGGCCGGCTGGCCGCCGAGATCGCCAAGACCGACCCCAAGGGCGCGATCTGGGCCAACCAGTTCGACAACGTGGCGAACCGTCAGGCGCATATCGAAACCACCGGGCCGGAGATCTGGGACCAGACCGACGGTAAGGTTGATGGCGTGGTCTGTGCTGTCGGCTCCGGCGGCACGCTTGCGGGCCTTGGCATGGCGCTTCAGCCCAAGGGCGTGAAGGCCGCCATCGTCGACCCCGAGGGCGCGGCACTTTACAGCTACTACACCACGGGCGAATTCGCCTCGGAAGGCTCGTCGATCACCGAGGGGATCGGGCAGGGGCGCATCACCGCGAACCTCGAAGGCTTCACCCCCGACATGGCATACCGCGCCACCGATGCCGAGGCGCTGCCCTATGCGTTCGACCTGCTCGAACACGAAGGCCTGTGCGTCGGCGGATCGTCGGCGATCAACATGGCGGGCGCGGTGCAGATGGCGCGTGAAATGGGGCCGGGCAAAACCATCGTCACGATCCTGTGCGACTATGGCACGCGCTATCAGGCCAAGCTCTATAATGCCGAGTTCCTGCGCGACAAAGGCCTGCCGGTGCCCGCGTTCCTCGCCCGCGAGCCCCGCGACCTGCCGACGGTGTTCGAGGACGCATGATCCAGCGGACCGCCCAAACACTCTGGCTGGCGCTCGCCGCGCTGTGTGTGAGCGTGGTCCTCGCCACCGCGCAGGACACCGCCGGACAGGAGAACCCGGCCCCCGAACCCGAAATCGACGCGCCGATCGTCGACGATCCCACCGTGTCCGCCGCCGAGCAGATGATGCAGGGGATCGAGCCCCCCGATGGCGCGCCGGATTATGACGCGTGGTCGCAGGTGGCCGCGCGGGCCGAACGGGCGCTGGAAGCGGGCCGGGCCTCGGACGAGGTGCTCGAAGGGCTGCGCGACGAGATCGACGGCTGGCGGGCGGAGTTCGCGGCGGCGAGCGACGAGAACAAGGTGCGCATCACCACGCTGCGCAACCAGATCGCGGCGCTTCCCGAGCCGCCCGCCGATGGCGAAACCGAAAGCCCGGCGCTGGCACGGGAACGCGAGCAACTGACCAGCCAGCTGGCCCAGATCGAAACCCCGGTGCGGGCCGCCGAAGTGGCTTTTGCCCGCGCCGACACGATCATTTCCGAGATCGACGACCTGCTGCGCACGCGTCAGACGGAAGAGCTGTTGTCGGCCGGGCCGAACCCGCTCAACCCCGCCAACTGGTCGCAGGCCCTGTCCGACCTTGGCGGGACGATGCGCGATGCGTGGAACGGCACGCGGTCGTCGCTCGACACCGAAACGCAGCGCGCGGAATTCCGGCAGGCGTTGGTCCCGGCGATCATCCTGCTCGTCATCGCCTTCGTGCTGCTGTTTCGCGGGCGAAAATGGGTTATCAACGCGGGCAACCGCGTCCGGTCGAGCGGTGACGGGCCTGCGCGCGGCGTCTGGAGCTTCCTGATTTCGCTGGGTCAGGTGATCGTCCCGCTTCTCGGCCTAGTCGCCGCGATCCTCGCACTCAGCCTGTCGGGGCTCATGGCTCAACGCGCCCAGCTTATCGCGCAACTCATGCTCAGTATCGGGATCAACCTCATCCTCGCCCGCTGGCTCGGGGTGCGCGTCTTCGGGATGCCGGGGGCGGAAAGTCAGGTTCTGAACCTCGGCAACCTCGCCCGCGCCGAAGGGCGGTTCGAGGCGACGATGCTTGGCCTGTCCTTCGGTCTTTACGTCTTCGTCTTCCAACTCGCGGAATTCGAGGGCTACCCGGACGCGACGCGCGCCGTCCTCGAACTCCCCGTGCTGGTGCTGGCCGGCGTTCTGATGGTGCGCATGGGCAGGCTCCTGCGCAATCACCGCGAGTCGATCGAAACGGGCGAGGACGAAGAGGGGCCGAACTTCATCGACCGGACCCTGTCGCTGGCCGGGCGCCTTCTGATGATCGTCGGCATCGTCGGCCCGATCCTCGCCGTGCTCGGCTATTCCCAGCTTGCCGGGACGGCGGTTTTCAACACGGCCTCGTCCTTCGCGCTGATCGGCTTCCTCCTCGTACTGCACGGGTTCTTCGTCGACCTCTACGGCATGGTGCGCAAGACCACGACGGCGGACGCACAGAACGCGCTTGTTCCGGTGCTTGGCAGTTTCGTCGCCATCATCCTGTCGTTGCCCTTCTTCGCCCTGATCTGGGGCGCGCGGGAGAACGACCTGCGCGAGATCTGGGGCACGATGATGCGCGGCATCACCTTCGGGGATACCGTGATCTCGCCCTCGGACGTGTTGCTTCTGATCGTCGTTTTCCTGCTGGGCATCGGGCTGACCCGCCTGATCCAGGGGATGCTCAAGCAGACGGTTCTGCCCAAGACCCGGATCGACATCGGCGGGCGCAACGCGATCACGTCGGGCATCGGCTACATCGGTATTTTTCTTGCCGCCGTCATCGCGATCACCTCGGTCGGGATCAACCTGTCCTCGCTCGCGGTCGTCGCCGGTGCGTTGTCGGTCGGCATCGGTTTCGGCCTTCAGAACATCGTGTCGAACTTCGTGTCGGGCATCATCCTGTTGATCGAACGCCCGATTTCCGAGGGCGATTGGATCGACGTCGGCGGGCGCATGGGGATCGTCAAGGACATCTCGGTGCGCTCCACCCGGATCGAGACCTTCGACCGGACCGACGTGGTCATCCCGAACTCGGACCTGATTTCCGGGGTGGTCACCAACTACACCCGCGGCAACCGGGTCGGGCGGCTGGTGATGGACATCGGCGTCGGCTACGGATCGGATACCCACCGCGTGTCCGAGATACTCATGGAAATCGTGATGGATCACCCGATGGTCACGGTGAACCCGGAACCGCAGGTCGGGTTCATGAACTTCGGGGCCGATGCGCTCGAGTTTCAGATCCGCGCGATCCTGTCGGACGTGTTCTTCATCCTCAAGGTGCGCGACGAGTTGAACCACGAGATCGCACGCCGTTTCGCCGAGGAGGGGATCGAGATCCCGTTCGCACAGCGCGACATCTGGCTGCGCAACCCCGAGGCGCTGCGCCCCGTGGCGGCATCGAGCGACGCGACCGGCGTCACGATCCGCCGCCCGGACGACCCCCGGCTCGACCCCGACAGCGACGTCACGCCCGAAGACGGGCTCGACGGCGACTGAGCCCCGAAAAACATGCGAAATCGCCCCTTGCAAGCCGGGGCCGGGTCCGGGTAGATACCCCGGCACGGAGAGGTGGCCGAGTGGTCGAAGGCGCACGCCTGGAAAGTGTGTAGGCGGGAAACCGTCTCCAGGGTTCGAATCCCTGTCTCTCCGCCACTTGCCCCGGTTACCCTGCTTTCGCCATGACCTGCGCCGTGGTTCCCGACTCGTGACTCCGTTCCACATATCCGCGCGCTATCCGGAATGCTTGGCCACCGCCCTCACCGAATGGCGCGCGCTTTGCCTAGAGATGCCGCAAAGAACCCGTGTCGGCAGACACCTTTTGACCTGTTCGCTCGGCCCCCCGAAACCAAGCCAAAACGCCCGAACGGTGCCGCCGGGTCTAATTGACGTCCGAGATCCCGACAGCCACGTCCAGCAGCGCGGGGCGGCCTTCGGTTCGGATCGCTTGGATCGCGCGGGTCAGGGCCGCGGGGAGGGCTTCGGGCTCTTCCACGCGTTCGGCGAATGCGCGGCTCGCTTTCGCGATGGCTGCAAAATCCGGGGTTGGGGCAAGCGAGGTCAGGGGCATCTCGTTCGCGCGGACCGCGGCACCCTCGGGATAAGCGCCCAGGATCGAGCGTCGGACGGCATTCCACATCGCGTTGTTCTTCACGATGATGAGGACGGGCAGGCCGAGGGCTTCGGCGACCTGATGACAGGCGACCGGGTTTGCGAAGATGTAGGAGCCATCGCCCATCGCGGCGATCGTCAGCTTGCCCGGGCGCGCGAGTTGTGCGCCCATCGCGGCCGGGAGCGCCCATCCCAATCCGCCGGAATGCGGGTTCGAGAACAACCTGTTCGGGCCCTTGAGCCGCATGGCGCCGGGAACCAGACCGAGTTCGCTGAAGATCACGGCGTCCTCGTCCATGATGTCGGAGAGGCAGTGGCTCAACCATTCCGCGCCCATCGGGGTCGCGGCGCGGGCGGTTGCGACGATCTCCGCGCGGCGGCGTTCGCGGCGGTCTGTTCGGTCGGTCAGGCGCTGGGTCCGGTTGGCAAGGGCCGGGGCCTCGGTCGTCATCGCCCGCGAAATGGCCGCGATGGTCATGGCCGGGTCGCCGGTGAGTGAGAGGTCCGAGCGATAGCCGCGGATCGGCATGCGGGTGAACTGCGGGTCCGCGCCGATATGGATGATCGTCGCGTCCGGGGCAGGGGCCTGCGTGGCCTCGATCCACGGCACGCCAGAGTCGACGACGACGATCACGTCAGCCTCGCGTGCCAGTGTCGGTTCGTATCCCAGCGATGCCGGGTCGTCGTGGGCAAGCAGGTTGCGCACCACGAACGGCTCGACGGTGCCGATCCCATGCTCGCGGCCAAGCTCGGACAGAGCGGAGGCAAGGCGGCCATCAGGGTCACCGCGCTGGCAGATGACCAGAGGCCGCTCGGCCCCGGCGAGGGCCCGCGCAGCGGCCTGCACGGCGTCCGGGTCCGGTGCCGGGGCCGTGGCGGCGGGGCGGGGCGACGGATCGGAGGCCTGAGGCGGCGCGATGCGCGCGGCCAGGGGTTCGCGCGGCAGGCTCAGATAGACCGGGCCACGCGGTTCGGACATGGCGAGCGACACGGCGCGGGAGGTGAGCGCGCCGGCCTGATCCGGGTAGCGCATTTCGTAGTCGAACTTGACCGCCTCGCGCACGAGCGAGGTCTGGTCATACATTTCCTGCCCATACTGGATGGGGGTCATGCGGCTGCCCTCGTGCCCGGATTCGGTAAGCGGTGTCCGGCCGGACATCATCACGATCGGCACGTTGTCGGATGCTGCGTTCAGCACGCCCATGACGGTGTTCGCGAGCCCCACGTTGACGTGAACCATCACCGACTGCGGCTTGCCGGAGACGAGGTAATAGCCATGTGCCATGCCCACGGCGGCCGTTTCGTGCGGGACCGTCACCGGGGTCGGCATCTCGGGGGCCGAGGTGCCCGCAAGTGCCTCGATAATCGAAGGAAAATCGGTTCCTGCATTGGCAAATAGGTAGTCGATCCCATTGGCCTTGAGGCCCGTCAGAAGCGCCTCTGCGCCGGTCGGCGCGGTCGCGCTGCTCGCATCATCCATTCCGTTCTCCTCCCTCGGTCCGTGGTCGGACCCTGCGGATAAATTGTTCTTGTCATTCACCTTTAGCAACCCCAAACTGATCCCGAATCTCATAAAGTGAGATTTGGGTTCGCTCCTTGGAGGGGAGCGGCACAACTTGGGAGGAAATAAAATGCGCAAGATATTCGCGTCTGCGGCCATGGCGGCCGGCCTTGTGGTCGGTGCCGGTGCCGCACTGGCTCAGAACGTGGGGATCGCCACGTCGAACCCCGGTTCGCTGTTTCACAACATCGGCACGTCGGTGGCGAACGCGGCCAACGCAAACGGCCTGAACACCACGATCCAGCCCGCCACCAGTCCGAACCAGTTCATTCCGTTCGTGAATTCGGGCGGCATCGAATTCGGCGTGGCGAACCTTCAGGAGGTGAACTACGCGATCACCGGAGAAGAGTGGTGGAACGGGGTCCAGAACCCGAACCTGCGTGTCGTCGCCCATCTTCAGCCGCTGGTCGAAGCGATCTTCGTGCGCAAGGACAGCGACATCATGTCGGTCGCGGACCTTCGGGGCAAACCGATGACGGACGGCTATACCGCGCAGAACACCATCCTGCCGCAGCTTTCCGCGTTCTACTCGACCGCGGGCATGACCCGTGACGATGTCGAAAAGGTCTCGGTCGCCTCGGTGGTGGCCGGTGCGGATGCCTTCATGGCCGGCGATACGGTCGGCTTCATCTTCGCCCATGGCGCCGGCAAGGTGCGCGAGGCGGATGCCGCCGTCGGCGGTCTGCGCGCACTCGGCGTCGGTGACGACAGCGACGAGGCACTGGCCGCCGCGCGAGAGCATTGGCCCACCGCTTTCTTCACGACCCTGCCCGAGGGCGCCATGCCCGGCGTGCTCGAGGAAACGACCTATATCGCGTTCCCGCAGGTCGTCTTTACCCATGCCAACGTGCCGGACGACGTGGTCTACGAGATGGCGAAGGCCATGTACGAACAGGCCGCCGTCATGGGCGACACCTTCCCGCCGATGCGTGCTTTCAAGCCTGAGAACATGCGCGGCGATCCGGGTATCGCCGAGTTCCATCCGGGGTCGCTGCGCTTCTTCGAAGAAGTCGGCTTGAACTGAGGCACCACTGATGGCGGCTATGGACCAACGGAAGGCCGGTTTCGGCCTTCCTCCCTCGGTGTGGCGCCCGATCTCGAACGTATTGGCTGCATTGATGACGCTCACCGCGATCGGTTGGGCCTTGTCGGTGAACCGCTACTTCGGATTGGGGCTTTACCCGCAGCAGTTTTTCGCAGCGATGCTGGTGTTCGTTCTGCCCATCGCCTATCTGACGCTGCCCGCCCGCCAAGGGGCGACGCGCGAGACCGTCCCGCTTTACGACGTCGCGCTGGGTCTGTTGTCCATGGCCGCCTTCGCGTTCATCGCGGTCGGGTATCCCGACCTCGTGCTTATGATCTTCTCAAGGCCCTTGGAAGTCTGGCTTCCGGGTCTCATCGCCATCGCCCTGACGCTCGAGGCGCTGCGGCGGGCGACGGGCTGGGCGCTGGTCATCATCATCGCGGTCTTCATCCTTTACGCGCTCTTCGGAGACATCTTCCCCGGCCGGCTTCAGGGCCGTCCGCAGAACTGGCAGCTTCTGTCAGGCTACATGGCCTTCGATTCGAACGGCATCCTCGGGCTGCCCATGTCGATCGCCTCGACCGTGGTGGTGGCCTTCATCCTGTTCGGCGTGCTTCTGAACCTCACCGGAGGCTCGCACTTCTTCACCGACGCGGCGATCATCGGCATGGGCCGCTATCGTGGCGGGTCGATGAAAATCGCGGTGCTCGCCTCGGGCCTCTTCGGCTCAATCAGCGGGTCCGCCGTGGCGAACGTCGTCGGCACCGGGGTCGTGACGATCCCCATGATCAAGCGCGACGGTTATCCGGGCCACAAGGCCGCAGCGATCGAGGCGGTCGCGTCGACGGGCGGTCAGCTCATGCCGCCGGTCATGGGGGCGTCGGCCTTTCTGATGGCCGAATTCCTCGCCGTTCCTTATTCGTCCATCGTGCTCGCGGCACTGGTGCCTGCGATCCTTTACTACATCGCCCTGTTCATTCAGGCCGATCTCGAAGCCGCCAAACTGGGCATCCGCGCGATCCCGAAAGAGGACATTCCGGACCGGCGCAAGGTGCTTGTCGGGGTGCACTTCGTGCTCGCCTTCGCGGTCCTGATCTACCTGTTGTTCTGGCAGCGATACCAGCCGGAGCGCGCCGCGCTCTGGTCGGCGGTGGTGCTGATCGCCACCTCGCTGGCCATCGGATACGACGGCGTGCGGCCCAGTGTGCGGACCGTGTTCTCGGCCCTGTCGCGCACCGGACACGGCGTTGTGGAAATCCTGCTCATTTCGGCCGCGTCCGGCATCGTGATCGGTGTGCTCAACGTCACCGGCCTGAGCTTCAACCTGACCTACGCGCTGGTGCAGATCGGCGGCGGCAGCGCGGTGATCCTGCTCGCCCTGTCGGCAATCGTCTGCATCGTGCTTGGCATGGGGCTTCCGACGCTCGGCGTCTACGTGCTTCTGGCCGCGCTCGTGGCCCCGGCGCTGATCCAGGTCGGAATCGAACCCATCGCCGCGCATCTTTACGTCCTGTATTTCGGCATGATGTCGATGATTACGCCGCCGATCGCGCTTGCGGCCTTCGCAGCCGCATCTATCGCGAAATCACCGTCGATGGCGACGGGCTGGGCGGCCATGCGGTTCGGGTGGTCGGCCTATGTGATCCCGGTGCTCTTCGTCTTTTCGCCGACCCTCATCCTGATCGGGGCGCCGCTGGAAATCGCAATCGCGCTTATCACCGCGATCGTGGGCGTCTGGCTCGTCTCCTCGGCGCTCGCCGGATACTTCTCGCAGCGACTGAGCCGTGGGAAACGCTGGCTGTTCGCCACCTTCGGCCTGCTCGCGCTCGTGCCGGCGGGCATGTTCGAAGGCGCGATCTACTCCGACGCCATCGGCGTTCTGGGGGGCATCGTCCTGATGGGCGCGGAACTTCGCCGTGGCCGCGCAACGGCAGAGGCGCAGGTATGAGCAGCGGGGCCGGGAGCGCGGAACGGATCCTGGGGATCCTCGATCTTTTCAACGAGAGCCGGCTCGAGTGGACGGCGGAAGAGATGATGAGCGAACTCGGCTACACCCGTCCGACGCTCTACCGCTATATCAAGACCCTGAAGGATGCAGGCTTTCTAAGCCAGAACGGGCCGCATGGGTTGACGCTCGGCCCCCGTGTCGTGGAACTCGACTACCTCATGCGCAAGTCCGACGCGCTTTTGCTCGAAGGGGGTGCGGTGCTCAAGGAGCTTGCGGCACAGCACCCCTCGACCGCGCTTCTGGTGCGCTGGTATGGAAACAAGCTTCTGTGCGTCGCGTCGGAAGTCTCGACCCCGCAGCCCAAATCCAGCTACCCGCGCGGGCGGCCCATGCCGCTGGCCCGTGGCGCGATCAGCCGCGCCATCCTCGCACATCTGCCACGCCGTCAGATGCTGGCGAAGATCAACGAGAATTTCTCGGACCTGCGCGAGCTTGGGCTGGGCGACACCGTGGACGAGATTGCCGAGACCCTGCGCCACATGCGCAAGGGCGGCGCCCTCGTCGCGCGCGGCGAGGTTACCGACGGGGTGGTGGGGATCGCCGCGCCCGTGTTCGACGCAAGCCGAGCACCCATCGCGGTGCTCTGCCTGACCATCGACCGCGACACATTGGACGACGCCAAGGTGAAAGACCTGTCCGACACGATCTGGGCGGCCAGCACGCGCCTGAGCGACGCCCTGACACACATGCGTTCCGAGGACATGGTCCTCGGGGAACTTTGACCTTCGAGAAACGAGGCAGCCCATGAAAAAGATCGACATCTTCAACCACATCTGGCCGAAGCCCTTTCACGAGGCGCTGATCGCCCATGTGGGCGAGACGACGGACATCACCCGCCGGTCCGAGGCCGTTCCGATGATGACCGACCTCGACCGCCGGTTCGAGGTGATGGATATGTTCGGGGACGACTACTGCCAGATCCTGTCGCTCGCCTCGCCGCCGTTCGAGAAATACGCCGACCCCGAGAAGTCGCTGGAACTGGGCAAGATCGCGTCGGACAGCATGGCGGAGTTGTGCCAGAAATATCCCGACCGCTTCCCCGGTTTCATCGGGTCCGCCGTCATGAACAACCCGGACGCGGTGGTGGACGAGGCGCGCCGCAACATCGAAGAGCTCGGCGCCGTCGGGATGCAGATTTTCACCAATGTCGGGGGCAAACCGCTCGACCTGCCGGAATTCGAACCGTTCTTCGAATACATGGCGCAAAGCGGCAAGGCGGTCTGGCTGCATCCGGCGCGGGGTGCGAATTTCCCCGACTACCTGACCGAGAAACAGTCGGAATACGAAATCTGGTGGACCTTCGGGTGGCCCTACGAAACCTCCGCCGCCATGGCGCGGATGGTGTTCTCGGGGCTTTTCGACCGGAACCCGGGCCTCAACATCGTGACCCACCACGCGGGCGGCATGGTGCCGTTCTTCGAGGGGCGCGTCGGACCGGGCTGGGACCAGATGGGCGCCCGCACCACCGACCGCGATCTGGCCGCCGTCCGCAAGGCGCTGAAGAAGCCGCATCTTGAGTATTTCAAGGACTTCTACGCCGACACGGCCACCTTCGGCTCGGCCACCGCCATCAAGCATGCCATCGAGTTCTTCGGCGAGGATCACGTCATGTTCGCCTCCGACGCGCCCTTCGATCCCGAGGCGGGGCCGATGTACATCCGCGAGACGATCCGCATTCTGGACAAACTCGACATCTCCGATGAGACACGTCGCAAGGTCTATCAGGACAACGCGGCGAAGTTGCTCGGCCTGACGCTCTGAGGTCCGCCATGACGTATCCGACCGCACGGCATTTCATCGGCGGCACATGGGTGTCGGACGGGGCGACGGGCGAAAGCGCGAACCCGGCCGACGACACGGTGCTCGGCCAGTATCACGCAGGGTCCGCCGCCCTCGTCGAACAGGCCGCGCGAGCGGCGCGTGAGACGTTTTTCGCGACCGACTGGGCCCACGCGCCCCGCCAACGCGCGCAGGTGCTGTTCGAATTCGCCGACCGGATGGAGGCGGCGCGGGACGAGATCGTCGACCTGATCGTCGCCGAGAACGGCAAGCTCCGCTCCGAGGCGATGGGCGAAACCATGGGGTCGATTTCCGAGGTGCGCTATTACGGCGGACTGGCGCGCAACCTCAGGGGAACGATGCAGGAAATCAGCCCCGGCCAGATGTCGCTCTTTCACCGCGAGGCGGCGGGTGTGGCGGGGATCATCGTGCCGTGGAATGCGCCCGTCACGCTTCTGGTGCGCTCGCTCGGCCCCGCGCTCGCGGCCGGCTGCACCTGCCTTATCAAGCCCGCGCACCAGACCCCGCTGGTTCATGCGCGCGTCATGCAATGCCTTGCCGACTGCCCGTCGCTTCCGCCGGGTGTCGTGAACTCGATCAACGAGAGCGGGATCGAGGTGGGGCAGGCCATCGTGTCCTCGGCGCTGGTGGACACGATCTCGTTCACCGGGTCATCGGCCACGGGCAAGGCGATCATGGCCGCGGCGGCGCCGACGCTGAAGCGTGTCGGGCTGGAGCTTGGCGGCAAGGCGCCCGCCGTGATCTTCCCCGATGCCGATCTGGACAAGGCCGTGGCCGAACTCACCCATGGGGCGCTGACCATGGCCGGTCAGATCTGCGTCGCGGCGGCCCGGTTCCTTGTGCATGAAAGCATCGCGAAGGACTTCGAAGAAAGGATCAAGGCAAGCTTCGCCGCCGTCCACGTCGGACCGGGCAACGACCCGGCAAGCGAGATGGGCAGCTTGATCGACCGCGCGAACCTCGACCGGCTCAGGACGATCATCGAACGGGCGGGCGACGAGGGCGAGATGGTGCTGCGGGGCGAGGCCCTGAATGCCGGGGCCTTCCTGACCCCGACGCTGTTTCGCATCGACGACGTGTCATCGCCGCTCGTGCAGGAGGAACTCTTTGGTCCGATCGTCTCACTCGAGACCTTCTCGGACGAGGGCGAGGCGGTGTCGAAGGCGAACGCGACCTGCTACGGGCTTGCCGCCAGCGTCTTTACCACCGACCTGTCGCGCGCCATGCGAATGAGCCGCGCGATCCGCGCGGGGACCGTCTGGCTCAACAGCCACATGCGCCTTGCCGCCGAGGCCGAAACGGGCGGCTTCGGCCAGTCCGGTCTGGGGCGGCTGCACGGGCCGGAAGGGCTGCATGACTTCATGGAAACGAAACATATCTACCTCGAACAGGGAATGATCGGCGGATGAAGGCACGAACGGATTACGACGTCGTTATCTCGGGCGGGGGGCCGGTCGGCATGGGGCTCGCCATCGAGCTGGGGCAGCGCGGCATTCCGGTGCTTGTGATCGAACGCTACCCCGAGCCGCAGCCCATTCCAAAGGGCCAGAACCTGACCCAGCGCACCACCGAAACGCTGCATTTCTGGGGCTGCGAAAAGGAACTTCGCGCGGCCCGGTCGATCCCCGACGAGGTCGGCATCGGGGGGCTTACGCTCTACGAACACCTCCTCAGCGACTATCACTACGATTGGCTGAACCGCTCCAGCGTGAACGAGTATTATTTCACGACCAACGAACGGCTCCCTCAGTACGAGACGGAAAAGGTGCTGCGGGCGCGGGCCGAACAGATCGCGTCAATCGATATCCGCTATGGCTGGACGGTCGAAAGCGTGACGGATCACGGCGACCATGTTTCGGCCACGGCGACCCGCCGCGACGGGGCCGAGCGTGATACGGTCACGGCGCAATACGTCGTCGGGTGCGACGGAAGCCGCTCCGTGGTGCGCGCGACGGGCGGCATTCCGCAGACCCAGTCGGACCATGACAAGCTGATGGTGCTTCTGGTGTTCCGGTCGATGGAATTGAACGACCTGTTGAAACGCTATCCGGGCAAGGCGTTCTTCAATGTCCTGCACCCGGACCTCAAGGGCTACTGGCGCTTTTTCGGCCGCGTCGATGTGGGGAGTTTCTTTTTCCACGCGCCGGTCCCGGCGGGCACGACCGAGACAGACGATTTCGAGGCCCTGCTGCATGAGGTCGTCGGGCGTCCTTTCGCGCTCAACATCGACTACGTGGGGTTCTGGGATCTGCGCGTTTCCATCGCGTCGCATTACCGGGCGGGGCGGGTGTTCGTCGCGGGCGACGCGGCCCACAGCCATCCGCCCTACGGCGGATACGGCATCAACACGGGGTTCGAGGATGCCCGAAACCTAGGCTGGAAGCTCGCGGCGCGGCTTCAGGGCTGGGGGGGCGAGGGGTTGCTCGACAGTTACGATGCCGAACGGCGGCCCGTGTTCGAATCGACGGCGCGTGATTTCATCGAGTTCTTCATCGAAGACGACCGGCGATTCCTTGAAACCTACGACCCCCGCAAGGACCGGGACGCGTTCGAGACCGCGTGGAACAAGCGCAACGCCACCGCCGCAGAGGTCGCGAATTTCGAGCCGAACTACGAAGGGTCGCCGATCGTCGCAGGTGGCGGCGGTGCGCCGAGTGCGCGGGGCGATCACAGGTTCGACGCCCGCGCCGGGCACCATCTCGCACCCCAAATCCTGTCGGACGGCGCGAACGTCTTCGACCGCCTCGGAAACGGATACACACTACTGAATTTCGCGCCTTCCGGAACGGTGGACAAGGTCGTTGCGGTGGCGTCCAGAGAAGGGATTCCCTTGACGGTCGTCGAGGACGGCGCGTCGACTGACTACGGCGCGTCCCTGATCCTCGTGCGCCCGGATCATTACGTGGCATGGAGCGGCGAGGATCCGTCCGAGGGCGCGGATGCGCTGTTGAAGGCGGCTGTGTCGGCGTCGTGAGGTCTGGTGCGCTACGTCACCACGCGGGTGGGGCAGTCGAGGACGTTCAGTCGGCGCTGTGACCGCGTGGCGCGATCTCTGCGAAGCACGGTGAAAACTGTCCTGCCTCGCCGGACGTCCTGCGCGTGGTCGTCTGAGACACAGGCGACGCTTCGCAGGTGCGGTGATCCTAAGCCCGTTTTTCACGTGCATGACGCGCCTGTCGGCATAGTATCCTTGGTTCAGGGCCTCCAAGACGGGTGAATGTTCAGTGAACGACGACGACGCCTTCGATCGGGCCGGTTTGCCAAACGCGGAATGGCCGTTTTTCTGGATCACCAAGACGGCGCATCGCTACACGCATGTGATGGAGGCGCGGCTCAAGACGATCGGCGTCGATCCGACCTATTGGCGCGTGATGACGGCCCTTGATGAGGGCAAACGGCTCTCGGTCTCCGAGATTTCCGCGCAATGCATCCTGAAGCCCAATACAGCGACCAAGATCGTGCACCGGATGCTGGCAGAGGGGCTGGTCGAGACCGGCGAACGCGCCGGCGACGCCCGCGTGACCGAGGTGATGCTGACCGGAAAGGGGGACGCACTCGCGGCCAAGGCGCGCGTCGTGGCGGATGAAGTCTATGCGCAGGCCTTCGCGGGGCTCTCGCAGGACGAACGACTCGTGCTGGACATGCTGCTGGAGCGGGTGTTCAACCGACTGGGCTAGGGCGGTGCTTGTGGCCTGACTTGCGGGCGGTGCCCCTAACGGCGCGCTCGCATTTGGGCAGGCGGAAGGTCGACCGAGGAGACCCGGACGCCGTTGTGTGACCGGCGGCCGAGTGCGATAGCGGTGGGCGACATGATTATTTGCCACGACAGACGTCTTATCTTCCTCAAAGGCCGCAAGGTCGGCGGGACGGCGCTCGAAATCGCGTTGTCGACCGTCTGCGGGCCGCGCGACGTCATCACGCCGCTCACGCCCGAGGACGAGGCCCTGCGCCGCGACGTGGGCGGGCAGGGGCCATGTCACCACGACCGGGTGCGCTGGCCCGGCACGCTCTGGCCCCGGCGGGTCGCATTTCGCAATCATTCCACCGCCGCCCAGGTCCGCGCGCAGGTGCCGGAGGCGATCTGGACCGGATACCGAAAGATTGCGATCACACGCGATCCGTTCGACGTGGCGATTTCGCGCTACAATTGGCGGCGCTCGCGGGGGACGCTCCCGGACGATATGGATTTCGGTGGGTTCGTCGCGGCCCGACGGGATCGGCTGGACGCCAACAGCCGGATCGCCCCGCATCGCGGGCCGGACAAGATCGATCTACACCTGCGCTATTCCAGCCTGCTTCAAGATCTGCGCGACAACGACCTGTCCGACATCGCGGAGATCGTCGCGCGCATCCGGCCCAAGGGCGGCATTCGCCCGCGCGAGGCCCGTGTCGCCGAGGTCTATCGCGCCCATCCCGAGGCGCTGGACATCGTGGCCGAAGCCTGTGCTTCGGAAATCGCGGCCTTCGGCTACCCACGCCCTGCGTGAGACCGCAAATCCTGTTGCGAGCCCGCCAGCCTTGCCCTATACCGCGCGAACGACGCACCCGTAGCTCAGCTGGATAGAGCGCTGCCCTCCGAAGGCAGAGGCCATAGGTTCGAATCCTATCGGGTGCGCCACATTTATTTGCGCCACCGCTTCGTTACTTGAGCGCCTGTTTGGCGCGTTCGAAGGAAATCCTTCTCGGCGCGCCACCATCCTTCCTCCCCGACGTGACCTTTGACGCCGCGCGTGTTTGCGCCAGAGTGGTGCGAAAGGGAGGGCCGGATGATGAGTGAACTGCACGAAGGGGGCTGTGCCTGTGGAGCGGTGCGCTACCGGACCGTGGGGCTGCCGGTCAGGGCCGGTGTCTGTCATTGCCGCTACTGCCAGCTTCGCACCGGGTCCGCATTCGGCGTTTCGGTCTATTTCGCGCAGGACAACGTGACCGATCTGTCGGGGGCTTTGCGCGATTACACGTTCCACACGGAAAGCGGGCGCGCCTTCACCACGCGGTTCTGCACGACGTGCGGCACGAGCGTGTTCTGGCGGCTGGAGGTGTTTCCCGATCTGGTCGGGATCGCGGGCGGGACGTTCGATCCGCCGACGTTCTGGTTCGACGTGACGCGCGAGATCTTCACCCGGACCCGTGCGCCGTTCCTGACGCACGACCTGCCGGACAGTTCGGAAACCTCGGCCAGCTACGTGCCGGGCGGCGCCGTCAGCGGCGGGATTTGATCGCCTCCTTCACCGCCTTGGGGACGAACCGACGCCATGTGCGCGGAAAGTTCGGATCGGGGGTGAAGGACGACCATGCCTTCGGTGACCACTCCGGCGCGGGCTCGGCCATCACCGCGCGAAACAGGTCGGCATAGGCCCGTGCGGTTCCGGCGCTGGAAAACCGTTCGCGGGCGGTGGCGGCGACGGCGGCGCTCATCGCGCGCAGGTGGTCGCGATCCTGATCGAGCCTGTGAATGCCTTGGGCGAGGGCTTTGGCGTCCTCCTGCGGGACGAGGAGGCCGGAGCGGTCGTGATCGACCATGAAATCGGTGATGCCCTCGATGTTGAAGCAGGCAGGCACCGCGCCCGCCATCATCGCCTCGATCAATGCGTTCGGCATGCCTTCGAATTTCGAAGTGAACAGGTAGATGTCCACGTCGCCCAACAGGTCGGGGATCTCGCCCGGACCGAGGGCGCCGAGAAATTCGACCCGGCCCGCCGCGATATGGGGCGCAAGCTCTGTGCGCAGACGGTCGCCGTGGCGGCCCTTGCCCGCGATCCTGAGGCGGTAGTCACAGCCGAGCGCGTCGAGTTCGGCCAGGATCGCGGGGATATGCAGCACGCCTTTCTGGCCGTGTTCAAGGCGCCCGACGAACCCCAGTTCCAACCGCGCACCCGTGCCGCGCACACGGGCGGCGGCCGCATCGAAGGGGGCCGGATCATGGCCGTTCGGGATGAGCACGAGCTTGTCCGGGTCCGCGCCATAGTCGGCGATCAGATCGTCGCGCAGACGGGGGCTGAGGGCCACGATCCGGGCGAGCCGTTCGGCCCCCGACATGGTGATCCGGTACCCGTGGTCGAACGCGTTGGCGCAGCGCGACATGACACGCACGCTTTGCGGCAGATGCGGGATGGCCGAAAGGATCGCGAAGGAGTTGATGCCGAGCGCGATGTCGATGCGTTCCTCGGCACACCAGTCGACGAAGGCGCGCGCTTGCCGTTTCGCGTTGGACACGTCGGGCACAAGCAGGTGGCAGCCGTCATCGGCATAGGCCGCTTCCCACAAGTCCGCATCCTCGCGCCCGACGCTGACGCAGCGCATGTCGATGCCATGTTTCAGAAGCTCGGGCCGGATGTTGCGGTAGAAGGTGAAGGTTCCGCCATCCTTCGGAACCGACCCGAAGGCGACGCGGATCGTGGGGCTGTCAGTCATTTGTCGGGAACGGTCCCTTGCGTGAGAATAGGTGGTCGGACCGATGCCCGCGGAATGCATGGGGAATTCACGCGACAACCGGGATGACGTCAACCGCCTGCGAACTGTCCTGACCGCCGGACCCGCGCAAAGCGCCGCGCACCGGGGCCACGTCGTCATAGTCGCGCCCGTGGGCCACGGTGACGTAGTCGGCGCCCGCGAATTGCGCGTTGGTGGGGTCGTATTCGACCCAGCCCAGTTCCACGCCCACCCAGGCCCGCACCCAGGCGTGCATGGCATCGGCCCCTTCGAGACGCGGCTCGCCCGGGGGCGGATCGGTGCGCAGGAAGCCCGAGACATAGCCCGCCGGAATGCCCAGCCCGCGCAGGCAGGAAATCATGATATGGGTGAAATCCTGACAGACCCCGTGCCGCTTGGCGAAGGCCTCGGCGGCGGGGGTCGCCACATCGGTCGCCGTCGCATCGAAGCGCATTTCGGAATAGAGCGCGCGCCCCACCGTTTCGACCGCCTGCAAGGTGGTCATGCCGGGCGTGACATGCGCCTGTGCGAAGGCGGTCATGTCGGGTTGCGGCCCGGCCCGGCGCGAGGGCGCGGTGAAATGCTGCGGGGCGATGGGCGACAGCCCGCGTTGCATGTCGATCTCGGCCCCCAGCGCCTCGACCGTCGGCGAGAAGTCCAGAAACTTGGGGTCGGGGCGCCGGTCGAACCGGGCGGCGAGGTCGATGGTGATCGCCTCGACCGGCTCGTGCCAGACCACGCTCGTCAGGGTGTTGCCGAAGAAATCCACCCGCTCGCGCCGCTCGGCCGGCATCGGGTCGAGGGTGAGCAGGCGGGCGAGCACCTTCTGCGTCGCCGGAATGTCGTTGGGCAACAGACGCAGCACGAGCCGCGACTGGTCCGAGGGGGTTTCATAGCTGTAGGCGATGCGCAGTTTCACGTCATAAAGCATTGCGTCACCTCAGATAAGCCGCCGAGACCTGCTCGGAAATCGCGGCCAGATCGCCGCGCAGTTCACCGAAGACGGCAGGCGTGATCGCAATGGGGTCGGCCACTTCCAGCCGGGTCTTGAGCGGCAGGATCGCGCGCAGAAGCGGGCCGGGGCGGCCGTCGGGCATGATGTCGGGCAGGCCCTCGACCAGTCGCTTCATCTCGTTCACCTGAAACAGGACGGCGCGCGGGTTGTCGGCGTCGAGGGCGAGAAGGTCGACCACCGTGTCGCGGTTCGTGTTTATGCGGTAACGGCGCTGATGGGTCATCACGCTGTCGGCCACCTCGACCGCGATGTCGAAACAGCCCGCGGGCGCCTTGGAATCGGTGAACGTCGCAAGCATGGCAAGCAGCCCGTCGGCCCGTTCGATCGCGCGTCCAAGCGACAGGAACCGCCAGCCCGCGAACCGATACATATTCTCGTGCACCAGCCCCGCGAAACCGGTGATCTTGCGCAGAAGAACGCTCATCGCGCGGGCGGCATCGTCGCCCGGCGCCGCGGTCTCGCGCATCGCGCGCATGGTCTTGTCCAGATCCTTGAGCGCGAGCCAGCCGTCGGTCGAGAAGCGGTCGCGCACCTTCGACGCGCAGGTCTGCGCGGCGGCGAGCCGGTCGAGCAGCGCCGCAGGCATCGCTTCGGTCGGGTCGACGCCGAACGGGGCAAGGTAGGCCTGTATCGTCCTGAGGCGCGGATCGTCCGGCCCGTCGGTGGTCGCAAGGCGCAGGTGATAGGCGCGCACGAGCCGGATCAGGTCTTCGGCCCGCTCGAGATAGCGGCCGAGCCAGTACAGGTTGTCGGCCCCGCGTGACGGCAGCGTGCCCGAGGTGATGCGCCGATAGGGCTGGTCGTCGGTCGGCGTCAGCGTGGGCTGCGGCACCGGGCCGTCGGATGCGATCCAGACATCGGCCACCGACCCGCCGCGCTGCATGGCAAGCGCGGTGGCGTCGCCTTCGGGGCCGATCCGGGCATAGCCGCCCTTCATGAAGCTCCAGCCCTTGTCCGTGCGGGCGGCAAAGACGCGCACGGTCATCGGACAGGGGCGCAGGCGGCCGGTTTCGCCGTCCCCGACCCAGGCCGGCGTGGTGGACAGGTTCACCGCCTGTTGCCCGACGAGAGAGGCGCCCTCGGTCGCCAGCAAAGTGTCCAGCGGTCCGCGCGCCGCGTCGCGCACGTCGCCGCCGACGATGGCGTTCGCGCCCCAGTCGAAGGGCAGGTCCACCGACAGGGCCGGACCGATGACGAGGTTTTGCGCGTTCGACCGCACGTATTCCCGCTCGCTCGGGCTGCCGCACCACCATGTCGCGATGTTGGGCATCGCCAGAGGTTCGCCGTTCAGAAGCCTGTTGATCTTGGGCAGGAACGCCATCAGCGCGCGGGTTTCCAGCACGCCCGATCCCAGCGCATTGGCGAGGGCGAGGTTTCCGGTCGCCACCGCCTCCATCAGCCCCGGCGTTCCGATCTGGCTGTCGGGTTCGAACTCCAGCGGATCGGCGAACTGCGCGTCGATCCGGCGCCAGAGCACGCCAAGCGGCTGCGGCCCCTCGATCGTGCGCACCATCGCTTCGCCGTTCTTGACGATCAGGTCTTCGCCTTCGAGCAGCATGAGGCCCAGATATCGGGCGATATAGGTGTGCTCGAAATAGGCGTCGTTGGCGGGGCCGGGGGTAAGGATGCCCGCGCGACGCGGCAGCCCCTCGCGCCGGTTGGCGAGCGTGTCCAGCGCATGTCTGAAATCCCCGAAGAACCCTGCGAGCCGGTGAATGCGGTCGCCCGAGAAGCTTTCGGGAAAAATGCGGCTGGTGGCCATCCGGTTTTCCAGCGCGAACCCGGCCCCCGACGGGGCCTGCGTCCGGTCGCCCAGCACGAACCACGACCCGTCCGGGGAGCGTCCGATCTCGAACGCGAGGAAGTGGAGGTAATGCCCGCCCGCCGGTTCGACCCCGACCATCGGCCTGAGCCATGCCGGATGGTTCGCGACTAGATCGACCGGCAGATGCCCGTCTGCCACCAGCGTGCCCGGCCCGTACAAGTCGGCCATCACCGCTTCGAGCAGATCGGCACGCTGCGACAGGGCAGCGCAAATGCCGTTCCATTCGGTCTCGTGCAGGATCACGGGCACATGGCTGAGGGGCCATTCCCGTTCAGACAGCGGCTGGTTGGAATACTGGCGGAAATAGACCCCGGCATCGCGCAGATATTGGTTGCCGCGCTCGAACCGCCCGGCGACCTGCGCGGGCGTCAGACGTGAAAACGCATCGACAAAGGGTTGCCAGACCGGGCGCATCTCGCCGGTCGTGCCGAACAATTCATCCGACACGCCCGACTGCGGCGCGTAGCCTTCGAGATAGGGCGGAGTCACGCGGACCCCCGCTTGCTGTTCCATTGCGTCTCCGAGCGCGGCGCGATTGACCTAGACCAGCCCGACGGGGCGGCGCAGGTCAAGGGTCATCGGAAACTCCGGATGGGTGGGTTCGGGTTCCGGGCGATAGGCCTTGGTCGAATGACCATGCGCCTCGAACCGCGCCAGTCGCCGCGCCTCGGCCTCGTTCCCGTTGACCGGGAAGGTGTCGTAGTTGCGCCCGCCGGGGTGCGCGACGTGATAGGTGCAGCCCGCCAGCGCATGTCCCGTCCAGTCGTCGTAGATGTCGAAGGTCAGCGGGGCGTTGACGGGCAGGGTGGGATGCAGGGCTTCTGCGGGTTGCCACGCCTTGAACCGCACCGCACCCACCGACACGCCCGACGTGCCGGACCGGGCGAGCGGGACGGGGCGGCGGTTGCACATCACGCGGTAGCGGTCCTGATGGAGCGTCGTGAGCTTGACCTGAAGCCGCTCGACCGAACTGTCGGTGTAGCGCACCGTGCCGCCGATCGCGCCGGTTTCACCCAGCACGTGCCACGGCTCCAGCGCCTGCCGGATTTCGAGGTTGATGCCCTCGGCGTCGACCTGCCCGCAGAACGGGAACCGGAACTCGGCCTGCGCCTCGAACCAGACCGGGTCGAGGTGGAAGCCGTGCTGGCGCAGATCGGCGAGCAGGTCGAGGAAATCCTCCCACAGGAAATGGGGCATCATGAAGCGATCGTGCAGCACCGTGCCCCAGCGCACGGGCTTTCCTTCGACCGGCGCATCCCAGCAGCGGGCGATGATGGCGCGCAACAGCAGTTGCTGGGCCAGCGACATGCGCGGATGCGGCGGCATCTCGAAGCCCCGGAACTCGACCAGACCCAGACGGCCCGTGGGACCGTCGGGTGAGAACAGCTTATCGATGCAGATCTCCGCCCTGTGCGTGTTGCCGGTCACATCCGTCAGCATGTTGCGCAGCAGTCGATCCACCAGCCACGGCGGCGGGACGCTGCCGTTTGCGGGCGGATTGATCTGGGACAGCGCGATTTCCAACTCGTAAAGCGTGTCGTGGCGCGCCTCGTCGATGCGCGGGGCCTGAGACGTGGGGCCGATGAAGAGGCCGGAGAAGAGGTAGGACAGCGACGGATGGCGCTGCCACGTCAGGATGAGCGACTTGAGCAGGTCGGGGCGGCGCAGGAACGGACTGTCGTTCAGCGTCCCGCCGCCCACGACGACGTGGTTGCCGCCGCCGGTGCCGGTGTGGCGCCCGTCGATCATGAACTTGTCGGCGCCGAGACGGCATTGCCGCGCCTCTTCATAGATCGCCTCGGTCGTCGCCACGCAATCGTCCCAGCTATGGGCCGGGTGAATGTTCACCTCGATCACGCCGGGGTCCGGGGCCACGCGGATCACGTTCAGGCGCGGATCGTGCGGGGGCGAGTAGCCTTCGATATGGACCGGGATGCCGAGTGCGCGGGCGCTTTCCTCGGCGGCGGCGACAAGTTCGAGGTAGTCGTCCACGCTTTCGGTCGGCGGCATGAAGACGCAAAGCCGCCCGTCGCGCGGCTCGACCGACAGCGCGGTGCGCACCACGCCGCCCACGGTGTCGAGCACCTGTTCCACGATCTCCTGTCCCGGTTCCGCGGCCTGAGCCTCGCTCACCGGCTGGGCGCGCGACTTTTCGGTTTCGGGCGCGCGCTTTTCCAGTTCCTCGTGATAGTCGGGCAGGTCGCCCACCTCGATCGAAGGGTCGGTGACGTAGTGATAGGGATACTGCGCGGGCGGCACATGCGGCAGCGCCCCCAGCGGCAGACGGAAACCGGCGGGACTGTCGCCGGGGATGAGGAACAGCTTGCCGCGCCGGGTCTTCCACACTTCGGACAGCCAGCGCGCGCCGGTCGCCTTGGTCTGCCAGCGCTGGATGGGGAGGACGTAGCCCACCGGCTGATCCAGCCCGCGCTCGAACACGCGGGCGAACCGGCTGCGCTCCTCGGGGTCTTTCAATTTGCTGTCCTCGGGCGTCACGTTCGGGGGCAGCTTGCCCTCCTTCAGCATCCACTCCGCCGGGTCTTCATAGACCGCGTGGGTGAACTTGCCGTCGAGCCCCAGCCGCGCCGCGATCCCGTCGAGCAGTTTCTCGGCCTCCGGTGCCCCCGCGCCGGTGTCGTCGCCTTCGTGCGCGATAAGGCTTTCGTCACGCCAGACGGGTTTGCCGTCGCGCCGCCAGTAGAGCGAGAAGGTCCAGCGCGGCAGGCTTTCGCCCGGATACCATTTGCCTTGCCCGTAGTGCAGGAACCCGCCCGGTGCGAAACGGTCGCGCAGGCGGCGGATGAGTTGATCGGCGAGCGCGCGTTTCTGGGGGCCGACGGCGGCGGTGTTCCATTCGTCACTCTCGAAATCGTCGACCGACACGAACGTCGGCTCGCCCCCCATCGTGAGCCGCACGTCGTTCTTTTCCAGACTCGCGTCGACCTGCTGGCCGAGTTTGTTCAGCCGCTCCCACGCCTCGTCCGAAAAGGGTTTGGTGATGCGCGGATGTTCCGACACGCGCTTCACCTGCATGTCGAAGGCGAAATCGACCTGCGGTGTGCCTGCCGAGGAATAGCCGCCCGCGATGGGAGCGGCGTTCACGTAATGCGGCGTGGCGGCCAGCGGGATATGGCTTTCGCCCGTCAAAAGCCCCGATGTCGGGTCCAGCCCGATCCAGCCCGCACCGGGGATGAACACCTCGCACCAGGCGTGAAGATCGGTGAAATCGTGGTCGGTCCCCGACGGGCCGTCGAGCGATTTCAGGTCCGGCTCCAACTGGATCAGGTAGCCCGACACGAACCGTGCGGCGAAACCCAGATGGCGCAGCACCTGCACCAGAAGCCAGCTTGAATCGCGGCAGGAGCCGGAGCCGATCCGAAGCGTCTCGTCCGGCGTCTGCACCCCCGGTTCCATCCGGATCGTGTATTCGACATGCTTCGAGATCGCGGCATTCAGGCCGACGAGGAAATCCACCGTCCGCTTTTCGCCCAGGTCCAGCGAGCCGATGAACTTGGCAAGCCCCGGTCCCTCGGGTTCCGGGGTGCGGTAGATCGCCAGATCGGGGGTCAGCTCGGCTGGATAGTCGAAGGGCCATTCCTCGGCATATTCCTCGACGAAGAAATCGAACGGGTTGTAGACCGACATATCGGCGACCAGATCGACCTCGATCTTGAACTCGGTCACCGGCTCGGGAAACACGAAACGCGCCAGCCAGTTGCCATACGGGTCTTGCTGGTGGTTCACGAAATGGCCGCCGGGCGAGACTTTGAGAGAATGCGAGATGACGCGAGTGCGTGAATGCGGCGCGGGCCTGAGCCGGATGATCTGCGGCCCCAACGTGACGGGCCGGTCATACTTGTAATGGGTCAGGTGATAGATGCTCGCATGGATCGCCATTTGGGGCCTTCCGTTTGTCTGTCTCCCCCACGTTATTGGGATGGGCCGGGGTGTAACACCCTCATTTCACGCGAAACCTGACAAACGCGGGTCGCTGCCCAAAAATCAGGCGTTCGTGACGTTCCGCAGGTTTCCTCGCCCGTCCCGCGTGGTATGGGACCGCAAAACAACACGAGCCGCTCATGGACATTCAAGCCGTCATCCTCGTCTGTCTCGCCTTCGCCGCCGGGGGAATCGTCAAAGGGGCGACCGGGGCGGGTGCGCCGCTGTTCGCGGTTCCGCTCATGGCGATGCAGCGCGATATCCAGTTCGCGGTGGCGGTGTTCGTGCTGGCCAACATCGTGCCGAACCTCTGGCAATTCCTGCAATACCGGCGCGCGCTCGAGGCGCCGCGCTTTGCGGTGTTCTTCGCAGCGGCAGGCGGGGTCGGCGTCGGGTTGGGAACCGTCGCCTTGGCGGGATGGGAGCCCGATCTTCTGGTGTTCGGCGTCGGGCTGGTGCTTGCGGCCTATGTGGTTTTCCGGCTGCTCAATCCGCGCTGGCGACTGACCATGGCGGCCGGATGGCGCGCCGTGGTGCCAGCGGGGCTGGTGGCCGGGGTCTTGCAGGGGGCGACGGGCCTGTCCGCGCCCGTTTCGATCACCTTCCTCAACGCGCTCGACCTTAAACGCGAGACCTTCATCGCGACGATCTCGCTGTTCTTCGTGACGCTTGGGGTGGTCCAGTTGCCCGCCCAGTTCGCATTGGGCGTGACGAACCCGCACCTCGTGCTGTTGAGTGCGCTGGCCCTGATCCCGCTCATGCTGGGGATGCCGGTGGGAGCGTGGCTCGGGCGGAGGCTGCCGCAGGTGATGTTCCAACGCGCTGTCCTCGTCATCCTCGCGGTCCTTGCCGTGCGGTTGATCTACAGCGGGATCGCTTGAGCTTCATGTTTTGAGTGCGGAACGCGACGTAAGACGCTGATAAAACTTCCTTACCGGCGATAGAGGTCGGCGAAGTTGCGCAGGACCAGCGCCGGGGCCTCGACCGTTTCCGCATGACCCTTCGCGATCAGGCCTTCGGCCTCGTCGGGCGCGAAATAACCGCGATGTTTGTAGATGTTGATCCGGGTTTCCAGCCCGTGTCCGTCAAGCTCGGGGTGGAACTGCGTGGCATAGACGTTCCGGCCGAGCCGGATCATCTGAAAAGGGCACGGCGCGGATTGGGCGAGGTGGACGACCCCATCGGGCAGATGTTGCAGGGCTTCCTTGTGCCCGACGAAAGCCTTGAAGCTGGCGGGCATTCCGGCAAGCAAAGGATCGTCCTTGCCCGCATCGGTCAGGGTGCAGGTCGTGGCGCCCACAGGCTCGCCGTAGCGGGCCTTGGACACCGAACCGGGTTCGAGGTGGTGGCCCAGAATGCCGATCCCGTAGCAGCAGCCGAGGAACGGCAGGTCGCGTTCTGTGATTTCGGGCATGAGCGACAGGATCGACGCCTCGATCCGCGCCTCCACCGGGTCTTTCGTCTCCGGCGCATCCGAAACGCAGCCCGGACCGCCGCCGACGATCACGCCGGAATAGGCGGTCAGGTCCAGATCGTCCGGCAAATCCTCTTGATCCAGACGGATGCGGTGCACCTCGTCCGCGTCCAGACCGCCCTTGGTGAGCATCGCGGCGAATTCATCGTCCGCGGCGTCGGTTTCGGGGCGAAGCTGAAGGATCAGAAACGGTTTCATGGGGCCGGACTTAGCCGCGCGGGGCCGGGCCGTCTATCGCGCATTCGGTCGCGTGCGGGCAAAAAGAAACCCCGGCGCGCGGGCCGGGGTGGTTCCTTGTCGCATTCGGGCGCGATCAGCTTCCCCAGGAGCGAACCTGACCGCAATCCATGTGCACGAAATTCGAGCCGGAGTATTTGCCGACGCCGCCGGCGCGACAGGCCTGAGCGGCCTTGAAGATCTGGTTCACCGAGCGGGAGTTCAGGCGAAGGTCGGCGGCCTGACCCTTGAGGTGGAGCGAATTCTTGGCCACGCCGCGCGAGCGGGACCGAAGCATCGCGTTGGTTTCCGGCGAACGGTAGCCCGACAGCAGCATGTAGGGTTCGGTGGAATCAAGCAGCGCGTGCGCGGCTGCGGTGATGTCCAGCGTCCGCGTGTCGATCGCGATCTGCTTGTCGACCCGCGCGTCGCGCATGAAGTAATTGATCTCGGCGAGCGCCTCTTTGATGTACTCGCCCTCGATCCAGTAGATCGTGTTGATGCTTTCGCCGGTTCGGCCTGCGTACATCGCGATCCGCCGCACGTCACCCGCGCCACGAAGGAACCCTGCTGCATTTGAAAAGGTCGGTGCTGCTGCTACTGCGGTTGCCGCGAAGGCACCCAGCAGAGCACGGCGGCTCATGCCATTGGAGCTCGACATCGTCATTGTCCCAAACGTCCCAGTTTCTTGCCTACCCACTCCGTTCAGCGGGATATTTCGCCATTAGTCCCCAGGCGATGAGGGGAATATGACACAACTCGATTCGTGGGAAAAGCCCAGTTTGTTGCCCTTCGGAACGAATCAAGTGGTTTGGGCAAAATCTCGCTGAAAGGCCCAAACATTGCCTTAAAGCGTGGTGAAACTGTCGCACCCCTTGGGTGACGGCCCGAAACGCCCGGACCTGTCGGCTTTGTGATTTCCCCCGGATGGACCCTGTGGCAAGACTTGGGAGTTAGGGAAGAAACGCCATTTGACGAACCGGGGACCATGAAGACGACAAAGCTCAACCGCCTATTCCGCCCGATCCTGCTCTCCATCGCACTTGCCGTGCCTGCCACCGCGGTCGCCACCTTGCCCGCGACGGCGCAGATCAAGATTTCCACCTTCGCACAGGCGATCGCCGAAGCGGCCTCGGACGACGAGGATATCGCGGGTTTTTATCGCGAGAATGGCTATCAGCCGATCTGGACCTCGGGCTCGGACGAGCATCAGGCGCGGATCATGGCGCTGTTTCAGGCGATCCAGCATGCCGACGACCACGGGCTGCCGGAGCGTGCCTTCGACACCGCCGCACTGGAAAACGCGATGCGGGCCATCGACAGCCCCCGCGATCTGGGCCGCGTCGAAGTCGATCTGTCCAAGCTCTTTCTGACCTATGCGAAATACATCCAGACCGGCATCCTGACGCCCGCTGCCGTCGACGACGGGATCAAGCGCGAAGTGCCGCTCAAAGATCGCACCGAATTGCTCAAGGCGTTCTCGCAGGCGCAGCCCGCGCCGTTCCTGCGCACGCTGCCCCCGAAATCCGAGGAATACGCCCGCCTCATGCGCGAAAAGCTGCGGCTGGAGCGTGTCCGCGCCGAGGGGGGCTGGGGTCCGACGGTTCAGGCCGGCTCGCTGCGCCCCGGCGATCAGGGGCAGGCGGTGATCCAGTTGCGCAACCGTCTGGTCACCATGGGCTACATGGATCGTTCTGCGACGCAGACTTATGACGAGAATATACAGCGCGCGGTGCAGCGGTTCCAGACCAACCACGGGCTGACCGCCGATGGCGTCGCCGGTGGCGACACGGTGAAGGCGATCAACACGCCGGTCGAGGATCGGCTGGAGCGCATCATCGTCGCGATGGAACGCGAACGGTGGATGAACATCGAACGTGGCGACCGCTACGTCTGGGTGAACCTCACCACCTTCACCGCCCGCGTCGTCGACGGTGGCAAAGTGACGTTCGAAACCCGGTCGGTCGTCGGCCAGAACCTGTCGACCCACCGCACGCCTGAATTCTCGGACATGATGGAGCACATGGTCATCAACCCGTCGTGGTATGTGCCGCGCTCGATCATCGTGAACGAATATCTGCCCGCCCTGCGCGCCAACAGCGGTGCGGCGGGTCACCTGCTCATCACCGATGCGCGGGGGAGGACGGTCAGCCGGGCGACGGACTTTTCGCAATATTCGGCCCGCAACTTCCCGTTCGACATGCGTCAGCCGCCGGGACCGGGCAACGCACTGGGCTACGTGAAATTCATGTTCCCGAACCAATACAACATCTACCTGCACGACACTCCGTCCAAGAGCCTGTTCGGGCGTGAAGTGCGGACCTTCAGTCATGGTTGCGTGCGTCTCCAGCAACCGTTCGACTTCGCGTACACCATGCTCGCGCCGCAGGAGGCCGACCCCGAAGGCTTCTTCCAGTCGATCCTGCGCACGGGGCAGGAAACCAAGGTCGAGCTGGACGAGCCGGTTCCGGTGCACCTCGTCTACCGCACGGCCTTCACCGATACGCGTGGCGAGATGAACTATCGCAACGACATGTATGGCCGCGACGCCCGCATCTGGGCCGCGCTTCAGGCCGCCGGCGTCGATCTGCGTATGCTCGACAGCTGACCGGGGCCGAGATCCTGAGAACCGGCGCGGGCCTTGCCTGCGCCGGTTTTTTCATGCGCCGTCATCCGGGCGTTGCATTTCGGTGGCAGGGGACCGGGAAATGAGACAGGATGGAGGCGACTATGAAAGACATGACCGACGATATCGCAGGACAGGTGATCGACATTCTCGCCCGCCAGGCGGTGCGCGATCCTGCCGACATCGACCCTGACGCCGCGCTCGAAACCCTCGGGATCGACAGCATGGGGCTTGTCGAGATCATCTTCGCCATCGAAGAGACCTTCGACGTGTCGGTGCCGTTCAACGCGAACGCGCCCGAGGCCGGGGGCTACAACCTGACCACCGTGAACGGGGTGATCGACGCGGTGCGCGCACTGGTCGGGGCGCGGGGCGCCTGAGCCACCCAATGCGGCGTGTCGTCATCACCGGGTCCGGGACGATCAACCCGCTCGGCGTTAGCGTTTCCGAGACCTTCGAGGCGATGAAAGCCGGGCGATGCGCCATCGGCCCGCTCGACATCCGTGACGCGGACCGGCTGACAGCCCCCATCGGGGCGCAGGTCGCGGGCTTCGACCCGGCGGCGCATCTGGACCGCCAGACGATCTCGCTCACCGACCGGTTCAGCCAGTTCGCGCTCGTCGCGGCGGAGGAGGCGATGGGGCAGGCGGGGCTTGCCGCCGATCCCGACCTCGCGCCCCGGTTCGGTGCGGTCCTCGGCAATTCCGGCGGCGGAATGGAAACGCAGGACGACGGCTTCCGTGCGGTCTATGAGGCGGGCAAGGCGCGGGTTCACCCGTTCACCGTGCCCCGGCTCATGGGCAATGCGCCAAGCGCGCATCTGACGCTGCGCCACGGCCTCAGGGGGCCGTCCTTCACCGTCTCGTCCGCCTGTGCGTCGTCCAATCACGCGATGGGGCAGGCGGCGAGCTTGATCGCCAGCGGGCAGGCCGACGTGATGCTGACAGGCGGGACCGAGGCGATGCTGACCTTCGGCGGGTTGAAGGCGTGGGAGGGGCTGCGCGTCATGTCGGCCACCGGATGCCGCCCGTTCTGCGTCAGCCGCGACGGCATGGTGCAGGGCGAAGGCGCGGCGATTTTCGTGTTCGAGGCCGAGGAACACGCACGCGCCCGTGGCGCGACCATCCTCTCCCATGTCGCGGGCCACGCGATGACCTCGGATGCGCGCGACATCGTTCTGCCGGACGCGTCCGGGGCGGCGGCGGCGATGACGGGGGCTCTTCGGGCCGCGGACCTGACGCCGGGCGACATCGGCTATATCAACGCCCACGGCACGGCCACGGCGGCCAATGACCGGACCGAGGCCGCGGCGATCCGCGCCGCGTTCGGGCCGGAGGCCGACCGGGTCGCGGTGTCCTCCACCAAGTCCATGCACGGGCACCTGATCGGCGGGGCCGGCGCGGTCGAGCTGATCGCCTGCCTGCTGGCGCTTGGCGAAGGCGTCATCGCACCCACCGTCGGATGGCGCGAGGCGGATGCGGATATCGCGCTGAACCTCGTCACCGGACAGGCGCGAACGGCACGGGTCGAAGCGGTCCTGTCCAACGCCTTCGCCTTCGGGGGCATGAACGCCGTTCTCGCGCTGACCGCACCGTGAAAACCGGATCCTGAAACGAAAACCGCCGCACCCGGTGGGGCGCGGCGGTTCGAACTTTCGATTTGAGCTTCGCTTACTGCGCGGCTTCCGCTGCGGGTGCGGCGGCCTCGGGGGCTGCCGGCTGCTCGAGCGAGTCATAGGCGGCGGTGAAGCCCTTGAGCGACAGCGGCAGTTCGACCTTCTGGTCGGGGGCCGCGACCGGCACCACCGTCAGGGTCGCCGAGCCGCCCGCCTTGAACGCCGCCACTTCGGCCGAGGTGTAGCCGATCTGGGCGACACAGCCGTTCGGATCGCAGAAGCGGAACGGGTAGCGCTTGGGCGCGGCGCTGTCGACGCCGATGGTCATCTGCTGGGTCAGCAGAACGCCGAGCGGCACGATAATCATCGAACCGGCTGCGGCCTCGTTGCCTTCCGGCAGCTTGCCGATGGAGACTTTGCCGACCGGCGCGCCTTCGGGCTCTTCGCGCAGGAACTGGGTGATCTGGCACGGCGCGGGGCCGTCGTTGCCCGGAATGCGCAGGCATTCGCGCTGCCAGTCGTCGAACACTTCGTCGACATAGGTTTCGACCTGCGGCGCTTCCGTCGTTTCGCCCATGTCGAGGTCCGGGTTGCCGGTCGCTTCGTCAGCGGTGGCCGGGGCCTCTTCGGTTGCGGGGGCGTCGGTGGCAGGCGCTTCGGCGGCGGGCGCTTCGGCGGCGGGCGCTTCGGCGGCCGGTGCGTCGCCTTCGTTGGTGTCTTGCGCATAGGCCGCACCGCCCAGCGCGATCAGCGCGGCAAGGCCAAGAGGTTTCAGGATCGTTGCCATTGTGGTTTCCCTGTTTCCGTCCGGAGTTGTCGAAGGACCCACTAACATGAGCCTTGGATGAGGTCAGCCCCCGATTTGGTCCGCGCAGATTTCCGCCCATGCGGGCCGGGGGCGTCGGGTGTCCGGACAAGGGGTCGCCACGATAGAAAAAGGGCCCGCAAACTGCGAACCCTTTCTCGTTTTTTTGTTCTCCCTGCCGGACTGGCCGACTTATGGGCAGGACGCTACGATGAAAGATGAGACCCGTCAACAGCCCATTCGCGATCTGTGATGGAACCCGTAACGGATCGTGAAGACGTGCCGCAGACGCATGAAAACAAGGGGCTTCACCTCTGGTGATCCCCTCTTCACCGCGATGCGCGGGACCGGGCGCAAAAAGACCGCGCCCCAAGGGGCGCGGCAGTCTGACAGGGAGGAAGTCATCCGGACCCAAATGGACATGCGCCCGGATGCGGATCACTCTGGCAGGAAAGGGTTAAAAATGTATTGTCACCTGAGAACGTTGCAGGACTAAGGGGTATTCGGGGCATGGTTGGCGGACTGGACGGGGCGATTTTCGTGGGTGGCGGCGGCGAGGAATACGCCACCAAGCAGGAGTTGCTCCTGAAATACGCGAACCGGCACGGTCTGGTCGCGGGCGCGACCGGGACCGGCAAGACCGTCACGCTCCAGATCCTGTCCGAAGGGTTCTCCAAGGCCGGGGTTCCCGTCTTCGTCTCGGACGTGAAAGGCGATCTCTCCGGTCTCGCCGCGACCATGAGCGCCGATCACAAGCTACATGAGCCGTTCCAGAAACGGGCTGGCATCATCGGGTTCGAGGATTACGCCTACGAGGCGTTCCCGGTCACCTTCTGGGACATCTACGGCGAACAGGGCCACCCGATCCGCACGACGGTGAGCGAGATGGGGCCGCTGTTGCTCTCGCGTCTCCTCGAGCTCACGGACGTGCAGGAAGGGGTGCTCAACATCGCCTTCCGGGTCGCCGACGAACAGGGCATGCCGCTTCTCGACCTAGAAGACCTTCAGGCGCTTCTGGTCTGGGTCGGCCAGAACGCCGAGGATCTGTCGCTGCGCTATGGCAACGTCGCCACGGCCTCGGTCGGGGCGATCCAGCGGGCGCTTCTGGTGCTCGAAAACCAGGGCGGCAAACGGCTGTTCGGGGAACCGGCGCTGGAATTGTCCGACATGATGCGGACCGAGCCGAACGGGCAGGGCCGCATCTCGATCCTTGCCGCCGACAAACTGATGGCGTCGCCCAAGCTTTACGCCACCTTCCTGCTCTGGCTGCTGTCGGAACTGTTCGAGGAGCTGCCCGAAGTGGGCGATCCCGACAAACCCAAGCTGGTGTTCTTTTTCGACGAAGCGCACCTTCTGTTCGACGATGCGCCCAAGGCGCTGGTGGACAAGGTCGAGCAGGTGGCTCGGCTGATCCGGTCCAAGGGTGTGGGCGTCTATTTCGTCACGCAAAACCCGGCGGACGTGCCGGAGGACGTGCTGGGTCAATTGGGCAACCGTATCCAGCACGCCCTGCGCGCCTTCACGGCCAAGGATCGCAAGGACCTGCGGCAGGCGGCGGAAACCTATCGCGACAACCCCCGCTTTTCGACCGAGGACGCGATCCGCGAGGTTGGCGTGGGCGAGGCGGTGACATCCTTCCTCGAAGCCAAGGGCGCGCCGGGGGTGGTGGAGCGCACGCTGATCCGCCCGCCGTCCTCGTATCTGGGCGCGATCGACCCGGCCTTGCGCAAGTCGGTGATCGACACCTCACCCATCGCGGGCAAATACGAAGCCCTGATCGACCGGGAATCCGCGGCGGAAATCCTCGCCGCCCGCGCCGAAGCGGCAGCGAAAGAGGCCGAAGCGGCAGAAACCGCCGTTGCCGAACCCGAGGACACCGCAGGCCCGCGCGAATTCAACAACGCCCGCCGCTATGACGGGGGCCGCAGCCCAAGCCGGACCACCCGCAAGACCACGAAGAAAGACGACCGCTCGTTCGGCAGTCAGGTCGGCGAAGAGGTGACCAAGGTCATCATCAAGGAGCTGAAGGGCACCACGGGCCGCCGGATCGTGCGCGGCATCTTCGGAACCATCTTCAAGGCGCGTTGAGCCCCGGCGACGAGCTTCCCCGGCAGACGACCGGATAGGTGATCTTGTCGGCAGGGGCGGTCTGACCCAGGAAACAGGTGACACGTCCCGGTCCGTCGACCCAGTTTCCGTTTGGGTCCTCCTGCACCATGCCCTGCCACCAGTTGTTGCCGGATCTGACCCGCGCGCCCGGTTCGACCTCGCGGTGATACTCGAAATGCAGATGGGGATAGGACGACAGAAGCCCGGTCTCCCCGAGCGTGCCTATGGGGGCACCCCGCGCGACGCGCTGCCCGACCTCGGCCTGACGCGCGGCAAGGTGGAAATACAGCGTCTGGACGCGCCGCCCGGTCGAGTCCTTCCCGTGGTCAATGACGATCCGGTTGCCGTATGCCGGTTCATACAGGCTGATCGTCACGACACCCGGCGCGGCGGCGATCACCGGCGTTCCCGTCGCGTCGGCCACGTCGATGCCCATATGGCCGGGTTGGCCGGTGGGGGTCAGGGGAATGAACTGCTGCGCGATGGCCGGGGCCGTCGCGGGCATCGTCACGGGGATCGCGGCGACATGGGGCGGATAGGGCACCGCCGTTCCCGGACCGCGCGCAAGACACCCCGTCAGCAACGCGGACATCGCCACGAAACACAAAACACGCCGCATCCGCATCCCTGCCCAATTAGATCCGCTGCGATCTTAGCGGCACGTGCCGCCGGACCGGAAGTCTCAGCTATACTTTCGCTCGTGGCGGGCGAGTTTCTTCTCGGCACCCGCCAAGGCGTCGCGCATCGCGTCCGACAGGTTCGTGGTGCCAAGCCGCTTGGGGGTCAGCACGCCCGAATGGGCCGCGCAGAGCCGCTCGGCCCCGTTCCAGCGCGTGACGATCCCGGCGCCCCAGTCGCGAAAGGCGCTGGCCGCCCCGGCACGTTTTTCCAGCGCCATCGACAGGGTCGGATGCACGCCCAGCTTGCCGGATTTGCCTTCGGCGCGGGGCGGGCGATAGTTGAACGTGTCGTCCACATGGATCGTGCCGCTCGCCGGATGATAGGCGAGGACCGAGCCGCAATGGATTTTCTCGTTCGCCGGGATCAGTTCGACCCCGTCCGGCGTCGTGAACTCGAGATCGGGGGCGAACGTCGCCCAGAGCGCCGGGTCGTTCGACGTGAGGTTGCCCCATTTCAGCTTGGGAAACAGGCGCACATGGCGCGGCGTGGCGTAATGCGTGGCATCGGGAAAGTCGCGTTGCATCGCCTCGCTGTGAAGCGTGTGGAACGGATGCAGGTTCACCACCGCGACCACGTTCGCTCGGCCCCCGGTGAGGGTGTCGACCTCGGCAAGCAGGTCGGGCGACAGGGTGTAGCTGTCCAGCATGACGAACCGACCGTCCGACAGGCGAACGAGCGAGGCCTGCGTGCCGATTTCGATCAACCCGCCCAGCTTGAAGCTGCCCCGGATGTTCCAGAACCCGTTTCCGCAGTCGATGATCCGTTCGCGCATGACCCCTCCGTTTTGCGAAACCTATGAACCGGGCGGTTCGCCGGAAAGACCGGACCTTGCGTCAGGCGCCGAGTTTGCGGATTTTCAGGCGCGCGATCCGGTTGTCGACGCGCTTGGTCACCTCGAACCGGAACCCGTGGAAGGAAAACACCTGACCCTCGTTCGGGATCGTCTGCGCCTCGTGAATGACGAGGCCCGCGATGGTGTTGGCCTCTTCATCCGGCAGCGCCCAGTCGTTCGCGCGGTTGAGGTCGCGGATCGTCATGCCGCCATCCACCGAATAGCTGCCATCGGACAACAGCCGGTTGTCGCCGGCGTCGTTGGTGTCGAATTCGTCGGTGATCTCGCCCACGATCTCTTCGAGAATATCCTCGAGCGTGATGAGGCCCTGAAGCGCGCCATATTCGTCCACGACGAGGGCGAAGTGGGTCTGACGCTTCAGGAACTCGCGCATCTGGTCGTCGAGCGTCGTCGTTTCGGGGATGAAATAGGGCTTCATCGCCACGCTGAGGATGTCGAAGGTTTCGAACGCCTCGGTCCGGCCCGTCTCGCCCGCGGCCTGACCAGCGGCATACATGGCGCGGCTCAGGTCTTTGGCGTGGATCACGCCCACGATGTTCTCCTGCTCCTCGCTGTAGATCGGCAGGCGGGTGTGGGGCGACGACAGCGCCTGTTCGAGGATCTCGGTCGGCGATTTCGAGGCGTCGATCATCTCGATCTGGCTGCGGTGAAGCATGATCTCCTCCACCGTCCGGTCGCCCAGATCGAGCGCGCCCAAAAGGCGGTCGCGGTCCTCTTTCTCAACCGCGCCTTCGTGGTGGCCCAGCGTGATCGCACCCGCGATCTCCTCGCGCACGGCAAGGATCTGGCTGTCGGGGTCGGTCTGAACGCCGAAGGCGCGCAGGATCAGCCGGACAAGGCCCCGCACGATGCTCACGATCGGGGCGAGGACGAAGATGACGATACGGATCGGGGCCGACACCCAGCCCGCCGCGCTTTCCGGGCGGGTGATGGCATAGGTCTTCGGCAGCACCTCGGCGAAGATCAGGACCAGCAGCGTCATGATGATCGTCGCGTAGGCGACGCCGCTGTCGCCGAAGAGCCGGGTGAACAGCGCGGTCGCCAGTGCCGAGGCGAGGATGTTGACGAAGTTGTTGCCCAGAAGGACGGACCCGATCAGGCGCTCGTTGTCTTCGGTGATGACCAGCGCCCGCTCGGCCTTCTTGTCGCCCTTGTCGGCCTTGGCGCGCAGTTTCCCGCGCGAGGCGGCGGTCAGTGCCGTCTCGGACCCGGAAAAGAACCCGGACAGGATCAGGAGGAGGAGGATGGCGCCGACACTCGTCCAGAAGGCGGTGTCGAGCAGCGTGCCGGTGTCGGCTGGGGTCATTGTGATTGCGTCTCTTTGGAATGATCGTGTTATGGTTCTCCGAAGCGCCCGTTTCAAGTGGGCGTGTCTGGGAGGACACCATGAAAATCACCGATCTGGGCCGCCTCGAAGGCCCGGTGGTGCTGTGGGGCGGGGCGCTTGGCAACCTGTCCGCGCTTCTGGCGCTGCGCGACGTCACGCGGGACGAGGGGATCGCGGGCGCGAACATCCTGTTCACCGGCGATCTCGCGGGCTACTGCGCCGAGGGCGAGGTCTGTGCGGACATGGTGCGCCGACTGGGCTGGCGCGGCATCGCGGGCAATATCGAAAAGCAACTGGCGGACGGGGGCGCGGATTGCGGCTGCGGCTTCGTGGCCGGGTCGGTCTGCGACACGCTGTCGGTCAAGTGGTGGGCACATACCAATGCGACGCTGTCGACCGCGAGCCGCTACTGGTTCGCAGGCCTGCCCGATCTCGCGGTCTTCGAACATGCCGACCGCCGCTATGCCTTGATCCACGGCGGTGTCACCGATGTCTCGCGCTTCCTGTGGCCCGTGTCGCGCCAGCCGGAGTTCGCCGAGGAAATCGGTGCGATCGAGGCCGAGGTCGGTCCGGTGGACGGCGTGGTGGCGGGCCATTGCGGGTTCGGGTTCCAGCGCGTCGTGGCGGGGCGGCGCTGGATCAACGCGGGCGTCATCGGGATGCCGCCCAACAACGGGGTGCCGGGCGGGCAATACGTGCGGCTCGACCGGAAGGGCGCCCATATCCGACGCCTGTCCTACGATCCCGCGCCTTCGGTCGCAGCCATGCGGCGGGCCGGTCTGACGCAAGGTTACGACGATGCCCTCACCACGGGCCGATGGCCGTCGGAAGAGATCCTGCCGGACGAGATGCGGCGAAAGGTGATGGCGAAATAGGCGCCCGCCCGCGAACGTTACGTCACCCGGCGCGGCGCGCCCCGCCTCGTATACCGATCACATTGCGCAGGTGTGCAGCGGCTGCTACCCACCAAGCAACCAAGTTGGAGGACAGCATGCAGATTTCCAAAGAGACCCCCGTCGTCGTCACCGGAGGCGCCTCGGGCCTCGGTGCCGCCGTGATCCGTGCCATGGCCGAAGCGGGCGCGCCCGTCGGCATCTTCGATCTGAACGAAGAGGCGGGCACGAAACTCGCCGAAGAACTGGGCGGGGCCTTCGCCAAGGTCGACGTGTCGGATGCCGACAGCGTCGCCGCCGGGTTCGAAACCGTCCGCGCCAAGAACGGTCAGGAGCGGATCATGGTGAACTGCGCCGGGATCGGCACCATCGGCAAGGCGGTCAGCAAAGGGGTCGTCCACGACCCGAACGCCTTCGCCAAGACCCTGATGGTCAACACTGCAGGCACGTTCTATTGCGCGTCGCAATCCGCGCTCGGCATGATGCAGGCCGAACCGCTGACCGATGACGGCGAGCGTGGCGTGATCGTCAACACCGCGTCGGTCGCGGCCTTCGACGGCCAGATCGGTCAGGTGGCCTATTCCGCGTCCAAAGGTGCGGTCGCGGGCCTGACCCTGCCGCTCGCGCGCGAACTGTCCCGCGACGGCATCCGCGTCTGCACCATCGCGCCGGGCCTGTTCCTGACCCCGATGATGGAAGGCCTGCCGGAAGAGGCGCAGAAAAGCCTCGGCACGCAGGTTCCGTTCCCGTCGCGCCTTGGCAAGCCGTCCGAATATGCCGCCATGGCCCGCCATATCGTCGAGAACTCGATGCTGAACGGCGAAGTGATCCGTCTGGACGGCGCGATCCGGATGGCCCCGAAATAAGCCGGTTCAGGCGGGTCTCCGCCCGCTTTCGACGCTGATACGAGCCGGCCCGCGTGCATCCGTCACGCGGGCCGATTTCATTCTTGCATCGGGCAGGAAAAATAACTCCAGTGCCCATGAACACGGGCGCGCGTCCATGCGTTTCCCCCGGACGTTCGGATTGGATCAGGGCAATCATGACCTCATTCCTCGGAGTCGACCCGGCCATCGTCGCCTTGGGCCTTCTGCTCCTCCTCTTCATCGCGTTCACGATCGAGAAATACCCGCCCGAGGTCACGGCGGCGGGGGGTGCCGCGCTGTTCATCGTGCTGGGGCTGACCCCGACCGACGAGGTGATGAGCGTGTTTTCCAGCTCCGCCCCCATCACCATCGCCGCGATGTTCGTCGTGTCGGGCGCGCTGGTGCGCACGGGTGTTCTGGACAGCCTAGCCGGGCTGGTGATCGGGCGGGCGCAGACGCGGCCCGTGCTCGCGGTCCTGATCTTCGTCTTCGCCACCATCGTCGCCTCGGCCTTCATGAACAACACGCCGGTGGTTCTGGTCCTGATCCCGGTCGTGATCCGGCTGGCGGCGAGCCTGAACCTCGCCTCGACCCGGCTGCTGATCCCGCTGTCCTATGCCGCGATCCTCGGCGGCACCTGCACGCTCATCGGCACCTCTACCAACATCCTCGTCGACGGGGTGGCCCGCGACGCGGGGCTGGAGCCGTTCTCGATCTTCGAAATCGCGCCCGTCGGCATCGTCGTGGCCGTGGTCGGCGGTCTGTCCATGCTGATCCTCGGGCGTTTCCTGCTGCCGGACCGGGCATCCGACTTGCCGGACGATAGCGAAGAAACGGCGTTCCTGTCGGAAATCACCATTCGCGCCGACTATCCCCAGATCGGCGAGGCTCTGGGCAAGGTCGCGGATTTTCAGCGGGCCGGCATCCGCATCACCGGGGTCCGGCGCGGGCCGCAGATCGAACGGCGCGACCTGTCGGACATCGTGCTGCAAAAGGGCGACGCGGTCATCCTGTTCGCTCCGACCTCGGAGCTTCTGACACTGGCCCAGCAATCCGGTCTGCGCGTCGGTCTGCGCCGGTCCATAGAACTGGACGCAAGCGCCAAGGTCCGCGTGGCCGAGGCCATCGTGACACCTTCGCGCCGGTCCTCCGGCGTGCGGATCGCCGACCTCGCGCTCGGGCGCCGGGCCGGGATGCGCGTGCTGGGCGCCTATCGCCCGAACCACATCGCCGGTGCCGATCTGTCGAGCGTGCGCCTGCGCCCCGCCGACAAGCTGCTGCTCGAGGGCACGGCGGAGGGTTTCGAGGAACTCACCCGTTCCGGCGACGTGATCTCGGTCACCGAACCCGGCGGGCGCGCCTTTCGCCGCCGTCAGGCCCCCATCGCCGTGCTGACGCTGGTGGGGATCGTGGGCCTCGCCGCCTTCGACGTTCTGCCCATCGGCATCCTCGCACTGCTGGGTGTCGCGCTGATCCTCGTTCTGCGCTGTATCGACAACGACGAGGCGTGGTCCTCCATCGACGCCTCGATCCTCGTCCTGATCTTTTCCATGCTCATCATCGGCCTCGGATTGGAGGCGACCGGCGCGGTCGAACGGATCGTTCAGATGCTGGTCCCGTGGCTCGACGGGCTGTCGCCGTTCATGGCGCTGCTCGCGGTCTACGTGGTCGGGTCGATCCTGACCGAGGTGGTGACGAACAACGCCGTGGCGGTGATCTTCACCCCCATCGCCATCGGGCTCGCGACCCAGATGGGCGTCGACCCGCGCCCCTTCGTCGTCGCCGTTATGTTCTCGGCCAGCGCGAGCTTCGCGACCCCCATCGGCTACCAGACCAACACGCTGGTCTACGGTGCGGGCAACTACAAGTTCGCGGATTTCCTGAAGATGGGCGTGCCGATGAACCTGATCGTCGGGGTGACGGCGGTGGTGGCGATCAGCCTGTTCTTTCCGCTCTGACGGCTCACCGCGTGAGGATCAGCATGTCGTCCGCGATCTCGATCCGGTCGAAGCGGCGCAGATAGGTCATGCCCAGAAGCGACATATCCATCGCCCCCTCGTTCACGTAAACGCGCACGTCGCGTTCCGTGATATCGCCCAGCACCATCTCGTCGACCGTGGTCGGCGCGGTGCGCACCTCGCCGTTCGCGGTCATGGCGGTGCCGATGAAGGGCAGGTCGTCGGGGTTCAGCCCGACCCGGCGCGCGTCGTCCATGCTGAGCACCACCTGACTGGCTCCGGTGTCGACCACGAAGTTCACCGGCGTTCCGTCGACCTCGAGCGTCAGATAGAAATGCCCGTCGGGGCGGCGCGGCACCTCCACCACACCCTGCGAGACGACCGACTGGCGTGGCATCACATCCCGGCTGATGTCGTTCCACAGCCCATAGGCGCCGATCGCGCCCACGAAAATGAGCGCCCAGATCGCGAGCTGTTGCAGGCTCTTTCCGAGATTGGCCTTGTTCATCATGAAGAACGACCCGATCACGGCGGCGCCGAGCAGGACGAGGTAGGTGAGACGACCGATTTCGTAGCTATCCATGCCGTATCACATAGGCACGGGGCAGGGCGGTTTCCATGCGGCGGATCAGCCGAACAGCCCGGTCTGCGCCAGCCCGTCGATCATGAACTGGATCGCCAGCGCCGCCAGCAACATGCCGAGCAGGCGGGTCACCACGTTGATCCCGGTGTCCTTGAGGTATCGCCCCAGCGCCCCCGCGGCGAGGAAGAAGGCGAAGACGCAGACCAGCACCGCGACCATGACAGCGACGATGGCCAGCTTGCCCACCACCTCGTTCGCCCCGCCCATGAGCAGGATCATCGTCGCCATCGCGCCGGGCCCCGAAATCAGGGGCATGGCCAGCGGGAACACGCTGGGATCGTCGGCGGGGTCCAGCACGCTCGCCTCGGACTGGCTCTCGCGCCGCTGCTTGCGTCGCTCGAAGAGCATGTCGAGCGCGGTCAGGAACAACAGCGCGCCGCCCGCGATGCGAAAGGCCGCCATCGAGATACCGAAAAGGTCGAGCACAGCCTGACCCGCCAGCCCGAAGATCATCAGGATCACGGCGGCGACCAGAACCGCGCGCACCGCCACCACCCGGCGATGCGGGGCCGTCATATACTTGGTCAGCGCCAGAAACACCGGCGCCAGCCCGATCGGGTCGATAATCACGAACAGCGTGACGAAGGCGGGCAGGAGCGCGTCGAAACTCATGGGGTCACCCTGCGCGTCAGGCCTGCGCCCTGTCGAGCTTTTCCTGCGCCTGCATCCAAAGCGCCTCGGCCCGATCGAGCCCGTCCATCACTTCGGCATATTTCTTCTGCCAGACTTCCATCTCGCCGACCTTGGACTTGTCATAGAGGTCGGGGTTGGCCAGCTTCTTGGCCAGCTTTTCGCGCATATCCTCGAGCTTTTCGACCCGCGCCTCGCATTTGCGCACCTCGGAGCGCAACGCGAGCACCTCGTCACGGCTGGCCTTTCTGGGCTTTGGCTTCTCCTCGGCCGGCTTCTCCGGCTTGTCCGAGGTGAGAAGCAATTTGCGGTAGGCCTCGAGGTCTTCCTCGAACGGCGTCACGCGCCCGCCCTTCACCAGCCAAAGCCGGTCGGCCACGAGGCTCAGAAGGTGCATGTCGTGGCTCACCAGCACGACCGCGCCGGTGTATTCCGTCAGCGCCTCGACCAGCGCCTCGCGGCTTTCGATGTCGAGGTGGTTGGTCGGCTCGTCGAGGATGAGCAGATGCGGCGCGTCGATGGTGGCGATCAGCAGCGTGAGCCGCGCCTTCTGCCCCCCCGACAGCCGCGCCACGACCGTTTCCGCCTGCTCGGCGCCCAGCCCGAAGCCCGACAGCCGCGCGCGCAGGCGGGCCGGGGTTTCGTCCGGGCGCAGCCGCCGCAGGTGGTCGATGGGTGTTTCGTCCGGGTAAAGCTCGTCCATCTGGTGCTGGGCGAAATAGCCGATACGCAGCTTGGAGGCGGTGGTGACACGCCCGCTCATCGACGCCAGCCGCCCGGAAATCAGCTTGGACAGCGTCGATTTGCCTTCGCCGTTTTTCCCCAGAAGCGCGATCCGGTCGTCCTGATCGATGCGCAGGTCCAGCTTCGACAGCACCGCTTTGCCGTCATAGCCCACCGATCCGCTCTCGATGGCCACGATGGGCGGCGACAGCTCCTCCGGCTCCGGGAAGGTGAACTTTCGCAACGCCGCTTCCTGCGGCGTCACCGTGAACTTCAGCTTCTCGATCATCTTCAGACGGCTTTGCGCCTGCTTGGCCTTGGTCGCCTTCGCGCGGAACCGATCCACGAAGCTTTGCAGGTGATCGCGCCGCGCCGCATTCTTGCGGTTCTCGGCCTCGGCCACGGCCAGACGCGCCGCCCGCGTTTCGGCGAAGGTGTCGTAGCCGCCCTTGTAAAGCGTGATCTTCTTGGCCTCGAGATGCAGGATCGACCCGACCGCGCGGTTCAGAAGCCCCCGGTCGTGGCTGATGACCAGAACGGTGTGCGGATACTTGGCGAGGTAGCTTTCCAGCCAAAGCGCCCCTTCGAGGTCCAGATAGTTGGTCGGTTCGTCCAGAAGCAGCAGATCGGGCTCGGCAAAAAGCACGGCGGCCAGCGCCACGCGCATCCGCCAGCCGCCGGAAAAATCCGAACAGGGTCGGGCGTGGTCGGGATCATCGAACCCCAGACCCTTTAGGATCGAGGCCGCGCGCCCCTCGGCGCTCCAGGCGTCGATGTCAGTGAGCCGCGCCTGTATCTCGGCGATCCGCGCCGCATCCTCGGTCTCTTCGGCCAGAAGCGCGGCACGCTCGGTATCGGCGGCCAGCACCGTATCGAGCAATGACACGTCGCTCGCAGGCGCTTCCTGCGCGACGCCGCCGATCTTGGCCCCGCGGGGCACGGAAATCGTCCCGGTCTCCAGCGTCAGCTCGCCCCGGATCAGCCGAAAGAGCGTGGTCTTGCCGGTCCCGTTGCGCCCCACCAGCCCCACCTTGTGCCCTTCCGGGATCACGGCGGAGGCGTGGTCGATCAGCGGACGGCCCTCGACCGAGTAAGAGATATCGTCGATCCTCAACATGCCCGCCTACTGCCCGAACCCCAAAGGCGCGTCAATTCCGTCTTTCCGGTCCTGAAATATCCCGGGGGTTTTGGGGGGCTGGCCCCCCAACCTGATCGGCGTGCAGAAGCGCGTCGAAACCCCTTTCCCCCAAAACCGCCCCATGCTATCCGCCGCGCGACGATTGCAACCGGGCTTCGCCCGCGACACGAAAGAGGGACCGACATGGCCATTCAACGCACGTTCAGCATCATCAAACCGGACGCCACCAAGCGCAACCTGACCGGCGCGATCAACGCCAAACTCGAAGGCGCGGGCCTGCGCATCGTGGCGCAGAAGCGCATCAAGCTGTCGAAAGAGCAGGCCGGTGTGTTCTACGCCGTCCATAAAGAGCGCCCGTTCTACGACGAGCTGTGCGAGTTCATGTCGTCCGAGCCGATCGTGGTTCAGGTTCTCGAAGGCGAGAACGCGATCCTGAAGAACCGCGAAGTCATGGGCGCCACAAACCCGGAAGAAGCCGCCGAAGGCACCATCCGCAAGGAATTCGCCCTGTCGATCGGTGAAAACTCGGTCCACGGTTCCGACGGTGAAGACACCGCCGCCGAAGAGATCGCGTATTTCTTCTCGGGTCTCGAACTGGTCGGCTGATCCGCCCGTCCCGTGACACTTTGAAAGGCCGCGTTAACCGACGCGGCCTTTTCTTTTGGGCGGCTCGCCAGGTGTTAACCACAAATTAACCGGTCTGCTCCCACGCTGAATGCGTATCCGGGAGTCATGTACCATGCCTGAAGTCGATGCCATTTCCGTCGCCCACGCTGACCTTGTAAGCGCCCTCGCGCAGCGGTTCGACGTGCGTGAAGTCACCGACGAATTCGATGAGCCGATGGTGATCCTCGCGACCGCGCTGCCGATGGGTCAGACGCTCTTGCATCTGGAAGACATCGGGATGGAGGCGGCGGGCAGCGCGCTTGTCCCGCGCGGCGGCGACAGGGGGGCGGTCTATGCGCTTTATGCGCAGGGAATGACGCCCTGACCCTTACCGGATCGACGAGAAGAAGGACCAGACGAAGGCGGTGCCTTCGACCTCTTCCGTGCCCCGGCCAAGCACCGCGACGGGCAGGTCCGGCCCACCGCCCGGCCATTTGTGGCCCAGCCCCTCGATCGACAGGGTCCAGATCGGCACGCTGCATCCGGCGAGGCGCGTGAAATTGGCCTTGGTGTCGTCGTCGCGCCGGTCGTAGCTTTTGAGTTCGCCCGGCCCGGTACAGCCCGCCTTGCCCGCGAACATATCGATCGTGTCCTGCTGGCTGATGAGCGACAGAACCGTGTCGCTCTGCATCGGCAGGTCGCCACCCTCGGCGGGAATGACCGGGTCGTTGGTGCCGTGAATCGACAGAAGCGGCACCGCCGGGGTGCGCGCGCAATCGTCGAGCAGCGCCTTGGGCAGCGGCATCGAAACCGTCGCGATCCCCCGGATACCGCCGCGCTGACAGGCATAGGCAAAGCTCATCTGGGCACCCAGCGAAAAGCCGACCATGAAGATGCGGTCGCGGTCGATCTGGTATTGCTGCGCGGTCAGCCCGATCACCTGATCGAGATAGGCGATATCGTCGCGGCGGGGGCTGGGTTCGAAGGTGCCCGTGCCCTGACCGATGTCCCAGACCCGGTTCACCGCATTGGGGAACACGGCCACGAAGTTGTGCTTCTTGGCGAATTCCCCCCACTTGCCGCGCGTGGTTTCGATCATCCGGTTGTCGGTCTGGAACACGCCGTGAAGCACGAGGACCAGAGGCATCTCGCCCTGCGGCTCGTCCGGCGCGAAGACCTGAAACCGGCGCGGAAAGCCCTCCATCTCGAAGCGCACTTCGCTCGCGGCGAGCGAGCCGGGCAGGAGAAGAAGGATCAGCAGGAAAAGTCGGATCATGGTGGGGCCCTCACTCCGATTTCGTCGAGCATCGCTTCGATGCCGGTCAGATTGCGCGACGCACTGGCCTTGAGCGCGACGAAGCGCAGCTTCAACGCGTCTTTCTCGGCGCCCTTGCAGTCGTTCCAGGGACGACCCTGCAACCCCATGACAAGGGCGTAATATCCGATGAAATGCGCAGGTTCACCCGCCGCCAGCCATTGCGCATAGGCGGCGTCCGCCCCCAGCGCACGCAACGCTTCCGCCGAGCCGATGCCGGCTCGTTCAAACCCCTCGGCCGTCGCCGGACCGAGATTCGGAATGGAGGTTACGGGCGTCGCCATCCGCCGATCCTGCGAGGGCAGGGGCGGCAGGTCAATCCGCTACGTGTGCGAGTCTCAGATCGCGGCCCAGTCGGTGATGACCGGCTTGGGTTTGGGCGCTTCGGCTTCGGCCTTGCGCTCGGTCTGTTTCGCTTTGGTATCACGGCTCGCGGCGGGTTCGCGCTGCTCGATGCGCGGATCCTTGTAGGTTGCCATCTGCCTCTTCCTTTGTGTTGGCTTGCGCACGTCCAACGTGCGAGCCGGTGGGTTGATCCACCCTGACACCCCTCTTTTTCGGGGGTTGTCCAATGACGCTGCGCGCGCAATCGGGTCAGAGCGTGGCGGAAATACGGCGAGATCGTGACGCTCGGCAAGATGCTTAATGCACTGTGATCGCGGGATTTTGCGCATGAGCGGAAGGGCGCTCAGGGGGCGCTGGAAATCCGCCGCCCGACCTGAAAAACAAATTCATGGAACAGAATGCGTTTACTTGTGTTGTCCAGGTGAGCAACGACACAGGAGGCAGCATGAAACGCCCGATCGTCAAAAGCTTCTGGGACGAAACCACCGGAAGCTGGCAATACGTCTTTCACGACCCGGCCACCTTGAAAGGTGCGGTCGTCGACCCGGTTTTGGACTTCGACCGCCGCGCAGGAGCCGTGACGCATGGGAACGCCGACCGGATTCTGGAGTACATCGCGGAGACGGGGATCGAGGTCGTCTGGATTCTCGACACCCATCCCCATGCCGACCACTTTTCGGCCGCGCAATATCTGAAACACAAGCTCGGCGCGCCAACGGCCATCGGTGAAAAGGTGACCGGCGTTCAGGCGCTTTGGCGCGACTACTATCACCTGCCGGATCAGCCGGTCGACGGTTCGGCCTGGGACCGGCTGTTCGCCGATGGCGAGACGTTCATGGTCGGGGATCTGGAGGTTTCGGTGATGTTCACACCGGGGCATACGCTGGCCACGATCACCTATGTCGTGGGCGATGCGGCCTTCGTGAACGACACCTTCATGATGCCGGACGCGGGGACCAGCCGCGCCGATTTTCCCGGCGGCAATTCGGCCGACCTTTACGCGAGCCTCCAGCGCATTCTGGCACTACCCGACGAGACGCGCCTGTTCGTGGGGCATGACTACGGGCCGGATGGGCGCGAGCCGGCCTGTTGCGCGACGGTGGCCGAGCACAAGGCCCGCAACAAACATCTGAGCGGCGATGTGTCGGAGGCCGACTATCGCGCCACCCGCGATGCGCGGGATGCGACCCTGCCGTTGCCCGACCTGATGCTCTACGCGCTTCAGGTCAACATCCGGGGCGGTCGGCTGCCCGAGCCGGAGGCGGACGGGCGGTCCTATCTCAAGGTGCCGGTGGACCTGTTCGAGCCGCGTTGACGCGGCTTACCGCCCGGACACGAAAAAGGGCCGCGCGACACGCCGCACGGCCCTTTCCGGAGATTGGACTGACGATTACTCGTCGTCCGATTCTTCTGCCGGGGCTTCTTCGGCGACACCGGCGGCTTCCGCCAGCTCTTCGTCGTCCGAAGCGGCGGCACCCAGATCGTCGAACAGCTCGGCGATCTCGAAATCGGCGGCGGCTTCTTCTTCCGCGGCCAGTTCTTGAATCGACTTGCCCGAAGCCTGAATCTCGGCTTCTTCCGGCGAACGGGCCACGTTCAGCGTGATCGCGACCATGACCTCGGGGTGCAGGTGGATTTCCACCTCGTGCAGACCCAGCGTCTTGATCGGTTCACGGATCAGGACCTGCTTGCGGTCGACCGTGAAGCCCTCTTCGGTGGCAACGTCGGCGGCGTCACGGGTGGTGACGGAGCCGTAGAGGTTGCCGCCGTCCGAGGCGGAGCGAATCACGATGAACTGCTTGCCGTCGAGGTTCGACGCCAGCGATTCAGCTTCTTTCTTCGTTTCCAGGTTGCGTGCTTCCAGCTGCGCTTTCTGGGTTTCGAAGTGTTCGATGTTGGCTTTGGACGCGGTCAGCGCCTTGCCCTGCGGCAGAAGGTAGTTGCGCGCAAAGCCGGGCTTTACGTCGACCACTTCGCCCATCTGGCCAAGCTTGGCCACACGTTCGAGAAGGATGACTTCCATTGGACCTCTCCCTTACTTCACGGCGTAGGGAAGCAGGGCGAGGAACCGGGCGCGCTTGATGGCACGGGCGAGTTCACGCTGCTTCTTTGCCGAAACGGCGGTGATGCGGCTGGGCACGATCTTGCCACGCTCAGAGATGTAGCGTTGCAGGAGTTTCGTGTCCTTGTAGTCGATTTTCGGTGCGTTATCGCCAGAGAACGGGCACACCTTGCGACGGCGGAAAAACGGTTTCGCGGCCATGGTTTAGCTCCTTCCCGGCTTAGCGGTCACGACGCTCGCGGCGGTCGCCACGATCGCCACGTTCGTCTTTTTTCATCTGAACCGACGGGCCTTCTTCGTGGGCGTCGACCTTGATGGTCAGAACGCGCATCACGTCGTCATGCAGGCGCATCAGGCGTTCCATTTCCTGAACGGCGGTCGACGGCGCGTCCGTTTTCAGGAAGGCATAGTGGCCCTTGCGGTTCTTGTTGATCTTGTAGGCCATCGTCTTGACGCCCCAGTATTCCGAGTCGACGACTTTGCCACCGTTGTCGGAAAGGACGGTCGAGAAGTGCTCGACAAGGCCTTCGGCTTGCGCGTTGGACAGGTCCTGACGCGCAATCATCACATGCTCGTAAAGCGGCATGGGGTCTCCAGTTTTTTCAGGCGCGCTTCAAAGAACGGATAACCCTTCCGCATCCGTTCACGAGAGGCCACGCGGTTCACTCAGTCACGGAAGGAAGCGCCTACCTACACGGATCATGTCCGATTGCAAGGAAAACCGACCTGAGCGATGGGGCGGTCCGCCGCCGCGCAAAGGTATGGTTAACCTACCGATGTCCCTTATTAACAAGGGAATATGCCGCCAAAACACCCGGCACATGCCGCATTCCCGCCCCAGTTGATTAAGAAGTTTCTACTAACGGAACTGCAAATCGGGACGCGGGTAACGAACATGAACGCAATCGTTGGCCTCTCTCTGCCGGACGCAGAGATCGAAAACGAAATGTGGAAAGACGTGCGTGGGGCCAACGACGGTCTCACCACGATGACGCCCTGGGGCTACGTGATCGGCACGGGCAACACCGACGGCAGCCTGATGCTGCGGCAATCGCTGGCGCGGTTCTTCGGGATCGTCCTGTTCATGTCGGGCCTGACGCTCGGCCTGTTGCCGGACGGCGCGGCCGGGTCGGGGCTGATCGCCATGAAACTTGGCGGCATGGTGATCTTCATGCTGGTGGGCGCCGTGCTTTTCCGGGCCGGGCGGGAACGTCCGGGCATCGAAATGCACGTCGATCTCAAGCACAAGGTGATCCGTCTGGGCAACCGTAGCCTGACCGGCGACTTCCAGCTTTCGGACCTTCTGCGCTTCGACGAGGTGCAATCGGTCTTCATGCTGCGCGGGACCGACAAGACCTCGCCGTCGCGCCTTTACCTGCGGCTGGGCGAGAACATCGCCATCGAGATCGCCAAGGGCAAACGGAACGCGCTGGAGCGCGTGCGGCAGCGGCTTACCTACGATCTGACCTACGGCTCGAACCGCGCCTGACGCGCGGCGCGCGGGCGTTGCACCTGCGCACGCCCCACGTTATCCCCTCTGTTAGCACATGGACGAGGGAGGGGACATGACCCGCGCATTCGTTTTTCCAGGACAGGGGGCACAGACCATCGGCATGGGGCGTGACCTTGCCGAGGCTTATCCCGCAGCCCGCGCCGTGTTCGACGAGGTCGACGAGGCGCTGGGGATCAAGCTGTCCAACATCATCTGGAACGGCGAGCAGGACGAGCTGACGCTCACCCAGAACGCCCAGCCCGCGCTCATGGCCACGTCGCTGGCCGCGATGCGCGCGCTCGAGGCCGAGGGCGTGACGATGGACGCCGCCGGGTTCGTGGCGGGTCATTCGCTCGGGGAATATTCCGCGCTCGCGGCTGCGGGGGCGCTGACGATATCGGATACCGCGCGGCTGCTGCGCACGCGGGGCGAGGCGATGCAAAAGGCGGTCCCGGTCGGTGTCGGCGCGATGGCCGCGCTTCTGGGTCTGGATTTCGAGGCGGCCAAGGCCGTCGCCGAAGAGGCCGCGCAGGGCGAGGTCTGTCAGGCTGCGAACGACAACGATCCGGCGCAGGTGGTCGTGTCGGGCCACAAGGCCGCCGTCGAACGCGCCGTCGAGATCGCGAAAGAGAAGGGCGCGCGCCGGGCGGTGATGCTGCCCGTGTCCGCCCCGTTCCACTGCGCTCTCATGCAGCCCGCCGCCGACGTGATGGCCGAGGCGCTTGCGGGCGTCACGATCAATGCGCCCGCCGTGCCGGTCGTCGCCAACGTGCGCGCCGAAGCGGTGAGCGACCCGGATACGATCCGCGCGCTTCTGATCGAACAGGTGACCGGCTCGGTCCGCTGGCGTGAAAGCGTTGCATGGATGGCCGCGAACGGTGTGACCGAGACGTGGGAAATCGGCGCGGGCAAGGCGCTGACCGGCATGATCCGCCGCATCGACAAAAGCCTCGCGACCACCACCGTCGGCACGCCGGACGAGGTGAAAGCGGCGGCAGAGCAGGCAGCCGGATAAGCGGCACGACATTCAAAAAGGACGAGACATGTTTGATCTGACAGGAAAAACCGCGCTGGTTACTGGCGCATCCGGCGGCATCGGCGGCGCCATTGCCACGGCCCTGCACGGCGCGGGCGCGACCGTCACGCTTTCGGGCACCCGCGAAGGGCCGCTGAACGATCTTGCGGCCACGCTGGGAGACCGCGTGCATGTGATGACCTGCAACCTGTCGGACCCCGAGGCGGTCGATGCGCTGCCGAAACAGGCGGCCGAGGTCATGGGCGGGCTCGACATCCTCGTGAACAACGCCGGGATCACCAAGGACCAGATCTTCATGCGTATGTCGGACGAGGACTGGCAGAACGTCATCGACGTGAACCTGACCGCGACCATGCGCCTGTGCCGTTCCGTGATGCGCCCGATGATGAAGGCGCGTTGGGGCCGGATCATCAACATCTCGTCCATCGTCGGCGCGACCGGCAATCCGGGGCAGGTGAACTACGCCGCGTCCAAGGCCGGTATGGTCGGCATGACCAAGTCGATCGCCTATGAGGTGGCCAGCCGCGGGATCACCGCGAACTGCGTGGCGCCGGGCTTCATCGCCACGGCGATGACCGAGAAACTCACCGACGATCAGAAAGAAAAGATCAACGCCCAGATCCCCGCCGCGCGCATGGGCACGCCCGAGGAAATCGCCGCTGCGGTGCTCTATCTGGCCTCGCCCGAGGCGGGCTATGTCACCGGCGCGACCCTGCATGTGAACGGCGGTATGGCGATGCTCTGAGAGCGTCTTTGTCCGGTTGGTAAACGATACCTTGACGGCGCGTGCGGCGCGCGGGACAAATCGTTTGCCCCCGACCGGCTTTATGTTAAAGGGGGCGCAGTTTCGACCCCGGGATAAATGGGACTCCGGGGTGCGCCTCGCACCGACGGGGACAGTTCAAGCAGCTCCGCAAGGGGCAAACGAAAGGGCCAATGGCCTGAAAACTGTGAGGATATGATATGAGCGACGTCGCAGATCGCGTGAAGAAAATTGTTGTCGAGCACCTCGGCGTTGAAGAGGACAAGGTCACTGAATCGGCCTCGTTCATCGACGATCTCGGCGCCGACTCGCTCGACACCGTCGAGCTGGTCATGGCCTTCGAAGAAGAGTTCGGGATCGAGATCCCCGACGACGCCGCCGAGTCGATCCAGACCTTCGGTGATGCGGTCAAGTTCATCTCCGAAGCGGCCTGAGCCACCGGAGAGTGTTAAGCGGACGGCGCCTTCGGGCGCCGTTTTGCATTTTGGGGAGGAGATCGCGAAGTCCCGCCGTCACCGGACGAAAGGGGCGTTTCGCGCTTGCCACATGGGGGTTTGAGAGGCTATCCAGCCCCCGGCAAAGACAAACGAAAAAGGGCTGTCTACATGGACAAGCGTCGCGTCGTCGTAACCGGTCTGGGCATGGTTTCGCCCTTGGCTTGCGGGGTTGAGGAAACCTGGAAGCGTATTCTGGCAGGCAAATCGGGCGCTGCCCCGATCACCCGGTTCGACGCCTCCCGGGTCGTCACGAACTATGCCTGCGAAATTCCCTATGGCGACGGCTCCGACGGCACTTTCGACCCTGACGCTTGGATGGAAGCCCGCGACCGGCGCAAGGTCGACGATTTCATTCTCTATGGCATGACCGCCGCGACCCAGGCGGTCGAAGACGCGGGCATCGGAGAGCTCGACGAAGAAGAGGCGCTGCGCACCGGCGTCATGATCGGTTCCGGCATCGGCGGGCTGAACTCCATCGCCGAGACGGCGGTGATGATACAGGAGAAGGGGCCGCGTCGCGTGTCGCCGTTCTTCATCCCCGGCGCTCTCATCAACCTCATCTCGGGTCAGGTCTCGATCAAATACGGCTTCAAGGGCCCGAACCACGCGGTCGTCACCGCTTGTTCGACCGGCGCACATGCGATCGGCGACGCCGCACGGCTCATCATGCTGGGCGATGCCGACACGATGGTCGCCGGCGGTGCGGAAGCGGCGATTTCCGAGATCGGGATCGCGGGCTTCAACGCCTGCAAGGCCCTGTCGACGAAACGCGCCGACAACCCCGAAACCGCCTCGCGCCCCTATGATACGGACCGCGACGGTTTCGTCATGGGCGAGGGGTCGGGCGTCGTCGTGCTCGAAGAATACGAACATGCCAAGGCGCGCGGCGCCAAGATCTATGGCGAGATCCTCGGATATGGCCTGTCGGGCGATGCCTATCACATCACCGCGCCGTCCGAAGACGGCGACGGGGGTTTCCGCGCCATGACCGCCGCGCTGAAATCGGCGGGTCTGACGCCGTCCGATGTGGATTACATCAACGCGCACGGCACCTCGACGATGGCCGACGTGATCGAACTGGCCGCCGTCGAACGTCTGCTCGGGGATCATGCGGCCAAGGCCACCATGTCCTCGACCAAATCCTCCATCGGGCACCTTCTTGGGGCGGCGGGATCGGTCGAAGCGATTTTCTCGCTGCTCGCCCTGCGCGACCAGATCGCGCCGCCGACCATCAACCTCGACAATCCGGCCATCGAGCCGAAGCTGTCGCTGGCCGCGAACAAGGCCGAGGAACGCGAGATCGAGGTGGCCCTGTCCAATTCCTTCGGGTTCGGCGGGACCAATGCCTGTCTCATCATGGGTAAGGTGGCCGATTGATGTGGCGAAACATCGCCTCCAACGCGCTGTCCCTGTCCATCGTCGCCCTCATCGTCCTTGGCGGTGTGATCGGCTGGGGCAAGCGCGAATACGTGGCCGAAGGGCCGCTTGAAACCGCGATCTGTCTCAAGGTCGAGACGGGGTCGAACTTCACCCGCGTGTCCGAGGCGCTGGACGCGCAGGGCGCGATTTCCAGCCCGTCGATCTTTCGCATGGGAGCGGACTATTCCGGCAAGGCGACCGAGCTCAAGGCCGGGTCCTTCCTCGTCGAAGAACACGCCTCGATGGAAGAGATCGTCGATATCGTCACGCGCGGTGGCGCTTCAACCTGCGGGACCGAGGTCGTCTATCGCATCGGCGTGAACGCGGCCGAATATCAGGTGCGCGAACTGGACCCGGCTACGCAAAGCTTCAATCTCGTCGCCGAATTCGACCCGGATGTTGAGGCGCCCGCCGATTACACCCGCGTGCGTGGGCAACCGGACACGCGTTACCGCGTCGCCATCGCCGAAGGCGCGACCTCGTGGCAGATCGTGGATGCGCTGAACAAGGTCGAATTCCTATCGGGCGAGATCACCGAGGTGCCGCCCGAGGGGATGCTGGCCCCCGACAGCTATGAAATGCGGCCCGGCGACGACCGTGCCGACCTCATCGCCCGGATGCGGGCCTCGCAGGAAGAACGCCTCGCCGCCGCGTGGGAGGCCCGCGATCCCGACGTGCCCTACGAAAGCCCGGAAGAGGCGCTCGTCATGGCGTCGATCGTGGAAAAGGAAACCGGCGTGCCGGAAGAACGCGGTCAGGTCGCCAGCGTCTTCGTGAACCGTCTGGAACAGGGGATGCGGCTGCAAACCGACCCGACGGTGATCTACGGCATCACGCGCGGGCAGGGCGTGCTGGGCCGTGGGTTGCGTCAGTCGGAACTGCGGGCCGAAACGCCCTATAACACCTATGTCATCTCCGGCCTGCCGCCGACGCCCATCGCCAACCCCGGCATGGCCTCGATCGAGGCGGCGCTGAACCCGGACACGACCGACTATCTGTTCTTCGTGGCGGACGGCACGGGCGGCCATGCCTTTGCGCAGACGCTGGAAGAGCACAACCGCAACGTCGCGCGCTGGCGCGAGATCGAAGCGGAACGCGCGAACCAATAGCGGATGCCGTCTATCGGCGTGCGCCCCAAGGGGCGCGCGCAGATCCTGCGGGATCGAACTCAGGTTCGCCCGTGCAAGGCTCAGGGGATCGTGAATCCGGGGGGTGCGAGGGTGAAACCGTCGAACTCGAACCCGGGGCTGACGGTGCAGCCGACGAGGGTGTAGTCCCCCGTTGTGTCGGCAGACTGCCAATGGTGCGGCGGCACGGTAATCTGGGGCGCCTCGCCCAAGGCCAACGCCGGGCCAAGCTTGTGCGGGACGGCCGGCCCCGCATCGGTCGAGGCGATGGACAGGATCAGCGGCGCGCCCGCGTAGAAGTGCCACGTCTCGGCGGCATCGACGCGGTGCCAATGGCTCGTCTCGCCCGCTTTCAGCAGGAAATAGATCGCCGTGCCGGGGCTTCTGCCGCCGTCCGGTGCGTCTGCGCGGAAAGTTTCGCGAAACCATCCGCCTTCGGGATGGGGCTGGAGGTCGAGGGCGGCGATGATGTCGTCTGCGGTCATCGGATCGGCGTCTCCAGCGTGACGGGGCCGGTGCGCTGCGTCTCGACGAAGAAATCGTGAAGCGCGCGCGACCCGGCCGCCTCGCCGCTGAAATCCCCGGTCAGGTGCAGTGTCAGACCGTAATTCGTGAGTTTCTGAGAGAGTTCGCCCAGAAGGCCAGAGCGGAGGTTCCAGAACTCCGGCGCGAAATCGGTCTTGTCGCGGACAAGGCGCGGCTCGCCGCCGTAGGCCGCGTTCCCGATCAGATCCATAAGGTCGGCATGTGTGCGTATCATGGGGCAACCCTTGTCGCATTGGACGGTGAGCGCAACGAAAAAGGCCCGCCGGGCGGGCGGGCCTTGGCTCGTTCACGTGGCGTGGATCACTTCAGGATCGAACGCCCCGCATATTCCGCCGTTTCACCAAGGGCTTCCTCGATGCGGATCAGCTGGTTGTATTTCGCGAGCCGGTCGGACCGTGCCAGCGAGCCGGTCTTGATCTGACCGCAGTTCGTGGCCACGGCGAGGTCGGCGATTGTCGCATCCTCGGTTTCGCCCGAGCGGTGGCTCATCACGTTGGTGTAGCGCGCACGGTGGGCCATATCGACCGCCTTCAGCGTCTCGGAGAGCGAACCGATCTGGTTCACCTTGACCAGCATCGAGTTCGCGACGCCCTTCTTGATCCCGTCGGCCAGACGCGCCGGGTTGGTCACGAACAGGTCGTCACCCACAAGCTGCACCTTGTCGCCGATCTTGTCGGTCAGCAGCTTCCAGCCGTCCCAGTCGTCTTCCGACATGCCGTCTTCGATCGAGATGATCGGGTAGGCGTCGCAGAGCGCTGCGAGGTAATCGGCGTTTTCTTCCGAGGTCAGCGATTTGCCTTCGCCCACCATCTCGTACTTGCCGTTCTTGTAGTATTCGGTCGAGGCGCAATCGAGGGCGAGGTAGATGTCCTCACCCGGCTTGTAGCCAGCCTTTTCGATGGATTTCAGGATGAAATCGAGCGCCTCGTTGGTCGAGCCCAGCGCCGGGGCAAAGCCGCCTTCGTCGCCCAGACCGGTGGACAGGCCCGCCGCCGAGAGCTCTTTTTTCAGCGTGTGGAATACCTCGGACCCCATGCGCACGGCGTCGCGGATGTTGCCCGCGCTCACCGGCATGATCATAAATTCCTGAATGTCGATCGGGTTGTCGGCATGTTCGCCGCCGTTGATGATGTTCATCATCGGCACCGGCAGAACCCGCGCCGACGAGCCGCCCACGTAGCGGTAAAGCGGCAGCATAGAGAAATCGGCGGCGGCTTTCGCGGCGGCCAGCGACACGCCGAGGATCGCGTTTGCGCCCATGCGTGCCTTGTTCGGCGTGCCGTCGAGTTCGATCATCGCGCGGTCCAGCATCTCCTGCTCGGTCGCGTCCATACCCGCTAGTTCCTCGGCGATCTCGCCGTTCACGGCGTTCACCGCCTCCAGCACGCCCTTGCCCATGTAACGCGACTTGTCGCCGTCGCGTTTCTCCACGGCTTCGTGCGCGCCGGTCGACGCGCCCGAAGGCACGGCGGCGCGGCCCATGGTGCCGTCTTCGAGGATCACGTCCACCTCGACGGTCGGGTTGCCCCGGCTGTCGAGGATTTCGCGGGCGAAAATGTCGATGATGATGCTCATGAGGCTGTCCCCGTCTGAATGACTTGCTTGATGCGGGTTCTAACGGCCACGGAAGGCAAGGAAAAGGGCGGTTGCGCCAACGGTGCGGCGATTGAACCATTGTGGTTCGGGTTTCGCGTGCTATTCACACGGGGCTTTTTTCGGGGAGGGGACGATGGCACCACGGATATTGATCGCAGGCGGCGGGATCGGCGGGCTGGCCACCGCACTGACGCTGAATCAGATCGGTGTGGATTGCGTGGTGTTCGAGGGCGTGCGCGAGCTTCGCCCCCTTGGTGTCGGCATCAACCTGCAACCCAATGCGGTGCGCGAGCTTTACGATCTGGGGATCGGGGCCGAGGCGCTGGACGGCGTCGGTGTTCCCGCGAAGGAATGGGCGCTCGTGGGTCTGAACGGCAACGACATCTATTCCGAAGAACGCGGCACGCTTGCTGGCTACAACTGGCCGCAATACGCCGTGCATCGCGGGCAGTTCCACATGCTGCTGGCCGACACGTTCACCGCGCGGGCCGGGGCCGATGCGCTGCGCCTCGGCGCCCGTGTGACGGGGTATCGCAACAATGACGACGGGACCGTGACGGCCTTCGTCGAGACCGAGGGCGGCACGCGGGAGGAAACCGGAACGCTCCTGATCGGGGCCGACGGCATCCATTCGGCGATCCGAGCACAGATGCACCCGGATCAACCGCCGATCAATTGGGGCGGCGCGATCATGTGGCGTGGCACGACGCTGGCCGAACCGATCCGCACGGGGTCGTCCTTCGTGGGCCTCGGCACGCACAAGCACCGCATGGTGATCTATCCGATCAGCCACCCGGACCCCGAGACGGGGCTGGCGCTCATCAACTGGATCGCCGAGATGACGGTCGATCCGGCGTCCGGCTGGGAAAAGTCGGGTTGGTTCCGACCCGTCGAGATCGACGCGTTCGCCCACCATTTCCACGGGTTCAAATACGACTGGCTGGACGTGCCCGATCTGCTCGCCAAGGCCGATGTGGCCTATGAGAACCCGATGATCGACCGCGATCCGATCGACTGCTGGATCGACGGGAACGTGGCGCTCATGGGGGACGCGGCCCATGCCATGTATCCCACCGGGTCGAACGGTGCGTCGCAGGCGGTGATCGACGCGCGGGTTCTGGGGGCCATGATCGTTGCGCACGGGCCGACGCCTGCCGCGCTTGCCGCCTATGACGCGCAGATGGCCGGGCCTATCGGCGAAGTGGTCCTGCGCAACCGGGGCGCGGGGCCTTTCGGCCTGCTCAACATGGTCGACGAACGCTGCGGCGGCGAATTCGATGACATCGACGACGTGATTCCCGAAGCCGAACGGCGCGACTTCATGGCGCGCTATCAGGCGGCTGCCGGGTTTGCCCGCGATGCGCTGAACGCCGCGCCGCCGACGATCCAGCCGGGGGCCAAGGCGGCGGACCTCACGCCCGCCGAATAATCAGGTCGGGCGCACGGGCGAGGCGACGGGTTTCGCGCGGCGCGCCGCACGGCTGACGCGCGCCTCGCGCAGGAGCGTATAGACACCGGCCCCCACGATCAGGGCGGCGCCCAGAAGCGTCAGCGCGTCCGGCACCTCGGCGAAGAACACCAGCGCGAAGATCATCGCATAGACCAGACGGGTATAGCGGAACGGGGTGACGGCGGGCACGTCGCCCGTCTGCATGGCGCGCGTCAGCAGGTAATACCCGGCCATGCCAAGCGCCGTGGCGGCGATCAGAATGCCCGCATCGCCCGCAGAGGGCAGAACGGGCGGGTCGACGACCAAAAGCAGCGCGCCCGAGATCGTGCCCATGAGGAAGCCCCAGCTCGACGTCTGAAGAGTATGGATGCCCGGCGGCGTGATCCGCGTGGCCACGTCGCGCACCGCCAGCCCGATGGCCGCGCCCAGCCCCAAGAGCGCCGAGGGCTGGAAGGCGTCGAAGCCGGGGCGCAGGATGACCACGACACCGATCAGCCCCACACCGATGGCCAGCCAGCGCCGCCAGCCCACGGTCATGCCGAGAAACAGGATCGCGCCGATGTTCACGAACAGCGGATTGGCCTGAAGCAGCGCGGACAAAAGACCGAGCGGCACCTGCGTCAGGCCGATGACGAAACAAGCGGTGCCCACAAGCTCGCCCAGATTGCGGATGACGATGACCGGATGGAAGAACTGCCGGGTGAAGGCCGAATGCCCACGCATCTGAGCCATCAGTGCGAAGACGATCGCCCCCGCGCCACCCACGGCGATCAGCACGACCCCCATCGGCACGCGGTCGAGAACCATCTTGATCAGCACGTCTTCCGAGGCGAAAAGCCCCATGGCGAGCGTCATGAACAATGCGCCGCGGATGTTGTCCATGGGTGCCTCCCGGGGTGAAATGGTCCGGCCTCCTTATCGTGCGCTTGCGGCGGCGGAAAGGGGTCGCGTGGATACAGGTTTCGCGCGGCGCGGTTGGCGACAGTGAAAGAGCGGGGGCCGCATGGCAGACTTCCAGTTCCGTCCCATGCGGGCCTCCGACCACCCCGCCGTGGCCGCACTCTGGCGGGAAAGCGCCGCGCTCATGGGGCTGGGCGCGGCGTTTCTGCCGCCGGTCCTAGACCTCGAGGGGCGGCTGGCGGCCGACTTCGGCGAAGGGTGGTCGGTGACGCTGGCGTTCAAGGCGGGCACGCTCGCGGGGTTTCTCGCGTTGCATCCCGCCGACCGCGTGCTGGGGCAGATCTTCCTCGCGCCCGCCTTTATCGGGCAGGGGCTGGGGTCTGCGTTCTTTCGGATGGCCAAGGACCGGATGCCGGATGGTTTCACGCTTTACACCCCAGCCGCCAACAGGCGCGCGCGGGCGTTTTATGAGCGGGGCGGGATGCAGGTGACCCACACCAAAACGCACCCGGAGTTCGGGCACGAGATCGTCTACTACGCCTCGCCCGGCATCTGACGGGCTTCGACCATCCGGGCGAGTTTGGTCACCGTGTTGAGGTTGCGCGCGGTCGCGGGCACGCCCAGAGCCTTTTCCACCCGTTCGGCCAGTTTCGACCGTCCGATCCCGTCCGGCGCGTCGAGGAAGAACCAGCGCCCCTTGAGCGCGAAGCGTTCGGTCGCGGTGGCGTGGTCTTCGAGCCGGGCAAGGTCCGGCGCGTCGGGTGCGTTCGTGCAGAACCAGATGTTCGCGAACTTCGGGTGATCGAACCCCTCGGCAAAAGGATAGGCGTCCCGCGCGTCGATGATGTCTTGTCCCGGCAGGACGAGCGTGCGGGGGGCGTGGCCGTGCAGGGCCTCGATCCGCTCGGTCAGGGCGGTGGCGAAGGCGTCGGGGTCGATGTCACCCTCGAACACCGCATTGCCGGACTGGATGTAGGTTTCGGGGGCTTCCGCCCCCAGCGCCGCCATAAGCGTCTTGAGGTCGGCCATCGGCAGCTTGCCGGTGCCCCCCACGTTGATCCCGCGCAGAAGCAGCACCCAGACGCTCATATGACCAGCTTTCCCTCCATGACCCGGATCGCGCGCCCGCTGACGGTGACGCGGCCCGGTTCGGCCTCGACCCCGATCACGGACGGGCGCCCCATATCCTCGCCCTGATGGACCGTGAGGCTCACGGGACCGCCCGCTTCGCGGCACAGAAGCGCGCCGAGCGCGGCGGCCGCCGATCCGGTGGCCGGGTCTTCGGGCACGTTGTCGAGCGGGGCGAACATCCGCATGTGAACCCGCCCGTCCACCCGCGTATAGGCGCATTGCGCGAAATCCAGCCCCGACGGATACCGCGTCGCCCCTTCGCGAAAGGCGCTCGTGTCGGGGACGAGGTCGGACAGCGCGGCCCGATCCACCAGTTCGGTGAAGGTGAACGGCAGGCCGACGCCCGCCATGACCGGTTCGCCGAGGATCGTTGCCTCGGGCGTGCCGAGCGCGCGGGCGACCAGCGCCTTGTCCGGGGTCGCCACATGCTCCAGCGGCACGCGGTTCTCAAACGAGGCGTGGCCGTCTTCGACGCGCACCGCCATCGGCCCGACGCCCAGTTCCAGCACGAAGTCGGGGCCAAGCCCGGCCTCGCCCAGCATGACGACGGTCCCGATCACCGGATGCCCCGCGAAGGGCACTTCGGACATCGGAGTGAAGATGCGGACCTTGGCCACGCCTTCGCCTTCGGGCGGGTAAAGAAACACGGTTTCCGAGAAATTGAACTCCCGCGCGATGCGCTGAAGCCGCTCTTCGGGAAGCTCCGCCGCGTTCGGAATGATCGCCAGCGGATTGCCCCCGAACGGGCGGTCGGTGAAGACGTCGTAGACGAGATAGTCGGTCATGCGATCACACCAGTTCCGGTTCGCGGCCCAGCTTGGTCGCGACCTTCTTGATCGACAACCCCTGCACGATGATCGAGAACACGACGACGATATAGGTCGCGGCGAGGATCGTGGGCTTCCATTCGCTGTCGGGCAACGACAGGGCGAGCGCGACCGAGATGCCGCCCTTCAAACCACCCCACGTCATGATCGGGATCACACCGGGCGAGAAATCGCGGAACGGTTTCAGGATCACGACCGGGATCGCCACGGCGGCGAGCCGCGCGACCAGCGCCAGCACGATGGCCAGCAGCCCCGCGATCACCGTGTCGCCGTTGAACGGCACGATGAACACCTCGAATCCGATGAGCAGGAACAGGACCGCGTTCAGGATCTCGTCGATCAGCCGCCAGAAGGCATCGACATATTTGCGCGTCTCCTCGCTCATCCCGTGTTTCGCGCCCACGTCGCCGATGAGAAGCCCGGCGGTCACCGCCATGATCGGCCCCGACACATGCAGAGCCACGGCCAGTTCATAGCCACCGAAGGCAAGGCCCAGCGTGATGAGCACTTCGAGCGAATAGTCGTCGATCAGACGCATGAGCCGGAAGGTGAGCCATCCGAGCGCGAGCCCCAGCAGCACACCGCCGCCCGCCTCGACGAAAAAGAGCTTGGCCGCATCCGCAAGGCCGCCGGTCGCATGGCTATCCGCGCCATGGCCCGCGACCACGGGAAAGGCGAGGCCGACGAGGACGAGATAGACGACATAACCGACGCCGTCATTGAACAGCGATTCGCCCGCGATCTTGGTCTCCAGCGACTTGCGCAGGCTCGCGTCGCGCAGCACGCCCAGCACCGCCACCGGATCGGTGGGCGAAATCAGCGCGCCGAAGACCAGCGCGATCAGGAACGGCATTCCGGTGATGTAGGAAAACCCGGTGCCCACGATCAGGGTGGACAGCCCCACGCCCATGGTGGCCATGAGGAACACGACCCGCCACTGCTCCCGCAGGTCCGAGATCTTCACGTGCAACGCGCCCGCGAACAGCAAGAGCCCCAGCATCCCTTCGAGCAGCGTGTCCGAGAAATCGACGGATCTGACCACTTCCGTGACCGTTTCGGCGAAAACCGTCCGCGGCGTAATCAGTTCGATCAGCAGAATTATCATAGACGATACCAGCGACACGATCAGGATGCCGATAGCCGAAGGAAGCTTTAAAAACAGGTAGTTGATGGCCCCGAACGCGCCAGCGAGCACGATCAGGAGCGAGGCGATCTGAAGGAAATTCATGACTGTCCCACTGCGCGGTTTTGGCCGACGGTAACACGCACCCCCATGCGCGCCTAGCACACAAACGCCGCGTCATCGGTTGACTTCCGAACATGTTAAGCGTCCTGTCGCGGCCATGGAGGAGAAATCAAATCTCACGCTTCTGGGCGCCGGAATGCTGATCTGCGTTTCGCTCGTGCTGGGCTTCAACCACGTCATCGTCAAGCTGGTGAATGAGGGGTTGCAGCCAGTGTTCGCGGCGGGGCTTCGGTCGGTCGGGGCGACAATCCTCGTCTGGATGTGGATCAGGTTTCGCGGACAGAAGCTCGACTTCAAGCGCGGGACGATCCTGCCCGGCATCGCCATCGGCCTGTGTTTCACCGTCGAATTCCTCGGTCTCTTCCTCGCGCTCGATCTGACGACGGTCACGCGAACCTCGGTGATTTTCTACTCCATGCCGATCTGGCTGACGCTCGCCGCGCATTTCCTGTTGCCGGGCGAGCGGCTGACGATCCCCAAAGCGGTCGGCCTTGCGCTGGCCTTCGGCGGGGTGGCCTGGGCGATCGCGGATCAGGGCGGCGGCGGCACCGCGTCGCTCAAGGGTGACCTGCTGGCCCTGCTCGGCGCGTTCGGCTGGACGGCGCTGGCGCTCGTCGCGCGCACCACGCGCGTGCGCGAGGTGTCGTCCGAGATGCAGATGTTCTGGCAGGTGATCGTCTCCGGCCCCGTTCTGCTGATCGCGGCCAGCTTCTTCGGTCCGGCGATCCGCGACATTCAGCCGTGGCACTGGGCGGGGCTGGCGTTTCAGATCGTCTTCGTCGCGACCGCGTCTTTCCTTGCGTGGTTCTGGCTTCTCAACCGCTACAAGGCGTCGAACATCGCATCCTTCGCCTTCCTGTCGCCGGTGATCGGGGTCACGCTGGGGTGGCTGATCCTTGGCGAACAGGTGACCTGGGCGCTGCTCGCGCAACTCGGCCTCGTCGTGCTCGGGATCATCCTCATCAACCGCGTGCGGCGTTCGCCCCTGCCGCCGACGGGAGCGTCGATGCCGCCGCGTCGGTCGTCCTGACCTCGGCCCAGACCGGCAGGTGATCGGACGCGATGCGCGCCAGTTCGGTGGCGTGAACGCCGCTGCCCGTCAGTTCCAGATCGTGCGAAAAGGCGAAGCGGTCCAGATGCGCGACCGGGCGCATCGTGGGATAGGACGCGCCGGGGGCGTGAAGGTGAAAGCCGCGCGACAGCTCTTCCATCCCGTTTCGCAGGGACCATTCGTTGAAGTCGCCCATGACCACGGTGGCGAGCGCCTTGTCGCCCAGGACCCGGTGCAGTTCCCGCAACTGCTGGTGGCGATAGCGGCGCATGAGGGCCAGATGCGCGCCGGTCACGCGAAACCGCCCCTCGATCTCGACCGCGACCGCGCCGCGCGGCTCCAGCGAGGGCAGGTCGAAACGCTCGACACCGGTCACCGCCAGCCCGCGCCGCACGAGCACGGCATTGCCGTGCCAGCCGAGCGAGACCTCGTTGGTGGCGAGCGGGGCGGGGATCAGGTCGGTATGGTCCTCGATCATCCTGCGGGGCAGGGCGGTGGGCCGCTGGCCCAAGCGCCGGTCGGCCTCCTGCAACACCACCACATCCGCGGCGAGGCTGTTGATGACCTCGATCACCCGGCCCGGATCACGGCGCCGGTCCCGGCCCACGGCCTTGCGGATGTTGTAGCTTGCAAGTTTCATGTCTCATCCGATCATATGGGAGTTCAACGCGCCAATTGAACGGATGTTGCCCTGCGACTAAATGATCCGGATGCTACGCGGTCACTCCTTCATCACATACACCGTCTGGGCGATCCTCATCGTGGCCAGTGTCGCCGCATTCGTGCTGGGCGACCTGATGATCGGTGCGGTGGGTCTGGCGACCCTTGCACTGTCCTTCGCGCCCGCCTTCATGGCCGAACGCTGGCACCTCAAGATCCCGGTCTACTTCTATTCGGGCATCGTGCTGTTTCTGTTCGGCACCGTGTTTCTTGGCGAAGCCTTCAATTTCTACGAGCGATTCTGGTGGTGGGATCTGTTCCTGCACGGCACCTCGGCCATGGGGTTCGGGATCGTCGGCGTCGTCCTGACGCTGCTGATGTTCGAGGGCGATCAATACGCGGCCCCGCCCTATGCGGTCGCGGGCATCTCGTTTTCCTTCGCCGTCACCATCGGCGCGGTGTGGGAGATTTTCGAATTCGGCATGGATCAGCTGTTCGGCATGAACATGCAGAAATCCGGCCTCGTGGATACCATGACGGACCTGATGGTCGACTGTTTCGGCGCGGGGCTTGCGGCGATGTCCGGCTATGCCTTCCTCAAGTTCCGCTCGCGCTACGGGCTTTCGGCCATCATTTCCGAGTTCATCCTGCGAAATCGCCGGTTCTTCCGGCGCGCGGCGCGTGAGATCGAGACCGACGGGAAAGTCGAAACGCATCTCGACCGGCTCGAGACCCACTCGCGCACAATGGGCGTAGGCCGCAGCGACGACTAGGTGCCGCAGAAGGTCCGCATGACCCGCTCTTCGGGTCTGGGCGGCTTCGCGAAGTCAGTCGTTTCCGGTCCATCGTCGAAGGGGCGCGCCAGAACGTCGTTCAATTTGTGAAACGGCGCGAAGTCACCCGCCACACCAGCCTGAATTGCCTCTTCGATCCGGTGATTGCGCGGGATCACGGCGGGGTTCGCGGCCCGCATCACCGCGCCACCGTCCGACCCTTGCCGCTCCAGCCGCGCGCGCCAGTCAGGGGCCCAGCTGTCCCACGCGCCCGCATCGGTCAGGTGGGACGAGGCATCGCCGGTCGCCAGAGCGCGGAAGGTATTGGTGAAATCGGCCTGTGACGCGGCCATGCGCGACAACAGCCCCTGAATGAGCGCGCCATCGCCCGGCTCTTCGGTGGTCAGGCCGATCTTGGCGCGGAAACGCCGCGCCCATGCCGCGCCGAAGAGGTCGGGGAAGGCGTGCAGCCGATCTTCGGCCAGTTCGATGGCCTTGTCGTCATCCTCGTCGATCAGCGGCAGAAGCGCCGAGGCCAGTTGCGCGAGGTTCCAGACCGCCATGTTCGGCTGATTCTGAAACGCGTAACGGCCCATCTGGTCGATGGACGAGAACACCGTGTTCGGGTGGTAGGCATCCATGAAGGCGCAGGGACCATAGTCGATCGTCTCGCCCGAGATCGCCATGTTGTCCGTGTTCATGACGCCGTGGATGAAGCCCACCGACATCCACGCCGCGATCAGTTCCGCCTGCCGCTCCACCACGGCGGATAGGAGGTCGAGTGGCCCTTGGGCATCGGGATAATGCCGGGCGATGGCATGGGCGGTCAGGTCGCGCAACGCATCGGTCTGGCCGCGCGAGGCGAAGACCTGAAACGTGCCGACCCGCAGATGGCTCGCCGCCACGCGGGTCAGGACCGCGCCGGGCAGCACCCGCTCGCGGATCACGTCCTCGCCCGTGGTGACGGCAGCGAGCGCGCGGGTCGTCGGGATGCCGAGCGCGTGCATGGCTTCCGACACCACATATTCGCGCATCACCGGGCCAAGCCACGCCCGCCCGTCGCCACCGCGTGAAAACGGCGTGCGGCCCGAACCCTTAAGCTGGATGTCGCGACGATTGCCTTTGGTATCAATGACTTCGCCAAGAAGGATCGCGCGCCCGTCGCCCAATTGCGGCACGAAGTTTCCGAACTGGTGGCCGGCGTAAAGCTGCGCCAGCGGCTCGGCCCCCTCCGGCACCTCGTTGCCCGCCAGAACCTCGGCCGTCAGCGCATCGGGGTCGATCCCCAACTCGGCGGCGAGGTCACGGTTGAGCGCGACGATGCCGGGCGTCGCCACGGGCACGGGGGCCTGCCGGGCGAAGAAGCCCTCGGGCAGGCGGGCGTAAGAATTGTCGAAACTGATACTCATACCCAAAAGGTAGGGTCGTCAGGGCAGGCGGGCAAGACGTTCGGTCAGCAACGAAAAGAACCCGTCGGCGTCGATGTCGCCCATGAAGGTCGCGTTCTCGTCCCGGTTCGTCACCCGCCACCAGTCCGCAACGGTCATTCCGAGCGTGAGGTCGGACGTCGTCTCGACCTCGACATTGATGAAGCGGCCCGTGAACAGATCGGGCGCCAGCAGATAGGCGATGACGGTGGGATCGTGGAGCGGCGCGCCTTCGGAGCCGTATTTCTCCTTGTCGAAGCGTTCGAAGAATTCGGTCATCTCGGCGGTGAAGGTGCCCGTGCGGGTGCCCAAAGCGCGGAACGCATCGTTGCGGGGTTTCGTCACCAGCGCCTTGTGAGTCAAATCGAGCGGCATGATCGTGACGGGCGCGCCGGATTTGAACACGATTTCAGCGGCTTCCGGGTCGACATAGATGTTGAATTCAGCCGCGGGTGTGATGTTGCCCACCTCGAAATAGGCCCCGCCCATGCTGACGACCTCGGCCACGCACGGCACGATGTCGGGCGCACGGTGGAAAGCGGTGGCGACATTGGTGAGCGGCCCGAGCGTGGCGAGTGTCACGGTTCCCGGTGGCTCGGCGCGCAGGGTGTCGATGATGAAATCCACCGCGTGTCGGGATTGCAGCGGCATAGTCGGCTCGAACAACTCCGGCCCGTCCAGCCCGGTGCGCCCGTGGACATGCTCGGCGGTCACGAGCTTGCGCTTCATCGGCGCGTCGCAGCCCGCGAAGACCAGCACATCGGGCCGCCCCGCGACCTCGCACACGATCCGTGCGTTCTTCTGGGTCAGGCCCAGCGGCACGTTTCCGGCGACGGCGGTGATCCCCAAGACCTCCAGCTCCGGCGAGGCGAGCGCCAGAAGAATGGCCACCGCATCGTCCTGACCCGGATCGGTGTCGATGATGATTTTGCGTGGTTGCGTCATGGGTTACGCGGCAAGCTCGACCCAGATCGGCACATGGTCCGACGGCTTGTCGCGCCCGCGCACCTCCTTGTCGATCTGGCAATCCTCAAGCAGGTCCGCGCATTGCGGCGAGAGCAGGAAGTGGTCGATCCGGATGCCATCGTTGCGTTGCCACGCGCCGCGTTGAAAATCCCAGAAGGTGAACTGTTCGGCGGCCTGATTGCGCGCCCGGAACGCCTCGGTCAGCCCGAGGTTCTGAAGCCGCCAGAACGCGCCCCGGCTTTCGGGCTGAAACAGCGCGTCGTCCCGCCAGTTTTCCGGGTGCAGCGCGTCGATCCCCTGCGGGATCACGTTGTAATCGCCGGCCATGAGGAAGGGTTGCTCGAGCGCGAGAAGCTCTTTCGCGCGCTTTTCCAGCCGTTCCATCCACCGAAGCTTGTAGGCGAATTTCTCGTCGCCCACGGGATTGCCATTGGGCAGGTAAAGCCCGCAGATCCGCACCGCGCTCTGGTCGCCCACGACCGTCGCCTCGATATAACGCGCCTGTTCGTCATCCTCGCCGTCGCGCCCGGTGCCTTCCGCCCCCGGCAGGCCGCGCGCCACGTCTTCGAGCGGGAGTTTCGACAGAATAGCGACCCCGTTGAACGACTTTTGTCCATGGGTTTCAACGTTGTATCCCATGTCCTCGAAGGGCTCGCGGGGGAAGTTCTCGTCCACCGACTTGATCTCCTGAAAGATCACCACGTCCGGCTGGGCTTCGGTCAGCCAGTCGGTGACGGCGGGCAGGCGGGCCTTGATTCCGTTGATGTTGTAACTGGCGATCTTCATGGAGCACCCCCTTGGTTGGCGAAAACCTAGCGGTGCGGGCGCCGGGGCGAAAGCGGGAAATCGGCAGGAGGTTCAGCCCCGCGCCGCAATCGCCCGCCCCGCCGCTACGCCCGAGGCCCAGGCCCATTGGAAGTTGTAACCCCCGAGCCATCCGGTCACGTCGACCGCTTCACCGATCACGTACAGGCCGGGCAGGTGCGCGGATTCCATGGTCTGCGAAGACAGGCTCGCGGTCGACACGCCGCCCGCCGTCACCTCGGCTGTCCGGTAGCCTTCGGACCCTGTGGGTGTGAGCGTCCAGTGGGCGAGCGCCGCGCAGATCTCGGCGAGCCGCGCGTCGGACTGGTCGGCGAGGTTGCCGGAAAGGCCCAGATCGGGCGCCAGGAACTCCACCAACCTGGCGGGCAGGTGGCGCGACAGCTCGGTGGTCAGCGCATGGCGCCCCTGTGCCTGCCGCTGGGCCTTGAGCGTGTCCAGCAGGCCCGGCGGGCAGATGTCCAGCGTGATCGCCTCGCCCTCGCGCCAATAGCTGCTCAATTGCAGCACGGCGGGACCGGACAGACCACGGTGGGTGAAAAGCAGCGCCTCGGCAAAGGCGATCCGGTCGTTGAAGGCGCGGCACGGCGTCGCCACACCCGAAATCGGCGCGAAACGGTCACCGAAGGTGAGCGGCACCAGCGCCGGGCGCGGCGTGACGATGTCATGCCCGAATTGCCGCGCAAGGTCATAGGCCAGCCCCGTCGCCCCCATCTTGGGGATCGACTTGCCACCCGTGGCGAGCACGAGGGCCTCAGCCGTGAAGGCGCCCGCGTCCGTCTCTACCGTGAACCGCCCGTCGGCATGGCTCACCGAGGTGATCGCGACCTCCAACCGCAGATTCGCGCCCGCCGCCCGCATCTCGGCCAGCAACATCTCCACGATCTGCGTGGATTTCCCGTCGCAAAAGAGCTGCCCCAGCGTCTTTTCATGCCACGCGATGCCATGACGCGAGACGAGTTCGATGAAATCCCACTGGGTGTAGCGCGCCAGAGCCGATTTGTGGAAATGCTTGTTTTCGGACAGGAAATTTCCGGGCGTCACGTCGAGATTGGTGAAATTGCAGCGCCCGCCACCGGAAATCCGGATCTTCTCGCCCGGCTTCTTCGCGTGATCCAGCACCAGCGTGTCCGGCCCCGCATGTGCCGCGCACATCAGGCCCGCGGCGCCCGCGCCAAGGATGATCGTGCGATACCGTTCCACCCGACCTTCCTCGATCCTTTTCTCTGTTTCAAAAAAACCTCGGGGTCCGGGGGCAGAGCCCCCGGCGGGTCGTCGCGGGCGTCAGCCCGCGGCGAAACTCACCCCAAAGTCACCAGCGCATGACGCTTCTTGCCCGCCGACAGCTTGATCGGCGCGTCCAGATCGGCGGCGGTGATCATCAGCCCCGCGTCGGTCACATCCGCGTCGTTCAACTTGGCGCCTTTGTCCGCGATCAGCCGCTTGGCTTCCTTGCCGGTCTTGGCGAGGCCCGACCGCGTGATGAGCTGCGTGATCGAGATTCCGTCCCCGATCTCATCTGCGGTGAGCGTGAGTGTCGGCAGGTCGTCGCCCGCGCCGCCTTTCTCGAACACCTCGCGCGCCGTGGCTTCCGCCGCCGCAGCCGCCTCCGCCCCGTGGCACAGCGTCGTCACCTCGTTCGCGAGCACGATCTTGGCCTCGTTGATCCGGTTGCCGGGCAGGGCGGCAAGCCGCTCGCATTCCTCGACGGACAATTCGGTATAAAGCTTCAGGAACCGCCCCACGTCCGCGTCGGTCGTATTACGCCAGAACTGCCAGAACTCATACGGCGACAGCATATCGGCGTTCAGCCACATCGCGCCGCCCTGCGACTTGCCCATCTTCTTGCCGTCCGACGTGGTCAGAAGCGGCGAGGTCAGGCCATAGATCTCGTGGTCCAGCACCCGGCGCGTCAGGTCGATCCCGTTCACAATGTTGCCCCACTGGTCCGACCCGCCCATCTGGAGCGTGCAGCCATAGCGGCGATTGAGCTCCAGAAAGTCGTAGGCTTGCAGGATCATGTAGTTGAATTCGAGAAAAGACAGGCTCTGCTCGCGGTCGAGCCGCGACTTCACGCTCTCGAAGCTCAGCATCCGGTTCACGCTGAAATGCCGCCCGATGTCGCGCAGAAACTCGAGGTAGTTCAACCCGTCGAGCCATTCCGCGTTGTTCAGCATAAGCGCATCGGTCTCGCCGTCACCATAGGACAGGTACTTCGCGAACACCTGCTTCATCCCGTCGATGTTCGCATCGATCTGCTCCGGTCCCAGCAGGGGCCGCTCGTCCGACCGGAACGAAGGATCGCCCACCTTGGTCGTCCCGCCGCCCATCAGCGTGATCGGCTTGTGCCCGGTCTTTTGCAGCCAGCGCAGCATCATGATGTTCAGAAGATGCCCGACGTGCAGCGATTTCGCCGTCGCGTCGTAGCCGATATAGGCCGTCACCACGCCGTTCGTCAGGGCCTCGTCAAGCGCCTGATAATCGGTGCAGTCGGCAAGGTAGCCGCGCTCGATCATCACGCGCATGAAGTCTGATTTCGGGTGGTAGGTCATCGGTTTTCTGTCCATTGTCTGCGGGTGCTGCCTCTATATCGGGGGCATGGGCGGAGGAAAAGCCATGATGGAGGCGCGCGCGATCTGGGCGCTCGGAGCGATGTCGGGCACCTCGCTGGACGGGGTCGATGCGGCGATGGTCCTGACCGATGGCGAAACGATCTCCGCGTTCGGCCCGGCGCGCTATTCCGCCTATTCCGAGAACGAGTCCGGCGTGCTGCGTGCGGCTCTGGGCCGCTGGCCGGGCGAGCCGGGGGTGGCCGAGGCCGCCGAGGTGATCCACGCGGCCCATGTCACCGCGCTTGCGGGGTTCGACGGTGCTCAGATCGTGGGGTTCCACGGCCAGACGCTGGCCCATGATCCGCGCGGGCGGGGGCAGACGCATCAGGTGGGCGATGGCGACCGGCTGGCGCAGGCGCTCGGTCTGCCAGTGGCGTGGGATTTCCGCTCGGCGGATGTGACGCTCGGGGGCGAGGGCGCTCCGCTCGCCCCGTTCTACCATTTCGCGCTGGCCAAGTGGATCGAAGCGACGACGCCGGTCGCGTTCCTGAACCTGGGCGGGGTCGGAAACATCACATGGGTCGATCCGACCTTCGACAAGCCCGAGGCCGAGGGCGCGCTTCTGGCCTTCGACACCGGCCCCGCGAACGCCCCGATCAACGATCTGATGTGGGCGCGCCGGCGTGTGGCATTCGACGCGGGCGGGGCGCTGGCCGCCTCGGGTACGGTGGACGACGGGATCGTCGGTGCCTTTCTCGACCACCCGTATTTCTACCGGGTTCCCCCCAAGTCGCTCGACCGTGACGCCTTCGCGACGCTGGCCTCTGCCGTTGCGGACCTCACCGATGCCGATGCCGCCGCGACCCTGACCGCCTGCGCTGCTGCCGCCGTGGCACGCGGGCTTGACCATTGCCCGACCCCGCCCGACCGCCTGCTTCTCTGCGGTGGTGGACGCAAGAACGCAAAGCTCGTCTCTGAAATCGCCGCCCGCTCCGGCATTCCCGCAATCCCGGTCGAAGAGGTCGGTCTCGACGGCGACATGCTCGAAGCGCAGGCCTTCGCCTATCTCGCCGTGCGCGTGGCCCGGGGCCTCGCCACGTCCTGCCCGTCCACGACCGGCGTCGCGGCCAACGTCGGTGGCGGCCGCCTTTCCGCACCGAACGACCCGCACGCGGCCTCTTCTCTGTTTTAAAAAACCTCGGGGGTGCGGGGGCAGCGCCCCCCCTCGGATCGGATTTCGCTTCAGCGAAATTCGAAACTCATGCGCCGTCCAACGCCCGCGCCAAGGCGCAGAAATGCTCGAGGTTGATTTCCTCGGCCCGCGCGGTCGGCTTGATGTCCACGCTTTCCAGCAAGGCCTCGATCCCCGGCGCAAGGCCTTTCAAGGACGCCCTCAGCATCTTGCGGCGTTGCTGAAACGCGGTTGCCGTGACCCGCTGTAGCGTCGCCGCGTTCGCCGGATAGCGCGGCTCGGGCAGGGCCGTCAGATGGACCACCGCCGAACGGATCTTGGGCGGCGGGGTGAAGGCTTCCGGCGGCAGTTCCATGACGATGCGCGCATCGGTGCGCCATTGCGACAGGATCGCCAGCCGCCCATAGGCTTTCGATTTTGGTTTCGCCACGATACGCTCCGCCACTTCCTTCTGGAACATCAGCGTCAGCGACGACCACGCAGGCGGCCAAGTGGGCGGCGTGAGCCAGCGGGTCAAAAGCTCGGTCCCCACGTTGTAGGGCAGGTTCGCGACGATGCGGATCGGGGGCGTCAGATGCGCCAGCGGGTCGATCTCCAGCGCGTCGGCGTTCAGCACTTCGAGCCGTCCGGGATAGGCTTCCGAGATTTCCGCCAGCGCCGACATGGCGCGGGCGTCCTTCTCGACCGCGAGCACCCGCCGCGCCCCCTCGGCCAGTAGGCCACGGGTCAGGCCGCCGGGGCCGGGGCCGACCTCCAGCACGTCGCAGGCGGTCAGATCGCCCGCCTGCCGCGCGATCTTGGCGGTGAGGTTCAGGTCGAGAAGAAAGTTCTGGCCCAGCGACTTCTTCGCCACAAGCCCGTGGGTCGCGATGACCTCGCGCAGGGGCGGCAAGCCGTCGATGGCGCTCATACCGCCATCTCCCGCGCCATGCGCAGCGCGGCGATGAGCGATGTCGGGTCGGCGCGGCCCAGCCCCGCGATGTCGAAGGCTGTGCCGTGATCGGGCGAGGTACGCACGAAGGGCAGGCCCAGCGTCACGTTCACGCCGCCCGCGAAGTCGATGGTCTTGATCGGCACCAGCGCCTGATCGTGATACATGCAGACCGCCACGTCATAGCCCTTGCGCGCGCCCGCGTGGAACATGGTGTCGGCGGGCAGCGGCCCGGCCAGCGCCAGCCCTTCGGCGCGCAAATCGTTCAGCACGGGGATGATCGTCTCGATCTCTTCGCGCCCCATCGCGCCGCCTTCGCCCGCATGGGGGTTGAGCCCCGCGACCGCGATGCGCGGGTTGCCGTAGCCTTGGGCGACCAGTGCGGCGTGGGTGATGCGGATCACACGGGTAAGGTGATCGCGGGTCAGCGCGGCGGGCACATCGGCCAGCGGAATGTGGATCGTCGCGGGCACGACGCGCAGGTCGGGACAGGCGAGCATCATCACCACGTCGTCGACGCCCGCAAGGTGGGCGAGGTATTCGGTATGGCCGGGAAAGGAAAACCCCGCGCCGTCCTTCAACGCCTTCTTGTGGATCGGCGCGGTGGTCAGCGCGGCGGCTTCGCCCTGCATGACCAGCGCCACCCCGTCGCGGATCGCAGCGACCACATGCGCGGCATGGGCGGCCTGCACCTCACCCGGACGGCGCGGCGGACCGAAGTCGCGGGTCAGCACCGGCACGCCGCGATGCACCGCGCGATGCGCCTCGGACGGGTGCGAGATCGTCTCGACCGGGCCGTCGATATGGCGCGCGTCACCGATCACGAAGAAGGGCAGTTCGGCGCCCAGCCGCTCCCACGCCTTCGCTATGATTTCGGGACCGATCCCGGCAGGCTCGCCGATAGAAAGGGCAATGGGCATATCAGCGCGGGACATGGGTCACCTCGCGTGTGAACGGCAAAGCGGGGCGGGCGTGGCCGCGATCAGCGCAGATATTCGATATGCGCATTGGCGCGCAGGTCGGCGAGCAGGTCGTTGGCATAGGCCCCGATCCGCTGGTTGCGCAGAGCATCGGCGATCTGGGCGCGGCTCACGCTGTCGGGCACGTCGTTGCGACGGTTGCACAGCATCAGGAAGACCAGCGTTCCGTTGCCAGCCGTCAGGCGGGTCGAAACTTCGCCGGGGTCGAGGTTGGCCAGTTCCGCGCGGTAGCGGGCGGGCACGGCGCCGGTGGGCAGCTCTTCACGCACAAGTTGATCGGCGGGCAAGCCGCGCGCAATCGGGTAAAGGTCGTCGCAGATCTGCACCTCGGCGCGGATGCGGTTCGCCTCTTCCTGACCGCCGGGCACGAAGAAGGCGGCATATTCCAGAAGCTCGCCGACCTTTGTCGAGCGGATGGTTTCGCGGTCGCGCACGAAATAGACGGCGACGCCCACGTCCGGGATGATGACCGGGCGGCTTGCGCGGCCTTCGCGGGTCGCACGGACCGCGCTTTGTGCCTGTGGCGGCAAGGCCTGCACATCGACCCAGTCGCGTTCGCCCGCGTTCAGGCGCGAGGGGACGACGGAAAAGCGTTTGGCGGCATCGGCGAATTCTTCGGCGGTGGTGATCTTGGACAGACGGTCGGCGCGTGCGCGCGAGGCCTTGAGGCTGAGATCGGACGAGGCGGGCAGCACGATTTCCGTCAGCAGGAACTTTTCGCCCGGCTGCGGCTCGGCCTCGGCATAGGCGCGGTCGATCTCACTCTCGGTGATCGAGACCTGCGGCAGGAACTTGGCGCGCGCCACTTCGCGCCAGACGATCCCGGCGGTGACAAAATCGCGGAACGTCTCGAACGCGATCCCGGCCTGTGCGAGGAAGGCCCCGAACTGTTCGACGTCGAGATTGCCGCGCGCGGCGAACTCGGCCATGCCGTTCTGGACGGCCTCGGGATCGGCGGTGATCCCCATGCGTTCGGCTTCGGCCAGTTGGATGCGTTCGTTGATGAGCTGGTCGAGCGCAAGCTGCGTGATGTCGCCCGGCGCGTTCAGGATCCGCAGAAAGGCCATGCGCTGATTGCGCTCATAGACCGTCACGGCGGAATCGTTGACCTTGGCGACCGGGACGAACTGACCCTGTGCCGTCGCGGGCGATCCGGCCATCATCATGCCGAGGGCCGCCGAGGCACAGAGCGTGAGAATGCGTCCCGCCCAGCCGTTTCGCCGCGTCGATGCCGTGAATGTCTTCATACCGCCCAACCTTGTCGTGTCTTCGTCACGGGCCGGGGGTGTTGTCTCACCCCCCGGTTCACGCGCCACAATAGTCGGACTTGCCGCGCGGTGCGAGTGCAAATCTCGCCCCGAACCCGCGTTTTGCCTGCGAATTGCCGCCTGCATGCGGCGAGATGCGGTGGTCCAGGCGCGATCCTCCACCATATCTGGCGCGGGCGATTCCCCGTCAGGCGGACGTGGCGGACTGGTTGCACCGCCCCCGGCTTGGTGCTTACGTGGACAGAACGCGCGGCCAAGGCCCGCACCCCTACACCCCGACAGGAGACCCCATGACCGACGTCATCACCCCCGCATTTCAACCGCTCGACATCGAAACGCTCGCCGCCGCCGAGGGCCGTGTCGTCGTGCTCGCCCCGGACGATGGGAGCATGGACAAGGGCGCTCGCCGGGTGAACCGCCTGACCAAGGGCGCGCTGGAGCGGCTTTTGGGTTCTGACGGGTTCGGCAAGCTGAAGGCGGGCGAGGCGATGTCGCTGGCCTGGCCCGTGGGGATGGCCGCCGAGGCGGTCGACGTGGTGAAGATCGAAAAGCGCCTGACGCCCGAGCTTGCGCGCAAGGTCGGGGCCTCGATCGGGGCCAAGCTGAACGGCAAGAACGTTACGGTGATCGCAGGGTCGCACCGCAATCTGGATCAGTTGGCGCTTGGCGCGATGCTGCGGGCCTACGCTTTCGTCGCGCACAAGACCGGCGAGGCGGGCGAGGTCAAGGACAGCGCGCTGACCCTTCTGACCACACAGCCCGACCAGTGGACGCCGACCGTGGCCGGGATCAAGGCATTGGCCGATGGCGTCTTCCTGACCCGTGATCTGGTGAACGAGCCCTCCAACGTGCTGACCACGACCGAATTCGCCAAACGGGCCGAGGGGCTGAAGGAACTGGGTGTCGAGGTCGAGGTTCTGGAAGAGGCCGATCTCGAAAAACTCGGGATGCGCGCGCTTCTGGCCGTCGGGCAGGGGTCGGAAAGCCCGTCGAAAGTGGTCGTGATGCAATGGAAGGGCGGCAAGGACGGCGACGCGCCGGTCGCGCTCATTGGCAAGGGCGTCTGCTTCGATTCCGGCGGCATTTCGATCAAGCCCGCTGGCGGCATGGAAGACATGACGATGGACATGGGCGGCGCGGGCACCGTGACCGGCGTGATGAAGGCGCTCGCAGGTCGCAAGGCGGCGGCGAATGTCGTGGGGCTGATTGGTCTGGTCGAGAACATGCCGGACGGCAAAGCGCAGCGTCCGGGCGATATCGTCACGACCATGAAGGGCGACACGGTCGAGGTCATCAACACCGACGCCGAGGGGCGGATGGTGCTGTGCGACGTGCTCTGGTACGCGCAGGAACGGTTCAGCCCCGTGGCGATGGTGGACCTCGCCACGCTTACTGGGGCCTGCGTGATCGCGCTCGGCCATGAAAACGCGGGAGTGTTTTCCAACGACGACGATTTCTGCCGGGATTTTCTGAAGGCGGCCGAGACGGAAGAGGAGGGCGCTTGGCGTCTGCCGCTGTCGCCCGCCTACGACAAGGCGCTGGAAAGCGCCAAGGCCGATTTCAAACACGTCGGTGGCCGTCCGGCCGGCGCGACGACGGCGGCGCAGTTCCTGCAACGCTTCGTGAAGGACGGCGTGCCGTGGATTCACCTCGACATCGCGGGCGTCGCGGATGTGAAATCGCCCACGGCTCTGGCGCCGAAAGGGGCGACGGGTTGGGGCGTGCGCGCGCTGAACCGTCTGATCGCGGACAATTACGAGGGCTGAGGTGGGCGAGGCCTATTTCTACCACATGACCCGGACCCCGCTGGAAGACACGCTTCCGGTCCTGCTTGGGCGCGCGCGCGAGCAGGGCTGGCGGGTGGTGGTGCGCGGGCGCAACGAAGCGCGGCTCAGGTGGCTCGACGAAAAGCTGTGGATGGGCGACGGGTTTCTGCCGCACGGCATTTCCGGTGGTCCGCATGACGACGATCAGCCGATCCTCTTGACCACCGGCACGGCGACGGCGGACTGCGTCGTGTCGATGGACGGTGCCGAGGTCGCGCCGGACGAGGTGGGCGAGGCAGCGCGCGTCATGATCCTGTTCGACGGAAACGACGATGGGGCGGTCGAACGCGCGCGGGAGCAATGGCGGACGATGACCAGGGCCAAGGTGGTCGCGAAATACTGGTCGCAGGAAACCGGGCGCTGGCAGTTGAAGGCGGAAAGCGGCGGATAAGGATCGCGTCGGCGGGGGCCGGGGTGTTCGTGCGTCCAGGATACCAGAATACTAGGATTCTAGTATCCTAGTGCAAATATCGTCTCGTATTTTCAAAGACTTGCGGCCCACTCACCCCCTCAAAGGTTAATTTCCGCAACCTGGCCCATCCCTCCGAGCCACCCACCAAAACGTAAAACGCCGCCAGCACATTGCCGGCGGCGTTCGCATGTCTGTGCCTTGATCCGACTACGACACGGTGTCGTAGGCCCGCTCTCCATGCACCGTGATGTCGAGCCCGTTGGTCTCGGTCTCTTCGTCCACGCGCAGATGGGTGACGACGGCCACCAGCTTAATCAGCACGAAGGTCACGACGATGGTGAACACGCCCACGATGGCGAGCGAGCCGAGCTGCGCGGCCCAGGTTCCGGCACCGAAGACCGCGATCATGATGGTGCCGAAGATGCCGCCGACGCCATGCACCGCGAACACGTCGAGCGTGTCGTCGATCTTGAGCGTGTTGCGGATCAGGTTCACGGCCTCCTGACACAGGATGCCCGCGACACCGCCGATGATGAGCGCCTCGACCGGGCCGATGAAACCCGAGGCGGGCGTGACCGAGGCGAGGCCCGCGATGGTCCCCGTCACGATCCCGACGAGCGAGGCGCGGCCGAACTTGATCTTTTCCCACAGCGCCCAGGTGAGCGAGGCGGCGGCGGCCGACAGATGCGTGGCCGTCAGCGCCATCGCGGCGCCCCCGTCGGCGGCCAGTTGCGACCCGCCGTTGAAGCCGAACCAGCCGACCCAGAGCATCGAGGCGCCGATCATCACGAAGCCGGGCGAATGCGGCGGCTTCTTCTGGTCGCGACGCGGGCCGAGAAAGACCGAGATCATGATCGCGGCGAGGCCGGCGGTTTCGTGCACCACGATGCCGCCCGCGAAATCGCGCACGCCGGTGTCACCGAAGATCCCGCCGTCCGACAGGAACCCGCCGCCCCAGATCCAATGCGCGACGGGCGCGTAGCACAGAAGCATCCAGAGACCGGAAAAGGCGAGGACGAAGCCGAAGCCGATCCGCTCCACATAGGCGCCGACGATCAGCGCGGGGGTGATGATCGCGAAGGTCATCTGAAAGGCGAAGAACAGCACTTCGGGGATCGTGCCCGACAGGGTTTCCGCGTCGATGCCGGTGAGAAAGGCTTTGCCGAGCCCGCCCCAGATTGCGTTGCCGTCCCCGAAGGCGATGGAATAGCCCGCCACCAGCCAAAGCACGCTCATCAGCGCGGCGATGGCATAGACATGCATGAAGACCGAGAGCACGTTCCTGGCCCGTACCAGCCCCCCATAAAACAGCGCCAGCCCCGGCAGCGTCATGAAAAGCACCAGCGCGGTCGCTACGATGATCCAGGCGGTATCTGCCCCGTTCATTGTCCCCTCCTCTTGAATTGGTGGGCGGGGTGTTGCGGGCGCGGGAGGTAAGGGCAAGCCTCATTCCTGTGCGACGTGATTAATTTGCACGCAGTTCTCGCAATGCGCATGAAATACGCGCAGGAGTCGAAAAGATGACGCCAAAATAGGCGGAAGTGAATCTCAGGCGGCGGTGGCGCGTGCGGCGAGAAGCGCGAGCGCGTGGCGCATGGCCGCGTCGCGCACCGCACCGCGCCCGAGGGCGCCGAATTCGACCGTTTCGGCCTCGGTCGGCCCATGTCCGGTGATGGCGAAACAGACCCGGCCTTCGGGCTTGTGCTCGGAACCGCCGGGCCCCGCGATACCCGTGATCGACACGGCGAGGCTAGCGTTGGATCGCGCCAAAGCCCCCTCGGCCATTTCGCGCGCGATCTCTTCCGAAACCGCGCCGTGCGCGTCGAGCGTCTCCGCGCGGATGCCCAGCATCTCCATCTTGGCGGCGTTGGAATAGGTGATGAAGCCGCGCTCGAACACGTCCGACGATCCGGCGAAATCGGTCAGCGCGGCGCCGACCATGCCTCCGGTGCAGCTTTCGGCGGTGGCGATGGTGACGCCTTTGGACCGGCACAGGGCGAGAAGCTCGGCAGGCTCCATCGTCAGACCAGAATGATGAGATGCGACAGCGCGGCGAGGATCAGGACACCGATCCCGGCGAACACGCCTGCGATCACGTCGTCGAGCATGACACCGAGCGGGTCGCCGCGCCGGTCGGCCCAGCCGACGAGCCACGGTTTCCAGATGTCGAACAGCCGAAACAGCAGGAAGCCCGCGACCCAGCCGGGCCAGAGTTTCAGCACGTCGACCCCGACCCCCATCGCGCCGATGGACACGGGCAGGATGGCGAGCGCCTGACCGACCACTTCGTCGATGACGATTTCGGACGGGTCTTCGATGCCGAGCTCGGCGGTCATCTGCTGCGTGGCCCAGAGGCCGGCGGCGAACAGGACGACAGCGCCGATAGCGATGGCGAGCGGACCACCCAGTTGGTGCAGCGCCCAGATCAAGGGCAGGGCGAAGAGCGATCCCCAAGTGCCGGAGGCGGGCTTGAGGTAGCCGGTGAACAGAAAGGTGGCGATCACGCGGCTCATGCGCGCACCAGCGTCGCGACGGCCTGCGCCGCGATTCCCTCTTCCCGGCCCGTGAAGCCCAGACGTTCCGAGGTGGTCGCCTTGACGCTCACCCGGTCCACGTCCAGCCCCATGATCCGGGCGAGTTCGGCGCGCATGGCGCCCGCGTGCGGGCCGATCTTGGGGCGCTCGCAGATAAGCGTCACGTCGCAGTTCGAGATCGCGAAGCCTTTCGAGCCGGCCAATTCGACCGCATGGCGCAGGAAAATGTCGCTGGCGGCACCCTTCCACTGGGGATCGGAGGGCGGGAAGTGCTGGCCGATGTCGCCTTCGGCCATGGCGCCGTAGATCGCGTCGGTCAGGGCGTGCATCCCCACATCCGCGTCGGAATGGCCCTTGAGCGCCCGGTCATGCGGGACGGTGACGCCGCAGAGCGTGACGGCATCGCCGTCTTCGAAGGCATGCACGTCGAAACCGGTTCCGGTGCGTATGTCCACGCGACCTCCCAAAAGCTGTTCGGCACGGGCGAAATCGTCCGGGCCGGTGATTTTCAGGTTGGACTCGTCGCCCGCTACGATGGTCACGTCAAGTCCGGCAGACCGGGCCACCGCGACGTCATCCATCGCGTCGCCGTCATGGGCGCGGTGGGCGTCGAGGTAGGCGGCGAAGCGAAAGCCCTGCGGGGTCTGGGCGCGGAAAAGCCCGGTCCGGTCGCGGGTGCCGGTGACGTGGTCGTCCTCGCCGGTCCAGAGCGCATCGGTCACGGCAAGCGCGGGTGCGGCCCCGCCCGTCGTCTCCAGCGCGTCGATCACCCGGTCGATAAGGGCGTGGGTCGCAAGGGGGCGGGCCACGTCGTGAATGAGCACGCTGTCAGGGGGATCGCCCGCCAGCGCCTCGAGCCCCGCCGCGACGCTCGCGTGGCGGGAGGCGCCGCCCGTTGCGACGAGAACGTCGGTAAAGCCCGCCGCCTGACCCATGTCGTCCGGGTGCAGCACCATGACGATCCGCCCGATGCGGGGGTGAGTCCGAAAGGCATCGACCGTCCAGTCCGCCACGCGCCGCCCGGCGAGGCTGCGCCACTGTTTCGGCACGTCCCCGCCCGCGCGCGTTCCGCGTCCGGCGGCGACGATGATTGCGGCGATTTCCATGGTGTTCGTTTACGCTTTGCCCGATTGGAGGACAATGGCACAGGTTCCCGCAGGGCAATTTGCACAAATATCAGGCATATGCGGAATAATTCCCAAGCTGAACGCCACTAATTTGCGCTCTTTTGCTTGTCGTCCTATATCGAGTGCAAACGCACAAGGATTAAGCAGTGGCGATCTGCCTGTCCGAAAACCTGACCCTAGACCCACCCGTCTTTCTGGCCCCGATGGCCGGGATCACGGATCTGCCGTTTCGCGACCTCGTGTCGTCCTTCGGTGCGGGCCTTGTGGTGTCCGAGATGGTGGCGAGCCAGGAGATGGTTCAGGCCAAGCCGGGCACGCGCGAACGGGCCGAACTGGGCATCGAGATCGCCAATACGGCCGTCCAGCTTGCCGGCCGCGATCCCTATTGGATCGGCGAGGCGGCGCGGATGGTGGAAGCGAACGGGGCACGGATGATCGACATCAACATGGGATGCCCGGCGAAAAAGGTGGTCGGCGGCCTGTCGGGGTCGGCGCTTCTGCGCGACCTGCCGCTGGCGCTCCGCCTGATCGAGGCGGTGGTCGAGGCGGTCGAGGTGCCCGTGACGCTCAAGACCCGGCTCGGCTGGGACGACGATCTCATGAACGCGCCGACGCTCGCCGCGCAGGCCGAGGCGGCGGGGATTCGGATGATTACCATCCACGGTCGCACCCGCTGCCAGTTCTACAAGGGGCGGGCCGACTGGGGCGCGATCCGGGCGGTGAAGGACGCGGTGGACATCCCGGTGATCGCGAACGGCGACATCTGTTCCACGCCGGACGCGCGATCCGCCCTGAATGCTTCGGGCGCCGATGGCGTGATGGTCGGGCGCGGGACGGGCGGGCGGCCATGGCTGATCGCCGAAATCGCAGCCGAGCTTTTCGACGCGCCCGCACCGGACGTGCCCCAGGGTGCGGCACTTATCGACATGGTGCAGGGCCATTACGAGGCGTCGCTCAGGTTCTATGGCGACGCGCTCGGCAAACGGGTCATCCGCAAGCACCTTGGCTGGTACATGGACGAGGCGGGAACACCGCCCGATCTGCGCCGTCGCGTGTTGTCCGAGCCGGAGCCCGCGCGCGTCCTCGACCTGATCCCGACAGCCCTGAACGCCGCGAAGGAAGCTGCATGACCGACGACGAAATCCTTTGGAACTCGCTCCCGGTGCCGGGGCTCATCATCGACGGAAACGACGAGATCGTGGATGCGAATTCGGCGGCGGAGGCGTTTCTGAACAGCTCGTCCAAGAGCCTTGCGGGCAAGGCCGTGCTGGATCAGCTCGCCATCGCGACCAACATGGAAGGGGCCTTCGCACGGGTCAGGCGCGATCAGGGGGCGATGTTCATCAATTCGGTGGACGTGGGCACCGGCACCACCGCGCCGGTCGAATGCAACATCCAGATCGCGCCGATGATGCACACGAAAGACCAGCTTCTGATGCTGATGGAGCCGCGCAAACTTGCCGACCGGATGGGCAAGGCGCACGGAGTGAAATCGGCCGCCCGATCCGCCATCGGCATGGCCGAGATGCTGGCGCATGAGATCAAGAACCCGCTCGCCGGGATCACCGGGGCGGCGCAGCTTCTGTCGATGAACCTGTCGGCGGACGATCTTGAGCTCACCGATCTGATCGTGGCCGAAAGCCGCCGCATCGTGGCGCTTCTGGAGCAGGTCGAACAGTTCGGAAACCTGCGTCCGCCGGAAAAGCGCGAGGTGAACGTGCACGACCTTCTGGACCGGGCGCAGAAGTCGGCGGAGGTCGGATTCGCCGCGAAAATGTCGATCCATGAAGATTACGACCCGTCGCTGCCGCCGACCTACGTGGACCCGGACCAGTTGATGCAGGTGTTCCTGAACCTGTTGAAGAACGCCGCGCAAGTCGCGGGCGACGAAGGCGGAACGATCAAGATCCGCACGTTCTATGACCACTCGTTGCGACTCAGGCGGACCGACGGCACCGGCAACCGCCTGCCGCTTCAGGTCGAGATCATCGACAACGGGCCGGGCATTCCGCCCGAGATCGTCGATCAGATCTTCGAGCCCTTCGTGTCTGGGCGCGAAAACGGCACCGGACTGGGCCTCGCGCTCGTCTCGAAAATCATTTCGGACCACGACGGATGGGTGTCCGTCGATTCGGTCCCCGGCAAGACGGTGTTTCGGATTTCGCTACCCGTCGCACCCAAGGACAAGGAGTAATCCACGATGGACGGGACGGTACTGGTTGCGGACGACGACCGCACGATCCGCACGGTTTTGACGCAGGCCCTGACGCGGGCGGGCTGCCGGGTGCACGCCACCTCGTCGCTGGTCACGCTGAAACGCTGGGTCGAAGAGGGGCGCGGCGATCTGGTGATTTCGGACGTGATGATGCCCGACGGAAACGGGCTTGAGGCGCTGCCGGAGATCGCGCAGATGCGGCCCGATCTGCCCGTGATCGTGATTTCGGCGCAGAACACGATCATGACCGCCATTCAGGCCGCCGAGGCCGAGGCGTTCGATTACCTGCCCAAGCCCTTCGACCTGCCGGACCTGATGAAACGCGCCTCGCGGGCGCTGGAACAGAAACGGCGCGCGCCCTCGCCACGGGCCGAGGCGAAAGAGGGGGGCGACGACCTGCCGTTGGTGGGCCGCACGCCCGCGATGCAGTCGCTTTACCGGCTTGTCGCGCGGGTGATGAACACGGAACTCCCGGTGCTCATCACGGGCGAAAGCGGAACCGGCAAGAGCCTGATCGCGCGGGCGATCCACGACTTTTCCGACCGGCGCAACCTGCCGTTCGTGGTGGTGACGCCCGACGATCTGACGCCCATCGACGGGCCGGCGCGGGTGCTGTCGAAGGCCGGCCAAGGCACGATCCTGTTCGATGAGATCGGCGATCTCGATTCGGATGCGCAGGCCCGGATCACCCGGATGCTCGACAGCCTCACCGACCCCAGTCCGCGGATCATCGCCACCTCGCAGGGCGATTTGTCGGGGCGGATCAAGGAGGGCGGGTTCCGGCAGGATCTGTATTACCGTCTGGGCGGTGTCACGATCCCGGTTCCGGCGCTGCGCGAGCGGCTCGAGGATATCCCGTCGCTTGCCGAACACTTCCTCGCGCGGGCCGAGCGTGACGGCATGACACCGCGCGCTCTGTCCAAGGACGCGACCGAGGTTCTGCGCGCCTATCCGTGGCCGGGCAATGTGCGCCAGCTTGAAAATACCGTTCAACGCCTGATGGTTACGGGGTCGGAGGCCGAGATCAGCCGGGCCGAGGTCGAGGCCACCTTGGGCGCGCCGTCGGGCGGGCCGGTGCCTGCCGCGGACGAGGGCGAGAAGCTGTCGACAAGCGTGGCGCGCCACCTCAAACGCTACTTCGATCTGCACGGGGGCACGCTGCCGCCGCCGGGGCTTTATCAACGCATCCTCAAGGAAATCGAGGTGCCGCTGATCGAGATCGCGCTGGACGCCACGGGTGGCAATCAGGCGAAATGCGCCGACCTCCTCGGCATCAACCGCAATACGCTGCGCAAGAAGATCACCGAGTTGGAAATCGAGGTGACACGGCGGCGCAAGTTGATGTAAAACTGCCACAGCAGGGCCGTCGGTGGTGTCGTTTCGGGCACAGGCGGGCTGAGCGACGGGCGTGACGCGATACGAGCAGGCCCGGACCGACCTCGGAGCAGTTGAGTGATGGCGGCGCGCGGCGCAAAGCGACAATGGACACTGGAACGGCTGGCGCGGCTCAGGCGCTGGCGCCGGATGCAGTCGGTCATCACCGTCGGCATCGTCGTTCTGGGTCCGATCCTCGCGCTCGCGACCTACCTGATTCTCGGGCCGCTCGATCAGGGCGTGGCGAGCAACACGCTGCGTTTCGTTCTGCTCGGCGATTTCATCTACATCCTCGCGGTCGCGGCGCTGGTTCTGTCCGGGGTCACCCGGATGATCGCGGCGCGCCGGGCGAAATCGGCGGGGTCGCGGCTCCACCTGCGGCTGACCGGGGTGTTCGCGATCATCGCGCTGATTCCGACGGTGCTGGTCGCGGTCTTCGCCGTTCTCACCGTGAACGTGGGTCTGGAAGGCTGGTTTTCCGACCGGGTGAGCCGGGTGGTGGGCAACAGCCTCGAAGCCGCGCAGGCCTATGAGGAGGAACATCGCCAAGGGCTGGTGCAGGACGCCAACGCGCTCGCCGCCTATCTGAACCTGTCGAAAGAGGCGAACCGCTTTCTGACTGACGCGCAGCTTCGCCAGGCGTTGCAGCAGGCGCAGAACCAGATCCAGCGCGGGCTGCGCGAAGCCTTCGTGATCGACAGCAGTGGCGACATTCGCGTGCGCGGCGACCGATCCTATCTGTTCGACTACGAAGAACCCGACGCCGAGGATATCGCCCGCGCGTCCGAGGGCGAGGTCGTGGTGATCGAGGATTGGGACATCAACGAATTCCGGGCGCTGGTTCAATTGAACAGCTTCCCCGATCATTACCTTTACGTCTCGCGCAGCGTGGATGGCGAAGTTCTGAGCCTGCTGGACGAAACGCAGGAAACCGTCCTGTTCTATCAACAGCTTGAGAACCAGCGGGGCCGCGTCCTGTTCGAGTTCGGCCTGATCTACCTTGGTTTCGCGGCGATCCTCATCCTTGCCGCGACGTGGCTGGGCATGTGGTTCGCGGAACGCCTGTCGCGGCCTGTCGGGCGACTCGCAGGGGCCGCGCAACGGGTGGGCGAGGGCGATCTCGACGTTCAGGTGATCGAAGAGGACGGCGACGACGAAATCGCCACTTTGGGCCGTCAGTTCAACGCGATGACCCGGCAACTCAAGGGCCAGCGCGACACGCTGATCGCCAGCGCCGACCAGATCGAAACGCGGCGGCGTCTGTTCGACAGCGTGCTGTCGTCCGTCACGGCGGGCGTCGTGGGGCTGGACCCCGAGGGCAAGGTGACGTTCCTCAACCGCGCGGCGGCCAAACTTCTCGACCTCGCCGGGCCTGATCCATCGAATGTGCCGCTGTCGCTTTTGGTGCCGGAATTCGGGCCGCTCTTCGATCGTCTGCGCAGCGAGGCGCGCAGTCAGGTGCAAGAGGAGCTGGGGCTGACGCGCATGGGCAAGGCCGAACGCCTGCTGGTGCGCATCGCGCGGCGCTATTCCGACGAGGGCGCGCTCGAAGGCTACGTGATCGCCTTCGACGACGTGACCGACCTCGTTTCCGCCCAACGCGTCGCGGCCTGGGGCGACGTGGCGCGCCGGATCGCGCATGAAATCAAGAACCCGCTCACGCCCATCGCGCTGTCGGCCGAACGCATCAACCGCAAGTTCGGGCGGACGATGGAGGACGAGGATGCCGAGAAGCTCGAAGAGCTGACCGGGACCATCGTGCGCCAGACCGACATTCTGCGCCGGATCGTCGATGAGTTCTCGAAATTCGCGCGGATGCCGGAGCCCGAGAAGCGGCCCACCGATCTGGCGAAACTGTTGCGCGAGGCGGTGGTGTTGCAGGAAGCCGGGCAGGAGGGGGTCACCTTCGACGTGGACATCCCGCGCGGCGAACTGCCCGCCGAACTGGACGAGACGATGATCGGACAGGCGCTGACCAACCTTATCAAGAACGCGGGCGAAGCGATTGAGACGCTTCAGGAAAAAGGCGCGCCGGACGGGCATGTGCCTGAAATCCGCATCGCGCTGACCACTGACGAGATCGACGCGCGGATCACCATAGCCGACAACGGTGTCGGCCTGCCGGTCGACCGCGCCCGCCTGTTCGAACCCTACGTGACGACCCGCGACAAGGGCACCGGCCTTGGCCTGCCCATCGTGAAGAAGATTATCGAAGAACACGGCGGCACACTCGCCCTGACCGATGCACCGGATTTCGGCTCGGGTCAGATCGGTGCGATGGCCGTCATTACGCTGCCACTTCCGGCTGCCGCGGGGGCCTCCCGCGCTGCCGAATGACCGAATTGAGGGACCTATGACCGACATCCTGATCGTCGATGATGAACGCGATATCCGTGAGTTGATTTCGGATATCCTTGAGGACGAAGGATACACGACGCGCAAGGCGGGCACGTCGGACGAGGCGATGGCGGCGGTGACCAGCCAGCCGCCCGCGCTGATGATCCTCGACATCTGGCTGAAAGACAGCGCGATGGACGGGATCGACATCCTCAAGGCCGTCAAGCGCGACTATCCCGAGGTGCCGGTCGTCATCATCTCGGGCCACGGCAACATCGAGATCGCGGTGGCGGCGATCAAGCAGGGCGCATACGACTTCATCGAAAAGCCGTTCAACATCGACCAGTTGATGGTGGTGATCGCGCGGGCGATGGAAACCTCGCGCCTGCGTCGTGAGAACGTGGAACTGAAGCGCAAGGGAACCGGGCCGGTCGACATGATCGGGGCCTCGGCCGCGTTCAAGTCCCTGAAATCCAATCTGGAAAAGGTCATGCGCTCGAACGGGCGCGTGCTGCTCACCGGGCCCGCGGGATCGGGCAAGGAACTGGCTGCGCGCACGATTCACGCGGGGTCCGACCGCTCGGGCGCGCCCTTCGTCATCGTGAACTCCGCCGCGGTTGAGCCCGACCATATGGAAGAGGTTCTGTTCGGCAGGGAAAGCCCCGAGCGGGGCATCGAAGAGGGGCTGCTGGAACAGGCCAACGGTGGCGTGATCTACTTCGACGAGGTGGCCGACATGCCCCCCGGCACGCAATCCAAGATCCTGCGCGTGCTGGTCGAGCAGAGCTTCACCCGTGTCGGCGGGTCGGACAAGATACAGGTGGACGTGCGCGTGATTTCGTCCACCACCCGCAACCTTCAGGCCGAGATCGAAGCCAAGCGGTTCCGCGAGGAACTGTATCACCGGCTGAACGTGGTGCCGATCCACGTCCCGCCGCTGGCCGACCGGCGCGAGGATATCCCGGTTCTGGCCGAACATTTCATTAAGGTCTTCAACGCCACCCAAGGTCTGCCGCTGCGCGATCTGACGGATGAAAGCGTGGCCGTGCTTCAGTCGATGCCGTGGCCGGGGAACGTGCGCCAGTTGAAGAACGTGGTGGAACGGGTGTTGATCCTCGGCGACGGCACCGGCCCGATCGACGCGGGCGAACTGCCGGGCAGCGAAGGGGGCGACATGGGCGTCGCGCCGGGGGGCGGGATCATTCTGCCCACCGCGCTTGCGACTCTGCCGCTGCGCGAGGCGCGCGAGGCCTTCGAGCGGGAGTATCTGATGACCCAGATCAACCGCTTCGGCGGCAACATTTCCCGCACCGCGAACTTCGTGGGGATGGAACGATCGGCGCTGCACCGCAAGCTCAAGAGCCTCGGGATCGTGACCGGCACCAAGTCGGGTGCGCGGGTGGCTTACGTGGCCGAGGGCGAGGATGGCGAGGATCAGGCCGAGGCCTCCTGATTGACCCTTGGCCCGGTTCCTGCCAAGGGTTGAGCGACGACAAAGCAGGATGTCCGAATGAAAGTCATCATTTGCGGCGCGGGCCAGGTCGGCTGGCAGATCGCGCGCCACCTGTCGGGGGAACGCAACGACGTGACCGTCGTGGACAACAACCCCGATCTCGTCGCCCGCGCGACCGAAACGCTGGATGTGCAGGGGATCACCGGCTTCGCCTCGTATCCCGACGTTCTGGACAGCGCAGGCGCGCGTGACGCCGACATGGTGATCGCGGCCACCCATTCGGACGAGGTGAACATGGTCACCTGTCAGGTGGCGCATTCGGTCTTCGCCGTGCCGCGCAAGATCGCGCGGCTCAGGGCGCAAAGCTATCTCACCGCCATTTACCGCGACCTCTACCGGCAGGACCATCTGCCGATCGACGTGGTCATCAGCCCGGAACGCGAGGTGGCCGAGGCCGCGCTGCGCCGGTTGCAGGCCCCGACCGCCTTCGACACCGAGCGGTTCCTGAACGACCGGGCGACGCTTCTGGGGATCGCGCTGGAAGAGGACTGCCCGGTGGTGAACACCCCGCTCAGGCAGCTCACCGACCTGTTCTCGACCCTGAACGCTATCGTCGTGGGCGTGCGGCGCGAGGGCACGCTGTTCGCGCCCGAAGCCAATGACCAGTTGTTCCCCGGCGACCAGATCTATGTCTTTTCCGAAACAAAGGACGTGAACCGCACGCTCGAGATTTTCGGCAAGCAGGTGAAGCGGCAGGAGCGCGTCGTGATCCTTGGCGGCGGCAACGTGGGCCGCGCCGTGGCCGAGGCGCTGGAAACCCGGACCGACCGGGTGCGCGCCAAGATCATCGAGCTTGACCGAGGCGTGGCCGAACGGGCGGCGGATTCGCTGGAACGGACCGTGGTTCTGCACGGCAACGGCATGGACAAGGAACTGTTGAAAGAGGCCGGGATCAGCCGGGCCGACGCGGTTCTGGCCGTCACTTCGGACGACAAGGTGAACATGCTGGCCGCCGTGCGCGCGCGCAACATGGGTTGCCCGATGTCGATCTGTCTGGTGAACGATCCGTCCTTGGTGCCGTTGATGGAGCCTCTGGGCGTCGACGCCTATATCAACCCGCGCCAGACCACGGTGTCCTCGATCCTGCGCCATATCCGGCATGGTCGGGTGCGCGGCGTCTATTCGGTCGGCGATGCCGAGGCCGAGGTGATCGAAGCGCAGGTTCTGTCGACCAGTCCCATGGCCGGGAACCGGATTGCCGACATCGATTTTCCCGAGGGCGTGCTGGTCGGCGGGGTGCTCAAGGGCGACCGTTATGTGAAGCCCGCCGGCTCCACCCGGATCGACGAAGACGACGTGGTGGTGATTTTCGCCATGGCCGGGGACGTGCCCGAGGTCGAGCGCCTGCTTCAGGTCTCGATCGACTACTTCTAGCCGCGCGCGATGTTCGAGACGCTCGCCAAGCTTCCGCTTCTGGTCACGGTCATCGGCCTGTGCGCGCTGGCCATGCTGCTCCCGGCGGCCCATGCTTTGGTGATGGAAGACGACCACGTGGCGGGGACGTTCTTTCTGTGGTCGATGCTGTCGCTGGTTTTCGCGCTGATGCTCGCCATCGCCATGGCGGGGCAAAGCCGCTCGGACCGGCCGCGCCGTCACCTGATCGGGCTTCTGTTCATCTTCACCGTCCTGCCGCTGCTGCTGGCGATCCCGTTCCAGCAGGCGGTGCGCAACACCTCGTTTCTGAACGCCTATGTCGAAATGGTGTCGTCCCTGACCTCGACCGGGGCCACGCTGTTTCACGAGCCGGGGCGGCTGTCGCCCTCGATCCACCTGTGGCGGGCGACCGTGGGCTGGCTGGGCGGCCTGTTCGTCTGGGTCAGCGCCATCGCTGTGCTGGCGCCGATGGCGCTTGGCGGGTTCGAGGTGCGGGCGCGGCGTATCGCGACGCAGGGCGCGCAGATCACGCAGATCGAAAAGGTCGCCGATCTTTCGGCCCGTGTGCGGACCTATGCGATCCGTCTGTTCCCGATCTACACCGGGCTGACGGCGACTCTGTGGCTCGGCCTGATCCTCGCCGGTGAGACGCCGCTCATCGCGCTGTGTCACGCCATGTCGACGCTGTCGACCTCGGGGATTTCCCCGGTGGGCGGGGTCGCGAACGGCGCGTCGGGCTATGGGGGCGAGGTGATGATCGCGATCTTCATGATCTTCGCGGTGTCCCGTCTGGCCTTTTCGCGGGACGGGCAGGGGTCGGAAATGGCGCGGTTCATCCACGACCCGGAAGTGCGACTCGCCACGATCATCGTCGTCGTCGTGCCGCTGTTTCTGTTCGCCCGGCATTTCATGGGCGCCTATGAGGTGGCGAGCGAGATGACGCTGTGGTCCGGCCTCGCCTCGCTTTGGGGGTCCGTTTTCACCGTGCTGTCGTTCCTGACCACGAACGGCTTCGTCTCGAACGCATGGAACACGAGCCAGGCCTGGTCGGGCCTGTCGACGCCCGGCCTGATCCTCATGGGGCTGGCCCTTGTCGGCGGCGGCGTGGCCACCACGGCGGGCGGGGCAAAGCTTCTGCGCGTCTGGGCGCTCTACCAGCATGGGCGGCGCGAGCTCGACAAACTCGTGCATCCGAACTCGGTCGCGGGGTCGGGGAGCGAGGCGCGCCATATCCGCCGCGGCGGGGCCTATATGGCATGGGTGTTCTTCATGCTCATGACGCTTTCGGTCGCGGTCGTGATGATGGCGTTTTCCTTCACCGGCGAGAATTTCGAGCAATCCGTCGTGCTGACGGTCGCGTCGCTGACCACCACCGGGCAACTGGCGGAACTCGCCGCCTCGGAACCGATCCGATACGGGCTCCTGTCGACCTCCGGCAAGTTGGTGTTGTCGGCGGCGATGGTGCTGGGCCGTCTCGAACTCCTCGCCATCGTCGCGCTTCTGTCGCCGGATGTCTGGCAACGGCGTGGACGGTGAGCCGGGGACCGGGGTGCAAAAGATTTCGGCAGAGCGATTATTTTTGGGGGGTTTAAATTCCTAACGCCTTCATTACTATTGAAAGAGTTAGGGATACCTGCCGTCTTGCGGCAGCACGATAAAACAAGGGCAATAAGCGATGGCTGCTGACAAGCAAAACCTTCAGGACGCATTCCTGAATCACGTCCGCAAGGCCAAGGTGCCGGTGACGATCTTCCTCATCAACGGGGTCAAGTTGCAGGGCGTCATCTCGTGGTTCGACAACTTCTGCGTGCTCCTGAAGCGGGACGGGCAGAGCCAGCTTGTCTACAAGCACGCCATTTCCACCATCATGCCGTCGCAGCCGATCAACCTCTACGACGGCGACGATAACTGATTTTGGAACCGACGGGCGAGCCGGGCGCGACGCGCGCCTGGGTCATTCATCCTGAATTGACCTCGGATCAGGAGCGGCGGGACGCAGGGCCCGCGCTCGAGGAAGCCGTGTCCCTTGCGCTGGCCCTGCCGGGGCTCGAGGTCGTGGGCAGCCAGATCGTGCGCCTGCCCAAGCCGCACCCCGGCCACCTGTTCGGCACCGGCAAGACCGAAGAACTGGCCGCACAGCTCAAGGCCAACGAAATCGAGCTGGTTCTGATCGACGGGCCGGTGTCGCCGGTGCAGCAGCGCAATCTCGAACGCGAGTGGAAGGTCAAGATCCTCGACCGGACCGGGCTGATTCTCGAGATTTTCTCGGACCGCGCCGCGACCCGCGAGGGCGTGCTTCAGGTGGAAATGGCCGCGCTGTCCTATCAGCGCACGCGGCTGGTCAGGGCATGGACCCACCTTGAACGTCAGCGCGGCGGGCTCGGCTTCGTCGGCGGCCCCGGCGAAACCCAGATCGAGGCCGACCGGCGCGCTATCGACGAACAGCTGACCCGGCTGCGCAAGCAACTGGCAAAGGTCGTGAAAACGCGCGAGCTGCACCGCGCCGCCCGTGCCAAGGTGCCGTTTCCGGTGGTCGCGCTGGTGGGATACACCAACGCGGGCAAATCGACGCTGTTCAACCGCATGACCGGGGCCGAGGTCATGGCGAAGGACATGCTCTTCGCGACGCTCGACCCGACCATGCGCGGCGTCGATCTGCCCGGCGGGCGCACGGTGATCCTGTCGGACACGGTGGGCTTCATTTCGGACCTGCCCACGCAACTCGTCGCCGCCTTCCGCGCGACGCTGGAAGAGGTGCTGGGCGCGGACCTGATCCTGCACGTGCGCGACATCGCCCATGACGAAACGCAGGAACAGGCCGAGGACGTGCTCGCGATTCTCGAAGATCTGGGCGTGGACGAGGACGTGCCGCTGATCGAGGTCTGGAACAAGATCGACAAGCTCGACGACCAGACCCGCGCCGCTTATCTCACACAGGCCGACCGCACGGACGAGGTGGTGGCGATGTCGGCCTGGACCGGCGAAGGGGTCGATGCGCTTTATCCCGCCATCGACGCGGCGCTGAGTGTCGAGACCCGTGAGGAAGATCTGCTGATCCCGTTTTCCGAAGGGCGCAAGCGGGCCTCGCTTCATGAAACGGGCGTGGTGCTTGACGAGGTGCAGACCGAGGACGGGTGGGAAATCACCGTGCGCTGGACCGACAAGCAGGCCAATCAGTTCCACAAATCCCACGCATAGACCGGCCGCCGCCAGAGGGCGTTCGGCGACGGCCAGCCTATTACCGTGAGTGACGGCAGGTTGCCCTCGCGTTGCGAAGCGTTCGGGATCAACCGAGGCGCTATATGACGATTGCGTGACGATTTGCCTACCCCTTCGAAATTGCGGATAGGCCAATAATTGCTGACCGAATCATTCTTCGTCTGACCAGTTGGTCTAAAACGGAACAAGATCAAACCGCTAAGACGCGGCGCTGCGAAAACGCCGTTTTCCGTGACGTAGCGTCATAAATGACCAAGTGTTCAGTTCTGGGGTCCGGCCGGGGTCAGAACCGTCGTCCCGACCGAGGCGGCGCGGGCCAGATCCGGGTCCAGAGACATCGGCACATATTCGCCGCGCCGCCACAGATCGCCCAGATCGTCGTAATGGCGCGACAGGAAATGGCCCGATTGCCCGGTCGAGGTGATGAACAGCGACGAATCCGGGTCGGCGAAGTCATAGACACCCCGGTAGCCCGCACCATGCACGTTCAGGAACGGGTCGGGGTCGCGCCCCGAGGTCTTGCCGCGCAACAGCGTGTTGTCGCCGCCCGAGGTGGACTGGCGGATGTTCACGAACCATTTCAGCACGGGCAGATCGCCCAGCACCTGATGGTCATGCGTGGCCTCGTGCGCATCGCCCCAGCGCAGGCTTTCATAGGAACTGCCGTAATGCTCGTCGATCCACAGGAGCGCGTCGTCCAGCGCCTCGCGCGCGATCTCGGTGCAGGTCTCGGTGGGGGCGGACTGCACCACGTCGCACCAGACGTTCGCACCGTCCACGTCGCGATAGACCCGTTCGATGAAGATCGGCTCGACATGGTGGAACACGGTGGCGAGCGGCCCCATCTCGTCGCGGATCAGGCGGTTTTGAAGCGCGCGCATCCATGCCATGTAGATCAGCGGTTCCGGCAGATGTTCGTTCATCTCGCCGTTCCAGTTGGCCAGCAGGTCCAGCGCCTGTTGCCGCTTGCGGTCGGGCGTGCCTTCGGGCGCGGCTTCGCCGGTGAACCACAAATCGGCCCCCACGAGCGGCAGAAGGTTGCGCGCGGTGGGCGACACGATGTCGAGCTGGGCCTCGATGAAGCTTTCGCGGGTGTGCACCTCGCGGTTCTGCATCAGGAATTCCCACCGCTGGATGCGTTGGCTGTCGCCCCAGTCGTAACTCACATGGAGCGGAAAAGGCCGCTCGAGCAGCTTGTTGTTCGTGTTGCCGACGATCCCGCCCGAGGGCGAGACGAACTGCGGATTGGCCGCATAGGCTTCGCGCCCGACCCAGCGGTTCTCCTCCCGCCAGCCGGGGGCGGGCAGGCGACCGAAGGTCATGTGATCGGCGTCGCGGCGCGGCATGGCGCCGATGGTCTTGAGCGCGATGGTGTCGCGGTCGATCATCGTGACGTTCTGGCTGGGGGCCACGAAATCACGACCGGCCTCGATCCCCTGAACGACCGACTTGGCCTGCATCAGTTTCATCGCGGCGGTCATGGAGCGGTCGTTGCCGGCCAGCAGCGTCCAGCCCAGCGCGGCGACGTGACCGGGCGGGGTGACCGAGGCGAGGTTGTAGTGCTTGCCGGGGATGATCGGGCCGTTGTCGGACCATTGCAGGTTGATCGTGACAGGCGCGGCATCCTTGACCCGGATGATCGACGACCGCTGCGTCAGGGGCTGGTAGCCAAGCGGGGTCATTACCTCAGCGGGGTTCTCGGGGTTCACCTTTTCGATGAACACGTCCTGATCGTCGAGGTAGGACGATGTGAGGCCCCATGCGAAATCGGCGGACCGGCCAAGAAGGACCGCGGGCACACCGGGCAGCGTGCCGCCGATGACGGCGCCGGAAGCCAGCTCCAGCCGCGCGAGATACCAGATGGTCGGGGCCGAAAAGCCAAGGTGCGGGTCGTTGGCCAGAAGCGTGCCGCCTGCCGCAGAGCGATCCGGCGCGGCGGCCCATGCGTTCGACGCGCCGCCCAGCCCCCGGTCCGCCGCCGGGTAGAGCAGCGCATCCTCCGGGCTGTCGTCATAGGCCGCGAACTGCGTGGCGTCCGGGCGGTCGGGGAACAGCGAGGCATAGTCGGGCAGGGCGGCCACGCCGCTCCCCGGCATGTCGGGCAGGATGTCGGCCACCCGGTCCTCGTCCAGCGACAGGGAAACGCGGGCGCGCAGAACCTCCTCCTCGATATGCCCGGCGAGTTGCACGCCCATGAGCTTGAGGATCGCGATGGAATCGGCGGGCACCCACGGGGAAATGGCGTTGTCGAACAGGAAGAATTCCGGCGCGCCGCGCCCCAGCGCCTCGTCGTTCACCCGGTCGAGCCACGCGTTCACACCACGCGCATAGGCGGTGAGCGCTGCCTTGGTCGCGTCGTCCTGTGCCTCGACCGACGCCTGTGCGAGCCGGTAAAGGTCGAGCCGCCGCATCAACTCGTCGGTCTTGAGCGTCCGGTCCCCGAACATCTCGGACAGGCGGCCCTGCACCGTGCGGCGCATCGTGACCATCTGCCAGAGCCGGTCCTGCGCATGGGCATAGCCGAGCGCGAAATAGACATCATTGTCGGTCTTGCCGAAGATATGCGGCACGTCGTGGTTGTCGCGCACGATCTCGACCGGGGCTTCCAGCCCGATCACGCTCCGCTCGGCCTCGTAATCCGGCAAAGACCGGGATGCGAGGTAGTAGACGAAGGCGAGCGCGAGAACGGCGAGCACCAATACGGCACTCACACCGCGCACCATCCATTTGAAGAGAGACGCCATGGGACCCTTTGTTGACCTGTCCGCTGCCCCCGTTCATTAAAGGCTCCAAACAACAGGTGCAATGAAGGGAGAGCGAGATGGCCAAATGCGCATTTCTGGGGCTTGGCGTGATGGGATACCCGATGGCGGGCCACCTTGCGGCCAAGGGGCATGAGGTAACCGTCTACAATCGCACGGGCGCCAAGGCCGAGGCCTGGGTCGCCGAGCATGGCGGGCGGGCGGCAGCCACCCCGCGCGAAGCGGCGGAGGGTGCCGAATTCGTGATGGCCTGCGTCGGCAATGACGACGATCTGCGGGCGGTCTGCACCGGCGACGATGGTGCATTCGCGGGCATGAGTGAGGGCGCGATTTTCGTTGATCACACAACGGTGTCGGCGATGGTGACGCGGGACATGGCCGAGGTCGCGGGCGAGGCCGGGATCGGTTACGTCGACGGGCCGGTATCGGGCGGTCAAGCCGGGGCCGAAAACGGCGTGCTCGCCATCATGTGCGGCGGGGCCGAGGAAACCTTCGCCAAGGCGGAGCCGGTGATGCAGGCCTATGGCCGGTCGATCAAGCGGCTGGGCGACACGGGCGCGGGGCAGCTCACCAAGATGGTGAACCAGATCTGCATCGCCGGGCTGGTGCAGGGCCTGTCCGAAGGGCTGGCCTTTGCCGAAAAGGCCGGGCTGGACGGGCGCGCGGTGGTCGAAGCGATCTCGGGCGGTGCGGCCGGAAGCTGGCAGATGGTCAACCGGCACGAGACCATGCTGGACGACAAGTTCGATCACGGGTTCGCCGTCGACTGGATGCGCAAGGATCTGGCGATCTGTCTGGCCGAGGCCGAACAGACCGGGGCGGCGCTTCCGGTCACGGCGCTGGTCGATCAGTTCTACAAGGACGTGCAGAACATGGGCGGGAACCGCTGGGATACCTCGTCGCTTATCAAGCGGCTGCGGTGACCCGCCAAAAAGCGCGTCTGGTGAAACTGACCGGCCCCCGTTAGCGTGACTTAAAGAACAATCGGCGGACAGACCGCCGGAAAGGGAGAGATCATGCGTATCACGAAAACCTTCGCGGCGGCGCTGCCGCTCATGCTCGTCGCCTCGGTCGCGGCGGCCCATACCGACAGCGATGTGGGCGGGTTCATCTCGGGCTTCACCCATCCGATCCTCGGCTGGGACCACGTGATCGCGATGGTCGCGGTCGGCCTGTGGGGCGCGTTCCTCGGTAAGCCTGCGATCTATATCCTGCCGGTCGTCTTTCCGCTGGTCATGGCGGTGGGGGGCGCGCTTGGCGTTCTTGGCGTGCCGATCCCGGCGGTGGAGACGGGGATCGCGCTGTCGGGCGTGGTGCTTGGCCTGCTGATCGCTTTCGCGGTGCGTGCGCCGCTTTGGGTCGCGGGCGTGATCGTCGGGGTATTCGCGATTTTCCACGGCCATGCGCATGGCACCGAACTGCCTGATGCGGCGAACCCGTTCGCTTACGGTATCGGCTTCGTGATCGGCACCGGGCTTTTGCACCTTGGCGGGATCGCGCTGGGGCTGCTGGTCGGTTCCGCCGCTGGCCGGATCGTCGTGCGTGCGGCGGGAGCGTTGATCGCCGCGGTCGGTGCGGCGTTCCTGTTCGGCGTCGCGTGAAGCGCCTCGTCCTTCCTCTGATCCTCGTCCCCGGCGCGGCGAACGCCCACGCGTTCAGCACCGGAGCCGATGCCTATGGCGCGTTTCTGGAGGGGGCCGGGGTCATTCTGGGCTATCCCGCGCTGATCCTGCCGCTCGCAACGCTCGCCGTCGCCCTTGCCCTGTGGAAGACCGAGGGGATGGTGGCCGCCTGGCCCGCGTTCCTGATCGGTCAGGTGATCGGCATGGCGCTGGCACCGTTGGTGGGGCTCTGGATCGCGCTCGTCCCGCTCGCCTTCGGGCTGGTGCTGGGCGCGCTGTCGGCCATCGCGCCGCTCGAACGCCTTGGCCCGGCGATGCCGGTCTTTGCCGGTCTCACCGGGGCTGCGGTCATGGCTGCGGCACTTGAGGGGCACAGCTTCACCGAGATCGGGGTTGCGATCCGGCTGGGCCTTTTCGTCGCGGCGAATATCGCCACGGCGGCACTGGCCGGTGTCGTGCGTGTGATCCTCGACCGATGGGACGGGCAGGTGGCCCGCATCGGCGCGCGGATCGCGGCGTCATGGCTGGCCGCGATCCTCGTGCTCTATCTCGCCTTCGCCGTGGCTGGCCCCGCGGTTTAGGGAATGATCCGGGTGTATTTCGACCCTTCGACGGTCGCGCCCACGATCAGCCCCGCCGTGCCGAACACCATGGCCACAACCGGCGTCGTGCCTGCCAGCGTGTCGGCCGAGAACCGGTCGCCCTCGTTCAGAACCGCATACTTGATGTCCGCGCCCGCGACCCAGCCGGGGGAATAGCGGAACTCGCCCAGCGCATCCTCGGTCATGAAGAACAGGACGTGGGCATATTGCTGCGCGCCGACCTGAATGCCGAGGCTCGCCTTGGTCTGCGAGTAGTAATCCACCGTCGCGCCGCCGACCCGGAGTGCGCCGCGCCCATAGGCGCCGCCGACGAGGATGCCCGCCTCGGTCACCAGCGGCATGACCAGCATACCGACCGATTTCGACCGCAGATCCTGCGCCTCGGGATAGGTGGAGAAGAGATAGTTCAGCGTGCTGTCGACCCGTGCGTCGATCGTGCCCGCCGCGTTCGAGCCCATGCCGTTGTCGCAGCCAGCAAGCGCAAGGCTCGCGCCCGCGCCCCCGGCGGCCAGAAGGACCCCACGTCTGGTGTATGTTTTCATGCCCGTCGCCTCTGTGTTGTGGCTTGCCGGGTCTTCGCCCGGATTGGGGGCAAGTCTACGCGAGTTGGGCGGGCCTGTCACGCAAGGGTGATCCGCAGGCGGAAAACCGCGCGGGTCTCAGGCGAAGCGGACGACCAGCAGGACAGCGGCGTAATGCGTCGCGGCGGCGGCGAGGACGTGTCCGTGCCAGATCGCGCGGGCATAGGGCAGAGCCTTGTGAAAAAAGATCGTGCCGACGGTGTAGACGACGCCGCCGATGACCAGCAGCACCAGCGCGGCCAGCGGCAGCGCGGCGACGAGCGGGCCGATGGCGGCAAGACAGAGCCAGCCCTGCGCGATGTAGAGCCAGAAGCCGAGCTTTTCGATCCGGTCGAACCAGACGACCTTGAGCACCACGCCGGTCAGCGCGATGGCCCAGCTCGCCACCGCCAGCGCGATGCCGTAGCCGCCGCCCACGCCGATCAGCGCCACGGGCGTATAGGTGCCTGCGATCATCAGGTAGATCGCGGCATGGTCGAACCGCCGCAGCACGGCCCTGATCGGGGCATGAAGCGTCATGTTGTAGGCGGCCGAAAACGCGAAGGTGGCGATAAGCCCGATGGCATAGGGCACGAGCGCGGCCAGATGCGCGCCCTCGACCGACAGTGCCGCCCAGGTGAGCAGGACGCTGGCACCGGCGACGGCCGCAATCACGCCGATGACGTGAAGCACGCCATCCGCGAGGTGTTCCTTGGGGCTATCTGACAGAACGAAACGGGTCATGGTTCTAAAGTAACGCACGGAACGGATAAAGTTCAGTTGACGTGGCGGTCACTTCGGTCACATTTCGGCAATCGCTCGCCTACCAGCTTCCGGACGCGCCGCCCCCGGAACTCGACCCGCCGCCGAACGAGCCGCCGGACGAGGAAGAGGACGAGGTTATCATGGGGATCGTGTAGGGGACGACCGAGTGATAGCCGCAGCGCGGACAATCCGTGACCTTTTCCCCCTTGCCGGTGTGCGAGCGGGTCGGGGCCAGCAGGCGGTGACGGGTAGTGTGCATCCCACGTTCGCCGCACTGGGGGCAGGTGCGGAAGCGGTCGATGATCTTGCGCGAAAACGCGGCCACGACGCCGCCGATCACCGCCAATGTGCCCAGCACCCAACCCAGCGGGCTCCCGTCTCCGCCGGATCGTTCCGGGGGTTCCTCGCCGTTCCAGTGGACGCGGGCGATGCGCTGGATCACCGCGTCGGTGCCGTCTTCGATCCCCTCGGCATAGTTGTCGTTGCGAAACTCCGGCAGGAACACGCGGTCGATGATGTCCTGCGCCTCGCGGTTGAAGGCGCTGCCGTAGCCCGACCCCAACTCGATCCGCATCTGACGGTCGTCGCGCAGGACGAGGATCAGGATACCGTCGTTCCGGCCCGCGTCGCCGATGCCCCATTCATTGAACAGGCCGGTCGCGAAGTCTTCCATCGTGTCGGTTGGCGTGAAGCCGCCGCGCGTGTTGAGCGTCAGCACGGTCGCCTCGACCCCGGTATCCTCGCGCAGCACTTCGAGCTGGCGCTTGATCCGCGTTTCCACATCCTCCGGCAGGATGCGCGCATAGTCGTTGACGTAGATGTTTTCGTAGACCGGCCAGCTTTGCGCCGTGGCCAGTGCGGGCCAAAGGAGGGCGAGAAGGGCGACGAGGCGGATCATGGCAGGCTCCCGGCGATCTCGTTCAGAACGTCAGGCACCATCATGACATCCTCGCGCGTCACGTCAAACTGCCCGACCTGCATCCGGATGACATAGCGACCCGCGTGGGTGGTCTGGGTCAGGTAGATGCGCCCGTCGCGGTTCACGGTGTCGAGCAGCCGCGCGGTCGTGGCATCGTCGCGGTAGGCAAAGGAAAAGAGCGAGAGGATCGGCTCGGTCACGATCTCGAACCCGTCGAGGGCGGCGATGGCGTCGCGTGCCTCGTTCGCCCAGGCCACGTGGTTGCGGATGCGTGAACGCAGGCCCGTAAGCCCTTCGGATCGCAGGAGGAACCAGATTTTCAAGGCCCGGAAACGGCGGCCCAGCGGCAGCGTCCATTCGTTGTAGTTGACGATCTCGTCCGCGCCGGGGGTTTGCAGGTAATCGGGGCGCAACCCCATCGCCTGAATTTGCGGGCCGGGGTCGCGCAGGAACTGGATCGAACAGTCGAATTGTGCGCCGAGCCATTTGTGCGGGTTGAACACGACCGAATCCGCCTTCTCAACACCGGCCCACAAGTCCCGGAATTCGGGGCATATCATGGCCGATCCCGCCCATGCCGCGTCCACGTGTGTCGGCAGGTCGTGGGCGCGCGCCACGTCGATACAGGCCGCGATGTCGTCGCAGGCCCCGATCGCGGTCCCGCCTGTGGCGAGCACGACACCCGCAGGCTTGAGTCCCGCGTCCAGATCCGCGCGGATCGCCGCGTCGAGGGCGGCGGGGTCCATGGAGTATCGCGGATCGTCCGGCTTCCCGGCCACTTTGACGAGGTTGTTCTGGCCGATGCCCGACAGGCGCACCGCCTTGTCCACCGAACTGTGCGTCTGGGCGGATGCGTAGATACGCAGTGTCGGGGCACTTGAAAGCCCTTTGCCTATACCCTGAAACCCCAATGCTTTCTCACGCATCGTCGTCACGGCAGAAAAGGTCGCGGTGGTCGCTGAATCGTGGATCGTGCCGGTGAAATCCGCAGGCAGGCCCAGCGCATCGCGCATCCAGTCGACGACCAGCGCCTCCATCTCGTTCGCCGCCGGGGCGGTCTGCCAGAGCATCGCTTGCGAGGCCATCGCGTTCGCCAGTTGCTCGGCCAGCATCGACACGGGCGCGGCATTGGCCGGGAAATAGGCGAAGAACCGGGGGTGCTGCCAATGGGTCATGGCATCTGGGACGAGGCGGGCGAAATCGTCGAAGATGGTCTCGATCGCCTCGGGCTGTTCCGGCACCGGGGCGTCGATCAGCTTGCGGAAGTCACCGGGGGCGAGGTCGGGGCGCACCGGTCGGTCCCGCAGGCCCGCGTGATAATCGCGCGCCCAGTCCGCCGCACGTTTCGACCAATGCGCCAGCTCGTCGTGATCCATGCCGTCCTCCCTTACTTAACGTGTTAAGTAGTAGCGGTCCGGTCACGCATCCTCAAGGGCCGAGATGATGGGCGAGAAATCGGCGGCCTTGAGGCTCGCACCGCCCACGAGGGCGCCGTCCACGTTCGAGACCGCGAAGATTTCGGCCGCGTTGCCGGGTTTGACGGACCCGCCATAGAGAATGCGGGTCGAGCGGCCCACACCCGCGCCGAAGCGTTCCTCGAGCCGTGCGCGGATGAAATCGTGCACCTCGCCGATCTGGTCGAGTGTCGGGATCTTGCCGGTGCCGATGGCCCAGATGGGTTCATAGGCCACGACCAGCGTCTCTCCGGTCACGGCATCGGGGATCGAACCGGCGAGTTGGCCCGAGATGATGTCCAGGGTGTTGGCGGCTTCGCGTTCTTCCAGCGATTCTCCGACGCAGATCACGACCTTGAGGCCCGCGGCCAGCGCGGCCTTGGCCTTTTCGCGGACGTCCTGATCGGTTTCCTCATGGTCTTCGCGCCGTTCCGAATGGCCGAGGATCACATATGTGGCGCCCGCATCCGCCAGCATCCCGGCGGCGATATCGCCGGTATGCGCGCCGCTGTCCTTCGCATGGCAATCCTGACCGCCTGCCGCGATCACGTCGCCGGCGGCGTCGGTGAGACGAGAGAGCAGGGTGGCCGGGGGGCAGATCAGGATGTCGACGCCCGCGCCCTTATGCGCTTTGCAGATGCCTTCGACCTCGGCCAGATCGGCCGCCGTGCCGTTCATCTTCCAATTGCCAGCCGCCAGTTTGCGCCGCATTTCCGTCTCCCTCATCAGTGTGCGGGAAACCGTAACGTGCAGGGGCGCGAGGGCAAGGGGTCAGAGCGCGGCAAGCGCGCGGCGGCCCCAGTCGGCGGCAAGGTCGGGGTCGTCGAGGGCTGCGTCGGGCAGGGTCCAGTAATGCATCCCGCGCCCGTCCTCCATCTCGAACTTGGTGGACCCTTCGGCGGCGAGGCTTTCCGCGAAAGGCCCCTTGGCCTTGAGGAAAATCCGACCGTCCGAGGACAGGATCGCGAAAATCTGGCCCTCGCAATAGAAAGAGGCCCCGCCCATCATCTTGCGATGGGAGAGGCCCCCGATTGCGTCGAACACTTCGTAGACATGGGCGATCTCGTCGTCCGAGACGCTCACTTTTGCGAACCGATGGTCTCGTCGAACTTGATCGATTCGCCGCATCCGCAGGCATCGACCACGTTCGGGTTGCGGAACTTGAACCCGCTTTCCAGAAGCGAGGTCTCATAGTCGATTTCGGTGCCGAACAGGAACATCTGCGCCATCGGCGCGATCATCACGCGCGCGCCGTCCTGTTCCACGACCTCGTCGTTGGGGTCCACGTCGTCGACGTAGTCCATCGTGTATTCCATACCCGCGCAGCCGCCTTTCTTGACGCCGATGCGCAGGCCCTTGTGACCGCCCTTATCCATCAGCCGGGCGATCTGCACGGCGGCGGTGTCGGTGATGGTCACGGCTTGTTTTCCGGGTATTGCGAACATGGTTTCCTCACATGAATCCGAGTTCGAGTCGGGCTTCGTCCGACATCATGTCCATGCCCCAGGGCGGATCCCACGTCAGGTCCACGTCGACGGATTTCACGCCGTCCACGGGCCCGATCGCGTCCATCAGCCAGCCGGGCATCTCGCCTGCCACCGGGCAGCCGGGCGCGGTCAGCGTCATCATGATGTAGACGTCGTTCTCGGGATTGATGTCGATGGTGTAGACAAGCCCGAGGTCGTAGATGTTGACCGGGATTTCCGGGTCGTAGACGGTCCGGCACGCCTCGACCACTTGATCGTAGAGCGGGTGTTCCGTGCTCGACGGCTTGATGAGGGGCGCGCCTTCCATTTGTTCGGGGCTTTCGGTGTTCATCGTTCGTCCTTCGAATTCCTGACTGAACATATAGGATTTTCGGCAGGTGAGGTCTAGGGGGCGCACGGCCCTGCAAGGGCGATGAGAGGGCCGATTTCACGCTATTGCGATCCGGTGGGGATGGCGTGTCGCATTGACGGATGCGGATTCGCGCCGGAATCTGAACGCTGTGGGCGGTGCGGATCAGGTCTGAACTCGAATGCGGCCTCACGCGTTGGGCACGACCTGACAGATTGGAGGACACGATGACAGCATTGACCGAAAAATCCTGCACCGACCTGCCGAAAGGCACGCCTGCGCTGACAGGCGATGAATTGGAGGCCTTGAAGGCCCAGATCGACCCTGCATGGCAAGTGGACGAGACGGTGCTGACCCGCAAATACGAGACCAAGAATTTCGCCAAGGCGCTGATGTTGGTGAACGGGGTCGGTTATCTGGCCGAGGATCAGGGGCATCATCCCGACATCAAGCTGGGCTGGGGTTATGCGGAAGTGAGCTTCACGACGCATTCCGTCGGCGGGCTTTCGGAAAACGACTTCATCTGCGCGGCCAAGCTCGACGCCATGGGCCTCGCCGGGTGAGGCTTTGGCGCCTTGCCGCGCTGGCGCTGGTCGCGCTGGTGTCCTGCGGCGAGGTGCCGGACGTTTCACGCGCCGCCGGAGACGATGTTCTGGCACCCTATGAGGAGGCGGCGTGGCCTAGGTACCTGACCGACCTCGCCCTGCCGCGTGACCGGGATTACGTGATCCTGTCCTACCTGCCGCCGGCCGTGCCGCTCGACCTGCGCACACCGGAAACGATGCGCGCGACGCTCAGGGCGGGGTTGAGCGACCCGGCGGCGCTGGCCGAGGCCAAGACCAAGATCGGGCATACGATCGTCGCATGGCAATGCGGCGCGCATCAGGGCGTGACATCGATGACCGGAGAGACGCGGTTGCAGGCGACACGGATGATGCTGTCGGGCTGGGGGATCGTGCCGCTTCTGTCCACCTTTCAGGACGGGCATCTCTACACCGAAGCCGGGTTCAGCCCGCGTCACGACCTCGCCTTTCGGCAGGGCAAGGGCGTTGTCACGGCGGTCGAGGTGGACCGGGCAAGCTGCAAACAGCTTCGGCGGGCGCTGGAGGACTTCGTGACGCATCCCGCGCTGCCCGCGCGGAATTTCGGGTTGCTGGCCGATCCGCGCCGCTTCGAGGGCGGCGGATGCCTGACCTTCGCGTGGTATCTCAGCGGGGCCGCCGGGGTGATCGGCGACATGCAACATCTGTTCCGCCGGGACATCGAGGTGCGCGCGGTGCAGATCGGCGCATGGCGCCCGGTGCCGCCGGGGGTCGTGCCCTGGCGCCCGGATGGTCATGTCTGGCGCGACACCCCCCTGAGCCTTCAGGCGTTTCTGGGCACGCGCTGGGATCGGGGGCCGGTCGTGGCGCGGCTGTCGGTGCCGGACGGCGAAGCGTTTCTGGGCGCCATGATCGCGCTGCGCGACGGGGTTCAGGACACCCAGGACTGGCGAGCGGGCCGTGTGCTGCCCGGCCACGGTGCGGTCGTCGAACGCGCGGAGGTGGCCGCGCGGCGCTATGCGAACGGCTTTCCCGTCCGCCGTTTGGCCGACCCGGACGGCGTCGCGGCGCTGGTGCTCGAAACGCACTGACGATTTCGCAAAAGGAGCGGGCTGAAGCCCGCGCAGGTTTTGCGCGTTTCCGCCTGTGGCGGACACGCGCGGCGGGAGGGGGACCAGTCCCCCTCGCCACGTTCGCAGGCGAACGCGGCTCACCCCCTGAGGTATTTTAGGACCAGAGAAGGGGTCAGGCCGCCCCGCTTTTGCGCCGCCGTTTCGGGACCGGGCGGGCGCGGCGTTCGACCTCGTCGAACAGAAGCCCCGCGATGTTCTTGCCAGTGGCGGTTTCTATGCCCTCGAAACCGGGAGAGGAATTGACCTCGAGCACCTTCGGGCCGGTGGAGGACCGGAGCAGGTCGACGCCCGCCACGGAAAGGCCGAAAGCCCGGGCCGCGCGCAGGGCCGTGCGGCGCTCTTCGGCCGAGATGCGGACCTTTTCCGCCTTGCCGCCCCGATGCAGGTTCGAGCGGAAATCGCCGTCGGCCCCGGTGCGCTTCATCGAGGCGACGACTTTCGCGCCGATGACGAAGCAGCGGATATCCTCGCCCGCCGCTTCCTTGACGAAATGCTGGACGAGGAAATTGGCCTTGAGGCCCCGGAAGGCGTCGATCACGGATTCGGCGGCCTTGCGGGTTTCGGCCAGCACCACGCCGCGCCCCTGGGTGGACTCGAGCAGTTTGACGATCATCGGTGCGCCGCCCACGAGCCCCACGAGGTTGGCGTTGTCCTTGGGGGAGGCGGCGAAGGCGGTGTCGGGCATGCCGATCCCCGCCTTGGCCATCTGCTGATGAGCGAAAAGCTTGTCGCGCGACCCGGCGATCCCGGCGGAGGAGTTGAGGCAGAAGGTGCCGATGGTTTCGAACTGGCGCACCACGGCGGTGCCGTAGGTGGTGATCGAGGCGCCGATACGTGGAATGACCGCGTCGTAGACCGGCAGGCGCTTGCCGTCGTAATGCACTTCGGGGGCGAGCGCGTTGATCGCCATGTAGCAGCGCGTGGTGTCGATCACCTCGACCGTGTGGCCGCGGCTTTCGCCCTCTTCCACCAGCCGGTTCGTCGAATAGTTGTTCTCACGCGACAGCACGCAGACGCGCAGCGCCCGGCGGGGCTGGGCCTTGGCGACCTCGGACGTGTGGTAGACGTCATAGCCCAGTTCCGGCTGAAGCAGACGGTCATGGGCCGAGATCGTGATGTGGTCGAGCAGCGCCTGTCGTCCGAGCAACATCCGCGAGGCCATGGTCTCGCGGTTGGTCAGGGTCACTTCGATGGGCCAGCTCTGGCCGCCGACCGACAGGGTCGTCTGGATCACCACCCGGTTCTCGCTCTCGCCGTTGGACGACGTGACCTCGCGCCGGTCGACGACGGTGGCCGAGCAGGGGATCACGATGTCGTCGCGCCCCGGCACGGGCCGCACCGTGAAGCGCACCTTGGGGTGGTTCGAAGGCCCGAAGGTTTCGATATCGTCGGCATGGAGCGCGGAGGTGCGCGCGCCGGTGTCGATCTTGGCCTTGACGGCAGGGACGCCGAGGTCGGGGAGAGAGAGCCATTCCTCCCACCCGAAATGCATTGGTGTGCCGGTCAAAACGTGCCTCGCCTCTTGTGATTCTCTCGGTGCGCGGACCCCAGCCCTAACATCTCCGCATGTCACAAAGACAGGGTGCGCCGCTTGCTCTGGTGTCATGGCAGGGCTATGAGCGCCGCCATGACAGAACGCTTTTCCTATTCCCTGAACGCCACCGACGGCAAGGCCCGCACTGGCGTCATCTCGACCCCGCGTGGCGAGATCCGCACGCCGGCCTTCATGCCCGTGGGCACGGCAGCGACCGTCAAGGCGATGCTGCCCGAGAGCGTGGCGGCGACCGGGGCGGATATTCTTCTGGGCAACACCTATCACCTGATGCTCCGGCCCGGCGCCGAGCGGATGGAGCGTCTGGGCGGGCTGCACAGGTTCATGAACTGGGACAAACCCATTCTTACGGACAGCGGCGGGTTTCAGGTGATGAGCCTTGCCGAGTTGCGCAAGCTGACCGAGGAGGGCGTGACGTTTCGCAGCCATGTGGACGGGTCGAAACATGTCCTCAGCCCCGAGACGAGTATGGAGATCCAGCGCCAGCTTGGGTCCGACATCGTGATGTGCTTCGACGAATGCCCCGCGTTGCCCGCGGATGAGACGACCGTGGCGCAAAGTATGCGTCTGTCGATGCGGTGGGCGCAGCGGTCGCGCGATGCGTTCGGGGATCGGCCGGGCCATGCGCTTTTCGGCATCCAGCAGGGCGGCGTGACGCAGGATTTGCGGGGCGAGAGTGCCGAGGCGCTGACCGCCATCGGGTTCGACGGCTACGCCATTGGCGGTCTGGCCGTGGGCGAGGGGCAGGAGGCGATGTTCGGCGTGCTCGACTATGCGCCCGACATGCTGCCCGAAGACAAGCCGCGTTACCTGATGGGCGTGGGCAAGCCCGACGACATCGTGGGGGCGGTGAAGCGTGGCGTGGACATGATGGACTGCGTGCTGCCCTCGCGCTCGGGGCGCACCGGGCAGGCATGGACGCGGCGCGGCCAGATCAACATAAAGAACGCGCGCCATGCCGACGATCCGCGCCCCTTGGACGAGGCTTGCACCTGCCCGGCCTGCACCGGCTATTCGCGCGCCTATCTGCACCATGTGTTCCGGGCGGGCGAGATGATTTCGGGCATGCTGCTGACTTGGCACAACCTGCATTATTATCAGGAGCTTATGGCGGGCATGCGCGCGGCGATCGCCGAGGGGCGGTTCACGGCGTTCGAGGCGCAGTTCCACGCCCTGCGGGCCGAGGGCGATATCGACCCGCTCTAGCGTTCCGTCCGGGGCAGCGATGAGATCCATTGCGGCAAGGGGGCGCGCCTGCGGTCCGGGCCTGTGTGCGGTTTCGCCTGCGCATAGACGCTGTTGAAATAGTCGGCGGACGAGATCTTTTCGGGGCATTTGATGCGCACGCCGCCTGCGCTGTGGCACAGCGCCCGTGTCGTCTCTTCGACCCGTGACAGCCGCAGGTCGAGCCAGCGACCGAGGGTGTCGTCAAGCCAGCCCCGGGCGTGGCGACGGATCGGCAGGGCATCGGCGACGTGACAGATTTCGACGCGCCGCCGCGCACCCTGGTCGGTGATGCGGAACGATGTCGTGCCCTCGAAGGAGTTGCCACGTTCTGGGTCGACCCGTTCGATGCGCAGCCGGACGAAATGCGGCGCGTCAATTTCGTCGACATGCAGGAGAAGCTCGGACGACCGACCGGGCGGGCGCCAGTTCAAAAGGCGGATCACCCGGCGCGACGGGTCGGCATAGTCGATCGACACGACATCGGCATCGGGTATCTCGTCCAGATGGCCCGGCGTCGGCACCAGACCATACCACAGGTCTTTCGCGCTGAGGGTCGAGGACGCGCGGGCGACGGTGCGGCGGCGGATCGGGGTGAAGCGGTCGGACCAACGCCCGTTCAGCGCCGTATGCATCACGACGATCACGAAGAGATACAGAAGCACCGCCGAGGCTGCGTTCAGATGCGGGTTGGCGAGGTTGAAGTTCGATTTGGGCAGAAGGTGCCCGAGACCCACGAACACGAAGTTGGAGACCGCCGCCACTTCGACCGCGAAGCGAAGGCGCGGGACCGCGATCGCGACACCGCCCGCCACGACGAGCAGGAACAGAACGGTGCCCACATCGCGGGCGATGGGCAGGTCGGTGGATGCCGTGTTCCATCCGAGGGTCAGCGACAGGGCGAGCATCAGGGCCGTGAACGACAGCCGCCGACGGTCGCGAAAGATGTGGCGATACAGGTTGCGCATGGCAAATCTCCTTGGCCGGACCATGGAGATGCGCGTGAAGCTGGGCAGGAATGTGACCGCCCGGCCTGTTTCGTGTGTCGTGGTAAAGGCCGGGTTACTCGGCGGCGGACAGGAGCGGTTCCGGGCGCATCGTCCGTAGCGGCGTTTTCGCCTTCGGGCGCAGCACGCCACCGACAGCCAGCTGCTCGCGCCGCGCGTCTTCCTTGGCGCGGGAGTTCGAAATGGCGGCCTCGAGCTTCAGGAGGCGTTCGTCCTCTTTCCGGCCAAGGCTGTCGTCGACCCAGTCGAACAGGACGCGGCGCAGCGGTCGGTTGTGGTTGAACTCGGTGATGTAAAGAACACGGCGGTCTACCATGTCGATCATCTTGACCGCTTTCAAACCGCGCTGAAGCTTGTCCTTCTTTTCCTCGTCCTGCCGGACCCAGCGATAGACGATATAGGCGCCGGGCAGGTAATCCTCGACCTGAAGGTATTCCTCGATCTTCTTCGACGGCGGCGCCCAGCGGATCACCCGGATGCGGGAGCGGTCCCGGTCGACCCAGTCCACCGACAGGATGTCGGGGTCGTGCAGCATTTCGCGACGGCCCGGCGTGGGCACGAAGCCGTGCCACAGCTGGTCGGATTCCAGCTTGAAGGTGACCAGCCGTGTCGTGTTGCGCGAGCGGCGCATGACCAGAAGCTTGTCGGACCAGCGCCCGTAGAACAGGAAGTGCACGAAAAGGCCGGTGGTTATGAGGCCCGCCATCGAGCGCGTGCCGCCCTCGGTGATGGTCAAAAGCGAAAAGGACGAGCCGGGAAAGATGCGGCCCAGCACGGCGGCACCGAAGAGCGTGAGGCCGATGGGCACATAGGCGTGACGCAGCGAGGGCAGGGCAAGCCCGCCTGCGATCATGAAGGCGCCGAAAAAGACGAGGAGGCCGAGACCCGCGCCGACCTCCATCACGCCCGGCGGGAACAGGTCCGACTTGTTCCATGTCTCGACCACGCCCGCGCCGAAGAGCAGCGCGAAGCTGACCGCGATCCGGCGGCGGTCCCTGTGCAGGCGTCGTAGTATCCGTGTGAACATGGTCTTGTCCGTCCTTGGTTACCCTTCGTTATCCTTTTGAATGCGGGCGGGAGTTGGGCGAATTGGGTCGGATTTGTGAAATTCGGGGGGATTTTGTGCGTCTGTGGCTGACAATACGGTAGGGTTGCCCTCACTGTTTTGCCCATCCGTTGCGCGATCCGGGACAGTCCCCCGAATTGTGGCCAGTTTGAAGCACTCTAGGTCTTGTCGTCGGTTCGGGGCGCGGGCACTATGTCTGGAACGGGGCAAACAGGTCTGCTTGAAACCGGGGCGCGAGACCCCCAGATCATTCAGGCGAACAGGGGGTGCTGCGCGTTGCCGACGATTGGGACCGGGGCACCTTGCCAGATAAGGAACAGTCATGACCGAGCAATCAACACAAATCCATCCTGTCCTGCCGCTGCGCGACATCGTGGTTTTTCCGCATATGATCGTGCCGCTCTTCGTCGGTCGCGAGAAGAGCGTGAAGGCGCTGGAAGAGGTGATGGCGGACGACAAGCAGATCCTGCTGTCGAGCCAGATCGACCCGTCGGTCGACGACCCGGACGAAGACGGCATCTACCGCACCGGCGTTCTGGCCAACGTCCTGCAACTGCTCAAACTGCCCGACGGCACCGTGAAGGTGCTGGTCGAAGGCCAGGCGCGGGTGCAGATCAACGAATTCCTGTCGAACCCCGACTTCTTCGAGGCCGAGGCCGAAATCCTTATCGAAACCATCGGTGACGAAGCCGCCGCCGAGGCGCTCGTGCGGTCGGTCCGTGAGGAATTCGAGCGCTATGCCAAGGTGAAGAAGAACATCCCGGAAGAGGCGCTTTCGGCCGTGTCCGAGACCCGCGAACCGGCGAAGCTCGCCGACCTCGTGGCCGGCCATCTGGGCGTGGAAGTCGACCAGAAACAGGATCTTCTGGAAACCCTCCCGATCGACGAGCGGCTTGAGAAGGTCTATGGCCTGATGCAGGGCGAAATGTCCGTTCTTCAGGTCGAAAAGAAGATCAAGACGCGCGTGAAGAGCCAGATGGAGCGCACGCAGCGGGAGTATTACCTCAACGAACAGATGAAGGCGATCCAGAAGGAACTGGGCGAGGACGGCGAAGGCCAGGACGAGCTTCAGGAACTGGAAAACCGCATCAACGCGACCAAGCTGTCGAAAGAGGCCCGCGAAAAGGCCGATGCGGAGCTCAAGAAGCTCAAGAACATGAGCCCGATGAGCGCCGAGGCGACGGTCGTGCGCAACTACCTCGACTGGATGCTGTCGATCCCGTGGGGCGTGAAGAGCCGCGTGAAGAAGAACCTCGACAACGCGCAGAAGGTTCTGGACGACGACCATTACGGGCTTGAGAAGGTCAAGGAACGGATCGTCGAATACCTCGCCGTGCAGCAACGCTCGAAAAAGCTGAAGGGGCCGATCATGTGCCTCGTCGGTCCTCCGGGTGTCGGTAAGACCTCGCTCGGCAAATCGGTCGCCAAGGCCACGGGGCGCGAGTTCATTCGCATCTCGCTGGGCGGCGTGCGGGACGAAAGCGAAATTCGCGGTCACCGCCGGACCTATATCGGCTCGATGCCCGGCAAGATCATTCAGGCGCTGAAAAAGGCCAAGACCACGAACCCGCTCATCCTGCTCGATGAAATCGACAAGATGGGGCAGGATTTCCGCGGCGACCCGGCCTCGGCGATGCTCGAAGTGCTCGACCCGGAGCAGAACGCGACCTTCGTGGACCACTATCTCGAAGTGGAATACGACCTGTCGAACGTGATGTTCCTGACCACGGCGAACTCCTACAACATGCCCGGCCCGCTTCTGGACCGGATGGAGATCATTCCGCTGGCGGGCTACACCGAGGACGAAAAGCGCGAGATCGCCAAGCAGCACCTCGTCGACAAGCAGGTCAAGAACCACGGGCTTCGCAAGGGCGAGTTCGAGGTGACCGACAGCGCCCTGACCGACATCATCCGCTATTACACCCGCGAGGCGGGGGTGCGGAACCTCGAACGCGACATCGCGAAACTGGCACGCAAGGCCGTGACCAAGATCGTGCGCAAAGACGAGGAGCAGGTGAAGATCACGCCGGAGTCGCTTGAAGACTATCTGGGCGTGCGCAAACACCGCTACGGTCTGGCCGAGAAGGAAGACCAGATCGGTGTCGTGACCGGGCTGGCCTGGACGAGCGTGGGTGGCGATCTGCTCCAGATCGAAGCCCTGCGCTTGCCGGGCAAGGGCCGGATGAAGACAACCGGGAAGCTGGGCGACGTGATGAAGGAATCGATCGACGCCGCAAGCTCCTATGTCCGGTCCATCGCGCCCGAGATCGGGGTGAAGCCGCCGAAGTTCGACCGTTGGGACATCCACGTCCACGTGCCGGACGGGGCGACGCCCAAGGACGGTCCGTCCGCGGGCCTCGCCATGGTGACCTCCATCGTGTCGGTGCTGACGCAGATTCCAGTGCGCAAGGACATCGCCATGACGGGCGAGGTGTCGCTGCGCGGCAATGCCATGCCCATCGGCGGGTTGAAGGAAAAGCTGCTCGCGGCCCTGCGCGGCGGGATCAAGACGGTCTTCATCCCGGAAGAGAACGTCAAGGATCTGGCCGACATTCCGGACAACGTGAAGGAAGGGCTCGAGATCATTCCGGTCACCCATGTGCGCGACGTGCTGAAACAGGCGCTCGTGTCCGAACCGGAACCGATCGAATGGGACGAGGCGGCCGAGGAAGCTGCGGCCGCCGCAGCCGCCAAGACGAGCGGAGAGCCGGCGCAGATCGCGCACTGATTTCCGACCGTCAGAGACATTTGGGGCCGGGCGCTGTATCTAGCGTCCGGCCCTAGATTTTGCGGGGCGCTCCGGTCATGCCCCTTTATTTGTTAACCATTTCGTTATACGCTTGAGGGTGATGTGTGCCCGGATGCGCCGGGGCATCGCTTTCATCAGAACCGGCCAGAGAAGCCGGGCATCATACAGGCAAATCCATTATGGCCACGAGCACCAAGAAATCTGCGACCAAATCATCCACCGGCACCCGCAAGGCGACCACCGCCAAACCCGAGGCCGACGCGCCCGTGGCGGATGCGCCGACGACCGCCGTGCAGGGGGTGACCCGTGCGGTCCCGACCGCCGAGGGCGAAAACGACGGCAAGATCGTCAAGAAAGACCTGATCGACCGGGTGATCGCACGATCCGGGGTCAAGCCGCGCTATGTCCGCCCCGTGGTCGACGCGCTGCTCGTCGAGTTGGGCGAGATGCTGGAAGAAGCGGAAACCATGCAACTTCAACCGCTTGGCACCGTGAAAGTGCAGCGTCGCAAGGACGTCACGGATGGCGAAGTCATCATCACCAAGGTGAAGCGGAAAAAGGACACGCCCGAAGGCGACGATCCCCTTGCAGCCGCTGCGGAGTGACGCTAAAAGCCGCGCCACGGCGGGTGATTAGCTCAGTGGTAGAGCGCTTCGTTCACATCGAAGATGTCGGGGGTTCAAATCCCTCATCACCCACCATTCCCTCACATCTCGCAGTTCGGCCGGTCCCGGCGGGTTACGTGTGCCTTGGCCGACGCAATGCCCGGTTCGCCGCAGGACGGGCCTTGAAGTGCACCGACCCTCTTGCCACCCGCCCATCGGCCCGTTAAATCCCCGCCTCACGGGTGGTTAGCTCAGTTGGTAGAGCGTCTCGTTTACACCGAGGATGTCGGGGGTTCGAGCCCCTCACCACCCACCAAATTCCGCGTTTTCATGGCCCCGAACCGCTCTCGCACCCCCGGCGCGCAGGGTGCCGGATCGCGCCCTGAAACCCGCGCGAAAAAATCGTCACAAAACCCGGTCCAAACCGCTTGACGCCCCCGGCGCAGGGCCGTAGAAGGCCCCTCACGCAGCGGGCGGTTGTAGCTCAGTTGGTTAGAGTACCGGCCTGTCACGCCGGGGGTCGCGGGTTCGAGCCCCGTCAACCGCGCCACTGCTGCGATCCCGAATTTCGGGTGAAAAGGCCTCCGACCGGGGGCCTTTTTCGCGTCCGGGCTTTGGGCGGTGCGCCAGTTTGGCGCGTTGAACCTTTGCGCGGCCATCTTAGGTTCAGGGCAAACGAGGACCGAAGATGCGCCTGCTCGATTCCATACCCCTGACCACGATCCTGATTTTCTGCGCGACCATCGGGTTGGCCCCGTTCACGCCGCCGCATGTGTGGGAAAAGCTGCAAATGCTGGTCGCAGGCACGCTTTCCGAGCCGATCGACATCCTCGATCTGGTCATGCACGGGGCGCCGTGGCTCGTGCTGATCGTGAAACTCGCGCGTCTGGTGCAGCGCCGCGTGACGGCCTAGGCGGGCAGGGGAAAGCCCCAGGCGGCCTCGACCTTGGGGTTGAGCGACGATGCGAGATACGACCTGTCGGCATCGCTGACGGTCTCGGGCGGGCTTGGGCGGTCTTCGACGTTGGCGAGGAACTTGGACCCGAGCCGCTTGGTGACGGGTCGGTATGCCTCGACCGGCGGCAGATCGAACGCCTCGCTCACCTTCACGACGAAGCCTTCGGGATCGGCCTGAACATCGCCAAGCCGACACAGGACGAGGTTGCAGCCCCGGTTGCGCAGCCCCAGCAGATACGCGGCCTTCATCGCCCGCAGATCGGCGATATTGGCGAAGGGCTGGCCGGTGACGGGATGGCGGTCTTGCTGGAGGGGCGTTCCCACCGTGCCAAGTTCGCCCGAGCGCGGGAAATACCGCTTGCGGTCGACGATCGTGCCCCATTCGACGCGCAGGAAGTCCGAGAAGGTCAGGGCCTGCATGTCGGGCGGGCAGTGCCAAGGCTTCGCATACATCGACCGGACCCAGCCCAGCGGTTCGCGCAGGACGCCCACGATCAGGGCGCGCTGCCCGATGCCGGTCATCTGGGCGAAGCCGTGTTTCCAGCCATAGGCGTCGGTCGGGGTCAGCGTGGTGTTCTTGGCGAGCAGGCGGTTCACGAAATTCGTGCCCGACGAGCGCTCGCCGAACACCTGAAGGTGGTCCGGGGTGGCCCCGTGCCTGCGATAGATCCCGATGCCCGTCTCTGCCAGCGTCATGCCTTACCCTTTTGCGCCGACAGTGCCGTGTGGCCTGCGGCTTGGAAAGCCCAAAGGGGCTAGGCGGGTCGTCGGCGCCCGTGTAACCTTCGCGAAACGGGTCCAGAGAGGCCGGATCGGGGACAGACGATGCAGACGACAGCCGCCGCGCTGACCATGGTGCGCGACGACGATTTCTTCCTTGAACGCTGGGTGCGGTATTACGGCGGGCTGTTCGGGCGCGAGAACTGTTATGTCGTCAACCACGGCAACCAAGCCTCGGTGCGCGAGATCGCGGCAGGCTGCAACCTCATTGCCATTCCCGACACGTCCGAGAAATTCGACCAGCGCCGCTGGCGGTTGTTCAACGGGTTGTCGACGGGGCTCAGGTCGTATTTCAAATACGTCGTGGTGGGGGACATCGACGAATTCGTCGTGGTCGATCCGAAAGCCGGGCTGGACCTGCTCGGCTTTCTGAAGAAGGCGCCGGGGCGCAAGATCCTGACACCTCTCGGGCTGGAGGTGACGCATCGCACCAAGCAGGAGCGCGACCCGGTGACCGGCCCGATCCTCGGCCCGCGCCGGTTCGTGCGGGTGAATTTCCATTACTCCAAACCCTGCGTCGTGGGGTTTCCCGGCAAGCTGTCGCGCGGCGGGCATTTCGCGGAATACGATCAGCTTTTCACGCCCGAGGCGCTGTATCTCTTTCACATGAAATTCTGCGACTCGGCCCAGTATTCGGGTGTGATGGACCGACGCAACGCGACGGTGGCGGCGGCGGGGGTGACCAAGGGCGAGACCGGCATCGGCGGGCATTGGTTTGCGGATGAACGCGGGTCGGACGACGAGGTCTTCGCCCAGTTCAACACGCGCCCCATCGTGCGCGGTTTCGACATGTCGCCGTACCGGCGCAAGATGCATGACGGGTGGGAGGAGCGCGGCCACGGCATGTGGCAGTTCCCGCGCGGGCTTTACCCCCATATGCATGAGCTGCCCGAGCGGTTCTTCGGGATCGTGTGAGGTTTCGCGCCAGCAAGCTGGCGCGACCCGTTGGGGGGCTAGCCCCCCAACCCCCCCAAGGTTTCCTGAAATAGAGAAGGGGCAGGGTCAGGCGAAGAAATCGGCGAGTGCGGTCGTCACCGCACCCGGGTGGCTGTCGATCATGAAATGCCCGCCCGGCAAGGGGGCCGGGGTGATCGTTTCGATCCGATCGGCCCAAGTGTCTGGCACGTCGTAAGCGCGGCCCATTGCGCCGTCCATGCCCCAGCCGATGAGAGTCGGGGCGCGGACCGTCCGGCCAAGGTCGGCCTCGTCCAGGGCGAGGTCGATGTCGATGGCCGCGCGGTAATCGTGACACATCGCGCGGATGCAGGCGGGGTCGCGCCAGCTTTTCCGGTAAGCGGCCAGTTGATCCGGCGCGAAATCGCTGAGGTTCGCCGCGCCCCAGCCCAGCAGGCAGCTTTCGAAATAGGCGTCGGGATCGTGGCCGATCATCGTCTCGGGGAAGGGGACGGGCTGCGACAGGAAGAACCAGTGGTAATAGGCGCGCGCGACCGGGTGCGTGAGACCGTTGAGGATCAGCGCGGTCGGCACGACGTCGATGAGGGCGAGGCGCGCGATCCGGTTGGGCGCGTCCAGCGTCATCCGATAGGCCGTACGCGCGCCCCGGTCGTGGCCTGCGACCGCGAAACGCTCAAAACCGAGGTCGGACATCAGCGCCAGCATGTCGCCGCCCATGTGGCGGAAGGAATAAAGCGCGGGATCGTCGGGCTTGGACGAGGCGCCGTACCCGCGCAGGTCGGCCGTGATCACTGTGTGGGTCGCGGCCAGCGCCGGTGCCACGCGCCACCACAGCGCACGCGTCTGCGGAAAGCCGTGCAGGAGGAGGAGCGGCGGGCCGCTCCCCCCGATGTCGTAGGCGATCTCGATCCCGTCGTGGTCGAAAGTCCGGGTCGAAAAGCCCTGCGGTGTCACGACCGCTCCGCCAGTGCCGCGAGGATGCGCGCCCAGCTGCGGATGCCCTTGTGGAAGCTCTGGACGTCGTATTTCTCGTTCGGGGAGTGGATCGCGTCATCCTCTTTCGCGAAGCCGATCAGCATGGCGTCCATGCCGAGCACCTCCTTGAAATGCCCCGCGACGGGGATGGAGCCGCCCGCGCCCACGAAGGCCGCTTCGACACCCCATTCGTCCGACAGCGCCCCGCGCGCGATCTCGAACGCCGGATTGTCGGTGGACATGACCGAGGCGGGCGCGCCGTGGCCGTTGGAAAACACGCATTCGACGTCATCGGGCAGGCGGGCGTTCACGAAATCGACGAAGGCCGCGTGGATCTTGTCGGGGTCTTGTTGCCCGACGAGGCGGAAGCTGATCTTGGCGTGGGCTTCGGCGGGAAGCACGGTCTTGAACCCGTCGCCGGTGTAGCCGCCCCAGATCCCGTTCACTTCGCAGGTCGGGCGCGACCAGACCTTTTCAAGCGGTGTGCGGTCCTGTTCGCCCGCAGGCACCGAAAGGCCCACGTCTTCGAGCATCCGGGCGTGGTCGAAGTTCAGACCCTGCCACTGGGCGCGCAATGCGTCCGAAAGCTCCGGCACGTCGTCGTAGAAGCCGGGCAGGGTGACGGTGCCGGTGTCGTCGCGCAGATCGGCGATGATCCGGGTCAGGAGGTGAATGGGGTTCTGGGCAAGGCCGCCGTAGAACCCGGAGTGCAGGTCGCGGTTGGCGGCCTTCAGCGTGATTTCCTCGGCCAGCAGCCCGCGAAGCTGCGTGACGATGGCGGGGACGCGCCCGTCGTAAAGCCCGGTGTCGCAGATCATCGCGATATCGGCGGTCAGTTCCCCGGCGTGCTCTTTCAGGAACGGAACGAGGGACGGGGAGCCCGATTCCTCTTCGCCTTCGAGGAAGATGGTGATGCGGCAGGGCAGGGCGCCGTTCACCGCCTCCCACGCGCGCATGGCTTCGATGAAGGTCATGAGCTGGCCCTTGTCGTCGGACGAGCCGCGCGCGCGGATGACCTTGCCCTTCGGCGTGTCTTCGATGACGGGGTCGAACGGCGGGGTGTTCCAAAGCTCCAGCGGGTCGACCGGCTGCACGTCGTAATGACCGTAGAACAACAGGTGCGGCAGGCCGTCGACCGGATCGGGGCCGCCGTGGGCCACCACCATCGGATGACCGGGTGTGTCGCGCACCTGCGCGTCGAAGCCGATGGTGGCCAGATCGTTCACGATGGTTTCGGCGGCGGTGCGACAATCCCCCTTGTAGGCGGGGTCGGTCGAGATCGACGGGATCTTGAGCAGCGAGATCAGGCGGTCGAGTGCGAGGTCGATCTCGCCGTCGATCTTGTGCAGGACGGTATCGAGGGACATGGGAACTCCTTCTGTCATCGGCGTGGACCGTAGCATTGTCGTGAGCGACGTCCAGCCACACTGGTCAGCCCCGGGGTCAGGGACTATGGTCCCGCCGAACGAGTAGTCTGAAAAGGATTCCACAAATGCGCCAAGCGATTGCAGGCATCGCTGTAGCCCTCATGGCCGCCGGCACGGCCCAGGCCGAGCCGATGACGGGCGATGCCGCGAAGAAACAGCTGTTCTCGCCGTCGAAGATGATCATGCACATCGCGGATCTGAGCCAGTTCGGCGCGGGCATGAAACAGGCGGTCAACCTGACGCTCGACCAGATGAAGGCGCCGAGCCAGATGGCCAAGTTCCTCGAGGCGGGCTACGGCTATTATGGCGCGGTGGCGTTTCCGGTGTCCGGCGACGGACAGGTGCCGCCGACGATCATCGCGCAACTGAACACGCCGGATGCGGCGGGCGCTGCCGCCGTCGCGGCCTGTCAGCAGGCGAACGGCGGGCAATGCGCGGTGGCTGCGCTGCTTCTGCCGCGCGGGTACAAGGCCCGTGATCTGACGCTCAGTCAGGCCGCGACCAAGCGCGTCGTGGATGGGTGGGATGACGGCGGGATGCCGAAATTTCTGGCCTATTCGCCCACGACCCATGCCTGGGGCATTGCCAAGGGGCCGACGGCGAGCGCGCGCACCGCGATCGAAAGCTGCAAGGAGTCGGACTGCGTGGTTGCCATCGCAGACCAATAAATGTGAAAAACCCGCTCAGGTTTGATCCACGTCAACGCGCGGGCTGCGACAGAGTGTATCAGGTTTTTTGCATATGTTTACTGGATGTGCATAGGTATTGTGCAGAACGTGAACAGGAGAATCGGGACGCCCGGGAGGGATGCGCGTGAATTACGAGACCAAACTGGATGCGGCACTGACACGGCTGCATGACGAAGGGCGCTACCGCGTCTTCATCGACATCGAGCGTGAGATGGGGAATTTCCCGCACGCGACATGGCGCAAGGAAGACGGCACGGAACGCCCCGTCACGATCTGGTGCGGGAACGACTATCTCGGCATGGGCCAGCACCCGGAGGTGCTCGAGGCGATGCACGAGGCCATCGACGCCACCGGCGCGGGGTCAGGCGGCACGCGCAACATCTCCGGCACGACCGTCTATCACAAGCGTCTGGAAGCCGAACTGGCCGATCTGCACCGCAAGGAAGCGGCGCTTCTGTTCACCTCGGCCTACATCGCCAACGACGCGACCCTGTCGACGCTGCCCAAGCTGTTCCCCGGTCTCATCATCTATTCCGACGCGCTGAACCACGCTTCGATGATCGAAGGCGTGCGGCGCAACGGCGGGGCCAAGCGCATCTTCCGCCATAACGATGTCGAGCATCTGCGCGAACTCCTCGCCGCCGACGATCCGGCGGCCCCCAAGCTGATCGCGTTCGAGTCGGTCTATTCGATGGACGGTGACTTCGGCCCGATCGAGGCGATCTGCGATCTCGCCGACGAATTCAACGCGCTGACCTATATCGACGAAGTGCATGCGGTCGGCATGTATGGCCCGCGCGGCGCAGGTGTGGCCGAGCGTGACGGTCTGATGGGCCGGATCGACATCATCAACGCCACGCTGGCCAAGGCTTATGGCGTGATGGGCGGCTATATCGCAGCATCGGCGAAAATGGTCGATGCCATAAGGTCTTACGCGCCGGGCTTCATCTTCACCACGTCGCTGGCCCCGGCGCTCGCCGCGGGTGCGGCGGCTTCGGTTCGTCACCTCAAGACCGATCAGACCCTGCGCGACCAGCACCAGACGCAGGCCAAGATCCTCAAGACCCGGCTCAAGGGGCTGGGTCTGCCGATCATCGACCACGGCTCGCACATCGTGCCCGTCATCGTCGGCGACCCGGTTCATACAAAGCAACTGTCGGACATGCTGCTCGACGGCTATGGCATCTACGTGCAGCCGATCAACTTCCCGACCGTGCCGCGCGGGACCGAGCGTCTGCGCTTCACGCCGTCGCCCGTTCACGGCCCGAAAGAGATGGACGCGCTGGTCAAGGCGATGGACGAACTCTGGTCGCACTGTGCGCTGAATCGCGCCGAGCTTTCCGCTTAACCACTTAATCTCGTGCAAGAATCGTTGCAGGCTGCTAAATATCGGTTAAGGAACCCATAGCGGTTCGGAATCGTTACGGGACTAACGAAACCGCCGAAGGTACGGCCACGAGTAATAGGGGCAGGCTGCATGATCAGGCGTTGGATCACGCCTCAGGTCACGAAAGAAGAGCAACCGACCGGTTTCGACTCTTTCGAGTTGCGCTTGGGTGACATCATGCGCGGGGAACGCGCCACCCTGAGCAAATCCCTGCTTGACGTTCAGCGTGAGCTTAAGATCAAGGCGACCTACATCGCGGCGATCGAGAATTGCGACATCACCACCTTCGAAACCCCCAGCTTCATCGCCGGATACGTGCGATCCTACGCCCGGTATCTGGGCATGGACCCGGACTGGGCGTTCAAGGCGTTCTGCGCCGAAAGCGGGTTCGAACCCGCGCACGGGCTGTCGCCCTCGGCCTCGGTCGTCGCCAAGCCCGAAAAGGTGCGCGAGACTGCACCCGATCCGCTGGCCAATCCGAATGCAAGCTATGTGCCGCGCCCCTCGTCGATCTTCGAGGGGATCGAGCCGGGCGCCGTGGGATCGGTCGCGGTGCTGGTCGGCATCGTCGGCATCCTCGGTTTCGGCGGCTGGTCGCTGCTTCAGGAAATTCAGAAGGTGGATTTCGCGCCCGTCGAACAAAGCGTCGGCGTGCTCGAAGATCTGCCGGAACTCGATGCGCCCATCGGCCCGACCGATGGCGATGCGCCGCGCGACGTGGCCGGGCTGAACTCGCCCCCGTCGGTCGAGGCGATGGATCGCATGTATCGGCCCGAGGCGCTTGACGTTCCCGTGCTGATCGCGCGGGACGGCCCGATCTCGACCCTCGATCCGCGCGAGGTGGGCACGATGCCCGACCGCAGCGGCGACGACCGGATCGCGCGCACCGCGCCGCGCCCCGGACAGGCGATCGACGATGCCGTGAACGAAGCGGTTGCGGATGCGGGCGCGGCATCCTCCGGCGCCGTGACGGTATTCGGCCCCGACGCGCCGGAAGTCGCCATTTTCGCGGTGCGCCCAAGCTGGGTGCGCGTGCAATCGGCTGACGGCACCACGCTCTTCGAAAAGATCCTCGACGCGGGCGAACGGTATGTGTTGCCGAAGTCGGAACAACCGCCGGTCCTGCGCACCGGCAACGCGGGCTCGGTCTACTTCGCCGTGAACGGTGAGGCCTATGGCCCTGCGGGCGAGGGGGCGAGCGTCGTGTCGAACGTGGCTCTCGCGCCGACGGCGATCCACGAAAGCTTCGCGGTCGCCGATGTGCAGGCCGATCAGGATCTGGCGAATTTCATCGCCGTCGCGGACGCCAGCCAGTAAGCTCCTCTCACAGTCTAGTGCCTTGCCGCGCTGCCGCACACGCGGTATCGGTCGGGCGTTCCAACGTTTGCGAGGCCGCATGTCGCACAATCCGATCCGCCCCTGGCGTTCGATCGAGCGCCGCAAATCCCGTCAGATCATGGTCGGCAACGTCCCCGTCGGGGGCGATGCGCCGATCTCGGTCCAGACCATGACCAACACGGTCACGACCGATGTGGCCGCGACCATCGCGCAGGTGCAGGCCGCTGCCGAGGCGGGCGCCGACATCGTGCGCGTCTCGGTCCCCGATCAGGCGTCGTCCAAGGCGCTGAAAGAGATCGTGGCGGAAAGCCCGGTCCCGATCGTGGCCGACATCCATTTCCACTACAAGCGCGGCATCGAAGCCGCCGAGGCGGGCGCGGCCTGCCTGCGCATCAACCCCGGCAACATCGGGTCCGAGGACCGCGTGCGCGACGTGATCGCGGCGGCCCGCGACCACGGCTGTTCCATGCGCATCGGCGTGAATGCCGGGTCGCTGGAGCGTCACTTGCTGGAAAAATACGGCGAGCCATGCCCCGAGGCGATGGTGGAAAGCGGGCTGGAGCATATCCGCATCCTCGAAGACAACGATTTCTTCGACTTCAAGATCAGCGTCAAAGCCTCGGACGTATTCCTGTCGGCTGCGGCCTATCACGCGCTGGCCGACGTCACCGATGCGCCGCTGCACCTTGGGATCACCGAGGCGGGCGGGCTGACCTCCGGCACGATCAAGTCGTCCATCGGTCTGGGCAATCTCCTTTGGGCCGGGATCGGGGATACGATCCGCGTTTCGCTTTCCGCCGATCCGGTGGAAGAGGTGAAGGTCGGGTATGAAATTCTGAAGTCCCTCGGCCTGCGCCATCGCGGCGTCAACATCATCTCGTGCCCCTCCTGCGCGCGTCAGGGTTTCGACGTCATCAAGACCGTCGAGGCGCTGGAAAAACGGCTGGAGCACGTCAAGACGCCCATGAGCCTGTCGATCATCGGCTGCGTGGTGAACGGGCCGGGCGAGGCGCTGATGACCGATGTGGGCTTCACCGGCGGCGGGGCCGGGCATGGCATGGTCTATATGGCCGGCAAGCAGGACCACAAGATCGGGAACGAGGGCATGATCGACCACATCGTCGAACTGGTCGAAAAGAAAGCCGAAGAGATCGAGGCCGAGAACGCCGCCGCGGAAGAAGCGGCGCAGTGACCCGCAGCCTCGCCCATGTCTCGCTCGTCGTGCGGGACTATGACGAGGCCATCGAATTCTACGTCGGCACGCTCGGTTTCGAACTGGTCGAGGACAGTTATCAACCGGAACAGGACAAGCGGTGGGTCGCGGTGCGCCCCGGCCCAGACGGCACGTCGATTCTGCTGGCGCGCGCGTCGAACGACCGGCAGGCGGCGTTCATCGGCGATCAGGCCGGAGGTCGCGTGTTCCTGTTCCTGCGCACCGATGATTTCTGGCGCGATTACAACGCGCTGACGGCCAAAGGTGTGACGTTTGTCCGCCCGCCGAAAGAGGCCGATTATGGCACCGTCGCCGTGTTTCAGGATCTGTACGGCACGCTCTGGGATCTTGTCGAATTCACCGACGGGCGCCCCTGAGCGCAGCCCGCCTCAGCTATCCTCGCGTTCGGCCGCGACCATTTCCTGCATCGCTTCGAGCGGCACGTAGCCCCGGATCATCTGGCCGCCCAGAACGAAGGTGGGCGTGCCGGAGATTTCGAGACGTTGCGCGAGCAGGTGGTTTTCCTCGATCTGCCGGTTCACCTCGGGGTCTTCCATCTTCGCCAGAATTTCCTGGCTGTCGTAGCCCATGTCATCGGCCATCCGCGCAAGCACTTCTTCGGTCGCGTTGGCACGCAGGGTCATCAGGGCGTCGTGCATCTCGCCGTAAGCTTCGTCGCCATGGGCGAGCTTGGTGGCGATGGCGAACCGGGCCGAGGTGACGCTTTCCTGCCCGAGGATCGGGAATTCCTTGTAGATCAGGCGGATATTGCCGTCGCTTTCGAGCAGCGCGTTGATTTCGGGGAAGGCCTTGCGGCAATAGCCGCAGCGGTAATCGACGAATTCGACAAGCGTCACATCGCCATCCGGGTTGCCCGCAACATGGCTGTAACCATCGTTGTAGATGCTCTCTTCATTCGCCGCGATCATGGCCACGTCGTTGGCCTCGGCCTGTTCCGCCTGCCGCTGTTCGAGAACCGCGATCGCTTCCATCAGGACTTCGGGGTTCTCGAGCAGATACCCGCGCACCTCGTCACGGAACATCGCACGCTCGTCCTCGGTCATTGCGCCGATGTCGAACGACAGGGCCGGGGTCGAGGCGAGGCCCAGAGCGAGGGCGGCGGCGGAAACGATGCGGGTCATGGTCACTCCAAAATCAGGTTGGCCAGACGCTACGGGGGTGGCGGTCGGGGTTCAATCCCCAAGCGCACCGGGTCCGTAAGGTTGACCTTTTACCGCCGACGCGGGATGTCACTGGCACTAACCGTCGAGGACAGGATGCGCAAATCAAAGAGAAGCGAGGTCGACCCCTTCATCGTCATGGACGTGATGGAAGCGGCCCGGATGGCGGAAGAGGCGGGGCGTCACATCATCCACATGGAGGTAGGCCAGCCCTCGACCCCCGCACCCGAGGCGGCCCGCCGCGCGGTCGAGGCGGCACTGTCCACCGACGCGCTGGGTTATACCGTCGCCCTTGGCCTTCCGGCGTTGCGTCGCGGAATCGCCGGGCTTTACGGGCGCTGGTATGACGTGGATCTCGATCCGAACCGGGTCGTCGTGACCTCGGGTTCGTCCGCGGCGTTCCTTCTGTCCTTCACGACGCTGTTCGACACCGGCGACCGGATCGGCCTGTCCGACCCCGGCTACCCGTCCTACCGCCAGATCCTGAAAGCCCTCGGCCTCGCGCCCGTCGGCTTCCCGGCACGGCCCGAGAACCGTTATCAGCCTGTGCCCGAGGATCTGCCCGAGGGGATCGACGGTCTCATGGTCGCCTCGCCCGCGAACCCGTCCGGCACGATGCTGGGGCGCGACGAATTGGGCGCGCTCATCGGCACCACCGCTAAACGGGGCGTGTCGCTCATCTCGGACGAGATTTACCATGGTCTGCATTACGAGGATCGCGCGGTGAGTGCGCTGGAACTGTCCGATGACGTCCACGTCATCAACTCGTTTTCCAAGTATTTCTCGATGACCGGTTGGCGCGTCGGCTGGATGGTGGTGCCGGAGGATCACGTGCGCACGGTCGAACGCATCGCGCAGAACATGTTCATCTGCCCGCCCCATGCGAGCCAGGTGGCCGCGCTGGCGGCGCTGGACGCGGTGGACGAACTGGAGGCGAACCGCGCGGTCTATCGCGCGAACCGCGCCCTGATGCTGGACGGTCTGCCGAAAGCCGGATTCGACCGGATCGCGCCGCCGGACGGGGCGTTCTACGTCTATGCCGATGTGTCCGATCATACGGACGACAGTCGGGCCTTCGCCCGCGAAATCCTCGACAAGGCCGGGGTCGCGGTCACTCCGGGGCTGGATTTCGATCCGGTCCGTGGCGCGCAGACGCTCAGGTTTTCCTATGCCCGCTCCACCGACGACATCCGCGAGGGGCTTTCACGCCTTCAGGCGTTCATGGCGGCAAGGTAGCGTTTTCGGATTGTGCGGGCTTGCGCCCGCGCAGGATGTGCAACGCCCCGGCTGACGCCGGGACGCCGCGATGCGGGGCCAGCCCCGCACCCCGAGGTTTCCTTGAAACAGAGAAGGGATGGGCGCAGGCGCGCGCCCTTGCTATGATCTGCGCAAAACGAGCGGGTGGTGCATGATACGGGCGATTTTTCTGATCGTGATGACGTGCTGGGCCGGGATGGCACAGGCGCAGATGTCGGCATTGGCGCGTCTGACCGGCGACGGGGTCGTTCTGTCGCAGGACTCGGGCGGGGTCGCTTTGCGCATCGACATGACGCGGGCGGTGCCGTGGCGCGTGTTCTCGCTCGCCGATCCGGCGCGGCTGGTGATGGATTTCTCGGAACTGGACTGGACTGGTGTGGACGAGGCGGCGCTCGCGACCGTGGACGGTGTGGGCGAGGTGCGGACGGGGCTGTTCCGGCCCGGCTGGTCGCGGATCGTCGTGACGCTCGACGGCCCGTTTCTTGTCGAGAGCGCGGGAATGCGCAAGGTGAGCGAGGCCCGGTCCGAGGTGTCGGTGCGCACGGTGCCGACGGATGCGGCGACTTTCGCGCGCACGGTCGGGGCACCGCCGAGCGCGGTGTTCACGATGGCCGACGCGCCGCCGCCGGTGCGCCGGGGCGAGGGGCCGCTGGTGGTCATGCTCGACCCCGGCCATGGGGGGATCGACCCGGGCGCCGAGCGCGAAGGCATTCGCGAGGCAGATCTCATGCTCACCTTCGCGCGTGAATTGAAGGAGGTTCTGCTGAGGCAGGACGGGGTCGAGGTCGTTCTGACGCGCGACGAGGACGTGTTCGTCCCGCTCGAGGAGAGGGTGTCGAAGGCGCGTGCCGCCGGGGCCGATATTTTCCTGTCGCTCCATGCCGACGCTCTGGCCGAAGGCCGGGCCAACGGGGCGACGGTCTATACGCTGGCCGAAGAGGCGACCGATATCGCGTCGCAGAAGCTCGCCGAACGCCATGACCGGGCCGACCTGCTGGCCGGAGTGGACCTGAGCGAGACGGGCGACGAGGTGGCGCTGGTTCTGATGGACATGGCGCGCGTCGAAACCCGGCCCCGGTCCGACGCGCTTGCGGACGCGATCGTCGAAGGGATACGCGAGGCGACCGGCTCGACCTACAAGACGCCGCGGCTGGAGGCCGGGTTCTCGGTCCTCAAGGCGCCCGACATCCCGTCGGTTCTGATCGAACTGGGATTCCTGTCGTCGAAGCGGGACCGCGAAAATATGGTCGACCCCGAATGGCGTCGTCAGGCCGCCGAGGGCATTCGCAACGCGATCCTCGACTGGGCGCTCGAAGACACGGCGGCGCAGGACCGGCTGAGGCAGTAGGTCAGGCGTTCAGCCCGCGATATTGCGCAAGCCAGACCGAGTGGCCGTTGCAGGTCGGGTCTTCCGGCACGAAGGCGACCTCGTCGAAGCCGTTTTCGTTCAGGAGCTTGCGATACTCGTCCGGGTCGAGAGAGGCGTGATAGACGCTTTCGCCTTCGACCCGGCCCATCGCTTCGCCCGCCGCCGGCCCGGTGGTGAAGAGAAGCGCGGTGCGCGGGCGGGCATGTGCCGCGAACGTGGCGAACATGCCGCGCTGATCGTCCGCCGACAGGTGGAACATCGAATTCCACGCGAGGATCAGGTCGAAGGTTTCGCCCAGATCCAGCCCGCGCATATCGGCGTGAATGGCGCGGGCGCGGGGCAGGTTGTCGCGAAACAGGACCAGCATCGACCCGGCCCCGTCGACCCCCGTGACCTCGCCATTGCGCTCCTGCAAATAGGCCGCGATGGGCTTGCCCGGACCACAGCCGAGGTCGAGCACCCGACGCCCCGGCGCATGGTTCAGCGCACGGTCCAGCCATCGGCGTTCGAAAAGCGTCCGGTCGCGGGACCGGGCGAATCCGCGCGCGACTCGGTCGTATGTGGGAAGGATGTCGTCGGGTCTCATGCGGGCGAGAAGGGGGCGGAACTTCCCGCATGTCCAGAAGGCATTTGAATGGCGGGCGAAATCCTGCCCATCGCGCACTCGTGCAGACCATGTCATGCCGTTCTTTTTTGACCCGGCCAACGATCGACCCTATACCCTTTGGCTCAACCTCGGAGGCAGTCTTGATCCGATTCATACTGGGATTTTTCGGCGCCATCTTCTCGTGGCTGACCCTTGGTGCGCTCATGGCCGCCCTTGCCATCGGTGGCATCTTCTGGATGTACGGGCAGGGTCTGCCGTCGACCGAGCAGCTCGAGAATTATCAGCCCGCCACGATCAGCCGGATCTATTCGGGCGAGGGGCAGCTGATGGACGAATTCGCGCGCGAGCGTCGTCTGTATACGCCGCCGGAGCAGATCCCCGATCTGGTGAAATACGCCTTCATCTCGGCCGAGGACAAGAATTTCTATACCCACAAGGGGTATGATCCGCGCGGGATGCTGGCCGCTGCGGTCGAGGCCGCGCGGGGCGGGCGGCTTCGCGGGGCGTCGACGATCACCCAGCAGGTGATGAAGAACTTCCTTCTGTCGTCCGACCGTTCGGCGGAGCGCAAGATCAAGGAACTGATCCTCGCGAGCCGTCTGGAAAACACGCTCGACAAGGAAGACATCCTTGCGCTGTATCTGAACGAGATTTTCTTGGGCCAGAACTCGTTCGGGGTCACGGCGGCCTCGCAGACTTATTTCAACAAGACGCTGGACGAGCTTGCGCCGCATGAGGCGGCGACGCTGGCGGCGATGCCCAAGGCGCCGTCCGACTATCATCCGGTGCGCAACTACGACCGGCTGCTCAACCGCCGGAACTTCATCCTCAAGGAGATGTACGAGAACGGCTACATCACCGAGGATCAGTACCTATCCGAACGGCAGGAGCCCATTCGATCGGTCCAGAACGGCGATTTCGAAAGCTTCCGGTCGGCCATGCCGCGCCGCGACTATTTCACCGACGAGATCCGCCGTCAGTTGAGCCGCGACTTCGGGGAAGAGGAATTCTTCGGCGGCGGTCTGACGATCCGCGCGACCGTTGACCCGGAAATGCAGGAAATCGCCGCATGGTCGCTGCGCAAGGCGCTGGAAGACTATGACCGCGCCCGCTCGCCGTGGCGTGGGACCGGCAAGTCCATCGACCCGGCCACCATCGACAACGGCACCTGGGAAGAGGCGCTGGGGGAACTGCGCGTGGCGCGCGACATCGACCTGAACGGGCAATGGTATGTCGCGGTCGTGGACCAGATCGGCTCGAACGAGATGACGGTCAAGATCGAAGGCCAGCCCGAGCCGCAGCCCTGGGTCATTCCGCGCAGCGATACATCGTGGTTCCGGGGCAGCTTCGCCGACAATTTCGAACGTGGCGACGTGATCCACGTGCGCCGCATGACCGATGGCGAGGGGTCCGAGGGCAACTTCGTGCGCTGGTCGCTGCGTCAGGTGCCCGAAGTGCAGGGCGGGTTCATGGCGATGGACGTGAACACGGGCCGCGTGATCGCGATGCAGGGCGGGTTCTCGTACGAACATTCGACCTTCAACCGCGCGACGCAGGCCACGCGCCAGCCCGGTTCGTCTTTCAAACCCTTCGTTTACGCTTCGGCGCTTTCCACCGGGTTCTCGCCCGCCTCGATCATCATCGACGCGCCGATCGAGATCGACACGGGTGGCGAAATCTGGCGGCCCAAGAACGCCTCGAACCAGTTCTACGGGCCCACGCCGCTGCGCACCGGCATCGAACGGTCGCGCAACCTGATGACCGTGCGTCTGGCGCAGGAGGTCGGGATGCAGACCGTCGCGCGCTATGCCGAACGGTTCGGGGTCTACGACCACCTCGACCCCTATCTCGCCAACGCGCTCGGCTCGGCGGAAACGACGCTGTTCAAGATGGTGTCGGCCTATGCCATGTTCGCCAACGGCGGCGAGCGGGTGGAACCGACGCTCGTCGACCGCGTGCAGGACCGTTGGGGGCGCACGATCTATCGGCACGACCAGCGCGACTGCGCCGATTGCAAGGCGGCCCGTCTGCCGTCGGGCGAAGCGCCGCAGATCACCTCGAACCGCGAACGGGTGATGGACGCGATCACCGCTTATCAGCTCACCTCGATGATGCAGGGCGTGGTTCAACGCGGCACGGCATCGGGGTCCGTGCGCCTTCCGGTGCCGACGGCGGGCAAGACCGGGACCACCAACGATTCGAAGGACGTCTGGTTCGTGGGCTTCACCTCGAACATCGTGGCGGGCTGCTACATCGGTTTCGACCGGCCGCGCCCCTTGGGCGGGGCGTCGGGCGGCGGCACCTGCGGCCCGGTGTTCCAGCGTTTCATGGTCGAAGCGGTCAAGAAATACGGTGGCGGCAAGTTCAAGATCCCGCCGGGCGGTCACTTCGTGAAGATCGACCGCTATTCCGGCGCCCGTCTGCCCGACAGCGCGTCGGGGCCGAGCGTGGTGGCGGAATATTTCCGTGACGGCGAAGAACCGATCTTCGGCATCGTGTTCGACGGGGGCTTCGCGATGGGGTCGAACCTGCCGCTTTTCGGCGATCCGGACAGCGGTTTCGGCGGCCAGCAGCAGGTCCAGACCTCGACGGGCGAAACCGTGGTCATTCCAGACCGCGCGAATTCCTCGTCCCTGTCCGCAGGCGGACTTTATTAACCTGAACAAAGGGTTGTGGGTCACCTGTTCATGCGATCACCGGAATAATCCGATCCTCGGATCATTTTCGCCATTGTCATGACACCCCCCGGACCACTATGTTCAATGGGCGGTGGTCCGCTTGCCGGATGACCCGAAAGTTTCGCTGCTTGCACGCCGCACCGCGCGAGGATCGCGCAGGAGGCTGGGAGCAGACCGAGTTGGCCGCAAGGCCAGGGCAGGCGGGCATGACAAAACCCGAACGCCAGACATTCGTCCGGGGGCACAGACCCGTCCGGACCCGAACGGGCCCCATCAAGGGGTCGGAGAAGAAACGCGATGAGGCGCGACGCGGCACTGATGGGACATGACGCAGGGCAAGAGCCCGTGCGCAGCCTGCGTGCCACCGCACCGACGCTCGCCCAGACAAGACACCCCAAATCGACGACCGCTCCCCCGGGGGCGCCATTCGCATATGCGGGTGCAATGAGATCAAATGGCCAAGAAAATGCTCATCGACGCCACGCACGCGGAAGAAACCCGCGTTGTCGTGGTGGACGGAAACAAAGTCGAAGAATTTGACTTCGAATCCGAAAACAAACGCCAGCTAGCCGGAAACATCTACCTCGCCAAAGTCACCCGTGTGGAGCCCTCGCTTCAAGCGGCCTTTGTCGATTATGGCGGGAATCGCCACGGCTTCCTCGCGTTCTCGGAAATTCACCCGGATTACTACCAGATTCCGGTCGCCGACCGTGAGGCGCTGCTCGAGGAAGAGCGCGCCTATGCCGAGGCGCTCGAGCGTGAGGAAGAGGGGCGCAAGTCCCGCCGCAGCGCGCCCAGAGCCGAGGAAACCCGCTCGGACGACGAGGTCGTGACCAAGGACGCCGAGCCGCAGGGCATGGACGTGATCGACCTCGACGAAGGTGGGGAGGCTGACGAAGCCTCGTCCCCGATGGAACGGGTCGCGGATACGCCGGTCGAGGAACCCTCGGACGAGACGGGCGAGGATGTGGACGACGCCGAAGAGGGTGCCGATGCCTCCGACGAGGCCGAGGCTTCCGGCGACGACGACTCTGACTCGAAACCGTCCCGGTCGCGCCGCTCGCGGTCGCGCTCCCGGTCGCGGTCCAGATCGCGCCCGAGCGACGAGGAAGACGCCAAGCCGGTCGATGCGGCCGAAAAGGACGACACGATCGAATCCGTGGCCGACGACGACGACCACGAAGATATTCGCCCGCCGCGCAAACCGCGCCCGCGCAAGTACAAGATTCAGGAAGTCGTCAAGGTTCGCCAGATCCTGCTCGTTCAGGTCGTGAAAGAGGAGCGCGGCAACAAAGGTGCGGCGCTCACCACCTACCTGTCGCTGGCGGGTCGCTACTGCGTGCTGATGCCGAACACCGCCCGTGGCGGTGGCATTTCGCGCAAGATCACCAACGCGGTGGACCGCAAGAAGCTCAAGGAAATCGCGACCTCGCTCGACGTGCCGAAGGGTGCGGGGCTGATCGTGCGCACGGCGGGTGCCAAGCGCACCAAGACCGAGATCAAGCGCGACTACGAATACCTTCAGCGCATGTGGGAACAGATCCGCGAACTGACGCTGAAATCCACGGCGCCGGCGAAGATCTATGAAGAGGGCGACCTCATCAAACGGTCGATCCGTGACCTTTACAACAAGGACATCGACGAGGTGCTCGTCGAGGGCGAGGGCGGTTACCGGATCGCCAAGGACTTCATGAAAATGATCATGCCGTCCCACGCCAAGAACGTGAAGAACTACCACGACCAACTGCCGCTCTTCGCCCGCTATCAGGTCGAAAGCTACCTGTCGTCGATGTTCAACCCGACCGTTCAGCTGAAATCCGGCGGCTACATCGTCATCGGCGTGACCGAGGCGCTGGTCGCCATCGACGTGAACTCGGGCCGGGCCACGAAAGAGGGCTCGATCGAGGAAACGGCGCTCAAGACCAACCTCGAGGCCGCCGAAGAGGTGGCCCGCCAGCTTCGCCTGCGTGACCTTGCCGGTCTGATCGTGATCGACTTCATCGACATGGAAGAGCGCAAGAACAACAACGCGGTCGAGAAGAAGCTGAAAGACAAGCTCAAGACCGACCGCGCGCGGATCCAAGTGGGCCGCATCTCGGGCTTCGGGCTGTTGGAGATGAGCCGCCAGCGCCTGCGTCCCGGCATGATCGAGGCGACGACTCAGCCCTGCGCCCATTGCCACGGCACGGGTCTGATCCGGTCCGACGACAACCTCGCGCTCAACATCCTGCGTCAGCTGGAAGAAGAGGGCACGCGGGGCCGCTCGAAAGAGGTGTTGCTCAAGGCCCCGGTGGGCATCGTGAACTTCCTCATGAACGTGAAGCGCGAGCACATCGCGCAGATCGAGGCGCGTTATGGCATGGCGATCCGGCTTGAGGCCGATCCCTTCCTGATCTCGCCCGATTTCGAGATCGAGAAGTTCAAGACCGCGACCCGCAGCGTGGCCGAAGTGACCGCGCCGGTCGTCTCGGTCGATGCGTCGCTGATGGAGGATCTGGACGAGGATATCGAGGACGAAACCGAAGAGGATCAGTCCGAAGAGACCTCGGAAGCGTCCGAGACCAACGAGGACGACGATCAGCCGAAGAAAAAGCGCCGCCGCCGCCGCCGTCGCGGTGGCCGTGGCCGCAACAAGTCGCGCTCCGATGAGAATGGCGACGAGAGCGGCGACGAGGCGCAAGGGCAGGGTGAAGCCGCCGAGGCCCCTGCGGAGAGCGAAGGCGCGGATGCCGCGACCGAAGCGCCCGCCGAGGCCGACGCGACGCCCGAGGCTGCCGAAGCCGAAGCCGCGCCGGACGTAGCCGAGAAGCCCAAGCGCAAGCGTGCGCCGCGCAAGAAAAAGACTGACGAGGCCGAAGCCGCGCCTGCCGAGACGGAAGCCGAGAAACCGGCCGAGGCCGAAAAGCCCAAGCGCAAGCGCGCCCCGCGCAAGAAGAAGACCGACGAGACGGTCGAGGCGGTCGCGGACACGCCGACCGAGCCGGTGACCGAAGCGGTGGCCGAGCCGGTCACGGAAGCGCCGGAAACGGTGTCCGCGGCCACGGCCCCGGAAGCCGAGGTCGCGCCGGAGGTTGCGGACGAGACGCCCGCGCCGGTCGATGCGGCGATGGCCGAGGCCGACGCGACGCCGGAACCGGAAGCCACGCCCACGGGCAACGATCCCGAGGACATGCCGTCCGAGGCCGAGGCCCCGTCGCAGAAAAGCGATCCGGTCGTGGAAGAAACCCTTGCCCAGCCGGCGCCGCAGCCCGAACCGGAACCTGCGATGGCCGAGGGCGAGGCGGACGAGAAATCCAAGCCCAAGCGGCGCGGGTGGTGGAATCGGGGATAAGACCCCGGACGCCGGACAAACAAAAAGGGCGGGTCAAGCGACCCGCCCTTTCTCGTTCTATGTCAGGGCCTTACTCGGCCCCGCGTGACAGGGCCGCGACCCCGGTGCGCGCCATTTCGACCAGGCCGAGCGGGCGCATGAGGTCCGCGAAGGCGTCGATCTTGTCCGGCGCACCCGTCAGTTCGAAGACGAAGCTTTCCAGCGTGGAATCCACTGCATTGGCCCGGAAAATGTCGGCCATGCGCAGGGCCTCGACCCGTTTTTCGCCAGTGCCCGCCACCTTGAACAGCGCGAGTTCCCGTTCGACCGAAGCACCTTCGACCGTCAGGTCATGCACCCGGTGCACCGGCACGATCCGCCCGAGCTGGGCCTTGATCTGTTCGATCACCGCAGGCGTCCCGCCCGTGACGATGGTGATGCGCGACTGGTGCCCGGTGTGGTCGACCTCGGCCACGGTCAGCGAGTCGATGTTGTAACCACGGCCCGAAAACAGCCCGATCACGCGCGCCAGCACACCCGGTTCGTTGTCCACGATCACCGCCAGCGTATGCGTCTCGACGATATCCGAATTCGGATCGCGCAGGTCATAGGCCGACTTCTTGGAGGAGCCTTTTTTGATCTTGAGAGCGTTCATATCCTGTCCCCCTTACACCAGCACCGCGCCCGACGTACCGATCGCATCGGCGGTCGAGGCTTCACCCAGAAGCATCTTGTTGTGCGGCTCGCCCGACGGGATCATCGGGAAGCAGTTCTCGTGCTTCTCGACCAGCACGTCGAGGATGAAGGGACCGTCGTAGTCCAGCATCTCCTGAATAGCGTCGTCCAGCTCGGCGGGGTCTTTGACCAGCCGTCCCTTGCAGCCGAAGGCTTCGGCGAGTTTCACGAAGTCGGGCAGCGCCTCGGACCACGAATGGGAATAACGTTCGCCGTGCAGAAGCTCCTGCCACTGGCGCACCATGCCGAGCCGTTCGTTGTTCAGGATGAATTGCTTGATCGGAAGGCGGAACTGAACCGCCGTCCCCATTTCCTGCATGTTCATCAGCCACGAGGCTTCGCCCGCCACGTTGATGACCACGCTGTCCGGGTGCGCCATCTGCACCCCCACGCTCGCGGGCAGGCCGTAACCCATCGTGCCCAGACCGCCCGAGGTCATCCAGCGGCCCGGCTCGTCGAAGCCCATGAACTGCGCGGCCCACATCTGGTGCTGGCCCACTTCGGTCGTCACGTAACGGTCCATGCCACGCGTGATCGCTTCCAGCCGCTGAAGCGCGTGCTGCGGTTTGATGGTCTGAGTCGAGTTCTTGTAGTCGAGGCAGTTCACCTCTTTCCACGCGTCGATCTGCTTCCACCAGTTCCCCAGCGCCTCGACATTGGTCTTGCGCCCGCGCGACTTCCAGATGCGCAGAAGGTCTTCGAGCACGTGGCCCACGTCCCCGACGATGGGCAGGTCGACATGGATCACCTTGTTGATCGACGAAGGGTCGATGTCGATATGCACCTTCTTCGAGCCGGGCGAGAACGCGTCGATGCGCCCCGTGATCCGGTCGTCGAACCGCGCGCCGACGTTTATCATCAGGTCGCAGTCGTGCATCGCCATATTGGCTTCGTAAAGCCCGTGCATCCCCAGCATCCCGAGCCAGTTCTTTCCCGACGCCGGATAGGCGCCCAGCCCCATCAGGGTCGAGGTGATCGGAAAGTTCGTGGCATCCACCAGTTCACGCAAGAGCTGGCTCGCCGCCGTGCCGGAGTTGATGACCCCGCCACCGGTGTAGAACACCGGGCGTTCCGCCGCTTCGATCATCTCGGCCAGACGGGTGATCGCGTCGATATCGCCCTTCACCTGCGGCTGGTAATGTTCGGTGCGCGCCTTCTGCGGCTCGACGTAAGTGCCTTGGGCGAATTGCACGTCCTTGGGGATGTCGATGAGCGTCGGGCCGGGGCGGCCCGTGGTCGCGACGTGGAAGGCCTGATGGATCGTGTCCGCCAGCTTGTTCGTGTCCTTCACCAGCCAGTTGTGCTTGGTGCAGGGGCGGGTGATGCCGACCGTATCGGCCTCCTGAAACCCGTCGGTGCCGATCATGAAGGTGGGCACCTGACCCGTCAGCACGACGATCGGGATCGAGTCGAGCAGCGCGTCGGTCAGACCCGTGACCGCGTTGGTCGCGCCGGGGCCGGAGGTGACGAGCACGACACCGGGTTTCCCGGTCGAACGGGCATAGCCCTCGGCGGCATGGACCGCGCCTTGTTCATGGCGCACCAGAACATGACGGATGTCGTTTTGTTGGAACACCTCGTCATAGATCGGAAGAACGGCGCCGCCGGGATATCCGAATACCGTGTCCACACCCTGATCCTTCAGGGCCTGAACCACCATTTTCGCGCCGGTCATCTGACGTGTCATGTCTCTCTCCGTGTGGGCGTCGCGCCCGTATCTCCGGTCATAAAAAAGCCCCCGATTTTCTGTCGGGGGCGCATGGGGAACCTTCAGGGGTCCGTTACCGTCCCATGCGCCTATTTCCTACGATGACTACAAGGCTTTCCACGACCGCTCTCCTTTGTGGTGCGGGGACATTATGGGTCGGCTGTCGGGGCGTCAACGCCAAATGGCTGAATAAAGTGTCGCACCAGCGGATTTTGGCGACATTTTCTTTCCTTTTCGCGGCCCTGAAGGGGGATTGTGAAAATGCGAGCGTGCTCGAGAGGCCGACTCGGGTGTTTTCAGGCGGGAAGAAACGCACCCGTGATAGGGTCCGGTCGAATTTTACACGGCTGTCATGGAAGCGACTCCGCTTTGTCACAGCTCGAAACGAGGCTCGCGCACGGACGCCGACTCGGCGCACCCGAACAGCCAGCCAATAAGGAGCAAGCCCCGTGAAAGACCAAGACACCTCGAACCTGTCGTGGGACGAATTCGACGAGATGCGCGACCCGCGCCCGGCGACCAATGATTTCGACGCCGTCGTGGAACGTGCCATCACCCGTCGCGGCTTTCTGGGTGGGGCGCTGGCCTTCGGCTCGGCCGCGACCGTTTTCGGTTCGGCCATGCTGACCTCAAGCCGCGCTCAGGCTGCGGCCCATGGCGGTTTCGGGTTCGAGCCGATCGACATCGCCACCGATTTCGACATCCACGTGCCCGAAGGATACGAGTGGAAAACGCTCGTGCGCTGGGGCGATGCGCTCTGGACCGAAGCCGATGGCGCCTATGACGCCGAAACCGGCGTTTCGCCCGCCATGTCGGACAAGGTGTTCGGTGAGAATACGGACGGGATGGAGACGTTCTTTGTCGATGGCAAGGAACTGATCGCCGTGAACTCGGAATACGTGAACCCCAAGATCAACCTGCCCGCCGCCTCGGACGGCACGCCTCAGAGCGCGGACGAGGTGATGCTCTTGAAGAACCTTCAGGGTGTGACGGTCATGGAGGTCGCGATGAACGGCGGCACCTATGAGGTGGTGAAGGACAGCCCCTACAACCGCCGCATCACGCATGAAACCCAGATGACGATGGACGGCCCCGCCGCCGGACATGCGCTCGTGCAGACCAACGCCGACCCCGAAGGCATGAGCCCCAAGGGCACGATGAACAACTGCGGTTCGGGCAAGACGCTGTGGGGCACCTACCTGACCTGTGAAGAGAACTTCAACGGCTACTTCGGCGCGACCGGCGGTTATGACGAAACCGACGGTCTGTCGCGCTACGGCATCGGCGGCGAGGGCCGCTATGCTTACGAAAAGTTCGACCCGCGCTACGACCTGACCGCCGAACCGAACGAGCCGAACCGGCACGGCTGGATCACCGAGATCGACCCGACCGATCCCGAAAGCACCCCCGTCAAGCACACCGCCCTTGGCCGCTTCAAGCACGAGAACGCCGAGATGGTGCAGGCCGCCGATGGCCGTGTCGTTGTCTACATGGGCGACGATGAGCGGGGCGAGTTCATCTATCGCTACGTCTCCAACGGCACCTTTGCCGAAGGCGGCTCGACCGAGGGTCTGCTGTCGGACGGTCAGCTTTACGTCGCCAAGTTCAAAGACGACATGACCGGCGAATGGGTGGCCCTGACCCCCGAAGCCACCGGCATGACGCTGGAAGAAACGCTGGTCTTCTCGCGCATCGCGGCCTCGGCTGTGGGCGCGACGTCGATGGACCGCCCGGAATGGATCGCGGCGAACCCGCTCAAGGCCGAGGCCTATTGCGCGCTCACCAACAACTCCAAGCGCGGCGGTGACGCCATGCCGGTGAACGCGGCCAACCCGCGTGAGACCAACGAATACGGTCAGATCGTGCGTTGGGCTCCGGCGGGCGACGACCACGGCGCCGACACCTTTGCGTGGGATCTCTACGTGATGGCGGGCAACCCGGCGGTTTACGACAACGCTTACGGCGGGTCCGAGAACGTCACCGACGGCAACATGTTCAACTCGCCCGACGGCATGGCGTTCGACAGCAAGGGGATGCTGTGGATCCAGACCGATGGCGACGATTCGAACGAGGGCGACTTCGCCGGGCAGGGCAACAACCAGATGCTCGTCGGGAACACCGAAACCGGCGAAATCGCCCGCTTCCTTACCGCGCCCAATGGGGCCGAAGTGACGGGCCTGTGCTGGAACGAAGACAACACGGTCGCCTTCGTCGGCATCCAGCATCCGGGCGGTTCGTGGCCCGATGGCAACGGCAAGCCGCGCTCGTCGATCATTCAGGTCTGGCGCACGGACGGTGCCCCGGTCGGCTGATCCAACGCATTTGATGACGGTCGGGCGTCTCCCTCACGGGAGGCGCCTGTTTTTTGGAGCGGAGCAGATCAGTCGGCGTTATCGGGTTCCGGCTCGGCCTTGCGCGACGGGCCCCAGAGCACCTCAAGTTGCGGCAGGAGGAGCGAGACGAAAATCGCGACGACGGCGGCGATGGCCGTGGCGGCGGGGCTGGTGACGATGGGGTCGCCGGGGGTCGCGGCGGCCCAGGCCCAGAACGCGATGACCGAAGACAAAAACGGCCACATCGGAAAGGTGAGGACCGACGGGGTCGCAGGCTTCCCGGCCTTTTCGCGGGCCGCGGCGGCTGCGTCCTCCGCCCGTTTTTCAACCTTGTAGTCCACGAAGACATACAGCCAGATCAGCAGGTGGCAGGCCACGAACAGGTAGGGCCAGAACACCGCGCCATCGGTCTGGCCAAGCCCGTTGAAGATCGCAAGCCCGGTGATGTAGAACGCCATGATCTCGGCCGGGAAATACTGCCCCAGCACGTCGAGGGCCGAGGTGACCTTGGCCTTGGCGGTGCCGGGGTCGTCGTCCGCATCCGGCTTCGGCTCCTGCGCGGCGGCTGCGGCGATCCGGGCTTCCAGAGCCTCGACGCTCTCGCCGTTGTCGCGGGCAAGGCGGGCGAGGCCCATGACCTCGTCCATGTCGAGCTTGAACGATGGATCGGGCACCTTGGCCGACCGTTGAGCCGCGTAATTGCGCTGTAATGACCCACGTATTGACATGGCTGTCCCCCGAAAAAACGTCGAATACGAACCCGTTCTGAAAAATGCGCGGGATCAGTCTAGCGTCTGGGGGGCGTTTGACTAGCGCTTCTTGACCGGCTGCGCGCCGGGCAGGGCGATCTGGGCGACCTGTTCGGCGATCGGATCGTTGGACAGCGGATGCTGGCGCGTGTCGAAATTCTCGGCGTCTTCCATCGGGGTCCACTGACCGCCGACATAGACCTCGAGCGCCGCGAACTTGGCCTTGTAGTCCATCTTGGGCGATCCGGGCACCCAGTAGCCGAGGTAGACGTAAGGCAGCCCCGCCTCCTGCGCGAGCCGGATGTGATCGAGGATCACGTAGGTGCCGAGGCTGTCGGCGTGGCGGGCGGGATCGTAGAAGCTGTAGACCATCGACAGCCCGTCATCGAGCACGTCGGTCAGACAGACGGCGGCCAGATCACGGGTCCGGCGATCCTCGGACCGGACGGAATATTCGATCACCCGCGATTTGATCGGGGTTTCCTCGATCATCGCGGCGAATTCGAACACGTCCATGTCGGCCATACCGCCGTCGGCATGGCGCGCGTCGAGGTATTTGCGGAAAAGCTCGTACTGTTCCTCGGTCGCCCAGGGCGCACGGGTGCGGCGGGCGAGCTGCGCGTTCTTCTTCTCGGTGCGCCGCTGGCTTTTCGACTCGGTGAAATCCTTGACCCTGATCCGGGCGGACAGACACGCGTTACAATCAGAGCATGACGGGCGATAAAGCACGTTCTGGGACCGGCGGAAGCCCTGCTTGGACAGGGTATCGTTCAGCGCCTCGGCCTGCTCGCCCTGAAGCGCCGTGAACAACTTCCGCTCCAGCCGACCCTCGAGGTAAGGGCAGGGCTGCGGCGCAGTCACGTAGAACTGCGGGGCGAGGGGAAGAGTGTGACGCATAGAGACGCGAAGTGTTCGGTGGTTTCGGACCCAGTTTCACGAAACCTATCAACGAAACCTTAACCCGCCAAGCCCCGCAGGGCATTTGGGTAAATCACCGCCGGTCACATCCGCGCGGAGCGGTTGATCGCGGCGGTGCCCAGCACGAGGTCGGTGAGGCCCTGACCCCGATCCCCGGTCATCATAAGGATGATGGATGCGATCTGCGGCAGGACGAAGGACATCGACAGGGTGTAGCCCAGCGTGTGCATCACGGCGGTCCCAAGGTCGAGCCGCTGGCCGTCATGCCGCCGGATCTCGATCGACATCAGGCGCATCCCCAGCGTGGCCGACCCGTTGGCGAGTGTCACCACACGGTAGACGAACCCGACGACGAGCCACAGGAAACCTGCGAAGAAAAAGCCGATCCCGACGGTCAGCAAAATGAGAAGCAGGACGAGGCCGACCACGATCAACGTATCGAACACCCAGGCCAGCGCGCGCTTGGCGGGCACATCGGCATAGAACTCCGACTGGTAGTCGGGATCGGGCAGTCCGGTATAGGTGGCGGTGTTCATCATGGTCCCCATATGGAAAAGGCGGTCGGCCCCGACAAGCGGGGCCGCGCGATCTTATTTCGGCTCTTTCGCCACGACGGCATCGTCGTCGCCGTCCTCGTCGTCCGAGCTGTCTTCGATCTGACCGCTGCGGGCCGCATCGGCGCGTTCGTTCATGAACTGGTCGAACTCCGACTTGTCCTTGGCCTGACGCAGGCGGTCGAGGAACGCCTCGAACTGCTCCTGCTCGTCCATCAGGCGTTGCAGGGTTTCGGCCTTGTAGGAATCGAAGGCGGTGTTGCCCGAGCTTTTGAAGCTGCGTCCGCGACCGTTGTCCCAGACATAGGCGTAGGTGTCATGGCCGTGACGGCGGCCGTGGCGGTGACGGCCATGCGGGCCGTTGCAGGATTTCGAGAACATGCGTTTGCTCCAGATCATGTACATCAGAAGGGCGAGGCCCACGGGCCAGAAGAAGACGAACCCGAGGACCATGAGCGCGATCCACGCGCCCTTGCCCCGTTCGTCGAGCCAGGCCTCGGTCTTGTTGAACCAGCCCTCGGACTTCGGAGGGGCGGTTTCGCTCATCGTCGTCATAGTGTTTCCTTTCTGCACGGATGGTGCGGTGTCGGTGCGATGTGAATTCCTTTCACATTACCAAGATCGGGACCGCACCCCGGCATTTCAAGGAAAAATGTGAAGGCTTTTCACATTAATTTCGATCAGACAATGAAATCAGTGACTTGTGCGCCTGTCAGCCGCTCGATATCGCGGGGATCCACGGAGAATATGTGCCGTGGCGTGCCTGCTGCGGCCCAGATCACGTCGAAATCGAAGAGCCGGGGGTCCATGAAGGCCCGGATCGGGTTCAGGTGCCCGATGGGGGCGACCCCGCCGATGGCAAAGCCCGTCTGCGACCGGATCAGGCCTGCATCGGCCTTGCCCAAAGCTTCGCCCGCCGCCGCGCTGGCCTTGGCGTCGTCCACCCGGTTGCCGCCTGCGGTCAGGAACAGGATCGCCTGCCCGTCGTCCTCGCCGCGAAAGATGATCGACTTGACGATCTGGTCGATCTCGCAGCCCGCCGCGCGGGCCGCATCCGCCGCCGTGCGCGTGCCCTCGGCCATTTCGAGGATGGTGATGTCCAGCCCGGCCTCGGCCGCCGCCCGTTCGACGCGTTTCAATGACTTGCTCATGGCGGCATCATGCACGGGCGGATCGGCTTGACCACCCCCGACCGCGCAGCCAATCTCCGCGCCATGTCCTTCGCCAGCCATATCACCCGTTGCCCGCGCCCGTTCGAAACCGACCCGGCCGGGGAAATCGCCACATCGTTCGGTGACCTTGCCCCAGAGTTGGTCGAGGTTCTGTCGGGCACGGCAGGCTGTTCGCCCTATCTCATGGGTCTGATGACGAAGGAGGACGCGTGGCTGCGTGAGGCCCTGTCGATGGACCCTGACGAGGCGATCGACAGGGCGCTGGTCATCGAGGGCGAAAGCGAGGCCGATTTGTCCGCTGCGCTCAGACAGGCCAAGCGCCGCGTCGCGCTTTACACCGGGCTGGCCGACCTTGCCGGGGTCTGGCCGCTGGAAAAGGTCACGGGCGCGCTGACCAAGCTTGCGGATATCGCCACTGACAAGGCGCTGAAGTTCCACGTCGGGCGTGAGATCGCGCGCGGCAAGCTGCCCGGCGCGACCGAGGACGACATCGCGACCGCTGGCGGGGCCTTCGCGCTTGCGATGGGCAAGATGGGGGCCGGGGAGCTGAACTACTCCTCCGACATCGACCTTATCATGCTGTTCGATGAGACGCGCTATGACGATGACGATTACCACGACGCCCGCGCCAGCCTGATCCGGGCGGTGCGCAAAATGTCGTCGATGCTGTCCGAGAACACCGCCGACGGCTATGTCTTTCGCACCGACCTGCGTTTGCGTCCCGATCCCTCGGTCACGCCCGTCATCATCTCGACCGATGCCGCCGAACGCTATTACGAAAGCCTCGGCCGCACGTGGGAGAGGGCGGCGCATATCAAGGCGCGCAGCTGTGCGGGCGATATCGAGGCGGGCGACAGGTATCTCGAGGTGCTGCGGCCCTTCGTCTACCGCAAACACCTCGATTTCGCGGCCATTCAGGACGCGCACGACATGCGGTTGCGCATTCGCGAGCACAAGGGGCTGGGCGGTCCGATCACGCTGCCGGGGCACGACATGAAGCTTGGGCGCGGCGGCATTCGCGAGATTGAGTTCTTCACCCAGACCCGGCAACTGATCGCGGGGGGGCGCGACCCCGAGCTGCGCCTGCGCGGCACGGTCGAGGGTCTGGCCGCCTTGGTCGAAAAGGGCTGGGTGCCTGCCGACGTGGCCGAGACGCTGACCCGGCACTACCGCTTCCACCGCGATGTCGAGCACCGGGTCCAGATGGTGCGCGATGCCCAGACGCACAAGCTGCCCAACACGGACGAGGGTTTCCGGCGGCTGGCCTGCATGATGGACATGGACCGCGCGCACCTCGTGTCCGACCTCACCACCGCGCTGACCGAAGTGCACGACCTGACCGAGGGGTTCTTTGCGCCCGGCGATGCCTCGGCCCCGACAGCGGACCTCGACAAGGAAGAGGCCGAGATCGTCGAGGGGTGGAAGGCCTATCCGGCGCTGCGTTCATCGCGTGCGGTCACCATCTTCGACCGGCTGAAACCGGATCTGCTGGCGGCTCTCAAGGGGGCCGCGCGCCCCCGCGAGGCGATCATCAATTTCGATAAGTTTCTCAGCGGCTTGCCTGCGGGCGTTCAACTGTTTTCCCTGTTCGACTCGAACCCCACGCTGGTCGATCTGATCGTCGACATCGCCGCCACCGCGCCCGCGCTTTCGGTCTATCTGGGCCGCAACGCGCAGGTGCTGGACGCGGTGATCGGGGGCGATTTCTTCTCGGCATGGCCCGGCGAAAGCGGCCTGCGGGCCGATCTTCAGGAAACGCTCGACGCGCTCCCGGACTACGAAGCCAAGCTCGACGGGGCGCGGCGCTGGATGAAGGAATGGCATTTCCGCATCGGCGTTCACCTGCTGCGCGGCCTAACGCCTCCGGCCGAGGCGGGGCTGGACTATGCCGACCTCGCCGATGCCGTGGTCCGGGTGATCTGGCCGCTGGTGGCGGAGGAATTCGCGCGCAAACACGGGACTCCACCGGGCAATGGCGCGGTTCTGCTCGGCATGGGCAGCCTTGGCGCGCGCACCGTCGGCCCGGCCTCGGACCTCGACCTGATCGTGATTTATGACGCGCCGGGCGACGCGGAGTCGGACGGCAAAAGGCCCCTTGGGTCAAGGGCTTACTATTCACGCCTCACGCAAGCGATGGTGACGGCGCTTTCGGCCCAGATGCCCGAAGGGCGGCTTTACGAAGTCGACATGCGTCTGCGGCCCTCGGGCCGTCAGGGCCCGGTCGCCACCTCGCTCGCCGCGTTTTCCGCCTACCAGCGGGACGAGGCCTGGACGTGGGAGCATCTGGCGCTCACCCGTGCCCGGCCCATCGCGGGCGACATGGCCATCGGCGACGCGGTGGAAGAGGTCCGGGCCGAGGTGCTGGGCCGCGACCGCGACCCGGCCCGCACCATCGCCGACGTGATCGAGATGCGCGCCCGGATCGCCGAAGCCAAGGGCGACACCGGGCCGTTGGACCCCAAGATCGGGCCGGGGCGGTTGCAGGACATCGAACTCGTCGCGCAATGCGCCGCGGTTCTGGCGCCGGAAACGCCCCGGCTGACCGAGGATCAGATCGCCATCGGAGTCGAGATCGGCTGGATCACCCAGGACGAGGCCGAGGCGCTCAACGCGGCATATGACACGATGCGGCGGCTGCAAAGCGGTGCCAAGCTCATCACCGACGGCACGCTCGATCTGGACACGGTCGGGCAGGGTGGCCGCGCCTTCCTGTTCCGGCTGATGGAGGTCGAGGATGGCGAGGCGCTGCTCGACCGCGTGACAGGCTGCGCCGAAACGGCGACGAAGGCGATCGAGGCGATCCTTGCACGCAGACCGGGAGAGACGGCATGACACCCGACGAAATCGACCCGAAGGGACTGATCCGCGAGGCCTATCGCATCGAAGGCGTGTCGCTTGAAGACTGCCGGGGCATCTTTTTCGATTGGGTGCTGGGCCATCGCGAGCGCCGGATCGGCGCGGCGGAGGTGGCGGCGCTTCTCGACCTGTATGGCGGGGCCGCGCCCGATCACCCGATGACACGGGTTCTGCGCGAGGGCAAAGACAGCATCACCACCGCGCCCAGACGCCGGGGCGGGGCCCGCGCGCGGCGTTGAACGGATCAGCGATCGAGGTCAACTCATCCCTCGCAAAACGCGCGTCAGCGGGGAAGCGTCGCCGCCTCGGCTGCGAGCCGTTCGATCCCGGCCCAGTCGCCCGATTTGAACATCTCTTTTGGCGCGACCCACGACCCGCCCGCGCAGATCACGTTGGGCAGCGACAGGTAATCGCGCGCGTTCTTCGGGCTCACGCCGCCCGTGGGGCAGAACCGGATCTGCGGCAGGGGCGAGGCGAGCGATTTCAGGAAGGGCGCACCGCCCGCCGCCTCGGCCGGAAAGAATTTCTGGATGGTGTAACCGCGCTCCAAAAGGCGCATCGCCTCGGTCGCGGAAGCCGCACCGGGCAAGAGCGGCAGCCCCGCCTCTTCGCAGGCGTCGAGCAGCGTGTCCGTCGCGCCGGGCGAGACGCCGAATTTCGCGCCGGCATCCACCGCCCGTTGCACGTCCTTCGGAGTGAGCAGGGTGCCGGCCCCCACGACGCCGCCTTCGACACGGGCCATTTCGGCAATCACCTCGAGCGCGGCATCGGTGCGCAAGGTCACCTCCAGCGCAGGCAAACCGCCCGCGACCAGCGCGGCGGCGAGGGGTGCGGCATGGGCCACATCCTCGACGATCAGCACGGGCACGATGGGGGCCAGTTCGCAGATTTCGGCGGCTTTGGCAGAGGCTTCGGCAGGGGTCATCGTCATCTCCTTACACAACCACGCCCGCGCCCTCGGTGGCGAGGCCGACGTTCTGGCGGAACATTTCGAATAGCTCGCGGCCAAGACCACGGGAATTGGCCGACAGGTCCATCGTGGCGGGCGTGCGCGCGTCGAACCCTTCGGTCAGCACGTCGATGGTGCCGTTCGTGGCATCCACGCGCACCAGATCGCCGTCCTGCACCTTGGCGATGGGGCCACCGTCCACCGCTTCGGGCGAGACATGGATCGCGGCGGGCACCTTGCCCGACGCACCGGACATGCGCCCGTCGGTCACGAGCGCGACCTTCAGGCCCCGATCCTGTAGCACGGCGAGCGTCGGCGTCAGCCCGTGAAGCTCAGGCATCCCGTTGGCCTTGGGGCCTTGGAACCGCACGACGACCACCGTGTCCTCGGTGAACGCGCCCGCCTTGAACGCTTCCTTGACCGACGCCTGATCGGTGAAGACCCGCGCCTTGGCTTCGATCACGTGGCGCGCGGGATCGACCGCCGACACTTTCATGACCGCATGGCCGAGGTTGCCCACCAACTGCGACAAGCCGCCGGTTTTCTGGAACGGATCGGCATAGGGGCGCACGATCTTGTCGTTCAGCGTCTTGCGCGGGCCGGGTTCGTATTTCACCCGGTCGCCGTCCACTTTGGGCTCCTGCGTATAGGCTTCCAGCCCGCCGCCCGCGACGGTGCGGGTGTCGGGGTGCAACATGCCCTCGTCCAGCAGGTCGCCGATGAGGTAGCCAAGCCCGCCCGCGGCGTGGAAATGGTTCACGTCGGCCAGGCCGTTCGGATAGACCCGCGCCATGAGCGGCGTGACGGCCGAGATGTCGGCGAAATCCTGCATCGTCAGTTCGATCCCGGCGGCCCGCGCCATGGCGGGCAGGTGGATGAGCAGGTTCGTGGATCCGCCCGTGGCCATCAGCCCGACGATCCCGTTCACGAAGGCCTTTTCGTCCAGCACCTCGGCGACCGGGGTGAAGGCATTGCCCAATGCGGTGATCTGCGTGGCGCGGCGCGCACCCTCCATCGTCAGGGCATCGCGCAGCGGCGTGTTCGGGTTCACGAAGGACGCGCCGGGCAGGTGCAGCCCCATGAACTCCATCAGCATCTGGTTCGAATTGGCGGTGCCGTAGAAGGTGCAGGTGCCGGGGCCGTGATAGGCCTCCATCTCGGCCTGCATAAGGGCGTCGCGGCCCACTTCGCCCGCCGCGAATTTCTGGCGTACCTTGGCCTTTTCGTCGTTCGGCAGGCCGGAGGTCATGGGCCCTGCCGGCATGAAGATGCCGGGGATATGGCCGAAGGTGGCGGCGGCGATCACCAGACCCGGCACGATCTTGTCGCAGACGCCCAAGTAAAGCGCGGCGTCGAAGGTGTTGTGACTGAGCGCCACGCCCGAGGCGAGCGCGATCACATCGCGAGAGAACAGCGACAGCTCCATTCCGGTCTCGCCCTGTGTGACACCGTCGCACATGGCCGGAACGCCCCCCGCCACCTGCGCCGTCGCACCCTCGGCCCGTGCGGCGGCCTTGATGAGGTCGGGGAACCGCTCGAACGGCTGGTGGGCTGACAGCATGTCGTTGAAGGTGGTGACGATCCCGATGTTGGGCGCATCCTTGGTGGCGAGCGCGTGTTGATCGGGGCCAGCCCCGGCATAGGCATGCGCCTGACCCGAACAACTCAGATGGCCGCGCTTCGGCCCCTTGTCGATCTGCGCCTGAATCCCTTCCATGTAGGAGGCGCGCCGTGCGGCGCTGCGGTCGATGATCCGTTGGGTGACCCGTTCGATCTCGCTGTTGAGAGCCATGGGAAGTCCTATTCTGATCGCGCGTTCTGGCGACCGCATATCATGTCGTGATAGCGCTAACAACCCGGCGAACGCATCAGGCCGGGCAGGGCGCCCTCGTCCGACGCTACCATGCCTTTCCCCGGCGTCCCGTGCAAACGGCGCGAAACCGTCCGCGGGCGGGCACGTGCGCAGCCTCTTCCCGCCCGGACGCGAACGGGATAGGCAGTGCGCATGAACGATACGCAAAAGGGCAATCGCCCGTCCATCCGCCTCAAGCCGAAAGCCAACGCGCGTGCGATCCGTCACGGCGCGCCGTGGGTCTATGACAACGAACTGGTCACGGACCGGCGCACCAAGGCCATCGCGCCGGGCACCATCGCCCGGTTGGAGGACGCGGAGCGTGCGGCCCTGGGCACTGTCGCGGTGAACCCGAACTCGCGCATTTTCGCGCGGATGCTGGATCGCGACCCCGAGGCGGTGATCGACAAGGCATGGCTCGCCGCAAAGGTCGAACTGGCGCTCGCTCACCGTGCACGGCTATTTCCCGACCCGTTCTACCGCCTGATCCATGCCGAGGCCGACGGGCTGCCCGGCGTGGTCATCGACCGCTTCGGCGATACAGCGGTGATCCAGCCCAACGCGGCCTGGGCCGATGTGTTGTTCGACGATCTGGCGGCGGCGGTGGCCGAAGTCACGGGCATGACCACGGTGGTCAAGAACGCAAGCGGTCGGGCGCGGGGGCTTGAAGGGCTGGACGAGGAGACGCTGGTGGAGCGCGGGGCGGTCGACGGCCCGGTCCCGGTGCCGATGAACGGCGCGACCTATATGGCCGACCTTCTTGGCGGGCAGAAGACGGGCCTTTTCTTCGACCAACGTCCGAACCACGCCTTCGCCGCGACGCTTTCGAACGGCGCGCGCGTGCTCGACGTCTTCAGCCATGTCGGGGGCTTCTCGCTCGCCGCACTGGCGAACGGCGCGACTTCCGCGCTGGCCGTCGACGGCTCGCAACCCGCGCTGGACCTCGCCACCCAAGGCGCCGAAGCCACGGGCGTGGCGGACCGCTTCGACACCCGCCAAGGCGACGCTTTTGACGTGCTGACCGCGCTTGGCGAAGCGGGCGAGGTGTTCGATGTGGTCATCTGCGACCCGCCCGCCTTTGCGCCCAACAAACAGGCGCTCGACGCTGGCCTCAGGGCCTATGAGCGCATCGCAAGGCTGGCCGCGCCCCTCGTGGCCCCCGGCGGCTATCTGGGCCTGTGCTCCTGCTCCCACGCCGCCGACCTCGACAGCTTCCGCAAGTCCAGCGTGCGGGGCATCGGGCGCGGTGGCCGCTCCGCGCAATTGATACACACGGGCTTTGCCGGCCCCGACCACCCGCAACATCCGGCGCTTGCCGAAAGCGGCTACCTCAAGGCGCTGTTCTTCCGGCTGACCGCATGAAGGTTCTGATCGACGCCTGCGTGCTTTACCCGACGGTGATGCGCGAGATGGTGATCGGTGTGGCCAAGGCGGGGTTGTTCGAGCCGAAGTGGAGCCCTCGCATCCTCGAAGAATGGGCGCGGGCAGCGGCGAAGCTCGGTCCGGGGCAGGAGGCGCTGGCGCGCGGTGAAATCGCGACGTTGGAGGCCGACTGGCCCCGCGCCTCGTTCCGGCCCAAGGATGGCGACATGAGCCGCCTGTCGCTGCCCGACCCCGACGACGTGCATGTTCTGGCCTCGGCCATAGCATCCTCGGCGGACGTGCTGATGACGCTGAACATCAAGGACTTCCCCCGGCAATTGCTGGGCGAAGAGGGGCTGGTGCTGGCAAGTCCCGACCCGTTTCTGCTGGGGCTTTACGAAGAGGCACCCGAAGCGGTCGAAACGGTCGCCCGCGCCGTGCTGGACGAGGCGATCCGGCTGTCGGGCGAGGATTGGACGATCCGCAAACTGATGAAAAAAGCCCGCCTGCCACGACTCGGCAAGGCATTGGAAGCCTCGGGCAAGTTCTAGCTGTCGGCCTTGATAAGTCCCAAGCCCCGCAGGTAGACGCCGATCCCGCTTTCCAGCAGATCCTCGGGCGGAAACGGCGACTTGGTGCCGGGCGAGCCACGACCGAAAAGTTCGACGACACCGTGCGACATGGCCCAGATATGGGCCGAGACCATCCGGGCCGGCGGCCGTTTCTCGGGCGGCACGTCTTTCAGCAGTTCGTTCGCCGCCATGTCGAGCACGCCGAGCGCCCGGTTCGCCACATGGGCCAGATCGGCGGATTTGTTGATCGACACCCCGGACTCGAACATCGCGATGTAATGCCCCGGAAAGCGGCGGGAAAATGCCAAATAGGCCCGCCCCGTCGCCTCGAACGAGGCCAGCGCCGAGGGCTGGCCCTTGGCGTAGGCGTGTTCCATCAGGTCCGCGAAAATCTCATACCCCTGACGCGCGGCCTCGGCGATCAGGTCTTCGCGCCCGTCGAAGTGACGATAGACGGCGGCGGGCGTCACGCCAGCCTGCTTGGCCGCTTCCGACAGCGTGAACCCGGTCGGGCCCTTTTCCTCGATCAAGGTCAAAGCGGCCTCGACGAGCGCCTGCCGGAGGTTGCCATGATGATATCCGCGCTTTTTCGTGGGCACCGGCGTCAGCTTTCCCAGATGTCCAGCCCGCCCGCGATCTTGGGGTCGGGGGCACAGGCCACGTCGTGGATTTTCTTCTCGTAATCAATGCCCTGCAACACGGTCTTGATGGCTGCAAGTCGAGCGCGCTTTTTGTCGTCGGAACGGATGATCGTCCAGGGCGCATAGGGAAAATGCGACTTGGCGAAGGTTTCCGAGATCGCATCGGAATAGGCCTGCCAACGGCTCAACCCCTGAACGTCGATGGACGAAAGTTTCCAATGCTTTAGCGGATCCTGCTCACGCGCCATGAAGCGGCGGAGTTGTTCTGCGCGGCCGACGTTCAGCCAGAGCTTCACGAAGTAGATGCCCTCGTCCACCAGCATGTGCTCGAACTCCGGCAACTGCCGGAAGAACGCCGCGCGCTCGGCCTCGTCGCAGAAGCCGAACACCTTTTCGACCACACCGCGGTTGTACCACGAGCGGTCGAAAAGCACGATCTCACCTTCGGTCGGCAAGTGGCTGACATAGCGTTGGAAATACCATTCGCCCTGTTCTCGGTCCGAGGGTTTCGGAAGCGCGACGACCCGCGCGACACGGGGGTTCAAGTTCATCCGCATCCGCTTGATCGTGCCGCCCTTGCCAGCGGCATCGCGCCCTTCGAACACGACGACGACGCGCTTTCCGGTCGCCTTCACATCGGCCTGCAACTTCACCAGTTCAAGCTGGAGCGCCTCCAGCTCGTCCTCGTAATCGTCCTTGTCCATTTCTTCGGCATAAGGATAGGACGGGTCGAGCATATCGTCCTTGCCCGCACCCTCGATGGCCTTGCGCACATCCTCGGGCGCTTCGTCCGCATAGAATTTCGAGATTGCGCCGTCGAAAGGCAGGTCCATCGCCGTCTCCCGTGTCCAGTCAGGCCAGTATGGCTATTTGACCCCGGCGCGCAACGCCGCGCGGTCGATGGCGGCGATGGTTTCCGCCATCTCGACGTGATGGGGCATGTGTCCAACGCCGTCGAGCACCGTCAGGTTTCCGTTCTGCACCTCTTCGACCAGCGGTTCCGAATGGACCGACAGCCCGACGGTGGTGTCGGCGTCGCCGTGGATCACCTCGACCGGGATCTCGACATCGGCATAACGCGGTTGCTGCTCTTCAAGGTGGTGGAGCAGTTCGTGCCGCTGTTGCGCGTTGGCCTTGAATTGTTCGGGCAGCAGGATCATGCCCGCACCGATGTAATCGGCATATCCGGGCAGGGGATCGTTCGGCGCGAAGACCGCGTTGATCTGGGCTTCCAGATAGGCTTCGGGCAGCCATGCCGAGATGACATGCGCCATGATCGGCCCGATCACGGGTTGGGCGAGCAGGGCGTAAAGCGTGTCGCGGCCACCGGGCCACGGATGCGTGGCCCCGGCGATCGAGACGGCGGCCGAGATATGGTCGGGGTGATAGACCGCCCAGTTCATCACGAGCGCCCCGCCAAAGCTCTGGCCCGCGACGACGGGGTTTTCGACCCCTAGAGCGCGGGTGGCCTCGACCATGAGCGTGGTCTGTTCCGACAGGGTCACGCCGTTGGGTTTGAGCGGCGGGGTATAGCCCAGCCCCGGACGGTCGAGGATCGTGACGCGGTAGCTTTCGGCCAACACCGGCGCGATGTCGAAGGTCCAGTCGCGGGTGGACCCGGACGCGCCATGAAGCAGCACCAAATCCGGCCCTTCGCCCATCTGGACGTAATGCACCGGATGCCCGTCCACGACGATGAACCGACCCTCGGGCGGATGCGCGCGGTAGGCGGCAAGCCGACGGTTTTCCACCCGGATCATCGTCGCGCAGGCGAAAAGCGCGAGGATCAGGAGAAGGCTAAGTGCCAATTTCATTCTGATCGTAGGGCGTCGTCTGGTAAATTTCGTTGATCCAGTTGCCGTAAAGCAAATGCGCGTGGCTGCGCCAACGGTTCTTGGGCGGCTTGGTCGGGTCGTCGTCCGGGTAATAGTTGATCGGCACCTCGATCGGCGTGCCGGAGGCGGTGTCGCGGTCGTATTCCTGCTTCAACGTGTCCGAGTCGTACTCGAAATGGTTGAAGATATAGAGCGCCCGGTGCGCCGGGTCTTCGACCAGACACGGCCCCGTCTCGGGCGACCCGAGAAGGGTGGTCAGCCCATCGGCTGCATCGATCTCATCCTGTTTCATCTCGGTCCACCGGCTTACGGGAATGACGAAGCTGTCCGAGAAGCCACGCAGATAGGGCGAATTTGGTTTCAGCTTTTCCTGCGGAAAGCAGCCGAAGCTTTTTTCCGGCAGGATATGCTTCTGAACCCCGTGGAAATGATAGATCATCGCCATCCCGCCCCAGCAGACGCCGAAGGTGGAATGCACGTTGGTCTGGGTCCAGTCCATGACCTCGACCATCTCGTCCCAATAGGTCACGTCTTCGAACGGCAGATGTTCGATCGGTGCGCCAGTGATGATGAGCCCGTCGAACTTCTCGTCCTTCACGTCCTGAAAATCGCGATAGAACATGCCCAGATGCTCCTCCGGCGTGTTCTTGGAGGCGTGCTCGGTCATCTTGATGAGCGTGAAGTCGATCTGAAGCGGGGTCGCCCCGATCAGGCGCGCGAACTGCGTCTCGGTCTGGATCTTCTTAGGCATCAGGTTCAAAAGCCCGATTTTCAGGGGCCGGATATCCTGCCGCGCCGCCTGATTTTCCGACATGACCATGACGCCCTCGCGCGAAAGCACGTCGGCGGCAGGCAGGTCGGCAGGGATCTTGATCGGCATCGGAAGCTCCGGTTGAAAGGTTCGGGTGAGATAAGCCTTTGATCACCGGGCCTCAAGGGCCGCCGCGATCAGGTCGTCGAAGTCGTCGGGGGACCGGACCTTCGCCACGTCGTCGGCCTTGACCTTGACCCCCCATTTCTCGGCCATCGCGGCATAGAGCGGGTGGCGGTGGTGCAGCGCCTTGGCATAGGTCGAGCGCACGAAGTCGTCCGGGTCCACCTGTTCTTCGGGCAGACCCTTTTCGGCAAGATAGTCGGCCCAGCAGGCTTCGAGGAAGGCAGGCTGGTAATACATCGGCTTGGGCGCCTTGATGAACCGTCGGACGAGTTCCTCGGTATGCGCCTCGGACCCTTCGATCCAGACCATCAGAAGGTTGTCGGACAGGGCGGTCAGCACCGGATCCGTCGGATCGTGCGGGTCCACGACCTCGCAGATCGAGCCGCCGCTGTCGCAGACGAAGTTGTCGTAGCCGTAAAGCGACTTGGCGCGGCGCACGAAACGCACCGTGTCGAGCAGGGCGTTGATCTCGGCGTCGCGATGCTCGGCCTGCCGCTGCATGTAGACGTCCCACGGCAACCCGTGTTTCGACGGATCGCCGGGTTTGCCGAGATAGGTCGAAAGGGGCGCGAGATTGTTGAAGGTGATGTTCGACGCGATATAGACGCTGTCGGTCAACAGAAGCTCGCGCAGAAACGGGTTCTTCATCGCCTCGGACTTGAAATTGTCCGATATGAGCTCGCCCATGTATCGCGTGCCGATCCGGTAATCGACCGAGTAGTGAAACCACGCGCCGCCGTCGCGCAGCATGTTGGACAGGTGCGTCTTGCCCAGCCCGGACATGCCGAACAGCAGCACGCGCTTCGCCGTCGCGTCGCGCCAGTCTTTCGCGGTCTCGTAGATCATCGCCGTCCCTGCCGTGGTTCTTGCCCCGTGTGGTAGCGGGCGGGCGCGGGCAGGGCAAGATCAACCCCGGTCGTCACGCTCCTGCGCCGGGACCGGGCCGCGTTCGGGGTCGAAGGTCAGGCGGCCGGGGCGGCAGGCGCTTTGCGCGATGTCCTCCCACGAACAGCCACGGGCGCGCAGCGTGGCGATACTCGGCCCGCCCACGTCGCCATGCGCGCGCAGGGTCCGGGCTTCGATCAGGCTGCGCATCGGTTCGGGCGTGCGCGCCTTGAATGCATTGGCAAGTGCGCGGCGCCGGGCATGGAGGTGGCGTGCGATGGTTTCGGGCGCGTGACCTTCGGCCCACATCCGCTGTGCCTCGCCGTCGAGCGCGTGAACCTCGGCTTCGTATGCGGCGCGAAGGTCGCCCGCGCCACCGCTCATCCGACCCGCGCCCGCGCCTCGCGCACGCTGGCCCGGATGTTGATCCAGTTTGCCGTCAGGATCAGCGCGCCGCCGAGAATGACGGCCAGTTCCAACCGCTCCTGATAAAGCAGCCAGCCGATCAGGGCGATCACGGGCAGGCGGGCGAAGTCGATGGGCATGACCACCGTTGCAGGTGCCAGTTTGAGCGCCGAGGTCAGGCAGAAATGCGCGGCGAGGCCCGCGAAGCCGATGATGACGAGCCACGGCGCGGAGGTCGCGGACGGCAGGGCCATGTCGCCGTCGATGGCCGCGAGCGTGAGGCCGAAGACCGCCTGCATCGTCGTCAGGTAGAACAGGATCGAGGCAAGGCTTTGGGTGCGGGTCAGCTTGCGCGTGAACACGGCGGAGCCTGCAAAACCGATCGCGGCACCCAGCGCGGCCAGCACGCCCGGCTCAAGCTGCACCGAAAAGGGTCGCGTCACGACGAGGATGCCGAGAAAGCCCACGAAGGCCGCCAGCGCCCGCGGCGCGGTGATGCGCTCGGCCAGAAAGATCGGCGACATCGCGAGCACCCAGAGCGGCGAGGTGAATTCGAGCGCGAAGACCTGCGCGAGCGGGATCACCCCGACCGCGTAGAACCACAGATTCTGCCCAGTGAAGTGGGACACGTTGCGCACGAAATGCAGGCCCAGTTGGCGGCGCCCGACGCTTCCCCAAAGCCCGCGCGCGGAAATCACGGACACCACGATCACGATGCCGACGCAGGAGCGATAGAACATCAACTCGAAGGTGTCGTGGTCGAGGCTCACCTCGCGGCCCGCCACGGCCATGGTGGTGAAACAGGCAATCGCACCCAGCATCCAGAGCGAGGCGCTCAGGATCGGGTTCACTGTCGGGGCCAGACCCTGCTCGTTCGCGCCATCGATCATGGCGCGACCCTGCCGTCAGCCGGTGGGAACCGCAAGCATAATGAACGCGAAAAATCCGACGACGACGATGGCCGGAATGGCCGCCATCGCGATCAGCGACCCCGGCTTCTGCCAGCCCGGCTTTTCGTTGAAACACGATCCGCAGTAATTGCTCGCAAGCCGCATACGATGCCCGCACGCGGTGCATTTGAAAATCCTGATTGCCATTCCGTCCCCACGGCAGGCTATTTACAAAAGTCCTTAACGGTCGAAGCAGCCTCTCCACACCGTCTGAATCAAGACGGAGCCAGTGTCCGTCGGCGACTCGTTAACATGCTATTTCCACATGACAAAGTGAGTTGTGCGGGCGACGGTCCCTTTTGCGCGACGTGGTCCCAAAACGCTTTGGGTCGCCGGAAAATTCGGCAGTCCCCAAAAAAAAAATTTTTCCCACGATGAAGCATTGGGCGTTTTGCAAAATTCGAAAGGGGAAGTTCCCCCAGGAGTCAAAGCCGACTGGCTCACCCGTCCCACAAGGATCACTCCCACTCGATCGTCCCCGGAGGTTTCGAGGTGATGTCGTAGGTCACGCGGTTGATGCCTTGCACTTCGTTGATGATCCGCGTCGCGGTTTCGCCGAGGAATTCGTGGCTGAACGGATAGTAATCCGCCGTCATCCCGTCGACGCTGGTCACGGCGCGGAGCGCACAGGCGTAGTCATAGGTGCGCCCGTCGCCCATGACGCCCACGGTGCGCACGGGCAGGATCGCGACGAAGGCCTGCCAGATCTCGTCGTAAAGGCCGTGCTTGCGGATCTGGTCGATATAGACCGCATCCGCCTTGCGCAGGATGTCGAGCTTGTCGCGCGTGATCTCGCCCGGACAGCGGATCGCAAGACCGGGACCGGGGAAGGGGTGGCGGCCGATAAAGCTGGCGGGCAGGCCAAGCTCGTGACCCAGCGCGCGGACCTCGTCCTTGAAGAGTTCACGCAGCGGCTCGACCAGCTTCAGCCCCATCTTCTCGGGCAAACCGCCGACGTTGTGGTGTGACTTGATCGTCACCGAGGGACCGCCGCTGAACGACACGGATTCGATCACGTCCGGGTAAAGCGTGCCTTGGGCGAGGAAGTCGGCATCGTCGATCTCGCTCGCGTATTTCTGGAACACGTCGATGAAGAGCTTGCCGATGGTCTTGCGCTTCTGCTCGGGGTCCGAGACGCCCTCGAGTTCGCCAAGGAACAGGTCGCTCTCATCCGCATGGATCAGCTTCATGTTGTAGTGGTCGCGGAACATCGTGACCACTTCTTCGGCCTCGTTGAGCCGGAGAAGGCCGTGATCCACGAAGACGCAGGTCAGCTGGTCGCCAATCGCCTCGTGCAGCAGAACCGCCGTCACGGACGAGTCGACGCCGCCGGACAGACCGCAGATCACGTGGGACGAGCCGACCTGTTCGCGGATCTTGGCGATGGCTTCCTCACGGTAGGCGCCCATCGTCCAGTCGCCCTTGAAGCCTGCGTCGCGCACGAAGTTCTCATAGAGCGTCTTGCCGTTCGGGGTGTGATGCACCTCCGGGTGGAACTGCACGGCGTAGAACCGGCGCTCCAGATCGGCGGTGATCGCGAAGGGGGCGTTGGGCGAGGTACCGTAGACCTTGAAGCCCGGCGCGATCTTGGACACGTGGTCGCCGTGGCTCATCCACACCTGCTCGCGCCCCGTGCCGTCCATGAACCAGCCGTTGAGCGCGTCGATCCGCTCTTCGGTCGGGGTCACGTAGGCGCGGCCGAATTCGGCGGTGCCGTGCCCGCGCAGAACCTCGCCGCCCAGCATGTGCATCATGACCTGCTGGCCGTAACAGATGCCGAGGATCGGAACCCCGAGGTCGAAAACGCTTGCCGGCGGACGCGGCGAGCCTTCGTCGATCACGCTGGCCGGACCGCCCGAGAAGATCACGGCTTTCGGCGCGAACTCTTTCAGGAACGCATCGGTCACGTTCTGATAGGGGTGGATTTCGCAATAGACGTTCAACTCGCGCAGACGCCGCGCGATGAGCTGCGTCACCTGGCTGCCGAAGTCGATGATGAGAAGGCGCTGATGATCGCGCTGCGGGTCCGTGATGCTCATGGGCCAAGCAAATACGCGCCGCGCCACAGGCGCGCAAGCGCCCATCCGCCACAATCGACACACGCGCCGGGAACCCTGAGGCCGGCAGTCTCGTTTAGAGCCACAGACCCCCGGACGGGTCCAACCCCAACATTAGCGAGGCTAAACATGAACACCCTAGATGCCCTGTTCAAACATTTCCTGCGCGACATCTACTATGCCGAAAAGCAGGTACTGAAGACGCTGCCGAAAATGGCCCGCAAGGCCGACTCGGACGACCTCAAGACCGCCTTCGAAGATCACCGCGAAGAAACCGAGACCCAGATCGAAAACCTTGAGAAGGTGTTCGAGCATCTCGGGCTCAAGGCCCGTGGCGTCACCTGCGACGCGATCAACGGGATCCTCGACGAAGGCAAGGAGATCATGGAGGAAGCCGACGATCCCGATACCCGTGATGCGGGCATGATCGCGGCGGCGCAGGCGGTCGAGCATTACGAGATCACGCGCTACGGCACCCTGATCGCCTGGGCCAAGACCCTTGGGCTCGACCCCGAGGTCGGCAAGCTGTTGCAGGCGAATCTCGATCAGGAATACGACGCCGACCGCAAACTGTCGAAACTGGGCGAGGACAGCCTGAACCGTCAGGCGGCCTGAGCCGGGGCAGGCGGGGCCTCCGGTTTCAGGGCCCCGCCTGATCCAGCTTCGGCCCCGCGTCGTTTTCGCGCGTCAAATGTCGCAAACCCTCCCGACCCGGTGTCTGGGGCGGGCTATCAGGTGGCAGGATCAGCGCGGAGAACGATATGTCCGAAGAAGTGGCGACCGGCGAACGCAAAAGGCGGGCACGGGGCGGAGGCGGCGCGGCACGACGCGCGGAACGCACGGCCCCGCGATTCGACTCGGCCCCCGTGATCGTGCGCAAGACGCCGACGCTGGACATTCTGAACGACGAGGCCTTGTCGATCATCGAAACCAACGCGGAAACCGTGCTGGAAGAGATCGGGGTGGTCTTCGCCGAGAACCCCGGCGCGCTTGAGCGTTGGCGCGCGGCGGGTGCGGACGTGCGGGGGGAGCGGGTTCATATCCCCCGTGGCCTCGCCCGTGAATTGTGCAAGACCGCGCCCTCGTCTTTCACGCATCACGCCCGCAACCCCGAGCGGTCGGTCGAGATCGGCGGCAACAATCTCGTCTTCGCGCCGGTCTATGGCCCGCCCTTCGTGCGCGATCTGGACGGTGTGCGCCGTTACGCCACGATCGACGATTTCCGGACCTTCGTGAAGCTGGGCTATATGTCGAAATGGGTCCACCTGTCGGGCGGCACCCTGTGCGAGCCGACGGACGTTCCGGTGAACAAGCGTCACCTCGACATGCTCCATGCCCACATGACCCTGTCGGACAAGCCCTATATGGGTGCCGTGACCGACAAGGACTGGGCCGCTGATTGCGTCGAGATGTCCAAGATCCTGTTCGGGGCCGAGTTCGTCGACCAGAACGCGGTGATGACCTCGCTGGTCAACATCAACTCGCCGCTCACCTTCGACAGCGTCATGATGGGCACGTTGGAGACGTATGCCGCCGCAAATCAGGCCTGCATCGTGTCGCCCTTCATCGTCGGCGGTGCGATGGCGCCCGTGTCGGTGGCGGGCACGTTGACGCAGGTGCTGGCCGAGGTGATGGCGGGCGTCGCCTATTCGCAACTGGTGCGCAAGGGTGCGCCGGTGATCTTCGGCGCCTTCGTGACCTCGATCGACATGAACTCCGGCGCGCCGACCTTCGGGACGCCCGAGGCCACGCAGATCACGCTCGGCGCCGGGCAGCTGGCCCGCCGCATGGGTCTCCCGTTCCGCTCGTCCGGCGCGTTCACCGGCTCGAAACTGCCGGATGCGCAGGCGGGCTATGAAAGCGCGAACAGCCTTCAGATGGGGATGAATGCGGGCGTCAACTTCATGCTGCACGCCTGTGGCTGGCTCGAAGGCGGGCTGGTGTCGAGTTTCGAGAAATTCGTGCTGGATGCCGATCAGCTCGGGACGGTCCACAAATTCGCGGCGGGCGTCGCGATCGACGAGAACGCGCAGGCGATGGACGCGCTGCGCGAAGTGGGGCCGGGCGGGCACTACCTTGGCTGCGCCCACACGCAGGCCAATTTCAAGGACGCGTTCTGGCGCTCCGAGGTGCTCGACTACAAGCCCTATGAGACCTGGTTCGAAGAAGGGGCGCGGGATTCGTCGACGCTCGCCAATGCCCGGGTGCGCAAGCTGCTCGGCCAATACGAGGCACCGGCGATGGACCCCGCGGTGCGCGAGGCCATTGAAGCCTTCGTGGCGCGCCGCAAGGCCGAGATGCCCGACGCCTACAGCTGAACCTGATCGGGCGCGGCGAGGCTTCGGGCCTCGGCGATGATCGCGGTCAGCAACTCGATGTGCCGCGCGGGGGAGTAATCCGCGCCCCCGCTCCGGCGGAGGCTTTCCACCTGTTCTTCGTGCAGGAGCAGCTCGTCGATGGTGTGGTCATGGCGGGCGGGCGTCTTGCCCAGAATCCGCGGCAAGGCCCGCTTGCGATCATAGCCATCCAGCGCGAAGCGGGCGGCCTTCATCAAGAGTTTCGGGCGTTTCATCTGGCTGAGTCGGGTGATCGCGGGTCGCATCGTAGCCTCCGTTGAGCGTGATTCGATGCCGTTGTCGCACAACCTAGACGAGTGTTGCGTCGCAGCCCTGCGCTGCGTGCGATGCCTTTAGAAGGCTTTATTCGATGCGGCGACATTGTGACTGCATCGTTGAGAGCCTGTGGATAAACCGTCAAATTGTGGATTGTCTGTGGATAACGACTCGCGTTAAGGTTGTATCGCTTCCAGATTGGAAACGGTTCGACACGGGATGAGGACAGAACATGCGGACACATGCCCAGCAGTCTTTCGGATCGCGCCAACGACTTCCGGCCTGGGTGCCGGACACGGTTCGGACCTATCTGGCACATGTCGAAGACGGCACGTCGCTGCGCAATATCGCGCGGGAAACCGGCGTTCATGCGTCGACGGTGATGCGGCAGGTCAGGCGGTGCGAGGGATTGCGGGACGATCCGCTGGCGGACGCGGCTCTCAGGTCACTTGAAACGCTTTGGCATGGCTCGGGCCGCGACAGCGGACCGGACCGCCACGGAGGCACCGCGAAGACCATGACCCGCATACCGAACGACCATGACCGCATCGACCGGGAAGCCCTGCGCGCGCTCCGGGCGCTGACCGAACCGGGCGCGCTGCTTATCATCGCCGAGGGTGTCGAGGACGCCGTCGTCGTCGCGCATGTCGAAGAGGACCGGCCCGTGCGCCGCGCGGTGGTGCCGCGCGACGTGGCCGAAATCCTCGCCCTGAAAGAATGGATCGAAGGGCGCACGCGGGGCCGCCTGAGCCGCTATTCCATCACGCCGTCGGGCCGGACCGAGCTTGGCCGGCTGATGGCCCAGAACGAGTCGCGCAAGGTCGCCTCGATCTCGGAGGTGACGAAAACGACCGCGAAACCGGTGCAGGGGGCGCAGAAGAAACCGCGCACCGCGGGTGCGGAGCCGCCGTTGCGGGTTCTGGCCCGGCGCAAGCGCGGCGACGGGTCGGCGTTTTTGTCCAAACCCATGGTGCGTGCGGCGGAACGGTTTCGCGAAAGCTACGAGATCGCCCGCGCCGGGGGCGCCATCGGCGATGATCTGGGCGCGTTGCTCGAAGGGCATGTCCGCCCGCCGATGCCGTCGGGTGGCGGCGCGACCGCGCTTGCCATCCCGCGCCACATGACGGCGTTCCAAAGTCTCGCCAAAGCGATCGACAAGCTCGGCCCGGAGCTGTCCGAAGCCGTCATCCTGTCATGCTGTGACGAAACGGGCATGGAAGAGATCGAGGACCGGCTCGATTTCCCGGCACGGTCGGGCAAGATCGTTCTGCGGATCGCGCTGAATACGCTGGTGCGCCACTATGAAACGGTGGGCGACGAGGGTCACGATATGATCTATTGACCCTGCGCCGCCCGGCGTTCAGACCGCACGCGATTCCGGCGTGCGGGCCACCACCAAAACGTCGAAATCCAGCCCGGGAAAACTGCGCCGGATTTCACGTTTGACCATCTCGGGGCGCGGAATGTCCTCGGCGAAGGCGCGGTAACGCCCGCCGAATCCACTGTCCACCAGTCGATAGGCGAGTTCCACGCAATCGAACCCGCTCGACATGAGCGGCGAAAGCACCACATCGGGCCGATGCAACTCCATCAATTCGGTCGTCAGTTCGGCGAAATCCACGAAACGTGTTCCGGGAAGGTCACCGACCTTGTCGTTCGTGTTGGCCGCGTTCGATGAGCCGACGGCGAGCACGCGCAACGCCTCGGCACCTGTGCCTGTCGATGCGTCGATCCAATCAATGTTTTTGGTTTTATCCGGTTGACTCATTGCTCGGCTAAACCCCCTAGGAGTTATCAGGGCAAGTCCCTGTCCAAGTCACGCCACTGTAGTATGAGAGAAGTATTGATAGATTGCAAAGTGAACCTTTGGGCATTTAACTGAATAGATCAGTAACTTAGCGGGTGCGGTCGCGCGGCCACATTCAAAGGGATAGGCGAAGGCGAAAGCGGCAACGAAATGGATGCGGATACTTTCATCAGGGCGATTCCGATGCCCTGCGCCGTCATCGGTGCGGACCAGAGACTCGCGGCGCTCAATCCCGCTGCGGAGCGGCTTTTCGGCGGTGCCGTTCTGGGTCGGCACTATGCGGCGGTGTTCCGTCAGCCAGCCCTTCTCGACCGGATCGAGACCGTCATGCAGACCCGCGTGCCCGCGCAGGCGCGCCATATCGCATCGGGCGAGGCGCGGGAGCGGCTTTACGACGTGTCGATCACGCCGCTCGACGCCGGAATGGGCACAATTCTGGCCTTCGACGATGTGACGGCGCTGGAAGAAGCGGGCGAGATGCGGTCGGAATTCGTGGCCAACGTCAGCCACGAACTGCGCACGCCGCTGACCGCCATTTCGGGCTTCGTCGAGACCCTGCGCGGCCCGGCGCGCGACGATGCCGCCGCGCGCGAGCATTTCCTGAAGATCATGGAAAGCGAGACGCGGCGGATGCACCGTCTGGTGGACGATCTGTTGTCGCTGGCCAAGGTCGAGGACACCGAGGGGTTGCGACCGACCGAGCAGCAGGATGTGGCGGAACTCCTGCTGAACGCCGCGTTGAACTTGCAGGGGCAGGCGGATGATCGGCTGGTGCAGCTTCATGTGCGCGGCTGCGACGCGCCCGTCATGGCCCCGGCGGACCCCGATCAGCTTACGCAGGTGTTCACCAACCTGATCGAGAACGCGATCAAATACGGCGGCAGCGGCGGCGAGGTCACGGTCACACTGTCTCAGGTTCAGCACGATCCCCGTCTGCGCGGGCCGGGCCTGATCGTCGCGGTCACGGACAAAGGCGAGGGCATCGACGAGCGGCACCTCGGCCGGTTGACCGAGCGATTCTACCGGGTCGACGATCACCGCTCCCGCGGGATGGGCGGCACCGGGCTGGGTCTTGCCATCGTCAAGCATATCGTGAATCGGCATCGCGGGCGTCTGCGGATCGAAAGCACGCCGGGGCAGGGGAGCACATTCAGCGTGGCCTTGCCGACGCGATAGACAACCCGGGCGAGTTGTCCACATCTGATTTGGACTGTGTTACACGCTTGTTACAAAACTGTCGCAAAACGATAGCGGACTCACCCTAGTGAGGCGCCCAGTGCGACGCGGAACGTGTCGCCTGCTGCAAACCAAACCAGGAGACACTCATGTCCTTTGCGAAACTGACCGCCTCGACCCTGGCGATCGCTGCCATGACCACCGGCGTTGCCGTCGCGCGTGACCAGGTCCAGGTGGCTGGCTCGTCCACCGTGCTGCCCTATGCCTCGATCGTCGCCGAAGCCTTTGGCGAAAACTTCGACTTCCCGACCCCGGTCGTGGAATCGGGCGGCTCCTCGGCGGGCCTCAAGCGCTTCTGCGAAGGCGTCGGTGAAAACACCATCGACATCGCGAACGCCTCGCGCGCGATCCGTGAAAAGGAAATCGCCGCCTGCGCCGAAGCCGGCGTGACGGACATCATCGAAGTGCGCATCGGCTACGACGGCATCGTGTTCGCCTCGCAGCTGAACGGCCCGGAGTTCACCGCCTTCACCGAAAGCGACATCTTCAACGCGCTGGCGCCGAAGGTCATGGTCGACGGCGAGCTGGTCGACAACCCGCACACCAAGTGGTCGGACTTCAACGCCGATCTGCCGGACGCCGAAATCCTCGCCTTCATCCCCGGCACCAAGCACGGCACCCGTGAAGTGTTCGAAGAGAAAGTCATCGCGGCTGGCTGCGAAGCCACCGGCGCGATGGAAGCCATGATCGCCGGCGGCATGTCGGAAGACGACGCCGAAGACGCCTGCCTGATGGTCCGCACCGACGGCATGTCGGTCGACATCGACGGCGACTACACCGAGACGCTCGCCCGTATCGACGCCAACACCAACGCCATCGGCGTCTTCGGCCTCGCGTTCTACGAGAACAACACTGACAAGCTGAAAGTGGCGACCATGTCGGGCGTCGAGCCGACCACCGAGACCATCGCCGCTGGCGATTACCCAGTGTCGCGCCCGCTCTACTTCTACATCAAGAAGGCCCACATCGGCGTCATCCCCGGTCTGAAGGAATACGCCGAGTTCTTCGTCGCTGACGAGATCGCCGGCCCCGACGGCCCGCTGTCGAACTACGGCCTCGTCGCCGATCCCGAGCTTGCCGCCACGCAGGCCATGATCGCGAACGAAGAGACCATGAACTAAGGTTTTCAGACCTTCGAAACCGGTCGGCGCGGGGGTGACCTCGCGCCGATCTTTACCGCGGGAAAGACGTACGGTGCGTTTCCCGAACCTAAAGGTGGCCCGCCGATGTCCCCTCTGATCCTTCTCGCCATCGTCCTTGCGCTCACGGTCGCAGGCTATGTCATGGGCCGCCAGCGCGCGGTCGGTTCGGTCGTGGACGTGCGAAAGCTGCACAGTCTGCCGAATTTCTACGGGATGAACGTGGCGATGCTCGCCTTCGTCCCCGCCGTCCTGCTGCTTGCCATCTGGGTTATCGTGCAGCCGCTCGTCGTCGCCGGGCAGGTGCGCGGCGATATTCCCGATACGCTTTACGAGACGCGGGGCGAACTCAGCCTCGTGATGTCGGACGTGCAGCGCGTGGCCTCGGGCCTCGACACCGCGATCGCCCAAGGCGTGCTCGCGCCGGGTGATATCGAAGGGCTGGACGCGACCACGGTCCGAGACACGCTGGGCGGCGTCGGCGTCGCGCTCGGCTCGGACGTAAGCGAAGAGGTTCTGGCCGCCGCGCTCGACTATCGCGCCGCGTCCAACACCGGGGATTGGGTGCGCACCGTCGTCGTGCTCGTCGTCGCGGTCGCCGGGTTCCTTTACGCCTATCTCGGCACCTCGGGCACGCTGCGGGCGCGCAACCGGGTCGAGACTGGCATCTTGATCCTGCTCATCACCGCCGCCCTCATCGCGATCCTGACGACGCTCGGCATCGTGCTGTCGCTTCTGTTCAATACAATCGAGTTCTTTGGCCTTTACCCGGCGGACGAGTTCTTTTTCGGCACCACCTGGTCGCCCTCGTTCGGTGGCGGCTCGCAACTGGGTATCCTGCCGCTTCTGTGGGGCACGCTCTATATCTCGCTCATCGCGCTGGCGGTGGCCGTGCCCATCGGCCTGTTCGCCGCGATATATCTGTCGGAATACGCAAGTTCCAAGGTGCGCAGCATCGCCAAACCGATGCTCGAGGTGCTCGCGGGCATTCCCACCATCGTCTACGGCCTGTTCGCGCTGCTGACGGTCGGGCCGCTTCTGGTCGGCATTTTCGGGGACGGTGGCATTCTGGGCGTCGGCTGGATGCAGGGCGGAACCGCCGTGATGACTGCAGGCCTTGTGATGGGGATCATGCTGATCCCCTTCGTGTCCTCGCTGTCCGACGACATCATCAACGCGGTGCCGCAGGCGATGCGCGACGGTTCCTACGGGCTTGGCGCGACGCAATCCGAAACGATCCGTCAGGTGGTCATGCCCGCAGCCCTTCCGGGCATCGTCGGCGCGATCCTTCTGGCCGCCTCGCGCGCCATCGGCGAGACGATGATCGTCGTGCTCGGGGCAGGGGCCGCGGCCCGCCTGTCGCTGAACCCGTTCGACGCCATGACGACGGTGACCGCCAAGATCGTGAGCCAGCTCACCGGCGACGCGGATTTCGCCAGCCCCGAGGCTCTGGTCGCCTTTTCACTGGGCATGACGCTTTTCGTCGTGACCCTCGCCCTCAATGTCCTCGCCCTCTACATCGTGCGCAAATACCGGGAGCAGTACGAATGACCGACGCGACCAACACCGGCTCGCTCTACGACGTCGACGCGCGCACGAAAAAGCGCAACGCGGCCGAGAAACGGTTCAGGATCTACGGCATGATCGCCATCGGTCTGGGCCTCGTGTTCCTCGTGGCGCTGCTGTCCACCATCGTCGTGCGCGGCATCCCGGCGTTCCAGCAGACCAAGCTGACGCTGCCTATCGCGCTGCCGGAAGAAACGCTCGACAAATCCGGCGTGCGCGACATCGAGGTGATGAAGAAAGTCTCGACCTTCGGTTACAACCCGCTCATCGAACAGGCGCTGGCCGACGCGCTGGACGCGAACGGCATCGAAAACCCGTTCGAGGACGCCAAGGGGCTGAAACCGATCCTGTCCTCGTCGGCCGCCGCCGTCGTGCGGGACGAGGTGCTGGCGAACCCGGATCTGGTGGGCACGACCCACAGCTTCGAAATCCTCGCGGCGAGCCGAGTTGACGGCTACCTCAAGGGCCGGGTGACGCGCGAAAGCGTGGCGCGTGACAACAATATCGATGCGGCCCATTTCGACGTGGTGGATGCGTTGCGCGACGCAGGCATCATCGCCAAGGGCTTCAACTTCGACTTCATCACCGGGGCGGATGCCTCGGAAAGCCGACCGGAGCAGGCGGGGATCGGGGTGTCGATGCTGGGTTCGCTCTTCATGATGTTCGTGGTGCTGGGCCTGTCGCTGCCCATCGGCGTCGCGGCCTCGATCTATCTGGAGGAGTTCGCGACCCAGAACCGCTTTACCGACATCATCGAGGTGAACATCTCGAACCTCGCCGCCGTGCCGTCGATCGTCTTCGGTATTCTGGGTCTGGCCGTCTTCATCCAGTTCATGCATCTGCCGCAGTCGGCCCCGCTGGTCGGCGGCCTGGTCCTGACGCTGATGACGCTGCCGACCATTATCATTTCGACCCGCGCGTCGCTGAAAGCCGTGCCGCCATCGATCCGCGAGGCGGCTCTGGGCATCGGCGCGTCCAAGATGCAGACGGTGTTCCATCATGTCCTGCCGCTGGCCATGCCCGGCATCCTCACGGGCACCATCATCGGGCTGGCACAGGCGCTTGGGGAAACCGCGCCGCTGCTTCTGATCGGGATGGTCGGCTACATCGCGTCGAACTACCCGGACGGGGTGGCGAGCGGGTTCCTCGACCCGAACTCGGCCATGCCCGCGCAGATCTACGAATGGGCCAAGCGCGCCGATCCGGCCTATTACGAACGGGCATGGGGCGGGATCATCATCCTGCTCGTGTTCCTCATGACCATGAACATCCTGGCGGTCATCCTGCGCCGTCGTTTCGAGCGCCGCTGGTAATCGCGGGCAGGGGGAACTTATGATGAAAGACAATGTGGAAAACAAAGTCGGGGTGGATGCGATGAACGTGAAGTTCTCAGCGAAGGACGTGCAGGTCTATTATGGCGACAACCACGCCATCAAGGACGTGAACGTCGACATCCTCGACAAGACCGTGACGGCCTTCATCGGCCCGTCGGGCTGCGGCAAGTCGACCTTCCTGCGGTCCCTGAACCGGATGAACGACACGATCCCGATCTGCCGGGTCGAGGGCGATATCCTGCTCGACGGCGAAGACATCAACGCGCCGCAGGTAGACCCGGTGCAATTGCGCGCCAAGGTCGGGATGGTGTTTCAGAAGCCGAACCCGTTCCCCAAGTCGATCTACGACAACATCGCCTATGGCCCGCGCATTCACGGGCTTGCCCGCAACAAGGCCGAACTCGATGAAATCGTCGAAAAATCCCTGCGCCGCGGCGCGATCTGGGACGAGGTGAAGGATCGTCTCGACGCGCCAGGCACCGGCCTGTCCGGCGGTCAGCAGCAGCGCCTGTGCATCGCGCGGGCGGTGGCGACCGAGCCGGAAGTGCTTCTGATGGACGAGCCGTGCTCGGCGCTCGACCCCATCGCCACGGCGCAGGTCGAGGAACTGATCGACGAACTCAAGGCCAACTATTCGGTCGTGATCGTCACGCACTCGATGCAGCAGGCCGCGCGCGTCAGCCAGAAGACCGCGTTCTTCCATCTGGGCAACCTCGTCGAATACGACGACACGACGACTATCTTCACCAATCCGCGCGACACGCGGACGGAAAGCTACATCACCGGCCGTATCGGCTGAGGAGGGCAGAGACATGAACGATCCCCATATCGCAAAAGCCTTCGACCGCGATCTCGAAGCCATTCAGGCGCTGGTCATGAAAATGGGCGGGCTGGTCGAAGAAGCGATCCGCGAAGCCGCCAAATCGCTCAAGACCCGCGACACGGAGCGTGCCGAAAAGGTGCGTCAGGGCGACCGCAAGATCGACGAGCTTGAAGACCTCATCAACACCCAGTGCGCGCAGCTTCTGGCGATCCGGCAGCCGGCCGCGACCGATCTGCGCACCGTGCTGACGGTGATGAAGATCGCCGGCAACCTCGAACGCATCGGCGACTATGCCAAGAACATCGCGAAACGGACCGAGGTTCTGTCGCACATGCAGCCCATCGAAGGGGCGTCGAGCGCGATTCGCCGCATGTCGAAAGAGGTCGAAGCGATGCTGTCCGATGCGCTGGACAGCTATATCCGCCGGGATGCGACGGTGGGCGAGGATGTGCGGCACCGCGATCTGGAAGTCGACCAGATGTATAACGCGCTGTTCCGCGAATTCCTGACGTTCATGATGGAAGATCCGCGCAACATCACCGCCTGTATGCATCTGCATTTCATCGCCAAGAACATCGAACGGATGGGCGACCACGTGACCTCGATCGCGGATCAGGTGATCTATCTGTCCACGGGCCAGTTCCCGGATGACCAGCGACCCAAGGACAACCAGTCCATCTACAAGGTCGAGGGGTTTGAAGAGGCGGAAGAATGAGCACCGACAAGCCGCTCGTGCTGCTGGTCGAGGATGAACCGGCGCAACGGGAAATCCTGCGCTACAACCTCGCATCCGAAGGCTATGACGTGTCGATCGCCGAGAATGGCGACGACGCGATGGTGCTGGTCGAAGAAATCGGGCCGGACCTGATCCTGCTGGACTGGATGCTGCCGGGTGTTTCGGGGATCGAGATCTGCCGCCGCGTGAAATCGCGGCGCGAGACGACGGATATTCCCGTCATCATGCTCTCGGCGCGGTCGGACGAGATGGACCGGGTGAGGGGGCTGGAAACCGGCGCCGACGATTACATGGTCAAACCGTTCTCGGTGCAGGAACTTATGGCGCGCATCCGCACGCAATTGCGTCGCACGCGCCCCGCGAGTGTCGGGCAGCAGCTTGCCTATGAGGACATCATCCTCGACGGCGAGACCCATCGCGTCACGCGCGGCGGCGATCCGATCAAATTGGGTCCGACCGAATTCCGGCTTTTGACGACCTTCATGGAAAAACCGGGCCGCGTCTGGAGCCGTGAACAACTTCTGGACCGGGTCTGGGGCCGTGACGTCTATGTCGATACGCGGACCGTCGATGTGCATGTCGGGCGGCTGCGCAAGGCGCTGTGCAAGACCGGGGGGGACGATCCGTTGCGCACGGTTCGAGGCACGGGATACGCGCTTGGCTAGGGCGCGTTTGCGTTTATTGCTTCGAGGGGAGCACAGGTTTCCTAAATGCTTAGTTTCGGGCGGCAAATATGGTTTATGCGTATAATCAGTATTATGTAAAATAACCGTACGCCGGATTAAACGAAACTTTCCAATACCTTACCAAGACCTTCTGTCGCACTATCACACTCGCAAATAGCAAAAAATTCGCATTTTGTGTGCATATACACTCGACAACCCATACGAATGGTGGCTTTCTTCGGGCTCAAATGACACTCTGCCGTCAAGGGGCGTTCACGAAAGTGGGACGACGGAGTGCAAGCGACGGGATGAGGTACTGATGCTTGATGTGCTCGAACACATCGTGCGAGCAAGAACGCTCCAACAAGTCTGGCAATTGCACTGCGACAGGATGGCGACATTCGGGTTCGACAGGCTGATTTACGGATATACGCGCTTCGCGACGCCCAACTCGGTTGGCGAGCTGATCGACGCGCTGTTTCTGACCAACCACAATCCAACGTATTTCCGGCAGTTCATCGAGGAGCGCATGTTCCTGCACGCGCCCCTCACCCGTTGGGCGCGTGAGAATGAAAGCGGATACTGCTCCTGGGGTGCGCTGTGGACGCGGCCTGAGGATCTGACCGAGAAAGAGCTGGAGGTGATCGCCTTCAACCGCGCGATGAACGTGACCGCGGGATATACGGTAGCGGTTCCGACCGCGTCGGATCGGTCTCATGCGCTGTTCGCGCTGACCGGCGCGCATGGGCTGACCCAGCAGGATCTGGACGAGATCTGGGCGGAAAACGGCAAGGAAATCGATGTGTTATGCAACATCGTTCACCTGAAGATCGCCTCGCTGCCGATCGAGACCAACCGCCCCAAGCTGTCCAAGCGCCAGTTGGAAGTGCTGGAATGGGTGTCGGAAGGCAAATCGAACCAGGATGTCGCGACGATCATGGACGTCTCGGTCCCGACCATCGAAAAGCACCTGCGCCTCGCGCGCGAAAAGCTGGGCGTGGACACCACCGCGCAAGCCATTGCCAAGATTACCTTCCTGAACCAGATCCACGTGCGCAGTTCGCAAGGTGGCGCGGTGCAGTTGAACGACGATGTGGATGACGGATCGTCCTATGTCAGCCGCCGGTTGCGCCGCGCGGACGAAGACTACTGACGGTTGTCAAACACGTCCAAAAGAGTAAGGAAAACCAGCAGAAAGTAAGGAAAACCTTACTGGTATCTCGCGAAGAAATGCGAGATTGTGTCTCTGTTCCGTGAGTGGTGGCAATTGATGCCTTTGGAACTGGGGATGGGGCACTCGCGATTTCGGGATCGCTCCATTCCCGTCTCACCCCCTGCCGATCTCAGCTTCAATCGTCAGCCCGTTGTCGGCCAAAGAAAATCCCGGCACGCGTCGGCGCACCGGGTTCCGTCATGTGTGGGCCGGGCACCCTGCCCGGCCCGATTCTTATCCGGATCAGGCGCCGGCGGCCTTGGCCACTTCGGCGGCGAAGTCTTCTTCGACCTTCTCGATGCCTTCGCCGACTTCCATACGGATGAAGCCGGTGATCGTCGCGCCCGCTTCCTTCGCGGCCTGCTCGACCGTCAGGTCCGGGTTGATGACGAAGTTCTGGCCCAGAAGCGTGACTTCCGAGAGGAACTTCTTCATGCGGCCTTCGATCATCTTCTCGATCACCTGCTCCGGCTTGCCGGATTCGCGGGCGATCTCGATCTGGATCTGACGCTCTTTCTCGACGATGGCCGGGTCGAGCGAGGCCTGATCGAGCGAAGCCGGGTTCGCGGCGGCGACGTGCATCGCGACCTGCTTGCCGAAGGCTTCGTCACCGCCGGTCATCGCGACGAGGACACCGATCTTGCCGAGGCCGTCAGCCACGGCGTTGTGCACGTAGGTCACGACCGTCTCGCCCGAGATCTTCTCCATGCGGCGCACGCCCATGTTCTCGCCGATCTTCGCGATGGCGTCGGTAATCATGGTCGAAACCGGCTTGCCGTCGATGTCGGCCTCTTTCAGCGCGTCCACGTCGGCCACGTTCAGCGCGGCGGCGGCGATCTTGGTGACCATGCCTTGGAATTCGGCGTTCTTGCCGACGAAGTCGGTTTCCGAGTTCACTTCGACCGCGATGCCGGTGTCGCCCGACACGGCGACGGCGACGAGGCCCTCGGCAGCGGTGCGGCCCGATTTCTTGGCGGCGGTGGCAAGACCCTTGGTGCGCAGCCAGTCCATCGCGGCGTCCATGTCGCCGTCGGTCTCGGTCAGCGCCTTCTTGGCATCCATCATGCCCGCGCCGGATTTCTCGCGGAGTTCTTTCACTTGTGCAGCGGTGATCGCCATCTTGGCTCTCCTTCGTAATGTACGGGGTCCGTTAGAAACGGGTCCGAGGGCGGTGTGCCCGCCCTCGGTTACAGGACTATGACGAAGATCAGGCTTCGGCCTGCTCTTCGGCGACAGCTTCCTCGACCATGCCTTCTTCCAGCGCGCCGACGTCGATGCCGGCGGCTTCGAGCTGACCGGACATGCCGTCAAGCGCGGCGCGGGCGGCCAGATCGCAGTAAAGCGCGATGGCGCGGGCGGCGTCGTCGTTGCCGGGGATGATGTAGTCAACGCCATCGGGCGAGCAGTTGGAGTCGACAACGGCCACGACCGGGATGCCCAGCTTGTTGGCTTCCTTGATGGCGAGGTCTTCCTTGTTCACGTCGATGACGAACAGGAGGTCGGGACGGCCGCCCATTTCGCGGATACCGCCGAGCGAAAGCGTCAGTTTCTCCTGATCGCGTTCCATGCCCAGACGCTCTTTCTTCGTCAGGCCTTCGGCACCGGCGGCGAGCTGCTCGTCATAGGCCTTGAGGCGGTTGATCGACTGCGACACGGTCTGCCAGTTGGTCAGCGTGCCACCGAGCCAGCGGTGGTTCATGTAGTACTGGGCCGATTTCTCGGCGGCTTCGGCGATCGGCTTCGACGCCTGACGCTTGGTGCCGACGAACAGGATGCGGCCGTTCTTCGCGACCGTTTCACGGATCACGTTCAGAGCGGCGTCCAGCATCGGGACGGTCTGGGTCAGGTCGAAAATGTGGATGCCGTTCCGCTCACCGTAGATGAACTCGCCCATGCGGGGGTTCCAACGCTGAGTCTGGTGGCCGAAGTGAACGCCAGCTTCCAGAAGCTGACGCAGAGTGAATTCAGGGAGCGCCATGTCCATATTCCTTTTCCGGTTTGCGCCTCGGCGGGGCTTCTAGGTTTGGACGAAACTTCGCCCTCACCAACCGGTGGACCTGCACGGGATTTCTCCCCGTCAGGCCCGACCCCGCCTGTGAAGTAGGGCGGCCAATACGGGGCTTTGGCCCTGTTGGCAAGGGGTTTCGCGGTTTTTCAGCTTGTTTTCGCTGAAATTGGCGTAGGGTCGGATCAAAGGGCCCGCAATCAGGCGGGCGGGACAGGAGGATCAATGGCATTTCCCGACTTCATACAGGCATTCCCCGCCCTCGACATCCCGTTTCCCGAGGATGTGGTTTCGGCGCGGGCGATCCAATCCGACGCGGGCCTCGTCGTCTTTTTCACCTTCCATCAGGATTTCGAGATCCCGGAGCACAGCCACAAATGGCAATGGGGCACGCTCATCTCGGGCGAGATCGAAATGACCATCGACGGCGAGGTGCAGACCTGCGGTCCCGGCGACACATGGAACCTGCCGACGGGCGTGCCGCATAGTGCGCGCATCAAGGCCGGGACAACCGCCATCGACGTGTTCGAAGAAGCGGATCGGTATCCTTTGCGCGCTTGATCGGCCCTAACCCGGCTTGCGGTTTTCCCGGTGGGTTGCCAAAAGCGGGTGATGAACGGGACAAGCGATATTCTTTGCATCGGCAGCGTGCTGTGGGACGTGATCGGGCGCACCGACGCGTCGATGCGGCAGGGCAATGACGTGCCGGGGCGCATTACGCGCCTGCCGGGCGGTGTGGCGCTGAACATCGCCATGACGCTGAAACGCTTCGGGCTGACCCCTGCCCTGTTGTCCATCGTCGGCTCGGACCCCGAGGGCGACGAACTCGTCACCGCCTGCGACGACATGGGGCTTATCACCGCGTTTCTGCTGCGCGATGCACGACTGCCGACCGACAGCTACATCGCCATCGAGGACAATGGCGGGCTGGTGGCGGCGATGTGCGACGCGCATTCGCTGGAGGCGGCGGGCGACCGTATCCTCGCGCCCCTGTTCGACGGCCGGTTGGGGAGCGCCGAGGCCCCCTACAGCGGCCCCGTGGCGCTGGACGGGAACCTGACCGAGGCGCTGCTTATCGACGTGGCCGAGCACCCTGCCCTGCGCAAAGCCGATCTCAGGATCGCCCCGGCGAGCCCCGGCAAGGCGACACGGCTGACCCCGCTGCTCGCCCATCCCGGCGCGACGCTTTACGTCAATCTGGAAGAGGCCGGGCTGATCCTTGGCCGGACCTTCGACGCGGCCTTCCACGCCGCCGATGCGCTGGTCGCCGCCGGGGCGACGCGGGCGCTGGTCACGGATGGCGCACGGTCGGCGGCGCTTGGCGAATATGCAGGCACGATCAGCGATACCCCGCCACGAGTTCCGCAAAAACGCGTGACCGGCGCAGGCGACACCTTCATGGCGGCCCATATCGCGGCGGAGAGGCGCGGCGAAAGCGGTGTGATCGCGCTGCGCACGGCGTTGAACGCCGCCGCCACTTATGTATCGGGAGAGGACCCCGCATGATCGACATTCATTACTCGCCCGAAGTGGCCGACGCGCGCGCATCCGGCGCACCCCTCGTGGCGTTGGAAAGCACCATCATCACCCACGGGATGCCCTGGCCGCAGAACATGGAAACGGCGCGCGAGGTCGAGGCGACGATCCGCGCCGCGGGGGCCGTGCCCGCAACCATCGCGGTCTTGTCGGGCCGCTTGCACGTGGGCCTGACGGATGACGAACTCGAGACGCTGGGTCAGGCCAAGGACGTGGCCAAGCTGTCACGTGCCGATATCGCGGCCTGTATCGCCACGGGGGGCACGGGGGCCACGACCGTGGCCGCGACGATGATCGCGGCGCATCTGGCGGGCATCCGGGTCTTCGCGACCGGCGGGATCGGCGGTGTGCATCGGGGCGCCGAAACCTCGTTCGACATATCCGCCGACCTGATCGAATTGGCCACGACCCCCGTGACCGTGGTGGCAGCCGGGGCCAAAGCGATTCTGGATCTGCCGAAAACGCTGGAAGTGCTGGAAACCAACGGGGTGCCTGTCATCGCCTATGGTCAGGACGACTTCCCGGCGTTCTGGTCGCGTGCGTCCGGCCTTGGCGCACCGCTCAGGATGAACAGCGCCGAAGACATCGCACGGGCAGCCGAGACGCGCGCAGCGATGGGCCTGTCGGGCGGGCAACTCGTCGCCAACCCGATCCCGCAGGAATACGAGATCGCGCAAGAGGTGATCGGCCCGATCATCGAGGCCGCGCTGGACGAAGCCGAGGCGCAGGGGATCAAGGGCAAAGCGGTCACGCCCTTCTTGCTCGACCATATCTTCCGGGCGACCGACGGGGCTTCGCTCACCGCCAATATCGCCCTCGTTCTGAACAATGCGCGCCTTGGGGCGGGGATTGCGCGGGCGCTTGCAGGAAAGTGATACCACGGCGGAACCTCACCATTGCCGTGCCGCGCCGCAGCGCCTAGATAGCGTGTAACGCCCGAACCCCGGACCATTATGAACGCCAAGCCCACCCCGCCCGACCATCCGCGCAGACGCCGTCGCTTCTTCGCAGGGTTCAGGAACAATTTTCTCACGGGGCTGGTCGTCGTCGCGCCCATCGCGCTGACCATCTGGCTGATCTGGACCTTCATCGGCTGGATCGACGGCTGGGTGCTGCCCTTCGTGCCGAAAAGCTACCACCCGGACATGCTGATCCAACGCTACCTTGGCGACAAGGAGTGGTTCATCGCCGTCTTCGGCGAGAACGTGACGGTGAACATCCGGGGCCTCGGCGTCGTCATCTTCCTGCTCTTCACGATTTTCGTGGGCTGGATCGCCAAGGGGATTCTCGGACGTCAGTTCATCGCATGGGGCGAAAACCTCGTCGATCGGATGCCCATCGTCCGCTCGCTCTACAACGGGATCAAGCAGATCGCCGAAACGGTGTTCGCGCAGACCGACACCAAATTCGACAAGGCCTGTCTGGTCGAATATCCCCGCAAGGGGCTGTGGGCCATCGCCTTCATCTCGACGAACGCGAAGGGTGAGATCGCCAAGCGCATCCCGGTGGATGAAGAGATCATATCGGTGTTTCTGCCGACCACGCCGAACCCGACCTCGGGCTTCCTTCTCTTCGTGCCGCGCCATTCGGTGATCGAACTCGACATGACGGTCGAGGATGCGGCGAAACTCGTCATTTCGGCGGGCCTCGTCTATCCGAACAAGAAAGACACGGTGGAAAACAAAGGCGGCACGCCGCTGCCCAAACCGGCGGAATGACGGCGGCGCTGACCGGGTTCGCGACCGGCTTTTCCCTGATCCTCGCCATCGGCGCGCAGAACGCCTTCGTCCTGCGCCAAGGGCTATTGCGCAGCCATGTGTTCTGGCTGTGCCTGTTCTGCGCGGCGTCCGACGCGCTCCTCATCACCGCAGGCGTCGCGGGCTTCGGCGCGATGGTCGCGGCGGCACCCTGGCTGCCGCTTGTGATGAGCCTTGGGGGTGCTGCGTTCCTGATCGTCTACGGCCTCACCAGGCTCATCGCGGCATGGCGCGGCGGCGATGCGATGGAGATCGGCGGCGCGGACCATTCGCTGTGGAAGACACTTGCCATCGCGGCGGCGTTCACCTGGGCCAATCCGCATGTCTACCTCGATACGCTGGGCCTGATCGGTGCCGTGTCCACACAATACCCCGATTGGCCCACCCGCATCACCTTCGGCGCCGGGGCCGTCATCGCGAGCTTCGTTTTCTTCTTCGGCCTTGGCTACGGCGCCCGGTTCCTCGCGCCCATCATGCGCTCGGCGCGGGCGTGGCAAGTGCTCGACCTTTTGATCGGGCTGACGATGCTGGCGATTGCGGCGAAGTTGATCGTAGGGGTGGTCTAGTTCGCTGCGGCCACGTCATCCAACAAGATCTGGTTTAGCACGCACCACAAGGGATAGTTCACCAAGCCGCGGTGGTCGTCGATGACGCTGCCATGTGCACGCATGTTCCAAAGCGGGCCATTGGCTGGCGCAACGGACGGGGCGAGACCCACGCCATTGTGCCAAAATGGCCTTGGCAATGACACATCATGCCGGATCTGTACCAGCGCCGTGGATTGACCTTTTTCGGGTTTGACTCGTGGGCCGGCCTCTACGTCCCAGCCTCTGCCCGCGTTGTGATGGTTTCCCTGAATTTGGCTGACGCGGGCGTCGTAAAGCCAATTGCCCTGTGGCGCACACAAGCTGGTGTCTGGCACATTAGCGTTGACGTATGTGGAAAGCCCGCCCGCGCGCGCGTTGGTGATGATGTCGAAGTCAGCGCCGATCGCCGGACCGTCGATCTCCCACCTCTTCACGCCGTCGCGGTTGGTAACATAATAGTTCGCTCGGGCATAACCGATCGTGATCCGGTCGTTTGAATCGATCGAGTTGGAAAAGTGGCTTGCGAGTGGGAACAGGTAGCCAGTCGCCCAATCGCAGTTCAGAAGCCCGTCACCGCTCCGTTCCTCAGGCCCCCATTTGTCACAGATTGAGGTTATGGAGATGTAAACCGGCTTTTGGGTGGCGGGGAAAAGTGTCTCAAGGCTCGTTTCTGCCGGGTCCAGAAGCCGTGACCATTCCGGCGAAAGCCCTGCGCCGTCACGCATAGCCAATTGCAGCCTTGTCCACTTCTGCGATTCAGCTGCTGGATTGAACAGAACGGTGAGGTTGCCGAGCGGCGGCTGGAAAGCCTGACCGCGATGATCCTGCCCATGTCGGCGGAGATCCTCTTCGAGTTCGGTCATAAGACCTGTCGCCAACAGGTTTCCTCCGAGCGAATGCCCCATGACGATCATGCGGTCGTCAGAGTTGTCCAAGTCCAACTCAGATTGGATATCACGCAGGTCGGCAATGACGATTTCCGACAGTGTTTCGGATATGGCCTTTCGTTCCCCCAGAGTGAACGCGGCCGGAATGATACTCGGAAAATTGCTTTTGCGTTCGGTCTCCTCGTCATGTTGCCGTCCGCGCCAACCGATGTAGACACCAAGTACCTCGGTCGTGTCGGCCATTCGCCCGCGTTGGTCGAGGAAGCTGCGCGTGTAGTTAAGCATCGTCCGGAAGCCCTGTACGTCCCGGTTGTTGACTTCGGCGTCGTGACGCCAACCGTGCACATAGGCGACGAGGACCGTGTCCCGGCCAGCTTGGCGGTTTTGGCGGATTTGGGATTTGATCAGAAGAAATTGGCTGTCGCTCAACCGCGCTGCGGGGTGATCGCCGAATTCGAGAAAGGCCAGATCGTAGCGCGCGGGTGCATCAGGTGGCGTATCCGGTGCGACATGCTCTTGATAGGCGCATCTTGCCTGCTCGGAGTCCTCTCGAGATGTTGCAGAGACGATGCGGACTGGGTTTGCACCGCAGTCTGCGTTGCGATAGGCGTAGTTGACGGCGGTTTCACCACAAGACACAAGGCACGACGCACAGAGCACAAGGATCAGAATAAGACCAGTTCGCATTCCTTTGGCCATTGTGCCCCCCCGAAAATAAATACCTGAACTATAATTTCCTCAGTTTTTGCCAAATCTGGTGAACGGTCAATTACCCATCAGGCGGTCTCGGTTGGGTGGGCGGTGCAGCACGCAAGTCGCGGCTCTTCGCACAAACTGCCGACAGGCCACGCATGTATTGTGCGGTGCCGGGATAACAATCACGAGTAGAGGGCTCCGACCGGACACCAAAAAAACGCCGGCACTAGGGCCGGCGTTCAGTCATTGAGGCAGGTTTCATACAGGCAAGAAACCTATCGAGCAGTGTCCTCAATATAGAGGCAGCAACTTCAAAGTCCAAGCTAAAAGTTTGAAAAGCCAAGGAACGCCCACTAGGCTCGCCACAAACAGGCGCAGTACGGGGGACCGTTTCCAATGACATTCGCAGTTCATCGCCGATTCGCCCAACATATGTTGGGGATCGCTCTTGCAGGCACAATTGGCGGGATGGCCCAAATGGTACATGCCGAACCCAAGCACGGCATCGCCATGTATGGGGAACCGGCCCTTCCCGCGGATTTCAAGCACTTGCCGCAAGCCAACCCGGATGCGCCCAAGGGGGGCGAGATCGTCTTTGCCGAATCGGGGTCGTTCGATTCCCTGCATCCGGTCATCACCAAGGGCAACCCGCCCTGGCAATTGCGCTACATGATCTTCGAAAGTCTGCTGGGCCGGTCCTATGACGAGCCGTTCACGCTTTACGGCCTTCTGGCCGAGACGGTCGAAACCGGGCCGAACCGCGAATGGGTCGAATTCACGCTGCGCGAAGAGGCGGCGTTCTCGGACGGCTCGCCGGTCACGGTCGAGGATGTGATGTGGTCTTACGAAATCCTCGGGACCGAGGGGCATCCGCGCTATCTCGGCGCATGGGGCAAGATCGAGAAGATGGAGCAGACCGGCCCGCGCTCGGTCCGGTTCACGTTCAACACGGTCGATTTCGAACTACCGCTCATCATGGGGCTGCGGCCCATCCTGAAGAAGGCCCAATGGGAAGGGCATGACTTTCAGGCGTCGGGCATCGACGTGATCCCGATCGGGTCGTCGCCCTATGTGATCGGGGATTTCGAACCGGGGCGGTATCTGAACCTTGAACGAAATCCCGACTACTGGGGCAAAGACGTGCCGTTCATGCAGGGTCAGATGAATTTCGACACGATCCGGTATGAATTCTACGGCGACGGCGACGTGGTGTTCGAGGCGTTCAAGGCGGGCGAAGCCAACACCTACCGCGAAACCAACGCCGAGAAATGGGCGACGCAATACGACTTCCCGGCGGTGCAATCGGGCGACGTGGTGCTGTCGGAGATTCCGCACAAGCGCCCGACCGGCATTCAGGGCTATGTCATGAACACCCGCAGCCCCCAGTTTCAGGACTGGCGGGTGCGCGAGGCGATGATCCAGGTCTTCAACTTCGAGTTCATCAACCAGACCCTGAACGGCGGTCGCGAGCCGCGCATCCAGTCCTATTTCCACAACTCGGTTCTGGGGATGGAGGTCGGCGCCCCGGCGACGGGCCGCGTGGCCGAAAACCTGAGCGCCTATGACGACCTGCCGCCGGGCGCGCTCGAGGGATACGCCCTGCCCGCCTCGGACGGGTCCGAGCGCAACCGCGCCGGTGTCGCCCGTGCGCTGGACCTGATGGCCGAGGCCGGATGGACGGTGCAGGACGGCGTGATGAAGAACGAAGCGGGCGATGAGTTCACCTTTGAAATCGTGCTCAATCAAGGCGCGACGCAGGACCGGCAGGTGATCGACATCTACGCCGCGTCGCTGGCCCGGATCGGGATCACGCCGACGATCTCGGCGATGGACTCGGCGCAATATACCGAGCGCACCAACAGCTACGATTTCGACATGGCCCCCTACTGGCGGTCGCTGTCGCTGTCGCCGGGCAACGAGCAACGCCTTTACTGGGGCTCGGCCATGGTGGGCGAGAACGGGTCACGCAACTGGATGGGTGTCGAATCCGAGGCCGTGGACGGGTTGATCGAGGAAATGCTGACGGCGGACAGTCAGGACGATTTTCAAGCCGCGACCAAGGCGCTGGACCGGGTGCTCACGGCAGGTCGCTACGTGATCCCGATCTGGTATTCCGACGTGTCCCGGGTGGCCCATGTGAAAGAGCTGCACTACCCCGAGACGCTGCCGATGTACGGCGACTGGCTGGGTTTCCAGCCGGAGCTTTGGTGGTACGAAGAGTAATGGCGCGGCGCTGGCGGGGGCGCTGCCCCCCCCCTCGCGCAATGTCGTAACCGGAATGACCTAGCCGTTGGGCAGAAGCAATGAGGCGTCGCCGTAGCTGAAAAAGCGGTAACGGTTCTCGATGGCGTGGGCATAGACCTCGCGCATCCGCTCCATGCCCATGAGCGCCGAGACCAGCATCATCAGCGTCGATTTCGGCAGGTGGAAATTGGTCATCAGCCCGTCGGTGATCTTGAAGGCATAGCCGGGCCGGATGAAGATATCCGTCGGGCCGCGCCAAGGCTCGATCCGGCCCGGAGCCATGGCCGCGCTTTCGATCAGCCGAAGCGCCGTGGTGCCCACCGGAATGATCCGGCCTCCGGCAGCGCGGGTCGCGTTGATTTCGGCGGCCGCGGCTTCGGTCACTTCGCCCCATTCTGCGTGCATCGTGTGGTCGGACACGTCGTCCACCTTGACGGGCAGGAACGTGCCCGCGCCGACATGAAGCGTGACATGGGTGCGGGTCACGCCCCGCGCGTCCAGCGCCGCAAGCAGCGCATCGTCGAAATGGAGCGAAGCGGTGGGGGCCGCGACCGCGCCGGTCTGGCGCGCCCAGACGGTCTGATAGTCCTCGCGGTCCTGCGCATCCGCCCGGCGCTTGGCCTCGATATAGGGCGGGAGCGGCATTCGCCCCGCCTCGGCCAGTGCCGCATCGAACGCCGCGCCCGTGAGGTTGAAGGTCAGCACCGCCTGCCCTTCGGACCGTGACAGGACGGTGGCGCTGAGGCCCGCGGCGAAGTCGATGGTTTCGCCATCCTTCACCTTGCGCAGCGGCTTGACCAGCGCCGACCACGCGCCGGGTTGTGCATCCGGGGCAAGCAGCGTCACTTCGATCCGCGCCTGCGCCTCGCCCCGCGTCCGCGTGCCTTCGAGCCGGGCCGGGATCACCCGCGTGTCGTTCAGCACGAGCCGGTCGCCGGGGCGAAGCCAATCGACCAGATCCGTCACCACCCCATCGGTGATCCGGGCGCGCTCGGCGATCAGCAGACGGGCCGAGGACCGGGGCCGGGCCGGCCGGGTCGCGATCAGATCCTCGGGCAGGTCGAAATCGTAGTCTGAAAGCCGGGTCCCAATGGCATCGGTCGTCATGTCGGCCTCACGGTGTGGGTTGCTGCGGCGCTTGCCTTCGGAAAACCTCGCGTAGCACACCCGGCGTCAGGATCGAAAGCGGATTGATCCCCACGTTAGGCTTTTTAGCGGGGCCGGTCAGCGTGAAGTTGAACCCGACGAGTCCCTCGCCGTCGCGCGCGCTCACCGCGCGGCCCAGCGAGTTGATGAGGTAGAAGGGCGACAGCGTGCCCTGCATGTCGAGCGTGTTGGACCCCAAGTTGTAATACCCGTCCATCGACAGGCCGAGCGAGGCGGAGACGGCGGAGGACGAATAGAGCGTAAGACGTTCGGGCGAGAGGTTGAAACGCCCCTTCACCTCGGAAAAGCCGATGCCTGGGCCGTCCAGTTGGTCGAGCAGACCGACGACCGAGATCGCGGACAGAAGCTCGGCCATCGCGGGCGCTTCCACGAGGCGCGTGTCGGTGAGCGTGACGGAGCCTTCAAAGGTGCCCTTCTGGCCGGTCGGGGCGAGCACGACCTCGAGCGCGCCCCCGCTGGCTTTGGTGAAGAGGTTGAGACCGCGCAGAATCTCGCCGCCCTGTGCCGCGTTGATCCGGTAGGCCGCACCGTTCTCGGTCTGGGCCACCGTGCCGGTGAGTTGCGCGCCGCCGCTTACCTGTGACGTGAACGTGCCGCGCAGGCCGCCGGACAGGTCGAAGTTCCCCCGGAAGCCCTGCAAGGCGATGCCCTCGGCGATCACCAGTTCATCCAGCGTCAGGTCGAGCGGCGACGCGGGGCCACGCGCGCCACCGGACGACCCGCCGGACGAAAGCCCGGCGTTGCGCAGGTCGGCACGCCCGCCGCGCACGGCAATGGCGATGGGCGCGTTCCCCCGCCCGGTGAGCGTGACGGGGGCGTCGAGCCAGCCGCCGAGCCGCACGCGCGAGAAACTGGCGCGGTCGAGGCCGCCCGACTTGGTCGTGATCGTGCCGGATGCGGACAGGCCGGGCGCGGTGAGCGACAGGGTTTCGACCGTCGGCGTCGGGCCGAGTGTGGCGGTCAGGTCGAGCTGGCCGGAGGTGCCTGCGGCCTTGCTCCACCCGGTGCCGGGAATGGCCAGACGCGCGCCGACGAGGGTCGAACTGGCGGTCAGCGTGATCGGCTGATTGGGCACGATACGGGCCGTGAACTGCGCAGGCGCGGCACCGTCGAGGATCGCGGAGGAGAGGCCAAGGTTGAATTCCTCGACCAGCGCCTGACCGACCGTGATCGTGCCTTCGACCGTGGACCCCTGCCCTGCGGTCTCGGGCGCGATGGGCTGCACCCATGTCGCGCGCACGTCGACGTCGCCGATCTTGCCCGGCCCCGTGACCTCGATCGCCTCGGGCCGCGCGGTGAAGTCGAGCCGCTCCGCGGTCAGGGTGCTGCCCTTGATGATCTGGTCCGTGCGCACGTCGAACACCGACCCGGCCACGTCGAACTGAATATCCTCGATCGGGATCACGGGTTTCTGGAGGAAATTCACCGTGCCGTGGGCCGATACCCGTCCGGTGGCGACGTCCGGCCCGAAATCGTTGTTCTTGAAGACCTCGAACGGCGGCAGCTCCAGCAGCGCGAAGGCGCCCTGCACCGGCCCCTCGATCTTCACGTCGGCCTGCGCGGGGCCTTGCTTGACCGTCACATCCGGCACGGTGAAGCTGCTGCCCGAGACGTCCATGTCCATCCCGTTGGGCGCCGTCATGGTGCCCTGATCCACCCCGACGACGAAGCGTTGGTTGGCCAGCGACATATGGCCCGAGGCATCGTGGACGACAGGCATCTGCTTCATCACGCGGACTTGGGCGCCGGTGGCTTCGGACCCCATCATCAGAACCGCCGATTTCAGCGAGGGGCCGCGCAGCGCCATGTGCACATCGCGCAGCGCGCCCGCCTCGACGTTGCGGAACATCCAGTCGCGCGGCTTGGGGGCCACCGTCTTGGGCCAGACCTGTTTGAGGTTCGGCACGTCGATGGACGGGATATGCGCGTTCAGGGCCATCGCCCATTCGTCGCCCGCCGCCGTGATCCGCCCGTCGAGGTTGAAGCGCGTCGATCCGCGAAACAGGACGACCTGCCCGATATCCACCGAGAAGGGCGAAAGTTTCACCCGGAAATCGGCAAACCCGCGGTCGATGGTCACCGGGGCGTCGAAGACCTCCGGCGTCGTGAACGAGGCCCGGTTCACGCGGATCTGCCCGATCACCGATTGCGGCCAGTCGTTCTGGAAGTCGGCGAGCATGAGTTTGCCGTCCAGCTCGATCTCGCCCAGATCCGAGGTGAAGGTAAGACCGGAGAGTTGCAGCGCCTGTTGCTCCGGGTCGTAGTCCAGATACCCCTTGGCGCCGCCGAAGCCCACAGGATGCGAGGTCGGGTTGGGTTTGATCGCGCCTTCCTTGATCTCCATCGCGCCTGCGAGGTCCGAGATCGTGCCGTCGCCCGCGATGGTCGTGCGCAGGGCCCCGTCGATGGGGGCGTCGATCAGGTTCAGAAACGACAGCGCCGCCGATTGTGCGCCGATGTCGCGCGCGGCGGCGTTGCGGAAGCTGATCGACAAGGTCGCGGCGCTATCGGCCTTGGCGGTGCGCAGGCCCAGTTCGACCTCGGCCAGTTCGTCGGTCTGGTTGAAGACGTCGAAGCTCACTTCGGTTTCGACGATCTTGTCGGTCTGCCCCACCACCAGCCGTCCGTCGGTCACCTGCCAGATGCGGCCCGTCCGGGCGTCTTCCAGCGTGATGGTCAGGCCGAGCGCCTCGACATGAACCGCTTCGGCAAGGATACCGCCGTCGAACACCGCGTCGAATTCGTCGAGCACGTCGGCGAGATTGCCGGTGGCGGTGTCGCCCTGCCCGAATTGCAGCGCGAAGCTGCCGTCCGCCAGCCGCCGGAACGTCACCTGCGCCCCGGACAGGATCACGGTGCGCGGCACGAATTCACCCTGAAACAGCGGCGCAAGACGCACGCCGCCTTCGATCGAGTTCAATTGCGCGATGTCGAGGCCGGAGGCGTCCCTGAGCCCCACATCGACCAGACGCAGCCGGGGCCGGCCCTTGGGCGTGACACCCAGTTCGATGCGGCGGAGTGTGATCGACCCTTCGGGCATCGCCGTATTGAGTTCGGTCTCGACCCGTTCGGCGACCCAGTCGGGCAAGGCGATGGCCCGGCCGGTCAGCGACATCGAGGCCAATGTCAGAAACAGCCCCACGGCGGCGATGGCGAGGACGGACCAGATACCGAGGTGAAAATGCAGCCGCCGCGGTCGCCACCGCGCGGCACGGGACGACGCGTCCGTGGGGCGCGAAGGCGGCTCGTGCTCAGTCGGTTCGGTCATCTCTGGCCGGTGCTTTCCATCCGGGGGCTCGTGTGATTGAACCGTGATTAGGGCAAAGCCCAATGGAAGGAAAGAATATGGCCGATCAGCTTTTGGACATCGGCGCGAAAGCGCCCGCGTTTTCCCTGCCCCGCGATGGTGGCGATACCGTGTCGCTCGACGATTTCGCGGGCAAACCCGTGGTTCTGTTTTTCTACCCCAAAGCCTCGACCCCCGGCTGCACCAACGAGGCGCTGGATTTCACCCGGCTGCATCAGGCGTTCGTCGATGCGGGTGCGGTGGTTCTGGGCGCGTCCAAGGACAGCGTGAAGAAGCAGGAGAATTTCGCGGCCAAACAAGAGCTGACCGTGCCGCTTCTGTCCGATGCCGAGGGGACGCTGTGTGAGGATTACGGCGTCTGGGGTGAAAAGAAGATGTACGGCAAGACCTTCATGGGGATCACCCGCACCACCTATCTCATCGGCGCGGACGGCAAGATCGCGCAGGTCTGGCCCAAGGTGAAGGTGCCGGGTCACGCGGACGAGGTGCTGGCGGCGGTCAAGGCGCTTTGAGCCAGACGCTTGCCGAAATGGCGGTGGAGGTTCTCACCACCGCCGACGGGCGCGAAAAGACCGCCCTGTCGCGCAGACATGCGGCCACGTGGTTCGCGGCGCGCGCGGCGGGCGATCCGCTGCCCATCGGGCGGGCCGATCCCCCCGACTTTCCAGCAAGACCCGCGCGACCGCAGTTGCTCGACCCGCGCGACGTGCCGCGCAGGCGACCCGGCAGCCCCGAGGGGCGTAATGCGATCCTGCACGCGATCGCGCACATCGAGCTGAACGCGGTGGACCTGCATTGGGACATCATTCCGCGTTTCGCGGACACGCCCATGCCCGCCGGTTTTTATGACGACTGGGTGAAGGCGGCGGATGACGAGTCGAAGCATTTCAACCTCGTATGCGATGCGCTCGAAGCGCAGGGAAGCCATTATGGCGCCCTGCCCGCCCATGCGGGCATGTGGCGCGCGGCCGAGGATACGGCGCAGGATCTGATGGGCCGGCTCGCGGTCGTTCCGATGGTGCTGGAGGCGCGCGGGCTCGACGTGACGCCCGGCATGATCGAGATTTTCCGTCAGGCGAAGGACACGCGGTCGGTGGCCGCGCTGGAGGTGATCTATGCCGAAGAGGTCGCGCATGTCGCCTATGGGTCCAAGTGGTTTCACTTTCTGTGCGGGCGGCTCGAGGCCGACCCCAAGGATGCCTTCCACGATCTCGTGCGTCGCTACTTCCACGGCGGGCTGAAACCGCCCTTCAACGAGGAAAAGCGCGCCGAGGCCGGGATGCCCCCCGATTTCTATTGGCCGTTGGCATCTGAACCCTCGCGCTGACCCAGCGAAATCGGCAGGTTCCTGCCCGATGCGACCCCCTGACCCGACCAAAAGGGTGATAAATTGTTGCACTTATGCAGTATCGCACGGTAAGGACCGACAAGCGCGCCGTTGGGGAACAGACGCGCAAGAATTGGGATGGGGCAATCAGACGGTGACAGCGTGCTGAACACAGTGGCCTACAGGTTTAACCGACGGCTCGAAAAGAGTTTTCCTGAGCAGCGGCTCTTTCTGCGCTCGGAACAGGGAACCCGCTTCGTGATCCTGACGCCGACCGTGCAACTGGTCGCTTGGGTCGTCAGCGCCGCCTTCGTCGCCTGGGCCATTATCGCCACCGCCGTCCTTCTGATGGATTCCGTGTCATCGGGCAGCGTGCGCGAGCAATCGCAACGCGAGCAACGTCTGTATGAAGAACGCCTGCGCACCCTTGCCGACCAGCGCGACGCCCGCGCCGCCGAAGCTGTCGCGGCGCAGGAACGCTTCAACCTCGCCCTCGCCCAGATTTCCGAAATGCAATCCGAGCTTCTCGCGTCGGAAGAGCATCGCCGCGAACTGGAAACCGGGATCAACGTGATCCAGTCGACGCTGCGGCGGACGATGAACGAACGCGACGATGCGCGCGGGTCGCTCGAAGCCATGCTGGCCGAGGCGCGGGGCGAAGACGGCTCGGGCCAGGCTCCCGTCATGGTCAGCGGCGAGGATATGAGCCAGACCGTCGCCGTGCTGACCGCCGCTTTGGAAGCGACCGCCACGGAACGCGACGCCGCCTTGGCCGAAGCCGCCGAGGCCAAGACCGCCACCGACGACCTGATCTACGAGGCGCGGCTGCGCGACGAGCGCAACAACCAGATCTTCAGCCAGCTCGAAGAGGCGGTGACCGTCAGCCTCGAACCGCTCGACAAGATGTTCTCGGCCGCGGGCATGTCCACAGACAATATCCTTGCACAGGTCCGGCGCGGCTATTCCGGTCAGGGTGGACCGTTGATGCCGATGATCCTGTCCACCAAAGGCGAAGAGCCGAGCGAGGACATGGAGCGCGCCAACCAAATCCTGAATGAGCTGGACCGCATGAACATGTACCGGATCGCCGCTGAAAAGCTGCCGTTCTACATGCCCGTGCGTCCGGGCACATTCCGCTATACCTCGGGCTTCGGCACCCGTTGGGGCCGCCTGCACGCGGGCACCGACATGGCCGGGCCGGTCGGGACGCCGATCTACGCGACCGCCGATGGTGTCGTGACCCATGCCGACTGGCAATCCGGTTATGGTCGGCTCATCAAAGTGCAGCACGAGTTCGGGCTTGAAACCCGCTATGCCCATTTGTCGCGCATCCGGGTCAAGAAAGGCCAAAGGGTCTCGCGCGGGGACCTGATTGGTGATATGGGCAATTCCGGACGGTCCACCGGCCCCCATCTCCACTACGAAGTGCGCGTGGGCGGCAAGGCTGTGAATCCAATGACATATATCAAGGCAGGACGAGATGTTTTCTAAGAGCCGCATCAACGAACCGGGCCCCAAGGCGGGCGAGTCTGAAACCAAACCGGCAGGGGAAACGTCTATGCCGAAACCTCCGGCGTCCAGCGCCTCCTCGTCGGCCCCGATGCCGAGCACGCCCAAGGCGAAAGCCCCGGCCTCGACCTTGTCGTCGGACCTGACGGTGGTGGGCAACCTGCGCTCGACCGGCGACATCCTTGTCGAAGGCACGATCGAGGGCGACATCCGCGCCCACATGCTGACGGTCGGTGAAAGCGCCACCGTGAAGGGCGAAGTGGTCGCCGACGACGTGGTCGTCAACGGCCGCATCGTGGGCCGTCTGCGCGGCCTCAAGGTGCGCCTGACCTCGACCGCCCGTGTCGAAGGCGACATCATCCACAAGACCATCGCGATCGAAAGCGGTGCGCATTTCGAAGGCTCGGTTCAGCGTCAGGAAGACCCGCTGAACAACGGCGGCGCCCCGCGCCCCAAGGCCGCCGCGCCGCAGCAGCAGGCCCCGGCCCAGCAGCCCGCGCCGAAGCCCGCGCAGAACTGATCGGGATCTGATCCGATTTTGAAGGCCGCCCCGACCGGGCGGCCTTTTTCATTCCGGGTGGACGAGCGCCCTTCGATACAGGTGCCAGGTGGCATGGCCCAGCACCGGCAGCGCGATGAACAGGCCCAGAAACGCCGGGATCATCGCGGCGAACAGGATCACCGCGATCACGATCCCCCACAGGATCATCACCCCCCGGTTCGCCGCCACGAATTGCCACGACACGATCATCGCCGTGATGAAATCGAGTTCCTTGTCCAGAAGCAGCGGCAAGCTGACCACGGTCAGAGAAAACAGGACATAGGCCGTCACCGCCCCGACGAGCGTGCCGACGCCGAGCATCTTGATCCCGTTGAAAGAAAAGATCGTGTGCTGCCAGTCGGTCAGGATGTTCTGCATCGGCATGAGGCCGAGAAAGAGCGCGAAGATCATGTGGGCGATGAACACCCAGAACAGAAAGATCATGATGATGACCGCGGCCATCGACGGGATCTGGCGGTCTTTCTGGCGGAACACCACCCCGATGATCTCGGACCAGCGGCAGCCCATGCCGCCCTGCAAGTTCGCATCCCTCAGTTCCAGCCGTCGCGACACCTCATACAGCCCGACGGCAAGGAACGGGGCGAGGAGCGGGAATCCCAGCGCGACCGGAATGATCGAATAGCTCTGATCGGCGCGTTGCAGTTGCAGGACGAGGATGATGCCGCCCACGACATAAAAGGCCGCGAAGAACAGGCCGATCAGCGGGACGCGCGTGAAGTCGCGCCACCCGGCCCTCAGCACTTCGCCGATCACTGATGCGGAAACGGTCGCGACCTTGGGGGTCGGCGACGGTTCGGTCGCGGTGATGTCTGTCAAATGTCCCTCCCGCACGAAAGTTGTCACCTGTCGCGCGGTTCAGATTTGATCCGATGAATGTGTTTCGGTCAAGCGGCCGAATGCGGGGGTCGCATCCGTTTCGCATTCACACGATGTGCAGGTGGCGCGTTTCGACGCGGCCCACAGGTGCGACTTAGTCTTCCGCGTTGGCCTCGGCCCGGCTCTTGCCCGCCACGTCCATCGCCAGCGTCGCGGCCATCAGCCCGTCGAGGTCGCCGTCCAGCACACCTTGGGTATCGGACGTCTCGAACGAGGTCCGCAGGTCTTTGACCATCTGATAGGGCTGGAGAACGTAGGACCGGATCTGGTTGCCCCAGCCCGCATCGCCCTTGTTCTCATGCGCCTCGTTGATGGCTTGGTTCCGGCGGTCGAGCTCCATCTGATAAAGCCTTGATTTCAGGGCTTTCATCGCGATGTCGCGGTTCTGGTGCTGGGACTTTTCCGAACTGGTCACGACGATCCCGGTGGGGATGTGCGTGATCCGCACGGCGGAGTCCGTGGTGTTGACGTGCTGGCCGCCCGCCCCGGACGAGCGGTAGGTGTCGATGCGGATGTCGTTCGGCGCGACCTCGACCTCGATGTTGTCGTCCACGACCGGGTAGACCCAGACCGACGAGAACGAGGTGTGGCGACGGGCGGCGCTGTCGTAAGGCGAGATACGCACCAGACGATGAACGCCGCTTTCCGATTTCAGCCAACCATAGGCATTGTGCCCGGAGATTTTGTAGGTGGCGGATTTGATGCCGGCCTCTTCGCCCGGTGTGGTGGACTGAAGCTCGACCTTGTAGCCATGCGCCTCGGCCCAGCGGACGTACATGCGCGCCAGCATAGACGCCCAGTCGCAGCTTTCGGTGCCGCCCGCGCCCGAGTGGACTTCGAGAAACGTGTCGTTGGGGTCGGCCTCGCCATTCAGAAGCGCCTCGATCTCGGCGGCGGCGGCGCGTTCCTTGAGCGCCTTCAACGCGGCTTCGGCGTCCTTGACGACCTCGTCGTCGTCCTCCATCTCGCCCAGTTCGATCAACTCGACGCTGTCGTTCTTTTCCTGCTCCATCGCCTTGTAGCCGTCCATCTGGGCCACCAGCGACTGGCGTTCGCGCATGAGTTTCTGCGCCCGGTCGGGATCGTTCCAAAGCTCCGGATCCTCGGTCATCGCGTTCAGCTCTTCCAGCCGGTGCTCGGCGGTTTCCCAGCCGATCCGTTGCCGAAGAAGGGCCAGCGATTTCTCGATGGCGTCCACGTTGTTCTGAGCCTCTGCCCGCATGGTCGTTCCTCTGCGCGTTATCCGCGTCTACCTATCAACGGTGCGGGGACGCGGCAAGGTGCGAGCGGTCAAACCGGCGTGCCGATACGCCGGTCGATGGCAAGGGCCAGCCCGTCGACGACCGCCGTGAAGGCCTCGGACCGCTCGAGCGTGGCCGCCGGGCAGACGCTGTGCGCCGCGCCTTCGACCAGCGACATGAGCGACGAGCCCCCGACGAGGACGACACGGGAGATGTCGGCGGGTTTCACCGTGGCCCGGTCGAGCGTTTCGCGGATCGCCTGGGTGAGCGTGGCGGTCTGGTCGGCCAGTGCCGCATCCATCGTGGCGCGGGTGATATCGGCGGCAAGGCCCGGTTCCACCAGCCCCATCGCCACGCGCCCTGCCCCATCCGGACCGTTCGCGGCGATCTTGCCCCGCTCCACGGCGAAGGCGAGGTCGTGGCCGAGTTCCTCGTCGATCACGGTGGCGAGGCGTTCGATCAGGACGGGTTCAACCGCGTGCTTGTGGTAGTCCTTTATCGTGCGCCGGGTTTCGGGGCTGTAAAGGAACGGGATCTTGGCCCATGTAGCGAGATCGACATAGAGCGCTTTGGGCATGGGCAGACGGCCCGCCCCCATGTCGCGCGTAAGCTGGCTGCCGTGGCCCAGAAGCGGCATCACATGGGTGAGCGAGATCGACTGGTCGAAATCGGTGCCGCCGAGACGAATGCCATGGGAGGACAGGATTTCGGCGCCCTCCGGACCCTCGCGAAAAACCGAGAAATCCGAGGTGCCGCCGCCGATATCGACCACGAGGCCAAGCCCCTCGCCCTTGCCCGCCGCAAGGGCCGCGGCCTCGGGTTCATAGACGAAGCGCAGGTGCTCGAAGCCCGCCGCGCGGTAGCAGGCGGCGAGGTCGTCCTGCGCGCGGGCGTCGCGCTCGGGATCGTTCGAGTGGAAATGCACGGGGCGGCCCGAAACGGCGCTGGTGAAGGTCATGCGCGTCATATCCTCGGCCCGCGTCTTCACCTCCCGCAAGAACGCGGTGACCACGGCGGCGAGCGACTGGCGCTTGCCGCCGATGAGTTTGCTTTCGTGAAACAGCGACGTACCGAGCACGCTTTTCAGCGCCCGCATGTAGCGCCCCTCGGCGCCTGCAATCAGCGCCTCGCCCGCCTGGGTTCCGATCCGCATCGCGCCGCCGGTGGGAAAAAAGACCGCCGTGGGCAGCGTGTCGTTCCCCGCCTCGAGCGGCACGCGGAAGGCCTTGCCGCCCATCAGCACGGCGGCGGCCGAGTTCGACGTGCCGAAGTCGATGGCAAGGGTGCGTTGTGGGTCGGACATGGGGGCGCTCCTCGGGAAGCACCCGGTTTATCCGGGGGGCGTATGGGCTGCAAGGTGTTGCGCTGCGGCTTGCGCCGCATCGCGATGTTGGGGAGAGGCCAGCCTCTCCCCAAACCCCTCTCCGGGATATTTTGGACCGGAAAGAGGACGGGTCAGGTGCGCATCGTCTGACCGTTCGAGAACATGTGGACCTTTTCGGCCTCGGCAGTCAGGCGCACGGTGTTTCCGCGCAGGTCCTTATGGATGCCGGGGAGCTTGGCGATGAGCGGTTCGGCCCCCTCTTCGGCCACGAAGTAGAGCAGCGTCACCTCGCCCAGCCGTTCGACGTAATCGACGGTGGCTTCGAGGATGTAATTCTCGCCGTCCTGCGCGATGCGGAAATCTTCGGGGCGGATACCGATGTTGACCGCGCGGCCCTTGTCCGCCTCCTGTGTCGGGACGTTGGAGCGGGCAATGCCGTGCCCTGTCACGTTCACGGTGGTCTCGGCGCCCGTCGCTTCGACCTTGCCCGGAAGCAGGTTCATCGAGGGCGAGCCGATGAACTGGGCCACGAATTCGTTGTCGGGGGTTTCATAGAGCTCGAGCGGGCTGCCGACCTGAGCGATGCCCTTATTGGCGAGCACCACGATCTTGTCGGCAAGCGTCATCGCTTCGACCTGATCGTGGGTGACGTAGATCATCGTGCTATCCGGCATCGATTCCTTGAGTTGCGCGATCTCGATCCGGGTCGCGACACGCAGCGCGGCGTCGAGGTTCGAGAGCGGCTCGTCGAACAGGTAGACCTTGGGGTCGCGCACGATGGCGCGCCCGATGGCGACCCGCTGGCGCTGGCCGCCGGAGAGTTCTTTCGGCAGGCGGTCCAGAAGCGGGTCGAGTTGAAGAATCTTGGCCGCGCGGCGCACGCTCGCGTCGATCTCGTCTTTCGACTTCTTCGCGATCTTCAGCGCGAAGGACATGTTGTCGTAGACCGTCATGTGCGGATAGAGCGCGTAGCTTTGGAACACCATCGCGATGCCCCGTTCGCTGGGCGGGATGTCGTTCACCACCAGCCCGTCGATTTCGAGCGTGCCGGAGGTGATCTTTTCCAGCCCCGCGATCATGCGCAGAAGCGTGGACTTGCCGCAGCCGGAGGGGCCGACGAAAACGATCAGTTCCCCGGTCTTGATGTCGAGGTCGATGTTTTTCAGCACCTCGACCTTGCCGCCGTAGGTCTTGCCCACTCCGGTCAGTTTCAGATCAGCCATGTTCTCCTCCCCGGCCCTTGTCAGGCCTCTTCTTGTTCGATTGGCCTGAGCAAGATCGACGGTTGCCAATGGGCCAGATGGATCTCGCCGTCGAGCCGCGGGTGTGCGGCGTTGAGTTCCGCGCCGATCTCAAGCCACCCCTCTCCCCTGGGCGGCGTGATGCTGACCGGGACTTCGCCCAGGTTGATCGCGAAAAAGATTTCTTCGGTGTCCGACACGCGGCGGAACGACAGCACCTGACCATAGGCGCGCAGATCCTCGAGACGCCCTTTTTTGAGCGCGGTATGGCTGTGGCGGAACGCGATGGCGCGACGGTAATGGTGCAAAAGCGCGCCGGGGTCGGCATCGGCCTTGTCCACGGCGAGCGCGAGGTGTTCGGCGGGCACCGGAAGCCACGCGTTGCCGCCGTTGGTGAAGCCGCCAAGTGCGCGGTCGTGGTCCCAGACCATCGGGGTGCGGCAGCCGTCGCGGCCCTTGAATTCGGGCCAAAATTCGATGCCGTAGGGGTCTTGCAGGTCTTCGAAGGCAAGCTCGGCTTCCGGAAGGCCAAGCTCTTCGCCCTGATAGATGCAGGCCGAGCCCTTGAGGCACATCATGAGGGTGGCGAAGCCGCGCGCGGCGGCGGGCGACAGATCCCAGCGCGAGATGTGGCGCACGACGTCATGGTTGGAATAGGCCCAGCAGGCCCAGCCGTCGGGCGCGTAATCCTCGATCGCCTGGAGCGTCTCGGCGACATAGCCGGCGGAGGGCGTGGAACCCGAGAGCAGTTCGAAGGCATAGCACATCTGCATCAGGTCGTCGCCCTTGGTGTATTCGCCAAGGATTTCCAGCCCACGCTGGTCGTCGCCCACCTCGCCCACGGCGGCGGCGTTGTAGTGCTTCATCAGGTCGCGCAGTTTGCGCAGGAAGATCAGGTTTTCGGGCCGCGACTTGTCGTAGAGGTGGTTCTGCCACGTATAGGGGTTCACGGCGGGCGCGGTCTTGGCCTGCCGTTCCTCGGGCTTCAGCGGCGGGTTGTTCCTGAGTTCGGCATCGTGGGTGTAGAAGTTGATGGTGTCGAGCCGGAAGCCGTCGACGCCGCGATCCAGCCAAAACCGGGCAACGCCCAAGAGCGCGTCCTGCACCTCGTCGTTGTGGAAGTTGAGGTCGGGCTGCGAGGTCAGGAAGTTGTGGAGGTAGTATTGCAGGCGGGTCGAGTCCCACTGCCATGCGCTGCCCCCGAAGATCGACAACCAGTTGTTGGGCGGCGTGCCGTCGGGCTTGGCATCGGCCCAGACATACCAGTCGGCGCGCGGGTTTTCCCGGCTCGCGCGGCTGGTTTTGAACCAGGGGTGTTCGTCCGAGGTGTGCGACAGGACGAGGTCGATCATCACCTTGAGGCCGAGGGTATGCGCGGTTTCTATCACCGCGTCGAAATCGGCCAGCGTGCCGAACATCGGATCGACATCGAAGTAATCCGACACGTCGTAGCCGAAATCCTTCATCGGCGAGGTGAAGAACGGCGAAATCCAGATCGCATCGACGCCGAGGGAGGCGATGTAGGGCAGACGCCCGACGATGCCCAGAAGGTCACCGATGCCGTCCCCGTTGGAGTCCTGATAGCTGCGCGGATAGATCTGATAGATCACCGCACCTCGCCACCAGTCCGGGTCTTTCTCCAGATGGGTCATTTTCGGTGCGGCTTGGGTCGTTACGTTCACGAGAACCTCATTTTACCGATCCGGCCAGCAGGCCCCGGACCAGGTAGCGTTGCATGAAGAAGAAGACGAGCAGCGGGACCGCCATCGACACGAAGGCCGCCGTGGCGAGAATTTCCCAGTTGCCCCCACGTGTGCCGAGAAGCTCGACGATGTGGCGTGTCATGACGGTCGTGTCCCCCGACGAGTCCACGAGAAACACGATGGCCACAAGCAGGTCGTTCCATGTCCAGAGGAATTGGAAGATCGCGAAGCTCGCCAGTGCCGGAAAACTGAGCGGAAGGATGATTTTTATGAAGATCTGGAAATCCGTCGCCCCGTCGACGCGCGCATTTTCGATGATGTCGCGCGGCAAACCGGCCATGTAGTTTCGCAAGAGATAGACCGCGAGGGGGAGCCCGAAGCCGGTATGGGCCAGCCAGACCCCCAGATAGCCCTTTCCGATCCCGATCGAGAGGTGGAGTTTCAAAAGCGGGATCAGGGCGAGTTGCAGGGGGACCACCAACAGCGCCACGATGAAGGCGATCAGCAGCGTGCGACCCGGAAAATCCATCCATGCCAGCGCATAGGCCGCGAAGGCCGCGAACAGGATCGGGATGATGGTCGCCGGGATCGTCACCGTCAGCGTGTTGAAGAACGCCTTGGAGATATTGTCGGACGAGCCGCCGAACAGCATGTTGTCGTAGTTTCTGAGCGTGAATTCCGGCGGCTGGGTGGCGGTGACGAAGAACCGCTGCCCCCGGCCCGAAATCTGCTCGTCGTTCCCGGTCCAGCGATAGGTGCCGTCTTCGTTGAGCGTCAGGGTTTCCCCGTCACCCAGATCGGCGGTTTCGCCGGGCGCATAGGCCGAGACATCGCGGCTCGACGTGCCCCACGAGGCGATATTGGCCTCGGCGTTTTCGAAGATGACGCCTTCCACCACGAAGACGTCCCCGTCCTGCACACGGCCGTCCGGGTCGGCGGTGCGGAATTGTTCGGTCTGTTCGGTCGGGAAAAAGGCTTTCCACCACCCCGAAGACGAAATCTGATCGGCCGTGCGGAAGGACGACACGAGCAGACCCACGGTGGGGAAAATCCACAGCAGAACGATCAGGATGACGCTGATGTTGACGGCCCAGCCAAGCGCCGGTTTGCGGCCCGCGATATTGTCCATCAGCGCATCTCCTTGCGGGCCTGGCGCACGTTCCAGACGAGGATGGGCAGGACGAGCAGCATGATGACCATCGCGCTCGCCGAACCCACGCCCCAGTCGTTCGCGCGGAAAAGCTTGTCGTACATGTAGTTCGCCAAAACCTGCGTGCCCCATTGGCCGTTGGTCATGGCAAAGACAATGTCGAAGATCTTGAGGACGAGGATCGTGATCGTCGTCCAGACCACCATGATCGTCGGCATGATCTGCGGCACCTTGATCTTGAAGAAGATCTGGAACGGGTTCGCGCCGTCGACGATGGCGGCTTCGATGGTTTCCTCGGGGATACCGCGCAGCGCCGCCGACAGGATGACCATGGCGAACCCGGTCTGAATCCAGATGAGAACGACCATGAGAAGGAAGTTGTTCAGACCGGGGATCGTCAGCCACGTCTGCGGCTCGGCCCCGCCCAAGGCCAGATAGACCGCGTTCAGGATGCCGATCTGTTCCTCGCCCGCCGGGCGATAGTCGTAGATCAGTTTGAAGATCACCGACGCGCCGACGAAGCTGATCGCCATCGGCATGAAGATGATCGACTTGGCAATATTCCCCCACGACAGCCGGTCGGTGAGCTGGGCGATGATGAGGCCGAACAGCGTGGACAGACCCGGCACCACGAGGAGCCAGAAGAAGTTGTTGCGCAACGCTTCCCAGAATTTCGGTTCGCGCAGCATCTGCTGGTAGTTCGAGGTTCCGGCCCATTCGTAGCCGCCCGGCACCCGATCGGTGAACGACAGGCGGATCGTTTCGACCACCGGATAGGCGAGGTAGAGGCAGAGGGCGAAGAGCGCGGGAAACAGGAACAGCCAAGGGCGGATCATGTTGGCACGGTTGATGTTGCGGCCCGCGTTCTTGCCGCGTGCCGGGAACAGAACCCGGTCGAGCAACAGGTTGGAGAGATAGAAATATCCGATGGCGGCGATGACGGCGACACCGACGGTCAGCACGGCCTGAATGGCTGGATGCATCTTGCTCCCCCCTGAAGTCTAAGGACGGGAGAGCGGGCCGTCATGCGGCCCGCCCCCGTATTCGCACAGGATCAGCTTATTTCAGGGCGTCCCAGCTGTCCTGAATTTCCTGCGTGACCTCTTCGGCGGATTTGCCGCCGGCGAAATCGACCATGCCGGTCCAGAACGACCCGGCGCCGACACCGCCCGGCATCAGGTCGGACCCGTCGAAGCGGAAGGTCGTGGCGTTGGTCAGGATCTCGCCCTGTGCCCGCACCGTGTCATCCGCATAGGCCTCGGGATTGGCGCTCTTGAGCGGGGTCAGGAACGCGCCCTGCGACATCATGATCTCGTTCGCGAAGGCGGTCTGGAAGAACTGCATCAGGCCGCGCGTGGCCTCGCTGTCGTCCGTGATCGCCATGAGCGTGCCCGCCCCCAGGACCGGGGTGCCGAGGTCTTTTTCGGCATAGGCCGGGAAGTAGAAGAAATCGACGTCGGCACCGACTTCGGTGCCTTCCGGGAAATAGGCCGGGATGAACGACGCCTGACGGTGCATCATGCACTGCGGCGGCGCGTCGAACAGACCTTTGGGCGAGTCGCGGAAATCGACCGAGGCCACGGCTTCGCGCCCGCCGGACACCCGGTCACCGTCGAGGAACCAGCCGAATTCGTTGATCGCTTCGATGACGGCGGGGTCGTTGAACGGCATTTCGTTCGTCACCCATTGGTCATAGACCGCCGGTTCCTGCGTGCGCAGCATCAGATCCTCGACCCAGTCGGTCGCGGGCCAGCCGGTCGCGGCGCCGGAGCCAAGGCCGATGCACCACGGGGTTTCGCCGTCCTCGACCATCTGATCCGTCAGCGCCTTCAGGTCTTCCATCGTCTCGGGCACTTCGTAGCCGAAGTCCTCGAAGTTCTCGGGGATGTACCAGACCAGCGACTTGACGTTCACGTTGAAGAAGAAGCCGTAAAGGTTCTCTTCCCCGCTTTCGTTCTCATAGGTGCCCAGATCGACCCAGGATTGCCCGGCGGCGTAGTTGTCGGTGATCCAGGCCGCGGTTTCGTCGGACAGCGGCGACAGGAACCCGCGCGACGCCATGTTGGCGGCCAGACCCGGCTGCGGGAACACGGCGATGTTCGGGGCCGATCCGGCTTCCGCATCCACAACGATCTGTTGCTCCATCGAGTCCGAGCCGACATAGGACACGCTCGCCCCGGTCGCCTCTTCGAAGAAATCGAGCAGGTTGTTGAAGCTGTCCTGTTCCCCGGCCAGCCACGGACCGAGGATCGTCACCTCCTGCCCGGAATAGTCGTGCTCGGCGGCGAAGGCATCGAGACCCTCCCAGTCATAGGGGCCTTCGCCGGGCGTGAACATTCCGCCTTCGTGGCTCGCGGCATGGGCAAAGCCCGCGCTCAGCGCCAGAACGGCCGCGCTCGCGATCAGTTTCCGTTTCATGCAATCCTCCCAGAATGTGCGCCTTTGGCGCGTTTTTTGGCTTTGATTTCAAAGGGTCCGGCACGCGCGAGTCGCCTGCTCCAAACCGTTTTGGATGCCTGAAACTTGCGTATGACCTGCCATGTGTCAATGCGGATTCCCGTGATGCACACCATTTATGCTTGTTTTCCTTACGTCTGCGCAGCACAAACGCAGACCTTTGACGGAAGCCGCGTGAATCGTTACCGTCGGCAAAATCCAAAGCGGTTTGAAAGCGATGACCCTCAAAGAGCTCGCCAAGGCCCTGAGCCTGTCTCCGACCACCGTCAGCCGCGCGCTGAACGGGTTCCCGGAGGTGTCCGAGGCGACGCGCAAGCGGGTTCAGGCCGCCGCCGATGCCTATGGATACCGCCCGAACATGCGCGCCAGATCACTCGCCACGGGCCGCGCCATGGCGATCGGGCACGTCATCCCGCTGGCCTCGGAGCATGAGATGGTGAACCCGGTGTTCGCGGATTTCATCGCGGGTGCGGGCGAGGTCTATTCCAAGTCGGGTTACGACATGCTGATTTCCATCGTGCCCGAAGCGGAACAGGAACGCGCTTACGAAGAGTTCAAGCACAAGGCGTCGGTGGACGGGATCATCGTTCACGCCCCACGGTCGGGCGACCAGCGCATCAAGCTGCTGAAAGCCGTCGGCATTCCCTTCGTCGTCCACGGTCGCGCTTCGAAAAGCGACGAGGCGTATTCCTGGGTCGATATGAACAACCTCAGGGCTTTCCAGCGGGCCACGAATTTCCTCCTCGATCTCGGACACCGCCGCATCGCGCTTATCAACGGGCTCGAGGATATGGATTTCGCGATCCGCCGCCGCGCCGGATTCGAGGCGGCGCATGAGGAACGCGGGATAACCTACGATGAAAGCTTGATGTTCTCGGGCGAGATGACCGAGAAATTCGGGCATGACACGACCGCCGCGCTGCTTGCGCGCCCCGACGCGCCGACCGCGATCATCACCTCGTCCATGATCCCCGCCATCGGCATCCGACGCGCGATCCGCGAGGCGAACCTTGAAATGGGCCGCGACGTGTCGGTCATCATCCATGACGACGACCTGTCCTATCTGCCCAACGGGCGCGACGATCCGATCTTCACCGCCACGAGGTCTTCGGTGCGCGAGGCCGGGCGGCGGGCGGCGACCATGCTGCTCGACATCATCGCCAACGGCTCGGACACCCCCCGCACCTCGCTGATGGAGGCCGAACTGCTGATCGGCCAGTCCACCGGCCCTGCCCCGGCCCACGCCAGAACGACGGACCCCGTATGACGCTTTCGCATTCCCGCAAGGATTTTCCCGAAGACTTCCTCTTCGGTGTCTCGACCTCGGCCTATCAGATCGAAGGGCACCAATTCGGCGGCGCCGGGTCGACCCATTGGGATACCTTCGCCGCCACCCCCGGCAATGTCGTCAATGCCGAGGACGGCGCGCGGGCCTGCGATCACTACCACCGCTGGCCCGAAGACCTCGACCTGATCCGGGACGGAAATTTCGACGTCTACCGGTTTTCGGCAAGCTGGGCGCGGGTGCTGCCCGAGGGGCGCGGGACGCCCAATGCCGACGGGCTGGACTATTACGACCGGCTGGTCGACGGGATGCTGGAGCGCGGTATCAAACCGGCGCTGACGCTGTATCACTGGGAGCTGCCGTCGGCGCTGTCCGACAGGGGCGGCTGGACCCACCCCGACGTCGCCAAATGGTTCGCGGATTATGCCACGGTTCTGATGGACCGGATCGGCGACCGCATCTGGTCGACCGCCACGATCAACGAGTTCTGGTGCGTCAGCTGGCTCAGTCATTTTCTCGGCATCCACGCGCCGGGCCTGCGCGACATTCGCGCGGGCGCGCGGGCGATCCACAATGTGCTGAAGGCGCATGGCATGGGGATCGAAGCAATGCGGGCGGCAGGGCATGACAATCTGGGCGCGGTCTTCAACCTCGAATACACGATGCCGTCCGAGAACACCGACGACGCGAAACGCGCGGCCGCGACCTATGACGCGATCTTCAACCGCACATTCCTTGGTGCGGCGTTCCACGGCACCTACCCGGACGAGATGCTAGCGGGGCTGGAGACGCATCTGCCCGTGGGCTGGCAGGACGACATGGCCACGATCCGCCAACCGCTCGACTGGTGCGGGATCAACTATTACACGCGCAAGATCATCAGACCCGTCCCCGGCCCCTTCCCCGCGCATGAGGAAATTCCCGGCCCCCTGCCCAAAACCGACATGGGGTGGGAGATCTTTCCAGACGGCCTCACCCATTTCCTGACCCATGTTGCCAAGTCCTATTCCGGTGACCTGCCGCTTTACGTGACCGAAAACGGCATGGCGGCCCCGGATGTGCTGGACAACGGTGCTGTGCAAGACGACGCGCGCATCGCCTATCTCGACGCGCATCTGGGCGCCGTGCGCGAAGCCATCGCGCAGGGTGCGCCGGTGAAGGGCTATTTCGCATGGTCGCTTCTGGACAACTACGAATGGGCCTTGGGCTACGGCAAACGCTTCGGCCTGGTGCATGTGGATTTCGACAGCCTTGATCGCACCCCGAAGGCGTCCTACCAAGACATGGCCCGTGCGCTGACGCGCACCTGACACCTTCAGAACGACCGGACCCTGCCCATGACCGCCAACGCCCTCACCCTCGTCGCCGATATCGGCGGCACGAACACCCGCGTCGCACTGGCCGAGGGGAACCGCGTGCTCACCGACACGGTCGAGCGGTTCAAGAACGCCGACTATCCGGGGTTGGAGACGGTGCTGAACGCCTATCTCGACGCGCATGGGCGGCCCGATTGCGCAGGCGCCTGCGTCGCGCTCGCCGGCCCCGTGCGCGACGGCGTGGGCACGATGACGAACCTCGACTGGACCATCGACGCCGAAACCGTGGGGCGTGCGGCGCAGGCCGAAACGGTCGATGTCATCAACGACCTTCAGGCACAGGGTCATGCGCTCGACCATATTGCCGATGGGTGTCTGGAGACGATCGTCGGCGGACCGGCCGCCCCTTCCCATGCGGCCAAGCTCGTGATCGGGGTCGGCACCGGGTTCAACTGCGCCCCCGTCCACGAAACCCCTGCCGGGCGACTCGTCGTTCCGTCCGAGGCGGGTCATGCGAACCTGCCGATCCGTTCGACCGAGGAACTGGACCTCTGCCGCGATTTCGAAACCGCGCATGGCTTTCCGGCGGTCGAGGACGTGCTGTCGGGCCGTGGCCTCGCCCATGTCGCGAACTGGATGAGCCGCCGCGCCGGACAGGCCCGCGAATATTCCGCGGCGCAGGTCATGGAACTGGCCGAAACCGGCGATGACCTCGCACGTGAGGCGCTGGCGTTCTTCGTGCGCATCCTCGGCACCGTGACGGGCAACCTGTCGCTGATCCACTTGCCCTTCGGCGGTGTTTTCCTGATCGGCGGTGTCGCGCGGGCCGTCGGGCCATACCTCGTCGAGATGGGATTCGACGACGCCATGCGCGACAAGGGCCGCTTCGCCGGGTTCATGAAGAATTTCCCGGTCTACCTCGTCTCCGACGACTACGCCGCTCTGACCGGCTGCGCCCGTCATCTGGCGCAGAAACTCGCCCCCGGAAAATCCGTCTCGGGGTAAGCCAATCTTAACGACCCCTGCCGTATCCCGGTGACGTGACCGGATCGACAAAGGGGCCGCATGTGATGATTGACGACCGCCCAGGCGCGAGGGCAGCGGAATGAGCGCCACGATTTCCCTGCAACCGAAACTCGACCTCAGAGCCGCCGGACCCTTGCGCGACGATCTGCTCGCGCAGGCGGATCAGGACGTGGTGCTGGACGCCACGCATGTGACGCAGATTGGCGGCCTCGCGCTTCAGGTGATCCGGGCCGCCGCACGAAGCTGGGCCGAAGCGGGCCGGTCGCTGACGTTCGAGAATGCCTCGACCACGGTGTGCGACCAGCTTTCGCTTCTCGGCTTCAACCCGGACACCCTGACGACGTGGGAGGCCGAGACATGACGATGCACGTCCTTGCCGTCGACGACAGCCGCACCATGCGCGACATGGTCCGTCTCGCCCTGAACGCGGAAGGCATTGAAACGCACGTGGCGGAAGATGGGGTTCATGGGCTCGAGGTGCTGGATGACATGGCCCCGCCCGACGCGATCATCACCGATATCAACATGCCGCGGCTCGATGGCTTCGGGTTCATCGACGCCGTGCGCGCACGTGAAGAATATCGCTCGATCCCCATCCTCGTCCTGACCACCGAAAGCGCGGCCGACATGAAGGCGCGGGCACGCGATGCCGGGGCGACCGGCTGGATCGTGAAGCCGTTCGACCCGGCCAAGCTGGTCAAGGCGCTCAGAATGGTAGCGGGGTAAGGTCATGTCCGATCCGATGGCGGAAATCCGGGCCTCGTTCTTCATCGAATGCGAAGAACTGCTCGAAGCCCTGCAAGACGGCCTGCAAACGATGTATGACGGCGCAGGCGACGGCGAGACGGTAAATGTCGTGTTCCGTGCGGTGCATTCGATCAAGGGCGGCGCGGGCGCATTCGGGCTGGACGGCCTCGTCAGCTTCGCCCACCGGTTCGAGACGGCTCTGGACGAGGTGCGCGGCGGCAATCTGGTGGCCGATGCCGCAGTCCTGAAACTGTTCTTCACCTGCAACGACATACTGGGCGACCTCGTGCGGGAAAGCCGCGACGGGATTGACCATGACAGGACACGCACCGATCCGGTACTTGCGGAGCTCGACGCGCTTCTGGGCGGCCCGGTCGAAGCGGAGGCTTCGCCCGAGGAGGCGATCGATTTCGAAGTCACGACACTCGCCTTCGATCTCGATCTCGGATTGCCGGACACCGACACGGACCCGGACCCGACGTGGCGAGTTCGCTTCCAACCCGGCCCCATGCTCTATGCGAACGGCAACGAGCCGCTGTTTCTCTTTCGGTCCCTGCGCGATCTGGGGGAGCTCGACGTCACTTGTCACGACAACGACCTCCCGCCGCTGGCGGACTTGGACTGCGAACACGCGCATCTCGGTTGGGATTTGTCGCTGACGACGTCGGAGGATCGTGCGGCGATCGTCGAAGCCTTCGATTTCGTCGAAGGGCTGTGTGCGCTCGACATCGAGCCGCTTGACGGCGACCCGGCCCTTACGGACCTCGCCGTCCTTTCCGCGTTGAACGACGCCGTCGAGGAGGCTGAAACCGTCGACACCGAACCGACGGCAAATCCGGATCTCGTTGAAGATGCCGAAGCCCCGGACGAACCGCAGATGGACGTCGCTCCCCCGGTAGCCGCACCTTCCGCCGCTCCAGCGCCGGAACGCGCCGCCCAACCGGCGACCCCTGCCCCCGCCACGCCGCGTGCCACCGTTCGCGTCGATCTGGACCGCATCGACCGCCTGGTGAACCTCGTAGGCGAAATCGTCATCAACCAAGCCATGCTCAGTCAAAGCGTCGAAGCAGCGGGCATTCCCCCGAACTCGCCCGTGCGCACCGGGCTCGAGGAATTCCAACAACTGACGCGCGACATTCAGGAAAGCGTCATGATGATCCGGGCGCAGCCGGTCAAATCGCTGTTCCAACGCATGTCGCGCATCGTGCGCGAAGCCTCCGCCGACATCGGCAAGGACGTCCGGCTGCGAACCGAGGGCGAGAATACCGAGGTCGACAAGACCGTCATCGAACGTCTGGCCGACCCCCTGACCCACATGATCCGAAATGCTGTGGATCACGGTCTTGAACAGAACGACCTGCGCGAAAAGGCGGGCAAACCGCGCGAAGGCACCGTCTATCTCACGGCGACCCATCGTTCCGGGCGCGTCGTCATCGAGGTCGCCGACGACGGGGCCGGCATCAACCGCCCGAAGGTTCTAAAGAAGGCGATCGAAAAGGATCTGATCCCCGCCGACAGCCAGCTTTCGGACAGCGAAATAGACAACCTCCTGTTCCTGCCCGGCTTTTCGACGGCCGATGAAATCTCGAACCTGTCCGGTCGCGGCGTCGGCATGGACGTTGTCCGCAGTTCGATCCAGTCCCTCGGCGGTCGCATATCGATCCAGTCGGACCCCGGTGCCGGCACGACCTTTTCCATCTCCCTCCCCCTGACGCTGGCAGTGCTGGACGGCATGGTGGTCCGCGTGGCTGGTGAAACGCTCGTCGTTCCGCTCAACGCGATTTTCGAAACCCTTGCCGTGACGCAAGAGGATCTGCGCGCCTTCGGGCCATCCACGCACGTGATCAATATCCGCGACAGTTTCGTCCCACTCATCGATCTCGGCACCGAGCTTGGCTACCGGACACCCCTCGACGACTACACGGGCGGCGTGGTGCTGCTCATCGGGCAAGAAGACGGCCTGTCCGCCGCAGTGGTCGTGGATGCCATCGAAGACCAGCGGCAAGTGGTCATCAAAGGCCTTCAGGAATCCTATGGCCGCGTGCCCGGAATCGCGGCGGCCACCATCTTGGGCGATGGTCAGATCGCTCTGATCCTCGACCCCATCGACCTGATCGCCCAAGCCTCGGGGCTTACCAAGATCTCATCCGCCGTCAGCGGGCCAAAAACGCTTTCAGGTTCCTCTTCGCACGGAGACTTCACATGACCGATCCCGATACGCTGGCAGACAAGACGACCGATGGCTCGGTCCGCGAGTATCTGTCCTTCCTCGTAGGGCGGCAGGACTACTGCGTCGATATCATGCAGGTTCGCGAAATCCGTGGCGGGGCCAAGGCGACGACGCTGCCTCATTCGCCACCCTACATGATCGGCGTGATCAACCTGCGCGGCACGGTCCTTCCGATCATGGATCTTGCGGGGCGCCTCGAACTGGGTACGGAAACGGACAGCGAGCGGAATGTGATCATTGTGGTGGCCATCGGTGAACGGGTCGTCGGCCTTATGGTCGATGCGGTTTCGGACATCCTCGCCATATCTGAAGACGATCTTCAGCAGCCCCCCGACCTTCCAGCGGATCAGCAACGCAGCTTCGTCTCCGCGCTGACGATTATGGACAACCGCATGATCCGCGTGCTCGACCTCGGCGCCGTGATACCGCATTCGGACGAGGAAGCCGCGTGAGCTCTGACCTCCACCACGTAAAGGGCGGGCGGTCTCAAGACTTCACGCTCCAGGGGCCGATCATGTCCCCCGACTCGTTTCGTCGCCTCGCACACATCGCCATGCGGGAAGCGGGCCTCGCTATCGCCGATAACAAATCCGACATGGTCCGCACACGCCTCGCCCGCAGGCTCAGGCACCTCGGCCTGTCCAGTTACGAAGGGTATTGCGATCTTGTCGAGCGACCAGAAGGCGCGGACGAACTTGGTCAACTGATTTCCGCGCTTACGACGAACGTTTCTCACTTCTTCCGCGAAAGCCATCACTTCGATCTCCTCTCCACGGAAGTCGCAAAGGACCTGCTCGAAAGAGCGGGTGCAGGTCAGCCCACGCGGATTTGGTCTGCAGGCTGCGCAAATGGGCAGGAGCCATACACGATCGCGATGGTGCTCAATGGCGTTGGGCTGGGACCAGAAAACGGGTGCAAGATCCTTGCGACTGACATCGATCCGGATGTGATCTCGTTCGCACGAATCGGCGCCTATCCGAAGCAAATGCTCGGCGGGCTTTCGGACGAGCATCTGTCGCGCTACTTTCAAGCCGATGGATCGGGCACGTTCAATGCCAAAGACGCATTGCGCGATGCGGTGACGTTTCGCGTTCTCAATCTCTTGAAACCGTGGCCGATGACAGGTCGCTTCGATGCCGTTTTCTGCCGTAACGTCGTGATCTACTTCGATAAAGAGACCCAGACGCGGCTTTGGTCGAAATTCGCCGAACGTATCCGGCCGGGCGGCTGGCTTTTTCTGGGCCATAGCGAGCGTATCTCGCCATGCGCGGAAGCCTACTTCGCAAAATCGAGTGTCACCGCATATCGCCGGACCGACGTCCCGATCACGGCCACGGGAAAGGAAAGCTGATGCCGCTTAGAGACCAGATCAGAATTCTTGTCGTTGACGATATGTCGACAAGCCGCGGCCTCCTAACACAGGCGTTGGACGGTTTCGGGGTGCGGCAGGTTGAAACGGCCGCAGACGGTCAGTCAGCGCTCCAGAAAATCGCGCGGTGGCCGGTTCATCTTGTCATTTCGGACATGAACATGCCCGGTATGAACGGTTTGCAGCTGCTTCACGCACTCCGGTCCGGCGCACAAACGCGCCGGGTCGGGTTCCTATTGATCACCGGCAAAGCCGACAAGACAATCATCGAGACCGGTAAAAAGCTCGGGATGAACAATTTCCTCCCGAAACCCTTTCAGCCGGACGATCTGCGCAAATCGATCGAAGCTATCGTCGGACGCCTTTGACGATGGCTGACAACCGGATCGTTGCGAAATCCGATTCAGACCCTCGGCCCGCCGAACTCAAATTGGTTCGGCGGGTCGGCGACGAACTGAAAAACGCTTCACAAGATTGTGGACGTCTACAAGTGCTGGTGTCGTCACTCTTGGACAAGACCGACCATCCGGATCTCGTTGGGGAATTCCATATGCTCCAGGATCTGGATCGGCTTCATCAGGTCCTCGCCGACTTGGCTTGCCTGTTGAACGAAATCGGTCGGAATTCGCAAGCGTTGACACCTGACCACACGGCTCTGGCCAACCTTTTGAAGTTGGCAAGCCTTCGGCATCGGCTTTTTCCGGAGCTCGCCAACACGGATTTGTCTGACGAGGATGAGGTCACCTTCTTCTAGGTTGAGCGACATCCTGTGACGCTTCGATTGTAATGAAGGGCTAGGCATCTCAGAAAAGCTCTACATCTTTCTTTTCGGCGCGTTCAGGCGACCGCAAAGGGACCTCTTGCGACACGTACTTGAGTCTTGCACGCCCGGTCCCCGGCCAGAACTCGACGCGGCGCGCGCTGGTGCCTCCGACGTCGTTCCCGACTTCGACGATGCCTTCCGTTTCTAGAAAATCTCGCACGAAAGCCGCATTCCGAAGGCCTGCATCCGACAAGCCGTCGATCATACGCGCGCCCCCGAACACCTTTGCTCGGAGGGTCCTCCGGTCCGCACCCAGACGGAGCAGCCCGTTTATGAGAAGCTCCATGGCATTGACCCCGAAACCAAATGCCGCATCGGCTGATCGAGTATCGTCGACGAACAGGACGTGGTTCATTCCACCGATCCCTCGACCCGGATCCCATATGCAGGCGGAGATACAGGACCCCAGCAGGGTCGCAATGACGGCGTCGGGTCCCCCGTCGATTGCGAAATCGCCTTGGGATATATAGGTCCGACCGGACTTTTTGTGCTGCAGGCTACTCACCTTCGACCTCCCGAACTCCCGAAACCTGCCTCGACGCTTCCTGTAACAGTCGCGCGGCGATCTTCGGCAATGGCACCGCTTCCTGAACACCACCCATATCGGCTGCGACACGGGGCATCCCGTAGACGACGCATGTGTTTTCGTCCTGGCCAAAGGTGGTGGCGCCGGCATTTCGTAGCGACCTGAGGCCTTCTGCGCCATCGCGGCCCATCCCGGTCAAGAGCGCCGCCACAATCGATGACGCGTGAGGGACCGCGGACAAGAACATCTCATCGACTGACGGGCGATGGCCGGAACGCTTCGGCGCGGTGACGAGGTTTGTCTGGAATGGCTCATCCGCGTCGATGTGCAAGTGATAGTGGCCGCCGGGTGCGATCACGATCTCGCCCTGCTCTACGCGCATTTTTTCGCGGGCTAGGCGGACCCGCGGGACAACGGCTGCGTTCAGTCGAACCGCGAAACTCGCCAGAAAATTCTCGGGCATATGCTGGGTCACCATCGTCGGCGGGCAATTCTCGGGAAACTCGGAGAAGACGCGTTCCAATGCTTCGACACCACCCGTAGATGCCCCAATCAGGATGGTTTTTCCGTTCCATCGGAAATCATTCGCTTGCGGGACCTTTTTTGGGCGCAGCCTGTCCCGTCGCGGCGCTATGCTCGAGGTTGAAAGCTCGAAGAGCAATTCAGCAAGATGCGCGAGGGTGGACCGCGTTTCGCCGAACCGAGGTTTCTCCACACAGTCAAGCGCACCGAGGGACAGGGCGCGTAAAGCCGCTTCGCTGCCCTTGGCCGTCAGCGAAGACACCATGACGACCGGCATAGGCCGGGACCGCATCAACCTTTCCAGGAATTGCAGCCCGTCCATGCCCGGCATTTCAATATCGAGCGTCATGATATCGGGGCTCAGGGCCTTTACCATATCTCGCGCTTCGCGCGCTGAGGACGCTTCGCCAACGATCTCAAGACGATTGTCTCCTTCGAGGCCGGTGCGGATTAGTTTTCGCATCGTTGAGGAGTCGTCCACGATCAGGACACGGCGGGGACGGTTCATTGGCACCCCGTCCCTCAGAATTCGTCCCACCCATCATCGTCGGGCGCCTGCGACACGGCGGTGGCGGTGGTCCCGGTCGCTCGGGCCGCGCTGGCTGGCGATCGCGCGGGTGCGGTGTCGCGTTTGGTCGTGAAGGCCACGGGGGCAGCCGCCTCGCGGGCCGGGGCGCCGGTCTGGAAGCGGCCCATGGTCCGGGCCAGCGTTTCGGCTTCACGGGTCAGCGCATGGCTCGCCGCGGTCGTCTGCTCGAACATCGCCGCGTTTTGCTGGGTCACCTGATCGAGCTGGTTCACCGCCGCGTTGATTTCGGCAAGGCCCGAGCTCTGTTCACGCGAGCTCACCGCGATCTCGGAGACATGTTTGGAGATTTCCGACACGCTTTCGACGATCCCCTTCAGCGCCTCGCCCGCCTGTCCGACGAGGTCCACGCCGCGTTTGACCTGGCCGCCCGAAGCCGAGATCAGCTCGTTGATTTCGCGCGCGGCATCGGATGACCGCTGCGCCAGCGCCCGGACCTCCGAGGCGACGACGGCGAAGCCGCGCCCCGCTTCGCCGGCCCGAGCCGCCTCGACGCCCGCGTTCAGGGCCAGAAGGTTGGTCTGGAACGCGATATCGTCGATGACGCCGGTGATCTTGGAGATCTGGGTCGACGAGTTTTCGATCTCGCCCATCGCCGTCACTGCCTCGCGCACGACCTCGCCCGAGGCTTCCGCGTTTTCGCGGGCCTTGTCGACGATCTCGTTGGCATGGGTCGCGCCATCAGCCGCCGACCGCACCGAAGAGGTGAGTTGATCGAGCGCGGAGGCGGTTTCCTCCAGCGTTGCCGCCTGTTTCTCGGTCCGGGCCGACAGGTCGTCCGCGGCGGTGGAAATCTCGGCCGCCTCGCCGGTGATGAGATCGGCGTTCTCGATCACGCCGCGCATCGCCTCCAGCAGCTTGTCGGCCGCCTTGTTGAAGTCGTTGCGCAGTTGTTCGTAATCCTCGGTGAAAGCTTCGTCGATCCGGGTCATCAGATCGCCCTCGGCCAGAGCTTCCAGACCTTCGCGTAGCGCGTCCACGACCTTGTCCTGTGTGACCTTGGCCGCTTGGCGTTCCGCTTCGGCCCGGTCGATGGCTTCACGGTCTTCGGTCACGTCGTTTCCGACCAGAATGATGCGCAGAAGTTTCCCGTGTACGTCCTGAACGGGTGTGAAACCGCCGTCCACGATCGTGACGCCGCCCCCGCGCCGCTTCAGCTTGAACGATCCATAGACGGTCTGGCCCTTGCGAAGGCGGTCGAAAACGGTGCCACGCTCTTCGGCCAAGGTCGTGTCGAAGTCGAACACCTCGTCGGTGCGGACGCCGCGCAGGTCTCCGGTTCCCATGTTGCAGGCCGAGCGGAACAGGGCGTTCGCGTCGAGAAGTTCGCCCGAGACGCCGAATTCGGCCTTGATCTGGTTCGACTCGATGGCCGTCAGGATCGCCTCGTTCATGTATTGCTCGGTCTTGTCGGACCATTCGATCACGTAGCCTTCGAGCGAACCGTCATCGTTTTCGACGCTGCTGATGACCAGTTCGAAGCGGCCTTCGCCGACGCTGATGTTCGCCTTGTAGGGAAGATTGGCGGGATCACCGAGCAGTCGGCGCACCTTGTCCTTCAACGCGCCGGGATGGAAGAAGTCCATGTCGGTGCCGACGACGTTCTCGGGGTCGAACCCTTTCGCGGCCTTTTCGAAATCGGTCCGAAACTTGCGCATGATCTCCATGACCGAGTTGTTCGCCGACATGATGCGCATGTCGGCGCTCGCCATCATGATGGCGGCGGAGGAGGCCTCAAACGCTTTGCCACGGAACCGGTTTTCCTGCGCCAGTTCGGTACCCATCTTCAATGTCATGCGAAGGCTGTCGACGGATTTCCCGAGATCGCCGAGTTCGTCGCCGCGCCGCGCCGTCTTGATGTCGATGTCGTAGTTCTCGCGCGACACCTCGTCGACGATCCTAGAGACGTCGACGAGAGGCTTGGTGATCCAGGCGCGGATTCCGGCCATCATGAGGAGCAGCCCCGCCAGCACGACAGCGGCCGAGATCAGGATGACGCGGTTCTGAACCAGTCGCGCTTCGGCGATAAGGTGTTCAGCCGTCCAGGCCAAGGCCACAGCGCCCACGGCACTGTCGCGTTCACCGTAAAACACGGGCACGGCGATGTTGTAGCCGTCTCCGGACACGACCGTTTCACCGGTCCCCACTGCGCGTTCCGCCAATGTCGCGAGTTCGCTTTCGAGGTCCGGTGCCTGCCCTCCCGCGGAAATCACGCTTCCGTCCGCTTTCGTTGCAAGGCCATGCACCGTCTCGGCGTTTTCATGGTCGGTCAGGCCGTGAATCTGCGCCGAAATGTCTTCGGCGTCGCCGAAGGCGATCGCGCCGCCCAAGGACTCAGCCGTCATCTCGGAGATTTCCAGCGCCGAATGCTTCAACACGGTTTCGAGTTCGTAGACCGCCGCGCCCGTGTAGAGCCACGACGTCAGGGCGGTCAGCAAGGTCGACATGACAAAGATGACGCCCGCGAGCTTCAAGAAGATCGAATTGATGCGGACACCGCCGCGCTTTTGGGATTTCTCAGTCTTGTCCATGACCTTGCGTCTCCAGTTGGTCGTCTTGGATTAGAACAGGGCTTCGGCGTTGATGCCGACAGTCATCGCACCGATGACCTCGCCGCTGTCCGGATCGGTGATCGCGAAGGACGCTTGGCCCTGATACGAGCGTGTCGATTCGTCTTTTTCGATCTCGGAGAAATGGCGTGCGTCGGCACCCACACCGTAGGTTTCGGAGAACTTGGCTTCGTCGCCCTGCCAGAAGTCGGAGGTCGTCGCCGAAGCCGCGACGTTCAGGCCGTGATCGTCCATGATGAACACTTCGGTGATGGCCCCGGCCGAGGCATCGACACGCGCACGCAAAAAATCCGATGCCGCGCTGTCGATGACGCGCGAAATGGTCGGGGTGTCGGCCTGCCCCACCTCGTTTCGCCACGCCTGATCCATTGCGTCGATATTGGCCTGCGTCAGGCCCGCGTGCGCTTCGTTCTGGGCGCGGATCGCATCGACGAGAACCGGGTCCGTCGCCCAGGGCGCGACATTTTCATCGAGAAAGGCCCCCATCGCCGTGGAGGCATCGTCGGCGAGAACGGGGGTCGCGAGGCCCAGGGCCAGCGCGGTGGCGAGAAGTGATTTCATGTCGGGTCTCCGTTGCAGGACATTTCCCCGGGATCGGGGACATGGTGCGAGACCCTACGCGGCTTGTCTTTCTCGTCGGTTAATGGCCCTCAAACGCTGCGGCGCAGATTTAGGAACATCTTTCAAATTGATGATTTCAAACGAGAAAGGGCCGCTCCAACGAGCGGCCCTTCCGACATAAACGATCCCTTGGGATCAGCGCTTCGAGAACTGGAAGCTGCGGCGGGCTTTCGCACGGCCGTATTTCTTCCGTTCCACGACGCGGCTGTCACGGGTCAGGAAACCCGCGGCCTTGAGCGCCGGGCGCAGCGACGGTTCGTAGAGTTGCAGCGCCTTCGAGATGCCGTGCTTGACCGCACCGGCCTGCCCCGAAAGACCACCGCCCACGACGGTCGCCATCACGTCGAATTCGCCTTCGACACCGGCGACGGTGAAGGGCTGACGCAGGATCATCTGGAGCACGGGACGGGCGAAGTACTTGTCCATCTCCTTGCCGTTGACGGTGACCTTGCCGGAGCCCGGCTTGATCCAGACGCGGGCGACCGCGTCCTTGCGCTTGCCGGTGGCATAGGAACGGCCCAGCTCGTCACGAACGGGTTCGCGCGGCGCCGAGGTTTCGATGACGGTTTCGCCTTCGGTGCCTTCGACGACCGAGTTCAGCTCATCAAGCGATTTGATTTCTTCAGCCATGATCAGCCCTCACGCGAATTCTTTTTGTTCATGGATTTGACATCCAGCACTTCGGGCGACTGGGCCTCATGCGGATGCTCGGCCCCGGCGTAGACGCGCAGGTTGGTCATCTGCTGGCGGCTCAGCCGGTTGCCCGGCAGCATGCGCTTGACCGCGAGGGTCAGGAGACGCTCGGGGTATTCGCCTTCGAGGATCTGGCCGGCGGTGCGGTTCTTGATCCCGCCCGGAAAGCCGGTGTGCCAGTAATGGATCTTGTCGGCACGCTTCTTGCCGGTCAGCTGCACCTTGTCGGCATTGATGACGATGACATTGTCACCGCAATCCATGTGCGGGGTGAAGCTGGGCTTGTGCTTGCCACGCAGACGCATGGCGATGATCGAGGCAAGACGGCCCAGAACAACGCCTTCAGCGTCGATCACGACCCATTTCTTGTCGATATCTGCAGGGGTTGCAGAAAAGGTTTTCATGTCATTCGGCCCTTGGTGGGTTGTCGGATGGCGCGGTTTTAGTGATTTCGCGCGTCCGGTCAAGCGCTTTGTTTCCGGCAAATGCAAGCGATTTCAATGGCTTGCAATTTGGGTATTATTTTACCCCACCTATTCGGGCCGGATTTCCGGTGCGATGAGTGCCCGCGCCTCCTCGGACCCGCGCAAACGGTGGTGAAACGCCTCGAGGCTCGCCCGGGTCTCGTCCTGCGTTTGCTGCCTGAGGAGCGACCCGAAGTCATCCTCGAGTTCAAGGCTCTTATGGGTCCAGGCGAGGATCGCCAGCGCATGTTCGGCGCGCCCCAGCCCCTTGTAGGCCTCGGCACGGTAATGGCGCAGAATCTCACGCTCATCCGCCATTTCGAGGATCGTGGGGATCAGACGCTGGCGCACGAAGACGCCGAACTTGTCCAGCATCGCCCCCTGCACTTCGGGATCGCGGAACTCGAACGGCCCCATGCGTTTTTCGGGCAGCACGACACGGGACCGCGTGATCGCCGTCGCGCTCCACGGGCGATACCCGGTTCCCTTGCCATGTGCGACGAGTTGCTCGACCGGATCCCACACGACCTGCGGCACCGGAATGACGCGCATCGCGCCCGAGCGCAGGAATTGCGCCTGCATCCCGACGCCCCCCCACATCTCGTCATTCATCTGCCAGACGGCAAGGCCACGGCGCCGGCGCATAAGCCCCAGCGCGACGAGTTGCCCCGTACAGGCCTCCAAGACCGCTTTCGTATGTTCTTTCATGGACTTGCGGCTCGTTCCTTGCGATTCCAGAATAACCGAAATGGTCCAATCTCCGAGCGAAAGTTAAGAGCCGGTAGAAGAAACACGTTGTCTCGTTACCGGGGCGGAGACAATCCCGCCTCGGCCCGGCACATTGACCACCGATTGCATACGATCGAAGTGGCGCGGCCATACGACGCCCCCGCATCGCCCGCATGCAAACCGTAGCCGCCCGAATCCTTTCGGAGCGGGCAAACCCCGCCGCGTCACTCAGGACGGCAGATTTCGCCCCGCAACGTGGCCAGAACCGTGCGGTAGACCAGATCGATCACGACGAGGATCAGGATCACCAGCACCCCAAGGCCGATGGCCTGATGCGCCGCCGTCCCTTCCAGCCGCGCGAACAGGAACGACGCGATCGACAGCGCGGCCAGCGGGAACGACAGGGCCCACCAGCTCAGGGCGAAAGGAATCCGGGCGAGGCGCGGAATCTGAGCCACCACGAGGGCCGCGAAGATATAGGCGATATAGATCAGGCTACGTGCGAACCCGTCGACGGCCCCCACCATCGCGATATAGGCCACGAAGGCGACCGACGGCGGCGCGATCAGGATCACCATCGTCGGAAACAGCCGGGCCGGGATCGGGTCGTGAAACACCAGCCGGTTCATGACGAGGGTCAGGAGCACGCCCCAGAACATCATGCCGCCCGCGAAGAAAAGCCACGACAGTTCGATATAGCCCATGCGCGCGCCGGCCACCGGGACGATCACGTTGCCGACGGCCGGAATGAACCACGCCGGCGTCAGGTGCCCGACCTGAAACGACCGATGGCTGATCCAGCCGGTCACGACCGCGATGGTCAGCACCGCCTGCCCGGCGGCCCCGACGATCCAGAGCGGCTCGGACAGGGCCGGATGGGTGTCGCGCAGGGCGGTCGCCAGCAGAAGCAGAGAAATCGTCATCGTCGGGAAAAACGCGATCCGCACCGGATGCTGCCACTCCTCGATCACGGCGCGGGGGTGGCGCAGCAGCTTGGCGAGGTAGAACGCGGCGATGGTGACCATCACACCGACGGCCACCCAGACCATGACCTCGGCCACCACTTCGGTCCACCCCAGCACGGGGGCCGAGGCGCGCAAGGCCAGCGTCAGGCCCAGAAGCCCCATGACGATGGCGAAGAAGGTGATGGGAAAATGCTCCAGCCGGTTTCCCGCAATGGCGTCGCCCGTTGCCTCGGTCATCCTGTCTCTCCCGATCCGTTCACATTACGGATACTGCATGTGTTCCCGGCGCCCGACCTTGACCCAAATCAACGGGCCGTCATTGCTCCGGCGGGATCGAATAGGTCAGCCCCGCCCGCGCGACCGGCGCATCCTGACCTTCAGAGTAGATGAGCGTATCGCCCACGGCGAGGACTTTGCCGAGCTTCAGAATCCGCGTCTCGGCCCGCAGGTTCGCATTGGCGACGGGCTTGCGCATGAAGTCGATGGCGCAGTTCGTCGTGACCGCCAGCGCCTTCGGCCCGATCATGGCGAGGATGCCGAGGTAAACCGACACATCCGCCAGCGCGAACATGGTCGGACCCGACACGGTGTTGCCGGGCCTGAGATGCTTGTCATCCACCAGCGCGCGGGTGGTGATCCGCATCGGGGACACGTCCAGCACCTCGAAATCGCCGGCCACCTGCGGGAAATGCTCGACGAGGAACACGTTCAACTCGTCCAGCGACATCTTCAACTGCATCTTTATCCTCCCTCATGTCGCGCCTATCGTTGGTCAACGGACAAGGGAGGACAAGATGACGGATATCCTGCTGCGCGAGGACGTGGCGTCAATCGCGACGCTGACACTGAACGATCCGGGCAAGCTGAACGCGCTGTCCGACGCCATGCTCGCCGCGCTCAAGGCCGAATTCGCGGCGCTGCGCGAGGATCGTTCGATCAAGGCCGTGGTTCTGGCGGGCGCGGGCAAGGCGTTCTGCGCGGGCCATGACCTCAAGGAAATGCAGGCCGGGCGGCAAAGCGAGGACGGCGGGCGCGCCTATTTCGCGGACCTCTTCACCCGCTGCGGCGAAGTCATGCAGATGATCCCCACCCTGCCCCAGCCGGTCATCGCGCGCGCACACGGCATCGCCACCGCCGCGGGCTGCCAACTCGTCGCCTCCTGCGACATGGCGGTCGCCGCGACCGGCACCCGGTTCGGCGTGAACGGCGTGAACATCGGCCTTTTCTGCTCCACGCCCATGGTCGCCCTCAGCCGCAACGTGCCGCGCAAACAGGCGTTCGAAATGCTGACAACGGGCGAGTTCATCGACGCCAGCCGCGCCCGCGAGCTTGGCCTCGTCAACCGTGTCGTCGCCCCCGAAGACCTCGAAGCCGAGACGACCGCGCTCGCCACGACTGTGGCCGAAAAACTCGCCTCGGCCGTCAAGATCGGCAAACAAGCCTTCTACGAACAACTCCAGATGCCACTGGATGCCGCCTATGCCTTCACCGGCGACGTCATGGTCCACAACATGATGGACACGGACACCGCCGAGGGCATTCAGGCCTTCATCGAAAAGCGCAAACCCGACTGGCCCGCCTGATCTTCTCTGTTTCATAAATACTTCGGGGAGCGCGAGGGGCTGGCCCCTCGCTCCCGTCCCATCCGCACGCGCCACGCACGAACACCTCCACCCCGCTTTCGCTGCACCTGCAAAGGCGCTAGGCTTCCCGCGACTCTCATCCCGCAGGAGCGCGCCGCATGGACAAGATCAAGGTCGACAACCCCATCGTCGATATCGACGGGGACGAGATGACCCGCATCATCTGGGATCTCATCAAGACGCAGTTGATCGCGCCTTACCTCGACATCGACCTGCTCTATTACGATCTGTCGATCCAGAAGCGCGACGAGACCGACGATCAGATCACCGTGGACGCGGCGATGAAGATCAAGGAGGTCGGCGTCGGCGTGAAATGCGCCACCATCACGCCGGACGAAGCGCGGGTCGAGGAATTCGGGCTGAAGAAGATGTGGAAGTCGCCCAACGGCACGATCCGCAACATTCTGGGCGGCGTGGTGTTTCGCCAACCGATCATCTGCAAGAACGTGCCGCGCCTCGTGCCGGGCTGGACCAAGCCGGTGGTCGTCGGGCGCCATGCCTTCGGCGATCAATACAAGGCCACCGATTTCACCTTCCCCGGCAAGGGCAAGATCACGCTGAAGTTCGAAGGCGAGGACGGCACCGTCATCGAGCGCGAGGTCTATGACGCCCCCGGCGCGGGCGTGACGATGGCGATGTACAACCTCGATGAGAGCATCATCGACTTCGCGCGGGCGAGCTTCAACTATGGCCTCAACCTCAAGTGGCCCGTCTACCTGTCCACCAAGAACACGATCATCAAGGCTTATGACGGGCGCTTCAAGGACCTGTTCCAGCAGGTCTTTGACGAGGAATTCAAGGACCAATTCGACGAATTGGGCCTGTGGTACGAACACCGGCTGATCGACGACATGGTCGCCTCGTCGCTGAAATGGTCGGGCGGCTATGTCTGGGCCTGTAAGAACTACGACGGCGACGTGCAGTCCGATACCGTGGCGCAGGGCTATGGCTCGCTCGGGCTGATGACCAGCCAACTCATGACCCCGGACGGCAAAATCGTCGAGGCCGAGGCGGCCCACGGCACCGTCACCCGCCATTACCGACAGCACCAGAAGGGCGAGGCGACCTCGACCAATTCGATCGCCTCGATCTATGCCTGGACCGGGGCGCTGAAGCACCGCGCCAAGCTGGACGACAATGCCAAGCTCAAGTCGTTCGCGGAAACGCTCGAGGCCGTCGTGATCGCGACCGTCGAGGGCGGGCAGATGACCAAGGATCTCGCCCTTCTGGTCGGCCCGGATCAGGGATGGCTCACCACCACCGGCTTCCTCGACGCTGTGGACGAGAACCTGCAAAAGGCGCTGGGCTAAGGCCCTCAACCCTTCCGTAACCCAAGCCCGCTACCTTTCGCCCTGCGTTTCGGCGCAGAAGGGGAGCGTGCCATGCCGATCATCGGAGTCTACGACTGGTCCGCCGTGTCGATTCCGGCGGCGCTTACCCCGGATCACCGCGACACCGACCTCGACGCCAACGATCCTGGGGCCCTGAACTACGACCCCTCGAGTCCGACTTGGATCGGGCAGACCTATACCTATACCGGGGCTGGCCCGGTGCACCTCAAGGTCATCGACGATGACGGGATGCTCGAGGACAATAATGCCGAGACCGGGGCGATGGCGGTGCTTGCCGAAGAGGTCACCCTGAACGGCGTCACCTATGCGGCGGGCAGCACGGTCTACTCGGAATTTTCGCTGGTCGACGGTTCCGGCGCCGAAGTCTGGATCATCACCATCGACGGCACCAACGTGGGCTTCTCGCCTCAGGTGCCTTATTACTACGTGCCGCCGGGGGCCACGTTCTACCCGAAGGCGAGCAGCGATGTCGCGCTGAACAGCAGCAGCACGGGCGACACGAACACGGTCGCATATGCGGGCGTGGTCTGTTTCACGGCGGGCACGATGATCGACACGCCGTCCGGTCCGGTTCCGGCGGAGCGTCTTGGGCCCGGCGACCTCGTGCGCACGCTCGACCATGGCGCGCAGGTCTTGTGCTGGACCGGGGCGCGCCGAGTATCGCTGGGACGGTTCCCCAACCGAAATCGCCCGGTGTCCTTCGCGCCCGGCAGCCTTGGGGGCGGCTGGCCACGCCGCACCCTCGTCGTGTCCCCCCAACACCGAGTGCTTTTGCGCGGGGGCGAGGTTCGGCGCAGTTTCGGGGTGGATGAGGTTCTGGCCCCAGCGATCGGCCTGACCGATCTGCCGGGCGCGCGCGTTCTTCATGGGCGTTCGGTCGCGACCTATGTTCATCTTCTGCTCGCGCACCACGAAGTGCTGATTGCGGACGGCGCCCCTTGCGAAAGCCTGCACCTTGGCCCGATGACCCGGCGCGCGTTGGGGAATAGCCTTCCGCCTGGGCTCCGGCATGAACGCTCTGCCCGCCCGCTCGTCACCCGCGCCGAGGCGGCACGACATGCCCGGCGATTGCGCAAACGGGCGCGCAAAGCGCAAGCCGTCATCGGCCTGTGCGACGTGACGGTCTGAACGCGCGCGACCTCTTCCCTTCCCCGACGCCCGCGCCTAGCCTGACCCGAAGCAGGAGGCGAGCATGGTCGACGCGGTCGAACTTCACATCACCTATCCGGACGCCGAGAGCGCGCAGGCGGCTGCCGCGGCGCTGGTCGACGCGCGGCTCATCGCCTGTGGGCAAGTCAGCGCGGTCACATCGGTCTATCGTTGGAACGACGAGATCGAGCGCGAGCCCGAATGGCTTCTCACCGGCAAGACGCTTGCTTTGGCGCTGCCCGTGGTGGCCGACAAGGTGCGCGAAACGCACCCCTATGACGTGCCGCAGATCACCGCGCTCCCGATCGTGTGGGGGGCGCAGGATTACCTCGACTGGATCACCGACAACGTGGACGCCTGATGCCCTATCTCATCCTTTTCTTCGCCGTGGTCGCCGAGACCATCGGGACCACCGCGCTTCAGGCGAGCCAGCAGTTCACGCGGCTCGCCCCCAGCATCGTCGTGGTGATCGCCTATGGCATTTCCTTCGCGCTGCTCGGCTGGGCGCTCAAGTTCCTGCCGGTCGGCATCGCCTATGCGATCTGGTCGGGGCTGGGCATCGTGCTGATCGCCTTCATCGGCTTCGTCGTGTTCGGTCAGCGGCTCGACCCCGCCGCGATCTTCGGCATGGCGATGATCCTTGGCGGGATCTTCGTCATTCACCTGTTTTCCAAGACGGCCCCGCACTAGATGCTTCTGCTCTCCGCCCCGCCCGACCGACACTCGCTGGTCGAGGACGCCGTCGCATATGTCATCGCGACGACACTCGTCGCGCTCGGCATCGTGTTCCTGCAAACCGCCGGGCTGTTCACCGGCCAGATCGCGGGAACCGCTCTGATCCTGTCCTACTTGGGCGGCTGGCCCTTCGGTCTGGTCTTTTTCCTCCTGAACCTTCCGTTCTACGTCTTCGCCGCCCTGCGCATGGGCTGGATGTTCACGATCAAGAGCTTCATCGCCGTCATCCTGATGTCGACCGTGTCGGAGTTTTTCGCAGATACCATCACGCTCGACCTGCCGCATCCCGCCTACGGGGCGATCATCGGTTCGGTTCTGGCCGGTATGGGGCTTTTGAGTTTCTTTCGTCACGGGGCATCGCTTGGCGGGATCGGGATGCTTGCGCTGTATCTTCAGGACCGGTTCGACTTTCGGGCGGGCCTGACGCAGCTCATCTTCGATGCGGGTGTTTTCATCGTCGCCTTCTTCCTGTTCGAGCCGAAGGTGGTGATCTGGTCGCTGCTTGGCGCGGCCTTCCTGAACATCCTGATCGCGCTCAACCACCGTCGCGACCGCTACATCGCCAAAGGCTGACGCAGCGGAGGTTTTGACAGCCGGCCCACGCAGGCGCCCAATGGCTGCGGGAGGACGACATGACCGACAAGAGCTTTATCGAGACGAACGGCATTCGGCTGGCCACGCGCATCGAGGGCGACGGGCCGCTCGTCATCCTCGTCCACGGCTTCCCCGAAACCGCGTATAGCTGGCGCAAGCAGGTGTCGCCGCTGGTGGAAGCGGGTTATCGCGTGTGTATTCCCGATGTGCGCGGTTACGGCAATTCGGACGCGCCGGGGGCCGTTTCGGCCTATGCGATGGAGGTCATGACGCGCGACTTTCTGGGTCTCGCGCAGGCGTTGTCGGATGAACCCGCCGTCATTGTCGGGCATGACTGGGGCGCGCCCTTGGCATGGAACACCGCGCGGCTCTTCCCTGAGCAGTTTCGCGCCGTCGCTGGGCTTTCCGTGCCTTATGCGCCGCCCGGCGACGTCGCGCCGATCGACCTTTACCACAAGCTTTTTACCGACAAGGGCCGCTTCTTCTATCAGGTCTATTTTCAGGACGAAGGCGTGGCCGAAGCCGAGTTGGAGGCGGATGTCGAAGACAGCCTCGCCAAGTTCTACTACGCGTGGTCCGGCGACTGCCCGCCGAACGGATGGCCCACCGACAAGGCGCATGGCGACCCGGTGCTCAAGGGTCTGCCCCGGCCCGATCTGCCGCTGCCGTGGCTGACGCAAGATGACCTCGACAGCTACGCCGCAGATTTCCGCACCTCCGGGTTTCGCGGCCCGCTCAACCGATACCGCAATCAGCGCGAGGATCACGCGTTTCTCAAGGCGCACCCGTCGAACCCGATCATCCAGCAGCCGAGCCTTTTCCTTTATGGCGACCGTGACCCGGTGCTGACTATGTTCCGCACCCCGCCCGAGGATCTCCTGCCCAAGACGCTGGCCGACCTGCGCGGCGTGCACCGCCTGCCCGGTGTCGGCCACTGGACCCAGCAGGAAGCGCCCGAAGCGGTCAACAAGGCGCTCATCGACTGGCTCGCCACGCTTTGACGCCGCTTTGCCCCTAGCCATTCCGCCCGTCCGCCTGTAAGCGACCCGCGAGCAGGACAAGGACCCCGCAATGGAAATTCGCAATATCGCCATCATCGCCCACGTCGACCACGGCAAGACGACCCTCGTGGACGAGCTTTTGAAGCAGTCGGGCGCGTTTCGCGAAAATCAGGCCACGTCCGAGCGGATGATGGATTCCAACGACCTCGAGCGGGAGCGCGGGATCACGATCCTTGCGAAAGCCACCTCGGTCGAATGGAAAGGCACGCGCATCAACATCGTCGACACCCCCGGCCACGCCGATTTCGGCGGTGAGGTGGAGCGTATCCTGTCGATGGTCGATGGCGTGGTCCTGCTGGTCGATGCCGCCGAAGGCCCGATGCCGCAGACCAAGTTCGTCACCTCCAAGGCGCTGGCGCTTGGCCTGCGCCCGATCGTCGTGCTGAACAAGGTGGACAAACCCGACGCCGAGCCCGACCGCGCGCTGGACGAGGTATTCGACCTGTTCGCCAACCTCGGCGCCGATGACGACCAGCTCGACTTCCCGCATATGTACGCCTCGGGCCGTTCCGGCTGGGCCGATGCCGACCTCGACGGGCCGCGCAAGGATCTCTCGGCGCTCTTCGCGCTGATCGTGAACCACGTCCCGAAGCCCCGTCAGCTTGCCCATCAGGGCGAGGACTTTAAGATGCTGGCGACCACCCTGGGTGCCGACCCGTTCCTCGGGCGCATCCTCACCGGCCGTGTCGAGAGCGGCAAGCTGAAGGCGGGCGCCACGGTGCAGGCGATCAGCCGCATCGGGCAGAAGATCGAACAATTCCGGGTGTCCAAGATCCTCGCCTTCCGTGGTCTCGGCCAGACCGAGATCGACGAGGCTGTTGCGGGCGACATCGTTTCGCTCGCCGGGATGGGCAAGGCCACCGTGTCAGACACGATCTGCGCGCTTGCGGTCGAAGAACCGCTCGAAGCTCAGCCGATCGACCCGCCGACCATCACCGTGACCTTCGGCATCAACGACAGCCCGCTTGCCGGTCGTGACGGCAAAAAGGTGCAGTCGCGCGTGATCCGGGACCGGCTGATGAAAGAGGCCGAAAGCAACGTCGCGATCAAGATCAAGGACACGCCGGGCGGCGAGGCCTTCGAGGTGTCGGGGCGCGGCGAGCTCCAGATGGGCGTGCTGATCGAAAACATGCGCCGCGAAGGGTTCGAACTGTCGATTTCGCGCCCGCAGGTCATCATGCGCGAAGAGGATGGCGTGCGGATGGAGCCGGTCGAGGAAGTCACCATCGACGTGGACGACGACTATTCCGGCGCGGTCATCGAAAAGATCACCGGCGCGCGCAAGGGCGATCTGGTCGAGATGAAACCGGCGGGCGCGGGCAAGACGCGCATCGTGGCCCACGTGCCGTCGCGCGGTCTGATCGGCTACCACGGCGAGTTTCTCACCGACACGCGCGGCACCGGCGTTCTGAACCGCGTGTTCCACGGCTGGACCCCGCACAAGGGCGCGATCCCGGGCCGTCGGGCGGGCGTTCTGATCTCGATGGAAGATGGCGAGGCCGTGGCATACGCGCTGTGGAACCTCGAAGAGCGCGGCAAGATGTTCGTCGAGCCGCAGGAGAAGGTCTATCAGGGCATGGTGATCGGCGAACACTCGCGCGACAACGACCTCGAGGTGAACCCGCTCAAGGGCAAGAAGCTGACCAACGTGCGCGCCTCGGGCACCGATGACGCGGTGCGCCTGACCCCGATCAGCCGCATGTCGCTGGAACAGGCCATCGCCTATATCAACGACGACGAACTGGTCGAAGTCACGCCGAACGCGATCCGCCTGCGCAAGCGCCATCTCGACCCGCATGAGCGCAAGCGCGCGGCCAAGTCGGCCTGATCGCGAAAAATCGAACACGACGAAAGGCCGGCGCGGTTTCCCGCCCGGCCTTTTTTCATGGCGCGACCCTGCTCAGTTGCAGGGAATGGGTTTCATCAGCTTGTAGGAGGCTTCGACCAGCGTCCGCTCTTCGCGGTAGACCGCCGGATATTCGACCAGCTCGACCCGGCCCGTCGACCGCTTCACATAGGCCTGCCGTGCGGGTTCCATCAGAACCTTTTTCACCGAGTATTTGGCCGGAACCATCACCTCGTTGAAACAAGCCAGCAATTTCACCCGGTCGTTGCCGATGTTGATATAGCGCTCCTCGGCCGACACCGACCCGGCGGCGGCGATGAAAAGGAGTGTCAGGATTGCCCTGCGCATTGCTCGTTCCTCAGTCTTTTTCAAACCGAAGCATTGTCGACAAATGCGGCACAATTATGCCCGCGCTCCGGAATTCTTCCGGCAGGTCGCGGGCGGGCGTTAAGGTTAATGCACGAAAAAGGGCGTGGAGATCGCCCCCCACGCCCAAAGGCTTGCCATGGCAGCTTGGACTTAAGCCCTTACTTGCACTTCGCCGCTTTGGCGACGTAGTGGCCGGGGGCCGTCATGGTCTTGATCTCTTTGTAGACGGCCGGGTAATGCACCTTGACCATCTGACCTTTCTTGTTGTGCTCCCACTCGGTGTGAGCCGCCATGATCAGCTTCTTCGAGTAGGCGTACGAGGCCGGTACCCAGACTTTGTCATAGCAGGCCACAACGTGACCTTCCCAGGCAAAAGCCGGGGCAGCGAAGGCCGAAGCGAGCACAGCGCCAGCAATCAGTTTTTTCATTGATCGATCTCCCAAATGAATTGTTGGTAAATGAACCTTAACTAAGTTTTTCACAGTTGCGCGACAGGAATTCTCGTTTCCACCCCGTTAAACCCCCGATATTCCTTGGTTTTAGGTAAAATCCCCCAAATCCGGCTGAATCGGTTCAGTTTTGGCACCAATCCTGTGGCATGTTCGAAACATGCTAGGTTTCCCCTTTGGAAACAGCGTGATGAGAGCCAGCGTCGCGTTTCCGGGCCGGAAACAATGCCACAATTTTGCCGAATCACCGGGTCGGCTGGAAAAGGCCCAGTCGCCCGGTTTCGGGTCTGTTTGGCGGTTTCTTGCCGGGGAGTTACTCAGTCGTCTCGATGATGACCAGATCACGCTCGGACGCGCCACGCGCGTGGTCGAGTGCGGCCTGATACTCGGGCGAGTTATAACAGGCCTCAGCATCCTCGACGGTCGGGAATTTCGCGACCACGTTGCGCGGGCGATCCGTGCCTTCAAGCTGCACATAGCGCCCGCCGCGCGCGATGAACGCGCCGCCATGCTTGGCGATGGCCGGGCCCGCAAGCTCGGCATATTTTCCATAGGCGTCGGCGTCGGTGACCGTGACGTGCGCGATCCAGAGTGCGGGCATCTTATCCTCCAATTACCGATTTGGCCGCGGCGATCGCGGCATCTGCGTTGGCGGCATCCTTGCCACCGCCTTGCGCCATGTCGGGGCGGCCACCGCCGCCCTTGCCGCCAAGTTCGGCCACCGCCGCGCGCACGAGGTCGACAGCCGACACCGTATCGGTCAGGTCGGGCGTCACACCCGCGGCCACGGCCGCCTTGCCGTCGACATCCGCGATCAGCAGAACGGCACCAGAGCCGAGCCGCGCCTTGTGCTCGTCGATCAGCGGCGGCAGGTCGCGACCGGACACGCCCGTCAGCGACTGGGCGAAGAACGCCACGCCGTTCACCTGTTCGGCGTCCGGCCCGGCCCCTGCGCCACCGGACATGGCGAGTTCCCGGCGCAACTGGTCGACCTGCCCGGCCAGTGTCTTGCGTTCGTCCAGAAGGGCCTGAAGTCGCGACAGCACGTCCTGCTCGGACACTTTCAAAAGTCCCTCGACCTCGGACATGAGCATTTCGCGGCGGCGCAGTTCCCCCATCGCCGCCTCGCCTGTCAGCGCCTCGATCCGGCGCACGCCGGCCGAGGAGGCGGATTCAGCCGTCAGAACGAACGCGCCGATGTCGCCCGTGCGTTTCACATGGGTGCCACCGCACAATTCGATGGAATAGGTTTCCTTGTCGACGCCCTTGCCGGTCGCCGCGCGACCCATGGAGACGACGCGCACCTCGTCCCCGTATTTCTCGCCGAAGAGCGCCTGCGCGCCAAGCGCACGCGCATCGTCGGGGGCCATGATACGGGTTTCGACCGGCGTGTTCTGCCGGACGTAGGCGTTCACATCGCGTTCGACCCGCCCGATCTCATCCGCCGTCAGCGCCTTGTTGTGGCTGAAGTCGAACCGCAGACGGTCGGGCGCGTTGAGCGAGCCGCGCTGCGCCACGTGATCGCCAAGCGCCTCGCGCAGCGCCTCGTGCAACAGGTGCGTGGCGGAGTGGTTGGCGCGAATGGCCGAACGGCGGTCATGCTCGACCGTCAGTTCCGCGCCCTGCCCGCGTTCGATCGACCCCTCGACCACCTCGGCGAAATGGATGAAGACGCCCGCCACCTTCTTGGTGTCGGTGACACGCGCCTTGCCGGTCTCGGTCGTGATCGTGCCGGTATCGCCGACCTGACCCCCGGCTTCCGCGTAGAACGGCGTCTGGTTCACGACGATCTGAACGCTGCCGGTATCGACCTTGTCGGTCTTGTCGCCGTCCGCGACAAGCGCGACGATCTGGCCCTCGGCCTTTTCGGTGTCGTAGCCAAGGAACTCGGTCGTGCCTTTTTCTTCGGCGATATCGTACCAAACGGTCGCATCCGCCGCTTCGCCGGACCCCGACCATGCGGCGCGCGCTTTCGCCTTTTGCTCGGCCATCGCCGCGTCGAAGCCTTCGGTGTCCACCAGCCGGTCCTTTTCGCGCAACGCATCCTGCGTGAGGTCGAGCGGGAACCCGAAGGTGTCGTAAAGCTTGAACGCCGCTTCGCCGGGAAGCGCAGCACCTTCGGGCAGTTTCGCCAGTTCCTCGTCCAGCAGTTTCAGGCCGCGATCAAGCGTCGCCTGGAACCGGGTTTCCTCGGTCAGCAGGGTTTCCTCGATCATCGACTGGGCCTGTCCGAGTTCCGGGTAGGCCTGACCCATCTGCCGCACGAGTTCCGGGACAAGACGGTGCATCACCGGGTCTTTGGCCCCCAGCAGATGCGCATGGCGCATGGCGCGGCGCATGATCCGGCGCAGCACGTAGCCACGCCCCTCGTTCGAGGGCATCACCCCGTCGGCCATCAGGAACGAGGTCGAGCGCAAGTGATCCGCGATCACGCGGTGGTGCACGTTGTGGTCACCATAGGGGTCGACGCCGGTGGCATGGGCCGATGCCTCGATCAGCGCCTTGAACAGGTCGGTGTCGTAGTTGTCGTGGCTGCCCTGAAGCAGCGCGCCGATCCGCTCCAGCCCCATGCCGGTGTCGATCGACTGCATGTCCAGTTCGCGCATCGAGCCGTCTTCGAATTGCTCGTTCTGCATGAACACGACGTTCCAGATTTCGATGAACCGGTCGCCGTCCTCTTCGGGCGAACCCGGAGGGCCACCCCAGATGTGGTCGCCGTGGTCATAGAAAATCTCGGTGCAGGGCCCGCAGGGGCCGGTTGGGCCCATCTGCCAGAAGTTGTCCGAGGTGGCGATGCGGATGATCCGCTCTTCCGGCACGCCGACCTTTTTCCAGATCTCGAACGCTTCGTCGTCGGTGTGATACACCGTCGTATAAAGCTTGTCTTTCGGGATGCCGAACTCACGCGTGATGAGCTCCCACGCGAAGGGAATCGCCTCTTTCTTGAAATAATCGCCGAACGAGAAGTTGCCGAGCATCTCGAAGAAGGTGTGGTGACGGGCCGTGTAGCCGACATTGTCGAGGTCGTTGTGCTTGCCCCCGGCGCGCACGCATTTCTGCGAGGTGGTCGCGCGGGTGTAGTCGCGGTGCTCGACCCCGGTAAACAGGTTCTTGAACTGCACCATGCCGGAGTTCGTGAACATCAGCGTCGGATCGTTGCGCGGGACGAGCGGCGAACTGTCGACGACCGTGTGGCCGTTCTTTTCGAAATAGCTGAGGAAAGTGGAGCGGATATCGTTCAGGCTGGCCATGGCGCGGGTCCGGGCATTCTTGGTTTCGGTCCGCCCGGTTTATCGGGGGTCACGACCACTGTCCACCACGACGAAAAAGGACAGGCCAAGGCCTGCCCTTTCCCGAGTATTCTCCGCGCCGGTTTCACCCGTCACGTGGGCCTTTTCCGGAGTTGGCCGTCTCCGACCGATCAGTCCTCGACCACGTCCGCGTCGTCGAAGTCGGCGCCGCCCATATCGAAGTCGAGGCCATGCGCCGCGCGGATCTTGTCCTCGATCTCAAGCGCGATGGAGGGATTTTCCTTGAGGAAGGTCTTGGAGTTCTCACGCCCCTGCCCGATCCGCTCGTCGCCATAGCTGAACCACGCGCCCGATTTCTCGACCACACCGGCCTTGACGCCGAGATCCAGAAGCTCGCCGGTTTTCGAGATGCCTTCGCCATACATGATGTCGAATTCGACCTGCTTGAACGGCGGGGCCACCTTGTTTTTCACCACTTTCACGCGGGTCGCGTTGCCCACGACTTCGTCCCGGTCCTTGATCGCGCCGATGCGGCGGATGTCGAGACGGACGGAGGAGTAGAATTTGAGCGCGTTACCGCCCGTGGTGGTTTCGGGCGAGCCGAACATGACGCCGATCTTCATCCGGATCTGGTTGATGAAGATGACCATGCAGTTCGACCGCGCGATCGAGCCGGTGAGTTTGCGCATCGCCTGAGACATGAGGCGGGCCTGCACGCCGACGGAGGAGTCGCCCATGTCGCCTTCGAGTTCCGATTTCGGCGTCAGGGCCGCGACCGAGTCGACGACGACCATGTTCACCGCGCCCGAGCGCACCAGCGTATCGACGATTTCCAGCGCCTGTTCGCCGGTGTCGGGCTGCGAGATCAGGAGTTCGTCAAGGTCGACGCCCAGCCGCTTGGCATATTGCGGGTCGAGCGCATGTTCCGCGTCGACGAAGGCGCAGACCCCACCCTTTTTCTGTTCCTCGGCCACGCAATGCAGCGTCAGCGTCGTTTTGCCCGAACTTTCCGGGCCGTAGATCTCGATGATCCGGCCTTTGGGCAGCCCGCCGATCCCCAGCGCGATGTCGAGACCGAGCGAGCCGGTCGATGTCGAAGCGATCTCGGCCACCGGGTTGTCGGCGCCGAGCTTCATGATCGAGCCTTTGCCGAATTGGCGTTCAATCTGCGCCAGTGCGCTGTCGAGCGCCTTCTGCTTCTCGCTGTCGCGTTTCATATCAAGGTCCAGGAGGTTTGCGGTTGCCATGTTTTCCATCCTTATTCCATACCCGGAGCCGGGCAGCAATTGTTGCTCTTGTTCGCCTCTTGTTCTGGTTTTCTACATGAAGAACAAAAGAGAACGTTTCAAGAAAATTCTATGGATTCACCTTGCGCCAAGCTTGGTTAACAAACCTTTAGCGCAGGAAGGATCGGAGTGGATTTCTGGAAAGTCGCGTTATTTCAGACGCTTGACCTAGTGGATCTGGGCCGCGACCGTGGCGGTCAGTTCCGAAAGCGAAAACGGCTTGGGCAGGAACACCGAGTTCGGGATGCGCTTTTGGTGTTCGGACACCGATTCCTCGGCATAGCCCGACACGAACACGACCTTGACGCCGGGTCGGTCCTCAAGAGCCTTGGCTACCCAGGTCGGCCCGTCCATGCCGGGCATGATGACATCCGTGACCACCACGTCGATCTTGAGCGTCGGATCTTCGAGCAGGGCGAGCGCGGATTCGGCGCTGTCGGCTTCGAGCACCGTATATCCGCGCAGCGCCAACGCACGGGAGGCGAAGGCGCGCACCGGCGCCTCGTCCTCGACCAACAGCACATTGCCCGACTTGCGTTCGAGGTTCGGATCATGCGTCGGTTTCGGCACCGATGCCTTCTCGGCATCCTCCAGCGTCGCCGGCGCGGGCGCGCGCTTGTCCTCGATCATCCGCGCGGCGGCTTCGCGCAGGACCGCATCCGTGCGCTCCTTCTCGGCCACCATGGTCGGTGACAGCATGTGGTCGGCGGGCGGTTCGTAGACAGGGAAATACAGGCTGAACGTGGTGCCCGACCCCTCGACGGAATCCACGAAGATGAACCCTCCGGATTGTTTCACGATGCCATAGGCCATGGAAAGGCCAAGTCCGGTGCCCTTGCCCGCGCCTTTGGTGGTGTAGAACGGCTCGAATATCTTGGCGATCCTCGAGGGCGGAATGCCGTGGCCGGCGTCGATCACGCGAATGGTGACGTAATCCCCGCGTGGCACCCGCACGCGGTCGCGTTCCAGCGCACGGTCGAGATACACGTTATGCACCTCCAGACGGATGGTGCCGCCGCCGGGCATCGCGTCGCGCGCATTGACCACGAGGTTCATCACGACCTGTTCCAACTGGCGTTTGTCGGCGCGCACCGGGCGGATGTCCTGATCGTGGAGATAGTCGAGCGTGATGGTCTCCCCCACCAGACGCCCCAAGAGATGCACGAGATCGGCCATGCTGTCGGCAAGGTCAATGACGTCCGGGCGCAGGGTCTGCTTGCGCGAAAACGCCAGAAGCTGACCGACAAGCGCGGCGGCCCGGTTCGAGTTCTGCGAGATCTGTTTGAGGTCAGGGAAATCCTCGTCATCCGGGTTGTCGTGACGCAGAAGCAGCAGGTCGCAATGCCCGGAGATCGCCGTCAGCAGGTTGTTGAAATCATGCGCGACCCCACCGGCCAACTGGCCGATCGCTTGCATCTTCTGGCTTTGCACGAACTGCGTTTCGAGCGTTTTCAATTCGGTCGCATCGCTCATGACGACGACAAGCGCATCGCCTTCGTCGTCACGCACCTTTTCCAGCGAGATTTGCAGGAAAGTCTCGTCCTCGCCCTCGCTCGTGCGCAGGGTTTCGGTCCGGCCCAGATTGCGGCCCACCCAAGCTTCGGACAACCAGTCCGACACGGGCCGCCCCAACCCTTCCACAAGATCCGAGAACAGACGCCCCAAAACCTCGTCGACGCCCAGCAGCTTGCGCGCGCGTGCGTTCGCCATCGAAACGCGTCCGTTCGGCGCCAGACGCAGTAGCGGAACGGGCAGGCTTTCGACCACGCCCCAGTCGGCGGCTTCGAGCATCGGGGATTTGGGTTCGGGCAGCAGATAGATCTCCCGCCGCCCGGCCGAGCGTTCGACCTCGGCCACCAGCACCGGCATGACGCCCCGCGCGCCGTGGATCACGTGGGTTTCGCCGGGCCGGAGAGGGAGGTCCGAGAACACCCGGTCGAGCGTGGATTCGCGCCCGCCCAAAAGACGCCGCAACGCTTCGTTCATGGAAAGGATCGCGCCGGATCGCGAGGCGGTCATCATCGGCAGGCCGATGTCGTCACCGGATTGGCCCGACGGGCGCATCGCCCCGACCTCCTCGATCCGCCACAGGAAGGTTTCCGAGCCGACGCGATGCACCGACACGTTGACCTGCCCGCCCCGGATCGCCACGCCTTCGCGCGCCGCCCCCAGCGCCAGTGCGCGGTTTTGCAGGCGATAGAGCAAGGTCGCGGGCTGGAGCCAGAGATCGCCCAGCACCTCGGTCAGCGTCTGACCCTCGCGCGCCTCGAACGCCGTTCGGGCCGCCGCGTTGGCGAACCGGATCGCGCCGTCGGGGTCGGTCATCAGCGTGGGCGCCGAATCCTCGGCAACGAGCGCCTCGGTCAGGCTTCTTAGGCTTTCGGCCGCCCGGTCGTGCCAGAACTTCAGACCGAATGTCAGAAGCGCGACGGACAGGAGCGTGAGACCGATCAGGAAAAGAAGCAGCGCGGCGACCGGGGGCACGACGAACCAAGAGCCGCCCAACGCGACGAGTGCCACAAGCACCACCGCCCAAAGGCGCGGCGCCAACCCAAGCGCCGCCCGGGTCATCGGGCCAGGTGTAAGGACAACGTGGGACAAGACCCTACCAAGCGTTGATTCGACTGCGCCTCAGTCAACCTAGTCAGCGTTAACGTCAGCTTAATCGAGAAACGACATTCAATCTAGGGTTGCTATTCGCGTAAGTTAGCGCGTGCCGGGCGAAGTTTCGAGGATCGCGACGAAGAACCCATCGCCCCCGTCCAGCGGTGTGAAACGGCGCGAGGCGGTCAGGGTCCACTCCGGACGGCGCGCGACGAAAGCCTTGATCTGGCTCATGTTTTCTTCGTCGAACAGAGAGCAGGTGGCATAGGCGATCCGACCTCCGGGTCGCACGCGGTCGGCGATTTCGTCGAGGATCGTGGCCTGAATTCGGCACAGCGCGTCAAGTCCGTCCCGCGTCAGGGACCATTTGCCCTGTGGTGCGCGACGCCAGCTTCCGGACCCGGAACACGGCGCGTCGGCGAAAACCAGATCGAAACCGTCGCCGGACTGACCCGGCGCGGAGATGTCGATGTCAGCCCCGGCGCGGCGCGCGCGCTCCGGCAGATCGCGCATCCGACCCGCGTCGATGTCATGTGCGGTCACGGCAGCGCCCTGTGCCGCAAGGGCAAGCGCCTTGCCGCCGCCCCCGGCGCAGTAGTCCAGCACCCTCACACCGGGCGTCACGTCGAGCAGATCGATCACCGCCTGACTGGCAGCGTCCTGAAGCTCGACAAGCCCATCCTGATAGGCGCGGCTTATGTGAACGCGCCGCGCGCCTGAGGTGACCTCGAGCGCCGTATCGGACAGAGTGTGCTCGGTCGTGCCGATCCCTTCATCGGCAAGTGCAGCTTGCGCGCCCGCACGGCTGACCTTGGCCGTGTTCACGCGCAGAAACACCGGCGCGCGATGGCGCAGCGTCTGCGCGACCGCCTCGCAGTCCGCGCCGAGGCTGTCCTGCATCAACGGCAATACCCAGTCCGGCAGGTCGAGCCTTACGGCAGGCGCTACATTCGCCAGATCGGGCACCGTGCGTTCTTCGTCGGCAAGGGGCGTCGGCGCGAACCGGTCGCCCGTGAAAAGCTCATCCGGGTCGGCCCCTGCGGCGCGCAGCCCACCAAGCACCAGCCCGCGCCCGGTTACACCACCGCCGAGCGTGGCGAAGGACCGTCGGCAACGGACCGCATCATAGACGATATCGCGGATCGCGGCCCGGTCCTTGGACCCCGCATAGCGGTTGGCGCGCCCCCAGCGTGTGAGCACCTGTTCCGGCGCGGCTCCTGCCAGCCAGTCGTCCAGAATCTCGATCGCGGCCGAGAGGCGGGCAGCGGGCGTCATGCCTTACCAAAAACGTGAATATCGACCGCCAAGCCCTTCAAATCTCAGCCGATCCGGTAGTTCGGGCTTTCGCGCGTGATCTGCACGTCGTGCACATGGCTTTCCTTAAGCCCCGCACCGGTGATCTTGACGAATTGGCAATTCGTGCGCATCGCCTCGACCGTCGCGTTGCCGGTATAGCCCATCGCCGCGCGCAGACCGCCGACGAGCTGGTGGACGACCGCGTTCGCGGACCCCTTGTAAGGCACCTGCCCCTCGATCCCTTCGGGGACCAGCTTGTCGCTCGCCGCGTCCTTCTGGAAATACCGATCCGCCGAGCCGCGCGCCATGGCGCCCAGCGACCCCATGCCGCGATAGCTTTTGAACGAGCGCCCTTGATACAGGATCACCTCGCCCGGGCTTTCGTCCGTGCCCGCGATCATGCTGCCGACCATGGCGCAGGACGCCCCCGCCGCGATCGCCTTGGCGAAGTCGCCCGAGAACTTGATGCCCCCGTCCGCGATCACCGGGACGCCCGACTTGGCCGCCTCGCGCGCGCTTTCCATGACCGCGGTCAATTGCGGCACGCCGACGCCCGCGACCATGCGGGTCGTGCAGATCGAGCCGGGGCCGATCCCCACCTTCACCGCGTCTGCCCCCGCGTCGATCAACGCGCGTGTCGCCTCGGCGGTCGCGACGTTGCCAGCGATGATCTGAACCTCGTTGGACAGTTTCTTGGCCCGGTCGACCGCTTCGAGCACCCCGCGCGAATGGCCGTGCGCGGTGTCGATCACCACGATGTCGGCGCCCGCGTCAACCAGAGCCTCGGTCCGCTCAAACCCGCTGTCGCCCACGCTGGTCGCGGCTGCGACCCGCAGGCGACCCAGATCGTCCTTGCAGGCGGTCGGGTTCAGCACGGCCTGTTCGGTGTCGCGCAGGGTCAGAAGCCCGGTGAGCTTGCCGGTCTTGTCCGTGACCAGAAGCTTCTCGATCCGGCGCGACTTCATCAGGCTGATCGCCTCGTCCCGGTCGGCGGGCTCCTGAAGGATCGCAAGATCGTCGCCCGTCATCATCACGCGCACAGGCGTGTCGTCATGCTGGGCGAAGCGCATGTCGCGATTGGTCACGATCCCGACGACGCGGCGGTTTTCGTCCACCACCGGGAAGCCCGTGAACCCGTATCGCTCGGTCAGCGCCTTGGCATCGGCCAGCGTCTGATCCGGCGTCAGGGTGACGGGGTTGTAGACGATCCCGCTTTCGAACCGCTTGACCCGCCGCACCTCGCGCGCCTGTTCCTCGACCGTCAGGTTCTTGTGGATCACGCCGATCCCGCCCGCCTGCGCCATGCAGATCGCCATGCGGCTTTCGGTGACCGTGTCCATCGCCGAGGACAGAAGCGGTATGTTGAGCTTGATCGACTTGGTGACCCAAGTGGTCGTGTCCGCCGTGGACGGCAGCACCGTGCTTTCGGCTGGAACCAGCAAAACATCGTCGAAGGTAAGCGCCTCGCGAATCTCCATGAGCGGTCTCCTTTGGAGGGATCGTTTGGCACTTCCCTATTTCACGGGCCGGGAAGAATGGAAAGGGGTCCGGGGGCGAAAATCCGCAGCACTCATGCAGGTCTTTCGATCCGGGCCGAACCGTCACGATTGCCGTTTGCCTGCGGGCCGCTTGTGGATAGGATTCACGGCAGGACGAGGGAGGATCAGCCATGCGACGCGACATCGGAGCCGAATTCCGTGCCCTTCACAGACCGGGCGATCCGTTCATCCTGGCCAATGCCTGGGATGCGGGGAGCGCGAAACTGCTGGCCGGACTGGGGGCCGAGGCCATCGCGACCTCATCCTCGGCCCATGCCTTTACGCTCGGACGCCCCGACATGGGGCGCATCTCGCGGGAAGAGGCGCTGGGGCATGCCGAAACGCTGGTGCGCGCGGTCACCGTCCCGGTCTCGGGCGATTTCGAGAACGGCTTCGTCCATGACCCCGAGGATATTTTCGATACCGTACTTCTGGCCTATGAGGCGGGGCTGGCTGGTATTTCCATCGAAGACGCGATGCTGCCGTCCCCCACGCCCTACGACCGCGACATGGCGGTCGCGCGCATCAGGGCGGCGGTCGAAGCGGCCCGGGCCCTGCCCCGCGACTTCGTTCTGGTGGCGCGGGCGGATGGCGTGATGAACGGCCAATACGATCTGGACGAGGCCATCGCGCGGGTGCGGGCCTACGAGGCCGTGGGCGCGGATTGCGTCTATGTCCCCCATCCGGGCGACCTTGCCGCGCAAAAGCGGGTGTGCGACGCGGTGTCGGTGCCCGTGAACGCCTTGGCCGCCGGACCCTTCGCGGGGGTGAAGCGGGCTCAGTTCGCCGAAATCGGGGTGGCGCGCATTTCGATCGGGGGCGCGCTGGCACGGGTGACGCAGGCCGCGATCCTGAACGCCGGTCGCGCCATGTTCGGGCGCGGCGACTTCTCGCCCCTCGCCGCGGCGGCGAGCGGGGCCGAGGTCGACGCGCTGTTGTCCGGTCAGGCCGTCGTCACGTCGTAGTCGTAGATCCAGTCGTAGCGTTTGAGCACGCTGTCCGGCGACAGGTTGCCCGCGAAGCGCAGCGCGTTGTGGCCCAAGAACCGCAGGACCGGGTTGGCGTAGTGGTAGTTGCGGGCATTGCCATTCGCCGCTTCGATCACGTTCTCGGCCCGGTGGCGTCTGCGGGCCTGATAGAGCGCCGGACCTTCGTCCAGCCCCGCGACCGCGAGGCTATCGGCAAGCACCCAGGCATCCTCGAGCGCCATGACCGCCCCCTGCGCCATGAACGGCAACGTCGGGTGTGCGGCATCGCCCAGAATGACCGCAGGCCCCTTGTGCCACTGGTTCGCGACCGGATGACGGAACAACCCCCAGATGTTCACCGTCTCGGCCCGGGCGAGCAGCGAGCGCGGCGCGTCGGCGAACATGGCGAAGGCCCGGCGCAGGTTGTCGGGGTCATCCGGGTGGTGCCAGCCCTCGTCGGCCCAGCCATCCCGCTCCTCGACCGCCACGATGTTGATGAGAGAGCCGTCGCGCAGCGGATAGGTGACCATGTGGCGGCCCGGCCCCATGAACACGCGGGCCTCCATGGGTTCATCGCCCGTTGCAGGCACCAGCGCGCGCCACGCGACCTGCCCGGTGAAAAACGGTTCACGTTTGCCGGTCAGGACCGGACGCAGGACCGAATGCAACCCGTCAGCCCCGATCACGAAGGGCAGATCCCGGTCCACACCGTTCACCGTCAGCGTCACGTCGTCATGGCCGATGGTCGCCGCCGTCACCGCCTGCCCCGTCTCGACGACGACGCCCAACCCGGTCGCGCGCGTCAGAAGGATGTCGATCAGGTCGGCGCGGTGCACGAGGCGGAAATCCTGATCGGGTCGCAGACGCTCCAGATCCATACGGATGACGCTGCGCCCGGTCAGGCCGTCGAGCAGATGAACGGCTTTCGACCGGGGGCAGCGCGCGCGCACCTCGTCCCCGACCCCGAGCGCGTCCAGCACCGACAGGCCGTTGGGGCTGACCTGAATGCCCGCCCCGACCTCGCGCACCGCGTCGGCCTGTTCCAGAACCGTCACCCGCGCCCCGCGCATCGCCAGCGCACAGGCGGCGGCAAGCCCGCCGATCCCCGCACCGACGATGCAGATGTCCTGACCGATCAACATGGATGCCCCATCAAAAAGAAAGGCACCGGGGCGCATCCGCCGCGGTGCCGGTCAAATCTCATCCCCTGCGCCGACGATCAGTCGTCGCGATGAACCCGCTCGCGCCGTTCGTGACGCTCCTGCGCTTCGAGGCTCAGGGTCGCGATCGGGCGGGCGTCGAGGCGCTTCAGCGAGATCGGCTCGCCGGTCTCTTCGCAGTAGCCGTATTCGCCCTCGTCGATGCGGCGCAGCGCGCTGTCGATCTTGGCGACGAGCTTGCGCTGGCGGTCGCGGGTGCGCAGTTCAAGCGCCCTGTCCGTCTCTTCCGAGGCGCGGTCCGCGATGTCGGGAATGTTGCGGGTGCTGTCTTGCAGGCCTTCGATGGTGTGCTTGCTGTCGCCCAGCAATTCGGCTTTCCATTTCAACAGTTTGACCCGGAAGTATTCCAGCTGCCGGTCATTCATGAAAGGTTCGTCTTCGGCCGGCGTGTAGTTGTCCGGCAGGAAGCTTTCCACCTTCATCCCACTCTCCTCTTCAACCCCGGATGCCCCGTTAACTTGGTTACTTTTTACCATTCGGTGCTCTCCTGTGGGGTCGTGTATCCCAGCCCTCCGGGGATGTCACTACACAAACCGTTCGCCGTGTTCACGTTTTGGGCGATGGTGCCGACCAAGCTGCACATTTCGCAGTCTTGCACACCCAAATCCTCGTGCAAGTTTTTGAAAGATAACCATATCTCTGGCGCTCAAATAGGTGAAGGCCACCTGATTCTGCAACCTCTAATTCGCGTTTTGCATTAACGCGCGCCGCCCGTCCGTGCCGCCACGTTTCCGCGCGCCCCACTTGCATGTCAGCCTTGCTGCCGTTTACTTCGTGCCAACCAGCCGGGAGTGAATGATGCGATTTGAGAGCACCGAAACCTATGTCGCGACCGACGACCTTGCCATCGCCGTGAACGCGGCGGTCACGCTCGAACGCCCCCTGCTCGTCAAGGGCGAACCGGGCACGGGCAAGACCGAGCTCGCCAAGCAGGTGGCCGAGAGCCTTGGCCTCAGGATGATCGAGTGGAACATCAAATCGACCACCCGCGCGCAGCAGGGGCTTTACGAATACGACGCGGTCAGCCGCCTGCGCGACAGCCAGTTGGGCGACGAGCGGGTTCATGACGTGTCGAACTACATCCGGAAGGGCAAGCTCTGGCAGGCCTTCGAGGCGGACGAAAAGGTCGTTCTGCTGATCGACGAGGTGGACAAGGCCGACATCGAGTTTCCGAACGACCTGTTGCAGGAGCTCGATAAGATGGAGTTCCACGTGTACGAGACCGGCGAGACGATCCGCGCCAAGCACCGCCCCGTGGTCATCATCACCTCGAACAACGAAAAAGAGCTGCCCGACGCCTTCCTGCGCCGCTGCTTCTTCCACTACATCAAGTTCCCGGACGTCGAGACGATGCGCAAAATCGTCGAGGTCCACCATCCGGGCATCAAGGAAGCCCTGCTGACGACCGCGCTGACGCAGTTCTACGAAATCCGCGAACAGCAAGGGCTGAAAAAGAAACCGTCGACCAGCGAAGTGCTCGACTGGCTGAAACTGCTTCTGGCCGAGGATATGGACCCCGAAGACCTGAAACGCGATGGCTCGACCGCCCTGCCGAAGCTGCACGGGGCGCTCCTGAAGAACGAACAGGACGTGCATCTGTTCGAACGTCTCGCCTTCCTCGCACGTCGCGAACGCGGCTGACGCAGACCCTGATGAGGTGACAGGCCCGCGCCCCGGCGTGGGCCTTTTTCATGCGCGCCTGCCCGAAACAAACCGCAGTTCGCCCGCGCATTGTCCCGGCCTTGCCCAAAATCGGAACCAGTTGAGCGGCTGACTGTTGGGCATGAGTATGATTCGAGTCGCCACGCCCTCGCCGCCGCAATTCCGCCACATTCCGCAGCGCGGCATTGTGCTGTGCGGCGATACGCCCACCACATCTTGCGGAGCGATTGTTGCCCGACACGGGACAATCCATTTTCTGCCCCAATTCGGCCACTTTCCGCTTGGGGAATCCGGGTGGGGTGACCTAACCATTGAACCTGCCTGGGGGGGCAAGGAACGGTGTGCCTGTAGCGTGTTGGGAGACACTACACAGATCTCCGTCCGTGCACTGACGCGTGCGGACGAGCCCCAGTGGCGTCGCCTCTGGACAGAGTATCTGCGGTTCTATGAGAGCGCGGTCGACGAGGAGGTGTACCTAACCACCTTCGAACGGCTCCTCTCGGGGAACGAACCGCAGCATTGCTTTGTCGCCGAGGCGGACGGCGAAGCTGTGGGTCTGGTCCATTTCCTCTATCACCGCCACAACTGGCGGATCGAGGACGTCTGTTACCTGCAAGACCTGTATGCCGATCCCGAGTTCCGTGGCCTCGGCGTGGGGCGTGCGCTGATCGAAGCGGTCTATGAGGCCGCCGACCGGAACGGCACGCCCGTGGTCTATTGGAACACGCAGGAGTTCAACACGACGGCACGACGCCTTTATGACCGGATCGCCGAGAAGACACCGTTCATCAAGTACCAACGGGGGATACGCACATGAACGGGCACAGATGGATCGTGGGGGCGGTCACCGGGGCGGCTCTGGTTCTGGCAGGTTGCACAGGTGCACTGCAAACGCCAGCGTCGGAGTTCGCCCGAGAAGTCACGGCGCGGCAGTTGAACCTGCCCACGGAACTGCCACCGATGAAGGCGTTCAATTCGGGACCGACGCTTGCCGTCGCCCGCTCGAACGGCGAGGTCGCGTCGGACTTTCTCGATCTGTCGTTCCAGCTTGAATCGGGGCGCGCCCTGCCCGTCATGTCGCGCTTCGAAGGTCCGGTGACCGTCAAGGTCTCCGGGCGCAAGGCCTCGGTCCTCGACAGCGAGTTGGACCAGCTCATCGGGCGCCTGCGCACCGAGGCGGGCATCGACATCTCGCGCTACACAGGTCAGGGCACGCCCTCGATCACGCTCGAGGTCATTCCGAAACGTCAGCTTCAGGCGCTCGTGCCCGGTGCGGCCTGTTTCGTGGCCCCGAACGTCTCCGGCTGGCGCGACTACAAGACCAACCGCCGCTCGCCGCGCACGGACTGGACCAAGTTGCAGGTGCGCACGCAGATGTCGGTATTCATCCCCGGCGACGTGGCCCCGCAGGAAATGCGCGATTGCCTGCACGAGGAAGTGGCGCAATCGCTGGGCCCGGTGAACGACCTCTACCGGCTCGCCGACAGCGTGTTCAACGACGACAACTTCCATACCGTTCTGACCGGCTTCGACATGCTGATCCTGCGGGCCTACTATTCGCCCGAGCTCAGCTCCGGCATGACCCGCGAACAGGTGGCGGCGCGCCTGCCCGGCCTGCTCGCGCGGCTCAACCCGTCGGGCGGCATGGGGTATCCGGTCGCCACCTCGCCGACCCCGCGGTCGTGGAAAGCCGCGATCGAGACCGCACTCAGCGCCAACGAAAGCGGGACCCAGCGTCGTAAGGCCGCCGGTCAGGCCGTGGACCTCGCCCGCGCCTATGGCTGGAACGACACGCGCCTCGCCTTTTCGCTTTTCGCGCTCGGGCGTCTCAATCTGGGCATCAACTCCGACGTGGCACTGGCGGCCTTCCGCGAGGCCGAAGCGATCTATGGCGCCCTGCCCGGCACCCGGCTTCAGGCCGCGCATATGGGCGTGCAGCTTGCCGCCCATGCCCTGTCGCTCGGCAATGCCGACACCGCGATCCGCATTGTCGACAACCATATGCCCGCCGTGCGTTCGGCCCAGAACGCGGCGCTTCTGTCGACGCTCCTGATGATAAAGGCCGAAGGGCTCGAGATTCTGGGGCGCGACGCTGAGGCGCATCTGGTGCGTCTCGACAGCCTCGGCTGGGCACGATATGGCTTCGGTTCCGACGCCGAGGTGGGACAGCGGCTGCTTGAAATCGCCGCGATCTCGCCCATCAAACGAGGCTGACCCTCCGGGGCAGCGACTTGCCCCGGGAGGCCACATGATCGTTTTCGCATTCGCCGTGTTCGGCGCGCTTCTCGGCGCTTATCAGGCCCGCAAACGCGGGGGTCAGCGGCTCGACCTTGCGCAATACGGCGCGGCCTATGGCATGGCTTTTGCAATTCTCGGCCTGTTTGTTACGGTCTTCCTCAGCCGAGGCCTGTAACAGGAGCACGCCGCCCGTGTTCATTCCCTTTTTCGAAACGCTCCGGAACAACAAGGTTCCCGTATCGCTGCGTGAATACCTGACCTTTCTGGAAGGGATGCGCGCGGGGCTTGCGACCTATGACGTCGAGGCGTTCTATTACCTCGCGCGCGCCTCGATGGTGAAGGACGAGCGCAATCTCGACAAGTTCGACCGCGCCTTCGCGCAGGCCTTCGAAGGGCTTGAGGCGATCAGTTTCGATCAGGTGTTGGAGGCGGTGGACATTCCGTCCGATTGGTTGACCAAGATGGCCGAGAAGCACCTGAGCGACGAGGAACGTGCCGAGATCGAAGCTTTAGGTGGCTTCGACAAGCTTATGGAAACGCTCAAGAAACGGCTGGAAGAGCAAAAGGAACGGCATCAAGGCGGATCGAAATGGGTCGGCACGGCCGGCACCTCGCCCTTCGGCGCCTATGGCTACAATCCCGAAGGCGTCCGCATCGGGCAGAAGGAAAGCCGCCATCAACGCGCGGTCAAGGTCTGGGACAAGCGGGAATTCAAGAACCTCGACGACTCGGTCGAGCTTGGCACCCGCAACATCAAGGTCGCGCTCAAACGCTTGCGCAACTGGGCGCGCGACGGGGCGCATGAGGAACTGGACCTCGACGGCACGATCCGTTCGACCGCCGAGCATGGCTATCTCGACGTCAAGGTCCGGCCCGAACGGCGCAACGCGGTCAAGGTTCTGCTGTTTCTCGACGTGGGCGGCAGCATGGACCCGCATATCAAGGTGGTGGAAGAGCTGTTCTCGGCGGCACGGACCGAGTTCAAGCATCTCGAATACTACTACTTCCACAACTGCCTTTACGAAGGCGTCTGGCGCGACAACCGCCGGCGCTGGACCGAACAGACCCCGACTTGGGACGTGCTTCATACCTATGGGTCGGACTACAAGTGCATCTTCGTCGGTGACGCTTCGATGTCGCCCTACGAGGTCGCGATGCCCGGCGGTGCCAACGAGCACTGGAACCCCGAGGCGGGATCGGTCTGGCTGCAACGCGCGCGCGAACAGTGGCCCGATCACCTGTGGATCAACCCGCTTCAGGAACGCTATTGGCCCTATACCCAATCGGTCGAGATGATCCGCGAGATCTTCGAGGATCGCATGGTGCCGATGACGCTTGAAGGGATCGACCGGGGGATGCGCGAACTGGTGCGCTGATCCGTCTGCTCTGTCAGATGTGGCGGATCAGGTCGAACCACTTCGAATTGTCCCAAGCGCCGCTGATCGGCTTTTCGGCCCCGTCGGGTGCGAAGGCCGGGTTGATGAAGAACACGTCTACCTGACACAGCCGGTTGTCGTAATAACACAGGTCGATGATGTCGAAGAGCGCGAGGCCAGCATCCACAAGGTGCTGACACCGCGCGAAAAAGCTTTCGACATGCGCCTCCATCACGACGCCGGAGCATTGGCTCAGGATCGGTGCCGCGCCTTTCAGGATCATTTCTTCCGCCCCGTCCACGTCGATCTTGAGCAGGAACGGCCCGGTGAGGTTCAGATCCTCGACCAGCGTCGACAGCGTGACGGTTTCGACCGCACGCAGCGTCTGCCCCGGCGCATCCGTGTCATTGAGGCGCGCATGTGTGATTGTGCTGGCGTCCGATGTGGTCGAGAGCGCGATCTGCGCCGTTCCGTCGCTGTCCGAGGCCGCGCGGGCATCGAGCAGGAAATCCACGCCCCGCGCGGTATAGGTGCGGTTGATGCTGTCATGGTATTCGACGATCGGCTCGCACAGGATGTGGCGGCGGTCGCCCAGCGTGTCGATCAGTTCCGGCGTGCCATACTGCACGCCCACGTCGATCACGGTTTCCACCGGAAACCCGGCGGCAAGAAACTTGGCGATGGAATCGCGCTTACCCGGAGTGCGTGGCAAGATGCGTGAAATATCGTCCATAAGGGACTCCCGTTCTGGTGTCCCCTCATCTCCACGTGTCACCCACAATCCCAAGTTGAATGGATTCTGCGTGAGCGGTCAAGTTTGTGAACGCCGAGACGCGCATACGCACTGGCGCGAGGACGCGGCAAACTCCATATTCCTGACATGCTGAAGTTCACGCCCATCCTGATCGCGCTCCTTTACGGGTTCGTCCTGTGGTGGTTCTCGGCATGGCGTCTGCGGCATGAACTGGACGCGAAATCGACCGAGCTCGCCGATCCCAAGCTGCGCGCGCTGACCGACCGGATGGCACAGGCGCTCGACCTGCCGCGCATCCGCGTGAACATCTACGAGATCGAGCCGGTCAACGGCCTCGCCTCGCCCGATGGGCGCATCTTCATCACGCGCGGGTTTTATGACCAGTATCGGCAAGGCAAGGTTTCCGCCGAAGAACTGGCGAGCGTCATCGCGCATGAACTGGGCCACGTGGCACTAGGTCACGCGCGAAGGCGGATGATCGACTTTTCCGGGCAGAACGCGCTGCGCACGGCGCTTATCATGCTGCTGGGACGGTTCATTCCCGGTCTGGGGCCGATGATCGCGGGCGCGCTGTCGTCGATGGTCATGGCGCGCCTGTCGCGCGGCGACGAATACGAGGCCGACGCTTATGCCACCGCCCTGCTCATGAAATCCGGAATCGGCACCGCCGCCCAGAAGTCGCTGTTCGAGAAACTCGAAGACCTCACCAAAAGTCGGGGCAACGGTCAGCCCGCGTGGCTTCTGAGCCACCCGAAAACGCACCAGCGTATTGCCGCTATCGAAGCGAACGAGGCCAAATGGGCGCGGTGACGCGCCTCAGCCAAAGAGCCGGTGACACAACTCCAGCCCTTCGACGAGCCGGTCGACTTCTTCCGTCGTGTTGTACATGCCGAAGCTCGCGCGCGCCGTGGCGGGCACGCCGAGGTGATCCATCAGCGGTTGGGCGCAATGGTGCCCGGCGCGGATCGCGATCCCTTTCTTGTCGAGGATCGTGGACAGGTCATGCGCATGTGCCCCGCCTTCGACCGTCAGCGAAAAGATCGCGGCCTTGCCCGGCGCCTTGCCCTGCACGTTAAGCCAGTTGAGCCCCTCGAACCGCTCGGCGGCATATTTCGCAAGCGATGCCTCGTGGGCCGCGATATTCTCCATCCCGACGCCCATCATGTATTCCAGCGCGACACCCAGCCCGATGGTCTGGACGATCCCCGGCGTGCCCGCCTCGAACTTCATCGGCGGATCATTGTAGGTGACGGTTTCGCGCGTCACCTCGCGGATCATGTCGCCGCCGCCCATGAAGGGCCGCATCTCGTCCATCCGCTCACGCTTGACGAAGATCGCGCCCGAGCCGGAGGGACCGTAAAGCTTGTGGCCGGTGATGGCGTAGAAATCGACGCCAAGATCCGCGACATCCACCGGCATGTGCACCGCGCCCTGCGAGCCGTCCACCAGCACGGGCACGTCGCCCGCACCGGCCTTGATCGCCTTCACGTCGACGATGGACCCGAGGACGTTGGAGCATTGCGTCACTGCGATCAGCTTGGTCCGCTCGGTCACGGCCGCGAGCACCTTGTCCGCCGGGATCGACCCGTCCGCGTCGGGTTCGACCCAGACGAGCCTGACCCCCTGCCGTTCGCGCAGGAAATGCCACGGGACGATGTTGGCGTGATGCTCGGCCACGGTCAGGACGATCTCGTCGCCCTCGGCCATGCGCGGCGCAGCCCAGCCATAGGCGACCATGTTGATCCCCTCGGTCGTGCCGGAGTTGAACACGATCTCATCCTCGGACGGCGCGTTCAGAAAGCGGGCGACGATGCCGCGCACCGCTTCGTATTTCTCGGTGGCGAGGTTCGACAGATAGTGCAGACCGCGATGGACGTTGGAATATTCCTCGGCATAGCCGCGCGTCACCGCGTCGATCACCACCTGCGGCTTCTGGGCCGAGGCCCCGTTGTCGAGATAGGTCAGCGGCTGGCCGTTCACCTCACGCGCGAGGATCGGGAAATCCGCGCGGATCTTGTTCACATCATACATTACCAAGCTCTCCCGAGGTCATGGCCGCTCCGACCCCGAGGATCGCAAGGATGATCGACAGGATCGCGACGGCGATGAAACTGGTCAGAAGGATCGTCAGGAATACGCGCAGGGCCGAGGCAAAACCGTGCAGTTCCGCGATGAAATGGCTCAGAATCCAGAACCCGGTGAAGCCACCGAAGAGCCACAGCAGCGCGGCGAGCGACGGGGCGAACAGGCTTAGGACCAGAACGACGGTCTGCACGATCAGAAGCACGAAGTTCAGCCAGGCGACCGTGACGATCCCGTCCTCGAACCGGCCCGTTCCGCCCGCCGACCGGCCCAGCCAGTAGATCAGAAAAACCGTGATGACGGCGATCGACGCCTCGGCCATCGCGACGATCAGCGGCATCGCGAAAATCGTGCCTTCGAGTTCCGGCGCGGGCGGGAACAGGACCGACGACCCGACGCCCAGAATGGCGCCGATCACCATGAGAAGGATCAGGATCTGCCAAAGCGTCGCCCGGTCGAGGTTCAGCGCGAACAGCTCCCGCGCGATCTTGCGCGGCTCCGGGATGGACTGCATCGCCATACCGAGAAGGTATCCCGGCTCGAACCTCACGCAACCGCTCCCACACCCGCCTCGGCGCTGACGAGGTTGACGATCCAGTGGATCAGGAAGGCCGCAAGCGCGATGGCGCCCACGATGCTTTCTTCGACGCCCGGTCCGATGAACCCGGTGACGAGGCCCCAGAGAAGCCACAGGGGGCTGGCTACGAGAAGCGCCCAGAACAGTGCGAAGCGGGATGCGAACCACGTGCCCTGCCCGCCCACGACTTTCGCGATCAGGTGACTGATCGCAGCGATGCCATAGGCGGCGAGCGGCATGATGAAAAGCCAGGCGAACATGGCGCCGCCCAGAAGCGGGTTCAATTCCTGCCCGGTTTCGATCGAGACACGTTGCAGGCGCGGCGCCTGCGCCACGAAAACCAGAATGCAGGCGACCATCAGCACGGCCAGCGCTCGATCTTCGCGCACCGTATCGCCGAGGCGGCGCAGAAACACCGCACGCGGCGCACGATAGGCGCGGATCACGTCACGCACGACCGACATGCTTATCCCCGCCTGCGCAGCAGCCAGCTTTCCAGCCGCTCGGTGATTTCCTCGCGGAAGCTCTCGTCCTCGATCTCTTCGATGGCTTCGGCCACGAAGGCGATGACAAGCAGGTCCATCGCGGTGCCTTTGTCGACACCGCGCGCGCGCAGGTAGAACAGCATGTCCTCGTCGATGGCGCCGGAGGTCGAGCCGTGGGAACAGGCCACGTCGTCGGCATAAATCTCAAGCTCGGGCTTGGCGAGGAACTGCGCTTCGTCATCCAGAAGCAGCGACTGCGACTTCTGGTATCCGTCGGTCTTCTGCGCCCCGCGCTTGACGAGGATCTTGCCCTGAAACGCGCCCACGGCGCCCTTCTGGAGCACCTTCTTGAACACCTGACGGCTTTCGCAGTTTTCCGCATCATGCGTGATGAAAACCGTGTCGTCGTGGTGGAAGTCACCGTGACCGAGCGCCGCACCGGCGATGTGGGCCGAGGCATTGGCGCCCTTCATCTCGATGAAGCACTCGTTGCGCGTGAGGCGCCCGTTCGCCGTCAGCGTGAAGCTTTTGAACAGGCTCTCGGCCCCCTGACGCACGAACATGCCGGTCACGGCCTGACGTTCGTGGTCACGCCCCTGCGCCCGGATATGGTGGAACCGCGCACCGTCCGCGATCTCCACCTCGAGGCACTTGTTGAACCGCGCCGCAGCCGGGCCGTTTTCAAGCAGGGTAAGCTCCGCGCCGGGCTCCAGCTTGACCACGTTGTGCAGGATCGCGTCGGAACAATCGTCTTCGTGCTTGTAGATGAGCGAGATCGGCTTTGCGGCCTTCCCTGTCACCCGGATCAGCACGCCGTCGGTCGCGAAGGCGGTGTTGAGCGCGGCGAGCGGGCGTTCCACGGGGGTCTGGCTCGCCAGTTCGACGGTGCCGAAAACGCCCTTCGCCCAGTGGATGTCGGCCTTCGCGGCCTCGGCCAGCCTGTCGATCTCGACCCCGGCGAGGGTCAGGTCATCGGATTGCGCGGCGTCGAACACGCCGTCCACGAACACGATCCTGAGGCGGTCTACCTCACCGAAAACCGGCATCTCGTCGCCGTGGTCGAACACGGCGGCGGGGGCGGGCTTGGGTGCGTTGAGCAGATCGGGCTTGGTGAAGCGCCAGTATTCATCGCGCGGCGCGGGCAGGCCCATCGCCTCCAACCGGCCAAGCGCGGCTTTGCGCGCCTCGGTGATCCACGCGCCGCCTTCGGGCAGCGTCAGCGCGCCCAGCCGTTCGGCCAGCGCGTCGCGCTTGCGCGCGAGCAGTTTTTCCTTCGCGACCGCCATTACGCGGACTCCATCAGATCGGCATAACCGTTCTTCTCGACTTCGAGCGCCAGTTCCGGGCCGCCCGACTTCACGATCTTGCCGCCCGCCATGATGTGCACGACGTCCGGCACGATATGGTCGAGCAGGCGCTGGTAGTGCGTGATGACGAGGAAGGCGCGGTTCGGGTCGCGCAGGGCGTTCACCCCGTCCGACACCAGTTTCATGGCGTCGACGTCCAGCCCGGAGTCGGTCTCGTCCAGAATGCACATCTTCGGCTCCAGCATCGCCATCTGAAGGATCTCGTTGCGCTTCTTTTCGCCGCCCGAGAAGCCCACATTGACGGGGCGCTTGAGCATATCGGCGTCGATCTTGAGGTCTTTGGCCTTGGCGCGGATCACCTTGAGGAATTCGGCCGCCGACATTTCCTCTTCCCCGCGCGCCTTGCGCTGTGCGTTCACGGCGGTGCGCAGGAAGGTCATGTTGCCGACGCCGGGGATTTCCACCGGATATTGGAAAGCAAGGAACAGGCCAGCGGCGGCGCGTTCTTCCGCTTCGAGGTCGAGCAGATCGTTGCCTTCGAGCGTGGCGGACCCGTCCGTCACCTCATACCCGTCCTTGCCGGACAGCACGTAGGACAGCGTGGATTTGCCCGAGCCGTTCGGCCCCATGATCGCGTGGACTTCGCCAGCGGGCACTTCGAGGGACAGACCCTTGAGGATCTGCTTGTCCTCTTCTTCCAGTTTGACGTGCAGGTTTTCGATCTTCAGCATTTTCGTAATCCTTGTCTGGGCGCGTCCGGGCTTAGCCGACGCTGCCTTCCAGCGAGATGGCGACCAGTTGCTGGGCTTCCATCGCGAATTCCATCGGCAGGGCTTGCAGCACTTCCTTGGCGAAGCCGTTGACGATCAGGGCGACCGCCTCTTCCTCGTCCATGCCGCGCTGGCGGCAGTAGAACATCTGGTCGTCGTCCACCTTTGATGTCGTCGCTTCGTGCTCGACGCGCGACGACGGGTTCTTGACCTCGATGTAAGGCACCGTGTGCGCGCCGCACTGGTCGCCGATCAGAAGGCTGTCGCACTGCGTGTAGTTGCGGCTGTTCGTGGCCTTGGGGTGCATCGAGACGAGCCCGCGATAGGTGTTGTTCGACTTGCCCGCCGAAATACCCTTGGACACGATGCGCGAGCGCGTGTTCTTGCCCAGATGGGTCATCTTGGTGCCGGTGTCGGCCTGCTGCATGTTGTTGGTGATGGCGATCGAATAGAACTCGCCTTGACTTTCATCGCCGCGCAGCACGCAGGACGGGTACTTCCACGTCACCGCCGAGCCGGTTTCCACCTGCGTCCACATCACCTTGGACCGGTCGCCCCGGCAATCGGCGCGTTTGGTCACGAAGTTATAGATGCCGCCCTTGCCCTCTTCGTCGCCGGGGAACCAGTTCTGAACGGTCGAGTATTTCACTTCGGCATCGTCGAGGATGACGATTTCGACCACGGCGGCGTGAAGCTGCGCGGTGTCGCGCTGGGGCGCGGTGCAGCCTTCGAGGTAAGAGACGTAAGCCTCCTTGTCCGCGATGATGAGCGTGCGCTCGAACTGGCCGGTGTTTTCCGCGTTGATGCGGAAATAGGTCGACAGCTCCATCGGGCAGCGCACCCCCGGCGGGATGTAGACGAACGAACCGTCGGAAAAGACCGCGCTGTTCAGCGTCGCATAGAAGTTGTCGGTCGGCGGAACCACCGACCCCAGATACTTTTTCACAAGTTCCGGATGCTCGCGGATCGCTTCCGAAATCGAGCAGAAGATGACGCCCGCCTGCTCGAGCTCCTTCTTGAATGTCGTGCCGACCGAGACGGAGTCGAACACCGCGTCCACAGCGACCTTGCGCTCGGAATTGTCGCCGTCCGCCGGAACCTCGCCCGCGCCTTCGACGCCCGCGAGGATCATCTGTTCCTTCAGCGGAATGCCCAGCTTTTCATAGGTGGCGAGCAGCTTGGGATCGACCTCGTCCAGCGACTTGGGCTTGGTCTCCATGCTTTTCGGGCGGGCGTAGTAATACTGATCCTGAAAGTTGATCTCGGGATACTCGACCATCGCCCAGTCGGGCTCTTCCATCTGAAGCCAGCGGCGATAAGCCGACAGACGCCATTCGGTCATCCACTCCGGCTCGTCGTTCTTCTGGCTGATGAGCCGCACGATATCCTCGGTCAGCCCCTTGGGGGCGTATTCCATCTCGATATCGGTTTCCCAGCCGTATTTGTACTTGTCGCCAAGCGATTTGACGGCATCGACCGTTTCCTGTTCGACGCCTTCCTTGGCGACCATCGTGTCGTCGGCCATCTTCGCCTCTCAATCCCCGCGCCGGGCGCGGAATTTCTCGTATTCGCGGAGCCAAGCTTCGGCAAATGCCGAAACGTCCCCCTCTGTCGTTTCCGGACCCAACGAGACGCGAAGGGCGCTTGCCGCCTGCGTGTCGTCGTATCCCATGGCGCGCAGAACCCGGCTGGCCCGGACCTTGCCCGAGGAGCACGCCGAGCCCGCAGAAACTGCGAAACCAGCGAGGTCCATCACCATCACCTGAGTCTCCCCTTTCCAGCCCGGCGTGATGAAACAGGACGTGTTGGGGAGCCTGTTCGCGTCTTTCCCGACAAAAATAGTCTCTCTCGCGGATTCTGAAAGTCTTTTTTCTAGAATATTTCTAAGTTCAGCGACTTTCGTCCACACGCCGGCATCCAGATCGAGGGCGGCGGCCTCGGCAGCCGCCCCGAATCCGGCGATGCCGATCACGTTTTCGGTGCCGGAGCGCCGCCCCATTTCCTGACCACCCCCCTTGATCCGCGCGTCCACGTCCAATCCCCGTTTCATAATCAGCGCCCCGATCCCCTTGGGACCGCCGATCTTGTGGGCTGATACGATGGCCATGTCCGCTCCGGACCAATTGAAGGCGAAGGGCAGCTTGCCGAACGCCTGCGTCGCGTCGCTCATCGCAAGGCCCGCGGGCAAGGTCTGGACGATGCCGGTCTCGGAATTGGCGACCTGAAGGCTCGAATGCGCAGGGTCGGTGACCGTCACCCCGCCATTGGCCGCCACGGCGAGGCGTGGATCGCACCACGCCGAAACCGCCTCATGCTCGATTTCGGCGCAGGCGATCCCCCGGTCGGCCAACGCGAGCGCGGCGGCCTCGGTCGCCGAGGACACGAACACGACATCCGCGCCGTCCGCACCAAGCGCGGTCGCGACCTGACGCCGCGCCTTTTCGATCAGGCCCTTCGCCGCGCGTCCCTCGGTATGGACCGACGACGGGTTTCCGGCCACGTCCATCGCCGCGACCATGGCCGCGCGCGCCTCGGCCCTCAAGGGCGTGGTCGCGTTGTAATCGAGATAGACCCGTGCCACCGGCTCCCCCTTCGCATCGTTGCAGGCGGGATGTAAGGCGGTCGCTAGTCCTCGTCCACCACTTCGAACAGGCTGGGCACCGCCGGACAGGGGGCAAGTTCGTTATGCACCACGTCCGACAGCCGCGTCTGGTGCAAAAACACATAGACATGGGCCGACAGCCCTTCCCACAGCCGATTGGTCATCGACTGGGCGCGCGTGCCCGATTTGCCGCCCGACGCCCCGGCGCCCGTGTGCATCGCGCTGACCGTTTCGTCCACGGCGGCAAGGATTTCGGCCACACGGATCTCCGACGAAGGCCGCGCCAGCATATAGCCGCCACCGGGGCCGCGCACGCTTTCGACCAGTTCGGCCCGGCGGAGCTTGACGAACAACTGTTCGAGGTAGGGAAGCGAGATTTTCTGCCGTTCGCTCAGATCGGTCAGGGACATGCGTGTGCCTTCGGGCTGTAGCGCCAGCTCGGCGAGCGCGACCATGGCGTAACGTCCCTTTGTGGAAAGCTTCATGTATCCCCCCGAAACATTGACGAAACCGCGCCTGCGCTTTACGTGACTTGAAACCCTGCGCCGCCGTCGCGCCGGAAACTCAATGCTTGTAATTTGCCCGGTCTAGCCAGTCAAGAAAACCGGGCACGAGGGAGAGACAGACCCATATGCCCGAGGTGATTTTTCCCGGCCCCGAAGGCCGGCTCGAAGGCCGCTACCACCCGCAGAAGGACCGCGACGCGCCCATCGCCATCGTGCTGCACCCGCACCCGCAGTTCGGCGGGACGATGAACAACAAGGTGGTCTACAACCTCCACTACACGTTCTTCAAAATGGGCTTCACGGTCCTCAGGTTCAATTTCCGCGGCGTGGGCCGCAGCCAGGGCGAATACGATCAGGGCGTGGGCGAATTGTCCGATGCCGCCTCGGCGCTCGACTACCTTCAGTCGATGAACCAGAACGCCAAGCATTGCTGGGTCGCGGGCTTCAGCTTCGGGGCATGGATCGGGATGCAGCTTCTGATGCGCCGCCCCGAGATCACCGGGTTCGTCAGCGTCTCGCCGCCCGCGAATATGTACGACTTCTCGTTCCTCGCGCCCTGCCCGTCTTCGGGTCTCATCATCAACGGCACCGGCGACCGCGTGGCCCCGCCTGCCGATACGCATTCGCTGGTGGACAAACTGCATGAGCAAAAGGGCATCACCATCACCCATACCGAGGTCGAGGGCGCCGGTCACTTCTACGAAGGCGACCACATGAACACCATGCTGGGCGCGGTCGACGAATACGTCCGCCGCCGCCTGACCGAGACCACGCGCTGAGGGGACATCATGCAACTCATCGACGACGTCGCGGACCGGGTGGCCATCGAGGTGCTGAAACTCGTGGATGAAACCGGAAATCCCGACATCATCGAGGACGTGAAGAAGGTCATCGGCACCTCGTCCCAGACGCTGGAAGAGGCGTTCATGACCGCGATCCGCGTGCGCCGGGCCGAGGCGCGCGCGATGGAACTGCTCGCCTCCCTGCGCACCCAGAACGGTTAGGGGCCGGTGGCCGCGCCGACGCTGATCCAGACGTTTCTGCGCCAGATCACCTATGGCGGAAACGACGGGATCATCACCACCTTCGCCATCGTCGCGGGCTTCGCCGGCGCACAGGCCGAAGGGGTGGCCGAGGTCGGGGCGGTCGCGGTCCTGATCTTCGGTATGGCCAACCTGATCGCCGACGGGTTTTCGATGGGGCTGGGCGAATTCCTGTCGGACCGCTCGACACGGGCCCTGTGGCGCGGGCGCGCCGCCCGGATCGACCGCCAGTCGGCACGCGAAACCCAAACCGATCTCGCCGCCGCCCTCATGACCGAGGGTCTTTCGCCCGAGGCGGCCGCCCGCGCGGCCGAGGCCATCGCGACCTCGCCCGCCCTCGCCCGCGACATGACGCTGCGCTACCGCGACAATGCCGAAACGCCCCATGGCGCGCCGCCCGCTCTACGCGGCCTCGTCACCTTCGCGAGTTTTCTCGCCTTCGGCCTGATCCCGATCCTGCCGTTCTTCCTCGCGCCCGACCACCCGTCGACGCCCTGGATCTCTGCCGCCGCCACCCTGCTCGCTCTCGCCCTTCTGGGCCTCCTCAGATGGCGCGCCACCCATGAAAGCGCCGCGCGCGCCGTCGGGGAAACCCTGGTCCTCGGCGCGCTCTGCGCGGCACTGGCCTTTGGTGCGGGCAATATCGTCGCGGGCCTCGGCTGACGCGCACCTCTTCTCTGTTTCAGAAATACTTCGGGAGGTCCGGAGGGCTGGCCCTCCGGACGCGCCGCAGGCGCGTAGCTACCGCGACGCGCTTATGCGCGGCGCAACATCAGGCGCTCACAACCGGTAGACATCCGCGAACTTCGCTTCGAGATACTCGAGCAACGGCGCCTCGCTCGGCTCTTCCCCACCGCAGGCCCGCGTCACCACCTCGCGCGGCTCGAAAAGCCCACCGTGGCGTTGCAGGTTGTCGGCAAGCCACTTCGTCGCCTCGGCCGGTTCGCCTTTCGCCAGATGGCTGTCCACCTCCGGCACCTGCGCGCGCAGCGCCTTCATAAGACAACCCGCATAGACGTTGCCCAGCGAGTAGGTCGGGAAATAGCCGAACAGACCCACCGACCAGTGCACGTCCTGAAGGCAGCCGTTCGACGGCTTCTCGACCTTCACGCCGAAATCCTTTTCGAACCGGGTGTTCCATGCCTCTTCCAGATCGCGCACGGCGAGTTTGCCCGAGATCAGGTCGCGTTCCAGATCGAAGCGCAGAAGAACGTGCAGGTTATACTGCACCTCGTCCGACTCGGTGCGGATAAAGCCCGGCGTCACCCGGTTCACCGCGCCGTAGAACGCATCCGCATCCTTGGTCGACAGCGGGCCGAATACGTCCTTCATCCGGGCAAACAGCCATTCGGTGAAGGCGCGCGAGCGGCCCATCTGGTTCTCGTAGATGCGGCTCTGGCTTTCGTGCACGCCCATCGACACACCCGCGCCAAGAGGCGTCAGCAGGTAGTCCCGGTCGATGTGCTGCTCGTAACAGGCATGGCCGACCTCATGCACCGTCGAATAGATAGAGCCGAACGGATCGGTCGCACTGGTGCGCGTGGTGATGCGTACGTCGAGACCGGAGCCGGACGAGAACGGATGCACCGCCTTGTCGATCCGCCCGTGCGCCATGTCGTAACCGAAAGCCTTGGCGATTTCGCGCGTGAGCTTCATCTGCGCCTGTTCGTCGAACGTGCCGGTGAGCGGCGCGGGCTGGTGATCGGCCCCCATAACCCGGTCGCGCAGGTCCACCAGCCTCGGGCGCAGCGCGTCGAACATGGCCTCGAGCTCGGCGGCCGTCGCGCCCGGTTCGTAATCGTCGAGCAGCGCGTCGTAGGGATCGCCGCCGATCGCCAGCGCCTCGGCCTCGTGCCGTTTCAGCTCCACCACTTTCTCAAGCACGGGGGCGAAGGCCTTGAAATCGTTCTCAGCCCGCGCGTCGGCCCAGATGCGCTGAGACGACGACGTGACGCGCGCGATCTCGCCCGCCAGCTTGACGGGCACCCGGCTGGTGCGGTCGAAACGACGCTGGATGTGCCGCACGTTGGCCTGCGCCACGGGGCCCAGGGACGCGGCGTCGATGGCCGTCAGCCAGTCGCCCACACGCGGATCGGTGCGCCGGGCGTGCAAGACGTGTTCCAGCGCCTCGCTTTCCTCGGCGCGTTGCGGCCCTGCGCCGCGCGGCATGACCGTCTCCTGATCCCAGCCCAGTCGGCCCGCGATCTGGCCAAGCGCCTGCGTCTGGCGCTCGAACTCCATCAATTCATCGTAGTGCGACACGCCATTACCCCCTGACGGATTGAGCCTTCGGATAGCCCGCACGGTAACGCGCGGTCACGATGAGGGAGAAGGTCAGGATAGCCCCCGCCTGATGCACGATGGCGATGTGCAGCGGCGAGGCGTTCAGCACGGTCACGATGCCGATCACCATCTGAACTAGGATCATGCCGGACGCCAGCATGAAGGCGTTGCGCGTCGATGGTGCCGCCGCCTTGCGGCCCCGGAAAAAGGCACCGATGGCGAACAGGACCAAGAGATAGCCAACGATCCGGTGCATGAATTGCACGAGGCCGGGGTTTTCGAAAAGGTTGCGCCAAACCGGTTCGATCGAAAATGCGTCGGGCGGAAAGAACTGCCCTGCCATCATCGGCCAGTCGACGAAACTGCGGCCCGCGTCGATCCCGGCGACCAGTGCGCCCAGCAGGATTTGCAGGAAAGCCAGATGCATAAGGCCTGTGCCCATGCCGAACAGTGACTTTTCGCGTAGGCGTCGCGCCTGCATCACCTCGGCTTCGCTGCGCCCGAGCAGAAGAATGCACCACAGGATCAGCGCGAGAATGGCGAAGGCGAGCCCCAGATGGGTCGCGAGCCGATAGGAGGCGACCGAGGTCATTTCGCCCTGAAGGCCGGAATGAACCATCCACCAGCCCACGGCGCCCTGCACCCCGATCATCACGCCGATGGTAAGCAGACGCCCGTTCCAGCCACCCGGCACACGCTTGGTGAGGGCGAAGAACAGAAAGCCCGCGATCCAGACCAGACCGATGAACCGGCCAAGCTGACGGTGGCCCCATTCCCACCAATAGATCGACTTGAACTCCGACAGGCTCATGCCTTCGTTCATCAGCCTATACTGCGGAGATTGCTGGTATTTCTCGAATTCCGAGGCCCAGACCTCGGCGCTCGTCGGGGGCAGCGAGCCACCCACGAGGTTCCATTCGGTGATCGACAGCCCGCTGTCGGTCAGGCGCGTCATCCCACCCACCAGAACCATGACGGTGATAAGGGCGAAGAGCGCGATCAGCCAGGCCCGGATGCCGCGCCGAGCCCCGCGCCCGCCACCACGTTCGATCATGCCCGTCTGGGCGGTCTGGCGCGTCGGCGTATCCTGTCCGACCTCTTCGAAAATGCTGCGACCTGGTTGAGCCATCGGCGTCCTCATGTCTTGTTTCGCGGGACTATCGGGGAAGCCCCCGAAAATGCCAAGCCGGAATGCCGGTTTTAAGGGCGACTTTTGGACGCTTCCGATTGCACCCCATAGCTGGTTGTTGGTATAGAGAACGAAACAAAATGTGGTGAACACATCACAGGCGGAAGACCCATAACAAACGAACGGCGGACGACTTGAACGACACCCCGGAACCCCCTGAAAACGGTGGCGAATTGCCGCCCGAACGACCCACCTATTCCGGCCCCTCGATCACGATCGAGCAGGAGATGCGGAATTCCTACCTCGATTACGCGATGAGCGTGATCGTGAGCCGGGCGATTCCGGACCTGCGAGACGGGCTGAAACCGGTGCACCGGCGCATCCTTTACGCGATGCACGAGGTGGGCAACACGCACGACAAGCCTTACCGGAAGTCGTCGCGCCCCGTGGCCGACACGATGGGCCAGTACCACCCGCATGGCGACGCCGCGATCTATGACGCGCTCGCCCGGATGACGCAGGACTTTTCGATGTCGCTGCCGCTGCTCGACGGTCAGGGCAACTTCGGCTCGATGGACGGGGACAAGCCTGCGGCCTTCCGCTACACCGAAGTGCGGATGGAGAAGGCAGCGCAGGCGCTGCTGGAAGACATCGACAAGGATACCGTCGATTTTCAGGACAACTACGACGGCAAGCAGCGCGAACCGATGGTGCTCCCGGCCCGGTTCCCGAACATGCTGGTCAACGGCGCAGGCGGGATCGCGGTCGGCATGGCCACGAACATTCCGCCGCATAACCTTGGCGAAGTGGTCGATGCGACGCTCGCCATGATCGAAGAGCCGGACATCTCGGACGAGCGGCTGATGGAGATCATCCCCGGCCCCGACTTCCCCACCGGCGGCGTGATCCTTGGCCGTTCCGGTGCCCGCAAGGCGTATCTCGAGGGGCGCGGCAGCGTGATCTTGCGCGCCAAGACCCGCGTCGAAGAAATCCGCAAGGACCGCTACGCCATCGTCGTCGACGAAGTGCCGTTTCAGGTGAACAAGGCGATGATGATCGAGAAGATCGCGGACCTCGTGCGCGACAAGAAGCTCGAAGGCATCGCCGCCATTCAGGACGAAAGCGACCGGCTGGGCGTGCGCGTGGTCATCGAACTCAAACGCGACGCGACGCCCGAGGTGGTGCTGAACCAGCTTTTCCGCTTCACCCAGCTTCAGACCAGCTTCGGCTGCAACATGCTAGCCCTGAACGGCGGCAAGCCCGAGCAACTGACGCTGCGCGATTTCCTGCGTCATTTCATCACCTTCCGCGAAGAAGTCGTGGCGCGGCGGACCGCGTTCCTGTTGCGCAAAGCGCGCGACCGGTCGCACATTCTGTGTGGTCTGGCCGTCGCCGTGTCGAACGTCGATGAAGTGGTCGCGACCATCCGCGCCTCCGCCGACGCCGCCGAAGCGCGTGAAAAGCTGATGACGCGCCGCTGGCCCGCCGAAGACATCGCGGATTACATCCGTCTGGTGGACGATCCGACCCACACGATGAACGACGACGGGACATACAACCTGTCGGAAACGCAGGCGCGTGCGATCCTCGAACTGCGGCTCCAGCGCCTGACCCAGATCGGCGTCAAGGAAGTCACGGACGAGTTGCAGGAACTGGCGGGCAAGATCCGCGAATACCTCGACATCCTGCGCTCGCGCGACCGGATCATGGCGATCATCTCGGACGAGTTGACGGCGGTGAAGGACGAATTCGCCGTGCCGCGCCGCTCCGAGATCGTCGAGTGGTCCGGCGACATGGACGACGAAGACCTGATCGAGCGTGAGGATATGGTGGTCACCATCACCCAGTCCGGCTGGGCCAAGCGCACGCCGCTGGCCGAATACCGCGAGCAGAAGCGCGGCGGTAAGGGCCTGTCGGGCATGGCGACCAAGGACGAGGACGTCATCACGACGCTTTTCGTCGCCAACACCCACACGCAGCTTCTGTTCTTCACCACCGACGGGATGGCCTACAAGCTCAAGACATGGCGTCTGCCGCTGGGCGGCCGCACCTCACGCGGGAAGGCTATCGTGAACATCCTGCCGATCCCCACGGGCGTCGGCATCGCCGCGATCATGCCGGTGGACCGGGACGAGGCCGATTGGGACGACCTTCAGATCGTCTTCGCAACGTCGAAGGGCTCGGTGCGCCGCAACCGTCTGTCGGATTTCACCAACGTCATGCGCAACGGCAAGATCGCGATGAAGTTCGAGGGCGAGGACGAGAACACCCGCCTCATCAACGCGCGCATCTGCGATGAGAACGACGACGTGATGCTGGTGACCAACAAGGGGCGTGCGATCCGCTTCCCGGTGCCGGACGTGCGCGTGTTCAACTCGCGCAATTCGACCGGCGTGCGGGGTATCCGGCTGCTCGGCAAGGATGACGAGGTCGTGTCGATGTCGGTGATCCGCCATTTCGACGCCACGTCCGAAGAGCGCACCGCCTATCTCAAGATGCGCCGCCAGATGGCCGGCGCGGACGAGACGGACGACAGCGACGACGAGGATGAGGCCGTCGAAGGTGCGATCACGCAGGAGCGGTTCGAGGAAATGCAGGCCGCCGAAGAGCTGATCCTGACCATCACCGAAAAGGGTCTGGGCAAGCTGTCGTCCAGCCACGACTACCCCGTGCGTGGGCGCGGCGGTCAGGGCGTCACGGCCTTTACCAAGGCGATGCCCGGCGGTGATCTGGTCGCCTGTTTCCCGGTCGGGATGGAGGATCAGGTGATGCTCGCCACCTCCAAGGGCCAGTCGATCCGCTGCCCGGTCAACGGTATCTCGTTCCGCTCGCGCGGCGCGGGTGGCGTGAAGGTGTTCAACACCGGCAAGGGCGAAAGCGTCGTGTCGGTGGCCTGGATCGCGGAATCGGCGGACGAGGACGAGGCCGAGGAGGCGACGGATGCCTAAGGGCGTGCGGCGAACCTGATGTTCCCGACGCTCACACGCACCGAGGCGCAGGCGCGCCATTGGGATATGATCATCGCGGGGAGTTCCTTCTCCGCGATGTTCTTTTTGCAGGGTCTGCCGAAGGGGCTTTCGGTCCTCGTGATCGAAAAGGGCCGGCACATGACCCATGCCGAGCAGCTCGCCGGCGGTTTTCGCAATCTCGAAGCCGTGCCGATGAACAATCGCTCCGGGCACGACAAGGAATGGGTGTTTCACAGCCTGCTGGGCGGCAACTCGAACTGCTGGTGGGCCTGCACCCCGCGCTTTCATCCCAGCGATTTCCGGATGCAGAGCCTTTACGGCGTGGGCGAGGATTGGCCGCTCACCTACGACGATCTCGCGCCCTATTATCAGGAGGTCGAGGAAGCGATGGACGTGAACGGCGGCGGGTCGGATCACGTTCTGCCGCGCGACAAGCCGTTTCCCTACCCCGCGCATCTGCCGACCCGGTCCGACAAGGTGCTGCGGGCGCATTCGGACCTGTGGTGGGCGCAGCCGACCGCACGGGCCAATGGCGGGCCGCGCGCGCAATGCTGCGCCAACGGGGTCTGCGACGAATGCCCGATCGACTCGAAATACTCGGTGCTGAACAGCTTCGACCGCCTCGCCTATGACGGCGCATATCTGTTGACCGAGACCGAGGTGCGCGCCGCGCGGATCGAGGGCGGGCGCGCGACGGGCGTTCTGGTGCGCGACGTGGATGGTGAGGGCGAGATAGTGGGCAGCGCCGTGGCGCTTGGCACCAACGCGCTTTTCAACGCCGTGATCCTGCTGCGCTCCGGCGTGGATCACCCCAAACTCGGTGTCGGGATTAACGAACAGGTCGCGCAAAACGTGCTGATCGACGGGCCGGGGCTGGGCTATTTCGGCGGCACCTCCGTCACCGGGCATGGGTATGCGCTCTATGACGGGCCGCACCGCGCCAATCATTCGGGCGTGTTGATGGAGACCTACAACGCGCCGATGGAACTTCGTCCGGACCCCGGCAAATGGACCGAGCGGCTGCGAATGAAGATCATCGCGGAAGATCTGCCCCGTGACGACAACCGGGTGGTGCTGGACGGCGACAGTTACGTGATCGAATGGGCCGGGCATGATGCTTATGCTTGGGACGGGCTGGCGTGGGGGCTGGAGCGGATGCAGTCGATCCTGCCCGACGGGCTGGACTTCTGGGGCTGGACCGAGCCGGTCAAGACCGAGAAACACGCGATGGGCACGCATCGGTTCGGCACCGATCCCGCGCGGCAAGTAGTGGACCCGGACCTGCGGGTGCATGGCGTTGACGGGCTGTTCGCTCTCGGCTCCGGCGTCTTTCCCACATCGAGCCTCGCCAACCCGACGCTCACCTTGTCGGCACTGGCGCTTCGGGCCGGGCGGCAGGTTTCATGAAACGTCGCGCGTTCATAGCCACCAGCGGCGCGGCGGCGCTTGTCGCAGCCACCCCGGCGCAGGCGCAGCTCTTCCGGGGGCGCAAGCTCGCCGCCCTCGTCGACCGCTGCCGCGCCCATCTGGCGAGAAGTTTTCCGGCCTCGGTCATGGCACAACCCGCGACGGATACCTTCCTCGCCGCCTATGCCGAACATGCGCTGGATCGTCCCGACCTGTTCCCCGAAGACGGTGCCTTCTTCCACTTTCTCACGTCCTCCACCGTGATCGCCCATGTGGAAACCGGCGAAGACCTGTCCTTCGACGTGATTTTCGACCCGCATGACGCGCCTTGTTCGAACCATCTGGGCGCACTCTACGCACCGGATGGCGAACACGACGCCTAGCGTTTCCAGTCCGCGAACAGTCGCGGCAATTCACGATCATTTCCCACAAATGCCGAACAATCACCCCGGCGCGTCCCCGATCCTGCCCCAATCGGATGGCCTATTGGGATCAACGCAAGAGGGACCGGACACATGGCCTATACCTATCGACGCATCGACCTGACCCGCCGCCCGACCGAGGCGCGCTTTCGCGATTTCCGGCCCACCGGACGCTATGCCCAGATCCTCGACCTGATCGGCTATGGCAAGGGCCCGAAAAGCCCGCAGGCCGCCGCCCTCGCCGCAAGTTAACCGAATACCGCCTCCTCAAGGTGCAAACTGGCCCGCGCAAGCGGGCCTTTTCTTTTGCGCGGCGAGCGCCTAAATCGCCACCATGTCCAAAACGCTTCATATCGTCGGCGGTGGCATGGCCGGGTCCGAGGCCGCGTGGCAGGCTGCCAACGCAGGCCTCGACGTGGTCATCCACGAAATGCGCCCCAAGGTCGAAACCTTCGCCCACCACACCGGCAAGCTGGCCGAGATGGTCTGTTCCAACTCGTTCCGCTCGGACGACAGTGAACAGAACGCCGTCGGGCTGCTCCATTGGGAAATGCGGCAGGCGAATTCGCTGATTATGGCGGCGGCCGACAAGCACCGGCTGCCCGCAGGTGGTGCGCTTGCGGTGGACCGCGAACCGTTCTCGCAACACGTCACCGACACCCTGCGCGCCCTGCCCAACTTGACCGTGGTGGACGAGGAGATCACCGATCTGCCAAGCGAAGGCCACTGGCTGTTCACCACCGGGCCGCTCACCTCGCCCGCACTTGGCGAAGCCATCGCGCGGGAGACGGGGGCGGACCGGCTTGCCTTCTTCGACGCCATCGCCCCCATCGTCTATGCCGAAAGCATCGACATGGACGTGGTCTGGGCGCAGTCGCGCTATGACAAGGGCGAGACCGAGGATGAGCGTAAAGCCTACCTCAACTGCCCGATGACCAAGGACCAGTACGAAGCCTTCATCGACGCGCTGCTGGCCGCCGACAAGACCGAATTCCATGAGGGTGAGACGGCGGGCTATTTCGACGGCTGCCTGCCGATCGAGGTCATGGCCGAGCGGGGCCGCGAGACGCTGCGCCACGGGCCCATGAAGCCCGTCGGCCTGACCAACGCGCACAAGCCCGACGAAAAAGCCTATGCCGTGGTGCAGCTTCGCCGCGACAACGCGCTTGGCACCCTGTTCAACATGGTCGGCTTCCAGACCAAGATGAAATACGGCGCGCAGACCGAAGTGTTCAAGATGATCCCCGGTCTGGAGAACGCGAGTTTCGCGCGTCTGGGCGGCATCCACCGCAACACCTTCATGAACTCGCCCACGCTGCTGGACGACCAGATGCGCCTGCGGACCCGACCGAACGTGCGGTTTGCCGGACAGGTCACGGGGGTCGAAGGCTACGTGGAAAGCGCCGCGATGGGGCTGCTCGCCGCACGGTTCGCCATTGCCGAGCTGGCGGGTGACAGCCTTCCCCCGGTGCCGAACACGACCGCCATGGGTGCGCTTGTCACCCACATCACCGGCGGGGCCGAGGCCAAGACGTTTCAACCGATGAACGTGAACTTCGGGCTGTTCCCGCCCGTGGACCTCAAGGGTGGGCGCAAGAACCGGCCTGCCCGCTACAAGGCCTATACCGACCGCGCCAAGGACGATTGGCGGAACTGGTTGGCGGGTTCGGCGGTTGAGACGGTATGAACTATCTACTCGCCATTCTGCTGCCGCCGCTGTCGATCCTTCTGACGGGTCGGCCGATCCTTGCCATCATCATCTTCCTGATCTGGGTGCCCGCGATCATCTTTTCGGGCGGGCTCACGCATCCGATGTTCATCATCCTCGCGTGGATTCTGATCTATCAGTCGGGTGAGGAGCGTCGCACGCGCCGGATCGAACGCGCGGCGGGCGAATAAGCCTTCGGGTGGACCTCCTGCCGTGAGCGTCCTACGCTTGGGCCATGGCTGACAAGTTTCTCGACAAGGTCTACGACACGGACCCCGACCGCCTGACCGATCTCTATGACGACTGGGCGGGTGATTACGACGGTGAACTCATCGACAACGGATATGCGACGCCGGGGCGGCTGGCGCGTGCGCTCGCCTCGGTCGCCGAGGACAAGAGCGCACCGCTTCTGGACTTCGGCTGCGGCACGGGGCTGGGCGGCGCGGCGCTGGCGGCTGTCGGGTTCCGAACGCTTGACGGCTGCGACGTGTCCGAAGGGATGCTTCAGGAAGCGCGGATGAAGGGCATCTACCGCAACCTCTGGCAGACCGACGAGTCCGGCCGCCTGCCCTTCAATCTGTCCGACTATCCTCTGGTTGCGGCGATCGGCGTGATCTCGACCGGGGCCGCACCTGCCGAGATGCTGCCCTATATCGCGCGGCTCATGTCGCCCGGCGCACTGCTCGCCTTTTCCTACAACGATCACACGCTGGAGGACGCCGCCTATATGGACGCGCTCGACAGCGTGACGGAAACCGCGTCGATCCTTTTCGACGCGGTCGGCGATCACATTCCCGGCCTCGGGTCCAAATCCCGTGTCTATGTGCTGGAGATCGGCTGAGTGCGCACCCGCTTTGCCCCGTCTCCGACGGGTCTGCTGCATCTGGGGCACGCGTTCTCGGCCCTGACCGTTTGGCAGGTCGCGGCGGATCTGGGCGGCACGGCGCTTCTTCGGATCGAAGACACCGACAGCACGCGCTGCCGGGCCGAATACGAAACGGCGATCTACGAAGACCTCGAATGGCTCGGGCTCGACTGGCCCGCGCCCGTGTGGCGGCAGTCCGAGCACCTCGCGGACTACGCGGCGACGCTCGAGGGGTTGGCTCTGCGTGGCCTGCTTTACCCCTGTTCCTGCTCCCGCAAAGAGATCGCCGAAGCCGGCGCGACGCCGGGGTGGGATGGGCTGGTCTACCCGGGTACCTGCCGCCACCGCCCGATGTCGGAGGCACGACCGGGCGATGCGCTGCGCCTGAACCTGTCTGCGGCGCTCGAAGCGGCTGGCTCCTTGCCCGCTTTCACCGAAACCGGACCGCTCCACAACGGGACGCATCGCCCCGATCCCGCCGCGCTCATCGCGCATGTCGGGGACCCGGTGCTTCGGCGCAAGGAAACCGGCGACCCGGCCTATCACCTCGCCTGCCCGCAAGACGACGCGGCACAAGGCATCACCCATGTCGTGCGCGGCGCGGACCTGTGGCACGCGACCTATCTGCATGTGGTGATCCAGACACTGATGGGCTGGCCCGTGCCCACCTATCACCACCACGACCTGATCCGCGACGAGGGCGGAACGCGGCTCGCCAAGATCGCCCACAGCCGCGCCATCCGCGCCTATCGTGAGGACGGATTTACGCCCGACGACCTGCGCGCGCGCGTCGGGTTCTGAACGCGCACTGGGAACATCGCGCCGGAGTCCTTGGTTTGTGACGGACAACACCGACCAAAAGGAGTGCGCCCCCCGCCATGTTCGACTGGCTGACCGAAAACATCGAAGTCGTCCAACTGATCGCTTCCGTGACCACCACGGTCGTCTGGATCGTCTACCTGAACATCTTCCTTCAGGGCTTCATCCAGCAACGCAGGTCCAGTCTGCTCGTCAACCGCGGCGGCGGCGAAGACCTCGACAGCCGGTGTCTTGTCTCGAACATGGGGGCGCAGCCGATCTATTTGCTCGACGTTCTGGCGGCCACCGAGGGCAAGACCGCCCCGACGCTTGCGAGCGTGGTGGACCGAAAGGAACTGCGCGACGGGCAGAACGAGCGGCCCAGCGAAGTGACGGGACAGGGTCCGATCAACTGCGGCAACTACGTGGACATCGGCAGCTTTCGCGACGTGGTGGAACGGGCCGAATTCCACGGGCTGAAAGAGGTCGAGAACGACAGCAAACGCCTGAAACTGATCGTGGTCGCCGCGACCAATCAGGCCAAGCACATCGTCGCCGCGAGCCGGGAGTTCGACATCGAGGGGGATGGAGACGCCGTTGCGGTGCGCCCCCGTTCGGTCGAAGCCCGCCAGATACGCGCACGCCGGAAACGCAAACGCCTGACGAAGCTTTTGGAGGAAATCCAGCGCAAGAGAAGCGGCGAAGCGGTGGAAAGCGCTGAGATCGACCGGCTGTGAGGGATCACGCTATCGGCGTCATCAACTCCACCTCTTCGCCGTCGCGAACGGCGGTGTAGAAGCATGACCGGCGGTTCGTGTGGCAAGCCGGGCCTTCCTGTTCGACCACGGCCAGCAGGCAGTCACGGTCGCAATCGACCCGCAGGTCCACCAGCTTTTGCACGTGGCCCGAGGTTTCGCCCTTGATCCAGAACGCCTGCCGCGAGCGGCTCCAATAGGTCACCCGGCCCGTTTCCAGCGTCTTCGCGACCGCCTCCGCGTTCATCCACGCCATCATCAGCACTTCGCCGGTCCCGGCGGCCTGTGCGATGCAGGGGATCAAGCCCTTGTGATCGTAGACCAAGGTCTGAGGGTCGAAAGCCATGGCCGTTCCTTTCCAAACGCGTTTCGCTCGCCTATCTAGGGAAAACGCGACCAGACGGAAAGCCCCGGGGGAACCATGTCGGATTCGGATCTCATCAAGCTTTACTCCAAGCGCATCCTCGCGCTTGCCGCCGACATCCCGCATCTGGGCACGCTCGACGGCGCCCAAGGCACATCCAAGCAACGCTCGCCGCTCTGTGGCTCGACCGTGACCGCCACGCTCAAGATGCAGGACGGCAAAATCGCGGACTTCGCCCAGAACGTGAAGGCCTGTGCGCTCGGCCAAGCCTCGTCCTCGATCCTCGGCGCGCATGTGATCGGGCAGGATCGTGCCACCATCGCCGCCGCCCGCGATGCGCTGGTGAAGATGTTGAAGGAAGACGGGCCGACCCCGCCCGCCCCGTTCGACGAGCTGGAGGTTCTGCGCCCGGCGCGCGAATTCAAGAACCGCCACCCTTCGATCCTTCTGGCCTGGGAAGCGACGCTCGCCGCGATGGACGAGGCACAGGCCGCCGCCTGACTGATCCCCGAGACCGGACCAAAAAAATCGCCGCCTCCGGGAAGAGGCGGCGACAGTAAGCGGTGTGGGTCGGACCCGGGGAAAGAGGCAGTTCCGGGTGGGACAGGTGACGCTTGGGGGAGCGTGGGCATCAAGCTTGGGACAGGGATGCCGGACCCTTTTACCGCAGGCAGAAACTCAGAAAATCGCGGGCAGATGCAGCATGGCGATCAGACCGACCATGAGCGCGGCGCCTCCGGCCATATCCTGCCACAGCGTGGCGCGGGACCGGTTCAGGACTTGACGGATATCCTTGATCATGGCGGCTCTCCTGCTCTGTCGTGTTCGATTTGTGTTCTCCGTTAACACTTTGTTCTCATATTCGTTCACGTTCTGTAAAGAACTTTTTGAGAACATATGAGAACTTTTTAGCATTCCGACAGGAACGAAACGCTAACCCACTGAAATCAAACGGATCGCCTCGTCCTGCCGCATGAGCCAGAGGAGAACACGGGCCGCCTCGCCCCGCGTGCTGGTCAGATCAGGGTCATCGGCCAGTAGCTTGCGCGCGTCTTTCTGCGCCACGGCCATCAGCCCGGCCTGATGTTCCAGATCACCGACCATGAACTTGGGCAGGCCCGATTGCGCGGTGCCGATCAGGTCGCCCGCACCGCGCATTTCCAAATCCGCCTCGGCGATGCGGAACCCATCCTCGGTCTCACGCATGATACCGAGGCGCTTCTCGCCCGTCTCGGTGAGAGGCGACTGGTAGAGCAGCAGACAGGTCGAGGCTTTCGAGCCGCGTCCGACCCGGCCCCGAAGCTGATGAAGCTGCGCGAGGCCGAAGTGTTCCGCCCGCTCGATCACCATGATGGTGGCGTTGGGCACGTCGACACCGACTTCGATCACGGTCGTCGCCACAAGAACTTTGGTCTCGCCGCGCTGGAACGCCGCCATCGCCGCGTCTTTCTCGGCGGGCGGCATCTGGCCGTGGACCAGCCCGACGACGCCCTCGCCCAAGGCCGCGCGCAGGTGCTTGAACCGTTCCTCCGCCGCGATCAGTTCGCTCACCTCGCTTTCGCCCACCAGCGGACAGACCCAATAGGCCTGCCCCCCGTCTTGGGCCACACCGCGTAGCCGGGCGACCACATCGTCAAGGCGCGAGGTCGGGAGGACCGAGGTGGTGATCGGCTGACGCCCCGGCGGCTTTTCGTCGAGGATCGAGACATCCATATCGCCATATTGCGCAAGCGACAGCGACCGGGGAATGGGCGTGGCGGTCATGACCAGAACGTCCGCCGCCTGCCCTTTCTTGCCCAAGCGCATCCGTTCCGTCACCCCGAAACGATGCTGTTCATCGACCACGGCGAGGCGCAGGTCGTGATACTCCACATCGTCCTGAAATACCGCGTGGGTGCCGACGAGCACGTGGATATCGCCGCGTTTCAACGCCTCCAGCTTGGCGCGCCGCTCGCCCCCCTTGTCGCGGCCCGTGAGCAATTCGACCACGACGCCTGCGGTTTCGGCCATCGGGCGCAGGCTTTCCAGATGCTGGCGGGCAAGGATCTCGGTCGGCGCCATCATCACGCCCTGCCCGCCCGCCTCGACGGCGACCAGAAGCGCAAGGAACGCGACCAGCGTCTTACCCGCGCCCACGTCGCCCTGAAGCAGACGGTTCATCCGCTGTCCGGCGGCCATGTCGGCGGCGATATCCGCCACCGCGCGTTCCTGCGCCCCGGTCGGTTGATAGGGCAGCGCCGCGCGCACCTTGTCCTGCAAAATGCCGGTGCCCACGCTCGCCCGGCCCTTGCCGCGCCGCATCCGGGCGCGGGCCAGCGCGAGGGTCAGTTGATGCGCGAAGAACTCGTCATACGCCAACCGCCGCCGCGCGGGCGCCTGTGGCGACAGGTCGTCCGGCCCCTGCGGCATATGCGCGATCCGGACCGCTTCGTGCCAGTCGGGCCAGTGTTCCTGTGCCTTGAGGCCGGGGTCGATCCATTCGATGAGCGGCTGGACCCGCGACAGAACCTCGCCCACCGCGCGGAACATCAACTTCTGCGTCACGCCTTGGGCCAGATGGTAAACCGGTTCGAACTCCGGGATCAGGTCGGCCTCGCCCGGTTTGAGGATATGATCCGGGTGCGGCATCTGGCGGATACCGTCGTATTCCTCGACCTTGCCCGACACGATACGCCGTTGACCCGTCGGCAGGTTGCGCGAAATCCAGTCCGGGTTGCCGTGAAAGAACACGAGGTAAAACGTCGTAAGCGCATCGGTCATCTCGACCCGATAGGGTCTGTTGCGCGCCGACGGCGGCAAGTGGCGCCCCACCTCCGCCTCGACCGTCACCGTGGCAGGCGGGCGGATTTCGGCGACCGAGGCGCGAAACGACCGATCGACCCCGGAATAGGGCAGCGAAAACAACAGGTCGCGCGGCTGGGTGATGTCGAGTGCCGCGAAGGATTTGGCCGATTTCGGACCGATGCCGCCCAACGTCTCCAACTCGGCAAAGAGCGGGAAGAGGATTTCGGGTCGCGTGCTCATGCGCCGTTGATGAGGTCGAGCCAGCCGTCCTCGTCAATGGTTTCGATCCCAAGCTCGGCGGCTTTCTTGGCTTTCGACCCGGCACCGGGACCAGCGACGAGCAGATCGGTCTTGGCCGAGACCGAGCCCGACACCTTGGCCCCCAGCGCCTCGGCCCGCGCCTTGGCTTCGGCCCGCGTCATCTTTTCCAGCGTCCCGGTGAAGACGACCGTTTTGCCGGCGACGGGGCTGCCCTCCGTCTGCGGCGCCTCGACCGGCTCGATGTCGAGTTCGGCCACCAGCCGGTCGATCGACGCGCGCTCGGCCTCCTGATGAAACGTCGTGACGAGCGATGTGGCCATGGTTTCCCCGACCCCGTCGATGGACAAAAGCTCTTCCCACGCCGCGCCGCCCTCGGTCGACGCGCCGGTCATCGCGGCCTCGAATGTCGGCCAGTCGCCGTAGTGGCGCGCCAGCAGATTGGCGGAGTTTTCGCCCACGTGCCGGATGCCGAGTGCGAAGATCACGCGGTTGAGCGGAATGCGCCGCCGCTCTTCGATGGCCTCGAAGAGTTTCGCCGCCGATTTTTCGCCCCAGCCGTCCCGGTTTTTCAGCTTGGCGAGCGCCGCGCCGTCGCGCCGGGCAAAGGTGAAGATGTCGGCGGGTTCGCGGATCGGCAGGCCCTCGTCGAAATAGAAGGCCTCGACCTGTTTCGCGCCTAGCCCTTCTATGTCGAAGGCCGCGCGCGAGACGAAGTGTTTCAGTTTCTCGACTGCTTGCGCCGGGCAGATCATGCCGCCGGTGCAACGGCGTACCGCATCCCCCTCCTCCCGGATCGCTTCGGAGCCACATTCCGGGCAGGTGTCGGGGAAGACGTAAGGTTCGGCGTCGTCGGGACGTTTCGTGAGGTCGACATCCGCGACCTTGGGGATCACATCGCCGGCGCGGTAGACCTGCACCCAGTCGCCGACGCGGATGTCCTTGCCGCCCCGGATGTCGCCACCCTTGGAATCGCGGCCCGCGATGTAGTCTTCGTTGTGCAACGTGGCGTTCGATACGACCACCCCGCCGACCGTGACGGGGGTGAGCCGCGCGACTGGCGAAAGCGCGCCGGTGCGCCCGACCTGAATGTCGATCGCTTCAAGCCGGGTCCAGGCCAGTTCCGCCGGGAACTTGTGCGCGATGGCCCACCGGGGCGTGGTCGAGCGGAACCCGAGCCGCTGTTGCAGCGCGAGGTCGTTGACCTTGTAAACCACACCGTCGATGTCATAGCCCAGCGTGGCACGCTGTTCTTCGATGGCGTGGTAATGTTCGAGCATCGCCTCGGGCGTCTCGACGATCTTGGTCAGCGGATTCGTGGAAAACCCCAGATCCGCGAGTTTTTCGATGGCCCCCATTTGCGTGTCCGCCAGAGGGTCGCTGGTTTCGCCCCACGCATAGGCGAAAAAGCGCAAAGGCCGCGCCTCGGTTATCCGGCTGTCCAATTGACGAAGCGATCCGGCCGCTGCGTTGCGCGGATTGGCGAAGGTCTTGCCGCCCTTTGCCGACTGGCTTTCGTTGAGCCGGGCGAAATCGTCATGGCTCATGTAGACTTCGCCGCGCACTTCAAGGACATCCGGCGCGCCCGACAGGCGCTGCGGAATGTCATCAATCGTGCGCGCGTTCGCGGTAACGTTTTCGCCTTCGCCGCCATCCCCCCGCGTCGCGGCCTGCACCAGTTCGCCGTGTTCGTAGCGCAGGGAAAGCGACAGACCGTCGATCTTGGGTTCCGCGGTGAAAGCGAGCGGCTCTTCGGCGGAAAAGTCGAGGAACGCGCGCACCTGGCGGTCGAAGTCCATGATGTCGTCGTCGTCGAAAGCATTGGCAAGCGACAGCATCCGCACCCGGTGCCGAACCTTGGAAAACCCTTCGGCCGGTGCCGCGCCCACCTGATCGGTCGGGCTGTCGTCCCGCTTCAGTACGGGAAACCGTGCTTCAATCTCGGCGTTGCGCCGCTTGGCCGCGTCATACTCCGCATCGGACATCTCCGGCGCGTCTTCGGTGTGATAGGCGGTGTTCGCGGCTGCGAGCAGATCGGCCAGCCGCGCGAGCTCTGCCCGTGCGCCTGCCTCGTCCAATTTTTCGACAGCGGTTTCCGTATGTCCGGTCACGTGGCCCCCCGTTCGCTTGCCTGACAAGAGATAGAACCGGGCGCCGGTATCGTCCAGCGGTCGGTCACGCCGGGCGGGGGAAGAAAGGCCCGGCAGTCAGGGCTGCCGGGCAGTCGGGAGGGTCGAAATGAAAGACGAACCTGTCAGCAAACGTTCCGGCCGGCCCCGCGCACCGGCCATGTGCACCAGTGGGCCTCAGGCCCCCATCGCCACCTGCGGGTCCATCTCGACCGGCTGCGGATCACGCAGCACATAACCACGGCCCCAGACGGTTTCGATGTAGTTCTCGCCCTCTGTGGCTTCGGCGAGTTTCTTGCGCAGTTTGCAGATGAAGACGTCGATGATCTTGAGCTCCGGTTCGTCCATCCCGCCGTAAAGGTGGTTGAGGAACATCTCTTTCGTCAACGTCGTGCCCTTGCGCAGGCTGAGGAGTTCGAGCATCTGGTATTCCTTGCCGGTCAGATGAACCGGCCGCCCATCGACTTCCACCGATTTCGCGTCGAGGTTTACCGCGACCCGGCCCGTCTGGATGACCGACTGCGAATGGCCCTTGGACCGGCGGATGATGGCGTGGATGCGCGCGACCAGCTCATCGCGGTGAAACGGTTTGGTCATGTAATCGTCGGCCCCGAACCCGAAACCGCGCAGCTTGTTCTCGGTGTCGTCGTTGCCCGACAGGATCAGGATCGGCGTTTCGATCCGCGCGAGGCGCAACTGGCGCAGAACCTCGTGCCCGTTCATGTCCGGTAGGTTCAGGTCCAGAAGGATCAGGTCGTAATCATAGAGCTTGGCGAGGTCGACCCCCTCCTCCCCCAGATCGGTGGAATAGACGTTGAGGTTGGCGTGAGTCAGCATCAGCTCGATCGAGCGAGATGTGGTCGGATCGTCTTCGACGAGCAGGATTCGCATCGGTCAGTCTCCAGATAAGTTCCCGTTCCGTTCGTTCACACTCTCGCCCCAAATGGTTAACGTCCCGTTACCCATGCGTGAGTCATAGCTCATTCTGCCTAGGGTTGTCTATATTTCTGAAGTGCGGTGGCCTTCAACGCGGCTTCTCCGTGGGTTTCGACCGCATGTTGCCACTCCGCGAACTCCTCCTCCGACAGCGCATACATCCTGAGCGCATCGGGCAGGGTCACGAGGCCGAACTTGACCGCGCGCACCACGGCGGCCTTGCGCGAGGCGACCCAGCGCCGCGTGTTCGCAGGCGGCAGGTCGGCACGGGTCATATGGCTGCCGTCCGGCAATCGCACGGCGCGCGGTCCATCGACTTTCTTAAGGTACATCACGGTCTTCCCTCGAACTAAGGCACAAGCACTTTTACGCGAGGGGCTTAATGTTGCGTGAAACCCGGCCTTGTTGTTATGTGCAATTTTCATATATTCGCGCGTTCAAAGGAGCGTGCCATGAGCCTCGACACCGAAATCCGCGTCAATTCGCTGGGCTTCGCCAAGCCCGAAAGCGAGACCCGAGTGGTCGTCGCCATGTCCGGCGGCGTTGACAGTTCCGTGGTCGCCGCCAAGCTCAAACGCGAAGGCTACGACGTCATCGGCGTCACGCTTCAGCTTTACGATCACGGGGCGGCGCTGGCCAAGAAGGGCGCTTGCTGCGCGGGCGTGGATATCCACGATGCGCGCCGTGTGGCCGAGGAAATGGGCTTTCCCCATTACGTGCTCGACTATGAAAACATCTTCCGTGAAGCGGTCATCGAAGAATTCGCCGACAGCTATCTCGGTGGTGCGACACCCGTGCCCTGTATCCGCTGCAACGAGCGCGTGAAGTTCAAGGATCTGCTTGCGACGGCCAAAGACCTCGATGCCGACTGCATGGCGACCGGGCACTATATCCAGCGGTTCGCGGGCGACGCCGGGCCGGAACTCCACCGGGCGGCCGATGCGAACCGGGATCAGAGCTATTTTCTGTTCTCGACCACGCCGGAGCAACTGTCGTTCCTGCGCTTCCCGCTTGGCCACCTCAAGACAAAGGACGAAACTCGGGCCCTCGCCCGCGAATTCGGATTGGAAGTGGCCGACAAGCCGGACAGCCAGGACATCTGTTTCGTGCCCGACGGAAACTATGCCGGCGTGATCGAGAAGCTGCGCCCGGGCGCCGCCGAGCCGGGCGAGATCGTCCATGCGGACGGGCGCGTGCTGGGCCGCCACGACGGCGTGATCCACTACACCATCGGGCAACGCCGGGGCCTGGGGATCGGCGGTCTGTCCGACCCGCTTTACGTCGTGCGCCTCGACACCGAGACCCGGCAGGTCGTCGTCGGCCCGAAAGAGATGCTCGCGACCCGCACGATCCCGGTGCGCGAGATCAACTGGCTCGGCGACGCGCCCTTCACCTCGCAGGCCGAATGGCACTTGTCCGTCAAGGTCCGCTCGACCCGCCCGCCGCGCGAAGCGGTGATCCGGCCGATCAGCGAAACCGAAGCCGAGGTCGAACTGCTGACGCCCGAAGAAGGCGTCTCACCCGGTCAGGCCTGCGTGTTCTATGCGCCCGACAGCTCCCGCATTTTCGGCGGCGGCTGGATTCACACGGGCCGCTGACCCCTTCTTCGTTTCCGAAATACTTCGGGAGGTCTGGAGGGCTGGCCCTCCAGAGCCGCCAACGGCGGCTGCCACCGCGATGTCCCGGCACAGCCGGGGCGGCGCAAAAGCTGCGTGCGCTCAAGCGCACACATTTCGAAAGATCAGGTCAGAAGATCAGGCTGACGGAGACTGGCTCAGGTCGATCATGGCCGAGAACTCGGCGGAACAGGCCACTTCGCCGTCGACCGTGGCGCGACCCTCGAATTTCCAGATCTTCGACCCGCCGCGGATCGTCTTGATGTGCATCTTCAACACGTCGCCCGGCACCACCTTGCGCCGGAACTTCACCTTGTCGATCCCCATGAAGTAAACCAGCGGTTCCTTGTCGACGAGGTCGAGCGACATCGACACCATCACCGCCGAGGTCTGGGCCATCGCCTCGACGATGGTCACGCCGGGCATGATCGGCGTCTGCGGAAAATGTCCCTGAAAATGCGGCTCGTTGTAGGTGACGTTCTTCACCCCGACGGCGCTTTCGTTTTTCACGATATCCTCGACCCGGTCGATCAGCAGGAACGGGTAGCGGTGCGGAATGCACCGTTGGATCATGTGGATATCAGCCGAAAGGGGCGCGTCTGTCATGTGAACATCCTTTGAATACTGGCACGCCTTTTGCCCCGTGGCAGGCGCGGGCGCAAGGGTTTGCGCGGCGCGGGGCTATTCGGGCGCGGCCGGCGTGTCCGGGTCGGCGGGGGCTTCGGGGACGAGGTTCGAGCCTTCACCGAAGGTTTCGTCGATCAGCGCGATCGCTTCTTCGGTCACGTCGATGGCGTTCGCGGCCAGCAGCACCGACCGCTTGTCGAGCAGGACGACCGCCCCGCGCTGCTGCATGATCTGGCCAAGAGCCGGGCCGATCCGGTTGTAGAAATCCCGCTGCGCCGTCTCGAAGCGCCGCACGAAATCCGATTGCGCGGCGTCGCGGTCGTTGCGCAACTGGACGACGCGGGCATCGAAGGCATCGGCGGCCGCCCGGAATTCTTCCGCCGTCATCGAGTCGCGCTGATCCGTCAGCGCCTGCTCTTCGGCCTCCAGCTCCTGCTCGATCTTGCGGGTTTCCTCCGACAGGGCCGCGGATTCCGCGTCGAGATCGGACGAAACGCGCTGGCCGAACCGGCTTTGCTCGAACAGCGCCTCGCGGTCGATAGTCAGGATCGGCGACACCAGCTGACCCAGATTCTGGGCCAGCACGGGCGGCGCGACGGACAGGACCGTCACGAGCGACAGGATCAAGGCAATCAGACGCATGGCAACCTCCGAAGGGGCGCGAACCTGATCAGAACTGGGTCTGGATCGTCACCTCGAACCGGCCTTCGCGGTCGTAGCCCTGTTTCACGACGGGGATCGAGTAGTTGAACCGCAGCGGGCCGATGGGCGTGTCCCAGAACAGCGACGCACCGACCGAGGACCGCAGGTAGAAGGCGTCGTCGATGGTGCCGCCCAGCGTGTTGTCCAGGCCCCAGAGCGAACCGACATCGGCGAAGACGCCGCCGCTGATCCCGTATTCCTCGGGCAGACCAAGCGGGAACTGCGCCTCGACGCGGGCCGCGACGAAGTAGTTGCCGCCAAGCGCATCGGTGTTCGCGACGGTCAGGTCACGCGGGCCGGTGCCGTTGAAACGGAAGCCCCGCACCTTTTCCGGGCCCAGCGTGAAGCGATCCGTCACACGCGCCCCTGCGCCGCCGATGGAATAGAGCGCGCCGCCCTCGACCTCGGCCCTCAGCGTCACCTCGTCGTTCATGATACGGGTCTGCGCCCGCGCCAGAGCCGTCGCCTTCAGGTATTGGTTGTCGGCCCCAAGACCGCCGACCTCGGTGTCGATTTCGAGGAAGAAGCGCGACATATCGTCGAGCCCGGAAATCGCCGAGTCGAAGGTGTAGGTCAGGCCCGCGTGCCCGCCGATCTGCCAACCGCGCCCGGCCTCGGCCATGAGCACGGCGGAACTGGCCGGATCGACGTTCGCGATGTTGGACCCGCGCACGCCCGCCTTGACCGCGACGCGGCTCGACGGGCTGATCGGGAACTCGAGATACGGTTCCACCAGCAGCCGGGTGGTGTCGTAGTTCGCATTCGCCGAGGCCAGCGTGTCATAGTAGAACGCGTTGATCCCAAGCTCGAGATCGCGGCCCAGAAGCCGGGGTTCGGCGAAGGAGAACGAGTAGTTGCGGACGGCGACGCCCCAGTTGAACTCGGCGCTGATGTACTGGCCGCGACCCAGGAAGTTCGATTCGCTGAACGACGCGTTCAGACCGAAACCGGAGGCCGTCGAATAGGACGCGCCGAAGGAGAGGGAACCGGTGCCCTGCTCTTCCACGTCCACGTCGACCACGACGCGGTCCGACGCCGAGCCTTCGCGCGCCTGCACGTCGACATTCGCGAAATAGCCAAGGGCGCGGATACGTTCGGCGGCGCGACGGATTTCGCGCGGATTGAACGGGTCGCCCTCGACCGTGCGGAATTCCGAGCGCACCACGCGGTCGAGCGTGGTCTGGTTGCCCTCAATGTCGATCCGCTCGACGATCACGCGCGGCCCGCGGGTGATGGCGAGCGTCACATCCAGCGTGCCTTCGCGTTCGTTGCGCACGATGCGCGGCTCGACGGTGATGAAGTTCAGACCCTTCTGGGCCGCCAGACGCTCCATCCGCGCGATCGCGTTGTCCACGTCCGACGGGTTATAGACGCCGCCCTGACGCAGACGCGCCGCGCGCTCGAATTCGGCGGTGTCGACACCGTCGACCTCGGAAATCGTGTTCACCTGACCGACGCTGAACTGCTGGCCCTCGGTGATCTTGAAGGTCACCTGATAGCCGTCGCGGCTGCTGCCCGCTTCGGCGGCGACCGCTTCGGCCCGGAAATCGACGAAGCCGCGCGAATTGTAGAAATCCGTCAGAACCTGTTTGTCGAACTCGATCCGGCCGGGGTCATAGGTGTCGGACTGGACGAAGGCCCGCAGAAGGCCCGCCTGTTTCGACGTCAGAACACGGCGCAGGCGGGAATCGGCGAAGCTGCGGTTGCCGGAGAAGGACAGACGCTCGATCTCGGACACCCGGCCTTCGATCACTTCGAAGACGAGGTCGACGCGGCCATTGGTGCGCCGGATGATGCGCGGCGTCACGTCGGCGGCCAAGCGACCCTTCTGGGCATAGTATTCCGCGATGACCTGCGCGTCGCGTTCGGCGACGGCGGGTGAGAACACCTGACGCGGGCGCGACTGGATGATCGCGATCAGATCCTCGTCGTCCTCGCGGCGGTTGCCCTCGATATTGATGCGGCTGATGAACGCCTGCTCCTGCACACGGACGACCAGCGTGCGACCGCTCGGCTGAAGCCTGACCGTGTCGAACAGGCCCGAACCCTGAAGGCGCTGATAGGCGTCGTTGAGTTGGGCCGCGCTGACCGTCTCGTTCTTGCCGAATCCGAGGTAGGCGAGGATCGTCGCCGCTTCGATCTTTTCGGTCCCGACGATCTGCACCGAGGAGAAATTGTAGGACTGCGCGAGTGCCGCCGATGGCACGATCAGCGAAGCCCCTGATACCCCGAAGAAAACCGCCGTGGCAGCCGGTGCAAAGACGGATTGGCGCAGCCCCTTGGCTCGGGCGGCACGCTGCTCGTTATACGTCATCTTGTTGTCATCCGCTCAGACATCCCAGTCCCTAGTGTGACTAGCGGGTTTGGGGGGCGGTGTCAAAGCAAGTCAAACGACTGAGGGCCGCGCTATGGCGGCCCTGCGACAGGTTCGAAAAGTGTAAGTTTTCAGAGCGGTGCGACCCGCCGTGAAATCAGTGCAGGAACGCGCCCAGCAAGGCCCCGCAGCCAAGGGCGGCCGCCAGCGTGCCGACATAGAGAAGACGGTCCCAGTTCAGGTCCATCAAAAGGTGAAGCCCGCGGTAGCTGTGTTGAATGTGTTCCATGCGCTCGTACCTCCAGCGTTATGGAGGGGAAACTCACATGGGATTCGGGCGGGACCACATCCGAATTGCGGCAAGATTAGGGCATTTGTGACCGGCCGCACGGCGCAGGTGGGCGCGCGCGGCCCTCGGGGCCTATGGGCAGAAGAGATCGTTCGTCACGCCAAGCACCATGATCGACAGGATCAGGGCAAGGCCGACCGCGAGCAAAACCCGCATCGCGCGGTCCGACGGGGGCTTGCCCGCCACTGCCTCATAGGCGTGGAACACGAGGTGGCCGCCGTCCAGCACCGGGATCGGGAACAGGTTCAAAAGCCCCACGGCGGTGGACAGCACCGCGATGAACCAGATGAAACTGTCGAGCCCCTGACTCGCCGCCGCGCCCGAGGTTTCGGCAATGCCGATGGGCCCGCGCAGGTTACAGGACGAAATCGCCCCGGTAATCATGTGCCACAGTCCGGACAGCGAGGACGAGATGATGTAACCGACCTGCCCCACGCCCGTCGAAACGGCTTCGCCGAAGGAGGGCGCGCGGGTTTCCGGCTCGAACACGAGACCCCCTCCGATGCCGATCAGCCAGCGGGTCTCGAACCCGCCTTCGGGCAGCGGCAGGTCGACGCGGCGCGGGGTCAGGTCGACGCTGATCGCTTCGCCGTCGCGTTCGATGCCAAGCGTCAGGGCCGCGCCATCGCCCTCGCCCACGATGGCGCGCAGGTCACCGAAGGTCGAAACGGGTTCGCCGTCGACAGTCAGGATCAGGTCGCCTTCGCGAATCCCCGCGTCCGATGCCGCCGACTGCGGTGTGACCGAGCGGACGTAGGGCGGGAACGGATGCAGCGCCTCGACCGTCACCTCCTGCCCGCCGCGCAGAACCACGTATTCCACCGGGCTTTCGTTGGGCAGACGCGACACGAATCCGTCGAATTCGTCCAGCGACGGGGTTTCCTCGCCCGCGATGGACAGGATCTGGTCGCCCGGCTCCAGCGCCTCGAGCCCCGAGACCGGCGCGACCTCTTCGACGGTCAGCGGGTCGGTGGCGATGCCGGTGTGGAACGCCATCGCGAAGAAGATCAGGGCCGACAGCACGAAGTTGAAGATCGGACCCGCCGCGACGGTCGCCGCCCGTGCCCAGAGCGGCGCGCCGTGCATGGTGTGTCGCCGTTCTTCATCCGACAGGCCGGCCATCGCCCCCTCGTCCACGCCCGCTGAAGCCGCGTTCGCATCCCCTCGGAACTTGACGTATCCGCCCACGGGGAACGCCGCGATCTGCCATTGCGTCCCATGCTTGTCGGTCTTTTTCGCCAGCACCGGCCCGATGCCGATGGAAAACACGTCCGCCTTGATCCCGGACAGACGCCCGATGATGTAATGGCCGTATTCGTGGATCGCGACGATGATCGTCAGCGCGATGATGAAGGCGATCAAGGTGAAGGCGAGGTTGCCGAAAGACGGGATCAGCGCGGTCAGGTCCACGTGGCACTCCTTTTCGGGGTCTTCGCCCCTGATATTATCTCTTCTGCTCGTATCCGGGCCATGTGGTCGGCCGCGCGCACGTTATCAAGAGTAAATGCGGCAGACATGAGGCCCGTGTCACCCGACAGTTCCGTGAGCACCCCTTCGACGACCCCGGCCATATCCATGAAACCGAGCCTGTGCGCGATGAAGCCGTCGAGCGCGGTTTCCTTGGCGGCGTTGAACACCGCACCCGCCATGCCGCCGGCCTCCATCACCTCGCGCGCAAGGCGCAGGGCCGGATAGCGGGCATCCTCGGGCGCGCGGAATTCAAGCTGGCCGATCCGAGCAAGGTCCAGCCGCTCGACCGGGAGCGGTTTGCGCTCCGGCCAGTTCAGCGCGTATCCGATGGCGTGGCGCATGTCAGGCGGGCCGACATGGGCCATGAGCGCCCCGTCGTTGAAGCCGACAAGCGCGTGGATCAGGCTTTGGGGATGAACGATGACCTCGATCTGGTCGGGGCGCACGCCGAAGAATTCGCGGGTCTCGATCAGTTCCAGCGCCTTGTTGAACATCGAGGCGGAATCGATGGTGATGCGCTGTCCCATGTCCCAGTTCGGGTGGCTCGACGCCTCTTCGAGTGTGGCCGAGGCAAGCTTGTCGATGGGCCAGTCGCGGAACGCGCCGCCCGAAGCGGTGATGATGACCCGCTCGACGGCGGCCATATCCTCGCCCACCAGCGCCTGAAACACCGCCGAATGTTCGCTGTCCACCGGCAGAACGATCGCGCCGTTAGCCCGCGCTGTGCCGAGGATGAGAGGCCCCGCCGTGACGAGGCTTTCCTTGTTCGCAAGCGCAAGGGTCGCGCCTTGTTCCAGCGCCGCCAGCCCCGGCGGCAGACCGGCCGCGCCGACGATGGCCGACATGACCCAATCGGCCGGACGGCGCGCCGCGTCGGTCAGCGCGGCCTCGCCCGCAGCCACTTCGATCCCGGTGCCCGACAGGGCCTCGCGCAGGTCGGCGAGGCATTCCTCATGTGCCGTCACCGCGACTTCGGCGCCGAGCGCCTTGGCCTGCCGGGCCAGAAGATCGACGTTGCGCCCGCCGGTCAGGGCGACCACCTCGAACCCATCGGGGTCGCGCTCGATCAGGTCTATGGTCGAACAGCCGATGGACCCGGTCGCACCGAAAATGGACACCCGCCGGGTCATGGGAAAATCCCGAACCCCAGCGCGGCCACACCGGCCAGTGCGGCGACCGCCACCAGCGCGTCGAGCCGGTCGAGCACACCGCCATGACCGGGGATCAGGGCCGAACTGTCCTTGACCCCTGCCCGGCGTTTGAGCCAGCTTTCCGCGATGTCGCCCATCTGCCCGGCAAAGGCGAGCACGACGGCGCCAAGCGCGCAGAGCGCCCAGTGAACGTCCAGAAGCCCCGGCCCGACCAGCGCACCGAACAGCCCCGCGCCGACCCATCCGGCCACCGTGCCGGACCACGTCTTTTTCGGGCTGATGCGCGGCCAGAACTTCGGCCCACCGAACGCTCGCCCGGCGAAATATCCCAAGATATCCGAAATCACGACGATCCCGATCAGGGCGAGGATACCGCGCGGCCCGGCCACGAGTTGCCCGAAGATCAGCGATAGCGCGGCGACGGCGAGGAGCAGACCATAGGCGAGCCACGTCCGTTGGCCCACGCGGATCAGAAGCAGACCGACCGCGAGCGGCACGAAAGCCACGAGAAGCGCGCGCATGACGCCAAAGGTGACGGCGGTCCAGATCGCCTCGGCCCCGTCAGGTTCCGGCCCGGCCAGCGGCAGGACGAAGGTGATCGCGAGAACCGCCACCGGAAGAAGCGCGATGATCCAACGGCGCAAGGTCGGGATCTCGACCTCGCACAGTTTCGCAAGCTCGCGCAGCATCAGCACATAGACGATCACGACGAAGATCGACCACGCCAACGGCCCGCCGAACAGCGCGCCGAGGGCGATCAGCACGATCACACCCGCGGAAATCACCCGCGTCGACAGATCGGACCATTTGGAGGCGGATGCGGACGTGTCAGCCATTCTTCACCGCGCCGAAACGCCGGTCGCGCATGGCGAACCGATCGAGGATCTCGGCGAACTTCGCCCTGTCGAAGTCGGGCCAGAGCGTGTCGATGAACTCGTACTCCGCATAGGCCGACTGCCAGAGCAGGAAATTGGACACCCGCGCCTCGCCTGACGTGCGGATCACCAGATCGGGGTCGGGCAACATGCAGGTGTCGAGGTATTTGGGTAGCGTTTCCTCGTCGATGATGTCCGGGTCCAGCTTGCCCGCCTTCACGTCCTGCGCCAGCCGCTGGGTGGCGCGCGCCACCTCGTCCCGCCCGCCGTAGTTCAGCGCGACCGTGACATGCACCCGGTCGTTGTCCTTGGTCAGGTCTTCCAGATCGTCCATCAGTCGGCGCAGCTTCGGGTCCAGCTTGATGCGGTCGCCGATGAAGCGCACGCAGGCGCCCTCGTCGTTCAGCTCATGCGCGGTCTTGTTGATATAGCGGCGAAACAGGCTCATAAGCCCCGCCACTTCGGCCTGCGTCCGCTTCCAGTTCTCAGTTGAAAACGCGAAAAGCGTGATATGCGTCACGCCAAGGTCCGGGCAGGCCTCGACCACTTCGCGCGCGCGTTTGGCGCCTGCATGGTGGCCGAACAGGCGCGGACGACCGCGCTCCTTGGCCCAACGCCCGTTGCCATCCATGATGATGGCGACGTGGAGGCCCTTGCCGGTTCCGATCTGGCTTTGCTCGTTCACGGGGCGGCTCCCTCGTCAGGCAACGCGTGACACGCGCCGGTCAGACCGAAAGGTCAGACCTGCATGATCTCTTCCTGCTTGGTCTCGAGCGTCTTGTCGACATTGCCGATGTATTTGTCGGTCAGTTCCTGCACTTCGTCGTGCCAGATCTTGTTGTCGTCCTCGGACATGCCCGCGGCTTTCGCTTTCTTGAGCTGTTCCATCCCGTCGCGGCGCACGTTGCGGATAGCGACACGGGCGCTTTCGGCGTATTGCGCGGCGACGCGGGCCAGTTCCTTGCGGCGCTCTTCGTTCAGTTCCGGGATCGGCAGCATGATGATGGTGCCGTTGGTCTGCGGGTTGATGCCCAGACCCGACTCCATGATCGCCTTTTCGACCGCATTCACCAGCGACTTGTCCCACACGTTGATGGTGACCATGCGCGGCTCCGGCACGTTCACGGTGCCCACCTGATTGATCGGCGTGCGCTGACCATAGGCTTCGACGTGGACAGGCTCCAGCATCGCTGCCGAGGCACGGCCCGTGCGCAGCGAGGCGAGTTCCGTGCGCAGCGCCCCGATGGCGCCTTCCATACGGCGTTCCAGATCGTCGATGTCGATCTCAAGCTCTTCGTCAGCCATGCCTCAATCCTCCTGACCGTGGACCTGCGTCCATTGTTTGCGCTCATATACTCTCATCGGGCCGCACTGTATAGAGACGCGGGCCCTCGGGTCTGCCGGCCCGACCTCAGGCGGCAGGCTTGGCGTTCTTGACCGTGGTATAGGTGCCCTGCCCGGCAAGAATGCCCTTGAACCCGCCCGGTTCGTCCAGCGAGAACACGATGATCGGCATGTTGTTGTCGCGGGCCAGCGCGATGGCCGAGGCATCCATGACACCCAGACGTTTCGCCAGCGCCTCGTCATAGCTGACCACGTCATAGCGTTTGGCATCGTCGAACTTCTTGGGGTCCTTGTCATAGACCCCGTCCACCTTGGTGCCCTTGAAGATCGCTTCACAGGCCATTTCGTTGGCGCGCAGCGTGGCGGCCGTGTCGGTGGTGAAATAGGGGTTCCCGGTGCCGGCGGCGAAAATGCAGACCCGCTTTTTCTCGAGGTGGCGCACGGCGCGGCGGCGGATGTAGGGCTCGCAGACCTGATCCATCGGGATCGCGCTGATGACACGGGTGTAGACGCCAAGCTCTTCCAATGCCGACTGCATGGCGAGCGCGTTCATCACGGTCGCGAGCATCCCCATGTAATCCGCCGTCGTGCGCTCCATCCCCTGTGCCGAGCCCGCGAGACCCCGGAAGATGTTGCCGCCGCCGATCACCATGCAGATCTCGACGCCCATGTCGTGAACCGACTTCACCTCCTGCGCGATCCGCGCGACGGTGGGCGGGTTCAGGCCGTATGACCCGTCGCCCATCAACGCCTCGCCTGAGATTTTCAGCATCACCCGTTTGTATTTCGGTTGGCGAGCGTCGGCGGGGGCGTTGGTCACGGCCTCGGTCATGTCTTTGCGTCGTCCTCGGGGGTCATGTATGGATCGCGCGCAAAATGTCGGAAATCCCCGGCGGGCGCAATCCGCGAAAAACCGGGGGCTGGGAAGAAAGCATGTGATGGCAGAGGCGCTTGCGGCCCCCTTTCTCGATGATCTGCCGCCGGACCGCCCGGTTCTGATCGCCGGACCGACGGCGAGCGGCAAGTCGGCGCTGGCACTGGCGATCGCGCGCGCGGCGGGCGGCGTGATCGTCAATGCCGACGCGCTTCAGGTCTTTTCCAACTGGCGTATCCTGACCGCGCGCCCCTCGATCTCGGAGGAAGAGGTGGCGCCGCACCGGCTTTACGGTCACGTGCCCGGCGACACCTTCTATTCGGTCGGGCATTGGCTGCGCGAGGTCGCGCCGTTCTTGTCCGGCCCGCAGCGGCCCATCATCGTGGGCGGGACCGGGCTTTATTTCTCGGCCCTGACCGAAGGGCTCGCCGAAATTCCCGCCACACCGCCGGAAGTGCGCGCCGAAGGCGAGGCGCTGCTGGCCAACAAGGGTGTGGCCGCCCTCATGTCCGACATCGACCCCGAGACGCTCGCCCGGATCGACACCCGCAACCCCGCCCGCGTGGCCCGCGCGTGGGAGGTTCAGCGCACCACCGGCAAGGGTCTGGCGGCCTGGCAGGACGACACGCCCCCGCCCCTGCTGCCACTGGCCGACGCCCTGCCCCTCGTCCTCAATGCCCCGCGCGACTGGCTTGCCGACCGGATCGCCCGGCGGTTCGACGCGATGCTGTCTGCGGGGGTGCTGGCGGAGGCCGAGGCCAATCTGACCACGTGGTCGCCCGACCTGCCCTCGGCCAAGGCCATCGGCGCGCGCGAGCTGATCGCGCATCTGAAGGGCGAGATGACGCTGGACGCGGCACGCGACGCCGCGATCATCGCGAGTCGGCAATATGCCAAGCGTCAGCGCACATGGTTCCGGTCGCGAATGTCGGACTGGACGCAAGTCACGATACCCTGACTCCCGCTAGTTCACGAATATGTGGCCCCTGTGCGACAGCGGCAAAAAGCCTCGGAGTTATCCACAGGAAAACCCGCAGACTGTGGATAGTCGGGGGCGACAGGTCTGTGTAAATCGTCTACCGCTGAAGGACCGCGATGAGGGGGCGACATGGCGGTAGGACGAATCGAACAAAAGTCGGTCGTTCGAACGGGGACAGACAGGGAGAACCAATAAAAAATGGACCAACTGAACGCGCTGAGCTCTCCCTTCCGTGTCATCCCTCTGGCCCGCCTCGCAAGCGGCGGGCGGTGGCGAACCGAGGCGATGCGCAGCTACGGCGCTCCTGTTCTCCTCTGGTTCACCCGCGGTCAGGGCCGCATCACGGTGAACGGCAAAACCTCCGGCTATACCTCGCACAACGCGATTTACGTGCCTGCGGGCACGATGCACGGGTTCGAGATGAACTCGACCGTCCACGGAATGATCGTTGTGTTCCCGGTCGGCGTGGAAGACGAGCTTTCCCTGCCCGAAGACCCCGTGCACCTGCGTCTTCAGGAAGCCGATCAGCATATCGAACTGAACCGGCTGATCGAGAACCTTCAGTCCGAACTGGAAAGCGGCAACCTTGCCTCGGACCGCGCGATGCTGTGTCACGCGGGCCTTCTGTCGGTCTGGATCGAACGCCAGATGCGCGCGCTCGACATCGAAGAGCCGGACGAGGATGCCTCGTCCCGCCTTGCCGCCGCCTATACCGCGCTGGTCGAACAGGAATTCCATTCCGCCAAGACCGTCCGCGACTATGCCAAGGAGTTGGGCGTGACGCCCACGCACCTCAGCCGCGTGTGCAACAAGGCCTGCGGGCGTCCGGCCTCGTCCATCCTTGCCGACCGTGTGCATTACGAGGCGCGGCGCTTGCTGACCGAAACGCATATGCCGATCAAGGACATCGCGTCGTCGCTCGGCTTCGCCTCGGCGGCCTATTTCACGCGGGCGTTCCAGAATCACACGGGGCGCACCCCGTCGCAGTTCCGGCGCGGCGCCTGATCGTCTTGTGACCCATTGGTCACTTGACGAGCCCCCCGTCCAAATGGTGACTTGAGTCCAACCGGCGTCTCTAAATGAGACTCTCGGCGATTATAAATTGACTTTTAGTGAAACCGCGCGTCTCGTATTCACGAGAGGTTGGACACCATGGACAGTCAGGACATCACTTGCCGTTGTGGAACGGTGCGCCTGAGCGCGTCCGGTCGCCCGTCCGGGGCGACCATCTGCCACTGTGCCGAATGTCAGACCGCCGCGATGATCTTCGAGCGTCGGTTCAATGCGCCGGTGGCCGACTCCGAGGGCGGGACGTTCCACGTGCTGTGGCGCAAGGACCGGCTCACCTGCCGGTCCGGCTCCGACAAGCTCGCCGCACATAAGCTCGACCCGAAAAGCCCGACCGACCGGGTCATCGCCACCTGCTGTGGCACGCCGATGTATCTTGATCGCAAGGGGCGGCCCTGGGTCGGGGTTTTTGCGGACCGTGTGCCGGAACAAGCGCGCCCGGACCCGGAACTCAGGGTCTATGCAAAGGATCGGGTCGAAGCTGGCCAACACGCCGACGGCGTGCGCACCTATCCGGGTTATTCCCGGCGCATGTTGTTCAGACGTTGGCACGCGATCTGGCGCAGCGGGTTCGAGACCGATCACATGGGGTTCGTCGCCCGCGACATCTGACTCAGCCGCCGAGGATCGCTTTCACGTATCCTTCGGTTTCCTTGTAGGGCGGGACACCGTTGTATTTCGTCACCGCCTCCGGCCCCGCGTTATAGGCCGCGAGCGCCAGCTTCCACGACTTGAACGCCTTGTATTGCTGGGCGAGATACCGCGCCCCGCCGTCGAGGTTCTGAAGCGGGTCGTCCGGGTCCACCCCCAGGAGCGACGCGGTTTCGGGCATCAATTGCGCAAGACCGATGGCGCCCGCATGGGATTTGGCCGACGGGTTCCAGCCCGATTCCTGCTGGACGAGCCGCAGGAACAGGTCTTCGGGAATGCCGTGCTTGGCCGCCGCCGCCTTGGCATGGGCCAGATACTCGCCCTTGTAGCTGCCGCGAAACGCCGGAACATGCTCTTTCGGGCGCGGCTGATACCGGGTCGAGCCTGCGTATTGCTCACGCGCCCGCCCGTCGAGAACCTTCAAGGCGTTCTCGAAACTGCGTTGTCCGTTCGACGAGGAAAACGTCTGTGCCGCAACCGGCGCGCCCACCGCGACCGACAACGCCACCGCACCTGCGAGTAGTCCCTTCATCACCGCCCAGCTCTCCATTTTGACCGGACTATACCGTCAATTGCGGTGACTCGCCAGCCTCGCGCACCCGGACCGGCAGCGGGCCTCCGCCGTCCCGGTTCCGGGGATTTTAACCTTTCCTTCACCGGGCACGGGTGATGTAACGATTTGAAGCAAGTTTTACAGATTCGGGAGGTGCTCATGGCTGGGTCCGTCAACAAGGTGATCATCGTCGGCAACCTCGGGCGCGACCCGGAGGTGCGGACGTTCCAGAATGGCGGGAAGGTCGTGAACCTGCGCATCGCGACGTCGGAGAACTGGAAAGACCGCAACACGGGCGAACGCCGCGAACGCACCGAATGGCATTCGGTCGCGATCTTTTCCGAGCCTCTGGGCCGGATTGCCGAGCAATATCTGCGCAAAGGCTCGAAGGTCTATATCGAAGGCCAACTCGAAACCCGCAAATGGCAGGACCAGTCGGGTCAGGATCGGTATTCAACTGAAGTGGTGCTGCGCCCCTATCGCGGTGAACTGACGCTCCTCGATTCGCGCGGCGGCGACTCGGGTGGCGGCACCTACGGTGGCGGCTCGTCCTCGGGCTCCGGCTACGACGATCGCGGCGGCTATGACAGCGGCCCCTCCGGCCCGGCGTCGGGCGGCGGCAGCTTCGACGACGAGATCCCGTTCTAAGGATCGACGACAGGGGCGCATCGGGCGCCCCTTCTCACATCCCCTGCCCGGTCCTATCTCTGACACATGCGCTGGTCTTTTCCCATCGGCCGCCTGCTCGGCTCCGAACTTCGCGTCCACGCGACCTTTCTGATCCTGCTCGCCTATGTCGGCGGCAGCGCCTATTCGTTCGGCGGGCTGGACGCGGCGCTGGTCAATGTGGCCTATGTGCTCGCGCTGTTTGCCTGCGTCATCGCGCATGAATACGGCCATGCCCTGACCGCGCGGCGGTTCGGCATTCCGACGCCGGACATCACGCTCTTGCCCATCGGTGGGGTCGCGCGCCTCATGCGTATCCCGGAAAAGCCGGGGCAAGAGGTGCTCGTCGCCCTCGCCGGGCCTGCCGTGAACGTGGTGATCTTCTTCGTCCTCTGGATCACCGCCGGGCTGAGTTTCGAGGCGGCCCCCCTCACCGGCGGCATGACCTTCGCCGATCTGCCGCGCGAACTGGCCACGCTGAACCTGATCCTCGCCGCGTTCAACATGATCCCGGCCTTCCCGATGGATGGTGGCCGCGTGTTGCGCGCGACCCTCGCCATGGTCACCGACAGGGTGAAGGCCACGCGGATCGCGGCGGGTGTCGGTCAGGTGCTCGCCGTGGGGTTCGGCATCTACGGCTTCTATATCGGCAGCTTCATCTATCCGCTCATCGCCGTGTTCATCTTCATGGCCGCCCGTGCCGAAGCACGCGACGTGCGCCTGCGCGCGATGGCGAAGACCGAAACCGCAGGCAACGTCATGGCCACCGGGTTCAAGGCGCTCGGCACCTCGCTGACACTGGAACAGGCGCGCGAAGCGTTCGACCGGGAGCGTGTAGCGGAATTTCCCGTGGTCGACAGCGCGAGCCGCCGCATCACCGGACTGCTCGCGCGCAAGCAACTGGACGATCAGTATCACACGCTGGGTGCACAGGCGCCGATCACACGGGTGATGGCCACGAACGTGCCCGTGGTGCAGGACGCCACGCCGCTCGCCCATGTTCTGCGCCTGCTCAACAGCGCCCCGGCGGTCGCGGTGACGGATGCGACCGGCGAGGTCGCGGGCTATATCAGCCACCGGACCGTGATGGACCGGCTCGGGCGTTAACGGGCCGAAAGCGCCTCGGACAGGATCGTGCGCACGAGGTCGAGGTCGACTTCATCCGTGACGAAGGCCTCACCGATCCCGCGCGCCATGATGAACTTGATCGTGCCCGCCTCGACCTTCTTGTCCTGCCGCATGAGGTCGATCAGACCCTCGGCATCCGGCAAGTCGCCCGGAATGTCGCGCAGGTCGCGCTTCATACCCATGGCCGACAGATGCTCACGAAAACGGCTCGGCGCCTCCTGGCTCATCCAGCCCATCCGCGCCGAGGTCTCGAACGCCAGCGCACAGCCGATGGCCACCCCCTCGCCATGCAGAAGGCGGTCGGAATAGCCCGTCGCGGCCTCGAGCGCATGACCGAAGGTATGGCCGAGGTTCAACAACGCCCGGTCGCCCTGCTCGGTTTCGTCCCGCGCCACGATGTCGGCCTTCATTTGGACCGACCGGCGCACCGCCTCGGTCCTGAGCGCGATGTCGCCCGCCGCCATCGCAGGCGCGTTCGCTTCGAGCCATTCGAAGAAGTCGAGCGACCCGAGGCCGCCGTATTTCACCACCTCGCCGTAGCCCGCCAGAAAGTCCCGCTCCGACAGCGTGCCCAGCACGTCGATATCGGCCAGCACGAGCGAGGGCTGGTGGAAGGCCCCCACAAGGTTCTTGCCGTGCGGCGAATTGATCCCGGTCTTGCCGCCGACCGAACTGTCCACCTGCGCCAGAAGGGTGGTGGGCATCTGCACGAACCGCACGCCCCGGCGCAGGACCGCCGCCGCGAAGCCCGCCAGATCGCCGATCACGCCGCCGCCGAAAGCCACGACCACATCCTTGCGCTCGACCCGCTGGGAAAGCAGCCACTCGACGGTTTCGGTGAGATGCGCCCAGCTTTTCGTGGCCTCGCCCGCGGGCAGGATCAACGCCACGCTCTCGATCCCCTCGGCCTTCAGCGCCGCCTGCAACGATGCCAGATGCAGCCCCGCGACCCGCTCCTCTGTCACGATGGACACGCGCGGGCGGTTCAGAAGAGGCGCGATCCGCGCGCCCGCTTGAGACAGCAGCCCCGGCCCGATCCGCACGTCATAAGAGCGATCGCCAAGCGCGACGTGAACCGTTTCCATCCTAGACCTCCTCGAGCACGTCGGGCCGCGTTTTCAGAACGTCGATGACGTGGGCGGCCATGTCGGAAATCGAATACTTGGGGTCCGCGTCGGCCACCAGATCGGCGAGCGCGTAGATCGGCTGACGTTCCGCATAGATCTCGCCCAGCGTTTTCTTCGGATCGGCGGTGCGCAACAGCGGCCGGGTCGTCTTGTGCCGGACCCGCTGCCACAGCAGGTCCAGATCCGCCCGCAGCCACAGCGACACGCCCGCGGCCGAAATCGCATCGCGGTTGCGTTCGGCGAGGAAAGCACCGCCCCCCGTCGACAGCACGATCGGGCCGGTCGAAAGCAGCCGTGCGATCACCTCGGCCTCGCGATCACGGAAGAAAGCCTCGCCGTCGCGCTGGAACACCTCGGCGATGGTCATGTTCGCCGCCGCCTCGATCTCGGCATCCGAATCGAGGAAGGGCACCCCCAGCCGCGTCGCCAAGGCCTTGCCGACCGCGGTCTTGCCCGCGCCCATCATGCCGACCACCGTGACTGGCTTTTTCAACACCTGCTTCAACCTGCACCTGCGAACGGCAGCAGTCTGCCGACCGGAATGTGAATGCGATCACATGGCGTGACCGCGCCGGACATGCCATATATGAACTGCACGCGGGGGCAAACCCGTGATCCGGAAAGATCGGGCAGAGACAGAGGCACAAAGGGGACCCAATGCTTTGGCGGCTCATAAAGTTCGTCGCGACAATCGTGATACTCGGGGCAATCGGCATCGCGGGCTATGCGCTCGTCGGGGACCTCAAGCCGCCTGCGTCCGAGAATTCGCTCTCGGTGACGCTGGATGATGGCTAGGACCGCCGCCGCCCTCGTTCTTTTCATCGCGCCGGGGCTCGCCCTCGCGCAGGATCCGGGCGCGCCGATGTCCGCGATCAACTGGCTGTCCGACAGCGTGAACGAACCCGCCGACGTGCCGCTCGGCCCATCGAATAGCGCGGGCGAGACGACCGGGGCCGAGGTCGCCGCGATCACGGTCGCGCCGCTGGACGCCTCGTCGGGACCACGCCCGGATGCCATCGGTCTGCTTGCACCGCATGTGACGGGGTTGCCCGCCGACCTGTGGGGCGCGTCACAGCCCGAGGACATCGTGCGCCGCATTTCCGACGAGCGGTCCGATATGCTCCCGGCCCTGCAATCGCTTCTGACCGAGATTTTGCTGGCCGAACTCGATCCGCCGCAGGCCGGCGGCGGTGACGGGCAGGCCGTGTTCCTCGCCCGGATCGACAAGCTTCTGGACATGGGCGCGGTGGAGGAAGCCCACGCGCTCCTCACGCAGGCCGGGGCCGCGACACCCGATATCGTGCGCCGCTGGTTCGACGCGGCCCTTCTGATCGGTCAGGAAGACGAGGTCTGCCGCGCGATGGAGGCCGCGCCGGACCTGTCGCCCACCTACCCGGCCCGTGTCTTTTGCCTAGCGCGTGCCGGGGACTGGGACGGTGCCGTTCTCGTCATGGGCAACGCCCGCGCGCTGGGCGAGATCACCGAGGACGAAGACCTGCTTCTCGCCCGTTTCCTCGACCCCGATCTGTTCGAGGGCGAAGCGCCGCCCGAGCCGCCGCGCCCGATGACGCCGCTTGCCTTTCGGCTGTTCGAGGCCATCGGGGAACCTGTCCCGACCACCAATCTGCCACGCGCCTTCGCCCATGCCGACTTGCGCTCGAACATCGGCTGGAAGGCGCAGGTCGAGGCGGGCGAACGGCTGGCCCGCGCGGGCGCCCTGTCGGACAATCAGCTTCTGGGGCTCTACACGCTGCGCGAACCGGCCGCATCCGGCGGGGTGTGGGAGCGTGTTCGGCTGGTGCAGGATCTGGACCGCGCCGTCAGCGAAGGGAACGCCCGCGCGGTCGAGGTGATCCTGCCGCGCGCATGGTCCGCCCTGCAAGCCGCCGAGCTCGACATGCCCATCGCGCGGCTTTACGGGCAGACCATCGCCGGGATGGACCTGAAGGGCGAAGCCGCCGACATCGCGTTTCACATGGGCCTGCTGGGCGACCGGTATGAGATCATCGCGCTGGAAGCGGACCCCACCGGCGCGATGGATCGGTTTCTGGCGGGCGTCGCTCAGGGCAATGTGGCGGGCCTCACCCCGCCCACGGACGCGGCTAGGGCGGTGGCGGACGGGTTCTCGGCCACCGCGATTCCGGGCCGCTACGCCGATCTGGTCGATGGTGATCGGCTGGGCGAAGCGATCCTTGCCGCAATCAGCGACTTCACCGTCGGAACCCGAGGCGATTTCGACGAGGTGGCCGATGCGCTGGCCCTGTTCCGTGCGATCGGGCTTGAGGATGTGGCGCGTCGCGCGGCCCTCGATTTCCTCATACTGGAGCGGCGCGGATGAGCCCGCGCTCGCCGGACCTGTGGATTTCGGCGTTTCTGGAGGCGCAGGCCGCCGAACTGGACGCCTCGCAGAACACGCTGCTCGCTTATGGCCGTGATCTCAAGGACTTCTCGGGATATCTTGATCGGATGGGTGAGGATTTCGGGGGGGCCGACCGGGCCACGGTCGAGGCCTATCTGATCGATTGCGAGGCACAGGGCCTTGCCGTTTCCACCCGCGCGCGGCGGCTATCCGCGATCAAGCAGATCTACCGTTTCGCGTTCGAGGAAGGCTGGCGCACCGACAACCCGACCCTGCGCATCACCGGGCCGGGCAAGGCCAGACGCCTGCCAAAGACGCTGTCCGAGGACGACGTCGAACGCCTGCTGAACGCGGCCAGGCAGCATGGGCGGACCGATGCGGACCGGCTGCGCAACACCTGCATGATGGAGGTGCTCTACGCCACCGGAATGCGGGTGAGCGAGCTTGTCACCCTGCCCGTTTCGGCCGCGCGCGGCGATCCGCGGATGCTTCTCGTCATGGGCAAGGGCGGCAAGGAACGCATGGTGCCGCTTTCGCCACCTGCGCGCGCGGCGCTCGCCGCGTGGCTCGACGTGCGCGACGCGGCCGAAGACGCGGCCCGTTCCAAGGGCGCGAAGCCTTCGCGGTTTCTGTTCCCATCGACCGGCAAGGACGGTCACCTGACGCGCCATCGCTTTCACGGCCTCATCAAGGATATCGCCGTGGCCGCTGGCGTGTCGCCCGAAACCGTCACGCCCCACCGACTGCGCCACGCCTTCGCGACGCATCTGTTGGCCCACGGCGCCGATCTGCGTGCGATCCAGACGCTTCTGGGTCATGCCGACGTGTCGACGACCGAGATCTACACGCATGTGCTGGACGAACGGTTGAAGGAACTTGTCCTGAGCCATCATCCGCTGGCGAAAAAGGGCGGCGTGACCTGAGAGCGCGCGGCTAGCCGTAAAGCGCCTTGGCCCGGTCCTCGAAAGCACGCACGATGCGCTGCATGGCTTGGTTGAACACCACGCCGATCAGGTTTTGAAGCACCATGTTCTTGAATTCGAAATCCACGAAGAACTCGACCTCGCACCCGCCCTCGACATCGCGGAACTGCCAGTAGCTCTTCATGTATTTGAAGGGGCCGTCGAGGTATTCGGTGTCGATGCGCATGTTTTCCGGGTCCAGCACCACGCGGCTGCCGAAGCGTTCGCGGAACACGCGGAACGAGATCACGAGGTCGGCTTCCATCACCTCGGTCCCGTCGGGCTGCGGCGTGACCTTGCGCACCCGCGCCGCCGCGTTCCACGGCAGGAATTCGGGATATTTCCCAACGTCCGCGACAAGATCGTACATCTGCTGCGCGGTGTAGGGCAGAACCCGTTTTTCGCTATGTGTCGGCATGTCGCCCCTTCGGCCCGTGACTCGGGGCGCAAATTCCATAAGGTAGGGTCCGGATGCAAGGGGGCGAGCGGGAGTCGGGTTCATGTCGCGGCCATATGTCATAGACGAAATGATCTCGGCCAAGGCCATCGCGGCCCGGATCGAGGCCTTGGCGAAGGAGATCGAGGCGCGCTTCAAGGGCACCGACAAGCTGGTGGTCGTAGGGCTTTTGCGCGGGTCTTTCGTGTTCATCGCGGATCTGGTGCGCGAGCTCGACCTGCCGGTCGAGGTCGATTTCCTCGAAGCCTCGTCCTATGGCAATTCCACGGTTACGAGCCGCGAGGTGCGCATCCTCAAGGATCTGCGCGGCGAGATCGCGGGGCGTGACGTGCTGGTGGTCGAGGATATCGTCGACACCGGCCACACGCTGAAACACGTTATCGGCCTGTTGAAATCGCGGGAACCGAAACGGCTGGCCTGTATCGCGCTTCTCGACAAGCCGACCCGGCGCGAGGTGGATGTGAAGGCCGACTGGATCGGGTTCGAAATTCCGGATGAATTCGTGGTCGGTTACGGCATCGACTATGCCCAGCGAAACCGTAACCTGCCCTTCATCGGGGCCGTGCGCTTCACCGACGGGGCCTGAGCCGTGTTCAACATGCGCCAGTTCTTTCGCATGGCGAAATGGGCGCGCAACCCGCCGGGCGAGAAACAGGTGAAACTGTTCCTCATCGTGGTCGCGCTGTGCCTCGTCCTCTTCGGGATCGAACGCCTGTTCGGCTGGCCCGACTGGCTGACGATGGACAACACACCGGGCGGAAAGATCACCCGGTAGCGCCGAGGAGCCGCGGGGCCGCGCGTTCGAGCCCGGCGATGATAAGGTCACGAACGGCCCGGATGCGCGGCACTTCGGCCAGATCGACGTGGGATGCGACCCAGAGGTCCACCGCCGTGGCCGCGATCACCCCGTCCAGCCGTTCGAGCCGGGGATCGGGATCGCCGAGAATGCAGGGCAGGATCGCGCGGCCCTGCCCGGCGGCGGCCATTTCCCGCAACACGGGAAAACTGTCGCAGCGGGCCCCGATATGCGCCTCGCCGGTGATCTCTTTGATCTTCTCGCCCAGCGTGATGCGGGCGAGGTTGCCGGACAGGCCCAGCCACGCGTCCCGCCCTCCGGGTGCGCCGTAGACCGACATGCCCAGTCGGGCGGCCACCACGCCGGTCAGTTCCGGGGGCAGTTTGGCGGCGGGACGCACCGCGATGTCGGCGTCGAGCCGGGCGAGGTCGGCGTGCTGGTTCTGTGAGCTGAGTTCGATTTCCAGCCCCTCTGCGCCAAGCTGCACCGCCGCGATGATTTCCGGCAGGATGCCCAGGCAAAGCGTGTCGGTCGACGTGACGCGCACCACGCCCGCCAGCGGTGATCGCGCCGCCGTGATGGCCCGCTCGACCCCAAGCGCCGCCTCCTCCACCGCCTGCATGGCGTCGAGCACCCGGCGCCGTCGCGGGGCGATGCGATAGCCGCGCGCGGTGCGGTCGAACACGGCAATCCCCATGTTTTCCTCGAAGGCGTTCACCCGTCTGAGAACCGTCGCATGGTTGACGCCAAGCTTGCGCGCCGCCCCCGAGAGCGAGCCTTTGTCCGCCACGGCAAGGACGTAGCGCAGATCTTCCCAGTCCATCTGTTTCATTTCGCACAGACCCTTTGCGATTTTCCCGACTTCACCTTCATTTTCCAACAGCTAGCGTCGCAAGAAGCCAAAATCCACAGGGAGACAGCCATGATTACCATTCGCAGCGCGCTTCTGGGCCTTGCCGCCGCCGGCACGTTCGCCACCGTTCTGCCCGCCGCCAGCCACGAGCAGGGCCTGCCCGCCGCGGTGAAGGCACGCCATGCACAGATGCAGCTTTACGCCTTCAACCTCGGCACGCTCGGCGCGATGGCGCAGGACAAGATGGACTATGACGCCGAAGCCGCCAGCGCCGCCGCGTCGAACATCGTGAAACTGTCCAGCCTCGCCGCCGGACCGATGTGGGCGCCGGGCACCTCGGCGGACGATGTCGACGGCAGCCGCGCCCTGCCCGCGATCTGGACCGACATGGACGGCGTGATCGAAAAGGCGGTCGCCCTGAACGAGGCCGCAGTCGCGATGGAAGCGGCGGCGGGCGAAGGGCTCGATTCGCTCAAATCTGCGTTTGGTCCCCTTGGCGGGGCCTGCGGCGACTGTCACAAAGCCTACAGGCAACCCGAATAAGCGGCGGACACGGCTGCTGAACGACCGGGCCCGATGCGGCCCGGTCTTTTTGATGTAAGGAGACCCTCATGCGCTGGATCGTTCGTCTTGTCGTGCTCGCCGTCATCGTGGCCGCCATCGGCCTGTGGGTGACGCGGCCCAAAACGGACGATGCCGAACTGCTGGCGGGGCTCACACCGGACGCGGCGCATGGCGAGGAGGTGTTCATCGCCGCAGGCTGCGCCTCGTGCCACATGGCCGAGGACGCGGATGCCGAGGACAAGCTGGTGCTGGCGGGCGGGCAACCCTTCGCCTCGCCCTTCGGCACCTTCCGCGCGCCCAATATCTCGATGGACCCCGAAGCCGGGATCGGCGACTGGGCGGCGATCGACCTGTGGAACGCGCTGCATCACGGCACGTCGCCCGAGGGTCAGCATTACTACCCCGTCCTGCCTTACGGCGCCTACATCCACATGGCGCCGCAGGATGTTGTCGACCTGCACGCCTATATGCAGACGCTTCCCGCCGATGCCACGCCGTCCCAGCCGCATGAGGTGGGCTTTCCGTTCAACATCCGCGCCTCGCTTGGCGGTTGGAAACTGCTGTTTCTGAACGACGACTGGGTGATGCAGGGCGACCTGTCGCCGGAACTCACCCGGGGGCGCGAGATCGTCGAGGGCATGGCCCATTGCGCCGAATGTCACACGCCGCGCAACGCGCTGGGCGGGCTCAAGACCGGAGCCGACTGGATGACCGGTGCCCCGAACCCCGCCGGGCGCGGGTCGTTCCCCGATCTGACGCCGCCGGAAATGTCGTGGTCCGAGGGCGAACTGGTGGAATATTTCACCTCCGGCTTCACGCCCGAATTCGACTCGGCAGGCGGGCACATGGCGCTGGTCGTCGAGAACCTTTCGCAATTGTCAGAGGAGGATCGCGCAGCGGTCGCGGCCTATGTGAAGGCGCTGCCGTTGGAGTGAGCGTCACAGCCCCGCGACGGTGAACATCAGCGGCGCGTGGTCCGAGAACCGGGCGATCCAGTCGTCGCGCGACGCGTCCTCCGCCTCGACCGCCCATCCCCCGACATGAACCTTGGCGCCCTGCCCCTGATCGACGAAGGTCAGGGTCTCGGTCGCGAACACATGGTCGAGGTCGGCGGGCGCGTAAGATGACGTCGAACCGTTATTGAACGTCGTGTCATGTGTCTTGGGCAAACGCACCATCCCATAACGGCGAAACCGCCGATCGAGCCGCGCGATTTCCTCGGCCGCCGTGATGTCCTGATCGCTGTCCTTCAACGTCATGCCCATGGTGTTGAGGTCACCGGCGAGGATGAATCGCACCTCCTGCCCCAACCCTTCCGACACGCCGTCCAGCGTTCGTTTGAGGCCGAAGGCCTTTTCGAACATGGCGTCGCGCAAACCGAAGCCCTCGGGCGACGGCAGGCTTTTGAGGTGGTTGAACAGGACCGGCAGGTGGCTTCCATCCGGTGCGGTGACCGTCACCAGCGCACCGGGGCGCAGACCGGGGTTGTTGCGCTTGAACTCGTTCTTCTGGGTCATGAAGGCGGTGATCCCGTGGCGGATGCCGATGAGCGTTTCCTGCGTCTGCGGCCCTTCGGTGATCGCGAAGACATATCCGGGCATACGGGTGACGAATTCGGAAAACACCCGGCCCGATTCCACCTCCATGATCGCGAAGATGTCCGGCGCTTCCCCCGCCACGTAATCCGCCACCCGCGCCACCCGGTCGCGCCGGCTTCCGGTGCCTGCGCCGGTGAAATGTTCGACGTTCCAGGACAGCACTTTCAGATCCACGGCACGCTCCAATCTCTGCAATCAATGCATCGAGGATAGCCCCGCAGAGATTGAATGGAGAGGCAGGAATTCCGCTAGATTATGACCTGCTCGCCGCACGCATGATCGTGCCCTGCGCGGTCGCACATAGTTTTTCGGCCCCGTCGTACACCGCGAACACGTCCGCGCGCACGACGGCCTGACTGCGGCCCGAACCGACGACTTCGGCGCGCGCCACCAGGGCCTCGCCCTTTCCGGGGCGCAGGTAGTTGATCTTGAACTCCTGCGTCACGCTGCCCTCGCCCATGAGCGGACCGCCCGCGAAGGCGAGCGCCATGTCGGCCAGTGTCGCCACCACGCCACCGTGCGCCATGCCGAGGTGCTGGGTGTGCCGGGCTTCCAGCCCGAGGCGCAGTTCGGACTTTCCGAGCGACAGCGCAACGAGTTCGACGCCGATGTGCGCCGCGAAGGGCTGCCGGGCGATGATATCGCGCCCGAGCGCCTCGATGTCGTCGTCGGTCACGCGAGGCCGAGTTTGGCGTTCCGCGCGTCGCGAAGCCGCGCGAAATCGTCGCCGGCATGATAGGACGACCGGGTGAGCGGCGTGGCCGACACCATCAGGAAGCCCTTGCCGTAGGCGGCCTTTTCGTAGCTCTTGAACTCGTCCGGCGTCACGAACCGATCGACCGCGTGGTGCTTGGGCGTCGGTTGCAGGTATTGCCCGATGGTGAGGAAGTCGATGTCGGCTGCCCGCATGTCGTCCATGACCTGCATGACGCCCTGACGGTCCTCGCCCAGCCCCACCATGATCCCCGACTTGGTGAACATGCTCGGGTCGAGTTCCTTGACCCGCTGCAACAGCCGCAGCGAATGGAAATACCGGGCGCCGGGCCGCACGCTGGGATACAGCCCCGGCACGGTTTCGAGGTTGTGGTTGAACACGTCCGGTTTCGCCTCGACCACCGTTTCCAGCGCACCGGGGCTGGATTTCAGAAAGTCGGGCGTGAGGATTTCGATGGTGGTGCCGGGGGCCTGCTTGCGCACGGCGCGGATCGTCATGGCGAAATGCTCGGCCCCGCCGTCGTCCACATCGTCCCGGTCGACGCTGGTGATGACCACGTGATTGAGGCCCAGCTTCTTGACCGCATCGGCCACCCGCCCCGGCTCGAACACGTCGAGCGCATCCGGGCGGCCCGTGGCCACGTTGCAGAAGGTGCAGCCGCGCGTGCAGATCTCGCCCATAATCATCATGGTGGCGTGGCCCTGCGACCAGCACTCGCCCACATTGGGGCACCCGGCCTCTTCGCAGACGGTCGAGAGCTTGTGCTCGCGCATGATCCTGTGGGTATCGGCATAGCCCTGGCCACCCGGCGCCTTCACCCTGATCCAATCGGGTTTCTTGGGCTGGGCATTGTCCGGGCGATGAGCTTTCTCGGGATGGCGGCTCGCCGGGATCTTCAGGTCACGCATGATGTCCTCCGTTCTGCCCCACATATATCCATTCGGCCCTGAATGTCACCGCGAAAACCGGGCGTCCGTTATGCAACCGGGTCATGGCTGGCCGCCGGATGCGGTTTGAAATGCGCGACCGGAACGGGCTATCCCGCCCCAAACGCGCAAATTTTCGACTGCCGAAGCCCCGGCACCCACCCGCATATCTGCCATGTTGCGCCGCAGCATTGTCTCTGCGCGTGCAGTATGATCTTAGAACTCCTGTAAACTTTCCGGCGATTCCAGACGGAAAGCATCAAGTTTGTACAAGAACTCAGGAGAGACCCATGAACGTCGGTGATCGTATCCCCGCCTGCACCTTCAAAACCCGCGTGCGCGATGAAAGCGTCGGTGGCCCGAACCCATTCCGCTGGCAGGACATGACCTCGGACGATTACTTCGCGGGCAAGCGCGTCGTGCTGTTCTCGCTCCCCGGTGCCTTCACGCCGACCTGTTCGACCTACCAGCTTCCGGGCTTTGAAAAGGGCTTTTCGGATTTCGCGGCGCAGGGCATCGACGAGATCTACTGCATGTCGGTCAACGACAGCTTCGTCATGAACAAATGGGCCATCGATCAGGGCCTGACCAACGTCAAGGTGATCCCGGACGGTTCGGGTGAATTCACCAAGGCGATGGGGATGCTGGTCGCCAAGGACAACCTCGGCTTCGGGGCCCGCTCGTGGCGCTATGCGGCCATCGTGAACGACGGCGTGATCGAGGCGCTCTTCGTCGAGCCGGGCATGTGCGACAACCACGGCGAAGACCCCTATGGCGAAAGCTCGCCCGAGATCGTGCTGAAATGGCTCAAGGAAAACGCGACGGCCACGGCCTGATCGCGCCCCTTGCGTAACGTCGAAGGCCGCCTTTCGGGGCGGCCTTTTTCGTGTCGTCCAGCCAACTCGACCGACACCCCGACCGGCGCTAGACTCGTCTTGTTCCCATGAGCACAGGGAGGGTGGACCGGGCACCATGGCAGCGAAACGGAAATCCGTGGGTCTTGCGCTGGCTTTGCTGGCCTTCGTCGTGGGCCAGCCGGCCTTTGCCGATGTCGAGGTGCACGTGATTTCGGTCGGGCAAGGTCGCCAGACCGACGATTTCTACGCCCTGCCCGAGATCAATCTGTTGGTCGATCGCCCCGGTTCGGATGTGGCGCTGGTCCTGATCGACGGCGGCGAGGCGCATTGGCGGATCGAGAGCGCCGAGGGCACCCGCATAACTGAGGTGGTCAGGGACGGGCCGGATGACGCGCCCGCCCGCGTCACCCTGTCGGACATTCCCATGCAGATTGAAAAGGGCCCCGACCTGCCCCTCGTCTTCGGGGCTGTGGGTGCTGATTTCCGCGCGATGCTCGACACCGTCGGGGACAGGTTCGGGATCGACCGCATCGCCAGCTTCACCGCGTTGCACAAAGCCGGGCGGGCCGCCCTCAGGGTCGACCGGGTGGACCGTGCGACAGCGGCACTGTCGCGCGATTATCTTGCCGATCACCTCGCAGACCCGCGCGAACTGCCCCCCGAGTTGCGGGGGTGGATCGAGACGCCGGGTGAAACGGGCGGGTCCGACGTCCGGTTCGATGAGACGGGGGTGACGCTGTCGGACCCTTCCGGCCTGCGTTTCCTGCCGATCACGGGGGAAGTGCCCGCCATCCTCCTGCCCGCTGCGAGCGTGTATGACCCATCTTCGGAGACCGTCTTTGCGGTGAGCTATGGCGGGCCGGGGTATCTTTATGCCGTCGACGCGCTCACGGGCGCTTGGCGGGTCATCGCGGGATTGAACGACTATGACGCCTCCGCCCTGCTCTTCGATCCCGCCACCGGGCAGGTCGTCCTGACCGGAGCCTTTTCCCGGCCGGGGGATATCCGGGCCTTCACGCTGGACGGCGCCATGACATCCACCTTTATCCCGACGATCGGATTTCCGGGGCTCTCCGATTTATTCGATTACGGCAACGAACACGGACCGCCGCTGGTGCCGCACCTGTTGCGCGATGGCTGGCTCCTCGTCTCGGCCTCGGCCCCGTCAGGGCCGGCCTATCCGGATGCGGGCGCGTTCCGGCTCTACGCGGTCGCGCTGCGCTCCGGCGAGGTGAAGCTGCTGGCCTATGAAAACGACTGAGCGGACGAGCCCTCAGCCCTCGATCATCTCCACCCGCGTCGCGTGCCGCCCGCCCTCGAATTCGGCGTTCAGAAACGCGTCCACGATGTCGAGCGCGAGCCCCTCGCCCACGACCCGCGCGCCGAGCGACAGGATATTCGCGTCGTTGTGCTGGCGGATCATCCGGGCCGAGAACGTGTCGGAGCAGACGCCGCACCGGATGCCCGCGACCTTGTTCGCCGCCATCATGATGCCCTGCCCGGTGCCGCACAGGATGATCCCCAGTGCGCACTCGCCCGACGCGATCTTTTGCGCCGCCGCCTGTCCGTGCAGCGGGTAATGCGTGCTTTCAGGCGTGGTCGGACCGATATCCACGGCCTCCCACCCCTGCGCCTCGATATGCTTGGCGATGGTCTGGCGCAGCTCGATGGCCGCGTGGTCGCTGGACAGGACGATGCGTTTGTTCTGGGTCATTTCGGGTCACTTCGCTGGAATTGCGCCCCCGTGTAGCCCGGACGCCCCGACATGAAAAGGGCCGCGCGTGGCGGCCCATTTTCCCGACTGTCGCCGCGGCTTATTCCGCCGCTTCCGGCGTGCTGCCGTCGCTGGCGCCCTGCGTGGCCTCGGCCATGTCGCCTTCGGGCTTCTTGGCGCGGGGTTTGCGCGGGGCGCGGGGTTTTTTCGGCTTTTCGGCGGGCGTATCGTCCGCCTTCTGCGCGTTCTCCGGCGTTTCGACCAGACCGTTGTCGTCGTCCTGCGCCGTTTCGATCACGTCGGGCTGCGGCGACGAACCGGGATCGTAATTGTCGTTCGACCGATCGCGGTTCTGCTTTTCCTCGCGGCGCTGGGCATCGCGGTTCTTGCGCTGGTTGTTCCCGTTGCCGTCGTTGTTGCCGTTCGACTGGTTGTCGTTCTGGCCGTTGCCGCCGCTGTTCCCGCCCTGCTGGGGCTGGTTCTGCTGGCGCTTGGCCTCGGCATCCTTCTGGGCTTCGGACAGCAGGCGCGCATAGTGCTCGGCATGCTGTTGAAAGTTCTCGCCCGCCACGCGGTCGTTGCCGAGGAAGGCATCGCGCGACAATTGCGTGTACTTGTCGATGATCTGCTGCGGGGTGCCGCGCACCTTGCCCTCGGGACCGGAGCTGTCGAAGACCCGGTTGATGTTGTTAGAGGGGGAGCGGTTGCGGTTGTTCTTCCCGCGCGAACGTGATTTCGAAGATCTCATAAGTTCCTGTATCCAGCCTGTTTTCTGGCTCTCGGTCCGCGCAACTCCTCCGCTGCGTCTCTGCGGTCCGGCTTTTCGGCTTGTCGCACCGAGAGGCGAACGGCCTCATCAGGTGCTATCCTTGAGTAAACACGCAGGTCAGGGCGTGACAAGGGGCATTTTGTCGTTTCCGTAAGATAACCGGGGATTTTTGCCACTATGTGACGTGAAAACCCTGAGAAATCGTTAGGAAAGCGGGGCGCGGGCACCGATCACCCGGTCCCTTCCATCCATGTCGGGGTGAATCCGCACGTCTTCAAGCCCTGCCGCCTCGAAAATGTCGGACACGGCGCGGCCCTGCCGAAACCCGATTTCCACCAGTATCCGCCCGCCCGGGTCCATATGGGCCAGCGCCCCGGCCGCGATCTTGCGGTATGGGTCCAGCCCGTCCCCACCGGGGGTGAGCGCCATCTGCGGGTCGAACCCCAGCACTTCGGGCGCGAGCGAGGGCATTTCGTCCGCGGCGATATAGGGCGGGTTGGACACGATCAGGTCGAAGCGGCCCTGAACCTGCGCGAACCAATCCGAGGCGAGGAAGGTCAGACGGTTGTCCACCCCGTTCAGCGTCGCATTGCGCGCAGCGACTTTCAGCGCGGGTTCCGACAGGTCCGTGGCGACCGCGAAAGCCTCGCGCCATTCGGCGAGCAGCGTGATGGCGAGGATGCCCGATCCGGTGCCGAGGTCGAGAATGCGCGACGGCGGCGCGCCGGTCAGGGCCTCGGCGATCAGCGTCTCGGTTTCAGGGCGCGGGTCCAGAACATCGCGGGTGACCGTGAAGTCCCGGCCCCAGAACTGGCGCCGCCCGATGATCTTCGACACCGGCTCGCGCGCGATCCGGCGGTCGAGCATGTCCTCGTAAGCCAGCATGTCGGCGGGCGAGACCTGCATGTCGCGCTCCAGCGAAAGCCGCATGACCTCGATCCGCAAGACCTGAGCGAGGAGGAGCTGGGCGTCGCGCGCCGCACCGTCGATCCCCGCCTCGCGCAGCCGCGTGGTGCCCATCGCCAGCGCGCCCGACAGGATCACCCTTCGAGCTCCGCCAGTTTCGCGGCCTGATCCGCCTCGATCAGCGCGTCGATCACTTCGTCCAGATCGCCCTGCATCACGTCGCCCAGCTTGTAGAGCGTCAGGTTGATCCGGTGGTCCGTCATGCGACCTTGCGGGAAATTATAGGTGCGGATGCGTTCCGAGCGGTCGCCCGACCCCACCTGCGCCTTGCGGGCCGAGGCGCGTTCGTCATGGGCGCGCTGGCGTTCGGCGTCGAACAGCCGGGTTTTCAGCACCTGCATCGCGATCTCGCGGTTGCGGTGCTGGGATTTCTCGGAACTGGTCACGACGATCCCGGTGGGGATGTGCGTGATGCGCACGGCGGAGTCGGTCGTGTTGACGTGCTGGCCGCCCGCCCCGGACGCGCGCATCGTGTCGATGCGGATGTCGGCGGGGTCGATATGGATGTCCACATCCTCGGCCTCGGGTAGCACCGCCACCGTGGCCGCCGATGTGTGGATGCGCCCGCCGCTTTCGGTTTCCGGCACCCGCTGGACCCGGTGAACGCCGGACTCGAACTTCAGCCGGGCAAAGACGCCATCGCCGGAGACCCGCGCCACGACCTCTTTCACGCCGCCCACCTCGGTCAGACTTTGCTCCAGCGTGTCGAATTTCCACCCCCGCGCCTCGGCATAGCGTTGGTACATGCGCAGCAGATCGGCCGCGAAGAGCGATGCCTCGTCACCGCCCGTGCCGGGCCGGATTTCGACCATCGCAGGGCGCGCATCCGCCGCATCACGCGGAAGCAGCGCCACCCGCATCGCCTGCTCCATGACCGGGAGCCGCTCACGCAAGCCCGGCAATTCGTCTTCCGCCAGTTCGCGCATTTCCGGGTCCGACAGCATCGCCTCGGCGTCTTCGATGTCCGACAGAAGCTGGCGGAAGGCCGCGATTTCCTCGACCACAGGTTTCAGTTCGGCATATTCGCGCCCGACCTCGGCGATTTCGTCGCCTGACAAGCCCTGAGACATCTTCGCCTCAAGGAATTGGAATCGCTGTGTGATCGCGTCGAGTTTGTCGAGTGGCACCATCCGGGTCTCGTCGCGCAAAGCCGTGATTTGGTCAAGCCCGTGTTATCGGCTACCGTAACCCATGCGCGCCCTGTTCCTCCTGCCTTTCACCGCCGCGCCGGCCCTGGCCGATCCCGACTGCTTCTGCACGGATCGCGAGGGCGCGCGGGTCGAACTGGGGCAGGAAATCTGCATGACGGTCGATGGCCGCGCCTTCATGGCGCGCTGCGAGATGACCCTGAACACGCCGTCGTGGAAACCGACGGGCGAGATGTGCGTGTCCTCACGCCTCCGCTTCGAGCCGGTCGAACCAGCGCGTGACCTTGGCCGCGTTCACCCCCATGTCGCCCTTGCCGAACACGAGATGCGACTGGACGTGCAGATTGCCGTCCTCGACCCAGATCACCGCGATATCCGGGAATGCCCAAAGCTTTGAGCGCGTAACGAAGGTCGCGGGGTCGGTGCCGTCGCCGATCCGCTCGGTGCGCGGGGTGGCGGCCGCGATCTCGACCATCCTGTCCAGCGCGTTTTCCGGCAGGTCCGACAATGGGCGGACCACCTTGATCCCGCCGATCGAGGGATGGACGCCCTCGGCATCCGGGCCGGGCTTCGCACTCAGGCGGTCCTGCGGCAGCGGAGACACCCGGACCCAGAGTCCGAAGACGATGACGAGCGCGACGAGAACGCCGATGATTTTCAGGAGCATTTGGCCTCCGACCTGTTAGCTTGGGCTCAGGTTAACGGCATTTCGGAGGAAGACCATGGTTTTGCGGATATTCTTGATCGCGGCCACCCTGCCCGCAGCGGCACTCGCTCAGGCTTACGACGGGGTCTATTACCCATCCGGCATGACCGGCTGGTCCTGTCAGACCATCGGCATGGACGGGGGCGCCCTGGCCATCCGAGACGGGCAGTTGATGGGGGTCGAAAACACCTGCGACCTTATGAACCCGGTCGGTGTCACGGGGATGGAGGCGACGCTTTACGATATGGAATGTTCCGCCGAGGGCACGACCTATACCGAGCGCGTCATGCTGATGCGGTCGGGTGAAGGGGTCTATGTCATCCGCGACGGATTCGTCGCCGAATGGGCCCGCTGCGAGTAAGCGGAGCGGGCTTGCGCCCGCACATTGTCAGCACGGGCCCGCCTGCGGGCGGTCCCGCGCGGGCGGAGGGAGGCCAGCCTCCCTGACCGGATTTGCAGGCAAATCCGGTCCACCCTCCGAGGTTTCTCGAAACAGAGAAGGGTTCAGCGGCGGGTGTAGCCCCAGAGGCTGAGGATCTCGACCGCGACATGGGCGCCCGCGATGGCCGTGGCGCCCGTGGGGTCGAAGGGAGGCGACACCTCGACGATATCGCCGCCGACGATGTTCGTGCCCTTGAGCCCGCGCAGGATCGCCGCCGCTTGCGCCGAGGTGAGCCCGCCCCAGACCGGGGTGCCGGTGCCGGGGGCGAAAGCCGGGTCGAGCCCGTCGATATCGAAGGTGAGATAGGCCTGCGCGTCGCCCACGACCGATTTGATCCGCTCGACGACCGCTTTCGGACCTATGTCGTGCACCTCGGGCGCGTCGATCACCGTGATGCCGAGGGTGTCCTCGTTCACGGTGCGGATGCCGATCTGGACGGAATGCGCGGTGTCGATCAGCCCCTCCTCGACCGCGGTGTAGACGAAGGTGCCGTGATCCACGCGAGTCGGGTCCGGGTTTTCCCAACTGTCGGTGTGGGCGTCGAACTGGATAAGCGCCAAGGGCCCGTGTTTCGCCACATGGGCGCGCAGGATCGGAAGCGTGATCGAATGGTCGCCGCCCAGCGTCACCACGCCGCAATCCTGCGCGAGGATGCCTGCGATGTGGCGTTCGATCCGGTCGCGGATCTCGACCGGGGCCGCGTAATCGAAGGCCATGTCGCCGTAATCCGCGATGGCGAAGGTCGACATCACGTCGTAATCCCAGCCATAGGGCGGTTCGGGGGTTTGCAGCGCCGAAGCTTCGCGGATCGCGCGCGGGCCGAGCCGCGTGCCGGGCCGGTTGGTCACCGCCTGGTCGAACGGGATGCCCGTCACCGCGATATCGGCATGGGTCAGATCCTTGGTGTAACGGCGGCGCAGGAAACTGGTCGCGCCCGCGAAGGTGTTCTCGAACGCGAGCCCCTTCATCTCGTCCCGCGTGAATGCGACATCGACTTCGTTCTGTGCGTCTTCGAGCGACATGGTGCCTCCTCAATGGTCGCGCGCAGGGTGCCACCGGGCCGCATCCCCCGCAAGCTCTGGCGATGCGCGGCCCGCTTTGCTACGGGTTCGGACGAAGGAGACGCTCATGACGAATTCGGACGACATCGTGCACGACCCGGCAGGCGGCATCCCCCGGTTGGTCGAGATCATGCGGCGCCTGCGCGACCCGGACACGGGCTGCCCGTGGGACATCGAGCAGGATTTCGCGACCATCGCGCCCTATACGATCGAAGAGGCCTATGAGGTGGCCGACGCGATCGAGCGCGAGGCATGGGGCGAGCTGCGCGGCGAACTGGGCGATCTGTTGTTCCAATCGGTGTTTCATGCCCAGATGGCCTCGGAACGCGGGCTGTTCGACATCGACGACGTGGCCAACACCATGTCGGACAAGATGGTCGCGCGCCATCCTCATGTGTTCGGAGACGAAACCCGCGACAAGTCCGCCGAACAGCAGACCGTGGACTGGGAGACGATCAAGGCCGCCGAGCGTGCGGCGCGGGATCGTGGCGGTGTGCTGGACGATGTGGCGCTGGGCCTGCCCGCGCTCTTGCGGGCGGTGAAGCTTCAGAAACGGGCCGCGCGGGTGGGTTTCGACTGGCCCGACCTCGCGCCGGTGCTCGACAAGGTGGCCGAGGAGGCGCGCGAGGTGGTCGAGGCGCGGGATCACCTGTCGCACGCGGAACTGACCGAAGAGATCGGTGATCTTTTCTTCGTGCTGGCCAACGTGGCGCGGCATCTGAAGGTCGATCCGGAGGCGGCCTTGCGCGGCACCAATGCCAAATTCGTGCGCCGCTTCCGGGGGATAGAAGCGCGGCTTCAGGCGATGGGGAAACGCCCAGAGGACAGCGACCTTGCCGAGATGGATGCGCTCTGGGAGGCCGTGAAGGCCGAGGAGAAGGCGGGCGCGAATTCCTGATTGTTTCCGTGTGGTATTGACCTGACGAATTTAGTCAGATTTAACGCGGGCGAACGCAATACGGAGGATTCCATGTTCCGCACCACCATCACCGCCGCCTGCCTTGCCGCGACCGCGATGCCGGCGCTCGCCGAGGTCAATGTCTATTCCTACCGCCAGCCGGAGCTCATTCAGCCGCTGGTCGACGCCTTCACCGAGGACACCGGCATCGAGGTCAACGTGGCCTTCCTGAACACCGGCATGGTCGAACGGCTTCAGGCCGAAGGGCAGCGTTCGCCCGCCGACGTCATCCTGACCACCGACATTTCGCGCCTTGCCGAACTGGTGGCCGCCGACGTGACCCAGCCGGTCGACAGCGAAACGCTTACCACGCAGATCCCGGAAAACCTGCGCGACCCCGGCAACCAGTGGTTCGCACTGACCACCCGCGCCCGCGTCGTCTATGCCTCGAAAGAGCGCGTGGCCGAAGGCGAAGTCACGACCTACGAGGATCTCGCGGACCCGAAATGGGAGGGGCGCATCTGCACCCGGTCCGGCACACATGCCTATATGGTGGCGCTCACCTCGGCGGCGATTCACCACATGGGCGAAGAGGGCGCGAAAGCCTGGCTCGAAGGCGTGAAATCCAACCTCGCGATGAAGCCGCAGGGCAACGACCGGGCGCAGGTCAAGTCGATCTGGGCCGGCGAATGCGACATCTCGCTGGGCAACACCTATTACATGGGCGAAATGCTGGACGACCCGGAACAGACCGAATGGGCCAACTCGGTTCGCATCGAGTTTCCGGTGTTCGAAGGTGGCGGCACGCACGTCAACGTCTCGGGCATGGCGATGACCAAGGCCGCGCCGCACCGCGAAGACGCGCTGGCGTTCATGGAGTTCCTCGCCTCGGACAAGGCGCAGGAAATCTATGCCGAAGCCGTGCACGAATACCCGGTGGACCCCGAAGTGCCGAACGCGCCGATGGTCGAAAGCTGGGGCAGCTTCACCGCCGATGACGTGGCGCTGATGGATCTGGCCAAACTGCGCCCCGACGCGCTGCGCATCACGCAGGAAGTCGACTACGACGGCTGACCCCTTCGGGTCACACCGTCCGGCGGTCAGGGGGAACGGCGCTCGATCCTGAGCCAGATGCCGTCCTTGCCGCGTACGGTCAGATGGGCGACCGGCATGGCCGGTCTGCCCGCGACCGTCTCGAACCGGAACCGGCGCAGAAGCATGGCCAGAAGGAGCGGTCCTTCGACCATCGCGAACCCGGCCCCGGTGCAGACCCGTTGCCCCGCCGAGAACGGCATATAGGCCTCGCGCAGACAGGTCTTGCCGTTCTCGGTCGCGAACCGGCCCGGATCGAAGTCGTCCGGCCGCTCCCACAACCGCTCATGCCGGTGCTGGTGCCACGGGCTGAGGACGATCTGCGCCCCCTTCGGCACGTCACGGTCCCGAAAATGCTCGGGACAGGCCGCTTCGCGCACCATCATGGGCACCGGGGGGTAAAGCCGCAGAGCTTCGCGGAACACGTCGCGCGCGACCCGCAGGCGCGACACGGTCCCGAACTCCGGCGTGTCGCCCAGATGCGCCCGCGCCTCCTCCGCCACCCTGTCCTGCCACTCGGGGAACAGGGCGAGCAGGTAGAGCGTCCAGGCTAGCGCCGAGGCCGAAGTCTCATGCCCAGCCAGAAAGAAGATCGCCACCTGATCGACCATCTCGGCGGTATCGAAGGTCTCGTGCGTGACCGGATCGCGGGTCGTCATGATCTTGGTCGCCAGATCGTCGGGCGCTGTGCCCGCCTCGATCGCCGCCATGCGGTCCGCCGTCATCTGCGTGATGAGCGCGCGAATCTCGGCCGCCGTCCGTTTGGTCGCCCGGCTGTGAAAACGCGGAAACCACTTCGGCAAGGGCAGCACCGCACCAAGGTTCAGGACCGGCTGCGCGCGCTGGTGCTCGCGGAATTTCTCGAACACGCGCGAGGCGGTCCGGTCTTCGATGGGGACTGAGAACAGGGTGCGAAAGATCACATCGGCGGCGGCATGGCTGGTCTCGGGCTCGATATCGACCGTCTGACCCACAAGCGTCTCCATCCGTGCCTCGGCCGCCTGCCCTGCCGCCCACATCGCCGGAAACGTGTCGCGCAGCCGCCCGCCCTCGAAGGCCGGGTCGATGATCCGGCGCTGCCGCTTCCACGTCTCGCCATTGGTCACGAAGACCGAATTGCCCAGAAGCGGGGCCAAACCTTCGCGGATACGGTCGGATTTCGGGAAATCGTCGGGGCGGTCCTTCAGCACCATTTTCGTCAGCGCCGGGTCGTTGCAGAGATAGGACCGGAAGAACGGCGTGCGGAACTCGGCCATCCACGCACGGTACAGGTGGCCGGGCTGGGCCGACAGGATATCCTCGCGAAAGAGCCGCGCATAGCGGCGCAGCGATACGCGGCCCGGACGCGGGGCGGGCTTGGGCGGCTGCATCACGACGCTATGCTCGTGAATTTCGACGCCGCCACTCTGATCGCGCTTTGCGACGGGGCGCGCCCCGCGAACCGCTCGGCCAGCGTGAGCGGCCCTGCCGTGATGCGGAAATAGTCGTAATCGCCGGGACGGTCGAAGGCGCAGAGATACTGGAAATGCAGCCGGAAGAACCGCCAGCGCAACTCCTTCCAACGCTCCGGGCTGAGGGTCTGGGTGAAGGCGGCCGAAATCACAAGCGGCCAGCGTTGCCCCTCGGGCGCGACCCCCGACACCGCCACCGGATCGCACAGCGCGAAAGCGCAGCCATCGCCGGGCGCGGTCACGTCGAGCCAGAACAAGCTGTCGGAGGTCGACAGATCGTGCAGATCGCGCCTGAGCCGGTCGGCATCGCTGAGGAACGACATCATCGGCACCACCTGCCCCAGCGTGAGAAAGCCAAGCGCTGGCCCGTCCGCCGGAATGCGCCCGGCCCGGTCCAGATCGGCAAGGATCGACACACCGAGATGCGCGCCCGACGAATGGCCGACGACCAGCACCTCGTCCACGTCCTCGGCAAGCGCGGCGGCGATCTGGTCCGCGAACGCGGCGATCCGCGCCTCAAGCTCCGGCGGATTGGCCCCCCGAGAGCGTGCGGAATAGGCGTAATCGTGCATGAGGTAATAGACGAACAGCTTGTTGTCGTAACGCCGGAACGCGCGCAGCACGACCACCAGCACGGCGACGAGCGCCAGCCAGAACACGAGATGCGGCAGGATGCCGGACAGAACCGCGCCCACCGCCCATTTCAGAATGCCGCCTACGATCCAGCCCGCGAGCAGCGCGACGACCAGTTGCAGGATCAGCATACCGACCGGATAGAGCGCGGCCATCACCGGCCCCTTGCGCAACCGCATCAGTCGCCACAGCGCCCCCGACCCGATATAGGTCCAGGCCGTGCGCGCCATCAGCAGATAGGTCTGGGGAATGTTCAGCTCCATCGATGTGCGCACGATGTCGGACCAGACCAGCACGTCGAACTCCGCCTCGACCTCGCCGCCCTCGATCGCGCCATCGACCTGCCAGCCATAGGTCGCGCCGCCCTGCCGCCCGACCAGCCCGATTTCGTAGCCGGAGATCCGCGCCTGCGCGGCCCCTTCGCTGCGGTAAAGCTCGCGGTAGCGGCGGGGATGAATCGGGTCGTAGCCGGGGATGTAGAACACCCGCCGCCGCCTCACGCTCTGTCCCTGCCCGTCCGTCATCGCTCACTGCCTCTTTCGCGAAACGATAGCCCTCGTTTCCGGCGAAAATAAGCCCCTCACGCGACAATCCGGGCGCAGGCCCGCTCTCTTCTTCGGTCCAAAAATACCTCGGAGGGGGTCCGGGGGAGGCAGCGCCTCCCCCGGCGGGTCGCCGCGCCCCAGCGCGGCGAAACTCAGCCCAGTGTCGCGAGCGCC
>NZ_SWKQ01000010.1:0-1070 GCF_005871115.1 Maritimibacter alexandrii
GCCGTGCTGACCGACGGGATTGATGCGGTCGAGGCGGCCTGCGCCGAAGCCCTGTCGCACAATGTCCATTCCGCAGGCGTCGTGCTGAACATCCTGGCCCGGCACCGCGAGCCGCCACCACCCCTGACAATCACCACCCCGGATGCGCTGAAGCTGGCCTGCGAGCCCATTGCCGACTGCAACCGATATGACAGCCTGAGGAGAACACAGAATGGAAAGATCCGAGGTAATCGACGCGATGGGAAAGCTGAGGCTCTACGGAATGAGGGCCGCCTATGACGAGGTCCTGACCACCGCCGTCAAACGCCAGCACGAGCCGCAACAGATCATTGGTGACCTGCTGACCGCCGAGATCAGGGAGAAGCAGGCCCGGTCAGTCAAATACCAAATGACCATCGCCAAGTTGCCGCTCGCCAAGGAACTGGAGGAGTTCGACTTCGAGGCCGCCGAGGTTAACGAGACCCTGATCCGCGACCTGGCCAACGGCGACTTCCTCGACCATCAGCGCAACCTCGTCCTGATCGGCGGCACAGGCACCGGCAAAACCCATCTTGCCGTCAGCATCGCCCGGACCTGTATCCGGGCAGGGCGCCGGGGCCGGTTCTTCAACGTGGTCGACCTGGTGAACAAGCTCGATGCCGAAGCCCGCGCCGAGCGCCAGGGCCGGACCGCCGACCTGATCTCCCGCCTCGACTTCCTGATCCTGGACGAGCTCGGCTATCTGCCCTTCGCCCAGACCGGCGGCCAATTGCTGTTCCACCTGATCAGCAAACTCTACGAACGCACATCCATCATCGTCACCACCAACCTGGCCTTCGGCGAATGGCCCAGCGTCTTCGGCGATGCCAAGATGACCACCGCACTGCTCGACCGGCTCACCCACCATTGCGAAATCGTCGAAACCGGTAACGAAAGCTGGCGCTTCAAGAACCGCGCATAGCGCCAACCCGAAACCCCGCAGGCCCGCCGCCGCTGCGCTATGTGAGGGCTACGCAGCGCCGGGCCTGCTCACCACCAAGGGGGTCAATATTGGATGCCGATAGGGGGTCAAACTTCAATGCCGATTGACA
>NZ_SWKQ01000013.1:0-799905 GCF_005871115.1 Maritimibacter alexandrii
GATGCCCGTCAGCGTGTCGCCCGTCGCGTCGCCGCCCGAGGCCGAGCCCGCCGCGAGGCTGATCGTCACCCCCGAACCCGACCCGGTGTAGAGCGCCGTGTCCTCGCCCGCGCCGCCGTCGATGTCGTCGCCCCCCGCGCCGCCGGTGAGCCGGTCGTCGCCATCGCCGCCGTCGAGGATGTCGTCGTCGGCGCCGCCCTCCAACACGTCGCGCTCGTCGCCGCCGTAGAGCTCGTCTTCACCCGCGTCGCCGCGCAGCTTGTCGCGCCCGCCGAGGCCCGTCAGCACGTCGTCGCCGCCGCGCCCGATGAGCAGGTTGGCATTCGCGTCGCCGGTAAGCGTGTCGCCATGGTCAGACCCCATCACCCGTTCGATGCCGGTGAGCGTATCGCCCTGCGCATCGCCGCCCGTGCCGGTGCCCGCGCCGAGATCGACGGTCACGCCCGCCGCGGACTTCTTGTAGACCGCCAGATCCGCGCCCCCGACCCCGCCGTCGAGGTCATCGGCCCCCGCGCCGCCCTCGAGCCGGTCCGCGCCCTCGCCCCCGTCGAGATCGTCGTCGCCGTCGTCACCGAACAGCCAGTCGCGGTCATCCCCACCTTCGATCATGTCGCCGTCGTCGCCACCCCGAACCCAGTCGCGCCCGGCCCCGCCCCTGAGCGTGTCCGAACCCGTGCCCCCCAGCACCCGGTCATCGTCATCCCCCCCGTCGAGCGTGTCGTCCCCGTCACCCCCCTGAAGATCGTCCTCGCCGCCAAGGCCGTTCAGGATGTCGTCCAGATGTCCCCCGAGTATCCGCTGGCCGATGTCGGTGCCGGTCAGCGTAACCTCGGACGACGCCCGCCGTCCGTAGATGATATAGGCCTTGCCCGAATTCGTCGTGTATTCATCGTTCATGGGCGACCCGACGATCAGGTCGTCGAGCCCGTCGTGGTTCACGTCGCCAGCGGCAGACACCGCATGACCGTTCCAGTCACTGTCGGCTTCACCGACGATAATGAACCCCTCGGACGGGGCGAGATCGCCCAGGTCGATGTCCGAAAAGCCGGACGCCTTTCCGAAGATGACGTAGCTTGCGCCGGATTCCGTGCCGTTGATATCCACGCCGCGCGCGCCGACGACCATATCGTCGAAGCCGTCGCCGTTGATGTCCCCGGCGCTCGAGACGCTGACCCCGGCGCCATCGCCAGCCAAGCCGCCGACGATCTTGAAGCCGTCGGAGGATGAGAGGCTGGACAGGTCGATATTGCTCCAGCCGGACGCCTTGCCCAGCAGGACATAGGCTTCGCCCGCATCGACGCCGCCGTCATCCCCGGCATAGGCACCGACAATAATATCGTCGAAGCCGTCGCCGTTGACGTCACCCGCCCAGGAGACGCTGGTGCCCAGCCGATCGCCAGCGGCGTCACCCTGAATGATGATCCCGATCGACGCCGACAGTCCGGTCAGGTCGATGTCTGCGATCCCGCTGGACGTGCCGAAGATAAGGTAGGTCTCGCCTGCGAGCGCGCCCCCGTCGCTGCCGTAGAACGCGCCGACAAGGACGTCGTCGAACCCGTCGCCGTTCACGTCGCCCGCGCGTGCCACGTCGAACCCGGCAAGGTCACCTGCCGCATCGCCCCAGATGGCAAACCCTTTATCGGGGGTAAGCGCGCCGGTATCCGACAGGGTGAGATTGGCGATGCCGCCGACACCGCCGAAAAGCACATAGGCTTCGCCCGCGTCGTTGCCCGCGTCATCGTTCGCCGGAGCACCGACGATCACGTCGGAAATGCCGTCTCCGTTGAAGTCTCCGGCACCCGCTACAGAGAAACCGGCATTCGCGTTGCCGTTCCCGTTCAGGATCACGTTGCGCGTGACCCCACCCCAGGGCGCAAGACCGACGCCGCCATGGATGATATAGGCGCGACCTTCGTCGCTGCCGCCATAGTGGGGTGAGCCGACGATCAGGTCGTCATACCCATCCGCGTTCACGTCACCTGCGGAGGACACGGCGTAACCGGCCCAATCGTCGACCGCTTCGCCGATCGCCCGGAAACCGTTCGAGGCAGCCAAGGGGATGATGTCGGAGTCGGTGTATCCGCCGACCCGACCGTAGACGACATCGGCGGCGCCGTTGCCGAGACCGGGATGCGGCGAACCGACCACGAAATCGTCGATCCCGTCGCCGTTCATGTCGCCTGCTCCGGACACGGCCCAACCCACCTGCATCTCGGGGAAAACGCCCCGAACGGAAAACCCGTAGTCTCCGACCAGCGAGGCGAGTTCGACACGCGCCCCGAAGCCGGTCGCCGAACCGCCGTAGACGACATACGCCTCGCCAGCGCCCGCACCGCCGTTGTCGCCGCCGGACGCCCCGATAAGGACGTCGTCGATGCCGTCGCCGTTCACGTCGCCCACCCCCGCGACCGCCTGACCGGCCAGGTCGTCGGCCTCGTCGCCGGTGATGACGATGCCTTCGCCGGTTCCGAGCGCGGCAAGGTCGACCGTGCCGAAGCCGGAAGCCTTGCCGAACACGACATAGGCCGCGCCCGCGTTGTTGCCACCGTCATTCTGACCGTAGGCCCCGATGAGCATATCGTCGTAGCCGTCCGCGTTGACGTCGCCCGCGTTGGCGACCGAGTATCCGGCGAAGTCGCCCGCCGCGCCGCCGCGCAGGATGAACCCGTCGCTCGCCGCCAGGCCGGTCAGGTCGATGTTCGTGAAGCCCGAGGCCTTGCCGAAGAGGACATAGGCCTCGCCTGCCGAGGAAGCGGTGTCGTCGCCGCCATAGGCCCCCACGATGATGTCGTCGTAGCCGTCGCCGTTCACGTCGCCCGCACCCGAGACCGATCGACCGGCGAAATCTCCGCCTGTGTCGCCCTGAATGATGAAGCCGTCCGACAGGGCAAGCCCGGTCAGGTCGATATTCGTGAAGCCCACGTTGCGTCCGAAGATGACGTAGGCCTCGCCCGCTTGCGTGCCACCGTCATCGCCATTTACGGCGCCGACCACGATGTCGCCGTAGCCGTCGCCGTTGATGTCACCGGCGGAAGAGACCGAAATCCCGGCGTGATCGCCCGCTTCGTCGCCCTGAATGATGAAGCCGTCGGATGCCGCGAAGGACGACAGGTCGATGTTCGAAAAGCCCGTAGTCTTGCCGAAGATCACATATGCCTCACCAGCGAAGGCGCCGCCATCATCGCCGTAGGAGGCACCGACGATGAAATCGTCGATCCCATCGCCGTTCACATCGCCTGCGGAGGAGACGGCGCGACCGGCGAAGTCGTCCGCGTCGTCACCGATGATCGTGAACCCGTCGGTCAGGGGAAGCGTGCTCAGGTCCACCGTCGAAAACGCGGTGCCCTTGCCGAAGATCACATAGGCCGCCCCGGCGGACGTCCCGCCCGCATCGTTGCCATAGGCCCCGACGATCACGTCGTAGAACCCGTCGCCGTTCACGTCCCCCGCGCCGGAGACCGCAAATCCGGCGGTGTCCCCGACGGAATGACCCTGAATGAAGAAGCCATCGCCGGCGGTCAGGCTGCTAAGGTCGATGTCCGAGAACCCGTCGTTGCGACCGAAGAGCACATAGGCGCCTCCAGCGCCGAAGCCGCCCGCGTCTTGACCGGACGCCCCGATGACGAAGTCCGTCAGACCGTCGCCGTTGACGTCCCCGGCGGCGGAGACGCTGAAACCGGCGAAATCGCCCGCAAGGTCACCCTGAACGGTGAATCCCAAGGACGGGGTCAGAAAGGAAAGATCGACAATACGCGCGGCCATGAGGCGCCCTCCCGCAAATTCATTGATAAAATAAGTGTCAAAACGCCGGAAAATGGCGCCTACTTAGCACTCACCCAATACGGAGAGTGTAAGGCTCGTATCTGATCCCGCAATAACTTTGCGATTAACCTTTTGGATAATGAACAGCGGGATTGCACAAGTCATCGGCACACCGTCCGGCGGTGAGGCGGAATGGAGCGCGTTCGGCGAAGCCTTACCGTTGAGCCAACCAGCGGTAAGCGCAGTCTCGTCTTGCGGGGTCCGGGTGGCACCGCGCGGGCCGAGCGCCTGACACGACCAGCTCGCTCGTTCTCCCCTACACAATCACATCGAACGACACGCTGAGGGGGCCGTATTCCGGCCAATTGGTCATTTCGATCCCGCCACGTTGTTCGAGGCGCAGGGTCTTTTGCGTCAACTGCCGCAGCGTTTCGCGCAAAAGAACGCGGGCCAGCGGGGCGCCGGGGCACATGTGCGGACCGCGGCCGAAGGTCAGAAGGTCGCGCGCTTCGCGGTCGAGCCGGTAGGTATCGGCCTCGGGGAACACTTCCTCGTCCCGGTTGGCCGAGGTGAACACGATGGCGACCGGGTCGCCCTTGGCGATGGGACAGCCCGAGATCTCGGTATCCTCTCGCGCCGTGCGGGCGAAGCCGCGATAGGGCGTGTAAAGGCGCAGAAGTTCCTCGAGCGCCTCGGGCACCAGATCGGGATGTTCGGTAAGCTCGGCGTGGTGTTCGGGATGGCGTGCCAGATGCACCGCCATCGAGCCGATGAAGGTCGTGGGCGCGATGATGCCGACCAACAGGAATTGCCGGAGCGCGCCGAGGATCAAGTCGTCGGCCAGCGGTTCGCCATCGACACGCACCGCAAGCAGGCTCGCGGTCGGGTCTTGGTCGGGGTCGCGCGGGTTGGCGTGGCGGTCCGCGATCAGGTCGGCGGCGATGTCGTAAAGCTCGTCCGACTTCTGGCGCAGCAGGTCGAAGTCCTGCCGTTGCAGCGCCATGTTGAATTCGGCCCCGACCTCGCGGATCAGTTCGGCCTTGTCCGGCGACAGGTTGAAGAACTCGGCAAGCAGCGCGATGGGCAGAAGGAACGAGAAGTCCTTGCAGATATCGCCCCCACCCGCCGCGATCCACGGGTCGAGGAAGCGCGCGACCATGGTTTCGAGCCGCGGCTCCCACTCGGACAGGCGGGCCGGTGTCAGAAACCGCTGGATCGCGTTGCGGTAGGGCGTGTTCGCGGGCGGATCGAGGTGAAGCGGCGGGCGGCGCTGGGTCGTCGCCACGCGCGGCACCACGTTCTGCACCGTGGTGGTGAACATCTGCCAGTTCTCAAGCACCGCTTTCGCGTCGGCGTGCTTCGTCACCGCCCAGAACCCGCCCATGTCGTCGCTCCACGCGACCGGGCAATGGCTGCGCAACTCGGCGAAGAGCGCGTGCGGGCTATCGAAATCCTCGGTTTCGGGAACCTTGAAATCCACCTTGTGGGTCATGCGTCACCTCGCATGTCGAGCGTCAGGGTGTTGATGCCGAATTCGGTCCAGCGGCCCCATGTCGGCGTTCCCACGACCTTCAATCCGGGCTGCGCGATCAGGACGTCGGTCATCGCGTCCACTTGCAATTTCGCCATCGCCTGCCCCATGCACATATGCGTGCCGTAGCCGAAGGTGATGTGCCGGTTCGGGCTGCGGCGCGGGTCGAAGGTTTCGGGGTCGTCGAAGGCGCGCGGGTCGCGGTTGGCCGAGGCATAGTTCATCGCGACGGGGGTGCCCTTGGGAATGAACGTGCCGTTGAGCACCGTGTCCTTGGTCGCCACGCGGGCAAGGCTCTGGTTCGCCGGATAGAACCGCAAGATTTCATCGCGGAAGGTCGCTTTCGCCTCAGGCTCGTCGCGCAGAAGCTGTGTGTGCTCAGGGTTGGTGGCCAGGTGCCACGCCAGCGAATTCATCAGGCAGCGCGACGCGATGTGCCCGCCGACCAAAAGCAGCCGCACCATGCCCGCAAGCTCGGTCTCGGAAAACGGCTCGCCCTTGCCGGGATAGGCCATGATCGAAGAGACCATGTCCTCCTCCGGGTCGCGCGGCTCCTCCATCCGGCTCTGGGCCAGTTTGATGGCGAAGGCATCGACGCCTTTGGACATGCGGGCGGCGGTGCCCATGTCGCGGTTCTGGATCGCGTGGACATAGGTCGCCGACAGCCGCCCGATCTCAAGCGACTCCTCGGTGTCGAAGCCGACGATCAAGCCAAGCGAGCCTTGGCTCATCGGTTCCCCGATCTGTCCGGGGAAGTTGACCTGCGCTGCGTCTGCCCCCTTCGCGTCCGCCACCAGTCGTTCCACGAGGTCGCGCAACTGCGGCTCGAAGGTCTTGATCTTGTTGGCCTTGAAAGACGGGTTCATCGCCTTGCGATACCGCTCGCTTTCGGGCGGGTCTTTTTGCAGCGGCAGGCGCGGCAGGCCGAGCTTCGGCGACGCGGGCACGATGGACAGCTTGGTCGCCGTGAACGTCTCGGGGTCTTTCTCGACCGCCAGAATGTCGTCGTAGCGCATCACGGTGAAGAACCCGCCCCAGTTGTCGCTCCACGCGACCGGGTGGCTTTCGCGCAGCGCGCGCCAGACCGCCGGATAGGTCTCGATGGTCTCCGGGTCGTGCGGGTCCCAGACGGACCTCAGTTCATCAATCTGTTCGGCAGCCATAGGGTGATCTCCGGAACATAGGTGATAAGGATGAGGAAGCACGCCATAATCAGGACGAACGGGATCATGCCGCGTATGGCCTCCGACATCGGCGCCTTCGATATCGACGACAGAACAAAGAGGTTCAGGCCGATCGGCGGGGTGAGGAACGCGATCTCCATGTTGACGATCAGCACGATGCCGAAGTGCACCGGGTCGATGCCCAAAGGCCCCAGCACCGGCAGGATGATCGGCGTCACGATCAGCATGACCGCGATGGCGTCGAGGAACATGCCGAGCACGAGCATCACGATGTTGAGCGCGAGCAGGAATTGCCAAGGCTTCAGGTCCTGCCCGATGGCGAATTCGACCAGTTTCGTCGGCACGCCCGAGCCAGTGATCCAGTGGGCGAAGAGCAACGCGAACATGACGATGAACGACACGGCCGAGGCGGCTTTCATCCCCTCGGCGGTCATCGCGAACACGTCCTTGAGCGACACTTCGCGGTAGACGAAGACGGCGACCAGCATACTGGCCACGGCCGCGACGCCCGCGCTTTCGGTCACGGTGGTGTAGCCGGAATAGATGCCCACGAAGACGAAGAGCGGGATCGCGACGGCGGGGATCGCCTTCAGGTTCTTGCGGATGAACTCCTCCCGCGTCGCACGCACGCCGGAGGCATAGCCCTTGCGCCGGGAATAGAACATCACCCACGCGGCAAGCAGCATCGCCTGAATCAGGCCGGGCACGACGCCCGCGATGAACAGGCGCGGCACGCTTTCCTCGGCGATCAGGCCGTAGAGGATCATCGACAGCGACGGCGGGATCAGGATTCCCATCGTGCCCGACGCGCCGACGAGGCCCAGCGCGAACGGTCTGTCGTAGTTGCGCGCGACCATGGCCGGGATCAGGAAGGTGCCCATCGCCATCGCGGTCACGACGGAGGAGCCGGAAATGGCGGCGAACAGCGTGGTCGCGATCACCGCGACCAGCCCCAGCCCGCCCTTGAAATGGCCGACCCATGTTTCCGCCGCGTCGATGATGATCCGCGCGATCCCGCCCTTCTGCATGAAGGTGGCCGCGAGCACGAAGAACGGCACGGCAACGAAGGTGGGTGAGTTGAGGCCGGAGACCGTATGGGCGGCGGCATCCATCAGGGGCCGCCCTTCGATCGCGATCATGATCATCGCGGTCGCGCCGAGCGCCACGAAGATCGGCGCGCCGAGCGCCATGAGGAGGAGCATGCCCCCGAGCCCGATAAAGGCGTCCATCGATTATTCCCCCCGGTCCGGCGCGTTCGACAGATGGCCGAACGGGCGCTGGCCGTTCATCAGCATGAGCGCGCAGCGAATGAGGATCAGCGCCATGCCCAAAGGCAACGGCAGGAACACCGCGAACCCCTGCGGCGCGCGCAGGGACGAGCCGGAGCGTTCGTCGAGAAGGTTGGCGAATTCGTAAGCCTGCCAGCCGTAGATCAGCATGATCGCAATGAAGACGATCGACAGGATCGACATCGCCCAGCCAAGCACCCGCCGCAGTCGGGGGCTGAGGGCGGCGATGAACACCTCGGTGTGCAGGTGACGATCCTCTTGCACGATGGCGGCGCCTGCCAGCACGGTGGCCCAGATGATGAAGTAGATCGACACCTCGGTGGCCCAGTCGACCGCATAGGCGGGGGCGACGATCCGTAGGAGACCGCCGCCAAGGAACACCGCGAGCGCGATGATGAGCAGAGCGCCGATCAGAACGGTCTCGACCCGAGACCACAGGTTGAGAATTCGGGGGATCATTCGATACCTGTCGGAATTACGGTCGCGCCGCCCCCATGTCGGAAGCGGCGCGAAAGCCTTGTCACATCGAGCCGTCGAGCGCCTCGGTCACGCGGCCGATGAAGTCGGCATCCATGCCGCCATCGGCCACGATCTTGTCCTGAAGCTCGATCAGCGCGGTCCGCTTTTCGGCCACCATCTCGGGGTCCGCATCGACCACGGTCACGCCGTTCGCCGCCAGCGTCTCGCGCGCCGACGCCATTTCTTCGGCGGCGTGGGCCGCCGCCCATTGACCCACTTCGGCCCAGGTGTCGCGGATGATCGCCTGCTGGTCATCGGACAGCTTGTCCATCGTCGCTTGCGACACGACAGGCATGTAAAAGCCCCAACCCGCATTGTCCGCGAAGACGTTCTTGATGCCGGATTCCCACAGCTTGCCACCGATGATGGTCAGCTCCGTCACGCCGCCCATGCCGTCGATCTGGCCTTGGCTCAGAAGCAGCGGGATCTCGGAGCGGCGCGCGGCCTGCGGCGAGCCGCCCATTTCCTTGAGCACCGCAACCACGACCGGCGACGGCGGGGTGGCGAGTTTCAGGCCCGCCAGATCGTCATAGCTGTCCACGGCCGTTTCGGTGGTGAACGCCGTGTGCTGAGGCGCGAACAGGAAGGCCGCCCCCGGCACGTTGATGCCCTTTTTCGACAGCATCTCGCCCATTTCGTCGGCAATCGGTCCGTTCAGGATCGCGTTGGCCTCCTCCGCCGTGCGTCCGAAGAAGAGCGGCAGGATCGAGAACGAGAGGTTGGGCTCGAACTGGCTCATGGTCACGTTGGCCTGAATCGACATATCCAGCGCGCCCGAGGCGAGCGCCCGGATCGCGTCCGCCGACTTGTAAAGCTGCGCCGCCGGGAACACCTCGACTGTCATTTCGCCGCCCGAGGCTTCGGAAATCGCCTCGGCCCAGCGTTCGGCTGCAAGGTTGCGAACGTGGCCCGGCGGCGTTTCCACCGACAGCCGAAGCTCGGTTTCGGCAAAAGCCGCGCTGCCTGCGGTCGCAAGCAGGGCGCCAAGCACCGTGGTCTTGATGAAATCCTTCATGTTCTCCTCCCTGAAGGTCGTTGAATGTGAGCGGTTCAGACCGCCGTCTCTGCTGTTATCTCGTTCTGGGCGCCCAGTTCGGGTGCCCCCTGCTCGGTTCCCGGCCCGCCGGTCGCAAGCCGGAAGCCCGCGTTCAGCACCCTGTCGCCCGCGATGTCGAGGAACAGGTCACGCTCCGCCAGATGCGGCATCGCCACCGTTTCCGCGATATCCATGACCCGCGCCGCCGACAGACCCGCCGCACGAAACGCGTCCTCCCATTCGGCCGCGTCGCGGGTCTCGAACGCGGCGGCGAGGTGAACGCGCATCGCATCCGCGTTTCGCAGCCGGTCGATCCGGGTCGCGAAGCGCGGATCGTCCAGCAGGTGCGCCACGCCCAGAACGTCCAGCATCTTGGCGATGTGGTGATCCTCGACCGCGCCCACCGTGATCTCACCCGTCCTGCAGGCGAAGGTGTCGGCGGTCGGCGACCGGCTGAACCCCCGGTTGCCGGTGCGCACGTGCTGCTGCCCGGCCATGAGAAGCGGATTGACCACCGAGGACAGCATGACCAGCGTCGCGTCCAGCATCGCCACATCCACGTTCTGACTTTCGACCATTCCGCGTTCCTTCTGGATGATCGCGGTCTGGATCGCGAAGGCCGCGAGCAGGCCGGAATATGTGTCGACGATGGGAAAGCCGATCCGCATCGCGGGATCGCCCTCGTTCCCCGACAGCTTCATGAGCCCCGACAGGCTTTGAACGATCTGGTCGATCGCGGCCACATCGCGCATCTCGCCGGTCTGGCCGAAGCCCGAGACCGAGCAATAGATCACGCCGGGGTTCAGCGCCTTGGCCGCCTCGTATCCCAGCCCGAGCCGCTCCATCACGCCGGGCCGGAAATTCTCGACCACGATGTCGGCCTCTGCGACCAGCCGCTGCGCGGCCGCCAGCCCATCGGCGGCCTTCAGGTCGAGAGATACGCTTTCCTTGCCGATATTGATGCCGCGAAACGCGGGCGCCATGCCCCACTCTTCCTGATTGGGTGAGTAATTGCGCAGGAGGTCGCCGGTGGGCGTTTCGATCTTGATGACGCGGGCACCGTTCAGGGCGAGGAAATGAGTCGCAAGGGGACCGGCCACGACGTGGCTGAAATCGACGACGGTGTAGCCCTCAAGCGCACGTGTCAAAACGCGTCCTCCCTATTTATGTATCTTTGTGAACTATTATCGGCCTGTCAATGCCATTATGTCGCACCCCGCACACGGCGGATGCCGTCGATCACATCCGCCTTGGCGCGCGTGCCGTTCCATTTGCGCGCATCCACCATGTCGGCGTGGATTTCGACGACCTCGACCCCGGCTTCCCGCAAGTCCTCGGTGATGAAGTTGGTGGCATAGCCCGACTGACGGTCGGCTTCGGGCACCAGAACCACGGCAAGGTCGATCCGGTAGTGGCGCGCCTGTTTCACCAGCCACGCATTCGCCCAGGGTGCCTGATGCAACTGCTCGTTCATCGTCACCACCCGCGCGGCGAGTGCGCGCAGATAGTCGCCCTTGGACCGCCGCACATACCCGTCGGCTGCAAAGGGCAAATACATCGACCACGCGAAGACCGCGCCGAACTCTTCTTCGAAGGCGGTGTATAACTTGGTGTCGAACCACAGCCCCGCGCCGATCCACATCATGCGCACGCGTTCGTCATCGACCACCGCGCGCCCCGCCGCGATCCGCTCGCCCACCGCGTCGCGGAACCGTTCGGCATGACCCACGGCCCAATCCGAGCCGCGGTGCCACTGCGGGATCATCACGTTCGGAATCTGCTCGCCGATCCTGACCGGCATCCGCTCGGCCGCCGCGATCATCCGGCTCGCCTCTTCGAAGATCAGCTCCTGCTTCTCGATCTGCTCCATGTAGGCCCCGAAGCCTTCGTGGTCGAACCTGCGCCCGGTGATCTCTTCGACGTCTGCGATCAGGTCGGTGATCTGCGCCTGCATCAGGTCGAGCCGTGCGGTGCCGTAAAGCGCCTCCCAATCGTTGCGGGCCCGCACCCACCAGTCGTTCAGGTTCTCCGCCGCTGCGGGTGAATGCAGAAGCGCCAGACGCGCCCCGGCCTTGTCCGCATACATCTGGAACAATCGCTGCTGGTCGTCCGAGGACTGCCGGGCACACAGGATCGCAGGATCGGGCAATCCGCCCCACGGCTGCTTGTCCGGGTCGCCGTCCAGCGCGGAAATCACGCCCATGGCCGAGTATTTCGCAAGGCTGTCGTGAAACCCCATCGCAGCGCCGCGATCCAGCGTGTAGGTGGACAGTTGCTTGGCCGCGATCACGGACGACCACCATTGGTTCACGACCACCGGCATGTCCATCGCGTGAAAAATCTCATGCGGCGTGTCGGCGTTGACGAAGGCGAACTTGGCCCCGTTCTCGATCCGCGACCGCAGGGACCGGGTCCAATCGCGCTGGTATCCCATCGCCTCGGCGGAAAGGGCGAGCGGTTCATAGGCCATCAGACGCGCTCCCCGATCACGATGTCACGGGGCTCCGGCCAGCGCGGCAGAAACCCCAGATCGGTGAAGCCGACGCCCAGATCGGCGCAGAGTGCGCGCACCTGCGGCATCAGCCACCCCCAGAGATCGTCATGCGCGTCGACCTGCCAGACCACGCGGTCGATCCGGTGTTCGCTCAGGAGGTCGGCGACGGCGGGAAGGTAGAGCGGCTTCGGCTGCCGCGCTGCGAACGGGTTCGCGGCCTGTGCCCGAAGCGCGGCGGTCAGGTCCGTGCCCCGCGCTGCGTGAGCCTGATCGAGAGCCTGCTGGTCAATGGCGAGCGTGCCCAACGCGTCGAGCGCCGCGTGCAGAACGCCATTTCCGAGGGGTGCGCCCAACAGGGCGAACCTCGGCCCTTGGGCCGCGTAAGGCGCTGCCTTCGCCATCCTACCCGCCGCGACCCCGGCCCTTGTGTCGAACGCGTTTTCGCCTGAGACCTCCCCCGCGGACTGGGCCTGCACGAGGAAATCGAACCCGCCGGCGTGACCCTCGGCCCCCGGCTCGGCGACCCATCCGAGGCGGCACAGCGTCTCGGTCAGCCGGTCGAGCTCGGCCCGGTTGAAGCGATCCGCCGCCGCATGATCCGCAGGCAGGATGTTGAGCATGATAGGGGTCGGGGCCTGGGCGGGCATCACCCCCCGGCGGGCAAGCTCGAACGCATATTGGCAGGCGATCATCGCGCCGGGGCTGTCGCGCAGAAAGATGATCGCGTCGAGATCGTCGAATTCCCCGGCCACCATGCCACGCAGGACCGAGGCCGCGAACGGGTCCATGAACGGTTCGATGTAACGGTCGGCGGCTGTGGGGCTTTGCGTGCGGTGAAGGGTGACATCGACCGGCACCAGACCGATTGACGCGAATACGCCATATGGCGCGCCGAAGCCGAAAACGCCTGTTCGCACGGTGTCCTCCCTCACAATATCGTTCACTAAATGAACTGTCTTGCTGCGTCAATCACTTGCAATCGCCCGGCAGATTGGAGACGTTGCTGGAACGTGGAGGACGCGAAGTGAGCGATAACCAGAAATCAGCCAGAACCCGGGTCATTCTGGGGCCGCTGGCGCGGGACCTGCCGTTCATGACGCGCAACCTGCATTCCATGCTGCGGTCCTTCGGCGCGTCGATCCGGGGGCCGCTCCAGCTTGAATCCGGTTCCATCGGCATCCTCAGCCTGATCTGGGTGAACCCCGGCATTTCGCAGAACGATCTGGCCGAGAACCTCGCCATGAAGAAATCGGCGGTCGCCAAGCTGGTCAAGTCGCTCGAAAAACAGGGCTGTCTCGAACGGGAACGGGTGCCCGGCGATCGGCGCATGAACGCGATCACGCTGACTTCCAAGGGTCATGCCATGATCGCCTCGATCCGCGAACTGTCGATGCCGCTCAACGACGAAATCGTCGAAGGCATCGCCGAGGACGATCTGGAAGCGTTCTTTCGGGTGCTCGAAAAGCTGCACAACCGGCTGGCCGACCGCGTGTCGATCAGCCCGTCGTCGCAGGACGATTGAGCCCGAGAAGCCGTCAGCGCCGCGCGGTCCAGTCCGAGGTATAGGTCGCGGTCGGGCAATCGGGTTCTTCCGGCTCGTCCTCTTCGATCATGCCAAGCGACGTGGCCCCCGCGATCGCACCGCCAATGGCCGCGCCGATCCCAGACATGGCGCAGACCATGTCCGGCATCCGGACCGACCCCTGCGCCTCGAGCGTGCTACCGCGCGCCCGTGCGTCGTAATCCACCGACAGCGTGACGCCGTCTTTCGTGATGGTGCCCTGAAGCTCGAGCACGTCGCGCGACACCCGGCCCGTGATCGGCATCTGGTCGCTCTCGAACAACAGGTTGCCCGTCGCCACGCCATTCCGCACCGTGACGTCGACGTTGATCGGCCACGGAAAGGTCTTTCCGTCCCCGGTAATGAGGATCTGGCCGGAGCCGCGCCAGCGCCCGTCAAGGTCGTCGCTGTCGCCCGACGTCGGGCGGCTGGTCGTGGGCGGCGGGGTTCGGGTGACCGACTGTTCCACGGCCTGCGCGCAGTCGCGCTGTGCCTGTGCCACCCGCGTGCGCGCCCGGTCGAGGGCGGCGACGTTGAACGCGATCTCGTCGAGCCGCGCGGCAAGCGCCGCAAGATCGCCGTAACAGGTGCCGACCGCGCGGTCGACCTCGGCCAGCGCGCTTTCGATGGTCGCGACGGCCGCGACCGCCCCTTGCACGCGGCCGCGCTGTTCGGGGCAGTAGGTCAGCGCCTCGTCCATGTTGGCCAGCACCAATGCCTCGTCCAAAAGGCTGCGCGCTTCGGACCAATTGGACCGATCCACCGCCGTGGTCACATAGCCCTCCATCCGCGATAACTCGGCACAAGGGTCCGACACGGTGGGCGGTGCCGCAGGGGTCGCACAGTCCTGCTTCGCCGCTGCGATCCGACCCAACGCGGTCTTGAACCAGAGGTGGCCTTCGAATCGTGCTGTCGCCTCGATCTCATCCAGTCGCGCCATGTCGCACCCGGCGACCGCCGATGTCAGGTCGCGTTCCAGACCCCTCAGTTTCGCGATGTTGGACAGGCCCAGATCGACCCGGTCGAGAAGCCCGTCGCACTGCCGACCCCGCACCAAGAGGTCGGTCTTGAGTTCGGCCAGCGCAGTCTGGGCCGGGACCAGTTTGTTGTCGCGGTAGTCGGCCCGGGCGCTGTTCAAGCGGGCGAGGAAGCCGTTACAGGCCGCCTCCTGCGCCGCGACCCGATCCGCTTCCTCCCGTGCACGCGCTTGCGCGCAGAGCGTCTTGCCGGCGGCGATCCTGTCGATTTCGACCTGAAACAGCGGATGGTCCCGCCCCGCGCTAGCCGCCGCCAGCCGATCCATGAGCGCGGTGTCGCAGACGGTGATCGCATCGGTGACCTGCGCCGAGAACGCCTCCAGCGTGGCGATCTGCTCCAATCCCTGTTCGGCGCGGTCCGCATAGGCCGGGCACAGGGGCGGCGTGGCGCCGCGCGACTGGCCGAGGACACGGGTCAGCCCGGACCGTGCGGGCGCCAGCCGGTTGACGCGGTAGTCGGCGCGCGCCGTTTCGAAGGTCGCGATGAGCGATGACGCTTGCCGGACCTGATCGGACAGGGCCGTCAGCCGCACCCCGGAAAGCCCCGCGATTTCGGCCGCCGCACGCGACAGGGCCGCCTGATCGCAGGAGGCCAAGGCCGCCCGCGCCGCGTCGGCCACACGTTCCGCCTGCGCGACGCGATTGCGCAGATCGGCGAGACGGTCGGCAAGCGGCGGGTCACACAGCGCGCCCTGCCCCGTCGCCCCGGCATGGGGATCGAGGCGTTGGGCGACACGGTTGAAAGCGGGCGTGGTGCCGGACAGAAGCTGCGCCTCGGTTTCAAGGATGCCGCGTTCGAGGGCGAGGCAGGCAGCCAGAACCTCGGAGTCCGGGGTATCCGGTTCGGGTTGCTCCGGCTCTCCGGTGGTCACGGGGGGCGATGCGGGCTCCGGCGGCTTGGCCCCCGTCTCGGGGGTCTCGGCTTGCGGCATGGGCACCGTCAGCACGATGTCCGTGCGCGCGGTCGTGCCGCCGTCCCGACGCTCGTAGAAAAGCGCGTTGCGCCGGACATAGCCGCGCCGGAACCGTTCGGTCGGCCCGCGCCCCGACGCTGTTTCGGCAGAGGCCGAAACGACCGGGAAAGACCCGGCGGACAAGGCGGTGATGGTGAAGCGGCCCGCGGCATTCGCCTGCCACGCCTCGCATCCGCGCACTTCTTCGCCATTCGCGACCGACACGTCGAGGATCGCGCCGGGCACCGGTCGCCCGTTTTCGTCACGCACCCGGCCCTCGAGGATCACGACCGACAGACCGCCGATCCTGTCGGCGAGGTCCAGATACGTCTCCATCGCGTCGCCGCCGCGTTGCACACCGGGGCCGAAGCCGCCCTCGAACGCGACGAAGGAGGCGGCGATGACCTTGGCCAGCCTGTCGCCTCCGACCGCGAGGGGGCGGACCAGCGCCTCGGGCGTCTCACCCACCGCGGCGGCGGCGGCACCGACGATCTGGTCGAGCGAACAGCGGTCGCCGGGCGCGACGAGGGTGCGCAGGGCAGCCATACCGCCCTCGATCTCGTCGACGATGTCGCGCGCCTCCTCCATCAAAGCCAGCGGGCCACCGGGCGGCGAGGTGTTGTAGACCGACCCGATCAGGTTCACGTGATCGTCCGGGTCGCGCACGATGGGATAGCCAAGCTCGGCACCGGCGTCGATCAGGTCCATCGCCGCCAGAACCCCTGCGCGCCCCGTGCCATTCGTGCCTTCGAGGAACGTCGTGCCGTTGTAGAAATAGTAGGTGGCGTCTTGCGCGCCCTGCGTGACGTAGATGTGCTTGAACGGCCATGTGCCGTATTTCATCGGACAGGCGAGCAGTCCCTTGTCGTTGAAATACTGCGCTTTGGGGTCACGCGACGGCACGCCGACCCCAAGGCAAAAGCCGTTGCGCTGGTTGATCTTCTGTTCGAGCGCCAGTGTGGCGGCCAGCAGTTGCTCGGCCGCATCAACATAGGCGATGACGATGTCGCCCATGAACTGCGTCAGCGGTCCGCCGACGGTGCCGGCCACTTCGCCCCCGATCCGCATGAGGCCGAGAAAGCCCTGAACCTGACTGACCGGCTCGTTCGTGCCCACGGCGGAATAAATGACCGCCGCCGCCTGACCGAGTTGATAGGTCTCGTTGATCGCGCGCAATTGCCCTTCGTTCGCCTTGAACCTGTCCATCCATTCGCCGGACAGCCCGACCTTTTCCAAGGCGTCGGCGGTCGGCGTGTCAGGGGGCGAGGCGTCCAGTTCCTGCCCGGCGCGAAGCAGTTGGTTCACGCGGGTCTGTGCCGTATCCGCCAGACCGCGCAGCCCCGCGATGATTTCGGCGGACTGGCCGTTCGTCAGATCGACATAGGTTTTCCATGCCGACAACAGCCATGCCCGGTCTTCTCCGGTCGTGAAATAGGCCAACGCATAGGCCTGCGCTTCCGCCGGGGCGTCGTTCAGCCACTCGACCGCCATCGCGTCCATCTCGGGCGACCCCGGCGCGTATTTCGCCTGCGCCTCGGGCGGGAGGATCGCGTAGAGCTGTTCCGCCACGAATTTCCAAAACCCGCCGGTCAGTTCGGCCACCTGACGGTCGACGGCCGCGTTGATCTGGGTCTGGACGTCGGTGATGGGGCCGGTGACGGCGTCGGTGATCCGGCCCACCCATTCGTCCTTCTTCTCGTTGCAGAAGTGCAGAAAGAACGGCTCGGTATCCAGAACGCCACCGTCGAACCGAAGCTCGGTTTCGGCAAGCCGCGACGACAGCGCGGCATACAGGTCGCCGCAGGGATCGACAGGGTAGCTGATCTTTACCGCATTCGGTCGGCCCACGCCCTCCAACACGCTCGCGAAACGGGTTTGTGCGGTCGCGGGCAGGCTTGCGAACAGGGCCACCGCGAGGATGACGCAGGCAAACGCCGCCCGGATGACCGACCTAGAAGTCATCGAGGCTACCTGCCCCCAGCAGGTCGTCGGCGCCTGACGTTTCGGTCGCGGCAGGAGCAGGGGTCGGCGCGGGTTCGGGCGTCGGCGTGGCTGCGGGCGGCGTGCCGCCGGGCGGTCCGATCATGTCGTTCATATCGATCAGATCCGCCGGGTTCGCGGCGGGGCGCGTCGCGGCGATGCGGCGGATCGCGGCCTGCGTGCCGCTGCCGATAATCCCGTCGATGGCCCCGGTGTAAAGGCCCATGCGCCTGAGCTCCATCTGGATGCCCTTGCAGAACTCGACCATATCGCGGCACTCCCCCCGTGCGGCACGCCCCTCGCCCGCCTGCGCGAGGATCGTGGGATCGGCCACGCGCTCATAGGCGCGCACGGCAAGGAACCCTGCGAAATGATCGAAGACGGGCTGGTTTCGGCGCTGGCCCTCGATCCGGAAAGAGCGGAGCAGTTGCTGGGTCTGAAGCACATCGCCGTTCGACACCCGGTAGAGATACCAGTCCATCACGCCGGGGCGCTGATAGAAGGTGTCGTCGTCCAACGGCGCGCCGAGCGACTGCGCGACACGGCGGATTTCGCCTTCGTCGTAGATCGCCGCGCTCGCCTGGCCGGTCGCCGCGCCGGGGGCCGGATCGCCACCGAACCCCACGCAGTCGATGATGTCGTTCTCGAGCGCCATGTCCAGCATGTCGGGCGGCAGAAGTTGCGCTTGCCGAGAGGTGATCGACGTGAAGAACGACAGCGCGCGCGAGTTGTTGCGCGCCGCGACGACACGCCCCTGCATCTCGGATTTCGCACCCACGTAGTCCTTGCAGTAAGCCACATAGGGCGTGTTGCCCTGCCCCGCGTCGAACAGAATCCAGAACATCTGCCGGGTCGGCAGATACTGTTTGATCGCGGCCCGCGCGTCGCTCAACCCGGGGAAATCGCTGGGTTTGTTCTGTGCAATTAGCGGTGTCGAAAGCGTAAAGGCCCACGCCGCGACGACGAATGGCAAGTGCCGAAGAACGGACGTCATACAATAATCCCCCTCGAGTCCCGACCCGAACCGTGAAAACGCACGGCAAGTTCAGGTTAGCACGGGATCGTTAAATGACGAAATCCGACGTCGGATGACTGGGGCAAGGGGGCTGGCCCGGTCGTTGAAATCATAGGCAGGGCCTCAGCGATGAAGAGGCGCAGGCGCGTTTCGGTCGCGACCAAAGGCTCCTATCCACGCCGTGCGAGCACGGCACGCAGAAGGCTGGTCTGACCGCCGCCCGCGCCGAAATCGCGGAACCGCTTCAGACGCTCGACGACCGTCGTGGCGACGAAATCGTAAAGGCCATCGGTGATGTCGTACTCCACCTTGCCGGCGATCAGGTCTTCGATCAGCCGCGCATACCCCCGGATCTTCAGCCGGTTTATCATGGACGGATCCTCGAGATAGGCCAGCGGCAGGGATGCCATATGGTCCTCGACCGGATCGGACGGCAGGGGCGTTCCGTCGAGCGTCGTCGGCTGATGCCAGCCAGACGGGTCTTGCGGAAAGCCGAGGACGTGGCCGGTGCCTTCGCCGTCGAAGCCGGGATCGTTGGAAACCCAGCCCGTCGTGCCGCTGACCGAGATGACCCCGTTGTCGTAGTCGCGCGGCATGATTGTGACGCAACGCACGCCGTTGCCGGTCACGATGTCATAGGCGGCCTTGCCGTTCTTCGTGGTCGCTTTCATGGAGCGAAACCAGCGCGACCCCGCAAGCGCCCGCAAGGTCGCAAGCCCGTGGTACCGATAGCTCATCCGATCGAGCGTGACGCGTTTCGGGTCACCGATCGCACCGCTGGCGACAAGATCGCGGATGGCGAGGATCGGCGACAGCTTGATCCAGTCTTCCCCGACAATGACCGATTTGAAGCCCCGGAACATGCGCGACTTGACGAGGTCGGACAAGCGAAGGGGCGGCGTGTCCATGACGACGGACATGGTCTTTTTCCCCGGCACCGCGTTCAGGGCGTCGAGCACCTTTCGGATCGCTGCCGGTTTGACGGCGACGATGACGATATCGACGCCGTCAAAGTGTTTCGCCTCCAACGACGTGATCGTCTGCACCTCGCTGCCGTCCGGCAGGGGCACGGCCCGCGGCTTGCGGGAATGGATGCCGGCCAACTCGACCGTGTCGCCCAGCGCAAGGATGGCGGGAAGAACCGTCGACCTGACGCGCGTGCCTGCGCCCACGATAGAGATTTTCGGTGTCATAACAGCTTTTCCTTAAGGCGGTCCGCCAAACGAATGGACAGGGCCACGATTGTGAATGTCGGGTTGCCGAAGCCGCCGGTCGGAAACACCGAAGACCCGGCGATATGCAGGTTCGAGATACCATGCACGCGGCAATCCGGATCGACAACCGAGGTTTCTGGCCGCGCGCCCATCCGCGTCGTGCCCATGTGATGCGATGCACTGGAATAGGGCAGGTCCGCGGCCTCGGGCCTTTGCCCCGCCGTCCAGATGAGCATACCCGCGCCGGTCTCCGCGAGCAGGGCCTGAAGTTCGTCGTGCAGTTCGAGGACCGAGTGCAATTCGGCCTCAGACGCCTTCCACCGGACTTTCGCAAGAGGATGCCCGAGCGGATCGGGGGTGTCCGACAATGTGACCCGGTTTTCGGGGTCCGGTGCCATTTCGATGTGATAATTGATCTGAAAGGTCCGGTCCGGCCCCCTGAGCCCTGCCTTCTTCGTCAGGAGGAACCAGAGATACCGCACCGCAAGGCCCTTTGGCACCTTGAAGACATCGCGCAAAAGCTCGCGATAGAGTTTCAACTGTGTCGGGCGATGGCGGATCAGCACGAGCGTTGAAAACAGCTTTCGGATATCGTCGGTCGGCACCACGTCGAGCGCCGGTCGCCAGACGAAATAGGCATTCACGAGCCGCCCCTTCTCGCGAATGCGCCGCGCCATGTAGGAGCCGATGTCCATCCGGTCGCGCCCATTCGACGGGATCGCCATGCCGAGATCGTCGGGAAAGGTCTTGCCGGGGGCCAGAACGACTTTCGCGACATTCCCACTGGGGTGGTCCATGTAGAACCGCCCCACATTGTCGTGGGCATTCCCGACCCCGCCTTCGATCTGGCTTTTGGACGCCAGCAGTAGCCTTGCGTTTTCGATACCGCCCGATGCCAGAACATAATCGCGCGCAATCACCTGAAACGAGGTCTTGCCGCGCAGGGTCTGGGCCTTGAGCGCGGCGACACCCGAATGATCGTCGGTCAGAACGATTTCCGTCGCCGTGCAGTTCAGATAGACCGCGATCGTTTCGCTGTTCGCGGCGACCTTGCCGACGGTCTGGCCGAAATCGAGTTGGTTCTTCCCAAGCCAATAGACCGAAGCGGGCTTCAGCCGCCGCGCGTCCGCGTCGCCTTCGGTCGGGGCGGTCCATTGCGCGAAGTCCTCGGGCGCCGGACCTTTATGACGGCGCGAGGCGCGCTCGTAATAAGGCGCCAACTCCTCCGGCGTGATCGGCCAACCGCTCCGCTCGATCCACGCGGCACCTTTCAGGTCTTCGGGCATCAACGGAAGCCATTTGCCGGACCAGGCGGTCGTCGATCCTCCGAACTGCCGTATCCGCGCGTTGCGCGGCACGGCTTTCTCGACGCTTTCCGTATCCGAAAAGACCTGCGCGTCCTTGTCGCGGCCTATATCCCCCGTTTCGAGAATGGCGATCTTCAGGCCGGTCCCGGCAAGCTCGTCCGCTAGGGTCAGGCCCGCCGCGCCCGCTCCGACGATACAAAGGTCAACTTCGATGCTGGCCGGAACGTCGGCGGTGTTGGCTTGAAATATCATTGCAGGATCGGTTTTAGGTATGTTCCGGTTTCGGTCAACGGGGAAAACGTCGCGCTCGCCGGGGCGCGTGCGGTCGCCGGCGTGGCAGGCGCGCAAGTGATGCCCGCGCAGGCAATCGCTCACGGGACGGGCGGCACGTGCGTCAACGCAGAGCGCGCAGATCCGGAACACGGGGCGCGCTGAGCGTTCTCTCACCCCCGGCAAACCGTCAGGCGTTCCGGCGACCGCTTCCTTGATCGAACCCGGTTATCGGGCCATAGTTACCGAATTGTTTCAGGCTATTGGAACGGAGCATTCGAGCCGGGGGGCCCATTGTCAGATTTAACGAGCCTGCGGGCTTTCGATACATTCGACATTTCATTTTCGAGCCTGAGGGGCGGCAACCTGTTCGCGGCCCTGTCCGAGGCGGAATACAGGTTGGGTCTGGCCGACCTCATCGACCCGAGCTTCGATCTGTTCGACATCCCCGAAGGGTCCGGCCTCGTCAGCGGGTCCGCCACGGCCAGCTTCGATACCGGCGTCGTCTATACCCCGGCCTCGGCCCTGAACACGGGCGCGGTGAGTTACGATCTCAACCTCTTCTACCTCGGTGACCATGAACGGCTGAACGACGCCGATGTCACCTTCGCCTTCGGCAGCAACACCGCGGCGGCGCAGTTCACCGGCGAGGTGTTCACCTCGGATCTCAAGGCCGAACTCTACCTCGACGGTCAGGTCGACTATTCGAACGTAAAGGCCCATCTGCCGTGGTTCGAAACCGGCGAAAGCTACGACATCGGCTCCGGCTCGGTCAGCCTTGCCGATGCGACCGGCGAGGAATGGCGGCTGACGCTGTTCGACACCGCCGATTACCTGCCCGACATGGCCAGCAACACGCAGATCGTGGCGGTCGATGGGCTGATCGACATCATTTTGAACCCGCTCAACGCGACGCCCGTCGATGTAGCCTACGCACCGGGCGAGAGTGCCGGGACGTCGGGCGGCGCACCCGTCATCGACCTGACGGTCAAATCCGGCCCGCTGATCGACGCGCAATTCGACCTTGACGCCCTCGCGCAGACCCTCGGCGCCTTCGTCGCCGCCACCGTGCCGACCGGCGGTATCGGGGGCGAGGCGCTGGCGAAATACGTGGAGCTTTTCGGGTTCATCGACGTATTGGAGGTCGACGTCTTCGATACGACGCTCAAGCACCTCGCCATACCCGCGCGACTTCGCGACAAACTCAAGGACGCCTACGACGCCCTGCCGCTGGCCCCGAATGCCGAGGTGGTCGTCTTCGATTCCACCTTCAACCTCGGGCTGGAGCTGTTGCAGGATATCCGGTTCGAACCGGGCGAGATCGAGTATCAGGTGACGGTCGGTGACGTGACGCGGATCGCGACCCTGTCGGACCCGATGACATTCTCCGATGCTGAACTCGACGTGCTCGAACCCGGCGAACGCCCGACCGTGCAATTTAGCATGACGGGGACTTTCACCAGCGATCTAAGGCTGGCCCCGGTCATGTCGCTAAGCGCGACCGCCGGGCAGGCGAAGTTCCAGATCAAGACGGTCTCGCTCAGTAACCCCGGCGAGGTGTTCTCGCCCGACGCCGTCATCTCGAACTTCGTCTCCGAGGCGCTCTGGGCCGAGCAGGTGCCGGACGGTGGACTGAACTTCCTCGACGTCATCAAGCTCGACAGCCAGAGCCGTGAGGTCACGCTGACGACCGGCCCGTTCGACCTGCCCTACCAGCTGACACTGATCCGGGAGGTGCCGGTGCCGGAGGGGTCGCCCGTGCTCGTCACGCTGGCCGACCCGGACGCGGAAGGCACCCCCGGAAATGACGAGATCCGGGTGCTCGGCGGCGATTTCTCGGGCTTCACGGCCGGCGACACGATCACCATGCGCGGCGGCCAAGGCGACGACATTCTGCGCGAAGCACCTGCGGTCGCGACCGTCGTGCAGGAAGGTGGACCCGGCAACGATTACATCGAGGCGATCGGGAGCGTGACCAGCGGCACGGGCGACGACACGATCGAGGTGGTGTTCCATAGCGCGGGCGCCATCGTGGACACGGGCGAGGACAACGACCGCGTGTTCACCACGCTGTCAGGCGGCGGCACCGTCACGACGTTGCGCACCGGGGCGGGGTCAGACCGGGTGGAAGACGTGGGCGCGCCGATCTCATCCACGCCTTTCGATCCGATCAGCGGTGTCGGCCTCGTCGATCTGGGCGCGGACGACGACCGGATGCAGGGGGGCGGGGCGATGATGCTGGTCCTCGGCGACGGTGACGACATCGTGGCGCGCGGCACCAACGGGCTCACCGAAATCGGCTGGGGACTGCTCGCGGGCGACGGCGACGATTCCGCGACCGTGCGCATGGCCGACAACGGGATTTCGGGCAAGACGATCTCGGGCGGGATCGGGAACGACTGGCTCGAAGTCGTCGGGGATTTCTTCGACTTTCTGCCGCCCGCCCAGCGCGGCGTGTCGATCTTCGGCGAAACCGGCAACGACATCCTCAAACTCACGCAATTCACCGGCGAGGCCTTTGGAGGTGACGGCAACGACGAGCTGATCGGTCAGGCCTTTTCGCGTCTGGACGGGGGCGCGGACGACGATCGGATCACGGTGAGCGAGGCGATCTGGCTCGACATTTTCCAGCCCGACTATGCCGCTGCCGTGGCGGCCTCGGCCCTGACCGAAGTCGCGGGCGGCACCGGGCATGACGTGATCCGCGTCGAATTGAGCGACACGGACCTCGGCCGGCAGCGGGCGAGCGTCTGGGCCGAGGGCGGCGACGGCGTAGACATCATCATCGACCACTACTTCCGCGCCCATGACACCGCCTCGGGCTTCGACTTCATCGCCGAAAGCGACGACACGTTCCAAGGGGGGGACGGCGACGACATCGTGGCCGCGGGTGCCGGTGACGATACGGTCGACGGCGGTGCCGGCGCGGATGTGCTGACCAAGCTCGCGGGCAACCTGACGCTCGACGCGGGCGACGGCGACGACATCATCCATATCGCCACCAACAGGTATCTCGACCCGCAGAACTTCACATCGGACACGGTGATCGCCAATCGGGGCGGTATGGTCACGGGGCGCGTCGAAGGTGGCGCAGACACCGATACGCTGCGCGTCGATCTGAGCGGCCTCTTCCGCACGTCACCGGATTTCATCGCCCCCGGCGGTGTGCGGTCCGGCCTGCGCGACTATCTGTTCGCAGACGAGTTGGACAGCGGCGCTCGGGTCATTCCGGCAGGCCTGAACGTGGTGTTCGACACGACGACCGACGGCCGGATCGAGTATCTCGACACGGGCGGCGGCATCATCGGCACCCTCGCATTCGCGAGCATCGAGTCCTTCGTGTTCGAAGGCATGGGCGAGGATGGGGTGCATCGCTTTCTGTCGCGCGGTGCGGTCGATTTCGACTTTTCGGCACTGGGCGCGGTGGATGTCGCCGAAACCGCAAGCACGGTGCGCAATGTCACGAGTTACTTCGACCCCAACTTCGGCGTGTCCGGCGCGCGCGGCGAAGTCGTCAGCACGCTGCGCGACGTCGATCTCGTCGTCTCGGACAGCGCAGGCGCGATCCCCCTCGACATATCTCTGCAAGACCTCGTGGTTCACGAGCATCGCATCGCCTCGTCACCGATCCACGGCACGACCGAGACCGAAACCGACTTCGACCCGGTGGGCACGAACCCCGCGCCGCGCCCTGCCCCGGACATGCTGACCCCGACCGTCACCGGCCATGTCACGGCACCCGTGCTGGGGGCCGGGTCGGCAGCGGTCGGCGTGCTGGCGAACACCGGCATCGTTCTGAGCGTCGGCGACATTCCCGTAACCGACAGCGACAGCGCGCCCGAGGACGTGTTCCTGCGCGTGGCGAACCGGCCCGAGATCGGGTTCATCGCCCTCGGCACCACGCTTCTGGATCAGGGCAGCGTCTTCAGCCTTGCCGATCTCGCCGCCGAACGGGTCGCCTATGTCCACACCTCGGGCAGCGACGCGACCACGGATCAGGTGCGGTTGGAGGTCTACGACCGGGACCGCCAGTTCGCCCGATCCGACTTCGGCGAGGCCGGGATTTTCCTGCTCGACGTGACGGTGGATCGTTCCCGCGCCGTGCGCGGCGTTTTGAGCAGCCCGGCGCCCGGGGTTTATGAGACCGGCGACACGCTCCTCGAAATCGTGCTGACGACGGACGCGCCGTCCGTGGGGCCGCAATTCGTCGATCTTGCCTTCTCCGGGGCCGCCGCCCCTGCGTTCGACGGCCTGTTCGCCCGCATCCACATCGCCCACGGCGAGACAGAAGGACGGGTCTACCTGCCGCCGGAACAGGCCATGTCGGTGGCTCAGGGCGCGCTGACGGTTTCGGTCGCCCATACCTCGCTCGGGATAGTGGCGGGCGGTATCGCCGATCTGGTGCTCGACGTGGTGGCGGGGGACGGGCCGGCCAACCGGGTCGCGACCGCCAGCGAGGCCGAGAAACTGACCCTCCTGCCGGGGCGCAACCTGATCGCGGGCACGCTGGACACGTTGCTCGGCGACACGATCCCCGGCTTCGGCGCGGACGACGCCATCCTCATCACCGACCGCTCGTTCACCCGGGCGAACGTGTCGGTGGATATCGACGGCACCCTGCTTGTCGACGTCGATGGGGACGGAACACCCGAAGGGCGCATCACGCTTCCCCCGCTCGCGGACGGCGATTTTCTTGTTTCACGCGGCGCCGACGGCACCACGATCACCTTCGAGGCGCACCTTCCCGACCTGTCTGAGGGCGCGAGGGTGGACCCTGACGACATCAACGGCGTGATGTCCCCGGCGTTCTTTTCCGGGCACAATATCGGCGACATGACGGTCACGTTCGAGGCGGGGGCGCTGTCCTCGGCCCGCAACAGCGTGGGCATCTACGAAATCGACCCGTCCGGCAATCTCGGCCATGTCGCAATTCTGGCACGCGATGCCTGGACGGCCACCGGGCCGATTGCCCTGTCCGTCAGCACGACCGAGAACGACATCGGGTTCTTCCTCATCAAGGACGGCGCACGCCAGATCGAGGCCAGCGTGTTCGATGCCGACGCCTTCTCGTTTCGGCCCGACGGGTCGGGCGGCTTCCATCTTGCCAGCAACGGTGCCGCGCTCGACGGCCTTCGGGTGTTCTTCAGCCACGACCCGACGCTGAACCCAGATGGCGCGCACCATGTCGTCTCCGGCATTTCGTCCGATGGACGGGGCGCGATCCGGATCGGCTTCGAAGATCAGATGCGGCTCGGGTCGAGCGACGACGATTTTCAGGACGTCGTACTCTACCTCGACATCGACTCGCTGTGAGCCCCGCATCGGGTATCAGCCCGGCCCTCAAGCCTCGTCGCAGGTGACCCGGTCCACGAGAAGCTCGGCCCCGCCGAACACCACATGGCCGAAGAAATTCTTCGGATAGATCACGCCGGTCAAGGTTACGGTCAGCACCGGATGGCCCGGCACCGAACTGTCCACGGCGACGGAAGCCAGCGCGCCGTCGAAATCGACGCCGTCGACCTGATGCATGTCGCTGACGGACAGAAACCGGCCGTTCACCGACAGGTTCGCGTTGCCGCCCGCATCCACGCAGCGAAACGCGAGCCGGCTCAAGGTCACGTGGCGTGGCGCGGTGTAGACGAAGGCGAACCGGTTCGCTTCGGCATACTGGCCCTGCATCGACGGGTGATGCCCTGCCGGATGCATCTCTGCCTGCCCGTTCGTCACCGTCGTCCCGTTGATGTCCACGAACCCGGTTCCGAAAACGGCCCCCTTGCCGGTCTTGTCCCAGATGTTCGCGGGGCTGCTGGACAGCATGAAATTGGTCAGCACCGATCCCGGTGTCCAGTCTGTGAAATCGAAGTCGTATGTCATGGTCGCCCCTATTCGGTCAGATAGAACCAGCTTTTGAAATCGCAGCTCGTCGTCGCATCGCCTGCCGCGATGTTTCCGTCCTCGTCGAGCCGGAAGCCGTGCCGCGCAGGGCTTCCGGTGAGTTCGGTCGACACCGACCCGTTCATATGCCGGGGCGCCGTCCCGGTTTTGTCGCTGGCATAGATGGTGGAGGCGTCGAGTTGCACGAGCACACGGAACGAATTGGTTCCGGCGACCCATGCGAATCCGGCCTCTTTCATGACGCCTTCGAGGTTCGCCGCGTCCGCCTTGGGCGTCCAGATCAGAACGTGGCGGTCGATCTTTTCATTCGTCTCCTCGTCCCTCTTCTTCAGAAAGGCGAGTTCCCCGACCATGACGACTTCGAGCATCGGGGGCGCGCCGGTGCCTTGGGCGGCGTCGTTCGCCATCACGAGTTTCACCCAGCATGCGTATTCCGCTTCCACGCAGTTGCGGTCGAGCCGCTCGTTGAAGGTGAACCGAAGGCCGTCGGCCATGAAATCCTTGATCGTGACGAACCCGTCGTTGGGCCAGTTCACCGCGATGACGCGGGGAAGGTCCGGCGCGGCGACCGCGCGCTGACACAGGGCGTCGATGGCCTCCTGCACCGTGCGCACGCCTTTCAGGTCCGGGCACGCGGCATCGTCGTTGCGGTAGAGCGTGCGCGCGGCGGTGTTCACATCGGCGGTGAACATCACCGACTGGCCCGGCCCCGCGCCGCCGTCCAAGGTGGCGCGCAGGCCGTGCGGTTTTTCCGCAGCCCCGATGTCGAGGCTCCAAGTCACCTCCACCCGCCCCTGTTCATCGGCATAGGTCACCGCCGGGTCCGAGGGCTTGATCCCCTGACCTTCGATCTGCCCGGCCGGGAAATCGTCGACCGACGACCATTCGATCCGGGCACCCGGCACCGGTCGCTCGCCGCGCATCACGGCAAGGCGCAGCTTGCCCGGCAAGGGCTGGAACCTGTCCTCGGTCTCTGGAAACAGGCTTTGGCCGTCGCCGCCCTGATAGGCGAGTATCCGGTCGGACAGGGTCGGAAGGATGATCCGGCAATCCTCGACCTTGAAATCGGGGTGGCCACTTCCGAAGATCCCGATCGGCGCGTACTTGCGCCACGGGCCGTGCGGCACCTCGAACGCGCCTTCGGGCCAGTCGATACTGCCGTCCGCCCGTGCGGTGAAGGTCCAGAAATCGCCGCGCCGGAACACCGCATCCTCGCCCCCGCCAAGGGTCAGCGACAGGCCGAGCCCGATGTCCAGCGGCTTGGACCGCCCGTCATTGTCGATATCTTCGACAACGACAACGCCCGCACCGTCCGGCATCCGGTCCCAGAGCCTGAGGAACCAGTCGCCGTTGCCCAGCGCCCCGGTCGCCGCGATGTCGGCAGGGGTGGCGGCCAGCGTCACCCGATCCTCGGTCGCCCGCGTCACCGCGAAAAGCCGCCCGGCCCCACCCTCGACCGCCTGCGCGGCGGTCGGGTCGATGTCGTCCTGCGGCGTGACGATCTCGGCATAGGTGCCCGGCGCGAACCACGTCCTCGGGTCGCGGGCGGGGGGCGACACACGCAGTTCGGCCCCGGACATCTCGTCGATCCGCACGAGGGTCGAGGCATTGCGTCGGGACACTTTCAGCTTCAGCCCCTTCAGGCCGTAAACCCGCCCGTCGTCCGGTGCATGTTCGGCCACGGGTTCGCCGCCATGCACCTCCACCCGGTACATCAGGTTCTCGAGCCCGGAAAAACCGCCCTCCGGCAGGATCGTGCAGGGGTCCGCCACCGTCGCCGCAGCGGCCACATCGACGGAAAGCCGCCCGGTGGAATGGCTCGCCATGCCGCGCCAGACGTCGGTGTGCATCAGATTGGCGCATTGCGTCTTGTCGGGCAGCGGCAGGATCAGGATCTGCCAGTCCTGCATCGCGCGTCCGGCGGCCTCGGCATCGCCAAGCGCCTTGTCGGCATAGGCCGCGTCCTCGACCGGATCGACGTAACGCTCCACCGTCTTGAGCACATAGGCGAAAGTGTCGCCGGGGGCGGATTGCAGGTCGACAGGGTTCGGCTGCCCGCCAAGCGTGACGTTCTCGGGGTTCTCGATCCGCGTGCCGGCCAGATAGGCCGCGCCGCGCGAAAACTCTATGGACTGCCCCGACTTGCGCGGCTCGAACGCACGCCCCGTCACCAAGAGCCGGTCGTCGGGGCCCAGCGTCTCGGCCGTCTCCCGTTCGATCCGGTAGAGCGGCAACTCGGCGGTGTGCGACAGGTCGGTGTCCAGAAGCACCTGACCCTGACGCGGGACGACCCGGCGCGGGGCGCGCTTGTCCTCGGGCCGGAACAGGTGACGCGAAGCATCGTTGCGAATGGTCATGGGCGATGTCTCCAATACATTGCGGAGCTGGAAAGGCTGTTGTCGAAAATCTCGGCTTCGGCGCCGAAGGGCAGGTAACTGTCAAGCGCGCGGGTCAGGTTCGCGCGCCGGATCGGAGTGCCGGTCGGGGCAAAGGCCCCCATTTCCGTGTCCCCTTCGCCGCCCGCACGGATGCCGGGGTCGGTCAACGGATGCAGAACCCCCACCATCGGTTCGCAAAGGTCGGTGTCATGGAATACGGGCGCCAGTCCCATCGCGATGGCCTCGGCCTGTGCTGCCGACACCCGCCCCTCGGATCGCGCCGCCTGTAACGCAAGGTCGGGCTGGCAGCGGAACCGTTTCGGAAGCGCCTGCGAGGTGGCGGAGTAGGAATACCGCATACAGCCGACCTGATGGCGGATCACCTTCAGGCTCCCCGCAAAGATCGTATTCGTCGCGTCCAGCGTGCCGACCTCGACATGGCCCAGAATCGTCGTGTCGCAGACCGTCACGTCGGCCTGAGGCGCTTTCAAATGCAGCGACATCCCCGGCGTGCCCCCGACGATGGAACGCCGCAGTGTGACCCGGCTCCCACGCGCATCGCCGTACTTGCTGGAGCTCCAGATGCGGGCATGGTCTATGAGCGAGTCCTCGATGGTCACGGAAATCGGCTGGCCCGGCCGGACATTCAGCGCGGCGCGCGTCGGCTTCGCCCGGATGCTGCAATGACGCAGGGCGAGTGCACTGACGGAATGCGGCGCGGTCGTGATGCCGCCTGTGAAGGCGATCCCGTCAAGCGTCAGTGTCCCGATTTCTTCCGCGTTGGAGGGGCCGGTGCCGGGCGCGCGGCTTGGCTCGACCTGAATGGCGGCGGCCAGCGTGAACATCCGCTCCCGCCGCACGAGATAGCCGTGGCGGTTCGCCTCCACCGGCACGCCGGGACGCGCCACCTGCGGTCGCCATTGGGCGGCGACAAGCGTCAGTTCGGTGCCGGGATGGGTCTTGATCGTCAGGTTCGCGGTGCGGGCATCGCGGTCGGATCGGGCCAGCACGATGACCCCGACGGCGCCGGGCCGGTCGCCATGTGCGCTCCAGTCGGCCAGCGCCTGTTGCAGGGTTTCGACCCGGCGCACGGCTTTGCCCGGCTCCGGTTCGCTCGCACGAGACCCGTCGACGATGCGGATGAAATGGGTTCGCCCCGCGCCGTCCACCAGTTCGAACGGCACATCCGGGGCGTTGCGTTCATGCGGCCCGGCCCCGATGGGCCGCCCGATCCCGGTGGCATAGGCGACACGCACCTCATCGGCCTCGACACCCACGGGCAGCACGAGCCGCCCCGTCACCGGATCGAAGGCCGCGGCAATCGGCGCGGCCCCCGTGGAGGCGACCGTTTCGCCGGGTCGCACCCATTCGTAGGCCCGCTCTGGGGCGGGACGCTTTGCGGGCGCTTCGTCGAAGTTGGCGATCAGCACTTCCCGCGCCGGAACCTGACGGAAGGTGGTCTCCCCTTTTGCCCGGATGAACAGCGTGAAGGCCGGGTTCAGCGGGTCGAACCACTGGCCCGCCACAGGTGTCCCGCCCTCCCCTTTCGCATAGGCCCGGCGCAAGGCGTCGGTTTCGCGGTGAAGCGGCAGGCGGCGCAGCCGATCAGGCATCCGTTCGGGCCGAACGCTGCCACCCGTCGCCTCATCCCCGTCGCTGCGGCGGTCGGGGTTAAAGAGGCGGATCGGTTCGCCCGGCATCGGCGCGAGTTGAAAATACCCGGCTTTTTGCGTGGGAGGTTCGCCCACCGGCCAAGGCTGCATCGGTGGAAGCGCGGCGACGTCTTCGGCGGGCAACGCGTCACGGTCGAGGCCGCGTGTGTCCGGGGCGGCGAAGACCGGGACGACCGGGCGCAGAAGGTGCAGCCCCACCGACGGCACGAAGCCCCGCCCTCCTGCGTGCGCAATCGACCGCAGGTCCGAAAGGCGCGGCAGCGCATCCTGCGCCGTGCCGACCCGCGCCCGCGTCTCGCCGTCGACAAGCAAGGCAAGGCCGGGACGATCGCCGCGCAGGTCCGCCAGATGCTGCAACCGGACCAGCCGCCGAAACACCTCGACCGCCTGAGCGCCTTCGCCCGTGATATCGGCGGCCAGCGCGGCCAGAACCCGTGCGGTGCCCTTGCCACGGCGATACCGGATCGTATTCGCGATGAAAGCGCGCGCGTTCCAGCCGGCACCCTGTGGCAAGGGGTTCATCGGTTCCGCCGCCACCAGCGCGCCCAGTTCGGTCAAAGCGTCCTCCGGGGCCGTCTCGACGAACAGCGCGTCATGGAAGCGATCAAGCTCGCGGTCGATCTCGGCGCTGCCTTGCGCGAGGACAGCGATGAACGCCTGGAGCGCCCGGCCCTGCGCCGCGTCTTCGGCCCGGATGTCGGCCGGAAGCAGGGCGTAAAGCCGCGCCGCCACATCGTCGCGCCGCTCCTGCGTGATCTCGGGGGACCGGGTGGAGGTCATGGCACCATCTCCTCGAACGTGATCGTGTCGGCGGTGAGGTAAAGCAGCCCACCTCGCCGGAACGACCGCCCATCGAACCGGGGAACCGGACAGGGCAGCCGCGCCTGCGCCGGGCTGAAGCCGCCGGGTGCCGCCGAGGACAGCGTGACTACCCGCAATGCGACCACACCCTCGACGGCCTGCGCGGCGGCCAGAACCTCGGACGCGTGGAGCGCGGCGCCAAAGGCGCGTGCGGCGGGCGAAAACGCCTGCGCCAGCTTGGCGCGGATCGCCGCCTCCACCGTGTCACGGTCCAGCGCGGGATCATGGGCAAGGGCGAGCGTCACGGACACCTCCAGCGCATCGAAACCCTCGATCCTAATGGCCCGTCCGGGCGGTCCGGCGGCCCGCAATGCCGCGCCCAGATCGGTGGGCAGGGCCGAGCCGGGCACGGGCGGCGCAATTTCGGTCGTCGCGATGGTGATGACCATGACCTCGCGCATCCCGTCGCGCAGCACCGTTGCCATCGCTTTTCCGACACCGCGATAGCCGCTCGCGAAGGCCTCATAATCCCCGCGCGAGACGACCCGGTCCAAGGCCCGCACCGAAGCGGGGGCCGCGTCCCGGATGTCTTCGATGACCTCATGGTCCGACCCGCCGGTCGCGGGGATCGGGTTCGTCGCGGATTTCAGGCCCAGAACCGGCGTCATAATCGTTTCGATCCGCCCGGCACCCACATTGCCCGCGATCCCGCCCCCGGTGCGGTAGGCGGCGGTCACCGCCTGCCCCCCGCCCGGCAATCGTCCAGCGAACTGCACCTCGGACGTGCCGCGCCCACCGGGTTTTGGCGGATGAACGCGGTAGGTCCGGTCCGCCCCGGTCTTGCCGAGGAGCGTGTCGCTTTCGTCGAAAAGCCGCCCTCCGACGCGGATGTCGAGCGCGGGGGCGTATGCGCGCGCGCCCGGCGCAGGCACATGGGCCAGCGGTCCGGTGCCCAGCGCGAAGCGTTGCAGGGTACGGGCCGGGTTCGCGGTGCCCAGCGTCTCGGTCGCCGGGATCGTGGTTTCGCCCTGAGACGCGGACACGCAATTGCCCCGCAGCCGCAACCCGGCGGCGTGGAAGGTGTTGGCGAGCGGCGCGGTGAACACCAGCGTCGTCATCCCCGGTCCCGGTTCGGCCCGTGCCAGAACCGCGACTTCGGCGCCATGGGAACCTGTGCCGAAAAGCGGGCCTTCGAGGATGATCCGCCGCCCCGGTGACAGGCCCTCCAGAACGCCCTGAACCTCGATCCGGTCACGCGCGCCGTCGCGCGGCAGCCCCTCGTCCTTCAGGCCGACCACCATCGCTTCGCGCCCGGTCTCGAGCCGGATCGTCGTGTCGCGCAGCCGGTCGCGGAAGCTGAACTCAGCCGTGCTCAGATCGACACCCTCGACCGCGATCTCGGTGACCTCTGCGGCCATCGCGAAATCGCTGCGTGCGCGGTCGCGGGTCGAGACGATGCGCGTCAGCCGTTCGTGCCGGGGGGCGTGAACGTCGTAGCCCTCCGGCACATCCGGGTTGGCTTCGGGGCGCCGCCCGTCGGTGCCGGGAAGGTAGGGCGTGCCGTCCTGTGCGATGCGGACCTTGTTGGGATAGGAGAAGAGCGCCAGCCCTTCGGCCCGGACCTTGGCGTAGGCCGCGTTCAGATCCACCGATCCCCCCGTCGCGGTCCCGTCTCGTGACAGGACGAAATTCTTCCACTCGGTCGCGTCCTTCTCGCCCGTGTCGCCCTTTGCCTTGCGCACTTCGTCGGACATCAGGGCGATGTCGGGGGCGCTTGCGCCGAACCCGGTCGCCTTGTCGCCGAGGACCACGACCGTCAAAGGGTCGGCACCGATACCCGCCGCGTCTTCGGCGATCACGCGGCGCTGATTGCCCAGCGTGAGGATGGCCACCGCTGGCGTCATCTCGCCCGGCGCACCGCCCTCCAGCGGCGTCGGCGCGGGTCGCTCGACCTCGGTCACGCTTGCGACCAGCCAATTGGACGGCGTGATCTGAGCGGCCACAATGTCACCCGCGCGAACGCCGCTCGCCGTGCCTGCAAGCACGAGCTTTTCGGTGTCGACGGTGACCATCGGCATTTCGGGCGTGCGCAGGGGCCACAGGGTGTTGAGAGCGCGCAGAGCCACCACATCCTCATCCGCCTCAAAGGTCACGGGCATCTCGTCCTGCCCCGGCACGGTCGCGAACTTCAGCCCCCTCGGCACCGTCACGCGGTCCGGCGCCCCCTCGGTCTCGTCCACCGTCAACGCCAGCGTCGTCACGGCGGAGATCGCCGGGCGCGGCGTATAGCCGACCAATCCGGCCAATGCGACCAGCGCGTCACGATCGGTCGTCAGTCTCAGGCAGCCGTCCTGCCACAGGCGGTTCGCGTTCCAAGCAAGGTTCGACAACCCGACCGCGAAGGCGTCGATAAGGGCGATAGCGGGGTCGGCGGGGTCGCGGGTGGTGAGCGGCGCAAGCGGGGCGGAAGTGCCGATGCGCACCCGACCGATGCGGTCCTCCATACGCTCCCGGATGGCCCCGTGGCGAAAGACGGTCGGATCGCCCACGGGCATCGAGGTGGCCGCCCCCTCGGAGCAACCGCAGCCGATATCGTCACAGACGCAACGCTCGCTCATCGTCCGCCTCCCATGTTCAGGGTCAGCCGCCCGCGTTCGGGGAAATTCGGGTCGTCCGCCAGTTCGAGGATTTCCGCTTCGGCGGGCCGGATGACCCCGGCGCGCAACTCGCCTGCATCGCGGCGGCCCAGCCGTTGAAAGCGGCGCGGCGTCACGCTGGCGACGTCCTTGACCGCCATCACCGTCGCGACCAGCACCGACAGGTAGAGCGACGTGCCGAAGGTCAGCCGGTCCGGATGGAAAAAGCCGGGCGAGCCATCTGTCGGGCCTGTGGGCCGCAGCGCCGTGCGCACCGCCATGGCCACCTCGGACCGCAGTGCCGACGGTGCCACACAGATCTCGAGATGGATGTCGAGCGGTGCGGGACGTGGAGCGCGGACCGCCACGTCGCAGCCGATCATCCGGTAGCGGTCGAGGAAGTCTTCGACCTCGCGCCTGAAACCCGGATCGACCTGTCGCCCCTCTGCGCGGTCGACGTAAATCATCATGGTCTGCCAAGCGCCGGTCCAGCGGGCAATGGCGGTCGCGTTGACGACCTCGGGGTGGCGCTTGGCGACCTCGGCGTAATCTGCGGGCGTGATGGCCCGGTCCTGCACCCGGAACGCCTCGGGCGCGCTGGCGCGGATCGTGGCGGCATCGGCGGAATCGGCCCCGCCGGATGCCGCGAGCGGGTTGGTGATCGTGATCGCCGCGCTTTCGAGCGGCACGGGTAGGACGCAGTGCGCCAACGCGCCCGGCCCGATGTTTCCGCGTGTCCCGACCCCGATCCGAGCCGTCGCCCGAATCGTCGACCCCGGCGCCGGTTCCAGCCCGTTTACGCCGTCGCCGAAGCGCAGAGCCGCCCGCCCGTCGATGGTCGTCTCGACCACGAAGCCGCGCTCGAACGCGCCCGCCGACACCAGATCGCGCCGCGCCCGCCAGATCGAGAAATCGTCGTGCAGATCGAGCGCGGGCAATGCCGCCTCGGGCGTGACCTTCATCAGGGCGGCGGCGGGCACCGTGTCGGGGGGCGCCGTCATGTCCACGGATGCGATCCGCGACAGATCGGCCCGGTCCAGCTTGGGCCGCCAGACGAACCCCGGTTCGGGCTCCGACGGGGTCAGGACCGGGCGAAGGCTGTCGGCGGTCGCGGACAGGGTCGCCTCCACAGGCACGTCCTCACCCTGCGCCACGCCGGTCAGATGCTCGGGCGGCGGCAGCGATGCACCGTGATCGGCCAGCGTCACATTGCCCAGCACCGCAGCGCAGGCCACCGCCCCCCGCGCCGCGTTCGCCCCGTCGGGTCGGGCCGACAACACGAGGTCGAAGGGGAGCGCGTCTGCCGCCCCCCATGTCACAGTGACCAGTCGCAACGAAGGGGCGAGCAGGTCTTCCTCTGGCTCGGCGCGGGTCACGCGCACCATGTGCCGACGCTGCGGATCGGCATCGGCGGCAAGCCCGGTATCCGGCGCCACCGTTTCGACCAGAACGAGCAGGTCACCCGCCCGGATCGGCCCGGCGCCGCCCCCGGTATCGACCAGCGTCGCCTGCGTCGCCCCGCGCGGCAACAGGCAGGCGTCATCGGACCACGTGTGAAACCCGATCGCGTTGCGCCACGACCAGAGCGGCAGATCCGCCAACGTCTCGAACGCCACCGGCACCTCGCCCTGAAGTCGCGCGGCATAGTCACGGATCCCCAACACCGGCGGCGCGTCGCCTTGGCGGACGAGCACAGGTGTCCGAGCGGGCATCACCGCGCCCTCCGGCCCGCCGGACCCGAGCGTCACCGCGACCGGCACGCGTGCGCTGGCCCCCTGCGGCGGGACGTAATCGACCAGCCGTGCGTGGCGCACCAGCGACCTTGGCTCGCGGGCCGTGGCGGGCAAGGCTTCGGTCCCGATCCAATCCAGCCGGTAGCTTTGCTGATCGAGCCGATAGGCCAGCGCCTCGACCAGCGTGGTCGTGAAATCCGCGGCCTCGGCCCCCGCGAACCCCGGCACCAGTTCGGCCATCCGGTCCAAAAGCTGCCGCCGGAGCGCGGGCCAGTCGCGTGCGGTGCGGTCGATGATGAGCGCCTCGTTGGCGAAACTCTGCGGCGGGGTGCCGTCCTCCGGCACGCAATCGAAGTCGGTCGGGCAATCGCGTTTGAACGAAATCTCGACCGAGGAGAGGCGGGGGTCGAAGCCGTCCGGTGGACGGCGCGCGCCCGCCGCCCGCACGATGGAAAGCGAATAGGTCGAGAAATCGGTGGGTTGCCCGCCCGGCAGGGTCAGGCGGTAGCCAAGGACGCTTTGGTGGTTCTTCAACGTCTCGACAGCCGGGGCCACAACGGGCGCAGGGAACCGCACACCCCCGGTGATCGCGAAATTCTGACCGGTCAGCGCCGGTCCGGGCAATGGGAGCGGCGAGACGAGTCTGACGCGGATCTCCGTCGGGTCCGCCACGGTCCGCCCGACCGCCACCTCGACATAGTCGATACCCGTCAGGCCTTCGGCGGCCGCCACCGCCGCCCGGCGCCCCGGGTCGCAACAGGTGTAGCGTGCGCCGATCATGGAAGCGCCTTCGACACGGTCAGGGTGTCGCTGGCCCCGGTCGCGCGCAGCCGATAGGCCAGGTCCACGTCGAGCCGGGCCGCATCGCCGTCGAAGGTCGCGCTCAGGCGCTCGATCACGATCAGGTGCCCCAGTTCCTGCTGAAGCCCGGCTTCCAGCGCGGCGGCCAGCGCCTCGGTCGCGATCCCGCCACCGCCGGAGAAAAGCATCTGCCGCACGGGCGAGCCGAAGGCGGGCCGCATGACCCGCTCGCCCGGCATGGTCAGGATAACGAGCCGCAGCATGTCGCGCACATGGGCGGCGCTGCCCGGCGGATGCGTCGCCGCACGGCCCTCGGCACTGGGACCGAAGGGAAAGGCCAGACGGGTCATTGCGCGACCACCCGCGTCTGCGAGCCGGAGATGATCGGCGGCCCGCCGGGGATCTGCTCGGCCGACAGGCACAGGGCCGAGAGGGGATTGATGAGCACGGGCTGGCCCAGCGAGGTGACACGCGTGGACGCCGCGATCCAGCGCGTCGTGAGGCAGGGCTGGGGCTTGCCGTTGGGCAGGGTAAAGGCGCAGCCCGCCACCATCCCCGGATCGGTCAGCACCGCGACCGGCTGCCCGGACAAGGTGACTCGCGGGCTCTTCGGGAGGATCGTCAGCGTGCCCCCGTGCGGGCAGGTGGCGATCGTGTTGGCGTGAAGTATCGGTCCCGGCATGTTCCCTTCCCCCGGCTTCAGGTCACGACAAGCGCGCCGTTGTTGATGATGACCGAAGGGCCGGACATCACGATGGTCGCCCCCTGCCCGTTCGAAATCGTGGTGCCCGCCGCCCCCATCATGAAGAGCGCCCCGGTAGCGGTCTTGATGAGAACCTGCTGCGCGGGATTGTCCGACAGCGTGACCGATGTTCCGGTCGTGGTCTGGAAATGGATGTTGGGCGTCACCGGCGACGCTCCGGCCAGCGCCAGCGCCGGGAAACCGCCGATCTCGGGGAAGAAGCCCCCCGACCAGATCGGGTAGTCGGGATCGCCCGCCTCGAACTCGACCCAGACACCTGCGCCGAGTTGCGGCAGCGCGACCATCCCCGCCATCGCCTTGGCCGCGAAGGGAAAGGAGGGCATCGCCCAGGTGGACGGGAACGCGCCGTACTTGTCGCCGAGCTGAACCATGATCCGGCCCTGGTTCTGCGGGTCGATGTTGTTCAGAACCGTCGCGCGGTACTTGCCGAAATACTTGGGTCCGTCGGTCATGGGGTCACCGTCTCTTTCTGTGGCATCAGGCCCTCGCGGGCGAGTTGGAACGATTGGCGCCATGCGCCGCGCGTGAGCGAGTGGGTGACGGATGAGACATACCAGACCCCATCGTGCGTCCGCCCGGCCCCGCGAAGGCCCACCAGTTGACGGGCGTTGAGCGGCTGGCCATAACGCGCGAGGTCGATGGTTCCGTTCGCCAGCACCGGATCGCCCTTGGCGGTGCCGGACAGGATCATCCCCGCCACTTCGGGTGCACTCAGCCGTTCGGTTTCCAGAAGCCGGGTCTTGCCGGGCACGACCGGACGCCCGGCCAGTGGCGGCTTCAATATGCCCACCGGCGGCGCCGGGACCGGAACCGAGAAATTGCCGGCCTTCACGAACCCGAACGCAAGCTCGGCGACGTTGGCATCGACGCTGAAGCTCATCTCGTCGAGGTTGGACATCTGGTCGAAATCGAGCGTCAGCGCCGGTTGTGCCGTGCCCACCCGCACTTCGGGGCCCCAATAGGCGGTGTTGGTCCCGACCTCCGGCCCCGGCTTCATGTAAAAGACATAGCCCGCGTCCGAGGCCAGTTTGGACACATAGGCGAAGTCCGACCCCTGCTGCTGCGCGATCTTCTCGGTGGGGGACGCGACCACCGAGAACGGCGAGGGGATCACCATGGGGATGACGCCATACATCGCGTATTTCGCGACGATCAGCGCGACGCGGGCGAAGGGCGGCATCGCCGGGAACGGAAATCCGGTGAAGTCGATCAGGTCCATGTAGCCCGTGATATCCTCGCCCGTCAGCGTCAGGCGGTTCTGCCCCGGCTGGCGCGTGGCGGTGATGTCGTGGCGCTTGATCGGCCCGTCGGCAAGCACCCGCGACACCCCGTCGAGCGTCGCGACGAGGATCACGCGGTTCATCGGGTCGAGCATGCCGGACGGTAGGTATTCCGTCGCGATGGGCGAGGTTTTTCCGTAGGTGAAGGTGATCTGGTATCCCGACCGCCGCCCCGTCGCCTCGGTCACTTCGGCGCTTTCCAAGGCCGCGATCAATGGCTCGGGCGCAAGCGAGGTGGCGAGCGGCCCGATCCTGAGCGAGAGGGAGACGCCCTTAAGTGTCGCCATCGCCGGACGCCTCCAGTGGCAAGGGCAGCATCAGCCGTTTTCGCGGCTCGGACGTGACCCGCGCCGGGTCGTCGGCCCCGTCCGCATCCACGATGCGCCAGTAAAGCAGAGGGTCGCCCATCCGCTCGGCCGCGAGCGCGTCGATCCGCTCGTCGCCCGCAAGATCGACCTGGCCCAAAGGCACGAACCGATCACGCGCGGGGATGATCCGCCGGCCCAGAAACGGCACGCCATCCCCGCCTTCGCCTTCGTCGACGCGAACGGGCGTGGTGTAGTAACGGCTGGCCGGCAGGACCGGATCGCTCATGCGTTCTCTCCCCTCATGGCGTTCCCGACAGGCCGAGCGCCGACAATGCGCCGCCCTTCCCCTCGGCCCGCTTTTCGCGCCGCGCCAGCGCCGCCATGTAAAGCTCGGCCCCCTTCGTTCCCCAGGCCAGATCGTCCACAGTCAGAACCGAGGTGCCGATGGACAGACGCGCGCGGATCGGGTCGAGGTTGGTGTCGAACGCTTCCTCGGTCACCGACACATCCGTGATCCTGACCGGCAGCACCCGGTTCGGCCCCAGCACCAGAAGCACCAGCGGAGAAGGCAGGGGCAGGATTTCCAACGCCCCGCGCATCGCCATCTCGTGCCCCGCCACCATGTCGTCCACCTTGGGCGAGATCAGCACTTCGAGAAGGGCGAGATCGGCGGTGATCCCTTCCTCGCCCGGGGCCAGAACGGGACCGCCCGGGGCGACCGAACTGTCGGTCGCGTCCAGTTCGATCTCGAAGCTCAGGGTTTCCTGCGGCGGGCCGGTCAGTCGTAGCGCCGCGGTTCCTTCGGCGCCGGACTGCGCCCCCGCGGGCGTCAGTCGCCGCGTCAGGCTGTCGGGATTGAACTGGAACACGATGGTTCGGATCACCGCCTTGCCGTCGCCGTCCATCACGACGAAGCCACCTTTCAGCGCACGGGGGGATTGGGACAACGCGACCATCTGCTACTCCAACGTCGAAAAGCCGAGGCCGCTCGGGCCGGCCACCGACCGGCCCTTCGCCTCTTCCAGCCCACGCTTGAGCCGTTCGGTCGCATCCGGCACCTTTTCAGTGACCGTGACCTTGTTCTGGCCGGTGCCTTCGGCGGTGAACTGTTTCATGAACGCCTTGGGGTCGATGGCGGGATCGATGCGTATTTCGGACAGGCTGGGCGGCGTGATGGTCCCGTCCTTCGTCCGAGACAGCGTGCCCAGATGCAGCGTCAATTCAGGCCCGATGTTCACCGGGCCGTATTCCGCGATTTTCTCGCGGATCTCGTGGCTCATTAGGCCGTAGGCCGCATAGCCCTCGATCGCGGCTTCGAACCCCACGGTTCCGGTGATCGCCAGCTTCGCCTGTGCGGCGACGGACAGGGCCAGCCCGTCCTTGTCGTAATCGGCCAAAAACGGCGTGGAGGCATCGAGGTTCAGATGCAGTCCCGGCACGACCGCCAGCTTGCCCTTCACCCCCACGGCCCCCTTGGCAAGTTCCGCCCCGATCGACCCTTCGACGACGCCTTCGAGGTCCAGAGAGCCCGGCAATGTGATCTTGCCGCTCAAGGCTGCCTTGACCTCCATCTCGGCCTCGAAGGGATAGAGCGATCCCTCGAACGTCACCTCTTTCAGCGCGATGGGGCCTAGCTGGTAGCCGAAGCGCACCGCGCCGCTGATCCCCGCCGTCGCGTTGATGAAGGTCAGAGGTGGCGGCAGGGGAAACGGCATCTCGACCCCGGCTTCGAACAGCGTGTTCAGCGCCTTGCCATCCTTGGGCCACGCCGGGCTTAGTGGAATGTCGTCCACGCTCACCCCGCCCTTCAGCTTCACCCGACCGCTGCGCTCCAATTCGACGCCGAGTTCGGGGCGGAGGTGATCGTTGAGCTGATAGGCGATCAGCCCCGTGCCTGAGATGACGCCATCCGGGTGCAGCGTCACGGTGATCGTCCCGGTCGCCTTGCCCGCCTTGAGCTGGGTCGTGCCGGTCCCGCTGAACGTGCCCTCTTCGCCGTCCTTGCGGCGATAGGTCATTTCCAGCCCGGCATTCACGCCCCGGACCTCGACCCCGGCGTTTCCGGTCAGGATGACCTCGCCCTCGGAATAGGTGCCGTGCAAGGCGACCGATTTCACGAGCGGCACAGGGTCGGTGACCGTCGCGCCGCCGGAATAGACCAGCTGTTCGTCCGCGTAGTCCAGTTTCATATCGACCGACGCGCCGCCAAGCCCGAAACTCAGGCCGCCACTAGCGAATACGGCGATGCCGCCATCGCCCTCACGAAACCCGATCTCGGCATCGACGCGCGCGCCCCTGATCTTCGACGATTTGGCCTTGAGCGATCCGGCCCAGCCCGCGCCCGAGGTGTAGCTTACGTTCCCCTCGGCGGCGTCGATCCCCGGAAGCCCCATCGCGGGAACCAGCGTTCCGGTCACGTTGAACGCCCCACCGATCAGGCCCGCCTCCAGCTTGCCGGTCGCGATGGGGTTTTCGGCAGGGCCGATCTCGAACCCGATGGACCCGCGCGGCACGAACTCCGGCATCAGGTCCAGTTCCAGCGCCCCCTCGGTGAAGCGAAAGAGTTTGCCGGGCGCCGTCAGCGCGTCCTTCCCCAGAGCGCCGACGACCGCAAGTTTTTCGCCACCGTCCTGTGTCGCCGAATATTCCACGGCGATGTCGCCCAGCATCGGCACGGTCGATTTGATCGTTCCTTTGGCCTTCAATCCGCCTTTCGCGTCGAGCGGCGCGAAGCTCAGGTATCCCGGCGACAGATAGGGGTAGTAGAACTCGATCTTTTCATTCGCGCCGGGCCTCAGCCTGAGGTTGCGCATCTCGCCTGCGGCGACACTGTCGGGCACCGGTCCGGTGGCCATCTCGGCGATCAGGTCTACCTCCGGCGTGTCCGCGCCCGACCGTTTCTTGGCGAGCGAATCCAGACGCCCCGAGACCTTGTCCGACTTCGACCATGCGCCCTCGGCCCCGCGTTCGTAGGACTTGATCCGCACACCGGGGATCAGGCGCTTGGCGGAATTGTCGATGGGCGTGACGCCGGTTTCGGCCACCCGGATCACTTCGGTCACACCCCCGGCCACCAGAGCCAATGGGCTGCCCGCGGTCGCGCTTTCAGGCATCGTGCCCTTGATCCGGCCCGCCCGCAGCATGTTTTCGATATGGAAACTCGGGTCGTCGGTTCCCGTGGGCACGGTCACATGGCCAAGCCGGATCTGGATGTTGCGCACCTCGCTACCGCGCATGTCGGGCGCCCGGATCGCATCCACGACCTCCAGTAGCTTGTTGAACGTATTGCTCCCAGACTCGCGGTTCTTGGTCGCATCGAGGATCTGAAGGTTCGAGGGAACCGATGTGCCGCCCATCTGCTTCTCGACGATGTGGTCGATGTCGCAGCCGGATTTTCCAAGCCCTTTGCCGAGGTTCCTGACCGTCTTGTCCACCCCCTTGGCCTTCAGCGCGGTCGCCACCACCGGATCGCTCTCGCCCGCCTTCAGAAACGCCTCGGACAGCGCCTTTTCCGAGGAAAAGCCGAAGTTGTTCAGCCAGATCTTCTTGTATTTCTCGCTGCCTTCCTTGAACGCCGAAACCCGCTCCGGATCGGTGCCGTTGAAAAGGGGCGTGAAGACCAGTCGCCCGGCGCCGCCCGCACGGTCGTGCGCGTCCTTGACCCAAGGCCCGATGCCCTTTTCGAGCGGCAGGGCAAAGCTGTCCAGTTGCACCACCAGCTCGTCACGGCCATCGCCGAAAGGCACGTCGCGCACCACCTTCATCCCCGGCGGGAGACGCACGGGGGCCTGCGCTGCCGGGCTGTCCGTGATCGGCGCTGGGGCCTCACCCTCCGGCTGGCGCTGGATCGTGCCGGGGTGCGCGGCGCCGAGCGCGGGCATGGGCCGCCCCGCGGCAAAGGCAGCGGCGGCGCCGTCCGCGGCCCGTTCCAGCGCCAGTGTTTCACCATCCGTCGGGGTCGGCCCGCCGCTGGCCAGCGGACGGTCGGCCTGCTGCACCACATGCGCCACCTCATGCGCGATCAGCGCCGTGCCCCTGCGCGTGTCGGGGCGATACCGTCCGGCCCCGAACACGATGTCCGAGCCGGTCGCAAAGGCATTGGCGCCCAAGGCCCGCGCCGCATCATGGGCGCGCGCGTCGTCATGGACGCGCACATGCCCGAGATCCCGTCCGAACGCCGCCTCCAGCCGTCCGCGCAGGTCGGCCCCGATCGCCTGCCCGCCGCCCGCGCAGGTCGGGGCGAATGCGGCCATCGGCGGCGCGGAGCGGGCCTCGGCGGGGGCCAGTTGGGGCTTGGCCGGCACGGGGCGCGTGACCGGGTCCATCCGCCGCCCGCTCATGTCTCGCCCTCCGGCAGGGTCAGGCCCGCGCGCGACAGGGCCGAACGCACGGCGCCCGCCACCGCAGCGACCGCCGGGTCACGAGGCAGGCCCGCCGCCGTGGCCTGCAAGAGCGCCGGAGCAAGATCGCGCGCCAGACACCCGGCGATGCGGTCGGCCTCTCGCCGTGTCACGATGCCCGACGCGCCGTGGACGGTCAGTCGCCCGATGCGGATGGTGAGGGGGGCGTCGCTCATTGCACGATATCCCCCCAGCGGATGACGGGGGCGGGCTTGCCCTCTTTCGCCAGTTCCGCCGCCAGTTCCGCTTCGATCATCGTTTCGGTGATCGCCCCGCCCTGATCCGCTGCCGCGAAGGCCGATTTGAGCGCGACATTGCGAATGGCCCCGCCCGAAAGCGGCAGGTCGGCCAGCGCGTGAAGGTTGATCCGGGCGGTCGGCGCGGCAGGCGGAAACGCCTTTTGCCATAGCGTCAGCCGTTCGGTGGCCGACGGCAGCGGGAAATCCAACGCGAACCTGAAACGGCGACGAAACGCCGGGTCGATGGACTCGCGCATGTTCGTCGTGACCACGGTGAAACCCTGAAACGCCTCGATCCGGGCCAGAAGGTCGCCCGTCTCGGCGTTCACGTGCCGGTCTGTGGCCGACCCGACCTGCCCACGTGCGCCCCAGACGGAATCGCCCTCGTCCCAGACCATGACCGCACCGCTCCGTTCGGCTTCGGCAAATGCGGCGGCAATGTTCTTGGAGGTCTCGCCGATGTATTTCGAGATGATCTGGCTCAGGTCGATCACCATCAGCCTGAGGTCGAGCGCGCTGGCCAGAACCTCGGCGGCCATCGTCTTGCCGGTGCCCGACAGGCCCGAGAACAGAACCGCGACGCCCCGGCCCCGCCCCCCCATGCTGCGCCCGAAACCCCAATCGTCGAACACGTCGGTCGCATGGCGCACATGGGCGGTGATCCGGCGCATCTCGCCCTCGATCTGGCGGGGGAGCACGATGTCGTCCCAGGTAAAGACCGGCTCGCGCAGCGATGTGCCCGGAAGGGGCCGCACCTGATGTGCCCGCGCCGCATGGTGCCAGAGCCGTGCCGCTGCGCCGTCGTCATCCTGGGCCGCGTCGATCTCGTCCACAGCGCGCGCGACCACGGTGTGTATGTCGGCATCGCCCAGCGCGAAATGCCCGGCCACGCGGGCCAGGGCGCGCGATCCCACCCGGTCGGCCCGCTCTGGGCCGAGGGCGGCTGCCCAGACCATCGCGTCTGCGCGGCGCGGCGCGCTGTCGGGCAGAACCATCACCGCGCGGGTGAACCCATCGGCATGAACCGGCCCGGTGACGACCACCTGCCCCGCGATCCGGTCGCAAAAGGCTTGCAGCCCGGCGCGCGCGCCCTCGCCCGCCTGCACGATCAACGCCCGCCGGTCGAGCGCGGCCTCGCGGCTCCAGACCCGCGCAAGCCGATCCCGTGCGCCGGGATCGTCGGGGATGTCGCAGGCCATCAAAGTCCAGGGGTCGAGACCCAGCCCGGAAAGCCCACCGGCCACCCGCCCGGTCTCGATCGCTCCGGCGAGCACCACGGGCGGCATCCCATCCGGCCCGCGCCGCGACAGACACGACCGCAAGCCAGCCAATGCGCCCCCAGACCGGCCCGCGCCGACCGGAGACATCCGTGCCGCGATGAGCGTGTCGCGCACAGGCGCGCCGATCAGTCGGTCGAGCACAGGGTCAGCCAGCGTCAGCCGCGCCGCCGCGCGCGACCCGTCGCTCATCTCGACGATCTCGAACCGGCGCAGGGCGTGGCTGGCAGAAAGCGCCTCGGGCGCGAGATCCCCGATCAGCGCGCCGGCCAGCCAGACCGGGCAACCGCTCAAACCGCCTGCGGCCTCAGCCACCTCGCGCGCGACCGGGGCCGAGGTCGCGCAGGCCAGAAGGACGGCGACGAGTTCCAGTTCGCCCGGCGCCAGATCGAAGGTCTCGGCAAGATCGGCCAGCGCCGCCCCCTCTCCCGCCTCCAATGCCGCATGAAACGGCGCGAAACCGGGAAGCGCCTCGCCCTTGGCCGAAGCGGCCAGCGCGTCGGCGGTCAGCCGCCCGGCGAGGGACACGAGGGCGCTCATTGTTTGCCCCACTGTGCCGCCCGAACCGGGTCCGGCACCACTGCGATATTCACCTCATCCACGGTGTTGGGGTCGGGATAGGCCTCATCCGGCACGAGGAAGACCGCCTGAACCCTGTAGAAGGCCGACGGTCGAAGCGGGGACTGAAGCGCAGACCAGAGCTTCGTGGCTTGATCCACGTCCACCGGCTCCTGCGAGATCGAGATTTCCTCGGGCTGGCTTTCGGCCGTGTCGAGCGGCTCGGCGTAAAGGCCATCCATGAAGCTGCCGGACTCCGAGGCCGCGACGCCATGAAGGACCGAGGCGATCAGCGGGCGCGACAGAATCCCGACGTTGTGAAGCGCGAACATGCCGGTGCCGAGCAGCACCTCACGCTCCAGCCCCGATCCCGTGGCCGCCAGCATGTAATGCAGGTCGAGGACAAGTGGCGAAGGGGCTCGCCGTGCCCCCTGCGAGGTCACATGGGGTTCGAACTGGTTGCGGTAGGCGGTATTCGGTCCGGCCTGATATAGGTAGAGGATCAGCCCCGCCGCTTCGGCGGGCGTCGTGCCGTTCACCGCATTGGTGGTCGCCGGGCGGGGCGGCGGCGCGATCGTGACCGGCGGCGGCGTATGGCTGCCATAGGTCGTCTTCAACCGCGCTTCGATCAGCCCCTTCAGGACGAAGGTCGTGGCGGGTACGGCGAAAGGCACGCTCATCGCCGCCCCCGGGTCTCGAGGTAATCGTCGAGCGCGACGGGGGAATGCGTCGTCGGGCGCGGGGTCCGCGCGGGTCCGGGTTTCGCGGCGGGATCGGTCAGGCGAATGTCGATCTGTCCGATTTCGACGATGACGGGTTCGGGGGTCACCCGCGCCTCGGCCAGCGGCGACGGGGCTGGGCCGTCATCCTCGGCAGCCGGGGGAACGAACAGCGTTCCAAGCTGCTCGAGCAGGTACGTGAACAAGTCACCCTCGTCGGTTTCGTGGATCGGGGTCGGTTCGTCTTGGGCGTGCGGCTCTTCGCCCGGCGGAGCCGAGGCTTCGGTCGGTTTTGCAACGTCCTGCGCGGCGGGTGCGGGTTCGGTCGGGCTTTCCGGTTCCGGTGTTGCTTCGGCCTCGGTCGCGGGCATTGGCGGCGCGGGGGCGGTCCACCGTTCATCCTGCTCTGCCGTTGTCGGAACTGATGTCTCCTGCGGCACCACTTCGGTGTCGACTGCCTGCGGGGACACCGGAGTTGCAACCGTCTCCGCCGTCCGAACGGATGGCGCGGTCGCGTCGTTTGACGCGTGCGGCAAGGTCTGCAGTGGGTCGTCGGCCTTAGACGTTCTGACCGTGTGCGGCGGCGTCTTGGGTGCAGGCAGTGAAGTCGCGTCCGGCCTTGTGTCCTCGTCCGCCTCTTCGGTGAAGTGCATCCCGTCAGGGCCACCCCGGTCGATGCCCCCTTCGAACCGGGACGGCACGCGGGGCGCGGCGTCGCCGGGCCGACCGGTCGCCGCGCGGCGCAAAGCGTTGAAATACCCGCTCATCCCAGAACCCTCCGGCCCGGAACCCGCGCCTGCGCCGCCCGGGCCGTCACCATGGCGACATAGGCGCGCCGCCGGTCGGTCGGCAGCGAGAGGACTTCGCCCTCGGTCCACCCATAGACGCGCGCCAGACAATCGACTTCGGTCAGGAGCGCGCGGTACAGCCGGTCGATGCCTGCCGCGACGAAACCCGCCGGTTCGACGCTCGCCTCCGTCTCGGCCCCGCATTCGGGACAGGCCGTGTCGATGCGGATGTCCCCCGCCGGATCGTGGGACGCGAAAGCCGCCTCCAGCGCGGGCAGACCCGCCTCGGGAAAGGGCGTATCGTCCAGCGCACAGCGCCGGGTCAGATCCAGCGCATCCACTGCGGCATCGAGGTCGGCCATGGTCGGCACGCGGAACCGATGCACCTGACCGTCGACGGTGACCGCGACGACCGTGTCCGGGTCCGGCACCGAGGCTGACAAGATCGCGTCCTCGGGTACCGCGAATTCGATCTCGGTCCCGCAGGACAGGCAGGTCAGACGCGCCTCCAGCGCATCGCCCAGAAGGGCGCGGCCCAGCCGGATCACACGCTGGTTGCGCGCGCCCAGCGTATCGGTCCTAAGCGTTTCGCCCGGCACGAACACGGCCATCAACCGCGCCAAACGCAGATGGGGCGGGGCCGGATCACCGATGCGCCAAGCGTCCAGAACATCGGCCGCAGTCAGATCACGTCGGGTCATGGCGTTGCGAAGGTCGGCTCCTTCGGCTCGACCACCGCGCGGTCACGTGCCCACCCTTCATACTCAAGCTTGATTTTCGCGATGGCCACCGCGTTCGCATTCGCGTCCAGGTCCGGCAACGCCTCGTATTCCGAAACCCAGGCCCGGAACACGTTGTAGGTCATGACGACCTGCCCCGCCTCGTTCATCAGTTCGATGATGATGTCCTTTCGGAAATCATCCAGCGACACCTCGCCCCCCGGCTTGGTTCCATAAGCCCAGACCTTGTTCGCCCAGGCTTCGAACCGGCGGTCATGGGTGACCCCCTGTTCCAGCGTGATCGGCTCATACTCCGTGCGTCCGGGCGCCTTGAACGAGGTCGATGGATCGCCGCCGGAGCGGTGCTTGATGACCTCGGTCGACCGCTTCAGTGTCGAGACCTTGGACACCCCCGCGACATAATCGCCATCCCATTTCACGCGGAACTTGAAGTTCTTGTAGGGGTCGAGACGCCGCGCGTTTACCGAAAATTGTGCCATGCCGTCCGCTCCTTATTCCGCTGCCTGGACCATCTGTTGAAGTGAGATCACGACGAATTCCGCCGGTTTCAGCGGCGCGAACCCGACCACCACGTTGACAATGCCAAGATCGATGTCGCTCTGCGGCGTCGTCGATGCGTCACAGGCCACGAAGAACGCCTCCTGCGCCGTGACGCCCTTGAAGGCACCCGCGCGAAACAGCCGTTGCATGAAGGCATTCACGTTGACGCGGATCTGCGACCACAATTCGTCGCCGTTGGGCTGGTGGACCGCCCAGCGCAGCCCCTCGGACAGCGAGCGCAGGATGTAGTTCGCGGTGCGCCGCACGGGGATGTATTTGTATTCGCTCCCTTTCGCATCGGCGCCGTCCACCGTGCGCGACCCGAATGCGACCGTTCCGTAGATCGGGAATTTGCGGATCACGTTCAGGCCGACGGGGTTGAGCACGCCGTGGTGGCTGTCGGACAGGTCCACCGCCGGGCCGTAGACGCCGGTCAGAACCGCTTTGGTCCCGGCTGGTGCCTGCCAGACGCCCGCCTCCGCATCGGTGCGGGCATAAAGCCCCGCAATCGCGCCCGACGGCGGATGCGTCCGGATGCTGCCGGGCACGAGCGGCTCGTCCACCCGGATGTTCGGGAAATAGGCGGCCGCATGTTCCGAAGCGAAGGTGAAACGCCCGCTTTTCCACGCCTCGGCCCCCAAATAGGTGGTCACGTCGGGCGGTGGGTCGATCAGGAGAAAGGCGAATTTCTTGTCGCAGATGCGCGCGGCCTCGCCATAGACCGCGCCGTAATTGGAATGCTGCGGCGCGTTGGGGTCGCCCGGACTGGGTCGCACGATGTCGGGCAGGCAGAGGATGTTGAAGAACGGGTCGGGTTCCTCCAACGCCGTGATCGCAGACTTGAAGTCGTCCGATGTCGGCTGCCCGTGGCTTTGTCCGGTCGCGCCGGGAACCAGCCCGCTCACATTCACATGGGCCGCCGGGTATTTCGCGCCGAGTTGGTAGCGCGACGGACCTTCGGTCTTGGCGTCGAGCCCGTAGGTCGCGATCAGGTTGGTGCCGGATGTGGGCGCGGAAAGGGTGACGGTCCCGTCCGTGCGCCGGGCCTGCGTGGCCGAGCCGACCGGGGCACTCAACATCAGGCGCAGGAACGCGCCGCCCTCTTCCGCCGTCGCGACCACCGCGTAGTTACCCATTTTCGCCTTGAGCGGTTCGTTCTCGGCAATCGCACCGGCGATGGCGGCGGTCAGTTTCTTGGCGAGTTCGAGCGGCGTGGCGGGCTGGGCCTTACCGGACGGAAACACCGTGATCTCGTGCCCGTCGATCGAGGCCGCCGGATCAGGGGTGCCGTCGGCTTTCGGGAAGGTGACCGACAGCTTGACCTTGACGTCCGCACCGAAGGTGCCCGGGGTCGGGGCGGTCCCGATCGCATAGACCGACCCGGTCGTTTCGGGCGCGGGGTTGTCGATGCCGTTCACCTCGACGCCGACGATTTGCGAGCCGAGGCCCGCGTCGTTCACCACGAGCGGTGCGAAGCGGGCCGAAGACGACGAGGTCGAGATGTCGCCAAATCGCTCGACGCGGCCTGTGGCCCGGTCGGTGATCGTCATGTTGAACCGCTTGGCATCCCCGTCTTCGCCGAAGGGGTCGGCTTCGATCCCGAAGGCGTCGAAAGCCACGAAAATCTCGTTCGAGGCCGCGCCGGAGGACAGGGCGGTGACGGTGAGAGAGGTCTGGGTGTCCGTATCCGCCCGTTTGAACCCGCTTGAGGCCGCGACGGCCCCCTCCGGCGGCACCCGCAGGACATAGGCCTCGGACCCGCCGTTGGCGAAGAAGTGGAGCACGGAATAGGACAGGTTCGAGGTCTGGCTGAGGCCCCCGAACGCGCGCTCGAAATCCGCGAAGCTGAAGATACGGATCGGCCTGTCGTCGATCCCGGTCACCGTGGGGCCGACGAACAGCGCGACCGAGGTGGACGCGCCCGTGATAGGCCGCACGCCACTTGGCAGTTCCTGAGTGTAGACGCCCGGATGTTTGAGTTGCAGCATGGCCGCCATACCTCCTGAAATTCGTTTTCCCGGATCGCGCGACATGCGCGGACCGGACCGCAATCAATCAAGTCATGAGCCACAGAGAGACCACCACGAGAGCCGCCCTGTCCGGGTGGCCGCCGTCAAAATACTTAGCGATTCCTCGTGGTTCGCCTTCACGCTGCGCTAGAACCGATTGGCGAGTCAACACTCGCGCGTCCGGCCGGGTGGGCGCGACGGCCCGTTCGATTTCGAGCTCCCACGCGGGCCGATCGGGCGGCGCGCGACGCAAGATTTTGAAATCAAGCGTGAATTTGACGCCGCCGGGTGTTGCTTGTCAGATCCGCAAGAAAAGGCCGCGCGGGTCGAACATCCGGCGAACGCCGCCTGCCCGTTGTGCGTGCCGACCGCCCGGTCCGGTGGCGCGGGTGGCCTTGAAATAAAGCCGTTTCGACGTGTTCTGAAACAGGGTGGCCGGAGGGTTGCCCAAGCTGAAAACGGACTGTTGCGGGCAGGATCACCGCCAATCCGATGAACCGCGCCAATCCGCAGGGGTCGCGGCGGTCCGGTCAGTAGGGTTCGGCGCGTCCTTGCCGGCTGAGATGCGGGACGACGGCCAGCAAAGCGGGCACGATATCGCGCCCCAGTCCGCGCGCCCGTTGCGGGAGCCACCCCTGCCCCGCCATCGGGTGCAAGGTGGTATCCTTCGTGGCTTGTTCCAAGAGAACCGAAAGGGATTTGGGGAACGCCGCGCCGACCCAGTTCCATGCCATGCCAAGATCGGCAACGGCGGGCGCCGCACCGCCCGGATAGGGGTGTCCGGTTTCATAGTCGGGCGACGCCGCGTCCAGCGCCGTCTCGAAGGTCCGGAAGATGTCCCAACGGTCGGGCGTCCATGTCGGAACATTCTCGGACGGCCAGATGAAGTTGCAGCGCAACTCGTTGTCGGAATGACCGTCGAGGAAGAAATCCAGACCGCGTGCAAGCATCTGCTCACGGATCGCCACCACTTCCGGGGCGCGTTCGGGATCCGGGCTTTCCCATTCCCGGTTGAGGTTCGCACCGGCCGCATTGGCCCGTGACAGCCCGAGCGCGTTTCCGTCGGGGTTCGCATTCGGCACGATGTAGAGCACCGCTTGTTCCCGCAGCACCCGCGCGGCGGCGTCATAGGGGTCGAGCAATCGGTCGAACAGCCCTTCGAGGAAGAACCCGCCCTGCGTCTCGGACGGGTGCTGGCGCGTGGTGATCCAAAGGTTCGGCCTGTCGGGTCCGGGCGTGCCGAAGGTCAGGAGGTCGATGGGGCGGCCCTGAACCGACTGGCCGATCACCTCGAGCCGCACGTCGGGGTCTTTCAGCGCCCGGTAGGTCAGCGCCTGATCGCGTTCGGGGCCGAAGGGCGGAAACTCGGCGAATGTGACGAGGTCGCCCTTGGGCGTGTAGCTGAATGTCCATGTCTCGCCATCCGAAACGGCAGGCACGCGAAACCAGGTCTCGCCATCCTCGCTGACCAGCGGCCCTGTGTTGGTCCAGGCGTCCTCCACATCGTCGCGGTTGTCCATACGGTTGGCGACGCTGGCCTCGATGTCCTCGAACACGAAGGTCAGCGGCACGCCGCGCGCGCCCGAGACGCGGAAGTAATACCATGCGAAGAACGGGGTTCCGGGGTCTTTCGGCAGGGACAGCCGGATGTTGGACGGGTCCGAGGCGTCGATCACGTTGATGCGCCCCTGCGGGATGTTGCCGCTGATCGAAAGGGTCATGTCAGGCCTCGTTCAGGTTGTATTTCATGATCCGGCCATGGCGGCCGTCTCGGTCGCGCTCGACGTCGTAGACGTCGCCATCGACCACGTCGTGACGGTCGAGCTCGGCCTCGATCCGTGCAAGATCTTCGTCGTCGAGCGCGATGTCGAACACGCGCGCGTGGCGGCCGAGGTGGCCGTCGTGTCGCACCCCCACGATGATCGCCGTCACTTGCGGCTCGAGCAGCATGGCGCGCATGGCGATGGAGGCGATGTCGGTGTCGTGCTTGTCCGCGATGTCGCGCAGCAGTCGCAGAAGCGACTGGAACACGTCCCACCCGCCGATGTCTTCGATGATGAGTTTGTATTTCGTCAGCGACCGGTTCTCGAGCGCCCCGGTCGGTTCGTCCACGCCCAGCCATTTGTCAGAAAGGAACCCGCCCGCGACAGTGCCGTAGCACAAGAGGTTGATGCCCTTGGCGGCACAGAAATCGACCATGCGTTTCCGCGGGCGGCGGTCGATCAGTGAATACTGAAGCTGGATCGAAGTCATGTCGAACCCGGCACCGTCCAGCGCGATCATGCAGTCCGTGTTGTAGTTTGTGGTCCCGAGCCGGTCGATCTTGCCCGCCGCCTGCATCTCGGACAGCCACGAGGCCACTTCAAGGTAGCGCGGCACCCCCAGATCCCACCAGTGAAACTGCACGAGGTCGAGCCGCTCGGCATCCAGACGGCGAAGCGAACGGTCGATGGTCGCCTCAACGTCCCGTTTCTGGATCGTCGCGAGCTTGTCGAGGTCGGGCACGCATTTGGTATGGACCTTGAGCCTGTCCAGCAGGTCGGTCCGCCCGTTAGCCTTGGCATCACGGCGGAACGCGCCGATCAGGTCTTCGACACCGGTGTAGATGTCGGCGCAATCGAAGGCGGTGATCTCGGCCTCCATGTAGGCATACATCTCGCGCACGGCTTGGCGTTCGTCGATCTTCCCGTGGCCACCGGCCAGATGCCAGCCCCCCTTGATGATGCGGCTGATGGAATATCCATCGCCCATCTCGGCGCGTTCCATGTCACTCATGTTCACTCCTCGGTCTCGGTCAGCGGCACGGCGGTCGTCGCGGCATGGCTGAATGTGCGTTTTCCGATCCGGGTGATGCGCAGCCGGGTCGGGCAATTCGGGTCGGGACAGGCACAGGCGGCATCCGTGCTCATCCAGTCGTTCGGGTGGGTTTCGCGTTGCTTGGCGGCGAGCAGCGGCAGGACGGCGGACAGGGAGTAGATCGAGAACCCCTGTCCCTCGGGCAGATGCAGCATCTCGCCGCGCAGTTCGAAATAGTCGCCTTCCTGCCCGCAATAGATTTGGCCGGGGCCGGAGCGGACGACTTCGACGCGCAGGTCGTAAAGTTCGAATGTATCGTCTGTCATACGGTCTCCTCCGTCAGTCCGTCGGCACGGTCGGCAGCGTCGGCTTCCGGGTCGCGCCGGGCGGCATCGCCATAACCCGCGCCCCCCGCCGTCTCGACCCGCACCCGGTCGCCGGGTTCGACGCGGGTGCGCCATGTGCCGATGCGCCGCTCGCGGTCCGTGCCGGGGAAATAGGTGAACCGGGTCGGCTCCGGCTCGCCCCCGCCATTCAGGCCCCAGGGCCGAGTCAGCGTCTTTTTGGCAATCGACAGGAACTCGCCCGGCGCGGTGAAGGTGATGTCGCGGGTGATCCCCGGCCCGCCGCGATACTCGCCGTTTCCGAAGCTGCCCGCCCTGAGTTCCAGCCGTTCGACGCGCATCGCTGTGCGCGTCTCCATGATCTCGACAGGCGTGTTGCGCACGACGGTCTGGGTCAGGTGGCTGCCCGCCACCTTGCCGTCATGGGTCGCCGTCGCGCCCCAGCCAACGCCTTCGTTGTTGGACAGCGCGAAAGGCTGGCCCGTGTCGGGGTGCGTCCCGATCATCATGAACCCCGGCACGTCGCCGCCTGAGGACGCCTGAACGCGGTTCGGCATCCCTTTGGCCAGCGCGGCGTAGATCAGTTCCAGCGCGATTAGCCCGGTCCACTGGGTATAGGTCGGCGCGGGGTATTCGGCGTGAAAGATCGTGCCCGGTTCCGCGATCACATCGAGCGGGCGCATGTGGCCCGCGTTGGTGGGCATTCCCGGCGAGGTCAGCGCCTTGAACGCCACCTTGGCCGTGGCCATCGTGGACCCGAGCGGCAGGTTCACGGGGCCTTTGGCGGTCGGCGCGGAGCCGGAGAAATCCATGGTCATGCGACCGTTCCGGTGCGTGACGCGAACCTTCATCAGGATCGGGTCGTCGGTGATCCCGTCGCCCTCCATCCAGTCCTCAGCCTCCCACTCACCTTCCGGCAGATCGGCAAGCGCCCGGCGCGCCACGTCTTCGCCATAGGCGATGAGTTTGGCGATCCCGGCCTCGACCCGGTCCACGCCGAAGTTGCCCACCAGTGCGACGAGCCGCCGCTCGCCCACCTTCAACGCGCCAAGCTGCGCCTCGATATCGCCCATAAGCACGTCCGGCATCCGGCTGTTGAAGCGGATCAGCTCGAACAATTCCCGGTCGGGCACGCCGCCCTTGACCAGTTTCAGCCCCGGAAGGATCAGCCCCTCCTGATGCATGTCCGTCGAGTCGAGCACGTAGCCCGCGTCCTTGGCCCCCATGTCGATCCAGTGCGCCCGCACGCAAAGATAGGCGAAGGGCGCATCGCGCCCCGGCACGAAGACCGGCGCGATCAGGCTGACGTCCGAGACGTGGGCGGCGTTCCAGTAAGGATAATTCGCGACCACGACGTCGCCGGGGTTCAGCGTGTCCGCGCCGACGTGGCGGATCACGGTCGGCACGGCGAAATCGTTGGCACCAAGGAACCGCGCCAGCCCCGGCGCTTCCGCGATCAGGTCGAGGTTCGCGTCATAGACGCTGATCCCGAAGTCGAGCACCTCGTAGATCACCGGGGAGAACGCGGTGCGCTTGAGCGTCGTGCGCATCTCCTCGGCGACCGAGCCAAGGCGGGCGCGCAGGATTTCCACCTCGGCCCCGTCGATATCGCGGGCGGGATCAGGCATCCGGCTCATACCCATAGTCACGCTTGGCCGCTGCAAGGGTCACGTAGCCCTCGGCAATGTCTGCCGCGATGGCCTCGCGGGAACGTCCAGCAGGGTCGCCATGACCGCCGCCGCCCGCCGACATGACCCGGATACGGTCGCCCGCCTTGACCGGCGTGCGTTGGGTGGACACGTCGCGTTCGCGGTCGGTGCCGGGGAACAGCGTCACGCGGTTCGCCGCAGGCTGCACCCCGCCATTCAGCGCCCATGGCGGGCTTTTCGTCTTTTTCACAACGGTCAGGAATTCGCCGTCATCCAGGAACCGGATCACCCGTGTCACGCCAGCGCCGCCGCGGTGCGTCCCCGCCCCGCCGCTGTCGGGGGTCAGTTCCACCCGCTCCATGAGCATGGTTGTCTTGGTCTCCATCACCTCGAGCGGGGTGGTGCGCACGATGGCCTCGGACAGGTGCAAAAGCCCGCTTGCCCCGTCGTGATCTGGACTTGCGCCCCAACCGCAGGCTTCGTTGTTCGAGATCGCGAACATCTGGCCCGTGTCCGGGTGCGTGCCGATCATCATGAAGCCGGGCACATCGCCACCCGACGAGGCGGCCAGCCGATCCGGGATCGCCTGCGCGATAGCTTTGAACACAAGCTCCAGCGCCACGATCCCGGTCCAGAGCGTATAGGTCGGCGCGGGGTATTTCGCGTGGAACAGCGTGCCTTCCTCGGCCTTGACCTTGAGCGCGCGCATCTGGCCCGCGTTCGAGACGTGGTGCGGCGTGGTCAGCGACTTGAACACCGTCTTGCAGATCGCCTGCGTCGCGCCGAAGGGCATGTTGATCGGCCCCTTGGCCGCGCCCGAAGAGCCATCGAAGTCGATCGTGAAATCGTCGTCGGTGATCGTGACCGTCACCTTCATCGGCACCGGATCGTCCCCGATCCCGTCGTCATCCAGAATGTCCTCGGCGCTCCAGCTTCCTTTGGGCAGCGATTTCAGCGCCTCGGCGGTCATCGTCTCGCCGTGGGTCTGGATCGCGGCAATCGCGGCTTCCAGATCGGCGCGCCCGAATTTCTTGAGGATCTCGTGGAGCCGCCGCTCGCCCGTGCGCAGCGCCGCAACTTGGGCGTTCAGGTCGCCCAGCACGTGTTCGGGCATCCGGCTGTTGAACTTGATAAGCTCGATGATCTCCTGCACGGGCTTGCCATCCGAGAACACCTTGGTGCCGGGAAACACCAGCCCCTCTTGGTGCATGTCGGTGCTGTCGAGCACATATCCGGGGTCTTTCGCCCCAAGGTCCATCCAGTGCGCCCGGATCAGCATGACCGAGAACAACTTGCCGTCCTCGTCGAACACCGGGGCCATCAGCGTTGCATCCGCCGCGTGCGCGCCGTTCCAGTAGGGGTAGTTCGAGATCAGGACGTCGCCCTCTTTCAGGTTCTCGCGCCCGTAATAGTCCAGCACCCGGCGCACCGCGTAATCGTTCGCGCCAAGGAAGAACGTCAGCCCCGGCGCTTCCGCGATCAGGTCCAGCTTGTCGTCATAGACGCTGATCCCGAAGTCGAGCACTTCGTAGATCACCGGGTTGAAGCTGGTGCGCACCAGCGTGGCCTTCATCTCGTTCGCCGCTGCCGACAGATAGCTTTGGACGATCTCGGTGAAGGCGCCGTCTACCGTGGTCATGCCGCGTCTCCTTCCTGCGTGATGACGAGGTGGCCGTAGGCGTTCACCTCGACCGACTGATCCGAGTGGATGACGGTGACGGAGGTGCCTTCGTCCACCAGCGCGGGACCGTGGAAGGCCGCGAAGGCCGGGAGCGTGTCGCGCGCGTAGACCGCGAAATCGACCATCTCGCGCCGGGCGAAGCAGTAGGCTGGGCGCGTGGCGGTCGGGGCGGGCATCGCGGGGGGCGTCGCGGGCGCGTCGGCCTTAACCATCGTCGGCTTGCGGGTCCGCCCGATCCCACGCACGCGGGTCGTCAGCACCTGCACCGGGCTTTCCATCGCGTGACCGTAAAGCGCGCGGTGGGCGTCCGCGAAACGGGCGGTCAGGTCGGCCTCGTCCAGCGTAGCCCCGACCGTCAGGGTCAGCGCGTGCTCCTGGCCCAGATAGCGAAGCTCCAGTTGACGCTCCATCAGCGCGTCGCCCGTGCCCACGCCCTGCGCTTCGAGCGAGGCTGCGGCCTCCGCCTCCATCGCATTGAACTTGTCGGCAACGGTGGACAGGTCGCCCTGCCCCAGCACAGTCAGGTCGGTCTGGGCGAAATCGTCAACGATGTCGGCCCCCAGCATCCCCCAGGCCGAAAAGCCCGAGGGCAGCAGCGGCACGATGCATTCGGCCAGCCCCATCTCGCGCGCGACAAGCGGCGCGATGAGCGGGCCAGCGCCGCCGAAGGCCAGCAGCGAGAAATCGGCGGGGTCGCGGCCCCGTTCCACGGTCAACTGCCGCACGGCACCGATGTTCTTTGCGACCATCACGTCATAGATCCGCGCGGCGGCCTGCGTTGCGTCCAGCCCCAGCGGCCCGGCGATCTGCGCTTCGATGCCCTCACGCGCGCCGTCTGCGTCAAGGGTCATGCGGCCCCCCAGAAAGCTCTCGGGGTCCATGTAGCCCAGCACCAGCGCCGCGTCGGTCACGGTCGGCTCGGTCCCGCCGCGCCGGTAGCAGATCGGCCCCGGAACGGCGGAGGCCGAGCGCGGCCCGACCTTGAGCAGCCCCGCCTCCATCGCCGCGATGGACCCGCCGCCCGCGCCGATCGTGCGGATGTCATAGGTCGGAATGAGGAGCGGCAGGTTCTCAAGCGCGGCCTCATGCGCGACCTGCGGCACGGTGCCTTCGATCAGGCACACGTCGAGCGACGTGCCGCCCACGTCGAAGGTCACGAGGTCGGGCCGTTCAAGGATTTCCGCGATCAGCGCGCCGCCGACCAACCCGCCCGCCGGGCCGGACAGCACCGTCTGCGTGGGCGAGGTCTTGGCGGCCTGCGCCGACATCGCCCCGCCGCCGGAACGCATGATGGCGAACCGGCCTTTGAAGTCGCGCGAGGTCAGCGCCGCGCGCAGCTCGTCAATGTAGCGTTCAAAGATCGGGCGGATGTAGGCGTCGAGCACGGTTGTGGATGTGCGCTCATATTCCCGGTGCTCACGGGTGATGTCGGACGAGACCGAAACCTTCACCTGCGGATAGAGCGCCCGGATGATTTCGGCGGACCGCTGTTCATGCGCCGGGTTGCGGAAGGAAAAGAGATAGGCGACCGCGATGGCCTCGACCCCGTGATCCTCGACCAGAAGCCGTGCGGCTTCGCGCACGCCATCCTCGTCCAAGGGCGTGATCTCGCGCCCCTTGTAGTCGAGCCGCCCGACCACGCCCGCGATCCGGCGACGCGGCACAAGGCTTTCGGGCCGCTGATACTGGAAGTCGTACATGTGCGCGTCCGGCACATTGCCCCGGCCCACGAGGAAGATGTCGCGAAACCCGTCGTTCGTGATGATCCCGGTCTTGGCCCCGCGCCGCTCCAGCACGGCGTTCAGGCCCAGCGTGGTGCCGTGAATGAACATCGACACGTCCGACAGGCTTTCGCGCAGGCGGCCCACGGCGTCCAGCACGCCCTCGGCGGGGGCGGCGGGCGTGGTCGGCGCCTTTTCGAACCGGAAGGCACCCGTGGCCATGTCCAGTTCGACCGCGTCCACGAAGGTGCCGCCGATGTCGACGGCGATCCGGTAGTCAGTGCTCATGCGTCTTCCTTTGGTCTATCGGCAAGATGCGGCGCGGCGTCCAGCAGCGCCCGCGTCTTGGGGGATTTCGGATCGGTGAAAATCTGTTCGGTCGGGCCGTCCTCGACGATGCGCCCGGCGTCGACCACGACCACCCGGTCGCAGAGCGCGCGCACGGTGGCGAGGTCGTGGGACACCATCACATAGGCCCGGTCACGCCGTTCGGTCAGGCGGCGGATCAGCGTCAGGATCTGGGCCTGCACGGTGACGTCGAGCGCCGAGGTCGGTTCGTCCAGCACCACAAGGTCCGGGTCGATAGCGAGTGCACGGGCAAGGCCGACGCGCTGCGCCTGCCCGCCGGACAATTCGTGCGGCAGACGGGTGCGGAAGGACGGGTCCAAACCCACTTCCGTCAGGGCGCGGTCGATCAACGCCGACCGCCGCATGGCGTCGCGTTCGACAAGGCGCAGGGGGTCGGAGACGATATCCTCGACACTCATGCGCGGATTGAGCGCATCCAGCGGGTCTTGATAGACCATCTGCATATGCCGCCGGAGGCCTCGTTTGCGCCCGAAGGACAGCCGCGCGATGTCGGTGCCGCGAAAATCGACGCGGCCCGTGGTCGGCTTCAGCATCCCCATGATGGTGCGCGACAGGGTGGATTTGCCTGAGCCGGACTCGCCCACGATGGCGATGGTGTCGCCCTTGCGGATTTCAAGGTTCACGCCAGCCAGCGCCGGTTTGCGATTGCGCCCGAACCGGCCCTGATAGGTCACGCCGACGTCGGACAGAACCATCAGGGTTTCGCCGCGCTTTTCGTCGGTCACGGCACGTTTCCGGCGAATGTCGGGCACCGCGTCGATCAGGCGACGAGTGTAGGGGTCTTTCGGCGTTCCGATCACTTGGCCCGTAGGTCCGTCTTCGACGATCCGCCCCGCCTCGATCACCACAAGCCGGTCGCAGACTTTCGACAGCGCCGCAATGTCGTGGGAGATGATGAGAACCCCGCGTCCATCCCGCGCCTGCGCTGCGATCAGATCAAGGATTTCTCCGGTCAGAGTGACGTCCAGCCCCGTGGTCGGCTCGTCCGCGATCAGCACGCGCGGCGAACAGGCGAGCGCGAGCGCGATCATCACGCGCTGGCACATGCCGCCGGACATTTCGTGCGGGAAGCGGTCGATCTGGCGCTCAGGCTCACGCAGGCCGACGGCCTTGAACGCCTCAACTGCTCGGGCGCGCAGGTCACCGCCGGGCGCATGGGCGCGAAAGCGGTCAGCCATCTGCTTGCCCACGGTGCGCGTGGGGCTGAGGGCCGAGCGCGGCGATTGGAAGCAAAGCGCCACGTCGCCGCCGCGAAAGGCTTGCAGGTCCGGCCCGGCGAGCGTGGCCACGTCCCGCCCGTCCAGTTCGATCCCGCCGGTCATCCGCGCGGCCCCCGGCAGCATATGCGTCACCGCCCGCGCGATCATCGACTTGCCCCCGCCGCTTTCACCGACGATGCCGACGACCTCGTTCTGCGCCAGCGACAGGGACACGCCGCGCAGCGCCTCCACCTCGGCCTCGGCTGTCGGGATGGTCACGGCGAGGTCGCGGATGTCCAGAAGGGCGCTCATCGCTTCACCCCCTTCTCCTGAAGGCCCTCGCCCACGAGGTTGAAGCCCAGCACGGTGATGAACAGCGCGATACCGGGGAAGGTCGCGGTCCACCAGCGCCCGCCCACGATGTCCGCCGCGCCCGCCGAAATCATCGCGCCCCATTCGGCCCCCGGCACGGGAACGCCGAGGCCGACGAAGGACAGCGAGGCCAGCATCAGGATTGCCCAGCCACAGTTGAGCGGCGCGATGACGAGGATCGGGGTCAGCGCGTTCGGCAGGAGGTGCCGAAACAGCATCGAGATGTGCGAATTGCCCGCCGCTTCAGCCGCTTCGACAAAGGTGCGATTCCGTAAAGACAGCACCTCGGCACGGATCAGGCGGGCATAGGGCGGCGCGTTGATGAAGCCGATGGTCAGGATCAGGTTGATCATCGAATTGCCAAGGATCGCGGCGACGGCGAGCGCGAGGATGAACACAGGGAACGCCTGAAACATGTCGAGCACGCGCATGCCGACGTGATCGACCCATCCGCCCGCATAGCCGAAGATCAGGCCGACTAGCGTGCCGAGCGTCACGGCGATGGCGACGGCGGCGATGGCGACGCCAAGGTCGATGCGCGCGCCGTGCAGGATTCGGCTCAGCACGTCCATGCCGTTGGCATCAGTGCCAAGCCAGTGACCGGGCATCGGCCCTTCGAGGAAATACATCATGTCCATCTCCTCGGGCCCCCAGCCGGTCAGCCACGGCGCGAAGATGGCGGCGAGCGCGACCAGCGTAAGGATGGCGAGGCCCACGAGGACCATGGACGGCAGCCGGACGATCCGGCGCGGGAGGGCGAGGATCGCGCTCACATCTTCACCCGTGGGTCGAGCGCGGCCTGAATGACATCGGCCAGCAGGAAGATGAGGACGTAGGTGGTCGCGGCGACGAGGACGAAGGCCTGAATGACCGGGTAGTCACGCACCTGCATTCCGCGCAGCGCCCATTGCCCCAGCCCTTGCCACGAGAAGACGTATTCGATCAGGACCGACCCGCCCAGAAGGTTGCCGAAGACGATGGCCGAAAGCGCGGGCAGCCGCGTCAGCGTCTGGCGCATCAGGTAGCGTTGGCGCAGAACGCGCGGGGCAAGGCCATGGGCGGCGGCGCAGCGGTAATTGTCGCTCGCCAGCACCTCGAGCGCCGAGGCGCGGACAGAGCGCAGGAGCGGCGCGGTCACGGTGATCGCCAGCGTGGCGACCGGAAGCATCAAATGATGAAGGGCCGACAGGAACGCCTTGCCGTTCCCGGCGATCAGCGTGTCGATCAGGATAAAGCCGGTGTGCGTGGGGACGGCGAGGTTCATGTCCACCCGGCCCGATGGCGGCGGGGCGACGTGCAGCCCTTGGTAGAAAAGCAGGATGAGCATGAGGCCCAGCCAGAACTCCGGCACCGAGTTGCCGAAGAGCGCGGCGAAGCGCAGAACCTTGTCGGGCAGCTTGTGCCAGTGCCGTGCCGCCGCCACGCCGCCGATCACGGCGAGGACCAGCGCCACGGCCATGGAATAGATCAGAAGCTCAAGCGTCAGCGGGATACGCTGCGCCAGATCGGCGGAAATCGAGCGGTTCGTCGTGATCGACGTTCCGAAATCCCCCGTCAGCGCGCCGCCGACATAGCTGAGATATTGCGTCAGGATCGGCTGGTCCAAACCCAGCCGTTCACGCGCCGCCGCGATGTCCGCCTCGGTCGCCGTTTCGGGGACGATCAGAAGCACCGGATCGCCCGGGAGGAGGCGGATCAGGAAAAAGGCGATCAGACTGACCCCGATGAGAACCGGGATCAGCAGAAGAAGCCTTTTCAGGACGTAAGCGGCGACGCGCATCGGTCTGGATCAGGCCGTCAGGTAACGCAGGCGGAACAGGCCATCGACCGGCTGCACCCAGCCCTCCACGCCTTCGGTCACCGGCAGCATGAAGTTCGGCTGCGCCAACACCAGCCACGGCACATCCTCGGCCAGAACCGATTGCGCCTCGTCGATGATGCCCATCCGCGTCTCTTCGTCCAGAACACCGGCCAGCGAGCCGAGCAGTTCGGCAATCTTCTCGCTGTTGTAGTTGGCGTAGTTGAGGAAGCCCGTCGGGCTAAGCGCGGTGGCCCCGAGGTATTCGAAGTCGTTGACCCAGAACTGACCAGCGGCGACCTGAAGCGGCGCGGATTTCTCCTGACGGCGGGTCTGCATCGTGGCCGGATCGACGTTCTCGATGTTCAACTTGACGCCGACCTGACCGAAGGCATTTTGCAGCAGGACCGCGATCCGCTCGGCTTCGGTGTCGCCGGACACGATGACGATCGAGGTTTCGAACCCGTCCGGGAAACCCGCTTCGGCCAGCTCGGATTTGGCGGCCTCGAAGTCCGTGTCGAACGGATACCCCGCCTCCGAATAGCCCGGCATTTCCAGCGGCAGAACGCTTTTCACGCGGCGCGCCTCGTCGAAGTAGACCGACTTGATGAGCGCATCATAAGGCACCGCCTTGGCCATCGCCTTGCGCACCGCCGGATTGTCGAAGGGCGCGATGGTGGTGTTCATCGGCACGAAGACAAGCTGGTTGTTCGGGGCCGACAACAGCTTGACGCCCTCAGCCTCGGACATATCCATCACGTCGCGCAGGGGCAGCGCGAGCGCCACGTCCACGTCGCCGTTCTGGAGCAGCAGACGGCGGTTGGCGGCGGACGGGATGACCTGCAACCGGATGTTCTTCACGCCCGGTGCTTCGCCGGGGAATTCCGGGTTGGCTTCCAGCACGATTTCCTCGCCCGGACGATATTCGGTCACGTTATAGGCGCCGCCGTCGATCGGGTTCACGTTGGCCCATTCCTTGGCCCACGGGTCTTCGTCCGTCGCGTGGGATTTCAGAAGCTCGCTGTCGTAGACGTAAAGCGAGATGATCTGGATCTGCGTCGACATGGCCGAGGCGGTGCCTTGAGTGAACTCGACGGTGTAATCGTCGACGACTTTCACCTGATCCGGCTCGGTCAGACCGAGGATGCGGTAGATACCGGCGACGTTGGCCTGTGCGGCGAAGGCGCGGTCCTTTGACCATTTCACATCCGCGGCGGTCAGTTCGTTGCCCGAGGGGAACTTGATCCCCTGCTTGAGTTTGAGCGTCCAGACCGTCCCGTCTTCGTTCGGCTCGAAGCTTTCGGCATAGAGCGGCAGAACGCCTTCGGTTTCAAAGACCTGCCCCCCTTCCAGATCCATGACCGGGTAGTCGATCATGTAAGGATAGGTGTTCTTCATCACGGCGAGGCCGATGGTGTCGAAGGCGAGAAAATCCTGGTCCCAACCGCCAAGGTCGGCCGGAATCGCGACCGTCAGCGTATCGGCGCCTTGCGCGAAGGCACGGCCCGCTGGCAGCGTCAGGACGAGCCCCACCCCTGCCCCGAGTTGAAGGAAGGTGCGCCGGTTCAGGCCGCCGGGCGCCGAAGTGTCGTGTCGTGTCTCAGTCATGTCAGTTTACCTCTCTGGGTGAAAAGAATGTCGCCTTGGGGCGATCTGTTATTGCTCTACCCCCCGCTCCCGGTGTCACCGAGACCATGGGTCAATAGGAGGTCCATCGCCTGCCCGATGTCGGCGACGATCGCCGCTTCGGCGGCGTCCGCGTCGCGGGCGCGAAGGGCCTCGACGATTTCGCGATGATACTTGTCGCCCGCCCCGATCTTGCCGCCCGCCAGCTGCCCGGCGCGCGGCAGATAGGGACCGAACTGAAGCCAGAGGCTCCCGATCAGGGGCAGCAGCACCTGACTTTGCGACGCCGCATAGATGGCGAAATGGAACCGCTGGTTTCTGGACGCATCGGGCGATCCGGCCCCGTCCGAGGTTTCCGCCAGAATGGCCTCGATCTGGGCGAGTTCGTGGGGTTTCCAGCGTTCGGCGGCCAGACGCGCGGCGAGCCCTTCGACACCTTCGCGAATGGTTTTCAGATCATGCAGTTTGGCGTGGTTGAGCCGTGGGACGGCCACGGAGCGGTTCCCGTTGGCGACCTCGAGCGCGCGTTCGGCGACAAGCTGGCGCAGGGCGTCGCGCACCGGCATCGGGCTGACGTCCAGTTGCTCGGCCAATTTGCGGTGCGTCAGGATTTCGCCCGGCGCAAGCTCGCCCCGCATCAGGCGGGTTCTGAGATCACGGACGATCCGTTCGTTGACCGGCCCCGGACCGGAGAGTTTGGCCTCCGATGTCGTCTGATCGTCCATCACCGCAACCTCCGCCTGACGGCATCTATGGCATCGAGCATCGACCGCCCCAGATCGGCACATCGCGCCGGGCTCCAACCCATTTCCGGGTCGGGGTCGCGATGGGTGTCCTTGAACGGCATTTCCAGAAGGATCGACAGGCAGTCGAATTCCTCGGCAATCGCGTTCCACGCCATGCGCAGATCGGCGGTTTCCGGTGCGCCGCCCGGATAAGGGTCATCCATGCTGTAGGCCGGGCAGGACCGCTCCAATGCCTGCCCGAAGTCTTTGAACAGCGTATCGAGACGCGCCGAGCGCGACGGAATCTCAAGGGGACCGCCGAGGAAGACATAGGGCAATTCTTCGTCCCCATGGGCATCGAGGCAGAAATCCACCCCTTCCGCACGCATCCGGGTCTGGATCATCGAGACCTCGGGCGCGGTTTCGGGATCGGTCCCGTCCCACGCCCGGTTCAGGTTCATGCCGCGCGCGTTCAGCCGGGTGTTGCCCATGGCGCATCCGTCCGGGTTGACGGTCGGCATGACGAAGATGTCGAGGGCGTCGCACAGCGCGCGGCCCAAGGCGTCGGACGGATCCAGAAGCCGGGCGAGGAGCCCTTCGACGAAGAAGCCCGCCATCGTTTCCGAGGGATGCTGGCGGCCCATGATCCAGACCTTCGGCTTGCCCGGCCCCGGCGTTCCGATCCGAAGCAGGTCGAGATCGCGGCCCTGCGGCGTCACCCCAAGGCGTTCGAGCCGACATCGCGCATCCGAGACCGCAGCCGCGACCATCGCGTCGTGCCGGTCCATCGGGAATGGCGGGTAATAGGCGATCCAGACCGTATCCGCGACCGCCGGGGTCTTGATGGTAAAGACGCCGTCCGCATAATCCGCATCGCATCGGGTCCAGTCGCGCCGGTTCGCGGAGACGAAGGGCCGATACCCGGTCCAGCAGTCCGGCACCTCGTCCCGCCCCGCAAGGCGCGACAAGTCCGACGCGTTCTCGATCACGACCCGAAGCTTGCGCCCGGCTGCGCCCGATATGCGGAAGTAGAACCAGTTCATGTCCGATCCGGACGCATCGGCGCGCAGACGGATGCGCAGGGTCTCGCCGCTCACGCTGACGGGAAGCGCGCTGCCGCCCTCGAAACCCGTGGAAAGTGTGAGCGTCCCCTGTGACATGATTCCCCAAACTGCGATCTCATTTTATGTAATGCGATCACGGTTTGATGCGTCAAACGGTTTTTCCCCTCCGTCGCCGGGGGGATGCCCCCGGACAAGCGCAGAACGCGCAACGACGGAACGCGGTGCACGCCATGCACGCACGCCTGCGTAAAATCGCGGCATTTCGAGAAGTTTCGGGCCGGGCGGCGCCCTCGACCGGGCGTCACGTTGGCCGCGTCAATCCGTGAAAAGCTGTGCGCTGTCCGAGATTTCCGCAAAGCTCTGCGCCACCGACCTGAGGCCTGCGACATGGCCGTCGACCGTGGGCGCGGACACCAGATCGTGCGGCATCCACGTCGCGAAATCGCGCCCCATCGCGGAACGGATCGTGCATTCGCAACAGATATTGGTAGCGGTCCCGACGACGACCACGCCGTCGACCCCATCGTCGCGCAAACGCTCGTCCAGGCCGGTCTTCAGAAACGCGTCGAAGCGTGGTTTGTCGACGATCCAGTCCCCTGACTGGACGGTCATGCGCGGATCGAGGTCTTGCGACTCGCTGCCCGGCAACAGGGCCTCGACCGCCGGGCCGCGGTTCTGCGGACCAACGAAATGATCGAGGTAGGTCGACCAATAGTCATCCGCGCCGATCGGTCCCGTCTTGGTCCGAAGCCAGACGATCTTCGCCCCGCGGTCCCGCGCACGCGTCGCGAAGTCGTTCACCTGAAGGAAAAAACCGTCGTCCTGTCCGGGAAGCAACCGATAGAACGGCCCGGTCGGGACCGTCCAGCACCGTTGCATGTTGCAGACAAGGACCGCCGTGCTGTCCCAGTTCGGGGCTCCATAAACACGTGCGCCATCGCGGCGGTAGGTCGCCTGTGCGAAGATGTCTTCGATGTCTTTCATCCGTGTTTCCGTTTTCATAGGCAGGGCGACCTGCCGTTTCATCTTGGTTCCGCCGAAGCCTGAAGCCGAAGCAAACTTTGACGAAGACCCTTCCGCCCGACCACTGCCACGGCATGTTCATCGCCCTGTATAGGGCGCAAAGACAGAGCCACTCAATCCGGGCCGTGACGCGGACGGTGTGAAACAGGCGCGCGGGATCGAAGCGTCGGTCGGGTCCGGCGCAGACGCAATCCGGCGACCCAACCTCTCCACTTAAAGTTTCCTGACGCCCGTTCCGGGACGTGCAGCCGAGGAAAGATGTGTTGACATCACAACCCGAAATCGACAAGGTGCACTTGTTGACATCGCAACAGACCGCTAGTCTCGAGTCGAACTGGTCACGAGATGCGATACGATGTCGGGCCAAGAGGGAGGATACCATGGCACAGAAAGATACGGGGCAGTCGCTTTCCGACCTGCTCGAAACCATTCCCAACGTCACCGATCATCTGTTTCGCAATGCGCCCAAGGCGGCGATGACGATCTACAGCCAGATGATGCCGGGCGACGGCGTGCGGCCCGAATTCACCACGTGGCGCGACGAACAATGGGCATGGCGCAACACCATCGCGATGCACGACCAGAGCTACCACATGAATTCGACCCATGTGCGCGGCCCCGATGCGCTGGCCTTCACGCAATACCTGTCGGTCAACAGCTTCAAGACCTTCGAGATCGGCGCGGCCAAGCAACTCGTCTGCTGCTCGCCCGAAGGTTACCTGATCGGTGACGCGATCCTCTACCGGATGGGCGAAGACGACTACATGGTCGTGGGCAACCCGGCGACGACCGAATGGGTCGAATACAACGCCGAAGTGCTGGATTTCGACGTGACGACCGAAAGCGACCCGATGTGGACGCTGAACAAGGCCAAGCGGCGCGAATTCTACCGTTTTCAGGTCGAAGGTCCGAAGGCGTGGGAACTGCTGGAAGAGCTGAACGGCGGCCCCCTGCCCGAGATCAAGTTCTTCAAATCCGCCGAGATCAAGCTGGGCGACTACACCGCGCGCGGCATGCGTCACTCGATGGGCGGGATGCCGGGGCTGGAGATTTCCGGGCCGTGGGACGATTACCGCGCCGTGAAGAAGCTCCTGATGACGGCGGGCGAGAAATACGGCCTGCGCATGGTCGGCTCCATCGCCTATTTCACCACGGTGATCGAAAGCGGCTGGTGGGCGGTTCCCGTATCCGCCGTCTATACCGGACAAGGCACCAAGGGCTATCGCGACTGGATGAGCGCCAAGAACGCCTCCATGCGGATGTCGCTCGGCGGGTCGCTTTATTCCGAGAACATCGAGGATTATTACCTCACGCCCTATGACGTGAATTACGGCCACATCATCAAGTTCGACCACGACTTCATCGGGCGCGACGCGCTGGAGGCGATGGGGACCGAGCAGAAACGCCGCAAGGTGACGCTGGTGTGGAACGCCGAGGATGTGATGGGCGTGCAGCAGTCGATGCTCGAGGATACCGGCGAGGTGAACCCGCTTCCCATCACCATGCCCTTGGCCGCCATCGCACGGATGCATTACGACCGCGTCGAAGACACCGACGGTAACCTGATCGGCCTTGCGACCTATCCCGGCTACACCACCAACGAACGCGCGATGATGTCGATCGCTTCCGTTGACGTGGCCTTTGCCGAACCGGGCACCGAGGTCGTGCTGATCTGGGGTGAGGACGGTGGCGGATCGCGCTCGGCAGGCAACATCGAACCGCATCGGCAGGTCCGCATCCGTGCGACCGTGGCCCCGAGCCCGATCTCGAAAGCGGCGCAGAGCTACCGCTCCGACATCGGCATCAAGCGCGGATCGCTCGAAGAAGCGTGAGCCATGGGCTTCGGCGGCGGGAGGGCCGCCGGAGCCTTTTGTCAGGGAGGATGACATGACGCACCCAAGCGCCCGCGCGGACGAGACGCGCAAGACATGGAAAGCCGTGCTCGAGACGTATCACGAGGATCGCTCGACGCCGGTCACGCCGGAATACTGGTCGGAAAAGGACACGTGGTCGCGCGACCGGATCGAAGCGGTCCAGAACGAAAAGATCGCCGCCGTCGCCCCGTTTCTTTATGAAAACAGCGCCTTTTACCGCCGCCGGTTCGACAAGCTGGGCGTGGCCCCCACGGACCTGAAAGACGGCGACAGCCTGATCGCCAACTGGCCCATCGTCACCAAGCAGGAGATGATGGAGGACGCGACCGAACATCCGCCCTACGGCACCTACACGACCTGTTCGGACGAGGACTGGGCCGACCGCGGTTGGATGCTGTTTTCATCCTCGGGATCGACAGGTGTGCCCCGTGTCTTCCGCTACACCCATTTCGACCGCCAGTATTGGGAACAGGCCAACGCCCGCGCGCTGTATTCCGGCGGGCTGCGTCAGGGCGACAGCGCGATCCCGATGGTCGGCTTCGGCCCGCATGTGTTCGCCTGGGGCGTGCAATACACGCTGGCCAAGATGGGTCTGCCCGTCGTGCCGGGTGGCGGTGTGGACGGCCACGCGCGCGCGTCGTTCATCGACCGCTTCAAACCCACCGTCCTCGTCTGCACCCCGTCCTACGCGCTGTATCTGGGCCGCGTGATGCAGGACATGGGGATGGACCCGGCGGCCACGTCGATCAAGTGGATGGTCACGGGGGGCGAGCCGTTCTCAGGCGTTTCCGGCACGCTCGAACGGCTGCAAGACCTGTGGGCGGCCAAAGCGGTCGAATTCTACGGCTGCACCGAAGCCTCCCCCCATTGCGGCGGCTACTCCTGCCCCGAATATCAGGAAGGCGACGAGCCGTTCATTCACTTCATGGAAGACATCCAGCTTTGGGAAACCGTCGATGCCGATACCCTCAGCCCCGTGGCCGAAGGTGAGCGCGGGCTGACGGTCTGCACCAACCTCAACTCGGAAAGCTCCGCACAGCTTCGCTTCCTCGTGGGCGACTATACCCGCCTCAGCCGTGAACCCTGTGCCTGTGGCCGCAATCACGTTCGCGGGCTGGGGTGCATGACCGGCCGTTCCGACGACCTCATCAACCTGCGCGGCATCAAGTTCTTCCCGGTCCAGATCGAAGAGGCGGTGCGCGCCGTTCCCGGTACCGGCGACGAATTCCAGATCCGGCTGACGACGCAGGATGACGGCCTCGACGTCATGCGGGTGCTGGTCGAACACGAAAGCGACGTGGCCGACCGGGTGGCCAAGGAAATCCGCTCGCGTTGCGAAATCCGCTGCGCCGTCGAGGTGGTGACGCCGAACACCCTGCCGAAATCCGAAATGAAGGCGAAACGCGTCTTCGACGAAAGGAACAAATAATGCTGTCGAACACCCTCAAGCGCCGTGTGGAATGGGGCGATTGCGACCCGGCGGGCATCGTGTTCAACCCGCAGTTCTTCCGCTGGTTCGACCACGGCACCTCGATGCTCTACGAAGCCGCAGGGTGGCCCAAGCAGGAGATGTTGGCGAAATTCGGCGCGGCGGGCTGCCCCCTCGTCGACACCCGTGCGACGTTCAAGGCACCGTGCAGCTACGGCGACGATATCGAGATCACGACGGAAGTGGCCGAAGTGAAGGACCGTAGCTTCGACATTCGTCATACGCTTACGAAGAACGGCAAGGTCTGTGTCGAAGGGGTCGAAACCCGCGTCTGGACCGTGAAAGACCCGGAGCGCGGACTGAAATCTGCGCCGATCCCCGAAGAGCTTGTCCGGCGTTTCCGGGCGGAGTGAGACCGGAAGACGGGGCAGTCCCCGCCGTGCGACCTAAAGGTCGTCGACGTTGCGCCGCATGATGCGGATCACGCGCAGGAAAGCCTCCAGATCGTCCGGGTCCACGCCCGCGATCAGCTTGCGCTCACGCTCCAGCGCGGCGGCGAGGATCGTGTCGTGGATCACGTACCCTGCCTCGCTCAACGTCCATTTCCGGCGGCGCGGATCGTTCTCGAAGGTCTCGAAGGTGACCATACCGACCTCGGCCAGCTTGGCGAGCGACCGGCTCGTCGCGCCCTTGTCGAGCGACACGACCGAGCAGATGCGGGAGGCAGGAATGCCCGGTTCGATGGCGAGCATCGAGATCACGCGCCAGTCGACGATCCCGATCCCGTAGTCGCGCAGGTATTGGGCCGACGCGCCCGACGAGAGCGCGTTGTTCACCGGCGACAGGAAGTAGGGAATGTAGGTGTTGATGTCGATAACGCGATGACCGGCCTTGCCCAGCCGCGTCGGGCTGGAAATCCGTGCTTCCGGGCAGCGGCCCGCTCCGTCTTTGGATTTGTCGTCTTTCGCCATGCACCGGCCCCGCGTAGATCGTCACCTCGAACTGTCCAATGGCGGGCCGACTGTCAAGGGCGACAGGTTCAGTCCGCCAGCATCCCGACCCCGACGTGGCGTTCGACCCGTGCGGGATCTGCCCGGAGCGCCTCGGCGGTCGCATCCTCGACCACCGCGCCCGCGTCGAGGATCACGACACGTTCCGCGAAGTCCAGCGCCAGTTCCGTGTGCTGCTCGACCAGCAGAACGGTATGTGTGCCGTCCGCCGCAATCCGTTCGAACGTCTCCATGAGCATGTCGCAGATCACCGGGGCCAGCCCTTCGAGCGGCTCGTCCAGCATCAACAGGCGCGGTTGACCGAGAAGCGTGCGCGCGATGGCGAGCATCTGCTGCTCGCCGCCGGACAGCTGGGCGCCGCCGTTTGTGCGGCGTTCCGCGAGACGCGGAAACATCTCATACGCCTCGTCGATCCGTGCGTCACCGCGCAGGCCCGCGAGCAGGTTTTCTTCCACCGTCAGCGAGGGGAAGATGTCGCGGGTCTGGGGCACAAGGCCAAGACCGGCCCCCACCCGTTTGTGCGGCGCAAGTGTCGAGACATCGACGCCCGCAGACATGACCCGGCCCGCGTGCAGCCGGGTCAGGCCCATGACGGTGGACAGGAGCGTGGTTTTTCCCACGCCGTTGCGGCCGATGATCGCCACCCGCTCGCCCTGCCCAACCGTCAGGTCGATCCCGTGCAACACCGTGGTATCGCCATATCCCGACACGACGCCTTCGAGCTTGAGCACCGGATCAGCCATGATGCGCCCCCAGATACAGGTCGCGCACCCGCTGGTCCGCTGCGATGTCTTCCGGCGCGCCCTGTGTCAGGATGCGCCCGTTCACCAGAACGATGATCGACCGCGCGACGCGGAACACCAGCTTCATGTCATGCTCGATGATGAGCACGGCGAGGTCGTCGGGCAGCCGTTCGATCGCATCCGTAATCAGGTGGCTGTCGGACGACGGAACCCCGGCCGCCGGCTCGTCCAAGATCAGGACGCGTGGCTTGAGCATCAGGGTCATCGCCATTTCCACCAACCGCTGCTGACCATAGGCAAGGTCGGAGACGCGCTTGTCGCCCAAGGGGGCGAGCCGGAAGGCCGCGAGTTGCGCGGCGATCTCGTCCTCGACATCGGACCAGCTGTCGGCGCGTCGGAACCAAGCCCGCGCCCGCCCATCGCGTTCCTGCGCGGCAAGGCGAAGGTTGTCGCGCACCGTGAGGTCGCGAAACAGCGTGGTGATCTGGAACGTCTTGGCGATGCCCGCCCGCACCCGCTCGGCCTCGCCCATCGGGCGGATGTCCCGCCCGTCCAGCGTGATCTCGCCCGCGCTGGGGGTCAGCTTGCCCGTGATGAGGCTGGAAAAGGTCGTCTTGCCCGCCCCGTTCGGTCCGATCAGCGCGACGCGGGCGCCGGATGGCAGGTCGACGTTGATGTCGTCGGCGACCACGATCCCGCCGAACCGTTTCTGAAGCCCGCGCACCTGAAGCCCGGTGGTCATGAGCGCCTCCCCAACCGCATGAGCGCCGCCGGAAGCCGGATCATCCCGCCGGGCAGGAAAAAGACGACGCCGAGGACGAGGAACCCGATCAGGAACAGCCAGTTGAACGGATCGGCACTGGCCGCGACATGATGCACAGTCATAAAAAGGACGGTGCCCACGATCGCGCCCCACAGCCGCCCGGTGCCCCCGAGGATCAGCATGATGAGCGCCTCGGCGGACAGCGTGAAGGAATAGACTTCGAGACTGACGAGCTGGGTGACCTGCGCCGCCAGCGCCCCGGCTATACCGGCGATCCCGCCACCCAGAGTGTAGGCGAGCACCTGACGGCGGTAGACCGGCGCGCCGATGGCGGTCATGCGTTCGGGGCTTTCGTGAATGCCGCGCAGCGACAGGCCAAGCGGCGCGGCGGCCAGCCTGCGCAGTGCGAGAAAGACCACGAACACCACGACCGCCACATACCAATATGCCGTGCGACCGATGAAATCGAACTCGAACAGGCCCAGCACCGGCTCCATCCGGATACCGCGCAGGCCATCCGCCCCGCCCGTCACGTCGCGCGCCTTGTTCGCGATCTCATGGCAGATCTGCGCCACCGCGATGGTGAGCATGATAAGCGTCAGGCCCTTGGTCCGCATGAGCACCAGACCCGACACGACGGCGAGGATCGCACCGGCCACCATCCCGACCACCAGACCGGGAAGCGGCGCCGCCGTCACATGCACCGCGAACAGCCCCGCCGCATAGGCCCCGGTGCCGTACATCGCCGCCTGACCCAGTGTCGCGATCCCCGCGAACCCGAGCACGAGGTCGATCGACAGCACGAAGAGCACCATGATGAGGATGCGCGTCACGAACGCGAGATTGTAGGGGAAGGCGAAGAAGGCCGCGATCACGACGAGGACCAGAAGCGCCTCGGCGGCGAAGGGGATACGGGCGAGACGTGTCATGCGAGCCGCCCCCACAAACCCTTGGGCCTGACCGCGAGGAACACGATGATGCAGGCGAAATAGAAGATCGTCCCGTATTCGGGCACGAGGTAGCGCGATGCTGTCTCGATCAGTCCGAGGCCCAGCGCGGCCGCGAAGCTTCCCGCGATGGACCCCATGCCGCCGACGGCGACGACGACCAGAAAGAGCACCATGTAGCGCAGCGGATAATAGGCCTCGATGGGCAGCATCTCAGCCCCGAGGATACCGCCGAGGGCGGCAAGGCCGGCACCAAGGCAGAAGGTCGCGGAATAGATCAGGCCGGTGTTGATCCCGATGGCCCCGGCCGTCGCACGGTTGTCCACGGCGGCGCGCAGCCGGATTCCGAACCGGGTCCGGTCGATCAGCAGCCACAGCCCGATGATGACCGCGACGCCGACCCCGATCACGACGATGCGGTGCAGTGGCAGCGTGCGGAACCCAAGGTCCACCGACTGCGCAAGCCCGCCGGGCAACGGCAGCGCAAGCAGCGTGGAGCCTTGGAGGCGGTTCACGGTCGCGATCATAAGGAACGTAAGCCCGATGGTCGCCAGCACCTGCTGCAAGTCGCCGAACCCATAGATGCGGCGATAGATCAGCCGCTCCAGCGGCCAGGCGAGCGCGACGGTGGCCGCGATGCTTAGAAGCGCGGCCGGAACGTATCCGACGCCCGCCTCGCTCATCAGAACGTGGGCGACGACACCGCCCAGCATGGCGAACCCGCCGTGGGCAAGGTTGATGACCCGCATCAGCCCCATCGTCACCGACAGGCCGACCGAGATCATGAACAGGATCATGCCATAGGCGACCCCGTCGATCAGGATGTTGAGAATGAGCGACATCGCCTGCCCTGCTGCCGGTCAGGCAAGGCGCCCGAAGGCGCCCTGCCCCGTCCTTTACTTGCCCCAGCCGAGATCGCCCACGGTGGCGATCACGCCCTTCTCACGGTTGACCAGAAGGCCGCTTTCCTCGTCGCGCTCGACTTCGCGGATATAGACGTTCTGCACGACGGTCCGCGTTTCCGGGTCCATGACCAGCGGGCCACGCGGGCTTTCCCATTCCAGCCCCTTCGCCGCTTCGATCGCCGCCGGGCCGTCGGACCCTGCCGCCTCGACCATTTCATAGATCAGGTGCGTGCCGTCATAGGCCCCGATGGTCGCCCAGTTGGTCACCGAGTCCGGGTGCAACTCCAGATTCTTTGCGATGAAAGCCCGGTTCATGTCGCTGTCGTGGTCGGCGGAGTAGTGATAGGCGGTGGTGAGGCCGATGGCGGCATCCCCGAACGCCTGAAGGTTCGATTCCTCCGTCTCGGCCGTGCCCAGGAACATGATCCCCTCGTCGCGCAGACCGTTTTCGTTATAGGTCTTGGTGAACCCGAAGGTGGGCGGGCCGCCGGGCAGGAAGGTGAACAGCGCATCCGGCGACTGATCGCGGATCGACTGGATGAACGGCGTGAAGTCGGTGGTCGACAGCGGCATCCGGATCGAATCCAGCACCTCGCCCCCGGCCTCGGTGAAGGCCGCGACGAAGGCATTCTCGGCGTCGATCCCGGGGCCGTAATCCGTCACTGTCGTCACGACCGAGCGGATGCCCTGTTCATAGGCCCATTCCGCCAGCGGCATCGAAACCTGCCAGAGCGTGTAGCTGGTGCGCAGATAGAAGTCGGACTGCGCGTTGATCGCGCTGGTGGCGGCGTTGAAGATCACCAGCGGCGTCTCGGACTGGTCGAGAAGCGGGGCGACGGCCATCGCGTTCGGCGTGAACACGTAGCCTGCAAGGTAATCCACCTGCTCCTTGATCAGAAGCTCTTGGGTCAGGCTGCGCGCCTGATCCGGGTTCGGGCCACCGGAGTCCTTGTAGATGAACTCGATCTCGTGCTCGCCGGCGGTGGTGCCGTGCTCGGCCTGATAGACTTCGATCGCTTCCTGAAACTGTTTGCCGTAGAGCGCGAACGGCCCCGAAAACGGCGCGACGACGCCGACCTTGATCGTGTCGGCCTGCGCACCGAGGCTGGTTCCGAGCAACAGAAGAGCGGCGGCCGAAAGGCCGGTAAAACTGACTTTCATGATGTCCTCCCTTGGCCGGTTTCCCTCTCCGGCACGTTCATCACGTTCGTCAGGATTTGTTGCGATGTCAACAGGAATTTCGAAACGGACCTTGTAGGCTGCCGGTGGCGGGGCTTCTCGAACGGGTCCGGGCAAGAGCAGGTTCACCCGCTTTCGTCGCGCCGAAATAGCGTCCCTCACCGGGCGTTTTGCGGGGGCAGCGGGTCGAGGTTGCGCCTTGGCCGGCTCGCCCTCGCATCTGAGAAACTTCGGTTTCACAGCTCGGCGGTGAGAAGCCTGCCCGAACCTGTGCCAACTGTTTCAGGCCGCTACAACTGTAGCGGATAAGCCTTTGATCTTGCTTCACGTTACGGCTGGCAAAGTAAGCGTCGCGGATGGGTCAGGCCGGAGAGACAACCGCTGCGCCTCCACTCGTTCCACCCAGATCGGACAAACCTCCTGAACGTCTCCATTGCCCGACCCGGCGAATTTCGCTAATCCGTGAGTTAGCGAAATCAAGGCGCCAGCTCAGGCGGCCACGGGAGTCGACATGCCCAATCACCTGTTCGCGGGTCTCGCCCGCAGTCTCGCGGTCCATGGCGTGACACATCTTTTCGGCGTCGTGGGCGATGCCAACGCCTATTTCGTCGATGCCTACGCGCGGCTGGACGGCACGCATTACGTCACCGCCGCGAACGAAAACGGTGCCGTGCTCATGGCCATCGGCGCTGCGATGCTGACAGGCGAAGTCGGCTTCTGCACCGTCACCCACGGCCCCGCTTTGACCAATTGCGTCACGGCGCTTGCCGAGGGGGTGCGGTCGAATACGCCGATCGTGCTCCTGTGTGGCGACACGCCGGTGCACGACCGCGAGAACCTTCAGAACATCGACCAGAAGGCGGTAATCCTGTCGTCGGGCGCGGGGTTCGAGCAGATGCGCAGCCCGCAAACGGCCCTCGACGATCTGGCGCGCGCCGTGCGACGTGCCAAGGCCGAGCGGCGGCCCATCGCCTTCAACATGCCCGCCGATTTCCAATGGTCCGATGTCGACGGCCATGACGTAAGCTGGGACGTGCCCGCCCTACCCAAGACCGAGATCGAGGGCGACGCGCTGGACAACGCGGTCGGCATGATCGCCGCCGCGCGCAGGCCCGTGGTGCTGGCCGGGCGCGGGGCCATCGACGCGCGCGACGCATTGCTCGCGCTCGCCCGCCGTATCGAGGCGCCGGTGGCCACGACGATGCGCGCCAAGAATCTGTTTCGGGGCGAGGACCACGCGCTTGGCGTTTGCGGCACCGTCAGCACGCCGCAGGCGACCGATGCGATCATGGGCGCGGACTGCATCATCGCGTTCGGCGCATCGCTCAATTTCCACACGACGGCGCAGGGCGCTTTCGTCAAGGACAAGCGCGTGATCCAGATCGCGGACCGGGCCTGCGACCTCGGCACCGGCGCGGTTGCGGATGTGTCGATTCTGGGCGATCCGGCGAGCGTGGCCGACACGTTTCGGTATTGGATCGACGAGGCGGACATCCCCGGCTCGGGCTTCACCAACGATCTGCCCGCTCAGGGGTTGGACATGCCCCCACCCGCGACCGCAACGACCCCGCGCGACGGTTCGGTGGATTTCCTGACCACGCTGGCGCGGCTGAACGACATCCTGCCCTCGGATCGCACATTGGTCACGGACGCGGGCCGTTGGATGGTCAAGAGCTATGGCCTGCTGACAGCCCCCGGCCCCCGCGACCACGTGACCTCGGCCAGTTTCGGGGCCATCGGGCTTGGCCTTGCCACCGCCGTCGGCGCAGGGGTGATGCGGCCGGACCGCCCGACCGTGCTGTTCTGCGGTGACGGCGGCTTCATGCTCGGCAATCTGGCCGAGTTCCATTCGGCGGTGCGCGCGGGCCTCGACCTGATCGTGGTGCTGTTCAATGACGGGAGCTACGGGGCCGAGCATATCCAGTTTCGCGACAAGCAGCTCGACCCCGCGATCACGTTGTTCGACTGGCCGGAGTTCACGACCGTCGCCCGCGCATTGGGCGGCGACGGGGTCGCGATCCGCTGCGCGGGCGATCTGGATGCGCTCCCGGAGGCTCTCGAAAACAGGCCCCGCACCGCGCCGTTTCTGATCGACGTGCGCCTCGACCCCGACTTCGTCGCGATGTGGTGAGCCGTCCCGTATTTTGCGACGGCGTAAGCCTCCATCTCATATAGCGGGACAAAATCGGCGTCATCTCATGTTTCGAGACACTGGTCGTCGCAGGCTGGAAGAAGTGTGTCCGCACGAATAATTCATGAAATCATGGCGATATGTCGCCCCACCCCGCGTTCACACAAAATTTTTCGCTTACCAGTGAATTAGCCAAGCATGAAATCTTGTCCCACAAAGTAGGAGGTGCTAGCGTTCCTGACATCGCGGCCCACACCGCGACAAGGACAAGCGCCGGAGACGGCACAGGGAGGAACTGATGACATTCAAGACTTGGACAAGTGTGTCCGCCGTCGCGCTGATCGCGATGTCGGTCACGTCGCAGGCCACAGCGCAGGAATGGCTCGACAATCTCGAGCCCATGACCCTGAAACTCGCCGACTTCTCGGGCGACCAGAACGCCAACTTCGGCAAGGCGATGGTCGCGTGGGAGGAATCGATCACCGAATTCACCGGCGGCAAGATCACGTTCGAGAACTACTGGTCCTCGTCCCTATTGGGTGCGCTCGACACGCTGTCGGGCGTGGGCGACGGGGTGGCCGACATCGGCCTTATCATCCCGTCCTACATGCCGCAGGAACTGCCCGTGGGATCGTGGCTTTTCGGCATGGGTGCCGCCCTGTCCGGCTCGACCGTGCATGACGTGGCGGCGGGCGGTGCAGCCGCGCTGGAAACCGTGCTGACCTTCGAGCCGCTGACGCAGGAATACGCCAGCCACAACGTGAAGGTGCTGCAAGCCACGGCGACGCCCGCTTACAACCTGCTGTGCAACACGCCGATCTCGACCCCCGAGGACGCGCAGGGCAAACGCGCCCGCGCCATCGGTGCCGTCTGGTCGCAGACCGCCGAGGCGCTCGGCATGACGCCCGTGTCCATCGCTTGGGGCGAGGCCTATGAGGGCCTGCAACGGGGCGTGTTCGACTGCATGGTCATCAACCCGAACCAATATGCGGACGGGCTGGTGCTGAAGGACGTCGCGCCGGAATACGTGCCGGTGACGATGGCGCAGCTTCAGGCCTCGACCTGGGTGATGAACCTCGACGTCTGGAACGATTTTCCGAAAGAGCTTCAGGATTTCATCACGCAGGCCAACGTGAAGGCCGCCTATGACATCTGGGAAGGCTACATGGACATCGAAGCCAAGGCGGGCGAGCTGATCGCCGCGGGCGACGTGATCCACACGAACGACGTCTCGGCGCTGGAGCCCATCGCCAAGGAACAGCGCGCGGCCTATGTCGCGGGTCTGGCCGACACGGCGCCGGATAGCGTGAGCGATCCGCAGGCCTTCGTCGACGACTATCAGGCGCGCATCGCCTACTGGACCGAGGCGCTGGTCGCCGATGGTTACGAAGTTGCCGAGCGCACGCCCGAGGCCATCGTGGACGCCTTCGCCGGACTGTCCGAGGTGGACCTGTCGAACTTCTACGAGAAGTTCAATTCCGAGGTCACGCCCGGCCTTATGAACTGAACCTCTCCGGCCCGCCCCCCAAAGCTGGGGCGGGCCGCCCTTGCTTCGCCGCCGTTTCGGGTGAAGGATTTCAAACATCATGACCGACGTGAACCGACCCGCTGACCCGACCGGCCCCGGGCCGACCGACCCCGCGCTGTTGCGGCTTGTCGACGGCTTGGCATTGGCCCTCGCCCTGATCGCAGGGGTCGCGCTGGTGCTCCTCGCCGTGAACGTGCTGGTGGACGTGACGGGGCGCGCGGCGATGAACCGGCCCTTCCCCGGCACGCTGGAATACACCCAGAACTGGTGGATGCCCACGCTCACGCTGATGGCCTTCGCCTTCACCGAATGGAAGCAGGAACATATCAAGGTGACGATCCTGCTCGACACGCTTCCGGCAACGATGCGCCGGATGGTCGAAGGGGTCTTCGGTCTGATCGCCACCGTTCTGCTTCTGGTGCTGGCGTATCATGCGTTCAACGAGGCGATGGATGCGGCCGCTTTCGGCAAGACCACGTCGTCCAGCCCGCCGGTCGCCGTCTGGCCGACCATGTTCATGGCCCCCGCGGGGGTTCTGGCCCTTGCCCTGCAAACCGCGGCCACCAGCTTTCGCTATTTCTCGGGGCGCTATCCGCTGCCCGACACGGTCCATGCCGAAGGGGAGGCCGTATGAGCGCCGAGGCCGCCACCCTGTCCCGCCCCGCCTCGCGCGTTGGCGTCGTGATCTTCGTCATCGCGCTCATCGTCGCGGGCGGGTCGCTTTACCTGATGCTCGCGGGCGATCTTCCGAAACAGATCGTGGGGCTTCTGATCGTTCTTCTGTCCATCGTGCTTCTGCTCATGGGCATCCCGGTCGGGGTCGCCATGCTGGGCGCCGCCGTGATCGGGCTTTACAGCCTGTCGGGCGCGCGGGTCGTGCGCTCGACCATGGAAAGCGTGGCCTTCGACGCGACCGCGTCGTGGTCCCTGTCCGTCATTCCGATGTTCATCCTGATGGGCATGATCCTGTGGAAATCCGGCCTCACGACCTCGGCCTTCGGCGCGGCGCGCGTGTGGCTGGGCTGGATGCCCGGCGGGCTGGCGGTCGCCACGAATTTCGCGGGCGCGGCGCTGGCTGCGAGTTCCGGGAGCACCATCGGCATCACCTATGCGCTGGGGCGCGTGTCGATCCCCGAGATGCTGAAATCCGGCTACAGCCCGCAATTGGCGGTAGGCAGCGTCGCCGCAGCGGGCACGCTGGGGCAGATCATCCCGCCCAGTCTTTTGCTCGTCGTCTATGCCGGGGCCGCGTCCTTGCCGGTCGGACAACAGCTTCTGGCCGGCGTCATTCCGGGCCTGCTCCTCGCCTTTGCCTTCGCCGCGATGATCGTGGTCAGCGCCAAGCTGCGCCCCGGCCTTGCCCCGCGTGTCGATATGTCGGACGTGACATGGGGGATGCGCTGGCGCTCGGCGCTCGACGTCATCCCCATCGCCATCGTCATCACCATCGTGATCGGCGGGCTGTTCGCGGGCATCTTCACCGCGACCGAGGCCGGGGTCTGCGGCATGTTCGCCGCCCTGACCCTTGGCGCCATCCATCTGTTTCGCACCGGAGGCGGGTTTCGCGCCGTGATCCGAATGCTGCGAGAGTCCCTGATCGGCACGCTGACCGGCACCGCCTCGGTCTTTCTGCTGATCGTCGGCGTTGCCGTCCTGACCCGCGCCATGGCGCTAAGTCAGGTGCCCAACTTCATCGCGACCGAAATCGCGGAGCTCGGGCTCGGACGCATTGAGCTTCTGTTCATCCTGATCGTCGCCTACCTGATCCTCGGCATGTTCATGGACACGCTGGCGATGATGCTGCTCACCATCCCCGTGCTGCTCTCACCGCTTATCTCGGTCGGCGTCGATCCGCTCTGGTTCGGCGTGTTTCTTGTCGTGATGGCCGAAGTCGGGCTGCTGACCCCGCCCCTTGGTATCCTGACCTTCATCGTCCACCGGATCGCGTCGGACCCGGAGGCGAACCTCGGCAAGCCCATTTCCCTCGGCACCGTGTTTCTGGGCGTGCTGCCCTTCGCCCTCACCGCCATCGCGGTGGTGATCCTTCTGATCCTCGTGCCGGGCATCGTGACGTGGTTGCCCGGCGCCAGCACGATGCGATGAGCGGCGCGGCTTGCGAACCCTGCGCGCCCGGTGGCAAAAGGCGCAACGCGTGAAAGGACACTTCGATGAACGCGAGCGTTGAACTGGGCCCCAAGAAAGAGCGGCGCGAGGAATCCGACCGCCGGATGCTGCGCGCGGCCATGGCGCTTATCCGCAAAAAGGGCATCTCCGGCGCGAACCTCGCACAGATCGGACTCGATGCGGGTTACAGCAAGGGCCTCCCGGTGCAGCGGTTCGGCACCAAGCTCGCCCTCCTGATCGCCGTGCTCGACGCGATCGAGGACCGCTTCCTGCGCCATGTCGAAAAGCGTGTGGGCGACCGCCGGGGCTGCGCGGCGCTGGCCGAACGCATCCGCCTGCAACTCGACGCCGTGCGCGACATGCCCGACAGCGCCATCGCCCTGTATCACCTGATCGTCGAATCCATGGGCGCGAGCCCGGACCTGCAACCACGTGTCGCGTCGCTTCAGGCGGCCTATCACGCCAACCTGCGCAGCTACCTGAAACAGGCGCAGGACATGGGCGAGTTGCTTCCCGATATCGACATCGACCAGAGCGCGCGCATGATCTCAGGTACGATCAGCGGTATGAGCATTCAGGCCATCGTGGACGGTCATACGGACAGGCTGGCCGACGATGCCACATACCTTGCCGAAATGTTCATTCGGCACGTCGCACGCGGCCCGACCTAACCGACGGGCCCGATCCGGTCCTCGGTCGCGTCGATCTCTTCCGAAATGATCCGCTTCCAGTCCTCGATACGGGTGTCGTTCACATCCTGCGCATGGACGGCGATGGAAATGGCAAGGTCCGGCTGGTCCGAGAAGGCCCTGATGCCCCGCCCCAACCCGAAGATCGAGCGATAGGCCCGCCCCCGGCTTTCCGCAAATCCGGTGCGGCGGGCGCGGTCCATCGCGTCGCGCACGCTGTCGGCGCTCAGGCTTTCGAAGGCGTCGAACTCCGGTGCGATGGCCGCGATCACCCGTTCGGCGGTCGCGTCCGGCAGCCCGGCGAGAAGCGCGGTGGCCCCCGCCCCGACGCCCAGATAGCGCCTCTGCCCCACCTCGACCGGGATCACGCGGATCACGGTGCGGCCCTCGGCCTTGTGGATGCACACCGCCTCGAACCCCGAGCGGCGCATCAGATAGGTGGTCACGTTCGCGCGTTCGGCTACGCGGTCCACGCAGGCCGTCCACGGGGCGAGGCCAAGCACCCGGTCGCTGACGGCGAGGCCGAGTTCGTAACTGAGCATCCCCACCTCGTAACGGCGGGTGTCGGCGTTGTAGGCGGCCAGCCCGGTGTCGGTGAGGCTTTTCAGGATGCGATGGGTGGTCGAGCGGGGCAGACCCACGGCTTCGGAAATCGTGCGCAGGGTCTTGGGCGCGTCGCCAGACACATGCGCGATCTGCTTCAGGATCGCCGCCGCGCGCCGGATCGCCTGAGTTCCGTCCTGATTGCCGTCTTTCATTCTGGTCTTGCCTTCCGTTCGCCCGGCGCGATCGGCACCGAACATCGCCTGCACGCGCCGAACCGCACCTAGGCCTTCGTGACCAGCGCCGCCGCCTTGGCCCGCAGGTCAGGTTTCTGCACCTTTCCCACCGCGTTCATCGGCAGCGCCTCGAGCCGTTCGAGACGTTCGGGAAACTTCTGCCGTGCAAATCCGGCGGCCATGAGGTGATCGGTCATTGCCGCGAAATCGAAGCCGTCGCGCGCCACGACGAAGGCCACGACCATTTCACCGCGTTCCGGGTCCGGTGCGCCGACGATGGCGACCTGATCGACAAGCGGGTGCGCGAGCAGCGCGTTCTCGATTTCCAGCGGGCTGATATTTTCGCCCTTCCGGATGATGATGTCTTTCTTGCGCCCGGTGATGACGATGAAACGGTCGTCCACGATCCGGCCCAGATCGCCCATGCGAAAAAAGCCGTCTTGGGTAAAAGCGCCCGCGTCATCCTCGGGGTCGAGGTAGCCCACGAACATCTGCGGTCCGCGCACGCAGATCTCGCCCTCGTCCAGCATCAGGTCGAGGGCCATTTCGCCGTCGGTTTCCGCATGAGCCTCGGCGGAGGCCCGGTCGCGGATGCCGGGGCACGCCAGCGGCACTTCGGTCGAACCATAGGCGCGCGAGACGATCGCCTGCGGCCATGCGGCAAGCGCGCGGCGCACCAATTCAGGCGGCACACTGGCCCCACCGCAGACGAAGCGGCGCAGGCTTGGCAGGTCGGACCCCGCCTGTCCCGCCGCCTCCAGAAGCATGGTCAGGAACGGCGTCGCCCCGGCCATGAACGTGGCACCCTCGGCGTCGATCCGGGCCACGGCGCGCGCAGGCTCCCACCGATCCTCAAGCACCGTGCGGCAGCCGGTGATCCAAGGGAACTCGAAGGCATAGATCGACCCGCCGATATGGCCGATGGGCGACGGGACATACATGACGTCCTCAGCCCCGAGCGACCAGAACCCGGCGGTGTTGCGCACCACGGCATCGAGGCTGTCATGGGTGTGGATCACGCCCTTGGGCCGCCCGGTGCTGCCCGACGTGAAAATGACGATCTTGGCGTCCCGGCTGTCCGGCAGACGCGGCTCGGCGGGCGGACCTGCGACCAGATCGTCGAACCGGGCCGCGCCGGGCGCGTCGCCGCGCACGGTCACGACATGGGCGGGCGGCGCATCGAGCGCGGCCACGATGGCCGGGTGATCGACCTTGTCCGAGGCGGGCGGCAGAAAGATCGCCTCGACCCCGCAAGCGGGCAGGATCACCTGCAACTCGGCCTTTCGGTAGATCGGTAGAAGCGGCACGATCCGGTAGCCGAACAGCGCGCAGGCGAGGTTGATGACCGCCGCCTCCCACCAATTCGGAAGCTGGAACGCGATGGGCGCGCGGGGGGTCAGCCCCATCCGCTCGAAGGCGCCACCGAGGCGCAGCGCCATGTCCAGCATGTCGCCACGTGTGAGGCGGCGTTCGCCGTCGCGGATCACTTCGGGGTCGGGGTCTTGCGCGGTCAGGTCCAGCGCGATCTCGCCGAGACCGGGACGACGCGGTGCGCGGTGACGGTCGCGGGAGAGCCCCGCCATCCGCTCGTCGATCCTGCTCATTTCCGTTTCTCGCGGGCTTTGGCGAGGAAGGCATCGATGCGGGCCTTGTGTTCCTCGGTGCGCACGGAAAGGGATTCATAAGCGATGCCGGGGTCCATCAGCGCATGGGCCACCCGCTTCAGCTCCATGTTCATGACGGTCTTGGTCCAGCGGATCGCAGGCTGCGCCCCGGCGATCAGCCTGTCGCAGAACCCGTCGACGGCGGCGTCGAGCGCATCGTCGGCGACCACGTGATTGACCAGCCCGATCTCGCCCGCCTTGGCCGCCGTCAGGGTTTCGCCGGTCAGCAGGAATTCCTTGGCGCGGTGCAGGCCGATGAGCGCGGGCCAGATGATCGCGCCACCGTCACCCGCCACCAGACCGATGGCCACATGCGGGTCGCCGATCTTGGCGCTTTCACCGGCAAAGGTCACATCGCAAAACAACGCGATGGTCGCGCCCAGCCCGATGGCCGCGCCGTTGATCCGCGCCACCACGGGCTTGTCGATGTCGAGCAGCGTGAAGATGAGCGCCTTGGCCTCGGCGGCTTCCTTGTCGAAGAGGGTCGGCTCGTCGATGACGCGGCGCATCCCCTCGATGTCGCCGCCTGCCGAGAAGGCACGACCCGCTCCGGTGATGACCAGAACGTCGCTTCCGGTGTCGTCGCGTGCGAAGGACAGAGCGTCGATGATTTCCGAGTGCATCGGACCACCGAAGGCGTTGAGCACCTCGGGCCGGTTCATAGTGATCGTCAGCCGCCGCCCGGTGCGGGTCAGCAGCAAGGTTTCAAACTCCGGCAGTTCGCTCATGCCGCCCTCCATCTCGCCTCAGCATAGTCGAGGAAGGCCATCGGTGCGCCACCCATTTCGGCCCGCAGCGCGCGGGCGCGGTAGGTCCAGCGGTGCAACGGGTGTTCCAGTGTCAGGCCCATCGCCCCCATGAACTGGTGCAGGTCATAACCGATGCGCGTGGCGTGGTTCTGGACATGAGCAAGCGCGAGGCTCGCATCCTGCGCCGAGCGGCTGGACGCGGCCTTGAGCATGAGGAGCCGCGCGCCTTCGAGCCAGACCGCATCGGTCGCGAGGCGATGCTGCACGCCTTGAAAACTGCCCAAGGCCTGACCGAACTGGGTCCGCTCGCGCACGTGGGCGAGGACCGAGGACAGGCCTCCGGCTAGGACACCGGACAGCTCGGCGGCCAGCGCGATCTGCCAGAGCGTGCGGACTTGCGCGGCATCGACCTCCAGATCGGTCCAGTCCAACGTGTCACTCGCCACCTCACCCATCGGATAGGCAAAGAGGCTCGCCACCTCACACACCTGACCGTCGAGCCTCGCGAGCCGCACCGCCCCGTCTGTGATCGACAGGAGCGCCCCCGCCTGCGGCAGAAACCGGATCGCACCGGGCGCGTCATCGACCACGACGGCCAGCGGGCGCGGCACGTCACCGCCGAGGAAGGGACGCAGCAGCGCCGAGGCGGCGCATTCGACCGTCACCGGGACTTGCGCCACCTCGTGCACCATCGCTGCGGCGGCCACGGTGCCGAGGTCCGGCTCTGCGGCGGCGTCATAGAACCCGGCCTCTTCGAGCCGCGCATCCAGCGCCGTGCCATAATCGAACCGCCCCCAATCCGCGACGGTGTGAAAGCCGGTCTCGGCCTCATCCCCCAGCATCTGGGCGAGCACGGTGGCGAAGGTCGCCTGATCTTCGTTGAACGCAAGATGCATGGTCAGGCTCCTTTCGGCAGGTCGAGGTGGCGGCGGGCCACGAGGTTCAGCTGAATTTCAGCCGCCCCCGCCGCGATGCCGGTGACGATGGCGCGCTCGTGGTGGGCGAGCATCCCGGCGTGGCCGTCTCCCGAGAAACAGTCGGGCAAGAAATCCATCCCGAAATCCGTCACCGCATGGTCGGCTTCGACCACCGCGACGCGGGCGAGGTTGGCGGCGGTGCCCGGCGGCACGCCCCGCGCCCGCTCGTCCACCACGCGGTAAACCAAAAGCCGCGCGGCTTCGCAGGCCGCCGCAGCCTCGGCCGCCTTGGCGCGCACGATTGCATTGCCGAAGGCGCCCCGCGCCTTGAGTTCGCCGACCATCACGTCGAGCACCTGAGACGACATTTCATAGCGCGGGATTCCGACGCGTTCGTTGGCCAGCGCGTAGGAGATGATCGTCCACCCCTCGCCCTCTTCGCCAAGACGGCAGGAGGCCGGGACGCGCACGTCCGTAAAAAAGACCTCGTGAATGTCGCCGTGGCCGATGAGGCTGGGGATCGCGCGGACCTCGATTCCGGCCGTGTCCATCGGGACGAGGAAAATCGCGATAGCCGAGCGCCCCTGATCGGCCCCGCCGGTGCGCGCGAGCAGGAAACAGGTGTCGGCCATGCCTGCATAGGAGGTCCATATTTTCTGGCCGTTGATGACGTAATCGTCGCCGTCACGGATCGCTTTGGTGCGCAGCGAGGCGAGGTCGGACCCCGCACCGGGCTCGGAAAACCCCTGACACCAGATCGCGCGGCCCGCCGCCATGTCGGGAAGGTACTGCGCCTTCTGCGCGTTCGAGCCGTAGCGCATCAGGACCGGGCCGATCCAGTTGACGTTCATGTATTGCCCGCCGCGCGGCTCGCCCACCGCCCACATCTCTTCGCCCATGATGAAATGCTCCCATGTCGGACGATCCGCGCCGCCCCATTCGGCGGGCCAGTGGGGGACGAGCAATCCGGCCTCGGCGAGCTTGGGGCAGAATTCGAGCGAGAACTCGGTCTGTTCCCGCGAACCCGGCCCGTGCCGCGCGATTTCGTCCCAGTTGGTGGGCAACTCACCGTCGAGGAAGTCACGCACCCGCGCGCGGAAGGCGTCGTTTTCCTCTGTCCATGTGAAGTCCATCGAAAGCTCTCCCATTATGCGGGACAGTTTCTGGCCCGCGCGGCGGAATTGAAAATGCCGCCCGACCTGCCCCATGTCAACAGCCCCCGGCTTGACCAAGATGTTTTCAGGCGTATAGCCTATGGCCGAGCCGGGAAGTCGGACAGAGGGAGGAAACAGCCACATGCAATTCTACGATCCCACGATATGGAATTTTGTGGATGAATGCGATGCAGCTTGACCCGACGGCCGAGGACGAGGCGTTTCGCGCGCAAGCGCGGGACTGGCTCATCCACAACCGCCCGGCCGAGCCTGCGCCGCGCGAAGGGCAGGCCTCGCGCACATACGCGACCGACTGGCTGGCAAAATGCGCGGCTGCGGGGTGGTCCGGGCTGGCATGGCCCAAGGAATACGGGGGGCACGGTCTGTCGCCTGCGCGGCTTTTGATCTGGTACGAGGAATATGCCCGTGCCCGCGCGCCCTCACCGCTCGACTGCACCTTCGTCGCGCTGAACCACGCCGGGCCGACCGTGTTCGCGCGTGGCACCGAAGCCCAGAAGGCATTTCACCTGCCCCGCATTCTCGATGGTCGTTCGATCTGGTGTCAGGGGTTTTCGGAACCCGGCGCAGGTTCGGACCTTGCCTCGCTCAAGACGGTGGGGCGGATCGAGGGCGACCATCTTGTCGTCAACGGCCAGAAGATCTGGTCAAGCTACGCCGACATCGCGGATTATCAGGAGCTTCTGATCCGCACCGATCCGGGATCGAAGCGCCACAAGGGGCTGAGTTGGGTGATCTGCGACATGACGCTCCCCGGCATCACGGTCCGCCCGATCCGCAACATGGCGGGGGACACGCATTTCGCCGAGGTGTTCTATGACGACGTGCGCATTCCTTTGGACGCCGTGGTGGGCGAGGTGGACGACGGTTGGTCGGTCGCCATGACGACGCTCGCCTTCGAACGGCGCACGGCAGCGATGGCCCTGCAACTCGACCTGTCGGTCAAGGTCGAAGAGCTGATCGCACTTGCCCGACCCACTCCCGGCACCGCGACCGCAGAACGCCTTGCCGAGCTGCGGGCCGAGGCGGCGGGGGTGCGGGCCATGACCTATCGCACGGCCCTGCGCGACCCGGACACGCCCTTCGACGGCTCGCTCGTGCGGCTGACCTTCGCGGAACTCGCCCAGCGGATCGAGCGTGCGGCGATGGACGTGCTCGGCCCCGACGGTCTGACCGACAGCCATTGGACGCATGGCTACCTTGAAAGCTATTCCGAGACGATCGCGGGCGGCACCGCGGAAATTCAGCGCAACATCATCGCCGAGCGCATCCTCGGCCTGCCGAGGGAGGCCCGGGTATGAGTTTCGATCTGACCCCCGGCGACGACCTGCGCCAGATCCTTGTCGCCGCGCAGGCGATGCTCGACAGCCACTACCCGGTGGCGCGTCTGCAAGAGGGGATGGGCGGTGACGACCTTGGCCCGCTGGAGGACTTCGGGGCCTTCGCGCTCGCCCTGCCCGAGGAGGTGGGGGGCGCGGGCTTCAGCATCGTGGAAGAGGCCCATCTGCACGTGGCTTTGGGCCGTCACCTCGTCGGCCCCGGCGCGCTCGCCACCGCCATCGCGCGGCGGCTGGACGCGGACGTGACCGCCTGTGTCGGCGTCGCGGGCGACGGAACGTGGACACTTATCGACCCGGAGGGCGCGGATCACGCGGTGATACGGGTGGACGGCGGTTTCGGCCTTTCGCCCGTCACCGACCCGAAGACGACCGCCCCGCTCGGCGCGGGTCTGCCCGTCGCCAAGATGGCGCGCACCGGCACCAATCGGCCCGTGGACGCGGACCTCGCCCGCCTGCTTGCCGCCGCGCAACTGCTGGGCGTCGCCACCGGCGCGCGTGATCTGGCGGTCGACTATGCCAAGATCCGCGAGCAGTTCGGTCAACCCATCGGCACGTTTCAGGCGATCAAGCACCATGCCGCCAACATGACGCTGGGGATCGAGATGGTGTCGGCCCTGCTCGACATGGCCGCGATTGCGCTCTGCGACGGTCACCCGGACGCGGGCTTTCAGGTCGCCGCCCTAACCCGTCTCGCCCCGCGCGTCGCGCTCGACAACGCGCGCACCGGCATCCAGATTCACGGCGGCATCGGCTTTTCCGCCGAGGCGAACGCCCATCTCTTTCTCAAACAGGCCCATGTGCTTGCGCAGTTCATCGGACCGGCCGATCTTCTGAGCCTGCCCGCACCGCTCGCGCCCTATGGAGACAACGCATGAAATCAGCCATCGTCACCGGCGCCTCGAGCGGTATCGGCCTCGCCACCGCGCGCGCATTCCTCGAAAACGGCGTCGCCGTGGTCGGCGTGGGCCGGGACGCATCGAAACTCGACGCCGCGCGGGCCAGTCTGGCCGACCTCCCCGCCCCGATGGTGACGCTCGCCGCCGACATCACCGATGACGACGCGCCGAAACGGGCCGTGGCGCTGGCGATGGACGAATTCGGGCGCCTCGATCACCTCGTGAACAACGCGGGCGTCGGCAGCCCGGAGCCGGTGCATTCCACCGATGACGACACGCTCGACCGGTTTCTCGACCTCATGCTGCGCGCACCGTTCCGCCTGTGCCGGGAGGCGCTGACGGCCTTCGGCGAAACGGCGACCATCGTCAATGTATCCTCGACCTACTCCCTCGTCGGCGGATTGCGCGGTGGGGCCTATTCGGCGGCCAAGGGCGGGCTGAATGCGCTTACGTTGCACATGGCGGCGCAATATGGGTCATCCGGCGTGCGCTCGAACGCGGTCGCGCCGGGCGTGATCCCGACCCCGATGACCGAGGCGCGGCTGGAGGTCGAGGCCTTCCGGCGCATGAACACCGACATGACTCCCGCCGCCGGATGGGGCACGGTCGAGGACATCGCGAACGCGATCTGGTTTCTGTCCTCACCGCAGTCGGCATGGATCAACGGTCAGATCCTAGCGGTCGACGGCGGCTGGTCTTCGACCAAATACCTGAGCGAAACCGCGCTCACGGCACCCCGCGAGACCGTCGAACCCGACTGGACGCATTCGGGGCGCAAGCGGGTTGAGGGGGAAACCTGAAGGTATTCGGCGAGCCAAGTGCCGGGACACCTTCGGGGCAGGTGTTCGCACGCCGACGTTTGGTTCGAAGACTCCGCGCAAACTTGCCCCGGCCCGTGCTTCCGATCATCAGACGTGTTGAAAGCCGTAAGAAACAGCAGGCGGTGCGTCTTGGCTTCCCATTACAAATCGACTGTGCTGAAGCCAGTCTTTCAACGCCGTTTTTTCTCGTAGCTTTTGCCGCGAGAAGACCGGGACACGTCGTCAGTGCAGCGAAACCGTCGGGTTCCGATGTGGGCCAACGGTAAGCCCCCTGACCCTCAGCAGGCGCGGGCCCTCGGCAGAGCCCGACCCCCCCTCAGAAACCCGCCCGCTGACAGGCGTCCTGCGCTCGCGATTTAGCCGATGTCGGACGCCTCGCGCCCGCGGGTCAGCTGCGAAATCGTCACGGCGAGGATCAGTGCGCCGCCGTTGAAGACGTTTGTGACCCACAGCGGAATGCCGAACATGGTCAGGCCGGTGATCCCGGTACCGAGGAAATAGACCGCGACGATAGTGCCCCACGGATTGAACCGTCCCGGCATGATCGTCGTCGAGCCAAGGAAGGCCGCGGCGAAGGCGGGGAGCAGGTAGTTCAGCCCCGAATACGGGTCGGCGGACCCGAGGACGCCCGCATAGAGCACCCCGGCGAGCGCGGCGACGACGGACGAGGCGACGAGCGCGCCCACGCGCATCTTTTCCACCGGGATGCCGTTCAGCCGCGCCACTTCGCGCCCACGCCCGACGAACAGAAGCCGTCGGCCGAGCGGTGTGAAGTCGAAGACATACCACAGGACGATTGCCGCCGCGAACGCGTAGTAGAAGGCGTAAGGCACGCCGAACAGCCGTCCGCCGACCACCCACATGATCAACGCGTTGTCGATGCCGCCGATGGTCGAGGAATTGGTGAACCACTGAACGACGCCCGAAATGAGCGAAGTGCTGCCCAGTGTCACGACCAGAGAGTGAATGCGGAAATAGACGATGAACAGCGCATGAAAGAGGCCGACCGCGAGCCCGCCCAAAAGGGCGAGAAGGATCGAAAGCTCGATCGACACATCCATCCACGAGTTCAAGACCGCGATCATGCAGGACGACAATGTCATCGTCGCCCCGACGGCGAGGTCATAGTCCCCCGATGTGAGAGGAATGATGATCGCAAGCGCCAGAAGCGCGGCGGGCGCATAGGAGGCGAAGAGGATCGAGAAGTTGCCCCAGCGCAGGAAGGATTCCGGCATGGCGATGGAAAACCCTGCGATCAGCAGAAACCACACGAGGATCAGCGCGTAGCGTTCGAACAGCCGCATGGCGTTCACATTGGACTTCTTGCGTGGCGTTGCGGATTCCGTGGACGTGCTCATGATGTCCCCTTGTCTTGGCCCGCTGCGTCCTGTGCACGACCCTCGGCCGTGCCCAGCGACGAATAGCAGGCTTGCGTGATGTTGTCCTTGTCGACCTGCGAGCCGGCCAGCTCATCGACGATACGGCCGCGCGCGAAGACGAGCACGCGGTCACACAGCTCGGCGAGCTGTTCGGCATCGGAGCTGGCGCAGATGACGGACATACCCTTGGCGGCGGCCTCTTTGACCGCTTTGAAGATGTTGGCGCGCGTGCCGACATCGACGCCCTGCGTCGGTTCGTCCAGCAACAGAAGCCTCGGCTCGCGTTTCAGCCACCGAGCGATAAGAACCTTCTGAGCGTTCCCGCCAGACAAGTTGCCCAGGTTCAGTTCCGGGTCGTTCGGGCGCACCTCGAAGCGTTCTCCGAGCGCCTTCGCCTCGCGCCGCATCTGGCCGTTGCGCAAAAACCCGCCCTGCACGTAACCGCCGATGTCGGGCAGAAGCATGTTCTCGAACACCTTCATGTTGCCGACGCCGCTCTTGGTGTCCCGGTCACCGGGCAGAAGCGCGATGTTTTCGGCGATGGAGGCTGCCGGTGTCATTGAGCGCAGGTCGAAGTGCTTGCCGTCGTCGAGCGTCATTTCGCCCGAATGCGCGGAATCCGCGCCGAAGACGAGGTAGGGGATCTTGTCGTAGCCCGAGCCGATCAGCCCGGTCAGCCCGAGGATCTCGCCCTTCCCGACCGTGATGTCGCAGGTCGGGATACCTACGCCCGACAGGCCCTTCAGCCGGGCCATCGGTTCGAACTTGCGCGCGACGTGAACGGGGGGCGCAGCGCTGGCGAGGGAGCGGCCGATAATCATCTCGATCATCTGGTCCCGGCTCGCATCGCGAGTTTCGATTTCGCCCGACACCTTGCCGTCGCGCAGGATTGTCACGCGGTCGGTGATCTCCATCACCTCGTCGATGTCATGCGAGATGAAGGTGACGGCGGAGCCATGATCGGCGATCTGCCGCATGAGCTGGAACAGCCGGTCCACGCCTTCCTTTGGCAGGAACGGCGTGGGTTCGTCCAGCAGGACGAGGCCGGGTTCACCCGTGCGCTCGCATTCCTCGCGGATTTCCTCGAAGGCCCGGATGATCGCTATGAGCGCGCGGTTCACGGCGCTGAGTTCGTCGATCCGGCGCCATTGTTCGACGTCCACATCGTAGCGGTCCAGCGTCTCTTGCGCCGCCGCGCGTTCCTTGCGCCAGTTGATCCGGCGACCCTTGCCGAGCGCGATCTGCGACAGGCGGAGGTTTTCGAGCACCGTAAGCGACGGCACGAGGCCGAGGTTCTGGTGCACGAAACTCATCCCGAGACGGCGGAAGGTCGAAGGGTCCAGCGGCAGCGGAACGTCGCGCCCGTTGAATTGCATCGAACCGCCCGGATCGGGGGCGTGGAACCCTGCCAGAACCTTGATGAGGGTGGACTTGCCGGAACCGTTGGTTCCCAGAAGCCCATGCACCTCGCCCGGCTCGATGGTCAGCGAGACGCTGTCCAGCGCACGGGTCGCGCGGAATGTCTTGGATATGTTCTCCAGGCGAAGCGTGGGTGGCGTCTGTGTCGACGCCACCCGATCGTTCCGCGCAGAGATCTGCTCGGTTGTCATGGGGATCAGTTCAGGCCCCAGAGCTCACGGAAACCCGACACGTAGGCGTCGCCATAACCCGTGTCGAACTGCGCGGGCGTGCCTGCCATCTCGGCGTTGCTTTCGTCGAAGATGTAGAACGGCACGTTCAGCTTCTCCGGCACCGGCAGACCGCACAGGTCACGCATGTTGGCATCGACCGTGGCATAGGCGATCCAGTCGAGGCTTTCGCCGATGTCCATCGAAACCGAGCCTTCCTGAATGTAGTCGAGCACGAAGGGCGTGCCGTTGAAGGTCGCGACCTTCACCGAGCCGAGGTTGCCGGTCAGGCGAAGAGCCGGGACGACGAACTGCGACATGGAATCGTAGATCGGCACGATCACGTCGATCTCGGGGTTGGCCTGAAGCGCCGACTGAACCGACGACTGGATCTTGGTGCCCCATTCGGCCACGCCGACGTTGACCTCCTGCACGATTTCGCAATCCGGGCAGTTCTCGGCGAGCACGCTTTCGAACCCGTCGACGAGCGGAATGGTGGGCGGCACTTCACGCGACACGACGAGAAGGACTTTGCCCGCACCATCCGTGTTCACCGTGACCCAGTTGGCGAGGATCTTGCCGATCTCGTTGAAACCGACCGGAAGCGTCGAGGACAGCAGTTCGTTCGGCGTATCCGAGGGGTCGTAGAAATGCGACGTGGTCACTTTCACGCCCGCCTCGTTGGCGGCGGTGATCTGCGGCACGACCGTATCGGGCGAGATGCCCGAAATCAGGTTGATGACGTCGAATCCGTCGCGGATCGCGAAGTCGAAGCCCTGCACCCACTGGCTGGGCTGGCCCTGGTTTTCCCATTCTGCGACTTCGAGCCCGATGTCCTCACCCACCGCTTTCATGCGGTCGATGATCCCCTTGAGGAAGGGGTTGGCGCTGCTGTTCGGGATCGCCAGCATCTTGCGGTCCGCGGCGCATTCGCGAATGTCGAAGGGGTCGCCCGGTGCCGTGAAAACCGGCTGTTCGAGGTAAGGCGCGAGGGCCTCCTGAGCGCGTGCGATGCCTTCCGAGGCGTCCTGCGCACTTGCCGCCGTACCGGCGACCGAAAGCGCCAGCGCCGATACCAGGCCCTTGATTGTCTTGGAGTGTGTCATGTGTATCTCCCTGTTGCCGTTGATGTGCGTCGCGGTCGTTTTGGTCGACTCGTCGTTGACTTGAATACGCATTCACATCTTTCTCAGAATTCGATTCATTGTCAATCATGCATTCTTGGCTTTCTCCCCGAGCCTTGAATTCGGATGCAGGGATTGCCGCCAGAAAAGGGGCCGTGGCATGGGTGCAGAATATGATCGCCTCGGGGCGTGCAATCCATTAGAGAGTGATCCGCGCTGGCCCCGGTCGGCGCGGTGGTGGACGGAAAAGGTATTTTGTAGCGATGGCACGTCTTAAATCACGGGTGACTTCCTTCGACGTGGCCAAACTTGCGGGCGTGTCACAGCCAGCCGTGTCGCGCGCCTTCACGCCCGGTGCGAGCATCACGAAGGAAAAGCGCGACCGCATTCTGGCCGCCGCGAAAGAGCTGAACTACGTGCCGAACGTGTTCGCGTCGAGCCTGTCGTCGAAGCGCAGCAACATGGTCGCGGTCATCAGCGGCAACCTGAACAATCCCTTTTATTCCGAGACGTTGCAGGTGTTCGTGGAATCCATCCAGCGCACCCATCGCCAAGTCCTCGCCTTCTCGGTGCAGGACGGGCGCGACAGCGACGACGTGATGATGCAGGCGATGCGCTATCCCATCGACGGGCTGGTCGTCACCTCGGCCCAGATGTCATCGGAACTCGTGAAACTCAGCGAAGGTCTGGGCATCCCGGTGGTCATGTTCAACCGCCGCGTCGTCGGGTCCGAACTGTCCGGGGTCCAGTGCGACAACTTCGAGGGGAGCGCGGTTCTGGGTCGGCTGATGGCGGCTGCGGGCGCGCGGCGCATCCTTATCGTGCGGGGCGATCCGCAGGGCTCGACGAGCATCGACCGGGTCCAAGGGTTCCGGTCCGCCGTGGACGGGGTCGCCGGGGTCGAAATCGAAGAGGTCGACGGTGAATCGAGCTATTCCGGCGCGCGAAACGCCATGATCCGCCGCTTCAACGGGCCGGGTCCGCGCTTCCCGGACGCGATCTTCGCGGTGAACGACATCATGGCGATCGGCTGCGCCGACGCGCTGAACGAGAACTTCGGCCTGAAGATACCCGATGACATCATGCTCGCCGGGTTCGACGGGATACGGGAGGGGCAGCGCGCGCCCTACAGCCTGACGACGGTGCGTCAGCCGGTCGAACGGATGGTCGCGGAAACGCTCGAACTTTTGAAGGCCGCGCCGGAAGACCTGAAAGGGGCCGAAGCACAACGCCGGGTGATCCCCGGCGATCTGATCCCGGGCCACACCGTGCCCGGAATGGGAAGGTGGGCGCGCTAGGCACGCCCACCGCAAAGGGCCTTATTCAGCCGCTTCGTGAACGCCGGGGATGAAGCCGAAATCGAACGGTGCCGGTTCGCCCCGCTCCTTGCGCTGGGACTTGCGCAAAGCCTCGGTCCCGTTTTCGTCCACGGTCAGATTCTCGCCGATAAGAACGCCGTAGTCGCGCTCGGCCTTCTGGCGTGACACCAGCCCGTCGCGCACATCCTTCAGCACCTTCTCGACGGGCCGTTCCAGCGGATCGCCCCAGCCACCGGACCCGGCGGTGATGAAGATGATGCGGTCACCCGGCTCGACCTTGACGCTGTCGGTCTTGGACGGAATGCGCTCGGGCTCGTCCTTGCCCGCGCGCACGACCCATTTGCTCGACGTGCCGCCGTGCAGGCCGCCGTTGATGCCCCAGGGCGGCACCACCTCGCGGTCGTCGTGGATCGAGATCGAACCGGAGGCGAGCACGCGATACACCTTCTCGATCCCGGCACCGCCACGGTGAAGACCGGCCCCACCGGCATCCTGCACCGGGCGGTAACGCTCCACGATCACCGGGTAGTAGTTCTCGATGTATTCGATGGGCGTCGCGCTGAAGAGCGGCCACCACGCGTGTCCGTCCAGACCGTCGTCACGCGGACGGCCCGGAACACCGCCGAACAGAAGCTCCATCAGCTGGAAATACTTTCCGTTCTCGTCGGTCCCGGTGAAGATGAAGTGCGGGCTGGTGCCGTAGCCCGCCGCCATCGAAAGGTGCGGGGCCTGCTGGCCCAGCGCGCCCGCCTGACAGTCGAAGAACCGCGTGTGCGTGTTCAGACGGTTCGACAGAGCGGCCGGGAACTTGGGATTGAGAAGGCTGCCTTCGGGAAGGATGATCTCGAACAGGTCGTAGAACCCTTCGTTGAACATGATCTTGGGATCGAAGGCCATAATCATGTAGACGCCGAAAAACAGTTTGCAGAGACCTTCGTGGATGTGGAAGTTGATCGGCCCCTCGGCCTGATCGTCGGTCCCGGTCCAGTCGATGACCGCGACTTCGCCCTTCTTGTAGATCGAAAGGTGCAGCTTGAACGGGCCGTTGCCCACGCCGTCGTCATCCACGTAATCTGTGAAGGTCACCGGCTCTTCGGGTATGTATTTCGAGATGAGCACACGCATCGCTTCGCGCGTGCGCGACATCAGCTCGTCACAGGCGGTCAGGTAGCTGTCGCGCCCGAAACGGTCGCAGATTTCCTGCACCCGCTTGGCCGCCGTCCGGCACCCGGCGATGAGCGCCATGAGGTCGGCGCGGTTCATGTCGGGCGTGCGGCTGTTGTTCAGCATGATCTGGAGGACGCCCTCGTTGAGCTTGCCGTCCTCGTAGATCTTCACCGGCGGAACGCGCAGCCCCTCTTCCCAGATCGTGTAGGCATCCGCAGGCATCGAACCGGGCACCTTGCCGCCCGTGTCCACCATGTGCCCGAAAATCGAGCTGTAGCCGACGTGGTGGCCCTCATGGAAGATCGGCATCATCACGCACCAGTCGTTGTTGTGCGAGATCGAGCCCTTGCAGGCATAGGGGTCGTTCCAGACGAAGATGTCGCCTTCGTTGATGTTGTTTTTGTACTGCTCCACGATCTCGGGGATGTAGGAGCCGAACTGGCCCACCACCATCTGCCCCGCGGGGTTGCAGATCATCGGGAACTCGTCGTGCTGTTCGCGGATCACCGGAGAAAGCGCAACGCGGGTCACGACGCTGTCCATCTCGAACCGCGCGTTCAGAAGCGCGTTCTCGATCAGGTCGAGTGTAATCGGGTCGAGTTTCTTGGTCATTGGATCATTCTCCCTTGTTGGTGGGCCAGATCATCAGGTTGCCGGTCTCGTCGACCTCGGCATAGTGATCCGGTAGCAGGACGGTCGTGGTATCGTACTGTCGCACGATCGCCGGCCCTTCGATCCGCGCGCCGGTCGCAAGCCGGTCCCGGTCGATATGCGGCGTGTCGATCCATTCGCCGTGGAAATACGCGGGCTGCGTTTCGATGATCGCTTCGGTCACGTCGGTCGTGCCGTCCTCGGGCATCGTGTATTCCACCGGCGGCGTCGCCCCGGTCGCGACGACACGCAGCGCCACCAGCTCGATCGGCAGGTCGAAGCGCACACCGTAGAGACGCTCGTGGGTTTCGTGGAAATCCTTGAGCACGGTGTCCAGCCCGTCCGCCTTGTCGATCATCTCGGACGGAACCGTGATCTCGACCTCGAAGCCCTGCTGCTCGTAGCGCAGGTCCATGGTGTATTTGAGCCCGCGGTCGGCCTTTTCGACCTCCTGCTCGTCGAGCCATTCCAGCGCCTTGCCGCGAAGGTCGGCGAAATGCTCGAACACCTTGCCGTCGTTCATACCCGCGACCGAGCCGATCAGGGTCTGAACGAATTCGTTCTTGAACTCGGCTTCGAGGAAGCCCAGCGCCGACAGAACGCCGGGGTTGTGGGGCACGACAACCGGGTAGCAGCCCAGCACCTGCGCCATGGCGTTGGCGTGGAGCGGTCCGGCGCCACCGAAGGCGACGATGCCGAAGTCGCGCGGGTCGAGACCGCGCTGCACGGTGATGACGCGCAAGGCGCCCAGCATCACTTCGTTCGCGATGTCGAGAATGCCCTGCGCCGCGTCTTCCGGCGACAGGCCGATGCTCTTGCCGATGCTGGCGACCGCTTCGCGCGCGCCGTCGACGTCCAGCGTCATGTCACCGCCGAGAAGGCGCGAGGGAAGGTAGCCCAGGATCACGTTCGCGTCGGAAACGGTCGGCTCGGTGCCACCGCGCCCGTAGGCGACCGGGCCGGGCATCGCGCCCGCGCTGCGCGGACCCACGCGAAGCGAGGTGGTCAGTTCGGACACCTCGGCGATGGAGCCGCCGCCCGCGCCCACGCTGCGCACGTCCAGCGTCGGCACCTTGGCCGGGAAATAACCCACGTCGGTCGACCGCGAGATCATCGGATTGCCGTCGATGATGACCGACACGTCGGTGGATGTACCGCCCATGTCGAACGCGAGAAGCTTGTTGATCCCCGTGCGCCGCGCGGTCATCGCGGTGGCGGTGACGCCCCCTGCCGGACCGGACAACACGGTGTGGACGGGCCGTTGTGCAGCGGCCTCGGCGCTCATCAGCCCGCCGTCCGAGCGAACGATATGCAGGCGGCTTTCGACCCCGACCTCTTTCAGGCGCTGTTCGATGCGCGACAGGTAGCGCGTCATGATCGGGCGCACGTAGTCGTTCATGACCGTCGTGATCGCGCGGTCGTATTCGCGGAATTCCGGCAGAATGTCGGAGGACAGCGAAACCGTCATGTCCGGGAAACGCTCCTGCACAAGCTCGCGCAACCGCCGTTCGTGCGCGGGGTTGGCGTAGGAGTGCATGAGCGAGATCGTCAAAGCCTCGATGCCGGATCCGCAGAGGTCGTCGATCAATTCGATCGCCTTCGCCTCGTCGAGTTCGCGCACCACGTTGCCGCGCGCGTCGACCCGTTCGGGGATACCCCGTGTGTCCTTCAGTGCGGCGAGCGGATCGGGCTTGTCCATCACGATCCAGCCGAACAGCGGACCGGGCGTCCACGATTTCGCAAGGTGCAGGGTGTGCTCGAACCCTTCGGTCACCAGCAGGCCGACACGGGCCCCCTTGCCTTCGAGCACGGCGTTGGTGGCGACCGTCGTCCCGTGCAGGACGAGCGAGATGTCCGACGGCTTCACGCCCGCCTTTTCGCAGATCAGGCGCACCCCTTCGGCGACGCCGATCGACTGGTCCTGCGGCGTCGAGGGCGTTTTCGCCCGGTACGTTTTGTTCGCCGCGTCATCTTGAAGTAGCAGGTCGGTAAACGTACCGCCCACATCGACTCCGAGCCTCATGATGCTCTCCCTGTTGCTGTTTACGCCTACTTGATTCAGTGAGGCAGCTTTTCTGTTGAATGCGTATTCATGAAATAGTAAGGTCCACCCAAGATCAAGGAAAAAAGTGGTGGCGCCCCCTGTCGCGAAACTGCCGGGAGGGAACCGTAAGCCATTGCCTTTGAGGAGAAAAACGTAATGTGCCCTCGCACCCTTTATCAGAAGATATGGGATCAGCACGTGGTGACCGATTACGGCAACGACGAAGCCCTCCTGTATGTCGACCGGCACCTCGTTCAGGAGGTGTCCAGCCCGCAGGCTTTCGCCACCATCGAGAAGCAGGGGCGCAAGGTGCGCAGACCCGAAGCCCATGTCGCCGTGGCCGATCACGCCGTCCCGACAAAGCGTGACGGCCGCCGGTTCGCGGACGAACTGGCTCAGGCGCAGGTCGACCGGCTGAAGCAGAACGCCAAGCGCCACGACATCACCTATCTCCCGATGGAGGGTGACCGGCACGGGATCGTTCACGTGATCGGCCCGGAACTCGGCTTCACCTTGCCCGGATCGGTCCTCGTCTGCGGTGACAGCCACACCAGCACCCATGGTGCCTTCGGCTGCATCGCGTTCGGCATCGGGGCGAGCGAATGCGCCACCGTCTTTGCGGCCCAGAGCCTGCGCCAACGCCGGCAGAAAACCATGCGCGTCAACCTCGAGGGCGGCCTGCCGGCCGGTGTGACCGTGAAGGACGTGATTCTCGCCCTCATCGCCAAGATCGGCACGGGGGGCGGTGTGGGCTATGCCATCGAATACGCAGGCTCGACCGTGCGCGACCTGTCGATGGAGTCCCGCATGACGCTGTGCAATATGTCCATCGAAGCGGGCAGCCGCGTCGGCATGGTCGCGCCCGACGAAAAGACCATCGCCTATCTCAAGGACCGCCCCCTCGCCCCGAAGGCCGAGCTTTGGGATGCCGCCGTGACCAGTTGGATGTCGCTGCGCAGCGACGAGGACGCCGTTTTCGACCGCGAGATCACGTTCGACACCTCGACGCTCGAGCCGCAGGTGTCCTGGGGCACGACACCTGAGCACACCCTGCCGGTCAACGGCGTGGTGCCCGACCCCGAGACGCTTCAGGACGACGGCAAGCGCGAGAAGATGCGCAAGACGCTTGAATACATGGGGCTCACCCCCGGAACGCGGCTGTCCGACGTGGCCATCGACACGGTGTTCATCGGCTCCTGCACCAATGGCCGGATCGAGGATCTGCGCGCCGCGGCGAAGGTTCTGACCGACCGCAAGGTTTCGCCGGGCATTCGTGCCATCGCGGTGCCCGGATCGGCATCGGTCAAGGCCATCGCCGAAGCCGAAGGGCTGGACCGCGTTTTCCTCGCGGCGGGCTTCGAATGGCGCGACGCCGGCTGTTCCATGTGCGTGGGCATGAACGACGACCGCCTGTCCAAGGGAGAGCGGAGCGCGTCCACGTCGAACCGGAACTTCGAGGGGCGGCAGGGGATCGGCGGGCGCACCCACCTGATGAGCCCGCAGATGGCCGCCGCCGCGGCGATTGCCGGGCATATCACCGACGTGAGGGACTATCTGTAACGATGGAAAAACTGACGAAACTGCGAAGCGTCGCCGCCCCGTTGATGGAAGATGCGATCGACACCGACGTGATTTTCCCGGCGCGGTTCCTGCTGTTGCTCGAACGCGACGGGCTTGGGCGGTATGCGTTCAACGAACGGCGCGGTGGAAACGAACCCTTCGTTCTCGACCAGCCGCCCTATGACAAGGCCCAGATCCTCGTCACCGGCGAGACCTTCGGCACCGGGTCGAGCCGCGAACAGGCGGTCTGGGCGCTTGCCGACCTCGGCATCCGCTGCGTGATCGCGCGCAGCTTCGGCGAGATCTTCCATGCGAACTGCTTCAAGAACGGCGTGCTGCCGATCCGCCTTCAGGGCGAGGACATGGCGCGCATGGAAAAAGCCGCGCGAGCCGGTGAAGAGGTCGAAGTCGACCTGCCTTCGCAGACGATCCGGGTGGGCGACACGGCCATCGCCTTCGAGATCGAAGCGAACCGCAAGCGCGCGCTGATGGCCGGTCTGGACGAGATCGGGGCGATCCTGACGGACGACGCCGAAGCCCTCGCGGCCTACGAAGAACGCCGCGCGCGGGAGACGCCCTGGCTCGTCCTCGCGCCCGAGCAATTCGGACAGATCAAATCGGAGGAGGACGCAGCCTGATGAGCACGGAATCGGACCTCGTCGAAAACTACAAACGCGCCTACGGCAACCGGATCGGCTTCGGACGGAAGCCCGCGCTCATCTTCATCGATTTCGTCGAGGGCTACTTCAACGAAGCCTGCGAGCTTTATGCCGATGTGGACGATGCGCTCGCCTCCGCCCTGCGCATTCGCGAAGTGGCGCGGCAAAAGGGCGTCCCGGTGATCTATACCAATGTCGTCTATCAGGCCGGAGGAAAGGACGGGGGGCGGTTCTTCCAAAAGGCCCTGCCCCTGCGCAACTTCATCAAAGGCAACCCGATGGGCGACTGGCCCAAGGGGCTGGAGGTCGGTGAAGGCGAACTGGTCATTTCCAAGCAATACCCAAGCGCCTTCTTCGGCACCTCGCTCGCCTCGACGCTCGCGTCTTGGGGCGTGGACACGCTGATTCACACGGGCGTCACGACCAGTGGTTGTGTGCGCGCCACCTGTATCGACAGTTGTTCGCACGGCTTCATCCCGATCATCCCGCGCGAGGCCGTGGGCGACCGGCACGAAGCCCCGCACGAAGCCAATCTTTTCGATATGGACGCGAAATATGGCGACGTCGTTTCGGAAAGCGACGTCATCGACTATCTCAACACGTTGGAGCAAGAATGACCCGACCCAGCCTGAAAGCCGTGCTCGAGCGCGGCGAATTCGTTGTGGCCCCCGGCATCCACGACATGATCACCGCCGTCGTAAGCAACAAGGTCGGCTTCGATTTCGTCTATTCCTCCGGGTTTTGGGGCACCGCGTCCCAGCAAGGTATCCCCGACGCCGGGATCGCGACCTACACCGACATGGTGGGCCGCGTGGAAACGCTGTGCCGCACGGTGAAGGCGGGCGTGATCGCGGATGCCGACACCGGCTATGGCGGTCTTCTGAACGTCGACCACACCGTCCGCGGGTACGAGGCTGCGGGTGCCGTGGGCATTCAGCTTGAAGATCAGGAATTTCCCAAGAAATGCGGGCACACGCCCTATAAGCGCGTGGTGCCTACGCAGGACATGGTCAACAAGATCAAGGTCGCCTGCGAGGCGCGGCAGTCGCCCGAGACGCTTATCATCGCGCGCACCGATGCCCGCGCCGTGGAAGGGTTCCAAGGGGCGATCGACCGGGGTCTGGCCTACCGCGACGCGGGCGCCGACGTCGTCTTCGTCGAGGCGCTGGAGAGCGAGGACGAAATGCGCCGCTCGAACGAGTTGATCGACGCGCCGACGATGGCCAACATGGCCGATGGCGGCAAGACGCCGATCCTGACCGCCGAGGCGCTTGAGAAGATGGGGTACAACCTCGCCATCTTCCCGTCGCTCACCGGCCTCGCCGCCGCCGCGGCGGCCGAACGTGCGCTGAACGTCCTGAAGACCGAAGGCACCTCGAACTCCCCCAACATCGAGTTGTTCGATTTTTCCGAGTTCAACCAGTTGATCGGCTTCCAACGCATCTGGGACTTCGAAGCGAAGTGGTCCGAGATCGACGATCCGGTGAGCTGACCATGGCACGGGTCGTCTGCATCGGCGTCGGAACGGTCGGATGCGGCTGGGCCACGGTGTTCGCCCGCGCGGGCCACGAGGTCGTCCTCTACGACGCTGACGCAGACACCATCGCCGCCCGCGCCCTGCCCCGGATCGAGGCGACGCTCGAACAACTTGGCCGCGAGATGCCGACGGGCGAGGCACCTGCCGACATCCGTGCGCGCATCCGCGTGGCCGGGTCGTTGGGTGAGGCGCTGTCCGGCGCCGAGGTCGTGCAGGAAAGCGTTCGCGAAGACCTTGCCATCAAGCGTGCGCTCTTCGACGAGATCGGCGCGGCTGCGCCCGACGACTGCCTGCTCCTCTCGTCGACATCGGCCCTGCCGGGGTCGCAATTCCTTGGCGACATCCCGCACCCCGAGCGCGCGCTTGTCGGTCACCCGGTCAATCCGCCGTCTCACATCCCACTGGTCGAACTTTGTGCCACGCCACTGACGGCGCCCGAAACCGTGGAGCGGGCGCGCCGATTCTATACCGAGGCGGGCATGGAACCGATCACGGTGAATAAGGAAATCGACGGGTTCATCCTCAATCGCCTGCAATACACGCTGGTCGCCGAGGCGATGCATCTGGTGGGCGAAGGGTATTGCAGCGCGGCCGATATCGACCGGGTGATGACCAGCGGGCTCGCACTTCGCTGGGCCTCGATCGGGCCCTTCATGACGGCCCATCTCAATGCCCACGAAGGGTTTGCCGGCTTCGTCGGTCAGCTTGAAGGGATGATGAAGAAAATGGGCGCGGACGCCCGCACCGATTACGACTGGGGGCCCGACCTCGTCGCGAAGATAAACGACGAAATGACCCGCCGACAGCCGGTGGGCACGATCCCCGACGCCCAAAGCTGGCGCGACCGGCGCATCCTCGCTACGCGGCGATTGCAGTCGGGGGACACGGCCCCCGGCGCAAAGGGGGATGGCACCGCGCCCGACCGCGGATAAAAAGACCCGGATCGCACCGGGATGGAGGGAGGACCATGATCGCACCGTTCACGTTCAACACGACGAAATCCGTCGTCTTCCGGCCCGGCGCGGCGGCGGGCATGGGCGAACTCGCCAAGCCGACCGTGGGCGAGCGTTGCCTGTTCGTCACCGACCCCGGCCTGCGCAAGCTCGGACTGTGCGACCCCGCTTTGGCCGACCTCGAAGACGCTGGGGTGGCGGTCACGGTTTTCGACCGGGTCGAGGCCGACCCCAGCCTCGCCACGCTGATGGCCGCGACCGAGGCGGGACGTGCAGCGGACGCGACCGGCGTGATCGGCTTCGGGGGCGGCTCGTCGCTTGACGTGGCCAAACTCGCCGCGCTTCTCCTTGGCTCCGGCGAAGACCTCGACGCGGCATGGGGCGTCGCGAACGCCAAGGGACCGCGCCTTCCGCTGGTGCTCGTTCCCACGACCGCCGGGACCGGGTCCGAAGTGACGCCGGTGTCGATCATCACGGTCGGCGAAGAGGAAAAGCGGGGCGTCTCCTCCCCCGTGATCTTGCCCGACATCGCGGTTCTGGACGCCGAACTGACGCTTGGCCTGCCGCCCGCGATCACCGCCGCCACCGGCGTCGACGCGATGGTCCACGCGATTGAAGCCTATGCTTCCAAGAGCGCCAACAACAACCCGGTGTCAAAGCTCCTCGCCCGTGAAGCACTTCGGCTGCTTGGCGCGAACATCGAAACCGCCGTGATGGACGGAACCGACGTCGAAGCGCGCGGCGCGATGCTGCTGGGTTCGATGCTGGCCGGTCAGGCCTTTGCCAATTCGCCCGTGGCCGCCGTCCACGCGCTCGCCTATCCGATCGGCGGGACATTCCACGTGCCCCACGGCCTGTCGAACGCACTGGTCCTGCCCCACGTCCTGCGCTTCAACGCGCCGGTTGCTGCGGACCTCTATGCCGAAATCGCCCACGATGCCTTTCCGTATCTCGAACGCAGCAACGACGCCGATCGCCTGTGCACCGTCTTCATCGACGAACTTGCCGGGCTGTCTTCGAAACTGGGCATGGAAACGCGCCTGCGCGACGTCGGAATCCCCGAAACCGCGCTTGAGAAAATGGCCGCGGATTCGATGCTCCAGCAGCGTCTGCTCGTCAACAACCCCCGCGACGTGAGCGAGGCCGACGCGCTGGCCATCTACCGCGAGGCGTGGTGATGGCCGACCGCTCGGCGCCCTCGACGCGGGAGGATTACCCGGTATTCCGCACGCTTCAGACGCGCTGGCGCGACGGTGACGTATACGGCCACATCAACAACGTCGTGCATTACGAGATGTTCGACACGGTGGTCAACGGCTGGATGATGGAGCACGGGGTTCTCGACCCGAAATCGGGCGAGACCATCGGCCTCGTGGTGGAAAGCGGATGCCGCTATTCCGGCGAGATCGTATTCCCCGACACAGTGACCGCCGGGTTGAAGGTCACGCATGTGGGCCGCAGTTCGGTGCGCTACGAGATCGGGCTGTTCCGAAACGACGATCAAGCGACCTCCGCCGAAGGTTACTTCGTGCATGTCTGCGTCGACGCAGAAAGCCGCCGACCGGTCGCCCTGCCCAACGACCTTCGCACCGCATTGGCAACCCTCGAGACCTAGGCCGACCCTTCCGGTGCGATTGTTTGTGCGGGTCCGGCATTTGTGTTTGGCTGCTCAAGGGCATCAATGACAAGCCACACGCGCCTCGTGTTCCTCCACCGCAGCGAGGCCGCGGCTAGCCACCGCGCACAACAACGAAACCAACCACTCCGCACTGCAATTCAGCGCATCAGGAACGCATCTTTATCCACAAGGAAACGCTCGGACAGCGGCAAACTGGCCGCACCAAGGGACCGTGCATCGCTACCGATGGTGCCTGAACGGACATCCGGCGTAGCGATACCGGCGAGATTGGCGGTTGCGACACGGTCACGCGTGCGTTTCACAATCTCCGCCCGGATGTCATCAGGCAGCCAACCATCGATCATCGCCTGTGGAAAATCGATCAGACAGACTGCGGAGAGAATGGCGTAGGCAAGCCCCTCGCACGCCTCGTCCATCCAGCGATCGAGGATGGCGTCCGGCACGGACCAGCTTTTCGGGTTCTCCCAGATCATGTCTCCGTTTCCGCCGACCGCGATAAGTGCGTTTTCCAGAGATGCGAGCGAGGCGACATCAACCAGCTGACGGGTTTGGGAACCACTCATCCCAAGCGGGATCGACCCAAGTGCGGCAGCGTTCCCGGTCCGTCCGGTATAAAGCGCATTGTCCACCACCAGCCCGCCGCCGACGAAGAATCCGATGAAGAAATAGAGGAAGTCGCTGGGCCTGTCTTTTTCGCCAAAGACCAATTCGGCGCCGCAAGCCGCCGACGCGTCGTTCTTGAGGTAGACGGGGAAATCCCAGTTTTCCGCGATTTCGCGCTCGACGTCGCGGTCGCGCCATTCCGCCAGCTCTCCCGGTTTCACACCAAGCGGCTTGGCCCAGTCCCAAAGCTGAAAAGGGATCGCGATGCCCAGACCGGACACGCGGGCGCGCTGAGGTCCGGTCAACTGGCCCAGAAGCTGGTCGATGGCACTGTTGGCGAACCGCACGACGCCCTCGGGGGTCGGGAACTTGTGGGTGATATGCACCCGGCCTTCGACACGCCCCACGAAATCGATGAGAACGAGGTCGAGGCTCCTTCGCCCGACCTTCAGGCCAAGGAAATATGCACCGTCCGCCGCGAGGGCCATAGGCACCGAGGGCTGCCCCACCCTGCCGCGCTGCGGCTCCCCGCGCGTGAGCAGACCGTCCCTTTCGAGTGCGCGCATTATCACCGAAACCGTCTGCGCCGACAGCCCGGTCGTGCGCGCGATGTCGGCTTTGGCAAGGGGGCCGCGCTGGCGCAGGAGCGTCAGCACGAGGCGTTCATTATGGGCACGCATCCCGCTTTGGTTGGAGCCGCGCACAGCGGCGGTCAGCACACCCGCCCCGACCTGCCCGTCATCAACACCTTGATTAAATGCGCTTTTACTCATTCCGCTCCGCGCGCCTCCCACACGAACTGGCGCCAAAGGTCGGAAATTGGGCCGGTCCTGTCAATAGTAAATCAGATTGATTTATTTATTGACAGGTCGCCCAGAATCATTGCCTTTTGCGAATTGTGGGGTCGGTCTTTCGGCTCTGGTATTCACTTTGACTTCTGGGAGGATGGTCATGAAATCCGCATTCACGCACACCCTGAAACTCGCGTCCGCCGCGTCGGCGCTGGCTCTCGTCGCGGGCGCCGCGCAGGCCGCTTCGCATGAGCCGGTCGGCGCTTGCCTCATCACCAAGACGGACACCAACCCGTTCTTCGTGAAGATGAAAGAAGGCGCTCTGAAAGGCGCCGAGGAGAACGGGATCGAGCTTCAGACTTTCGCCGGCAAGATCGACGGCGACGTCGAAACTCAGGTCGCTGCGGTCGAAACCTGCATCGCCTCCGGCGCGAAAGGCATCCTGATTACCCCGTCCGACAGCCGCGCCCTTGCGCCGGTGATCGGTCAGGCCCGCGACGCCGGGCTTCTGGTGATCGCGCTCGACACCCCGTTCGAGCCCGCAGATGTGGCCGACGCCACCTTCGCCACCGACAACTTCAAAGCGGGTGAACTGATCGGCCAGTGGGCCGCCGCCACCATCGACGACCCGGCGAACGCCCGGATCGCGCTGCTCGACCTGAACCCGTCCGAAGTTTCGGTCGACTATCTGCGCGACGGCGGTTTCCTTCAGGGCTTCGGCATCGACATCAAGGATCCGACCGACATCGGTGACGAGGATGACGACCGGATCATCGGCCACGACGTGACCAACGGCAACGCCGATGGTGGCCGGACGGCGATGGAAAATCTGATGCAGATCGATCCCAGCGTGAACGTGGTCTACACGATCAACGAACCCGCCGCGGCCGGTGCCTATGAGGCGCTCAAATCCGCAGGTCTCGAAGATCAGGCCCTGATCGTTTCGGTCGACGGCGGCTGCCCCGGCGTGCGCGATGTCGCCGCTGGCGTAATCGGCGCGACTTCGATGCAGTTCCCGCTGCTCATGGCCTCCAAGGGCATCGAAGCGATCGCCGCCTTCGCCGCCGACGGCTCCAAGCCCGAGAACAGCGAAGGGCTGGATTTCTTCAACACGGGCGTCCAGCTCGTGACCGACCAGCCGGTGGACGGCATCGAGTCGATCACCTCCGAAGAGGCGCTGGAACTCTGCTGGGGCTGACCCACTGACACGGGGGGCGGCTGGATCGCCCCCCGACCTACTTTCCCGAAATTACCACCTGTTTCGCCGGTCCCCGTGTTACCATTCGGGACCGCAGGGAGGATACGCATGGCCGATGTTCAGAAGAGCACCCGGAACCGACAGGATTTCGAAAACACGCTGGACAGCAGTGACGCGAACGTCGCGTCCTTCGTGTACGAGCGAAAGGGCTTCGTCGCCAAGGCGCAGCATTTCCTGCACGGCAACCCCACGATGGTCCCCGTCATCGTGCTGGTCGCGAGCGTGATTATCTTCGGCCTGATCGCGGGCGAGCGGTTCTTTTCGCCCTTCAACCTGTCGCTGATCCTTCAGCAGGTCTCGATCATCGGCATTCTCGCCGCCGCGCAAAGCCTTGTCATCCTGACGGCGGGGATCGACCTGTCCGTGGCCGCGATCATGGTTCTGATGTCGGTCATCTCCGGCAAGCTGGCGGTGGAGCTTGGCGTGCCTGCCCCGCTGGCGCTGCTGATCGGTTTCGGCGGCGGGATCGGGGCCGGGCTGCTGAACGGGTTTCTCGTCACCAAGATCAAACTGCCGCCGTTCATCACGACGCTGGGGACGTGGAACATCTTCTACGCGCTGATGCTCTGGTTGTCCGGCGCACAGTCGATCCGGGGCGAGGATATCGACAACACCGCGCCGCTTCTCAAGATTTTCGGTCAGGCCATTTCGGTCGGATCGGCCCGCATCACCTTCGGGTCGATCCTGATGGTGATCGTCTTCGCGGTGCTGTGGTATCTGTTGAACAAGACCGCCTGGGGCCGCCACGTCTATGCCATCGGTGACGACAAGGAGGCCGCGGAACTTGCCGGCATCCGCACCGACCGCACCCTGATTTCGGTCTACGCGCTGGCCGGACTGGTCGCCGCCATCGGGGCCTGGGCTTCAATCGGCCGCGTCGGGTCAATCTCGCCCACATCGTTTTACGAGGGCAACCTGCAATCCATCACCGCCGTCGTGATCGGGGGCATCTCGCTTTTCGGTGGCCGGGGTTCGATCCTCGGGGCGCTGTTCGGCGCGCTGATCGTCGGCGTGTTCCAATCGGGCCTGCGGCTCGCACAGGTGGACGTGCTCTGGCAGGTCTTCGCCATCGGCTGGCTCATCATCATCGCGGTCGCCATCGACCAATGGATCAGAAAGGTTTCGAGCTGATGTCCGATACCACGCAAACCATCGAACCCATCGTCAAGGGACGCGGCATCGTCAAACGCTACGGGCGCGTGACCGCCATCGACCACTCCGATTTCGACCTGTATCCGGGCGAGATTCTGGCGGTCATCGGGGATAACGGCGCGGGCAAGTCGTCGATCGTCAAGGCGATCTGCGGGGCTGTGCAACCCGATGATGGCGAGATCGTCATCGACGGGGAAAAGGTCCACTTCTCATCGCCCATCGAGGCGCGCGACAAGGGGATCGAGATCGTCTACCAAAACCTCGCCCTGTCGCCCGCCCTGTCCATCGCGGACAACATGTTCGTCGGGCGCGAGATCCGCAAACCCGGCATCATGGGCAGCTGGTTCAAGATGCTCGACAAACCGGAAATGCAGCGCATCGCGCGGGAGAAGCTGACCGAACTGGGCCTTATGACGGTGCAGTCGATCAATCAGGCGGTCGAAACCCTTTCCGGCGGCCAGCGTCAGGGCGTCGCCGTCGCCCGCGCTGCGGCCTTCGCGAAGAAGTTCATCATCATGGATGAACCCACCGCCGCGTTGGGCGTCAAGGAAAGCCGGCGGGTGCTGGAGCTGATCAAGGACGTACGCTCGCGCGGGATTCCCATCGTGCTGATCAGCCACAACATGCCGCATGTGTTCGAGGTGGCGGACCGCATCCACATCCACCGGCTCGGCAAACGGCACGCGGTGATCGACCCCGAAAACTACTCGATGTCCGACGCCGTGGCGATCATGACCGGAGCGATGGAGCCGCCGCCCATCGAGGAGCAGCAGTTGTCGCCAAAGTGATCCGCTGATTGGTTCGATAGCTTGGGTCGGGCGGAAGGAACCGTCGGCAAAGCAGCAGAGGCAATCGGGCGTTGACCTCTGCCGGAACATTGGCGAGCGATGGAAATCCCACCGTTTTCGGAAGCTTTCTTTGCTGACCTCATGAACGCATTCCTGGAGCAAGCGATCGGCCTTACGCAAACACCGCGGGACGAATGATCTCGGGTTGCGTCCTAAAGCGCCGGATGGAGTCCCGTCGAGGCAAGCCAATACCTCAACGGCCCTCTGCCCTTTCTCAAAGTTCGACCGCCCGAGACCGCAGCCGGGATCATTCAACGCGTTTGAGGTATCCGTCCGGTGCGCCGGTAATCATGAGCTTTCGCGCAAGCTGTCGGTCGATCTCGAACGCGGGGTTTGCCGGCAGCCATTTGTGAACGGCCGTCTTCGGGTTGTTGCCGACGTCCCAGGGCCGATCGGCGATGAACCCGGGCGGTGCATCCTCGATGAACGTGTCGAGCACCACGCAGTAGCATCCGGGGGTGACAAGGGTCGCGTAGGTGTCGAGTTCGGCCAGCACATGCGCTTCTTCGTGGTGGGAATCGAGGCAGACCATGACCCGCGCGCCCTCCGGTATGGCGGCGCGGACGTTCTTCGCGATGACAGGATCGACCGACGAGCCCTCGTACATCGTGATCAGCCCGGCTAGGGGATGCTTTTCGATCAGGGGCCGATTGTGGGCGCGAATGTCGATGTCTATGCCGATCACCTTCCGGTCCGACTGGCCGGGAACCAACGGACGCCCTGCCGCCGCCGCATCGGTATAGTCGAGCAAGGCCAGCATCGACGCACTGAATATGATCGAGCCGCCATGGGCGATCCCTGTCTCGATGATGACGTCGGGGCGGGTCTGCCAGACGATCTCCTGCATGGCCTGAAGGTCCTGCGGATACTGGATGATCGGGCGGCCCAGCCAATCGAAATTGTAGACGTAGCGCTTGGACATCGCCTCCAGCACCCACGCCAGCGAGTTCGATTGAAACGGCGTGTCCTGTTCGTAGTTTTGGATCGCTGCCTCGCGGTCGCGGGAAAATCGTTCAAGCTCGTCCATGCGGGCACTCCGGGCAAATCATACGTAGGCTCCACCAACGAATGTCATGCGATGAAAGGCTTTCCCAACGCTTTTTCCGTTTTCGGCGTTGTCTGGACCAGCATGTCTTTTTATGGTTCGCAAGGCCCTGCGACAACGCCGCGGCCCAATATCTGCGAAAAGAGGGCTGGGTGCAATTTGTCGTGCTGGCGGGCGGTCGAGGGTCCCGTCTCGGGGAACTTTCGAAAAACCAACCGAAGCCGATGTTACCCGTCTGCGGTCGGCCCGTCGTTCATCGCGTTCTGGATCATGCCGTCGGGCACGGGTTTCGCGATTTCGTCGTTGCCCTTGGCTACAAAGCCCAGATCGTGCGCGATTATTTCGACGGTGCGCGGGATCTGGAGCACGCGGCGGACGCCCGGCACGCGGATCGCGCCCCCTCTGCCCTGCCCCACGTTCTAAGTCTCGACACCGGGGCCGATGCCAGCAAGGTCGAACGGCTTCTGGCGCTTGAGCCCCATCTGCGCAAGGAAACCTTCGTGCTGTCCTATTGCGACGGGCTGTCGGACATCGACCTGAACGCGATGCTGAAGTTCCATGCCGCGCATGGTGGTCTGATGACGGTGGCGGCGGTTCATGGGCGCGAGCGGTTCGGGGTCCTCGATCTGGACGGATCGCGCCTGTCCGGCCTTCGGGAAAAACAGATCGACCCCGACCGATGGATCAACGGCGGGGTGTTCGTGGTGGAGCCTGCGGTTTTCGACCTGCTTCACGCAGGGCAGACCGATTGGGAAACGGGGGCGGTGCAGGAGCTCATCGCGCGTGGGCAGGCGTTTGCCTATCGCCACCCCGGATGGTGGGAATGTGTGGACCGGCCCGAAGATCTGCCTTTTGTCGAAGACGCGTTTCTAGCCGCAACGCGGGGGGCCAGCGCGTGAAGATTCTTGTCACCGGGTCGGAAGGGTATGTCGGCGCCGCCCTTATCCCGATGCTGGAGGCTGCGGGTCATGACGTCACGCGCATGGACTCGCTTTTGTTCGCTGGCTGCGAGGTGCGGCCTTTGCCGGGGCGGAGCCGCGTCGTCCGGCAGGATTTCCGTTCGATCTCCGAAAGCGCACTGGTCGGTTTCGATAGTGTCGTCCATCTGGCGGCCTTGTCGAATGATCCATTGTCGAACCTCGATCCGGACCTGACGCATCAGGTCAATCACCGCGAAGCCGCTCTGTTCGCCTGCAAGGCCCGCAGCGCCGGGGTGCCGCGCTTCGTGTTCTCGTCGACCTGCTCGGTCTATGGCCGTCAGGGCGACGAGATGATCGACGAAGGTGCTGTGCCGAACCCCGTCACGGCGTATGGCGTCTCCAAACTGCGGGCCGAGGGCGACATCGCCGCGCTCGCCACCCCCGATTTCGCGCCCGTCTCGCTTCGGTTCGGCACGGCCTATGGCTGGTCCGACATGGTGCGCTTCGATCTTGTGGTGAACAACCTCGTCGCCTCGGCCCGGCTGGACGGTCAGCTTCGGCTGAACAGCGACGGGCGGGCGTGGCGGCCGATGGTCCATGTGGGCGATATGTGCGCGGGCTTCCTTGCGGCGCTCGAGGCGCCGGGCGGGACGGTTTCGGGTGAGGTGTTCAACATCGGGCGCACCCAAGACAACTGGATGATCATCGACCTTGCCCGCGAAATCTCGCGGCTCATGGGTGGCTGCGACATCCAGATGCCAGAGGATGCGGTGACGGATACGCGGTCCTATCGGGTCGATTGCTCGAAGGCCGAGACGGGCTTGCCGGGCTTCGCGCCCACATGGTCTGTGGAACGCGGGATCGCGCAGGTCGTCGCGAAAGTCGGGGACTTGGACGAGGCGCGGCTTCGGGCGCTGTTCCATGGCCGGATCGCGCAACTGCTCGCCCTGCGGGAGGCAGGCCGGCTCACGTCCGATCTGCGTCTGGTGCCGGCATGAGCGCCCCGGCTTTCACGCTCAGAACGGCGTGCCGCGTGTGCGGGCAGGACGGGATGCGCGAGGTCGCGTCTTTCGGGTCCACGCCGATTTCGGACAAGCTCGCGGCCAAGCCCCACTCGGTCGATCCGGCCCCGAAGCTTCCCTTGGAGCTTGTGCATTGCGGCACCTGCGGGCTGACGCAACTCAGCCTCGACGTCGATCCCGATTACCTGTTCGCGGATGACTACCCCTATTATTCCTCGGTCTCCCCGCACCTCTCGGCCCATTTCGAAGCCAGCGCCGAACACCTGATCGACACGTTCGGCATCGGGCCGGACGCCACCGTGATCGAGGCGGCGAGCAACGATGGCTGCCTCTTGCGCCATTTCGCCGCCGTCGGGGCGCGCACGATCGGGTTCGATCCGGCGGACGGCCAGGCCAAGGTTGCGGCGACTTACGGCATCGACACGCGGGTGGAATTCTTCGGGCGCGACGTGGCGCAGGACTTGGCGGACGACGGCGTGAAAGCGGACCTGTTTCTTGCCAACAATGTGCTCGCCCACGTGCCGGACCTGCGCGGGTTCGTGGCCGGGATCGCCACCATCCTGAAGCCAAGTGGCATGGCCGTGATCGAGGTGCCGTATTTCGCGAACCTCGTCGGAGGGCGGGCGTTCGATACGATCTATCACCAGCACCTGTGCTATTTCCTCGTCGGCACCCTGTCGCGCCTGTTTCGCGACGCCGGGCTTTGCCTTACCGATGTCTGGCGGCTTCCCATCCACGGCGGGTCGCTTCGGCTATTCATCCGCCACGGCGACACCGACGGTCCTGCCGCGCAGGCGCTGATCGCAGCAGAGCGAGAAAAGGGTCAGGATACGCTTGCGTATGCCCAACGGATCGGGGTGGAAGCGCGCGCGGTGCGCGGCAGGCTGCGCGCCCTCATCGACGCCGAGATTGCGGCGGGGCGCCGGGTCCGCGCTTATGCTGCGGCAGGAAAGGCGACAACGCAGCTGGCGTTCTGCGGTCTGGACAAGGACCGGCTGGGGGTCGTCGCGGATCTGAACGCCCGCAAGCACGGGCATTATATGCCCGGCACCGATCTGGCCATCGTGTCGCGGGACGCGCTGATGCAGGACGCCCCGGATACCATCCTCATCCTCGCGTGGAACTTCGCGGACGAGATTATGCGCCAGCTCCGCGATGAGGCGGGGTTCGCGGGCCGGTTCATCATCCCCCTGCCCGATCCCGTGCTGGTATGACCTCCGCCGCGCATACTTGCCCGGTTTGTGAGGGGCGCGACCTGATGGCAGGCCCCCGCGCCGAAAACGTCCCGGCCCACGCCGTTCGCCTGATCCATGACCGCGCGACTGCCCTTGCCGAGCCGCGCGGGACCATCGCGCTGGTCTTTTGCCGAGGCTGCGGTTTCGCCTTCAATTCGGCCTTCGATGCCGCCCTCGTTTCCTACGACACCGCCTACGAATCCACGCAGACCCATTCCCAAACCTTCGCTGAATACATGCGCGGCCTTGTCGCGGACCTGAACGGGCGTGCGGCCGGGTCCGGGGCCGTTCTGGATGTGGGCTGCGGCCAAGGTGAATTCCTCGCGGCCTTTGCCGAGGTGTCGGACAGGCCCCTGATCGGCGTCGACCCCGCGCTCGATTTCGACCGGGTTCAGGTGGAGCAGGCCACGCTCATCCCGCGCGTTTTCAGGGCCGAGGACTTGGCAGACCCGGTCGCGCTCATCACCTGCAAGATGACGTTGGAGCACGTCGTGGACGCCGTGGACCTTCTGCGCGAGATGGCCGTTTGTGCGGGCCGCTCGGACCAAACGCTCGTGTTCCTGCAAGTCCCCAACGTGGCGCATATCTACGATCGCACGCTCTTTGCGGACATCATTTACGAGCATGTGAACTACTTCACCGCCCCCGCCCTTCACACCGCCTGCGCCCGTGCGGGGTTGGAGGTGGTCGAGACATTCGTCACATACGGCGACCAGCACCTTGGCGTGATCGCCCGTGCGGGCGCCGCCGCGAACGTCAACACGTCGCCCGACATTGCCCAATTCACCGGGTTCCAGACCCGCCTCGAAACCACCATCGCGAACGCGCGTGGGGCGCTTGCGTCCCTGATCGCCGCCGGGCGGCCCCCGATCATCTGGGGTGCGGGATCGAAAGCGGTCGCGTTCCTGAATTTCACGGGTCTGGAGGACGCCATCGCCTGCGCCATCGACATCAACCCGCTGAAACGGAACACCTTTCTGCCCGGCAGCGCGATCCCGGTCTACCTGCCCGAAGACGCGGATTTCAGCGGCGTCACCGATGTCGTCGTCATGAACCCTGTCTACTCGGGCGAAATCGCGGCGACCCTTTCGGCGTTCGGATGCAACCCGCAGCTTCATCTGGTGGACTGACGATGGGTGCCGACGATCTTCCGCGCGTGTCGATCGGCCTTCCGGTTTTCAATGGCGAGAAATACATTGCCGAGACGCTCGACAGTCTTCTGGCGCAGACCTTTCGCGATTTCCAGCTCATCATCTGCGACAACGCCTCGACCGACGGGACCGGGGCGATCTGCCGACGCTATGCGGACGCCGACCCGCGCATCCGCTATCACCGCCAGCCCTCGAACCTCGGGGCCTGCGCGAATTACGACATGACGTTCCGCATGAGCCGCGCGCCCTATTTCAAGTGGCACGCGCATGACGACCTCCTGGCCCCCGAGTTTCTGGAGCGGATGGTCGCGGTGCTGGACGATGATCCGACCTGCATCCTTGCCCATAGCCAGACGATACGGATCAACGGGTTCGGCGTGCAGACGATGTGCTTTCTCGACCAGATCGACGTGGACAGCGACGATCCGGTACGCCGCTTTGCGCGATGGGTTCTTCCGCTGGCCCGCAACAACTCGCCCATTTTCGGGCTGATCCGGCGCGAGGTGATGGAGCGGACGCCACTTCATGGGGACTTCATCGCCTCCGACCGCGTGTTCCTCGCCGCGATCACGCTGCTTGGGCGTTCGCGGATCGTGCCCGAACCGCTCTTTTTCAATCGGGATCATCCGCTGACCTCGACGCGCGGGCAGAAAACGCAACAGGACCGGCTGTCGTGGAACCGCGGCGGAACATCTCGCAGGCCGATCCTGACGAACTGGCGGATCTTGAAAGGGTTTCTGGATGCGCTTGGGCCCGTCGGCCTGACCGGGCGGGAGCGTTTGGCGGTCTACCGGGTGCTGATGATCTGGTGCTGGCTCAATCGTTCGGAGCTTGCTCTCGAATTGATGCTGCCGCTGTATCTGAACGGGCGGCCGACAAGCCTTGGGCGGCTCGTGCTAGGTGACAAGCGCAAACGACGGCTCGCATTGCGTCGGGACGTCACGCGGGCCCTTCGCCGGTTCTGATCGTGTTCAGTCTTTCGTTCGCAACTTGAGGTTTTCGGCCCGCGATCGCAGCAACGCTTGGCCAAGGTCGTTCATGGCGACGCCGATGGAGGTCAGCGTTTCCTGATCCCAAACTGCGACTGGATCTTCGAATTTCGACAGGTCGGGTGGCGCGTAGCCAGCGCCCCATGTCCCGTTCAGGTAGTCGTACTGGGCCTGCAACCCGGGAAGCACCTGAGCCACGCGTGCGGCCGGAAGGCGAAATCGCGTTCGTCCGATCTTGCGGAAATCCTGAGCGGTCAATCCACGTATCGAACCCGCGCCGCCTGAGGCCATTTTCGTATGCCCCAACGCATACCCTGCGAACCTGTTGACTTCGCTCGCGATCATCAAACCTTCCAGTGGAACGCTCTCGTTGATCGACAGATCGGGCAAGTGATGCGCGATCCGATCATCTCCGAACAGCCATGCGGCGAAGGCATGCGTGAGTGACCGGTCCTCGTTGCCAAGCGTTTCCATCGGGCGAACGCGCAGCGCCTCGGACCCGAACGCATCGCGAAAAAGTTCGATCCCTTCGAAACGGGGGAGCACGAGGTTCTCGGCAACGTCCTCCAGTGTCAGCCCACCGCTCTTGACGTTTTCCTGTGCGCGGCTGTTCGTCCAATCCAACGGATCGCGCACAAGTGCGACCACGATGACCCGGTCGAACAGCCCGTCCAGATATCGTTTCAGGCCGCCAAGATCCAAATTGTGCGCTTCGTCGAAAAGCAACTCGCTCGACAAAAACACGTCCTTCTCGGGATTGGCCGCAATCAACGCTTCGAACGCGTCCCGCTGCGCTTCAGCCTGCGCGCGCACCGCCCCCAGACCCAGACCGGAACGTTTGTGCAGGTTCAGGTCGAGAGGGTCCGCATGGTGCAGCGTGACCAGAAAATCGTGTCGCGCATTCTCGGACTTGGGATAGATCACCCCTCCTTCCGCCAACCACTCACGCGACTTTTGAAACGCGCGCTGGATCGAGGTGCTCGCGCATTTCGATGCGCCAATGTGCAGATAGCAGACGGGCAAGCGTTACTCCCTCGACAGCGGTTCATCGACGTTCGGTGGCCTTGGACAGGACTTTCCGACATGCGGCGGACGCATTCAACGGGTGACGTTCACCGTGCGCGCGTGGGACATTGGACCAGCAGGCGAAATTCGGTGCCAGACGGTTGCGCGGGGGCGGGCTTGCCGCAATGATGCGGGGCGCACGGGATGTGCGAAGCGCCCGAACAGCGCCAACGAAAACACGGGGCCAGAACCCCAGGGGTGAGATGAACAGCGAGATCGACGTTTCCGTCATCATGCCGACCTACAATTCGGCCCATTTTGTCACCGCGCCGATTGAATCGGTCCTGTCCCAGAAAGGAATTCGGGTCGAGCTGATCGTGGTGGACGACGCCAGCGAAGACGAAACCGTCGACATCCTCACCGATTTGAAGGACCGGTCGCCGTTCCCGTTCCATATCGAGGCCCAGCCGGAAAACCGTGGCCAGTCGACCGCGCGCAACATCGGCCTGAACAGGGCGCGCGGCAAATACATCGCGTTCCTCGACAGCGACGACCTTTTCTCGTCCGATACCGTGCTGGGCGATTGGGTCACGACCGCGGAAGCACAGGACGCAGAGGTCGTTTGCGGCCATTATTCGACCACGCGTCTCGATGGCGGCCGCACGCCGTCGCGCCCGGTGGCGGTGCCCGGAGCCGGTGTCGTCACGCTTCGCGACTGGCCGGAACTGGCGAATGTCAGCAGTTGCTGGCAGATGCTGTACCGCCGCGACTTCCTCGACACCGCCGACATCCGGTTCTCTGAGCATTTGCCGCAGCGCGAAGACCGCCCGTTCGTCCTGACCGTGCTGATCGCCGCCGCCCGGATCGCGGTCACGAAGCTGCATGTCCTCGACCATTTCGCGCGCGAAGGCTCGGTCGTTCGCACCATCAACGACCACCAGCTCGCGCTGTTCACCGAACACTGTCGGCTCGTTGGTGAAATCCTGAGCCAAGCCCGCGCGGCGGGAAAGATCGAAGACCGCTTCCTTCGGGCCAACACGATCATCTATTGTCAGAACCTCGTGTCCTACTGGGGGAAGTTCCTGACCGGTCAAGACGGGGCAGCGTCGCGCGCGCAGATCGAAGCGCTTTTCGCGGCACTCAGGACGTTCCCGGAGTTCGATCTGCCCCTTTATCTCGACGACACCTTGGTGCCCAACAGCGTGGGCGCGGAACAGAACACCGCCGAAGCATTGCTGGACCTGCTCTGGTATTTCGTTCGCCGCGCAGACACGGACCGCGCGTTGAAGATCATCGGTCACCAGCGGCTGTCCATTTCGGAACTTTTCGCGATCTGGTCGGAAGAACGCGGGGCGACGGAAGAGATTTTCTGCCGCTACCTGACGTTCAATCGCGGCGCACGGTTCGGCCCGGAGGAGGGAACGGACGTGAAGCTCGGCGACCTCGTCGAACGCGTCGTGATCCACGTCGGGCCGACCAAGACCGGAACGTCCTACGCGCAGGCCACGATGGAGCGCAATCGTTTCACGCTGATCGAACGGGGCGTCCACTATCCGGTGATCGGCGCCCGACGCGAACGGACGATCCGGCGGGAACGCACACCGGGACACGCGGCCTTCGTCGATAACCATATCTTTCACGACGGCGGGTTTTACCCGGAACTCTGCGCCGAGATCATGTCGCTCGGACGCCCGATCAAGACGCTGGTCATCTCTGCCGAGAACATCGTATCGCTGCGGTTCTGGAGACAGGGCAACGTCGTCGATCTGCTGGCCGAGATTTTCGGCGACCTGCCCATCGAATTCGCCTTCGTGCCGCGTGATTTCGGGCCGTGGTTCGCATCCTACTATCGTGAACTTGCCGCGAACCCGCGAAACGACTGGAGCCACAATCCCAAACGGTTCTTCTACGAACTCTGTGTGCAGGGACTGGCTTGTTGGGATCGCGTGGAAGAGATCCTCGCCCGTCCTGACAACGTCGCCCGCGTGCATCGGATCGACTATGACGACATGCGCGATCAGGGCGGCATCTTGCCCTGGATCGCAGGGATCATCGGCGTGGATCATAATGATCTGGATCTGCCGCCCCCTGCCCTTCGCAACGAGTCCCTGCCGGATATCTTCGCGGCCGCGATGCTCATATCCAAGGCGATGGGCCGGGGTGATCGTGCCTTCAACACGGTGGTGTTCGAGCGCCTGAAAGCGCAGATGGAAACGCTCGACCGCAGCTTCTCGCTCATCGGAGAAGCCGAAATGGACGAAATCCTGGCCGCGCATGACCGGCTACTGAAGGAGGGGGTTTTCCCCAAGCCCGACTGGCGTTCGCAGGACGATACGAGAACCCGTGCGCCGGAGATCGGCGCGTTGAAATTGCCAGCCGATGTGTGGGACGCGCTCCTGTCGCAGATGAACCCCACCAAAGGCCTGTCGGCCTTCGCCATGCCGCCGGGCCTACGACGCTTCGACCTGCCGCAGGACTTCCCGACCCGCATCGACGGAAACTGGCTGGCCCGCGTCACGGGCCAAAGCGCAGGCCCCGTGGAATTTCGCAACGTCTACAGGTCGCTCATCGGTCCGGGTGTCGGGACCACGGCCTTCGTGCGCCCGGGCGCCGAGAACAGGTTTCCGGTCGAGCCAGCCAGCCCCGATGACATCGACCGCCGGCTCCTGTTTCAGTCGCATGTCTACCGCGACGCACCGACGATTGCCGCGGACGGGAGCGCCATGTTCGGCGGTGAGGTCGACGAACTTCTGGTCCACGTCGCATCGAGGCACCGGACCGACGGCGCCGGCTGGTTCATTCGGTTCAACAGCCAGCGGCAAATGCTGGTCTTCCGCCTATACCGTTCCTTCGACGACTACGAAACCAGCGCGATCCTGCCCTGCCCCTGCCCGGTCGGTCGCCCTTTCACGTTCAAAGCGCAGGCGCAGGGGCAAGAGCTTTATCTCGCGGTCGACGGCGAGGAGCGTGTCGGTTTCATCCCGCCCGGCGAATTCGCCTGGACCAACGACACATCCCTGTTCGTCGGTGCCAACGCATTCCGGCAGGACGAGGTTTATCTGGGGGATTGGTCGACGCTGGACGTGAACATCCAGCGTTTCGACATCTGAGGAAGGTGAGAGAAGCTGGCGGATGACGTCGCCTTCGGGTGTGCGTGTAGGCTGCGGTCTAGTTTGCGTGGTTTGAGAGGAAGAGTGCGCGGCGACGAACTCTTGGAGACTTTACATGCGCCGGAACCGGAGAATTGCTCTCTCTCGCCGGACCCGCAGGTGTGTAGATTCCGCCGGGCTGTCGAGCCCGAGATCACACGTAGGCTGAACAACGGACTTTAGGTTTTTTGCGCGACCGCGCGCGACCGCATTTGGCCAGTCACAATCTCTTCTGTGTGCCCGTGCTCGCACGCAGCTTCTGTTTCAAAGCTACAGAGGCCCGTTAAGTCGACGATCTACACCACAAAACGTCCGAGCAACTCGCCCTGATGACCGAGCGTACTCTCCCGCGTCTTTCCACTCATCGCTGATCTTCACAAACACCTCGTCGGGATCTCATCCGTCTGCCCTTTACCCACGCAAGTTCTTCTGCGAGCGCACATTTTTTCTTCCGCAACTCTGTTGCAAAGTCCAGCTTCCTGCATTTTCGCGCTTCTTGGCGCGAGTCTGGGTCCACGAATCAGCGCCCGCTCATCAGTTGGAAGACCAGCTCCGGCACCACGACCTCCCATTCATCCTGATGCAAGACGTGGTGAAACGCCTCGTCCGCGTCGGCCTTTCCCCATCGAATGATCGCGGCGATCTGGCCATCCGTGAACTGGGCGTTCGCCGGTGGCTTGAAGGCTCTTGCCATCCGCCCAAGAGGCCGTCCGCGCATGTCTTCGATCTGCCAGCGATCACCCATGCGGGTCAGCCGGATCGGGTCCCCGACCCGCGCCGTGCTGATCGCGTTGTGAACAGGGTGGCGATGGTTCTGGCGCCCGGCATAGGAAAGATCGACCATCTTCATCTCGCGCGACTGGAAAAAGCGGCGTGGACCGGGCATGGCGCTCATGTCCGCCACGACATGTCGTGTCACGACAGCTGGGGATTTTGTCGGCAGGTATTCGTGATTGTCATTGCTCATTACGATCAGGTTGCGGCGCGCGCGGGTCATGGCGACAAAGAACAGCTGTCGAGGCGCATCCTCATTCTCGTTGCGTGACGGTTTTTCCCAACCGCCATCGAGGATCACAACATCATCGAACTCGAGCCCCTTGGCGCGATGAGCGGTCAGAAGCTTCAGCCCACGCAGTTCTCCCCACGTATCCCGTGACCATTCCGCGAACCACTCGATCAGGTCCGTTGAGGGCAGTGCCTTTCCATCGGTTTCGCGCGCAAGCTGGCCGATGCCTTCACCGATGCGGTCGGTCCAACGACTGGCGGGAATAGCGTTGAGAATATCCGTCAGGGCACCCAAGGTAACCATCCGGCCATGACCTTCCCGCAGTGCCCCGATGAAAGCTTGCATTTCACGCTTACGCCAGACGCCGGGCAAATTCTCATTCGCCATTTCCACCGGGATTCCGTGAGCTTCCGCAAATCCGCGCACGGGCAGGAGTTTTTGCCGGTCGCGCGAAATGATCGCCGCGCGTTTCCAGCTCCAGTCCGGAACCAGCCCGGACAGCCGTATCATCTCGTTTAAGGCTGCGAGCGCCTGCGCATCGTTGCCTGACGGACAGCAGAGAATCTGAACCCGGCCACGCGCCACCCGGTCGAGCCGTTCCATCACGCCACCGGGCCGCTCTTTTCGCCGGGACCGGTCTACGGTGATCCCGTGGCCCGTTTTCATGCGTTCGCGAGACCCTTCGATGACGGCATTCGCGGCTGTGATGATGTTTTGCGATGAACGATAATTGTCGGTGAGGAAAACGGGTTTCGCCGAATAGTCTCCTTCAAACTGTCGAATGTGCCGAACAGAGGCTCCCGCGAATGCGTAAATATTCTGATCGTCATCGCCCACCGCAAACAGGCTGATGCGCTGATCGGGATCGTCGATACTCCGCCCAGCGACCGCCGAGATGAGCCCGTATTCTTCCGGACCCACGTCCTGGTATTCGTCCACCATTATCCAGCGGTAGCCCTGTATCAGGGTTTCGCGCATGGCTTCAGCTTCAACCCTGTCCAAACCGTCACCGCGCAGGAGGCGGGTGGCATCGGCCAGAAGGGTGTCGAAATCTGGAGTTTCGGCCCCCTTACGTCCAGCGAAGCTCGCCCCTACAAGCCGCATGGCAAGTGCATGGATGGTCAGAACCGTTACGAACCGTGCATCGTCATCGATAAGCCGCCGAAGTCGCTCGCGGATCTCGGCGGCCGAATGACGATTATAGGAAGGACAAGAATTCCGTTTGGGTCCTCGCGTTTAATCCTGACAAGGTATGCGACCCGATGCACCAAGACGCGGGTCTTGCCGGAACCCGGACCTGCGAGGACAAGGACATTAGTTTGCTCGCGGTCGTCGCGGACAATCTGTTCCTGCGTCGTGTTGCCGATTGCTTCGACGATGTCCGCATAAGATTGTGGTGTCGCCTGCCGCCGGAACTCTGTGCCTCGACCCGGCATCCACCCTTCATGAAGTCGTCCTTGTCCATGGCAAAATAGTCGAACGCGAGCCGCTGCGCTTCACCGATGTCGTCAATCCCCTTGGCCGCGTATGCAGCCATCACATGCGTCTGTACGGTCTGTTCACCGAAATGCTCGTCTAGGGGGGCGAAGTGCTGTGTTGTAAAACCGCCGACCTTCGGGTTCATGCGCAGCGTCATTGCTGAACGAAACACGGTAGCGCCACCCCACGGGCGCGAGACGCGGGCGCATGGCAAAGCATTTGCCGTCGCTACACAATAATACATCCGCAATGGTTGGCTAATCCAACTGGATGGTTTCCCGACGCATCGTGAGTTTCTGGCAAGCTTCAGCGATCCCATTTCCAGAACAGGACACATTCCACCCGGTCTCTCGCGGGTATTCTATCCGTTGTAGTGATGCGTCAGACGCAGCCTGCCTTTCGGATATTCACCAAAAGTACGAAACCCTGCACCAGACGGCGGCACATTCCCGACGTAGCCACCCTACCCGCCGCTACCTGACCACCGTCCCTAAGCCGTCTTCCCCGTCAGACCCGAAATCGCCTGAATCAGGCTGTCCTCGGTCACTTCCTCGGCGGTGAATTCGCGCATCACGCGGCCTGAGAACATCGCGACGATCCGGTCGGAGACGTGCAGCACCTCGGGCATTTCCGAGCTGATGACGATGACCGCGTAGCCCTGTGCGGCCAGCTCGCGGATCAAGTTGTGAATTTCGGATTTGGAGCCTACGTCGATGCCCCGCGTCGGTTCGTCCACGATCAGCACTTCGGGTCTCATGGAAAGCCATTTCCCGATCACGATCTTCTGCTGGTTGCCGCCCGACAGGTTGCCGACGAGCTGCCGCCAGCCCGGGGTGCGGATGTCGAGCTTGTCGCGGTATTGATCGAAGATCGCGACCTCGGCCCCGTCGCTGACGAAGGGGCCCGCGGTCAGGTCCGAGACCTGCGGCAAGGTCATGTTGTCGCGACAGTTCATTCCGAGGATCAGCCCCTGGCCCTTTCGATCCTCCGGCACCAGCGAGATGCCACGCTTGATCGCGTCCGCAGGCGAATGAATGCTGACCTCTTCCCCGGCGAGGTGGATCGTCCCGGCGGAGGGTTCACGCAGGCCGAAGAGCGTCTCGGCGATTTCCGTGCGTCCGGCGCCGACGAGGCCGTAGAACCCGACGACTTCGCCCCGGCGGACCGAAAAGCTCACGTCTTCGAACAGGCCCCCACAACTCAGCCCGCGCACTTCCAGCGCCACCTCGCCCAGTTCATGCGTGCTTTCGTTGCGCGACAGGTCGAGCGTGCGCCCGATCATCAACTGCGTCACCTCTTCTTCATTCGTCTCGGCGGTGTTGAGCGTGCCGCGATACTGGCCGTCGCGCAGGACGCTGATCCGGTCGGTGATCTTGAAGATCTCCTCCATCCGGTGAGAGATGTAGATCACCCCCACGCCGCGCGATTGAAGGTCGGCGATCACCTCGAACAGCACGACCTTTTCGGCATCGGTGAGCGACGCGGTCGGTTCGTCGAAGATCACGGCACGGGGCTCGACGGTCAGGGCGCGCGCGATCTCGACCATCTGCTGGTTCGCGATGGAGAGGTCGCCGACCCGGGTGCGGGCCGCGAACCCCACGTTGAGGGTCTTCAGGATCGCGTCCGTCTCGTCATAAAGCCGCTGCCAGTCCACACGCCCGAAGCTTTTCTTCGGGAGTTCGCCAAGGAAAATGTTCTCGGCCACCGTCAGTTCATCGGCGAGGCTGAGTTCCTGATGGATGAAGACCACGCCCTTGGCCTTGGCGTTCATCGGCGAGGACATGACCGTGGGCTGCTCTTCGATGAAGATCTGGCCCTCGTTCGGCGCGAGGATTCCGCCCAGCACCTTCATCAGCGTGGATTTTCCCGCGCCGTTCTCGCCCATCAACGCGTGGACCTCTCCGGGCATGACCGTCAGGGACACACCGTCAAGCGCGCGCACGCCGGGAAAGGTCTTGACGATACCCTCGAGGCGCAGGGCCGGCGTCTGGTCGGTCATGTTCTAAGCTCCTCTTTGCCCTTGCGATTGAGCTGGCGATCCAGAAACAGCACCGCGATCAGGATCAGACCGATGACGAGGTTCACCGTTTCGGTATCCGCCCCGATGTGGCCCAGACCCTTGCGCAGAAGCTGGATCGCTATGACGCCGCCGAGCGTCGAGATGATCGAGCCGTAGCCGCCCGACAGCTTGGTGCCGCCCAGCACGACGGCGGTGATCGCCCAGAGTTCGTAGAGCATCCCGTCGTTCGGGTTCACCGATCCGCTTTCGGAGTAGAAGACGACGGCGGAGAGCGCGGCGAGGAAGCCGATCAGCATGAAGTTCCACAGGAAATGCGGGCCCACGCGGATGCCCGCGTTGACGGCCGCATCCCGGTTGTTGCCGATGGCATAGGCGTTACGGCCATGCACCGTCCGCGTCATCAGCAGCCACAGCAGGATCGCCGCGCCGAGCAGGAACCATGTCGCGGTGTGCAGGCCCAAGAACTGCGCCTCGGCGAAATCGACGAGCGTCCAGTTGAGGTGGCTGGTCGGCTGCTCGCCGTTGTACATGAAGACGAGTCCACGGTAGCCCAGCATCGAACCGAGCGTGACGATGAACGCGTCCACCCCGGTCTTCCACACGATCAGCCCGTTGATCGCACCAAGGACGACCCCGGTGGCGAGGGCGAAGAGCCAGGCGAGCGGGATGGCCCAGTTGCCCAGCGTCTGCATGAACGGCCATGTCATGCTGTCGAGCAACACGATGGCGGCGAGCGCGAAGGTCGCGCCGACGCTCAGGTCGATGTTGCCGTTGATCATGATGATCGTCATGCCGAGCGCGATGATCCCGATCGGCGCAGACTGCTTGAGCAGCAGGAGCATGTTGTCGAAATCCATGAAGGCCGTCTCGGTCACCGACAGGAACTCTCCCGCGATGGAGAAGAAGGCCAGCTCGACCAGGATGAAGGCCCAGATCGCGCCTTGCTTGATAAGGTTCGCTCGGGTTTCGTTTTTCATCGTCCCCTCCTCACGCGATCCGCGACCACAACCCGCCGCGCTTGGCTGCGATATCGAGCCAGACCGCGAGGATGATGATGATCCAGGTCACGATGTATTGCGCGTAGAAGGCAAGGCCCAACAGCAACAGACCGTTCTGAATGAAGCCGAGGATGAGCACGCCGATCACCGTCTTGAAGATCGTGCCGGACCCGCCGAGGAGCGAGGCCCCGCCAAGGATCACGGCGGCGAGAACTTCAAGCTCCATGCCCTGCCCCACGGTGTTCTGGCTTCCCAGCGACCGGCTCGCCTGAATCAACCCGGCCGTCGCCACGCAGAAGGACGACATGAGATAGGTCATGAACACGACCCGCGCGCGCGGAATGCCCGAGAACGTCGCGGCGACCCCGTTGCCGCCCACCGCGTAGACCTTTCGCCCGAACGGCGTGCGCGACAGGATGATACTGAGCACGATCGCCAGCCCCGCGAAGATCAGGATCGGCATCGGCAACCCCGCCACACTCCCCTGTCCGAACACGCTGAACCACGTCCCCGACTTGTCGGCGATGTCCATGTTCTTGCCGCCGGAATAGGTAAGCGTCAGGCCGTGGATCGCGGACAGCATACCCAAGGTGACGATCAGGGAGTTGAGCTTGAGATAGCCCACGAGAATCCCGATGAACGCGCCAAGCGCCAGCGTCATCGCGAACATCGACGGTATGGCGAGCGTCGGGCCGATCTTGTCGTGCAGGTCGAGCACCACGATGGTCGAGAACGACATCATCGACCCCACGGACAGGTCGAGGTTTCCGCCGATCACCACGAAGGTGACGCCCAGCGCCATGACGCCAAGAATGGCCGACGAACGGATCACCCCGAAGACGTTGTCGATGTCGATGAAACGCGGATTGGCGACCGCGAAGGCGATCATGAAGACCGCGAAGGCGACAAGAATGCCTTGCCGCGCCAGGAACCCCTGCAATCCCTTCCTCGTCAATTCAGCCATGTTGTCCTCCCTATGGCCGGCACGTCACACCAGTGTCATGCCACCGTCGATCATTACGATCTGTCCCGTCATGTAGTCGCTGTCGCGGGCCGCGAGGAACGATGTCGTTCCGGTCACGTCCGCGGGCGTCGCGACGCGCCCCTTGAGTATCTCGGCGGAAAACTCCTCCATCGCCTGACCGGGCCGTTCCGCCGCGCCGATGCTCATCAGGTCCTGATCGACCTGCTCCCACATCTCGGTGGCGACGACGCCCGGCGCGAAGCCGGTCACCGTGATCCCATGCTTGGCAAGGTCGCGGGCACCCGATTGGGTCAGCGACACCACCGCCCATTTGCTTGCACAGTAGGGCGCCACATTGTCGAAGCCCTGCCTGCTGGCGACGGAGGCGGTGTTGATGATCTTGCCGGCCATGCCGTCGTCGTCCCGTCCCTGTGCGATCATCTGGCGCGCGGCCTCCTGCATTCCGATCATGCAACCCAACCCGTTGACACCCATGACGAAATTCCAGTTGTCCTCGGTCACGTCAAGAAAGTTCATCGGCTTGTTGACGCCCGCGTTGTTGAACTTCACGTCGAGGCGTCCGAACAGCGACACCGTGTGATCGATCATGGCCCGGACCTGTTCCCGGTCCGTCACGTCGACGGCGGCGTGGGTCACGCGGGCCCCGGTCTGCGCGGCCCGTTCGGCGTTCGCGTCGGCCACGGCCCCGACCTTGTCCCCATTGATATCGGCGAAACAAACATTGGCCCCTTCGTCCAGAAGCGCCTCCCCGATGGCTCTCCCGATTCCCTGGGCTGCGCCCGTCACGATACAGGACCGTCCAGCGACACGTGCCATGTGCGCCCCTTTCGAATTCACTACGTGGAAAAAACAAAACTGGATGCGCGAGGCGCCGGGGCACCCCGCGCATCCGGGGAGGAGATCAGAAGACGGGCTTGGTGAACTCGTCCATGTTGTCCTGCGTGATCTTCGGCGTATCGAAGTAGTTCAGGAACGGCACGTCCTTACCGTCGAGCACGTCGATCGCGGTCTGAAGCGCGGCTTCCGCGTCGTCGACCGGCGACTGGTAGATCGAGCCCCAGTATTCGCCCGCGGCCATCGCTTCGTAGCCGACCGCGAAGTTGGTGGCCCCGACGAAGGTGATGTCGCCCGCGCGTCCGGCGGCCTTGGCGGCGTTCAGTGCGCCGACACCCATGTTGTCGTCACCGGCATAGACGCCGTCGATGTCGTCGTATTTGACGAGGAAGGCTTCCATGACCTGTTGCGACTTTTCGCGGTTCCAGTCGCCCGGCTGCGTTTCCACCAGCGTCACATCCGGGCAGACTTCCGGAAGGCGATCCTCGAAGCCCTTGGCCCGTTCGATGGCCGTGGTGTAACCGGGCTGGCCCGAGATCTGCACGATCTGTGCTTCACCTTCGATGCCCTGCGCCTTGAACCGGTCGCACATGATTTCCGCCGACCGGGCGCCTTGCGTGATGTTGTCCGGGCCCGAGAACGAGGCGACGAAGTCGAAGCCTTGCTCGGCGATGTTGGAGTTGGTGACGATCACCGGAATGTCCGCCTGGCTTGCCTTGCGCACCGCCGGGATCACCGCCTCGCCGTTCGTCGGCCAGATGATGATCGCGTCGACTTCCTGCTGGATGAGGTCTTCCATCTGCGCGATCTGGCGCGCCACGTCGCCACCGGCGTCGAGCACGACGACCTCGACGGCGTCGTTTTCCTCGGCCGCCGCGATGAAGGCCTGTTCGTATGTGGTCTGGTAGCTGTCCACGCCCACGTTGTTCTGCGTGATACCGATTGTGTAGCTCGAGTGCGCCTCGCCAAAGGCGGCGGTGCCCAGCATCGCGGTCGAACAAACGAGCGCAAACTTGGTCGAGATCTTCATGTGATTGGTCCTCCCAAACTTATGTTGTCACGATTGCGGCTGTCCTCCCAGCCCGGGACATGACGCCCCTTGCAACCTGTTTTCCATCGAGCGCGATTTTGTCGCGGGTTGGACGCCCCCTTTTTGTTCAATCTGAAAAGCATGGTATCCATTTTGGATAAAATGGCGATACGCCAGCCCTCCCATTTTGGACAACTTCGGAAGGACGGACATGACAAACAAACGTCGACCGACCCGCAACACGCAAAAGACGGACCCAATGCATCACGACCCCGTGAAACTTGTTCATTCTGGACAGAATGGCCCGGTCAGCGCCAAAGCCGTCGCGGCGATGGTCGACAGTCCGGATGTTTTGCGTGTTGTCACGCTGCTTCAGGGCATTTCGACCGAGATCGACAACGGGATCGAGCCGAGCACGGCGAATCCTCATCTCAACATGCTCTTGCACCTGCTCCACAGCCATTTCGAGGGCCGCGTCGTTTCGCCCTCTGCGATGGTCTCGGCCTCGGGCGTGCCCTATGCCACCGGCACCCGGAAGCTGAGCGAGCTGATGGACGCGGGTTTCATCGAACAGCGCCCGCGCACCAAATCGGGCAAGAGCGTCTCGCTTCATCCCAGCGCGCACCTGTTCGAGGTCTTCAGCCAGGTCGCGGACCGGATCGACCGAATCGCGCAGGATGCCTATGGCGGCGCGCGGCGAACCGATGGCGCCCGAGACTACTATTTCGGCGGCTCCTACCAGCCGGGGCAGACGATGATCGCGCCGCCCCGCGCCCTGCCTCAGTCGCTCAAGCTCGCGGGCGGCCTGCGGATTCTGGTCCACGGTGACCCGACCTTCATGGTCATGGAGAACCTGAAGCGCCAGTTCGAGCAGATCGTCGGCACCGACATCCACCAACGCGCGTTTTCCATCGACAGGCTGCGCGAAGAGGCGTTGCGCAACGCCACCCGAAGCCGAAGCCGCTACGACCTTATCGCGGTCGATCTGCCGTGGCTCGGCGAGTTCGTGAAGAAGGGCGTGATCCGCCCCCTGCCCGACGTGATGGACGTGGCGCGGCTGGAGCCCAGCGATTTCCACACAGCCGGCTGGCGCGCGACCCATTGGGACGAAGTGCCCTATGGCGTGCCGAGCCAGACGACGCCCGAGCTCATGTTCTATCGCAAGGACTGGTTCGCCGAGGCCGGGCTGGGACCACCGCATACGATCGAACGTGTCATCGAGGCGGCGCGGCATTTCAACAATCCCCGCCGGGGGCGCTATGGCGTGGCATGGAACGCGGCCCGCGGCACGGCGCTCGGCCATACCTTCATGATGACCTGCGCCGCTTTCGGTCAGCCGATCATCGACCTGCCCGAGATCGCGGGCGGCTACGACGCCGATCACCTCGAACGCGAAGATTTCCGGCCGATGCTCGATTCGCCGCGCGCCCGTGAAGCCGCGGAATATCTGATGGAGCTCATGCAGTTCTCGCCGCCCGATATCCTGTCGATGTCGTGGTATGAGCGCGTGCGCCCCTATGCCGCCGGATCGGTCGCGATGGCCTATGGCTACACCCTGCTCGCGCCCTATTTCGAACTCGACAAATCCTGCGCGGCGCATGGCAACACCGGCTACCTGCCGCATCCGCACGGCCCCGAAGGCGCGCCCATCGCGCCCGTGGGCGGCTATGCGCTCTGCATCCCCGCCAATCTCGCCGAGGAGCGCATCCCGGACGCGGTGGAGGCGCTGATCGCCTTCACCGCGCCCGCCGCGCAGAAGCTCTACGCACAGGAAGGCAGCCGAACCGCGCCCCGCTACTCGGTCGGCGCGGACCCGGAGGTGCGGCGGCTGTCACCGATCTTCGAACTCGTCGACCAGATGTCCTGGCGCGACGAGCTTCAGTTCTGGCCGCGCCCGCCCGTGCCCCAGATCTCCGACATCATCACCGTCTGCGGCAACGAGTTGCACGACATGCTGCGCGGGCTGGTCAGCCCGGCGGACGCGCTCGCCAGCGCGCAGGCCAAGGCCGAGGCCATTTTACGAACACCGGTCACCTAGGGAGGACACCATGGACCCACATCGCCTGAAGGGAAAAAACATCCTGATCACCGGCGCCGCCCGCGGTATGGGCGCGGCCAATGCCGAGGCCTTCGCGGCCCAGGGCGCGAACGTCTGCATCGGCGATCTGGACGGCGACGAGGCCAAGGTCGTCGCGGACCGGATCAACGCAGCCGGAGGCGGCAAGGCGATCTCGGTCAAAATGGACGTGACCAAGCGCGAAGACAACGCAGCCGCCGTCGCAGCCGTGGTCGACGCCTTCGGGTCGATCAACGTGGGTCTGTTCAACGCGGGCCTGAACAAGCCCCGGTTCTTCATGGATATCGATGAAGACAACTGGGACATGATCATGAACGTGAACACCAAGGCGATGTGGCTGGGGATGCAGGAAACCGCGCGCCAGATGATCGCGCAGGGTCCGATGGAGGATCATCCCTACAAGCTCATCAACGTGGGCAGCATCGCGTCCCGCAAGCCGCTGGTCGACGTGACCGTCTATTGCACATCGAAATACGGCTGCCTCGCACTCACGCATTGCGGTGCCATCGGGCTTGCCGAGCACAACATCACCGTCAACGGCTACGCCCCCGGTGTCGTGGTCACGCCGCTGTGGGAACAGCTCGACAAAGACCTCGTCGATATCGGGTTCAAGAAACGCGAGGGGCAGGCCTACGAGGACATCGTGCGCGACGCGCTTCAGATCAAGCGCGTGTCTTACCCGGAGGACATCACCGGAACCGCCTCGTTCCTCGCCAGTAACGACAGCGACTACATGACCGGCCAGATGATCCACATCGATGGCGGCTGGTGCATCCAGTAACGCACTGATTTCAAATTCAAAAAGACAAATGAGGGTCGCAGCGCGACCCCGGAGGAGACCCCAATGTCACGCGCCTTGCTGCCAAACATGCTCACCCCACAAGACCTCGAACCGAACTGGGAGTGGCGCGACCGCCTCCCCGCGTCCGGCCACATGTCGGTGGATTTCGAACGCAGGATCGACCACGACCGCCTGCGCCGCTACCGGCTCGCCCGGACCCGTCAGGCGCTTCAGGCCTCGAATGCGGGGACGCTCCTGCTCTTCGACGTGAACAACATCCGATACGTCTCGGCCACCAAGATCGGCGAGTGGGAACGCGACAAGATGTGCCGTTTCTGCCTCCTGACCGGGGACGACAGCCCCTATGTCTGGGACTTCGGCTCGGCCGCGATGCACCACAAACGCTATTCCGACTGGCTGGAGCCTGACCACTGCCTCGCCGGCGTCGTCGGGATGCGCGGGACGATCCCGCCGGAATTCGGGCTCATGCGCAAATACGCCAAGGAGATCGCGCGCCTCATCAAGGAGGCGGGCATGGCGGACATGCCGGTGGGCGTCGATTACGCTGAAACCGCCATGTTCCACGCGTTGCAGGAAGAGGGCCTGCATGTCGTCGACGGCCAGCAGATCATGCTTGCGGCGCGCGAGATCAAGAATTGGGACGAAATCCAGCTTCTGACGCAGGCGGCCAGCATGGTCGATGGCGTCTACCACATGATCTACGAAGAGCTGAAACCGGGGGTGCGCGAGAACGACATCGTCGCCCTGTCCAACAAGATGCTCTACGAGATGGGGTCGGACGACGTCGAGGCGATCAACGCGATCTCAGGCGAGCGCTGCAATCCGCATCCGCACAACTTCACCGACCGGCTGTTCCGCCCCGGCGATCAGGCGTTTTTCGACATTCTGCAAAGCTATCAGGGCTATCGCACCTGCTATTACCGAACGTTCAACATCGGACGCTCGACCCCTGCGCAGGTCGATGCCTACGTCAAGGCGCGCGAATGGATCGACGCCTCGATTCAGGCGATCAAGCCGGGGGTGACGACCGATCAGGTGGCGAAGCTCTGGCCCAAGGCCGAGGAATTCGGGTTCCCGAACGAAGACGCCGCCTTCGGGTTGCAGTTCGGCCACGGCCTTGGCCTCGCGCTGCACGAACGGCCGATCATCAGCCGCGCGGTCAGCCTCGAGCACCCGATGGAGATCCAGACCGGCATGGTGTTCGCGCTGGAGACCTATTGCCCCGCCGCCGACGGATACTCTGCCGCACGGATCGAAGAGGAAGTCGTGGTGACTGAGACCGGGGTCGAAGTCATCAGCCTCTTCCCCGCCGAAGAACTGCCCATCGCGAACCGTTATTGATCGGTGGGTTCGCACCCACCCTACGGGCGTATCGTAGGGTGGGTGAACCCCACCTTCGGGAGGACATCATGGCGAAATCCAAGACCAACACCGAGGACTACCTGCGCATGTATCGCCAGATGGTGCGTATACGTACCTTCGAGGACAATGCGAACCAGCTTTACCTCTCCGCCAAGATGCCCGGCCTCACCCATATGTATTCGGGGGAAGAGGCCGTGGCGGTCGGTATCTGCGAGGCGCTGACGGACGACGACCGCATCACCTCGACCCACCGGGGACACGGCCACTGTGTCGCCAAGGGTGCGGAATTCAAGGAAATGTTCTGCGAACTCCTCGGCAAGGAAGAGGGCTATTGCCGCGGCAAGGGCGGATCGATGCACATCGCCGACCAAAGCCACGGGAACCTCGGCGCAAACGCCATCGTCGGCGGATCGATGGGCATCGCCACCGGCTCGGCCCTGCGGGCGAAACTTCAGGGGTCGGACGACGTCACCGTCTGTTTCTTCGGGGATGGGGCAACGGCGCAGGGGTTGATGTACGAAGTCATGAACATGGCCGCGCTCTGGAACCTGCCCGTCATCTACGCCTGCGAGAACAACGGCTATTCCGAATATACCCGGACGGATGAGATCGCGGCAGGCTCGATCACCGCACGGGCCGAGGCATTCGGGATCGAGGCGCACAAGGTCGACGGGCAGGATGTGCTCGCGGTGAACGAATTGACGCAAAAGCTCGTCGCGCGTTGTCGCAAGGGCGAGGGTCCGTTCTTCGTCGAGTTGGAAACCTACCGCTACCACGGCCACCACGTCGGCGACATCAATCGCGAATACTACCGCTCCAAGGACGAAGAAAAGGATTGGCGCGAGAACCGCGATCCGATCATCCGGTTTCGCGCCTACCTCGTCGATCAGGGTATCGCGAGCGAGGAAGAGATCGAGGCGATGAATGCCGAGATCGAAAAGGATGCCACCGACGCCGTCGCCTATGCCGAGGCCGCGCCCTACCCGGACGCGTCCGAGGTCGACATGCACGTCTACGCGGACTGAGGAGAATGACCATGCGAGAAATCACCCTGTCCCAGGCCGTGAACGAAGCCCTGGCCGAGGAAATGCGGCGCGACGAGACCGTCTTCATTCTGGGTGAGGACGTGGCGGAGGCCGGCACGCCGTTCAAGGTGCTGTCCGGGCTTGTCGAGGAATTCGGCACCAACCGCGTCATCGACACGCCGATCTCGGAACCCGGTTTCGTGGGCCTCGCCGTGGGTGCCGCGATGACCGGCGCGCGGCCGGTCGTGGACCTGATGTTCGGCGATTTCCTTTACCTCGTGATGGATCAGCTTTGCAATCAGGCGGCCAAGCAGCACTACATGTCCGGCGGCAAGCTATCGGTGCCGATGGTCCTGCGCACGAACCTCGGCGCGACCCGCCGCTCGGCGGCGCAGCACAGCCAGTCGCTTCAGGCGCTGGTCGCGCATATTCCGGGGCTGAAGGTCGCCCTGCCCTCATCGGCCTACGAGGCCAAGGGGCTGATGAAGACCGCGATCCGCGACAACAACCCGGTCGTCATCTTCGAAGACAAGCTGATGTATCAGGACAAGGCCCCGGTGCCGGAGGAGGAATACCTGATCCCCTTCGGCGAGGCGAATGTGAAGCGCGAAGGCAAGGACATCACCCTGATCGCCACATCCTCGATGGTGCAGGTGGCCGAAAAGGCCGCCGAGATGCTCGCGAAGGAAGGGATCGAAGCCGAGGTCATCGACCCGCGCACCATCGTGCCGCTGGATGAAAAGACGCTTCTCGACAGCGTGAAGAAGACCTCGCGCGCCATCGTGATCGACGAGGGCCACCAAAGCTACGGCGTCACCGCCGAGATCGCGTCGCGTCTGAATGAAAAGGCGTTCTACCATCTCGACGCGCCGGTGCTTCGCATGGGCGCGATGGACGTGCCGGTGCCGTTCAGCCCCGCGCTCGAGGACATCACCGTGCCGACGCCGGAGCGTGTGGTGGAAAACGCGCGCAAGCTTTGCGCCGGGGAGCTTATCCATGCCGCATGACGTGACGATGCCACAACTGGGCATGGCACAGGACGCGGGCAAGATCGTGTCTTGGCTGAAGTCGCCCGGCGAGGCCGTGTCGAAGGGCGACGCGCTGTTCGAGGTCGAAACCGACAAGGCGACGATGGAGGTAGAGGCGCAGGCGGACGGGTTCCTTACGGGTGTGACGGCGGGCGAAGGCGAGGATGTGCCGGTGGGCGCCGTCATCGCCCGCATCTCGGAGAGTGCCGAGGACGACACCCCCGCCCCGTCGCAGGCCCCCGCCGAAACTGCACCGAAAGAAGCCGCGGATGACCTGCCCGAAGGTCACGCCGTCACCATGCCGCAGCTTGGCATGGCGCAGGATTCCGGCCTGCTCGTGAGTTGGCACAAGTCACCGGGCGATGCGGTGTCCGCCGATGATGTGTTGTTCGAGGTCGAGACGGACAAGAGCACAATGGAAGTCGAGGCCGGGCGCGACGGCTACCTTGCGGCGACACTGGCCGAGGCCGGTGAAGAGGTGCCCGTGGGCACCGCCGTCGCCATCATCAGCGCCGAAAAGCCCGACAACGCCGTAGCCCGCAGCGCCAAGGCGACGCCTTCGGTCAAGGCGGAGCAGACGTCCGCCGCCGAGGCGACGCCGCCTGAACAAGCAGAAAAACGTCCTGCGCCGAAACCCGCCGCCGCCACAGGCGACCGCATCCTTGCCTCGCCCAAGGCGCGCCGCCTTGCGATGGAACAGGGGCTGGACCTTGAACGTCTGGCCAAGGCGGGCCATCCGCAGCCCTACCATGTGGCCGACCTCGACACGCTGCGTGCCATGCCCGATGCGGCCCCTGCATCCGCTGCACCGACCGCAACGCGCCGGCTCGTGGCCGAGATCGCGCACGATGGCCTTCCAGCCTTCACCGACTGGATCGCCGAGGCGCATGGCCCGATCAATCCCGACGCGGTGATCGCCGGGCTCGCCGCCGCCTCTCTGCCCGCCGGCGCCCCGGTAGCTGTCGAACGGTTCGGCCAGTCGACCACCTACGCCTTGGCCGCCAGCCGGGCCCTGTCCGGCGTATCCGAAACCGAAGACACCCCGGCGCTGACCATCCGCGACCTGCGTGGCACATCGCTGAGGGGGATTGATCTGGGTGGCGAGGATTCGCCTGTTCTCACGCTCACCGCGCAGGGTGCGGGGCTGACCCTCACGCTGGAATGCAAGGCCGCCGACATGGATGCACGCGCGGCGATCCAGCTACTTTCCGACTTCGCAGGCCGGGTGGAGCAGCCGCTCCGCCACCTGCTCTGATCTGACCGGAGACCGAAATGGACTACACCGATCTCTACATCAACGGCGAATGGCGCAAGACCGACGACCGCTTCGACGTGATAAACCCCGCGACCGAAGAGGTGCTGGCCTCCGTCGCCTCGGCCGATATCGCCGATGCCGATGCCGCGCTGGACGCCGCCGAAAAGGCGATGGCCGACTGGGCCGCGCGCACGCCGCGTGAACGCTCCGAGGTGCTGCGCAAGGCGTGGGAACTGATGACCGCGAAACTCGACCATTTCGCGCATCTTATCACGCTGGAAAACGGCAAGGCCGGAACGGACGCCAAGGGTGAGGCGACTTACGCCGCCGAATTCTTCCGTTGGTTCGCCGAGGAAGCGGTACGCGCGGACGGGTTGATTACCCACGCCCCGTCCAGCGGTGCCCGCATCGTCGTACAGCACAAGCCCGCGGGTCTCGCCGTGCTGGTCACGCCGTGGAACTACCCGGCGGCGATGGGCACCCGCAAGATCGCCCCGGCACTGGCTGCGGGCTGTGGCGTCATCATCAAACCCGCCTCGGAAACGCCGCTGACCATGCTCGCGCTGATGCCGATCCTCGAAGAGGCCGGCGTGCCGCCGGGGCTGGTCAACGTGCTGCCGTCGCGCCGGACGGGCGCGCTGGTCGATCACATGCTGCATGACCCGCGCGTGCGTGTGGTCAGCTTCACCGGCTCCACCGGGGTGGGTCGAAAGCTGCTGAAAGGTGCCGCCGATCAGGTGCTGAAACCGGCGATGGAACTGGGCGGCAACGCGCCCGTGGTGATTTTTGAAGACGCCGACATGGACACCGCCATTGAAGGCACGATGCTCGCGAAGATGCGCAACTTGGGCGAAGCCTGCACCGCGGCCAACCGCATCTACGTGCACGCGGACATCGCCGAGGCGTTCACCAAGCGCCTTGCCGAGCGCATGAGCGCGCTCAAGGTAGGGGACGGCACCGATCCGTCGGTGGACGTGGGACCATTGGTCAACGCCGATACCCGCGACAAGGTGGCCGCGTTCGTGGCCGATGCCGTAGCCAAGGGGGCCAAGGTCGAATGCGGCGGCGACGTCCCAGGGGGTAAGGGCTACTTCTACCCGCCCACGGTTCTGTCGAATGTCTCGGAAGACGCCGACTGCGTTCATGACGAAATTTTCGGCCCCGTCGCCGCGATCCAGACCTTCACCGACCAAGCGGACGTGATCCGCCGGGCGAACGACACCGAATATGGCCTTGTCGCCTATGTCTTCTCCGAAAACTTCAAACGCGCCCTACAGGTCTGCGAACGGCTGGATTACGGCATGGTCGGCCTGAACCGGGGCTTGGTCAGCGACCCGGCTGCGCCCTTCGGCGGGACCAAGCAATCCGGGTTGGGGCGTGAAGGCGGCCACGAAGGGATGCTCGAGTTCATGGAAACCCAATACATCTCCGCCGACTGGTAGGGGGCGAATATGTCTGACACGATTGCCAGCCCCTCCACCCGCCGTCTCGCCCGCGAACAGGGAGTCGACATCGACGCCCTCGCCCGAAAGCTCGGCCGAACGACCATCAGTGCCGAGGATATCTCCGGGAGTGCTCGTCCTGCGGCGAGTGCTGGGGATACCTCGTATTGGGATGTCGATCACGGCCAGTATGGGCCGGTCACCAAGGAGCCCATGAGCCGCTTCGCGCAGGTGGCCTCGAAAAACCTCGCGGCGGCGCAGGCGCTCATCCCGGCGGTGACCCACCACGAGCGCGCCGATGTCTCGGCCATCGAGGCGCTGCGAAAAAGCTGGAAGGCCGAGGCGCAGGCGCGCGGCGTCAAGCTGACCGCGCTGGCCTTCCACGTGGTCGCCCTGTCCCGTGCGTTGCGGGCCTTCCCGCGTTTCAACGCCTCGCTGACGCCGGATGGGGAAGACCTCGTGCTGAAGGACTACGTTCACATCGGCATCGCCGTGGACACGCAGCATGGCCTGATGGTGCCGGTGATCCGGGACGCGGACCGCAAGGGACTTTGGCAGATCGGGGCCGAGATCGCCGATCTCGCCGGTCGCGCCCAGGCCCGCAAGGTCCGGCAGGACGAGATGGGCGGTGCGTCGATGACCATCACCAATCTGGGTGGCATCGGCGGCACGGCATTCACTCCCATCGTCAACCCGCCCGAGGTGGCGATCCTCGGCATCACGCGGACCGAGACCGTGACCCATTGGGATGGCGACACGCCGCGCCCGGTCCCGATGGTGCCGCTAGACCTGTCCTACGACCACCGCGTCATCAACGGTGCCGATGCGGCCCGGTTCATGACCCACTACGCGGGCCTGATCGCAGATCCCCGCAACATGCTGGTCTGAGGGGTGCCATGACTGACACCACCGATCTTCTCGTCATCGGCGCAGGTCCGGCCGGCTATGCCTGTGCCTTCCGCGCGGCCGATCTGGGGCTTTCCGTCACGCTCGTCGATGCGCGCGACCGGCTGGGCGGGGTCTGCCTGAACGAAGGCTGCATTCCGTCCAAGGCCCTTCTGCATGCCGCCGAAATCATCCGCGAAGCGCAGCACATGGCCGATTGGGGCATCTCCTTCGGCAAGCCGAAACTCGACCTCGATGCTCTGCGGGCGAAGAAGGACGAGATCGTGGGGCACCTAACCGGCGGGCTGACCGGGCTGGCGGGCCGCCGCAAGGTCACGACCCTGCAAGGCAAAGCCACTCTGACCGGACCCAACAGCGCCGAGATCGACGGCACCGAAATCCGCTTCGACAAAGCGGTGATCGCCGTCGGCTCGGCCCCCGTGCAACTGCCGGGCTGGCCCGAGGACGACCGCATCTGGGACAGCACCTCCGCGCTGGAGCTAAGGGACGTGCCAAAGACCCTCGCCATCGTCGGCGGCGGCATCATCGGGCTGGAAATGGCCACGGTCTATTCCGCGCTTGGCGCAGAGGTCACCGTCGTCGAACTCGCCAACCAGATCGCACCCGGGGCCGACCCGCAGGCCGTTGCCATCCTGCGTAACGCACTGGAGGCCGAGGGCATCACCATCCACACCGGCACGCAGGTGACCGAGGTCGCCACGACCGAGGCCACCGTCACCCTGACCTGCACCGGCGCATTCGAGGGCCAGATCAAGGCCAAGGCCGTGATCCAGTCCGTCGGCCGCCGCGCCAATGGCGACAAGGTCGGGGCCGAGGCGGTCGGGCTGAGTGTTTCGGATCGTGGCGTGATCGAAGCCGATGCCACAGGTGCCACGGATGTGCCCAGCATCTTCGCCATCGGCGATGTCACGGGCAACCCGATGCTGGCCCACCGCGCCACGCATCAGGGCCACATCACCGCCGAGGTCATCGCCGGCCACCGTGCCGCGCTCGAGACCACGCTCATCCCGTCGGTCGCCTATACCAGCCCGGAACTCGCCTGGGTCGGCCTGACCGAGGCGCAGGCGAAGGCCGAAGGCCGCACCGTCAAGGCCACATCCTTTCCTTGGGCGGCCAGCGGTCGCAACCTCGCGTCGGGCGGCCGGGAGGGGCTGACCAAACTGGTCTACGATCCGGCCACAAATCGCCTGCTCGGGGCCAGCATCGTGGGCCGCAACGCGGGGGAACTTCTGGCCGAGGTCACGCTGGCCATCGAAATGGGCGCACGTCTGGAAGACATCGGCCTGACCATCCATGCCCACCCCACCCTGTCGGAAACCATCGCCTTCGCCGCCGAACGCGCACTGGGGACCTTGACTGACCTGTGACCGGGCTGGGCGGGTAGAGGGCGCCGTGTGACGAGTTTGAACTCGTCTTGGTCAACCGAAGCGCGTGATGGTGCCTACAGAGTCACCACGCAGAAATCGCCAACTCTCGGTATTTCGACCGAATCTCTGGCAGATGGCATAGCCCATGTGGACGGAAAAACGGCAGAAAACAGGGATACAAGGACTGCGCCTACAGAAATAGGGGCAAATGGCGGTGCTGGCAGACTAAATCGAACCAGTCTCAGCTAGGGCAGGTTTGCTGTCCCTTGTTCCGCGCAGAGACCACGCCACTCGGTCAGAGCGGCGGCGCGGTTGGCATTGAAAACGGGTCGGCTTGAGAGGCTGCGTTCCTGGTTGAAATGATTTGAGACGGAGGCGTGGACGGAGGCGAACTTCTGGAGACTTCGTATGCCCCGGAACCGGAGCATGGCCCTTTCGCGTCGTCGGAACGGTAGATGCGAGTTCTCGGCGCGGTTGTTCACCCAGCGGCCCGTTTCCTGCCGCGTATCGGCTCCGAGCTCTTTCAAGGCAGCACCGTAGTACCGGAGCCTATCGGTTACGATCGACTCCGGCCCGCCATGCTTGCGCATTGCTTTCTTTAGAAACTTCAGGGCGGCCTTCCGGTCCCGGGTCTTGGTAACAAAGCTCTCCAGGACCTCTCCTTCATGGTCGACCGCCCTCCAAAGATAGTGCCGTTCCCCGTTGATCTTCACGAACATCTCGCCGAGGTGCCAGCGCCAGCGACTGGACCGCATTCCGTCAATCCGGCGCTTGCGGATCTCGGCCGCAAACATCGGCCCGAACCGATGCCACCAGTACCTGACGGTCTCATGGCTCACGTCGATCCCGCGCTCATGGGGCAGGTCTTCCACATTGCGGAGGGAGAGCGGGAACCGAACGTACAGCATCACAGCCAAACGGATGATCTCGGGCGACGTCTTGAAGTACCGGAAGGGACTTGGTTTGGACATGCTCGAACGCTAGCCACCCCCTGCCCCACCTCAAGCCAAGTTCCTTTGACAACACCCCAATGGCGGCTTTCGGCCCAAAGCCGACCTTGCCCATCAATTCACAATGCTGCAATGAGGTTCGCCATTGCGGCCATTCCTACAGGGCGCAGCATTTTGTCGGCTTAAACGTCGATGTGCAGACGCTTCGGATAGTCGCTGCGCGCCGATTAATGCAAAGTCTATTTAAACGCACCCAATTCAACGCTCCAGATAAACTCGAAATGAAAAACCTGACAGCTGATCCACTTGGATTGGTCCGAACGTCCAGAAATCTCGCAGTACTTCTGCGTGCGGGTGGCCGTAACTATGGCGTGGCTCAGAGCTGAATACGCTTGTCTTCGGCGCAACACGTGCTGCAAGGCCATCGTGCCAATTGGCCCTAGCACCATGATGCGCAACCTGAAATACGCTAACGCGTCTTGCGCGGCGCGCATCAAGGTAACTCTCCAAATTTTCCCATTTCGCGGCACTATTCAGGTTCCCATCGCCGGTTAGCAGGATCGCACCTCTCATTTCGTGATCCTTCCAACAGCTGCAAGCGCCGATAAGTCGGTGATACAAGCATTCGCAATTGCAGATCCTCTGCCCCGTCCAAGGGCCAACTGCACCGGCATAAAGCATTAGACTGACATTGTTCATGGTCGCCCCACGACCGAAGGTCATCTCATAGAGCGTCTTCAGTTCATCAAGAGCGCTTTGCCGTTCGTCTTGGTTGCGGTTCAGCAGCGATCCTCGAAACGATTCCACTTTTGACGCAAACCCGAATGGGTCATCAGGTTCTGTAGCGGGATCATTGTAGGGCAGAAATTCCCAAACCTTATGGATGAAAATTGCTTTACCTGGTCGAAGCATCCGAATGCGATGGTCCAAGTGACCGTATGCCCCTTCCAGATCTCCGAACGAAACGGGTTCGCCGGGCCCGGACGGCTTCTCGGGGTCGTCTAAGTCTTCGGGCGGTTCGGGGGCTGCTGTCGGTTCGGTCGAGAATGGCGGCCCATCTTCGTTAGAGGGCATAACGAACAGGACCTGTTCAAACCCGTCACCCGCCTCCTGGATGAAGTATTGCACTGGGTCGACATAGAACAACATCTCGGGGTCTTCTGCCCTCAGCCCTTGTTCAAAGCCGATCAGCAGGCGGTACCACAAGGGTGCCCACGGTAGCATTAACGTCTTGGCACCTATCCTATTCAGTAGTTCAACAGTACCGCTGATGTGGTCATTGTGGAAATGCGACAGGGTGAGAAGATCGATTTTCTCACCTTGGCAATCATGTTTCAGATCGTCGATCGCGTTGGTGACCAGCCGCTTTCCCGAACTGGAACCACAGTCATAGACCCAGCGATATGGCCCCACTGGAGCCGGCCTAGGCGTTCCGCCAGTATTTACAACTCGGCGGGGTCGTCGTGCGGGCGGCCAGAACTCAACCGAACCGGTGGCAAACAAGCCCTGGCCGACTGGAAAGAACTGGTGAACCGCTTGAATATTGGTCATGCGTCGACTGCTTCTACAGCAAGCTCCAGGGCCTCGTGCAGCACGGAGTCGAGGTGTTTGCTGCGGGTAATGGCGGTGAGGTTGGCCTCCAGCTGGTCGCAGAGGGCCATCAGGGCATCGAGCTTGGCCGCGATGCAGTGTTGTTCGGCGAGTGGCTGGAGGGGGACATACTGCCTAGTCGCCTGTTGCATAGCTCGACTTTCCTTCAAGTGCGTTGAGTACTAGTTGATTGTTTCGTAAGATGTATTGATATCAAAGGCAAAGCGGACGGCCTTCTGAAAGAGCCATGACGTAGTTACTATCTCGTCAAGAAACCCGGTTCATCTTGGTGCGCAAACCTTCAGACCAGTCCTTCAACGACTCGATGTCGGCCATGACTTCGGATGGCTCCGGTGGCTCGGGATCATGGCCACGAGAAGGATCATGTGCATCGACGAAGTCGCAGCACTTTTTGAATCCATTTTGGAAAATTTGTACATCAGCCTCTTCCAAGGCTGTGACACGTTTTAAATTTTTGGTGTCTATGTAATCGCGGTGACGCATCACGACATTGGCAAATACAATGTCCTCTAGCGCCCGCTCCCAAGTCGCTCGCAGTCGACTGTAGAGAGAAGATACTGCCGTTTTGTAACTTTCGTCGTCATTCGCTTCAAACAAGCGCTTTGCGTCGCGGGCTTCTTTTTCAAGTTTGTCAATCCGGTCTCGAATACTAGACGCCGTCCAAGGCAAATCCCTATTGACGATGCCGACGACATCCTGTCCGCGTGTGAGATGTGCCAGTGCAGTCGGCGTATTTCGCTCCGAAGCCAACTGGGCCAAATCATTTACGAAGATCATGTCATGCGTGAACACGATAACCTGCCGCACGCCGGATTCCTTTGCCAGGCGCCTGGCGACTTTTGAGCGCCAGCGATGATCTAACGAAGAAACAGGATCATCGAACACAAGCGCTGATGTGTGTGATGCGTTGGCTAGTTCGGTAAGGTATGAAGCCAATGCGACGCACGTCTGCTCGCCCTCGCTGAGCACATCATGGACCTTGGCCTTGGGGTTGGCATAGAGCTTCACCTCGTATTGCGGTGAACCGAATTTCCCCCCCGAGCGCACGACCTCGACCCGCACCCGATTACCAGCCAGCGCGACAATCTCTTGTTGAAACCGGTCACGCATACGCGGCGTTATAAGATTGTCGGCGATTTCGTTCCCGAGCCGCGTGATCGCCGTGGTGGCGGTGTCGCGCAAGCAGTCTTCAATGCGCTTTAGCTCTGCGAGCCTCGCGATCTCTGTTTTCGCAATATCCAGCAATTCGTGACTTTGTTTCCGGTCCTGCAAGTCTGCCTGTTCATTGAGCACGGCTTCCCGTGCTTCGCCGCCGGATGCGTCATCGAGAGAAGCCGCATAGGCGCGTGTCTGCGCAGCTTCGGTGTTTACGGCTTCCGCGACGGATTCAGGTAAAGCCAGCGGATCTGGAACATCTTCGCCGGAGAGCTGCGCAAGCGTCTGCACCTGCACACGCCGCGCAAGCGCGATGAATCTCAGCACTTGCCTTGCGAGCGCGAAGTTGCCGGCTTTCAAACTTCGATAGGCCGCAGAGACTTTGTTTACGTGAACGACCACAGCGCGAAATTTTTGCTCTGCTTCCTTGAAGACACGCTCGGCCTCTGCCGCTTTGCTTTCTGTGTCCTCCTTGATGAAGTCCTCAAGGCCAAGCATCCGCGCGGCGGTGGGCTCGTCAATCTCCTGATGACACAGAACGCAGATATCTCCCGACGATGGTGGAAACGCTGTACCAGCGCCCTTCGCCACTTGCGAATATGCTCTGGCGGATTCCCAGAGAGTCCGCCAGACGGTTTCACCAACGCCCTCAAGCGCCAATCCGGAAAATGCATCATGCGCTGCCGTGTTGGCGGCCATGCGCATGTCGTCAGCACCTTTTTTCGTCGCATGAAGCGCCTGAATGGCCTCGTCATTCAACGCCTGCTCGATCCGCTTCAAATAGGATTCCAGTTGATCGAGCTGAGCCGCGCAGTCGCGCTGCGCTTGCGCCGCCACGGCGGGGTCTTGAGCGAGATCGGCCTGAAGCTTGAAAAGGCGCGCTTCGTCCGCATCCGAAAAGGCTGTCTTGGGCGTTACGGCGGCGATGTCGGTATCATGACGAAGCGAAGACAGGGCTTTGCCGAGCGCAGAGCGGCTTGACCAGATCGGATTGACGAAAACAGAGTTACGCTTTTGCTCCAGTGTTTCTCTCTCGGTTGTCAGGCGTGCCTTAATTTCCTGACAGACACCGGCGAGGTCATCCGGAATATCAAGGCCGAAGGGGCGAAACCAAACCTCGTTCTTCTTCTGAACGTGTACCGAAGCCGCATCCCGGTCGAAGACCGTGATGGCGGAAAGCATCTCTGCGGACTCGCCCTCATCTTCCCATGCGACCGTTTCCGCTGCGCCGCTGGTACGGGTAATTTTCAGATCGGCCTTTGCTGTGCGCGTCGGTGAAACGCTGTAAACATCAGGCATGATCTCGCCGGCATGTCGTGAGCGACAAGCCTTCTTGAGAATCCGCGTATAGCCAGATTTTCCGGTGCCATTCTGCCCGTAAACTATGGTCAGTCCCGACTCTTCGAAGTTCAGGGTCTGGCCGGTTGCGAGCTGGTTGACACCAGAAACATTTGCGATGCCGGACAGGGAAATCGACTCGCCGGCACCAGGATCAACCGGCAAATGGTCCTTCGAGAGTGGCTTGGCTGCCAGCGTCACCGTCTGATCGCCATGCTCTTTCTTGCAAAGCGCCAATAATTCCTCGAACGCCTCTTCGTCCGGATAGCCGTTCAGGACAATGCGGCGCAGCGCATCGCGTTGCCATAGCGGGCGGTTCTCCGACCACGCCAGAATTCGTTGAGGGACAGTATCGTCGCTTTTCTCAATACTCGCGCTGTCCGACATCACCGTATTGCCCTATCTCGCAAAACATACTTATCAAAATCAGAAGGCTACAAGTGCTGGGTCAATGACGGAAGCCTATTCCTTAGTTAGCTGTTGAAAATGTCAAAGGCACAAGAAGCCTTTGCGTGCGGATGTATGCGCGACGCCAATGTCAGCTAACGTTCGAGGCAGCTCGATAGCTTGCGAGTGCCGCGAACGGCAGCTTTCCGCCCAATGGCTTCGTTATCTCATAACCTACCTAAGGCGTGAAAACCGGCAAGTCGGACGGGGCGCGCATGCGCCCCGTCCTTCAGCTTAGCAGGAAAATGCCGCTATTACCCCGAGAGGGCCGCGTAGACCGCGCTCTCGAAATCCATATACCCTGGAAAGGATACCCCATCTGCGAACGGCAGGATCTGCGTTGCCCAGTAGCCGCCGATCCCGTTTTTCCGATCAATCCAGTAGTAGCTGTTCGCCAGCCCGGCCCAGCCGATAGCTCCTGCTGGGCGCCCGGTCGGGGCCTCTTCGGCGTTAACCATGAAGGTGTAGGACCAGTCCTTGGGCATGCCCGGAAAGAACTCTGCATCATTCGAGAGCGAGGGGATGACGCCGGGCAACATGGTAACCTTCTGCGGCGGGACAAGCGCGCCCTGCACGGCCCATTCAACGGTTTCGGGTTTCAGGACCCGCCCGTTCGGACCGGCACCTTCATTCAACCACATGCGGATGAACTTCATGTATTCCGGCACGGTCGCGTACAGCCCGTGACCCCCCATGTGGACTTCGGGATCATCGGGTAGTGCGAAATCGTCCATCGGGGTCAACCCGCCATCCTCGCCCCGCGCGTGGATGGTCGCGGTCCGCTCCTTCATGTCAGGCGTCCGGGTAAAGGCGATATCCTGCATTCCGAGCTGGTCGAAAATCCTCTCTTTCATGACCTCGCCCAAGCGTTTGCCACGGATGCCTTCGACGACCTGTCCGACCCAGTCGATGTTTGTGCCGTATTCCCACTTCGTGCCCGGATCGAACAGCAGCGGCGTCTCGATGCAGGCTCGGCTTCCGGTGACGACTGAGGGCTGCCCCTGTTCTTCGGCGAGGCGCTTGTAGGTCTCGTTGAAGAAGTCATAGCCGAAACCGGCCGTGTGCAGCATCAGCTGGCGGGTCGTGACGTCGCTTTTCGGGGCGCGCAGGCGGGGGGTTCCGTCCGCGTCGAACCCGTCGATCACCTTCAACGCACCGATGGCCGGGGCGTAGTTCTTCGCAGGAGCATCGAGGTCCAACAGACCCTCCTCGACACATTGCAGGGCTGTCGTGCCCGCGATGGCCTTGGTGGTCGAGAAAATGGCGAAGACCGTGTCCTCGGTCATTGGCTCGCCGTCCAGACGCCGCTCTCCAGCCGCGCCGGAATAGATGTCGCCATTGCGGTCCGTCGCCATCGCGACAACACCGGGCACACGCGACAGACCGGTGACCAGTCCATTCAGAACGGCGTCACAGCGGGCTTTCAGATCGTTTGTGTTGATGTCCTTCATTGGTTCCTCCCTTGAAGACGTGCAGGGGAGAATGCGGGACATCGGGCGTGCGCGCTGTCTGCGACCGGCATGGTCTGTCCGATTTCGGAAGCCAAATCAGTGTCGGCGGACGCGTCTCGCCGAGCGACCACGAGTCTGCGACGGCGTTTCTCCGAACCGGTCGCGATACCGTCCAGCCAGCGCACCGAAGTTCGAAAAGCCCCAGTCGGACGCGATCGCGGTGATGGTCACATCTTCAGCCATCGTTTCGAGATCTTGGCGAAAGCCCTCAAGCCGCCGCGCCACGAGAAAAGCTCGGGGCGATACGCCCCGGAACTTCCGAAATCCACCAGACAGCGTCCGCGCAGAAACGCCGACACGTTTGGCCACATCGCCGATTGAAGGCGCCTCGCGCGCTTCGGCTTCCATGATCTCTTCGGCTGCGCGAACGTACGCGGGAGCTGCACAGCGGGCCCCCGTTTCGAGGCTCAACCCGGCCGCCGATGCCCACTGTCGCAGAAGTTCGACGCAAAGCATCTCTTCGATATGCCGCGCCAACACTGCGTCGGATGAGACTTCGCCCTCGCGCGTCAACGCACGGGTGGCATAATCGAGCAGCGCGGGCCAGGCTGAGTTGGGGCCGCCAATTTTGACGCGGCTCGTCCACAGGCGGTCATCCGGCACGAAACCGAACCACCGCTCGGCCGTCTCAACCATCGCCTGATGCGGGATCGTGAGGTTCAGCTGCATATGGTCGGGATCACCCTCCAGCCAGTATTCAGCCCTGGAGCAATCTACGACGAAGCTTTCGCCGGCCCCGGTTTCAATAGAACCACCATCGGTTTGATGATCCAGTGCCCCGCGCAAGGTGTTCAGAACAAGGATGTTTCCGGCGTCAGGATCGAACCGGTCAAGGTGGATACCCGTGCCGTAGGCAAACCGGGTCATGGTCACACACCCCGCCTTCGCCGAAATCATGGTCGCATCCGGCAGGGACAAGCGATCCAAAGGCCGCACCCGATATCGCATATAGACCGACCGGCAGAAGTCCTCCACTTCGTCCCAATCAGCTGAATGCGTCTTCTGCTGGTGCCGGATCGGCGACCCCAAAGAATCCAGAACGAGTGCATGTTCCAGCAAAACGGCGCTCCTCCTCGTGGTTCCAGCGTCAAAATAACACGATACTGGCGAGGTAGACATCCGGCATTGGTCGTAAAGAAATGAACGTGATGGTGGCGACGCGCCGACACGGTCGCGATCTGGCGAAGGTTCTGACCGAGCGCGTTGTCCCCCCGGCGTGTGAGGCCCAACAATGCCGACATTGGTTCAAGCCGCAGCGAATGACCGCTTCCCGCCCACCTATCAGTTCCTTAAACACCCGTTTCCCACTGGACTACCCACGCGAACAGAGCGTCAGTGGTCACACGCCCGGCCGCTCCGGGCGCGCCTCGGTACCGGGGGCGGCATTGGACCGGCCCGGCAACCAGAGGAGAACACCATGGCAAAACCCAAACAGACGAAGAAGGACAAGGTCCGCGCGATGCTGGAGCGGGCGGACGGTGCGACGCTGGACGCGATCTGCAAGGCGACCGGGTGGCAGGCGCATTCGGCGCGGGCGGCGCTGAGCGGCTTTCGCAAGGCGGGCCACACCGTTGAACGCTCCACCCCGAGCGACGGCAAGGGGGGCGCGGCGCGCTACCGGATCACGGCGTCGCCCGCGGCAACCGAATGATCCGCGTAGAGGAAATGGAGACCATGGACCGGGCCGCGCTTGTCGCGGTCTGGTCGGAGGTTTTCCAATCCCCTGTCCCCAAGGGGATGAGCCAGAACTTCCTCCGCCGTTTTCTCGCCTTCGAAGTTCAGGCGCGACAGATGGGTGGCCTGCCAAAACATGTACTGGTCAGGTTGAACGCACGTTCGGGAGAGGCCAAGCGCAAGGCAACCACGCCCGGCCTCAAACCCGGTGGGCGGCTCTTGCGGGAATGGAACGGCGTCACCCATGTGGTCGATGTAACCGAGGAGGGCTTTGCGTGGAACGGCAAAACCTGGCGGTCGCTCTCGGTCATCGCGCGGGAGATCACCGGGGCACACTGGTCCGGGCCGAGGTTCTTCGGCCTCACAGGAAAGAGCCGAACATGACCAGGACTACGATCCGCTGCGCTATCTACACCCGGAAGTCCTCGGACGAGGGGCTCGATCAGGACTTCAACTCGCTCGATGCCCAGCAAGAGGCCTGCGCGGCCTATATCGCCAGCCAGCGCCACGAGGGCTGGAAGAGGCTGCCTGCCCGCTACGACGACGGCGGGATCTCCGGGGGCACACTCGAGCGCCCTGCCCTGCAGCGGCTCTTGGGCGAGATCGACGCCGGCCGGGTCGATATGGTCGTCGTCTACAAGATCGACCGCCTGACACGTTCGCTGGCGGATTTCGCGAAGTTGGTCGACCGGCTCGAGGCCGCAGGCTGCTCCTTCGTGTCCGTGACGCAGGCCTTCAACACATCGTCGTCGATGGGACGGCTGACCCTCAACGTGCTCCTGTCCTTTGCCCAGTTCGAACGCGAGGTCACAGCCGAGCGCATCCGCGACAAGATCGCTGCCTCGAAGAAGAAGGGGCTCTGGATGGGGGGCAACGTGCCTCTTGGGTATGATCGACCTCCTGACGGTGCCACACGAGTACTCAGGGTCAATCCCGAGGAATCCCGAACGGTCCGCCGTCTCTTTGAACTCTATGCCGACCACGGTTGCCTGCGCCGGGTCGAAGACGCCGCGAGGCGTGAAGGTCTTCGGTCCAAGGAACGCAAGAGCACCAAAGACGTGGTCACAGGCGGCAAGCCGCTTTCGCGCGGGCAGATCTATCACATCTTGCGCAATCCGCTTTACTGCGGCCGGATCCGGCACAAGGACAAGGTCTGGCCCGGGCAGCACGACGCCCTCATCGACGACGCGCTCTGGGAGCGCGTTCAAACCCTATTGCAGACACGCTCCGGCCGCTCCCGCACGCGAGGCGGTCATTCGGACACCAATGAGACCACGTCCCCGTCGCCGGCCTGGCTCACGGGCAAGCTGCGCGACGAGACCGGCGACCGGCTTACGCCGACCCACACGACCAAGGCCGGTCGTCGTCTGCGCTACTATGTCTCCAACCGCCTGGTCTCGGGGGGCGCGGACCCGACCGGCTGGCGCCTGCCGGCCGCCGCGCTCGAGGCGCGCGTCCTGGCCCTGCTGATCGCGCACCTGGAACGGGCACGCAGGGAGCATCGGCTGCTTGCCCGGCCTGATTCCGCCATGGCCGACGAGATCGGGAGAGCCATCGCCAGCTTGCAGCAGGGTCTCGAAGGCACCCGTGGTCAGGTTGCGGCGGCCCTGGTCGACCACGGCTATCTGACGCGCAGCGAGATCCGGATCACCCTCGACCTCACGGCGCTGTCAGCGAGGCTGGGCATTACCGCCGATGATCTCGATCCGGCGTTGGGTACTCTGTCCGCGCCGCTTCAGATCCGACGGCGCGGTGTTGAGACGAAGATCGTGGTGGGCGAGGCGCAATCGGACCCAGATCGGCATTTGCAGGCCATGTTGATCCGCGCCCACGGATGGACGCGCGCGCTTGCCGCTGGCACGTCCCTCGCGGAGGTCGCGCGGGCCGAGGGTTGTTCGGAGGCCTTCCTGCGCACGCGCTCAAAGCTCGCCTTCCTCTCTCCGAAGATACAGGCCGCCATTCTCGACGGCACGCAGCCACCGGACTTTACCCTGACCAAACTGGTGCGCCTGCCGCTCCCACTCGACTGGCAGGAGCAGGAACGCGCCCTTGGGGTCTGATGCGCGGCGTACTGACGCTCTTGCCGCGAGAATGGAAGCTGCCGTGACTCAGAGCAATGCTTCCATGCCCGTGCGGCCGGCGGATTACTTTAAGGTTAGATCATCGATCACGACCTGCCAGTAGCTTTCATGCCAGATACGGAGTTCTGTAATACCCGACCAATTGGGAGCGAAACGTTTCGGTGAGATGTGTGACCCACGAAAGCGGTCTTCACTTACGAGCACGCCATTGCGAAATGCCTCGACGACGATTTGTGCGTCAAGACCTGCAGGCCAGGCGATCGTCAGGTTTACCGACACAAGATCAAACGGACTGTCGGACCACATGCGGGCCGTATGTCCCGACGACGTGTAGGCGGCAAATTCTCCCGATGTGGTGCCGTTGATGTATCCTGCGCCCTCGTAATACATGCGGTGAGTCGCCACGAAGTTTTGCCAGTGCATGTCAGCGACACCAGTCGGCACTTCGACGAGCGTGTTTGACGTAATCAGGTCGTCGAAATCGATGATCGTGAGGGGCTCCCCAGAGGGGATAGCATCTTCGATGGGCTTTGGCACTCGTAGGGGCCAATGGTCGACCTCGACTTGCACTTTTTTGATTTCTGCCCGGTTACGCCAGCGGACCGTCCACCTCCCAGGCGAAACGGGGCAGTGTCGACCATCACTGGCCTCGATGGCCTGCCATTCGATGCCCTCTTGAGAAGTGCAAGTCACCTCGTCATTCGCATCGGCTGCAATCGACAGACCAAGGCGTGGGGCCAGCCCGACGAAGGGCGGTGTTTCCTCTGCTACTAGTCCGCCTGGGGCGGCTGGTAGCGCTAGGATTTGCGTCGAGTATGGGATCGGGTCAACCGGATACATCAATTCGGTGGGCAACAACACCTCTATGCTGATTTCGCCGGGGCCGGAAATATGGCCCCTACCCGGGGACATGAGGAAATTTGCGAAACCAGCGAGATTTGTCTCGACGATCACCGGCTCAGCGCCAGGCCGCGTCAGACGAACGGGCACGCCAGAGATCGGCGGCTCGCCCAACTCGTAAACACCATCACGATCAATATCCCGAAACACGAACTGCGAGAGTACCATTTCCCCCGCCGTAAGCGGCACCGGCATGGTTGTTGCGGTGGCAATGGCCGAGAGGCAGATGCACACCCGCGCCTTCAAAAGGCGGAGGTGATGTCTCAAACGAAGGGTCCCGGTCAAGATATCATTTTGCACACAATACGCCGGCCACGATAGGTCTTTCAGGCTAGGGGAGCCGCCAGTTAAGGCAGCCCCCCCTGTTAGCCCGGCACGCGGAAGAGAGGGCGCATGCGCAAGGCTGGCCACGCATTCAATAAATGCCCCGCGCAAGGTATTCGCTGTGGTTCTGGAGCGCCACAGTGACGGCCATCGCGATGCTCGCACGTCCATCGGCTCTGCGCAGCGAGGCGTCACAGATCGTGCGCCTTTCGCCGGTGAAATCGTTGCGCGCCAGTTCGGGGCAGATGAGCACAACCGCAGCCTGAGGAAACCGGCACCGGAATTCCTCAAGTCGGTCGATCGCCCCCATCAAGTCTCGGACCTGAAAAATGACGAGTTGGCGGGAGGCAAAAGACCGGTTCAGGTATGCCGCCACGTCACGTTGCGTGTCGAACGTGCGGAACGTGCGGCCATAGGCACCGATATCGGCGATGTGGCTGCGCTCAGTGTCGTCGAACGCGCCACAGGCGACGACGTCTGACTTCTCAAGCCGTTCGATCGTGTGAAGCGAGAGATGCTTGCCCCAGCGTTCTTCGACGATATGCGATGGGACCCCAGCATGACGCACACCATTGACGTCATCAGCCGATGTGGTTGTGATTGCTCGCAACAGCGTGGCGATCCAGCCGCCCGGAACGTCGGTAGTTGGCGCAATGGGACTGCGACCACGTTCTTCGAAGTGGGAAACGTTGAAATCCTTCATCCTTCTTGGCCCTTCCTTGTGCCTCGTTCCGCAGAGCGTGGTGCCCGGCAGCGTCTGAGTGATGGCTGGCAGCGAACTCCGCCCGAAGGTCTCGGCGCGGGGGCGCCGGGGGGCGATGTCTTTTGGCTGTTCCGACCTATCGCCAGAGCCCTGAGGCGTGCTGGGGTTCGGATGCGGCGCAGCCTTGCCGTTCATTGATTGGGGAACATCGCGTTTCGAGGCCCCCGGGCCGAATTGGGGTCCACCAATCCAGCCATCACCTGAACGCATCTTCGCTGTTCACGTTAGCGAAACAATCAGCATTGGGTTGGATACGCCGCGTGTAGAACCGAAGCCCTACGGACCATGCTGGTCGGCCAAAGACGTATCCATCCTAAGTACTATCTTGTCATCGGGAGAGTGTATGGGCCGTACCCCTGGCAAAAAAGTGGAGCGCAGTCCAATAACTGCGCTCCCAGGTGGGGCCGGGCAAGGCGGTTGCCCGGCGATGGATATCATTGTCAGCCGCCGATTTGCGCAAACAGCTGGGCCTGCGATATCGGGAGGACGATGCTGCTGCCCCGCGCTGCGATCTCGCCGCTCGAGATCGTGATGCAGCGACGGGCGCCGAAAATCGCACTACTCGTCAAGAAGCGGGCTTTGACGATCCGGTCACCCTGCAGTTCGACGCCTTGGATCTGTCCCACCGGTGTGCGCGAGCTGTCAACCGCGGCAAAGCTGTTGAATGTGGTCGTGCCCATCGGTTGACAGGTGGTCGCATAAAGCCGGCCGGTTTCCGGGTCTCTCAGCGGGACACCGCCGGGCCCGGAATTGGCCACACCACCCGACGTCGAACCGCCGGTGCTGCCGCCACCATTGCTGCCCCCGGTCGATCCGCCATTTGATCCACCATTGCTGCCACCATTCGAACCGCCATTGTTGCCGCCATTAGATCCGCCATTAGATCCATTTGAGCCGCTAAGTGCAGTCCCAACGCCGCTTACGGTCCCGCCGACGACATTGCCAACCGCATTTCCTCCTAGGGCAGCGCCAATGTCATTTCCGAGCCCGCCATCGGTCGAACCGCCATCGAGGACATCGCCAACACCCGTGACGGCGCTGCCGACGGCTCCTACGGTATTGCCGACGACATTGTCGCCAAGGGCACTGCCGACATCACCGACAAGTCCGCCCAAACCACCCTCGGCCCATACCAAGACCGGACTCATCGTCAAAATGGTGGTCAGCGCAAGTCGCTTGCCCAAGCCGACACCCCGGTGTCTTTCGTTCGAGTTATTATGTTTCGTCATTTTAGGGATCCCTTCTCGAAGGTAGCGACGGCTGTTGGGGTCCGGCTGGCAATCGACGGTGTCCGCGAGCGGCGGACATTGGGAAAAACCATTCTCCGCACCTTGAACTTATGATCCAATACAAATCTCTTTCATGCCTGTGCCGGCGGAATTGACCGCTCGTTTTTTTCGCGAACGGTTCCGAGCGCCCCCACCCTGTGTTCCATCGCTGATTGCTACCACACCCTTCTCGGGTGGCAGTTCAAGCTTCGGGCGTTGTTGCCTGAAGGCACATCGGACTTCCGTCGGAAAAGGCCGCCTATGGACCCAAAGGAGTATCCGGGTCGTACGACCGACCCTGCTAGGGTGACTAAACACATGGCGACCATCCGCCCCCCGATCCGTGGGGGCCGTGTCCCATTTGAGGGTTGAGTGGTGAAAGTGAAGCCAACAAGACGCAAGTGGGCGTGGGCCCTAGCTGTTGCATGTCTGATGGCATGTTCGACTCCGTCTGCGCTGCAGGCACAATCGGGCAAAACAACCTGGTCGACCGCACAGGGCGACCAGAGGAACGCCTATATCCAGACAATCAACATGCTCGACGCGGATGGTTACCGAGTCACGCGGGTCGACCGGACCTTTCTCAATCGGATCATGGTGCAGGCGACCAAGGGGCATATCAGGCGTGAGATCGTCATTTCGCAGGCGACTGGAATGGTCTTGAGAGACGTCATATTCGGGGAATGATTTTATGGAATACAGGCGGATCGCAGCGCCCGCAGAGGTCAAGGCAGTTCCCAAGCCGAAGTCCGGCTCCAAGTCGGCGTGGAGAAACCATGTCGCCGCGCTTCAATCCATCGTCATCTTTCAGGTGTTCTGCACTGTCCTGTTCCTGGGCAAGACCCTGTCGGACCTTTTGGGTATCCCGCTCTATTTCCTGCCATGGTCAGTGCTCGAAACGATCGAACTGCTCGCCGCTCTCGGCATGCTCCTCGGTGTCATCAGCGGCATGCTGTTGTTTCGCGAAGGCCATAAACGGATGATGGAGGCTGAGCGCCGAATGAATGCAGCCGCTGGCGAGTTCCACGAGCATCTATTGAGCCAATTCGACGAATGGGAGCTTACGCCGACCGAGAAGGATATCGCGCTCTACGTCGTCAAAGGATTTTCGAATCTGGAGATCGCATCTCTGCGTGGCACCACGGAATCCACGGTGAAATCCCAGGTTTCAGCTATCTTCCGAAAATCCGGAGTGAACAGCCGACAGCAACTGGCAACATGGGCGGTCGAAGATCTTATCGAAGCGCTCACACCTACGACGGAGCCCGACTCCGCCGAACAGGTCTGAACCTTCGATACTAGGCGTCCTATTCGCCGGCCGAGCGGGAAGCGGACAAGCCAGCAGTTATCGCTTCATCGTTCACATAGGCAATAAGCTGAAACCGGTTCTCCATCCCCGATTTACGGTAGACGCTACTAAGCTGCTTTTTAACCGTTGCGATGCTCGACCCGCGAAGCTCGGAAATTTCTTTGTTGGAGAACCCTTTAACTGCGAACAAGGTCACTTCGGTTTCCGCGTTTGACAGTCCCCAATCCTCTTGCAGATATGAAAGTATCTGGCCCTTCTCCTCCTCTTGATCGACCGGGCGCGCAACCCGCTGCATATCCGGGGCCGAGATGCGACGATCGATTCTTTCGGGGGAAAGCACGAGCAAATAGATCAATAAGGTGGTCGCGGTGGACCCAACGAGCATTACGGTTGCGGCCTGACCGGGTGTCAGGAAGCCTCCGTTTCGGTAAATCCAGACGACGGAGACCACTTCGAAAAGTAGCGTCAACGCAGAGATTCCCACGAACCGAACGCGAAGACTTCTATCTTGATCACGGGTCGATCGCATGGCCTGGCTCCTCGACAAATTCACGCAGTATGGCTTTCTTGGGCAACGAAAAACTCGATAATTGACGCCCTTCTGGAGGGGCCTAGCAATTCTTCTATTCTTGATTGAGGTTTAGAAAAACCGTATCGAGGACAGCTTGTAAACCCCGCTGATGGTCATGGAATCCTGACCGATTGGACGCAGTCAAAGTGGAAAACGTTCAATTTCGGGGCTTTGGCACGTTCGACCAATCCTTCGCATTATCCGAAAGATCATGAAGTTGCGGGAGGAAGGAGTGACGACCGGCCCAGCTGATTGGTCAAGCCTTAGGGCTCGGGATCGGAACTACGGTGCCCGTCAGGAATGGCCCGGGTTGAGTGGTAGCATATGCCGCTTTCGCTGGCTTTGACCATTCCGTTCAGTCCTGTCCGGCGCGGAGGGATGCGCCGACGTCTCGCCCGCTCCTCTTGCCCTGATCGAACCGGTCGTCACGCGTTCAGCAGACAGTGCGGGCCGTAACTAATCAATCGGCGACTCGTGCCATTCAGGGCCATTCGTATGGCGGCTGAAACCCTTCCAACCAAAGCACTACAACTTTCATCGAGTTGAGCTTTCGGGAACGAGCAGGCCCTTCATTTTAGCCGAAACCTTAGAACGGAAAACGGCGCGCCCACTTAGGCGCGCCATCGCTTGTTGTCCGAGTGGCCAGTGCGGCATCTTAACCGGGTTAGCCGCCGAGTTTCTGAGACAACTGAGTGCGCGACACCGGCAAGACCACGCTGCTACCGACAGGGGTGATGGACCCGCCAGAAATCGTGATACAGCGCGATACTCCGAACACGCCACGGTCGGTCACGAACCGAGCACTGACAATGGTGTCACCTTGTAAAACAACACCCTGAATTTGGCCAATTCGAGTCCGGGAAGCATCCACGGCCGCGAAACTGTTGAAGGTTCCTTCCCCCATGGGCTGGCAATTTGAGCCGAAGTTTCCGGTCCCGTTCCGGGCATTCGCCCCGAGGACCGCACCTGAATTCGTGCCGGTCGTGCCGTTGTTGGTGAAGCCGCCCGTCCCGCCGTTCGAGCCTCCGTTGGATCCGCCGTTCGAGCCGCCGTTCGCGCCACCGTTGGACCCGCCGTTCGAGCCGCCGTTCGAGCCGCCGTTCGCGCCACCGTTGGACCCGCCGTTCGAGCCGCCGTTGGACCCGCCGTTCGAGCCGCCGTTGGACCCGCCGTTCGAGCCGCCGTTCGAGCCGCCATTGGACCCTCCGTTCGAGCCGCCGTTTCCAGAGGTTGAGCCGCTGAGGACGGCGCCCACGGTATTGACAGCGCCACCTGTGACCGCGCCCAGTCCACCGCCGATCGCGTCGCCGAGGCCGTTGCCCAAACCGCCGCTACCGTCCGACGTGCCGCCGTCGAGAACGTCTCCAACTCCCGTTACAGCGCTACCGACGGACCCGACGGTGTTACCGACAGCATTGTCGCCAAGTGTACTGCCTATGTGTCCGACCAAGCCACCCAAGCCGCCTTCCGCAATCGCACCGCCCGACGTCAAGACAAGTCGCCACCATGCCCACGAAGGGCAAAGAGCTCGCATTTAGCCTGCTCAGTGCCGTTCTCGTTTCGATCCGCATATTCCGTTCCTTCCGAAATCAAACCGGACCCATGATGTGTGACTGCCGAACGGACGAAAGGTCGCCAGCTCCATAGCGCTATCCCCACAAACATCGCCGCCAGCCCGAAACAGCCCGGTCATGTCCAGGCCCCCGGTCGTCTACCGAGCAGTTGCCCTGACTATTGCCACGTCGGATCCAGTGTTTGGTTGCTACCGCATCCCTTTGATGCTGAACGAAGGATGCCGCGCACGGCACTTCTGTTCATCGGCCATTGGGGTGAGAGCCCGAGGTATGGCTCGAAAGTTTGAAGAGGTGGTACGGGATGGGACCGGCATCAACTCGCAACTCTTTTCGCGCCGCTTCAGATCCGACGGCGCGGTGTCGAGACGAAGATCGTGGTGGGCGAGGCGCAATCGGAACCAGATCGGCATTTGCAGACCATGTTGATCCGCGCCCACCGATGGACGCGCGCGCTTGCCGCTGGCACGTCCCTCGCGGAGATCGCGCGGGCCGAGGGATGCTCGGAGGCCTTCCTGCGCACACGTGCCAAGCTTGCCTTCCTCTCTCCGAAGATCCAGACCGCCATTCTCGACGGCACACAGCCCCCGGACTGTACCCTCACCAAACTGGTGCGCCTGCCGCTCCCGCTCGACTGGCAGGCGCAGGAACGCGCCCTTGGGGTCTGATGCGATTGCGCGCGCGCCTCAGCCCAGCAACCGATCCATGATCGCAAGAGTCTTCTGCGTTCGTCTGAGGTCCTTCTCGATGGCAGCTCGCACGGCTTCGTCACCCTCTGTTTCAAGCAACCGCTCGAGACCCTCCACCTCCCGCAGCCAATCCTCACGGCGCGCCCACAAGACCTCCAGTTGCGCCACCTGTTCCTTCGTGGCGGGCCCGTCGATCCAGGCGCGCCCCGTCTCCATGTCGATCTTAACCTGATCCGGATGCGGCAAGGGCGCGGGCAAATCCGTGATCCCGAGCCGCTCACGGCGGGCCAGTTCCCGGTCCCATTCGACCTTGTAGGTGATGGCCGTCTCGAGCCATTCATCCGCCAGGGCTTTGTTCTGCCGTTCCGTTGCCGCAAGCATCTCGGCGAACAGGCGTTGGGCCCGGTGCTGCCCCTTTGCCGCGTTGACCGCCATCGCACGCACGATCGCCTGCGCCATCGGAACTGTTACGCTGCGGCCCCCGTCGCGGACGGTGATGTCGCGGTAAGCCTCATCCAGAATGATGTCCTTGAGACGCTCCTCGTTCAGGGCCGGCCGCTTCGACTTCGCCCCGCGGGGTCGGCCCTTCGGGTTGCCGGACTGTCCCTTCGCAAAACGCGAGGCCACCGGCGGCTTGCCATAACCCACCTCGTATGACGCGCCCGGCCGAACCGCCGGAAGTGTCTGCTTGACCCTGGTCATTCCGCGGCCTCCAGCCGTGCCGCAGGCGCAGACCAACCGCAGACCACCTGCTCTGCTTCATCCTTGGCATAGGCTTCCCAACGGGCCACGATCCGGTCGCAATAGATCGGGTCGAGCTCGCACAGGTAGCCCCGCCGCCCGGTCTTTTGCGCCGCGATCAGGGTGGAGCCCGATCCGCCGAACAGGTCGAGCACGATCTCACCCCGCCCGGAGACATCGCGGATCGCGTCCGCGATCATCTGGACGGGCTTCACGGTCGGATGCAGGGCCAGCTCTTCCATCCGGCCGGCGCGCAAAGTGTTCACGCCGCGGTATTGCCAGACATTTGTACGGTACCGCCCGTGCTGTCCCAGCTCGAACGTGTTCACGTGGGGCGCCGTGCCTTTCTTGAACGCGAAGATCAGCTCGTGACGTGAGCGGTAGAACGTCCCCATGCCCCCGTTGTCCTTGGCCCAGACGATAAGGTTCTTCAGCTCGTCATAGATCGCCTCTCCCGCGGCCAGCATCTCGCCCATGTGGCGCCAGTCCATGCACAGGAAGTGGATCGACCCCTCCACCGCGTGGTCCGCCATGTTGCCAAGCGCGGTCGTCAGGAATCCGGTGAAGGCCTCTGAACTCATCTCGCCTGACGCCATCGCGAACTCCCGATGCTGCACCTTGCCGGAGTTGCCCACGTGCCCGTCGATCGGCACGTTGTAGGGCGGGTCCGAGAACACCATCCGCGCGACCTCACCCGCCATCAGGTCCCCGACCACCACCGGGTCCAGCGCATCGCCGCACATCAGGCGATGGCGCCCAAGCTGCCAGACATCGCCGGGATGCACCCGCCGCGACGCTTCCTCCGGGATCACCTCGTCCACCGGATCGTCCGGCTCCTGTGGTGCCACGGCCTCCAGGATCCCATCGATCTCCGGGATCGAGAACCCCGTCACATCCATGTCGAAGTCGAGCTCCACCTCCATCAGGGCCCCCAGCTCCGCCGCCAGAAGATCCTCGTCCCAGCCCGCATTCAGCGCCAGCTTGTTATCCGCCAGTACATAGGCGCGCTTTTCCGCCTCACTCATGTGATCCAGCCGTAGGCACGGCACCTCGCCCAGCCCGAGAAGCTGTGCGGCCGCGACCCGGCCATGGCCTGCAAGGATCGTGCGTCGCTCGTCGATCAGAACCGGGTTGGTGAACCCGAAGGTCTCGATGGAGGCCGCGATCTGGCGCACCTGCTTCCTTGAATGGGTGCGCGCATTGCGCGCCCATGGCGTGAGATCGCCCAGGGCGACGTATTCGATCTTGTCTCGGGTCATTCTTGACCTCCGTTTACTGCTCATTCGACAGAATCGGCTCTGCCTGCCCATGTCGTTCGATATATCTTACATTTGCACTCCGGTCAATCTGGGCGTATACCACCGTCAGACACGGTGAACGGAGGGAGCCATGGAGATCGGGGAACGTCTCATGAGACTGCGTCAGTCCTCGAACCAGTCATTGCAGCAGGTCGCGGACGCCGTCGGCGTCTCCAAAGCCCATGTCTGGGAGCTGGAGAAAGGCCGCAGCCGCAACCCGTCCTTCGAGCTCGTGCGCAAACTGGCTAGCCATTATGGCGTGAGCATCGACGTCCTGACCGGCACGGCGCCGGAGCCCGCGCCCGAAGACATCAAGGTCGGCCGGATGCACCGCGACCTGGAGAGCCTCTCCAAGCGGGACCGGGCGATCGTCGAAGAACTGATCGCGTCGATGAAGGCCAGGTCCTCGGAAGGCTCCTGAGCCTTGGCGCTCGACCGGATCGACCTCGCGGACATCCACGCGCCTGAGCGATTGGCGGCACGCCTGCACGCCCAGCTGGGCCCGGTGACCACGGCGGTTCCGGTCGTCGAGATCGCCCGGGGTCTCGACATCTCGGAGGTCCGTATCGACAGGTTCGACGGGTTCGAGGGCATGCTCCTGACGGACCGGGTCCGCAGCGACGGCGTGATCCTTGCAAACTGCCGCTATGGACACCAACGCGCCCGTTTCACGATCGCTCATGAACTCGGGCATTTCTTGCTCGAGCGCCACGAGGTCTCAAGCGAGACCAGCTTTCGCTGCACGCCCCGTGACATGCGCGAGACCCGCGAAGGTCGCAGGGAGCTGCGTCAGGAGGCCGAGGCCAACCGGTTCGCGATCGAGCTCCTGGCCCCGCCCGCCATGTTCGACCGGCACCTCTCTCGCGACCCGGACCTGCAAGACGCTCAGCACTTGCGCCGCGCCCTCGACCTCAGCCGCGAGGCCTGTATCCGGCGCATGGTCGAGCGCCGGGACGAGCCCCTGGCCGCGATCTGGTCGCACGAGGGCCGGGTGCGCTATTCCATTCGAGGAGACGCGTTCCCGTACCTCGCGCTCAATAAGAACGATCCTCTGCCAAAGATCAGCCAGGCGTTCAAAGTGGTCTCGAAAGGGGACCGGGGCATTACGACGTTCCGGGAGACCCACGCGGCAGCCTGGACGCGTCGCCCGGAGATCGAGATGTTCGAACAGACCCGCGTCGGTCGGGACGGTCATGCGGTGACCCTGCTTTGGGCGGACCTCCCCCCCGATGCCGACGAAGAGGACGATGGCGGTTTGCCCGAGCTGGGTGCGCCCGGCTTCCGCTGAACAGTCGGCTGAAACGGGATCCCTGTTCTTGCCACGTCTTTCCCTGTTTCCACCTAATGGATTCCCTGATCACGGGATCGGAATTCCCTGTTCTGAAAAGAACAGGGAATTGCCCCGCAAACCTCTGAAAACACGCGCCTATCCCGGGCGAGAATCCGCGGAATCGCGCGAAATCAGCGCTAGAAATGGAGAATTCCCTGTTAATTCCCTGTTAACAGCCAAACCCAGCCAAAACCGAACCCGCGAAAAGGGCGAACAGAGACACCTGCGGGAATTGGGACGGGAATGGCTGGAAAGGTGCGTCTCAGATAGGGCAGCGCGCAGCCAAACGCCCGAAATATCGCGGGAAATCGGCGCAAGGCGTCACTGGGGGAATGAGACGGGGGTGGGTGGCGGAGGAGGTGGGATTCGAACCCACGGTACGCTTTCACGCACGCCGGTTTTCAAGACCGGTGCATTCGACCACTCTGCCACTCCTCCGACAGGGGCATCGGATAGACCGGGCGGGGCGATTCTGGAAGGTGTGCCGTGTCATTCTGCCGGTAGCGCGGTTGTGCGCTTCGTTTGCACGCGCTTCCTGACCGGCGCAAAGCCACGGGCGAGGAGCTGGCGCAGGGCGTCGATCGTGGCCCATGCGACGGCGGATCGGGCCTCCGCCCCTCGGCGAAGGTAATGCGCGGTGTCGATGGAACCGTCGGCGGAGTGGCGGACGATGTGCTGGGGGTCGATGTGCATGGCGTTTCCTTTCGTGATGTCCGTCACGAGGATCGCAAAGGGCCGCGACCGGCGCTTGAAGATGACCTTGAGAAACCCTTGAGATCCGCTTGAGACACGCCAAGAGCGTTGCCCGAGCACCTTGTCTGGTGGTTTGGTGTGTCATGGCCCTGCGTTTCGGCACTTGCGAAATCGACACCGACGCACACGAATTCCGTTGCGACGGGTCGGTGATCGCGCTCGAACCTCAGGTGTTCGACCTACTGGTTCTGTTCGCCTCGAACCCGGGTCTCCTGATCGGTCGTGACCGGATCATCGACGAGATCTGGAACGGCAGGATCGTGTCGGATGCGGCGATTTCATCTCGGATCAACGCGGTGCGCCGCGCGGTCGGCGATGACGGAGCGCGCCAGATGGTGCTTCAGACGGTGCCGAGGCGCGGGTTCCGGTTCGTCGCGCAGGTCGAAAACGCGCAGCTCAAGGCGCGGGACACCAAACCGGGCGAACGGCAGGCGATCCGCATCGCGACATCGCAGGACGGAACTCGGATCGCTTTCGCGACCAGCGGCGCGGGTCCGGTCCTCTTGCGCGCGGGGCATTTCCTGACGCATCTCGAACGGGACTGGAGCAGTCCGGTCTGGCGCCCGATGCTGGATCGGCTGGCGACCGGGCGGCGGCTGGTTCGCTACGACCAGCGGGGCACCGGCCTGTCGGACCCGCATCCGCCCTCCCTCACGCTCGACGCGATGGTCGCGGACCTAACCGCCGTGGCGGATGCGGCGGGGGCGGATTGCGCCCCGATCTTCGCGGCCTCGCAGGGCGTTCCCGTCGCCATCGCGTTTGCCGCGGCCTGTCCCGACCGCGTTTCGCGGCTCGTGCTATACGGCGGCTTCTGCACCGGGCGGCGTGTCGGCGCGACGGAGGCGGAGCGGGCGCGTGCGGATGCCGTTCTGACACTTTTGCGCGAGGGCTGGGGGCAGCACGGCTCGGCCTTCGCGACGGCTTTCGCGACCCTCTACATGCCGGATGCGGATCAGGAGAAGATCGCCAGTATGACCGAGATGCAGCTCGCCTCGGCGAACCCCGACATGGCGGCGGCGCTTCGGATGGCGATCGACGGCTTCGATGTGCGTGAGTTGCTCTCACAGGTGCAGGCCCCGACGCTCGTGCTTCACATGCAAGACGATGCGGTCCAGCCCTGCGAACAGGCCCGTCAGATCGCCTCGGGCATTTCGGGGGCCGAGCTTCGGATCTTCGAAGGGCGCAATCATGTTCCCCTGCCCGGCCGTCCCGAGTGGGACGCGATCATGGACGCGACCGACGAATTTCTGGACCGAACGCTCTGACGCGCCGGAACTCGCGCATCGTGTCCGTCGGGCTTTTCTTGGCCCCGTCGAAAGGTTACACTCCCGCAAAACGCGCACCATAGGCGCGAGGCGGGCAGCGCGGCGGTCTGGAAGCATGACCCCGCAACAAGGGGCAAGACACGTGATGCATATGCGGACGACAGGGCGGCTGGTCATCGGACTGTGCGCCGCGCTCGTGCTGGCAGGATGTGAAGACGGGGCCGACCTCCCCGGCTTCCTGCAATCCAAACCCGACGGTGAAACGACGACCACCAGCCGGTCGACCCGGACGGTCGAGCGCGATGTCGAAGCCCCCGAGGTCTTTCAGGTCGCCGACAAGGGCCTTTGGGACGGTCGCCCGAGCCTGGGCGGTGTCTGGGTGGCGCATGAAGATGCCAAAGACCCGGAGCGCGTCATCATCCGCAACACCGCCAACTCCAAATTCGTGGTCGGCGTGCTCTACAGGCCCGAGCGTCAGCAACCGGGGCCGAAGATTCAGGTCTCGTCCGATGCGGCGGATGCCTTGGGTATGCTCGCAGGACAGCCCGCTGACCTGAACGTGACCGCGCTGCGGCGCGAAGAGGTGCCCGAAAACCAACCCGAAGACGCGGGCGAAACCGACACGATCGAAACCGAGGTCGCCGAAGCGCCGACCGTCGAGACCAAGCCGCTCGACCCGCTCGCCGCAGCCGCCCGCGCGCTGGACGAGGCCGAGGGCAAGCCCGTCGCGCAGCCCACGACCACGTCCTCGACCGTCGCGGCCGCAACCACGGCCCCGCAACGCACCGCGCCTGCCTCGAACCTGTCGAAACCCTATATCCAGATCGGCATCTTCTCGGTCGAGCAGAACGCCAATAACACCTCCGAGAGCCTGCGCCGCGCGGGGATGGTGCCGACGATCAAGCCGGGTAAGATGAGCGGCAAGGATTTCTGGCGAGTCATCGTCGGTCCGGCCGGCACCAGCGCCGAACGCGCCCAGCTTCTGAAGAAGATCAAGGATCTGGGCTTCACCGACGCCTACTACGTCACCAACTGACCATCGCCCGGATCGCCGGGCCAGCCGAGGACAAACAGATGCGACGCTGCCACGTCACGGCCCGCCTGCTCACCACGCTTTTGGCGGGCGTCATCGCCCTTCCCGCATTCGCATTCGAGACCAGCGCGCGTTCGGCCTATGTCGTCGATCTGACGACGAACACGGTGCTCTTGGAGAAAAACGCCCAAGTGCCGCTGCCGCCCGCGTCGATGTCGAAGCTGATGACGCTGAACATGCTGTTCGAGGCGCTCGAGGACGGTCGCGTGTCGCTCGACACCCAGTTCAACGTCAGCCAGCGCGCGATGGACATGGGCGGATCGACCATGTTCCTGACGACGCAGGATCGCCCCACGGTCGAAGAGCTTATCAAGGGGATCATCGTTCTGTCCGGCAACGACGCCTGTGTGGTGGTCGCCGAAGGGCTGGGCGGGACCGAGGATGCCTTCGCCTCGATGATGACCCAGCGGGCGCGCGCGTTGGGGATGGAGAATTCGACCTTCGGAAACGCCTCCGGCTGGCCGCATCCCGCGCAACGCATGAGCACCGAAGACCTTGCCATTCTGGCCGAACGCCTGATCGAGGAATTCCCCCAGTATTACCACTACTTCGGGATCGAAGAATTCCCCTATGACGGGCGCGCACCGGACAATAGGTTCAACCGCAATCCGTTGTTCGACCTCGGCCTCGGGGCCGATGGGCTCAAGACCGGGCATACGCAGGAAGCCGGGTATGGCCTCGTCGGTTCGGCCATGCAGGGCAACCGGCGGGTGGTGCTGGTGGTCTCCGGTCTCGACAGCGAAGCCGCGCGCCGGTCGGAATCCGCGGCGATCATCAACTTCGCCTTCCGTCAGTTCGTGATGCGCACGGCGGTGGAAAGCGGTCAGGTGATCGCGGAAATCCCCGTGTGGCTCGGCGAGGCCCAGACCGTCGCACTGGCCGCGCCCGAAGACGTCGAACTGCTGATCCCGGTGACCGCGCATGAAGGCATCAAGGGCGAAGTGACATGGAGCGGGCCTGTCGAGGCTCCGATCTCCAAGGGTGACGAGATCGCGACCTTCACCATCGTGCGCGAGGGGATGAGCGATACGGTCATCCCGCTCGTCGCCGCTGATGACGTCGCCGCCGCCGGCTTCCTGCCGCGCTTCACCACGGCGGCAGGACAGGTGTTTTCGATGGCCCGCGATCTGGCGGGTATCGGCGCCGGGGCCGAGGCCGAAGACGCCGCCACCGAAGAACCAGCGGTGAACTGACCCCGATGACGGGCCATTTCATTACGTTCGAGGGGATCGACGGGTCCGGAAAGTCGACACAGGCGCGGCTGTTGGCCGAAGCGTTGAAGGCCGAGGGCCGTGATGTCGTCGCCACCCGCGAACCCGGCGGTTCGCCGGGGGCCGAGGAAATCCGGCGTCTCGTGCTCGAAGGCGACCCGGACCGTTGGTCCGCCGAAACCGAGATCCTGCTGTTTACCGCCGCACGGCGCGACCATCTGGAACGGCTGATCGACCCGTCCCTCGCGGCGGGCAAGATCGTGATATGCGACCGGTTCGCGGATTCCACCCGCATGTATCAGGGCCTGCGCGGCCCGGGTCTGCGCAAGGTCGTCGATGACCTGCACAGGCTGATGATCGGGCGCGAGCCCGACCTCACATTCATCATCGACATGGACCCGACGACGGGACATGCCCGCGCCAAGGGCCGCAACGGAACCGAAGAACGGTTCGAGGATTTCGGGGCCGACCTACAGGTTCAGATGCGTGAGGGCTTCCTTGCACTCGCCAAGGCCGAACCGGGGCGATGCGTGGTCATCGACGGCGACGGGACGCCCGAGGCCGTGGCCGCCCGCGTGGCCGACGTCGCCCGCGACCGCCTCCCCGCCTGAGCTCAGAACCTGTCGCGCGGCAGGTCGAACAGCGCCTGCCAGTACTCGCGCGTCCGGTTCGCCTCCAACGCCCTTGCGAGGTCGTCGAAATGCGCCTGTGGCTTCAACCCGTAGCGCAAGCTGACCCAGATCGTGCGCGTCATGACCGACCAGAGCCGCGCGGGCCGCGCCTTGTAGAGCACGTAAGCCTCGGCTTCGGGCGTCTTGGGCGCGATGTAGTCCCGCGCGCCGACGTTGTTGGGCATCGGCACATAGGGGAAGCGGCGCGGCTTGCGGAACGGGCGCAGAAGCGGATTCACGGTGCACAACACGAAATCCCGCACCGACATCCAGACCATCGACGGGATCGAGGTATCGAGCGGTTCCAGCGTGCCTTCCTCGGTGTCGGGCAGCGCGTCGGGCGCAAGCTCAGGGTAAGGCGCAAGCTGGTTCAATTGCGCCATCAGCGCCATGTGGCGGCTTTCGCTGTCCGCGCCCAGCGCCGTGTCCAGCCCCGCCAGCACGTCCTGAATGGCCAGAATGTTCATGTCCGCCGCGCGGTAGCGGTTCTGGAACATGAACACGACGACGAAGCCCAGCAGGTAGTAAGACGCCGGGCGCCAGACAAGCTGCGGATAAAGGCTCGCCACGAACAGGCGATTGCGCATGTCGTAATATGTCAGCCAGTCGCTCGTCTTGTGGTGGAAGCTTTCGTGCCAGACCGCGACACCGGGCAGGCAGATCGTCTCGACCCCGTTCGCGGCCATCCGACAGCCGTATTCGATGTCGTCGCCACGAATGAAGATCGGGGTGGGCAGACCCAGACGCTTGATGGTCGCGGTCGGGATCACGCAGAACCACCAAGCGTTGTAGTCGATGCGCGGGGTGTCGTGGAACTGCGCCAGCCCTTCGGGCGTGGTCAGATCGGAGTTCTCCCCGATCGACTGAACGAACCGCTCCGGGTCGAGCTTCGCGCCCAGCTCGCGCAGGATCGTTGGGTCGTCGAGGTCGATCATCTGTCCGCCGACCGCCAGCTCGCCCTCGACATAGGCGAGGAATCCGAGCGCCCGGTTGACCACGCGCGGGTCGAGGATGATGTCGTCGTCCATAAGCAGGTGGTGTGTCGCGGGCGTGGCGACCGATGTCGCTTCGACCATTGTGCGGGTGAAGCCGCCGCAGCCGCCAAGGTTCGTCTGTTCGAGGATCGAAACGGTTTCCCGCTTGTCGATTTCGGCGATTGTCGGATTCGTGAAAGTCTTGCCCTGATTTGCCACCCAGATATGCAGGATCGCCGGATTCTGTTCTTGCAATTGTGCAAGTGCCGCCAGCGTGACCGCGAATTGCTCTTCGCGGTTGAAGGTGCACAGACCCACCGAAAGCGTGGGCGCGTGCAGGGGCGGAACGTCCGTGACCCATCCCAGATCGGTCAGTCGGGTGTCCGCCTCCGCCTCCACCCGGAAACTCACCCGCCCGGTCTTGGGCAGATCGTCCAGCCAGACGACCCCCGACCCGTCGAGCGCGGTGTCGGCAAGCGTTGCGAATTGCGCGCCATGGGCCGTGACGACGACCCGGATCGGTCCGGTCGCCGCAACCTCAAGCCCGACGCGCCCGATCTTGGTGTGACGGTGCCAGACATCCGGGAAGAAGGCGTTGAAATAACTGTCGAAATCGAAAGTGTCGCCCGCCGCCATCGACCAGGGCATCGGGCCATCGACCGCCTCGCCCGTCGCGCGGTAAAGCACGGCGGGGCGGCCGAAATCGGGGCCGATCACGTTTTGCAGTCTGTAAGCGGTCATCCCCTGCCCCCGGTCTCGTTCGCGACCGCAGGGCCGCCTGTCCTCAGAACGTGTTGGATAGGGATTTCATCAGATCCTGCAAGGGCCCTTCCCGGAGCCGCGAGAGGATTTCAGCCGTCGTGGTCAGCGAGTGACGGATCTGGTCCTCGGTATGCTCCGAGGTGATGAAGAACCTGAGCCGCGCCTGATTCATCGGCACGCCCGGGAAGGCGATGGGAAGGGCATTGATCCCCTCTTCCAACAGCACCTTGGATGCGGCGGCGGCGAGCGGCGAAGACCCCACCATGATCGGCGTGATCGAAGACCCGACCGATGCCCCCGTGTCCAGCCCAAGCGATTTGGCGACGTCGAGGAAGAACGACCCCCGCGCATGAAGCCGCGCCACCCGTTCGGGTTCGGCATGCATGATCTGGATCGCTTCGTTCGCGGCGGCGGCCAGCACAGGCGCGAGCGCGACCGAATAGACCGATCCCGGCGCCTCGTATTTCATCGCGTCGATCATCGCCGCGCTGCCGGCCAGATATCCGCCGGTCGACCCGAGCGACTTGGACAGGGTTCCCATCCAGATGTCGACCTCGTCGCCGGACAGCCCATAGTATTCGCGCATTCCGCCGCCGGTCTTGCCGATGCAGCCAAGGCCATGCGCCTCGTCGACCAGCAGCCAGAACCCGAAGCGTTTCTTCAGGTCGAGCACGCGCGGAAGGTCGGGAATATCCCCGTCCATCGAATAATGCCCCTCGACCAGCACGAGCGTATAGCGATACCGCCCTGCCGTTTCGGCGAGGATGGTTTCGAGCGCGTCCATGTCGTTATGCGGGAAACTGCGGCGGGTCGCACCCGACAGCGTGGCCCCGACCGAGGCGGAGTTGTGGATGTAGCTGTCGTAAATGACCAGATCGTCCTTGCCGACGACCGTCGCCACGGCGGACACGTTGGTCGCGTGGCCCGACACGAAGGTCAGCGCATCCTCGACGCCGTAATGCGCCGCCAGCCTGCCTTCGAGTTCGCGGTGGATCGGGCGTTCGCCCGCCGTCAGGCGGCTGGCGGAGGCCGACACGCCATAGGTGTCGATGGCCGCTTTCGCGACTTCCGCAGGCCGCGGATCGGCGTTGAGGCCGATGTAGTCATAGGAGCCGAAGTTGATGACGTCGCGGCCCTCGATGCGCGAAATCGCGCCCGGATGCCCGTCATGCTGTCGGAAGCTCGGGTCGCCCAGATCGTGCAGTTTGGAAATCTGGCGCAGCGCCAGCCGTTCCTTGTATCCCGCAAGCTGGTCGAACGACGGGTTCGGCTTGTGGTCGATGATCGGGCCGCTCTTGTTCGACGGCTTTTTCTGTGCGGCGCGCGCGGCACTCAGCGCCCGCGCGCGCGCGTCACCCGACAGGGCATTCGAGCCAGAGGTCATTCCGCCGCCTCGCTCCGCGTGGAACCCATGTGCTGCGTGGCGAGGGTCTTGACCGCCGATGCGGCTTCGTTCCCGCCTCCGTCCGCCGAAGCGCCGGATTGGATATGCGTCACGAAAATGCCCGCGATCTTGGTGATCGACAGATCGTCGCCCAGCGACGGCACCGGAAGATCGTCACCCAGCACCTTTTGCGCCGCCAGCGTCAGTTCCACGCCCATCAGGCTGTCCATACCGTATTCCGCCAGCGGACGGGTCGGCGACAGCGTGTTTTCCGGCACCCGCAGGATCGAAGCGATCTCGGTCTTGAGATAGGCGGTCGCGCGTTTCACGGCCTTGTCGAACGGCAGCGCCTCGAGGTCGGCGCGCAGCGTGCCGAGGCTCTGCGACGATCCGCCCGCCTCGCCCATCCGGCGCAAGAGGCCGAAGGTCGGACGACGCAGGTTGCCGAGCGTTCCGATCGACGGGCCCCAGCCCATCGGCGTCACGGTCAGGACATTGCCCCGCACCTTCTGCGTCAGCGCGAATTCCTGTGCCCGAAGCGCCTGATCGGCCGAGAATTTCACGTTGCCCGACATCTGGAGCAGCATGTTGCGCTTGGCCGTATCGCGACGCAGGTAGCCCACATCGGTGATCGCGCCCCAGCCCATCGCGCGGGCATGACGCCCGGTCGCGGCCCGCGCCTCGATCAGCGATTCCTGATAGGCGTTCGCGGCGACATAGGCTGCCTGACCGTGGTTGCCGATCAGGTTGGCAAGCGACGTGTAGGCCACGAAGACCTGAAGATCGTCGTCCCGCGTCGCCGCGTCGAGATTGGCGAGGCCCTTGGTCTTGACCGGCAGAACCTTGTCGAGCTGCGCCCGGTCGATGTCGCCCATCGCGCGGTCTTCCAGCACCATCGCCGTGTGGAACACCCCGTGGATCGGCGCGACCTTGCGCAGGTCGTCCAGAACAGCGTTCAGGCTGTCCAGATCGGTGATGTCGCAGGACACGACACGCAATTCATCTACGCTGCGCTCGATCTTGTCGACCAGCACCTTGGTCTCGGCGTCCATCTCGGTCCGACGCCCGAGCAGCGCGACGTGGGTCAGATCCCCGCTCGCCAGCCATTTGGCGGTTTCGAGCCCCATACCGCCAAGCCCACCGGCCAGAACGAACCAGCCACCCGGACGCGGGCGGAACAGCGGCTCCCAATCCGTCGCGACGTCGTTCGGGCGCACCACGACTTTGCCGATATGGCCGGACCGCTGCATGAACCGGAAGGCTTCGATCACGTCGCCGCCCGAGAATTCAGTGAACGGCAGCGGCGCATAGCGGCCTTCGCTGATCCCGGCCATCACACGGCGGAATTCACGGCTCGCGATATCCGGACGGTCGGCCAGCAGGCTGTCCACATCGATCCCGTGGTACGCCACGTTGTTCTTCAGCGGCCGCAGGCCAATGCCGGTATTCGTATAGTAATCCTGCTTCCCAAGCTCCAGGAACCGGCCATAGGGTCGCAAAAGTGCAAGGCTCTGCTCCATCGCCTGACCCGCGAGCGAGTTCAGGACGACGTCGACCCCCTGCCCGCCCGTAATCTCGCGCACGGCGGCGGCAAAGCCGGATTCACGCGACGAGACGACGTGCTCGACACCCATCGAGCGCAGAAGCTGCTGCTTCACCGGGCTGCCGGCGGTCGCGATGACGGTCGCGCCGATGTCTTTGGCGATGGCGATGGCCGCAAGGCCGACACCGCCGGCCCCGCCGTGGATCAGGACGGTTTCGTCCGGCTGAAGATTGCCGAGCGTCACCATCGCGTAATAGGCGGTGAAATAGGCGACCGGAAGGGTCGCGGCCTGCGAGAACGACACGCCCTCGGGAAGCTTCGAAAGCCATTTGGACTGGCTGACGATATGCGATGCGAAACAGGACGGACCGAAGGCGACGACGGGGTCGCCGACCTTGAATTCGGTCACACCCGGGCCGACCCGCGACACGCGCCCGGCGCATTCCAGACCGAGCGTCGGCCCGGCAAACCCGGTTTCCAGCGCCTCTTCGGGCAGAAGGCCCATCGACCACATCACGTCGCGATAGTTCAGGCCGGTGGCCGCGATCTCGACCTCGACCTCGTCGTCGGCCAGATCCATGCGCTCGAAACTTTCCCAAGACAGGGCGTCCAGACGGCCCGTCACGGACTTGCGCAGACGCGTGCTGAGTTTTCCGTCGCCGGACAATTGCGTCACGGCACCATCCGCGAGCGGCAGGCCGGTTTCGACGCGCAGCCCCAGAACGCCGGTTTCGGCGAGCACGATCTCGCTTTCACGCGGCGCGTGGGCTTCGATCCGCGACAGCAGCGCGGCCAGCGACGCCGGGACCGAGATATCGCTGCCGGACGCGTCGATCGCATGGATCGCGACGCCGGGGTTTTCGTTCGCAGCTGTCCGCAACATCGCCCAGATGGCGTGCTGAACCGGGTCCGACACCGGGCCACCCGCATATTGCGCGCCTTTCGGCAGCACGGCGAGCACGCCACGATTTTCGGCGACCGCTTCGGCCACGATATCGCGTGCGAACAGGACACGGTCCGCCAGTTCGCCCTCGTCCGCGCCCGTGGCCCCGAACAGAACGAGCGGAGCGGCGGCGGCTTCGGGTTCGAGAACCGTCATCACACCGTCCCGTTTGGTGACGGGGCCGTGCAGATGCGTGATTGCCTTCGTCCACAGGTCCAGATCGCTCTTGGCGACCTCGTCGGGGGCGACATGCGCCGCTTCCGTCGCTGCGGAGGCCAGCTTGGCCATGACCAGCGTGCCGCCAGCGGCGCCATCCGGAAGATCCTGTTGCAGAACGGTTTCGAGGCCAAGCTCGGTCAATTGCGCCACGAGCCGGTCCACGTCGCCGCGCCGGACAAGGTTCGATTTCGACGGCATGACGGCACGGCGGAACGCCGACATCGCCGGAACCACCACCATGACGACGCCGGTCGGCGCAAGCACGCCTTTCAGACGTTCGTCCATCCAGTCTTCGAAAAGTTGGAGCGGGTCGTCCACCAGCACGACATCGAGTTCTGCGGTTTCACCCCATTTGACGGCCCGCATCTGGACCGACACCATGCCCTCTTCGCCATCGGCGGACATGATCTGAACCCGTTCGAGACCGGGATGATCGCCCTTGATCGAATGCTGGAGCAGGTCGAAACCGGACATCGCGCCGATCTGGATCGACTCGGTGCGCGGCACCCGTGCCACGATGCTGTCGAGTGCGGCGGCGATCAGGCGATCGCGGCGCGCGACGTGTGGCCCGGCGTCGAGCGCCTGCACGGCCTCACGGCCGAACAGCACTTCGGGTTCCGGGGCGGGATTGTCGTTCGCGATCTGCGACAGGACGTCGTCCAAGGCCGCAGGCAGACGCAGGATCAGCGCGATCAGACCGATAAGGTCGGGGCGTTCTTCGAGCAGCGCCTGACCGATCAGGTCGGCATCCGGCAGGTCGCAGTCCTCGGCGATATGCCACTCGCCATGCGTCGCGCCCTGCCATGCAAGGTCGAGACGGGCGAGAACGTCGATCAGGCTGCCCTCGACGCCTTCCTCGGGGCGGCGCATCTTGTAAAGACCGTCCTTGCCCACGACTTTGCGGAACGCGCTCCACACGGCCTGTTGCGCCGCGGCATCCAGCAGAAGAAGGGCGTCGTCGTCCGCCTCCTCGGGCGTGAGCGCCGTGTTCAGGGCCGTTTCGACGATGTCGGTCGCGATGACACCCGGCTCCGACAGGATCGGGCGCGCTTCGACATGGAACGCCTGCCGCGCGAAATTGATCTGCGGAATGATCTGTGTCGCGCGCAGGCGCAGGCCTTCGACCTCGACCACGACCTCACCCGCCGGACCGAAGCCCACCACGTCGGCATGGATCGACTGATCCCCCCAACGGCGCAGGTGGATGCGCCCCGACACGAGTTCGACGCCCGGCGCGTGAACCTGAATGCGTCCCATACGGACCGGCAGAAGCGCCTGACGGGCATCCGCGAAGTCGGTGTTCGCCGAGATCGCGATGAGGCCATGCAGAAGACAATCGAGCTGGGCCGGATCGAAACCGTGGATGGCCGGGTCCGACGCGATGGTCAGCCCCTCGCGCAAGATCACGTCGATGTCGTCGCCATTCCGGCGGGCATGCTTCAAGCCCTTGAAATTCGGCCCGTAATAAAGCCCGATGCGTTCGGCATCCTCATAGACCCAGTTCGAGATATCCTCGTTCGGCGCAATCTCGCCCGGCGCGTCCAGCGCGGGTGCGACCGGGGGCTTGCTGTGCATGACGAAGCGCGCGCGCATGTTCTCGCGGAAGGCGTCTTTCGACAGCCGCGCGCGCGACATGATGCGGATCGTGCCGGCATTGGCATCGGCCTCGGTCTGGATTTCGACTCCGGTCGAGGTCGACAGAACGATCGGCGCGAACAGGTCCATGTCGTAGATTTCGACGGTCTGACCCTTGGCCTCGACGCTGGCGGCGGCATAGGCCATTTCGGCAAAGGCGGTGCCCGGCAGGAGCACGCTGTCGCCCACCTTGTGATCGGCCAGCGCGGGGAAGAGGTTGTCGTCCAGATCGCGGCGCCAGACACCGGATTCACCGGCGAGCGGCGCCCCCAGAAGCGGGTGGTGTTCGCCATCGGTGCCAAGAAGCTTGCTCAGTTCCTGACTGTTGGTGGCGCGCAGCTCCTCATTCTGGAAGGCATAGCGGGGCAGGCTGACCAGCGGACCAGTGGTCGCCGCGAACGTCGCGTTCTCTTCCGTGCGAATGCCCGCAAGAACGGCGCGCAAGGCGGCACGGGCCACGGGGTTCGCCGTTTCCGGGTCGTTCTTGGCAAGCGTATGCACGACGGCGCAGTGGCGTGCGTCGTCGTCGAGCGAGTCGGTGATGTAGTTCGGCAGAACCGGCTGTGCGCCGACTTCGAGGAAGGCCGAGTATCCGGCATCGCGCGCGGCTTCCACCGCCGCCTTGAACTGCACCGGCTGACGGACGTTGGCCCACCAGTAGTCGGTGGTCAGGTCGGTGCCGTCGACCAGCGCGCCGGTCGTGGTCGAGAACATCGGCACGCGGCTTTCCGACGGCACGATATCGGACAGGCCTTCCTTCAGCTCGGCTTCCGAGGACTGAAGGATGGCGCTGTGGAACGGGTAGTTGATGTCGAGCATCACGCAGGCTTGGCGATGCGTGCGCTTGGCCCATTTGGCGAACGCCTTGAGCGGTTCGGTGGGGCCTGCGAGTGTGACGCTGCGTGGCGAGTTGATCGCCGCGAGCTCGATATCGGCATCGCCGAATTCGTCGAGCAGCGCACGGGTCTGTTCGGCGCTGGTTTGCAGCGCCGCCATCGTGCCGGTGCCAGCGAACTGCAACTGCGTGCGGCTGCGGCTCACCGCCAGATGCGCGGCCTGCTCCAGCGACAGAGCGCCCGCGGCCCAGGCAGCAGCGACTTCGCCGCCGGAATGACCGATGACCGCCGCCGGAACGATGCCGCGCTTGGCGAGTGCGACGGTCTGGGCGATCTGGTCGGCGATGACGAGGCCCTGAATGACGCGACAGTCGCCCCATTCCTGCGACAGCGTCTCGGAGTTCATCTTGTCGATGACCGACCAGCCCATCATCTCGGTGAAGAGCGCGTCGAATTCCTCATAAGCTGCGCGGTAGTCCGCATCCTTGCGGAACGGCAGGCGGCCCATGCCGAGGTATTGCGAGCCATTGCCGGAATAGACGAAGACCGGCGCTTCGTCCCGCTGGCGGCCTTCGTAGGCGACGAACCGCGGGTCTTTCTGTCCCGCCGCATAGGCGCGAAGCGCCTCGGCGGCTTGCGCGCCATCCTCGGCCAGAACGCCAAGACGTTTGGGATGCAGGCCGCGCTGGTGCCACGCCTGTTCGGGAAGCGCGCCGGGGTTCAGCGCCGCAGGCGCCTCCATGCGGTCGGCATAGGCGGTCGCGAGATCCTTGAGCGCCCCGTCGCTGAAGGCCGACGTGACGAAGATGCGGTCCGGGCTGGTGGGGGCCGCCGGGGCGGTGGCCTTGGGCGGGGTCACGCCTTCGAGGATCACGTGACCGTTCACGCCCCCGAAACCAAAGGAGCTGACGCCGCAGAACAGCGGGCCGTCCCCCAGATCGACGCTGTCGCGCGCGAGCACGAGTTTCTGTTCGTCGAAGTCGATATGCGGGTTCAGGTTCTCGGCGTGGAGCGAGCGCGGCAGACGCCGATCCTCCATCGCGATGAGCGCCTTGAGCATCCCGACCATGCCGGACGCGGGTTCGAGGTGGCCGACGTTGGATTTGGCCGACCCGATGGGCAGCGGCGATTTGCGGTGCTTGGACACGGCGCGGCCGAGGGCGTGGGCCTCGATCGGGTCACCGACAAGCGTTCCGGTGCCGTGCGCCTCGACGAAGGACAGATCGTCAGGGGTGATCGTCTGACGGTCGTAAAGCCGGGCGAGCAGTTCGTACTGCCCCTCTTCCGCCGGAAGCGCCACGTTCATCGTATAGCCGTCGGCGTTCGTCTCGGAATCCACGACGCGCGCCTTGGCGGTCACCGGAACGTCCGACGAATTCTGTAGCACCATGGCAACACAACCCTCGGCCCGAACATAGCCATCGGCCTTGTCCGAGAAGGATTGGCACAGCCCGGTGGGCGACAACATGCGTGCGGCCGAGAAGCCCGCGAAGCTCGACGGAGACAGCAGAAGGTTCACACCGGCCACGATCGCGGTGTCGATATCGCCCCGCGACAGGGCTTGGCGCGCCTGATCCATCGCGACCAGCGACGAGGAACAGGCGGTATCCACCACGAACGACGGGCCGCGCAGATCGAAGCCATGCGAAATCCGGTTGGCGACCAGCGACAGGGTGTTGCCCGTCATCAGGTAGCTGTCGACCAGCGACGGGTCGCGCCCGAGGACCGAGCCGTGGTCCATGCTGGAGGCGCCGACATAGACGCCCACGCGCTTGCCCGCGAGTTTGGAGGAATCGAGGCGCGCGTCCTCCATCGCTTCCCAAACCACCTGCAAAAGAAGGCGTTGCTGCGGGTCCATCTGAACCGCTTCGCGCGGCGAAAATTTGAAAACGGAAAGGTCAAATCCCCAGATGTCGTCGAGGACACCTGCGCGGAACGTGTAGGACTTGCCTGCCACGCCCTGCTTGGGGTTCATGAAAAGACTGTGCGCAAAGCGGTCCTGCGGCACTTCGCTGACAGCGCACCGACCCTCCTGCAAGAGGGTCCGAAAGGCTGCGACGTTCGGGCTTCCCGGCAGTCGACAGGCCTGTCCAATTATGTAAGTGGCATCCATCGGCCGAATTCCCAGGCCCCTATCTTAGTCCGATTCGTGTTCGGATTCGTCTGCTACGATTTTGAACGGCATCTGTTATCGTGCCTTAATGGAGATATCTACCCAATCTTCCAAGTCCAACATCGTGTTTTGACGAACTCTTTCCGGCTGTCTATCAAACTCACCGTGTTTCGCCCAGCTATGTCAACCGCATATGGTGCACGGGCGCATCACTCGGCGGCAAACCCGCCATGTCATTGGGAAGAGCATGAAAACACTAACGACCCATATCCGAGTGATCCTGGCACTCGTATTACGCGAGTCCCGCGTGCGCCACGGCCGGTCCAAGGCGGGCTACACATGGGCCATCGTCGAGCCGGTGCTCCAGATCACGATCCTGACGATCCTGTTTCGCGAGTTCAGGGGCGGAAGCGACGGAAGCGGGGCCGAGTTTGCGCTGTTCTTCGCCACCGGCGTCCTGTCCTTCAATATGTTCAGGAACACCGCCGCCTATATCATGAACGCGTTCGAGGCGAACCGGGCGCTGTTCAACTATCCGATGGTCAAACCGATCGACGCCGTTCTGGCCCGGCTGGTTCTGGACCTCGCGACCAATATTCTGGTCATGGCGATCGTGCTTGGCTTCCAGATCACCTTCATGGACGTGCCGCCGCCCGAGCATGTGCCGCTCATGGCCCTGCCCCTCGCATTACTCGCGCTCATGGCGCTTGGCGCGGGGCTGTCGCTGGCCGTCATCAAGCGGTTCCTGCCGTCTGCGCAGAACCTGTATCACATCATCATGGGGCCGGCGTTCTTCGTCTCGTGCATCTTCTTTTCGCTGTCGAGCATCCCCACGCAATACCGGATGATTCTGTGGTGGAATCCGCTGGTTCACGGTGTTGAGGGGTTTCGTGTCGGGTACTTTGCGGACTATTCAGCGCCGGACATCAACCTTCTCTATCTCTTCACCTGGGTGTGTTGTCTCAACTTTTTCGGGTTCGTGGGCGAATGGCTGACAAGATTCAAGACAACATGATCGAGCTTCAGAACGTCTCGAAGTCCTACACGATCAAGGGGGGACGTCGGAACATTCTGAACGGTGTCTCGATGGCGCTGCCGTGGGACAATATCGCGATCCTCGGGCGCAACGGGGCGGGGAAGTCGACCTTCCTGCGCATGATCGCCGGGATCGAAGAGCCGGACGGGGGCGACATCCGGCGCAACAAGACGATCTCGTGGCCGCTCGGCTTTCGTGGGAGCTTCCACCGCGAGCTGTCGGGGGTAGAGAACGTGCGCTTCGTCGCGCGGATCTACGGTCAGGACACCGAAGAGATGGTCGAGAAGGTCAGGGATTTCGCCGAACTCGGTCAGTTCTACCACGAGCCGGTGAAGACCTATTCCTCCGGCATGGGCGCTCGTCTGGCCTTCGGTGTGTCGATGGCCGTCAATTTCGAGGTCTACCTCGTGGACGAGATCATGGCGGTCGGCGATGCCCGGTTCAAAGCCAAGTCGAAGAAGGCTTTTCAGGACCGCCTCCCCTACTCTCGCCTCGTCATGGTGTCCCATTCGATGAACAACCTGCGCGAGTATTGCCAGACCGGCCTCGTTCTCGACAGTGGCAAGATGACGTATTACGAGGACATCGAAGACGCGATCAAAAGGTATGAGCAGCTCAACGAAGCGTGAGACGCCATATCTCGTGAGGCTTGCGAGGCCACGGGATTATGCCTAGATAGAAACGGTTTACACATGGACAATGCCAATGTCGCCTGACGCGCAGACCCAAAAGCGCAACGAAGACACCAAGCCTGCGCCGGACAAAAAGCCCGCGCCGCAGAAAGTGCATGTCCTGAACGCGAACGAGGCCCAGAAGCGGTCGATGCGGGCACAGGCCCGCCGCCGGTGGCTGACGCGCCTCAGCTTTCTGTTCCTCGTCGTCATCCCGACGGCGCTGACCGCCCTCTACTTCTTCCACTTCGCGGCCGACCGCTATGCCGTCGAAGCCAAGTTCGCGGTGCGCTCGCCGTCCAGCACGGTGCCTTCGGGCGACCTCCTGAGCATGATGACGACGATGACCAGCGCCGGGTCCACGATGAGCGACAGCTATATGCTGGTCGATTTCATCGAGAGTCGCGATCTGGTCGACCAGTTGGAAGACAAGGTCGATCTGGTCGAGATCTACCACACCGAACAGGCGGACTTCCTTACCAAGCTCAAGGCCGATCCGACCGCCGAAGAACTGCGCAAGTATCTGAATCGGTGGGTGGATATCTATTTCGACACCGCCTCGCAGATCCTGACGCTTCGGGTGCAGACCTTCGATCCGGAAAGCGCGCAAGCACTGTCGGCGGCGATCCTCGAGGTCGCTTCGGACCTCGTGAACGAAGTGTCCGAACAGGCCCGGTTCGACTCCATGGCCAGCGCCGAACGCGAAGTCGCCCGGATCGAACAGCAGCTCGACGAACATCGTCAGGCGATGGTCGCCTTCCGCGACGAACGGCAGGATGTCGACCCCGAAGCCTCCGCCGGGGCGCAGATCGAACTCCTGACACAGCTTGAGGGCCAGCTTTCCTCGTCCCGCGCCCGGCTGAACTCGCTCCTCACTTATCTGAGCGAAGATGCGCCGACCGTCCGGGTTCTGAAAACCGAGATCGAGTCGATGGAGCGGCAACTGGAAGAACAGCGCCAGCGGCTGGGCACCGGCACCGCCAACACCTCACAAAGTGGCGATCTTGCAGAGGGCAACGCAGAGTTGAGCATGTCCGAACGGCTCGGCATCTACGAAGGTCTGGCCGTCGACATGGAATTCCTGCGGCAGGCCTATGTGACCGCACTCGCCGCCCGCGAGGGTGCGCGGCTCGAAGCCGACAAGCAGCAGCGGTATCTCGCCTCCTTTGTGAAACCGTCGCTGCCCGAGCAGTCGCTCTATCCCAAACGGCTTCAGACGACGCTGGTCTTCTTCTGCTTCGCCGTGATGATCTGGGGCATCTCGCTGATGATCATCTACGTGGTGCGCGAACACGCGAACTGACCTGCCTCGCGCGGTCTATCCGCCGGAAACGACAGCCGAAATCGCACTTGCCGTCATCAGGTCGAGGTGTGCGCCGCCCCCGTTCTTGTAGACCGTGATCTCGTCCTCGGACGCCCGGCCCGACGCGCGGCCCGAGATCAGGTCGTAAAGGTCCGCCCGCAGATCGTCTTCGGTGATGATCCCGGCCTCCAAGGGAATCTTGTACTCGCCGATATGGTGCAGCGTCGTGGCGCGGGCATCGGCGAACAGGGTGCCGCGTGTCAGCACCACATCGTCGGCTTCGCGCATGTCCGCCTTAAAGGCACCGATCAGATCGACATGCGTGCCGGGGGCGAGCCATTCACCGCAGATCACCGGCGACCGCGCCATCGTGGCCGACGACACGATATCGGCCTGCGCGACGGCCTGCGACAGATCCTCCGCCGCCCGAACGGCGGGGCCAAGGTGCGTAAGGTCTGCGGCAAGCGCCTCGCCCTGTTCCATGCGCCGCGCCCAGATCGTGATGGTTTCGAGGGCCGGGAAAATCGCGGCATAGGCCTCGGCGAGGTTTGCCGCCACGGTGCCCGCGCCGACGATGACGAGGTGTCGGCTGTCGGGTCGCGCAAGCAACCGCGCCCCAAGCGCGGAATCCGCCGCCGTCTTCCATTTCGTCACCAGCGCGCTGTCGATGATCCCGGTCGGCGTCCCGGTGTCGGGGTCGAACACCAGCATCGCACCCTGCACGGTCGGCAACCCCCGCGCCGCGTTCCCATCGGTCACGGTGAAGGTTTTGACGCCGTAGCCCAGCCCCTCGATATAGGCGCCGCGGCTCATCAGCGTGCCCGTGGGCGGCCCGAGAAACAGGTCGCCCACGTCGGCGCGCGGCAACGTGTGACCATGTGCCAGCGCGTCGACCACGGCGGGCCATGTGAGGAGGGCGTCAGCGGTTTCGGCGGTGATGAAGGGCAATGTCATGCCCCTGCATCGCCCGCCGTCCCTGCCCCGTCAAGCGCGAGGGCCGGTCCCCGTGTCAGCCCATCCGCTCGGATTTGTAGCTGTCGGGGCTGGCCGGGAAGACCACCGTCTTGTCGTCGTTCAGGAACGAGCGGCGGTTGATATGCGCATGAACCGCGCGGGCCAGAACCTGACTTTCCACGTCGCGCCCGAGGGACACGTAATCGCCGGGGCTTTGCGCATGGGTCACGCGCACCGTGTCCTGCTCGATGATCGGGCCTTCGTCGAGGTCGGCGGTCACGTAGTGGGCGGTGGCCCCGATCAGCTTCACGCCCCGCTGGAACGCCTGCTTATAGGGGTTGGCCCCCTTGAACGACGGCAGGAACGAATGGTGGATGTTGATGATCCGCCCCGACATTTCCTTGCAAAGACGGTCCGACAGGATCTGCATGTAGCGCGCCAGCACGACGAGGTCGGCACCGGACTCGGTCACCACGTCCATCAGCCGGGCTTCGGCTTCGGGCTTGTTCTCTTTCGTCACCTTGATGTGGTGGAACGGCAGATCGTGGTTCACCACGAGTTTCTGATAGGTCATGTGGTTCGACACCACGCCCACGATGTCGACCGGCAGCGCGCCGATGCGCCAGCGATAGAGCAGATCGTTCAGACAATGGCCGAAGTTCGACACCATGATGATGACCTTCATCCGCTCGGATGTGTCGTGCATCCCCCACTCCATGCCGAATTCCTCGGCGATCGGGGCGAAGCCTTCCTTGAGGTCTTCCAGCTCGGTCCCCGTTTCGGGGGCGCAGGTGATGCGGGCGAAGAAGCGGCCCGTTTCGGCATCGTCGAACTGCGCGGAATCCGTGATGTTGCAGCCTTTTTCAAAGAGATAACCCGAAATCGCCGCGACGATCCCGCGGCGGGAGGCACAACGAACGGTCAGGACAAAGGCGGTCATTTTGGTCTCTCTTCTGTTTTTCGCGTCTCGCCGTAGAGACAATTCCCGTTACCGCAGGTCAACGCCCTTCCACGTGCGAAAAGGGACATTCTGCACACCGGAGCGACACGGGCGAATGCAAAGATGCGCGGATCGGGAATTCCGTTCCGATAAGCGCACGGCGTTTCCTCTCCCCTAACCCCTCACGTTTGCGGATTGACAATCGTTGCATTTGCAACGATAAGCGTGGAATACGGACGGAGGACACGCCATGAAGATCGAGAAAATCCACCACGTCGCCTATCGCTGCCGCGATGCGAAAGAGACCGTCGAGTGGTATGGCAAGATGCTGAACATGGATTTCATCCTCGCCATCGCCGAGGATCACGTGCCCTCGACCCATGAACCGGACCCCTACATGCATGTCTTCCTCGATGCGGGCGACGGCAACGTGCTGGCGTTCTTCGAACTGCCGACGAAACCGGACATGGGCCGCGACCCGAACACGCCGGAATGGGTTCAGCACATCGCGTTCAAACTGGCCGACCGCCCGGCCCTGATCGACGCCAAGACGCATCTGGAGGCCAAAGGGGTCGAGGTGCTCGGGGTCACCGATCACTCGATCTTCCACTCGATCTACTTCTTCGACCCGAACGGTCACCGCATCGAACTCGCCTGTCCCGACCCGGCGGAAGATGAGATGCTCGCCCGGCTGAACGACGTGAAATGGGAAATGCTCGAAGAATGGTCGCGCACCAAGAAAGCGCCGCGCCACGCGGACTGGATGCACGCCAAGGAACTCAGCGAGGTCTGAGGGCGCTCAGGCCCCCTCCTGCCCCTCGTCGTCGATCACGACCGGCTGCGGCGGATCTTCGAAGATCGCCCAGCCATAGGCGCGCTCGGTTTCGGGAATGTCCTCGGGCTTCATGTTCATCGCCATATAGGTCTTGGCGATGAAATTCGCGGTGATCGGTGCCGTCAGGAACAGGAAGATCGTGATGAGCAACTCGTGAAAGCTGAGTTGCCCCTTGATGAGCCCGAAATACAGCATCGACGCGATCAACACGCTGCCCACCCCCAGCGTCGTCGCCTTGGTCGGAGCATGAAGCCGCTGCATCGTGTCGCGCAGTTTGACCAGGCCGAACGACCCGGCGAGGCCGAAGATGCCCGCGAGGACCAGAAAGACCGTAATCAGGATTTCGTAGAACATCTCCATCTCAGCCCCTCACTCGATGATGTCGCCGCGCAGCAGGAAGCGGCAATAGGCGACCGTCGACACGAAACCGACCATCGCGACCAGCATCGACGCCTCATAGTAGGTCGCGGTGCCGCCCTGAATGCCGTAGAGCACGATCAGGGCGATCACGTTGATGACCATGGTGTCGAGCGCGAGGATGCGGTCGGCGGCCTGCGGGCCGACGGCGATGCGGTAGAGGTTGAACAACAGGCCGACCCCGAAGCAGCCCATCGCGAAATACAGCGCCATGTCGATCATGGGAAAATCTCCTTCAATCGCCGCTCATAGCGGTGCTTGATGTCTTGACGCACCGCGTCCGGGTCGTTCGTGTGCAGGCAATGGACCAGAATGTTTCCGCCATCCGCCGACAGCATGGCCGACACGGTGCCGGGCGTCATGGTGATCGTCCCGGCGAGCACCGTGATCGCCTCGGCCGAGGTCAGTTCGAGCGGCACGTTGACCCAGTGGCTTTCGATCTTCTTGTTCGGCTTGAACAGGATGATGAGCGCGACCTCGACATTCGCGACGATGATGTCCCAAAGCACGACCAGCACGTATTCCAGAACCTTGAACGGCTTTTGCACCTTGGGCCGGTCCGGCCAATAGGGCGCGGTGAACACCGGCACGGCGAGGCCGAGGAACGCGCCCAGCACGATGTTGCCGACCGTGACCTTGTTCACGAGCAGGATCCAGACGATCAGAAGCAGGATACTGACGATCGGGTGGGGGATCAGGCGTCTCAGCATGGATCAGTGTCCCCCGTCTTTCGCAGACCCGTCGTCATCGTGCTCCGCGGCGTCTTCGTCGTAGGCCGCATCTTCCTCGCCGTGATGATCGTCGGGATAGGGCTTCAGCCCATCGGGGTTTTCAAGGACCGCCGACACATAGGCGTTGCGGTCGAACAACTGATCCGCCGTCAGTTCGAAATACCGCGCGGCGGGGCCGGCGAAGATCGACAGCGCCGCCAACATGCCGATGGCCGCCATGGTCGGGGCGACTTCCCAAGCCTTGGCCGGGTCGCGGGTGATCGGAACCTCTTCCTTTTCCTCGTCTTCGGAAATCACGTTCTCCGGCAGGACGAAGGCGGTCGATTTCCAGAACAGCGCCGATCCGGCCCGCGCGAAGCCGACGATCGTGAAGAGCGAGCCGACAAGGATCGCGGTCCAGGCCCAGCCGATCTCGGCCGGGTCGCGCAGGTTGTCGAGGACGAAGAGCTTGCCGAGGAACCCCGACAACGGCGGCATCCCCGCCATGCCGATGGCCGCTCCGAAGAAGAGCGCGGCGAACAGGCCGTTCTGAACCGTGGCGGGCAGCGTGGTCAGCGTGTCGCCGGGGCGGCGCGTCACCACGAGATCGGCGATGAGGAACAGCGCGGCGGCGGCGAATGTCGAATGAACGAGGTAATAAAGCGCCGCCGTCGTCGCGCCGGGGGTGAAGGCGGAAATGGCGAGCATCAGGGTGCCCATCGACCCCAGAACCGAAAACGCGATCAGCGGCATCAACCGGCGCGCACCGAGCACGCCGAAGGCCCCGATCCCCACGGTCACGATGGCGGCCGCGAACAGCCACAGACCGGCCATGTCGCCCGTCGCCGGAATGTCGGGACCGAAGACGATCGTGTGGACGCGGATGATGGCATAGGCCCCCACCTTGGTCATGATCGCGAACAGCGCCGCCACCGGCGCGGGCGCGTTGGCATAGGTTCCCGGCAACCAGAACTGCACCGGAAACAGGGCCGCCTTGACCGCGAAAACGATCATCAGGAGCATCGCGGCGACGCGCACGATGGCCGCATCCTCGACCGGAATTTCGCGCAGGCGCACGGCGAGATCGGCGATGTTCAGCGTGCCGGTGGACGCGTAAAGCGTGCCCAGCGCGAACAAGAACAGCGTGGACCCGGCAAGGTTCATGATGACGTATTGCAAGCCGGCCCGCATCCTCTCACGTCCGCCCGAATGAATCATCAGACCGTAGGAGGCGATGAGAAGCACCTCGAAGAACACGAACAGGTTGAAGACGTCCCCGGTCAGGAAGGCACCCGAGATGCCCATGAGCTGAAACTGGAACAGCGCATGGAAATGCAGCCCCTTCTGATCCCAGTTGGACGCGACGGCGTGGACGAGCACGATGAGCGCGAGGACCGAAGTGAGCAGCACCATGAGGGCCGACAGCCGGTCGAGCACAAGCACGATCCCGAAGGGCGCAGGCCAGTTGCCGAGCCGATAGACGAAGGTCTCGCCCGGGGCGGCGCTTGCGAACAGCCCGGCGGCAATGGCGACAAGGCCGATGGTCCCCACGATCGAAGCGATCCGCGCGATCAGGATGTCGTATCGCATGACATAGCCGATGATCGGCGCCAGCAGCGCAGGCAGGATGACGGGGGCGATGATCCAGTGGGTCATTTCACCGGCTCCTCCTCATCCTCGTCTCCGCGCTCGATATCGACCTTGTCCGTCCCGGTCTCGAGAAATGCGCCGATGGCGATCATCACGAGAACGGCGGTCATGCCGAAGGAAATCACGATTGCGGTCAGCACCAGCGCCTGCGGCAGCGGATCGGTATAGGAGGCGTCGCCGTATTTCAGGATCGGCGGCAGGTTCACCGAAAGCCGCCCCGAGGCGAAGATGAACACATTCACGGCGTAGGACAGCAGCGCCAGCCCGAGGATCACGGGAAAAGCGCGCAGGCGCAGGATCAGGTAGACCCCGGCAGCGGTCATGGCACCCACAGAGGTCGCGACGATCAGTTCCATGTCACTCTTTCCCCCCTTCGAGCGGTTTCACCCTGTCGGCAGGATCGTAGTCCATCGGTTCGAGGTTCACGGACTGCCCGGCATAGCGCGCGATGCGGCTGAGGCTGAAGAGCATCAGCATCACCGCACCCAGCACGGTCAGGAACACGCCGAGGTCGAAGAGCGCGGCGGTCGCGAGCTCGAATTCCTCGATGGGCGGGAACTCGAAATACCCGAAAGCCGAGGTCAGGAACGGTTTTCCGGCCAACCACGACCCGGCCCCCGTCAGCCCCGCGATGACCACGCCGAAGCCGATCATCGCGTGATATTGAATACGCTGGCGCGACTGTGTCCAGGCAAAGCCCGAGGCCATGTATTGCATGAGCAGCGCAATCGCGATGACCAGACCGGCGACGAACCCGCCCCCCGGATAGTTGTGGCCGCGCAGGAAAATGTAGATCCCGACCATGACGGCGATGGGCATCATCACACGGGTCGCGACCACCATCATCAGCGGGTGGCGGTCCCGCGACAGATCGCGCGTGAAATCGGTGTTGCGCAGCTTGCGCCCGGCGGGGCCACCCAAAAGCGCCTGCATCAGCGCGTATATGATGAGACCTGCGATCCCCAGCACGATGATCTCGCCGTAGGTATCGTAACCGCGGAAATCGACGAGGATCACGTTGACCACGTTGTTGCCACCACCGCCCGCATAGGAGTTGTCGAGGTGGAAGCCTGAGATCGTATCGACGTCGCGGCGCATGAAGGCATAGGCCAGCGCCCCCACACCCGTGCCCGCGACAAGCGCGACGACCCCGTCGGCGATCTTCTTGCCGACGCGCGTTTCCCTTGGCGTCTCTTTCGGAATGAAATGCAGCGCCAGCAACAGCAACATGATGGTCACGGTCTCGACGGAAATCTGCGTGAGCGCGAGGTCGGGGGCAGAGAGATAGACGAAGCCGGCCGACACCATCAGCCCGATGATCGACAGAACCACGAGGGCGCGGAAGCGGTTGCGATGGAACAGCACGACCGAAGCGGCGCCGACGATCAGCAGAACGAACCCAAGACCGACGAGCGGCGGAACCGGCAACATCTCGCGGCTGGGCGCGGACATGCCGCCCCCGGTCCACGCGGCGTAGCCCAGTGCGACTGATGCGACGGTGAAGATCGCGAGGTAACGGGTGATCGACCGATTGTGCGTCACCTCTGTGATCCAGCGCGTCGCGCCGACCAGCAGCGCCAGCAGCTTGTCGAAGATCACCTTCGCCTCGGGGCGCGGTGCCGTGATCCACACCCGGTCGAGCGGGCGGTGGATGAGCAGCAGAACGATCCCGCCACCGATGGCCGCGAGCGACATGAACAGCGCCGGGGTCACGCCATGCCAGATTTTCAGATGCGGATGCAGCGCCTCTCCCGCCACCGCCGAGGCCGCGACCGCGACGAGGTTGTCGGCGAGGAACGGCATCACGCCGATGGCGACCACCAGCACGACAAGCAGCGCGGGGGCCGCATACATGCCGAAGGGCGGATCATGCGGCTTGTGCGGATAGTCGTCGCGCACCGGCCCGCCGAAAGTGTGGAAGATGAAGCGCAGCGAATAGGCGACCGAGAACAGCGCGCCGAGCGTGGCGAGCGCGGGCACGATCCACGGATTTTCAAACCAGTACGTATGCGACGCTTCTTCCAGCATCATCTCTTTCGACAGGAACCCGTTGAAAAGCGGAATCCCCGCCATCGACAGCGCCGCTATTGTTCCAATCGTCGCGGTGATGGGCATGAGTTTCGCCAACCCACCGAGCCGTTTGATGTCCCGCGTATGCGCCTCGTGATCCACGATCCCGGCGGTCATGAAGAGCGCGGCCTTGAAGGTCAGGTGATTGATAATGTGAAAGACCGCGGCGACGGCGGCGGCGGTCGTGCCGAAGCCCAGAAGCATGGTCAACAGGCCGAGGTGCGAGACCGTCGAGAACGCCAGAAGCGCCTTCAGATCGTCTTTGAACAGCGCGATGACCGCGCCCAGAACCATGGTTATCAGACCCACGGTCGCGACGATGTAGAACCACGCCTCGGTGCCCGCGAGCGCGGGCCACATCCGCGCCATGAGAAACACGCCCGCCTTCACCATCGTGGCCGAGTGGAGATAGGCCGACACCGGCGTCGGCGCGGCCATCGCGTGCGGCAGCCAGAAGTGGAACGGGAACTGCGCCGACTTGGTGAAGGCGCCCAGCAGGATCAGGATCAGCGCGGGCAGATACCAGTCCGACGACTTGATGAGGTCACCGGAGGCAAGGATGTCGGTCAGGTCGTAGCTGCCCACGATATTGCCGAGGATCAGCATGCCGCCGATCATGGCAAGCCCACCTGATCCGGTGACCGCCAGCGCCATCCGCGCGCCCTGACGCCCCTCGGGCAGGTGCTTCCAATATCCGATGAGCAGGAAGGACGACAGCGACGTCAGCTCCCAGAAGACCAGCAAAAGCAGGATGTTGTCCGACAGGACGATGCCCAGCATCGCGCCCTGAAAGAGCAGCAGATAGGTGTAGAACTGCCCCATCGGATCGTCGCCGGACAGGTAAAACCGCGCATACAGGATGATGAGCAGCCCGACACCGAGGATCATGCCCGCGAAGAGCAGACCCAGACCATCGAGGAAGAAAGACGCCGACAGGCCAAGCTGCGGCAGCCATTCGAACCGCGCCTGTATGACCTCGCCCCGCATCACGTCCGGGGCCAGAATGCCCAGCATGACCAGCGCGAGCACCGTCGGCACTGCTGTAAATGTTGCGCAGGCGTTTCTGCCTGCCCGGATCATCCAGCCTGGAACCAGCGCGCCGATAAACGGCAATAGCGCAATGATTACAAGCAGATTGCTCCCGTCTCCCATCCGTCGTCCCCGTTGGCGGTATGTATTCTTTTTTCGTTTCCTCAAGAAATAGGGGGTCATGGCCCGGAAACCAAACGGATTTCCATGACATTTTCGCCAGCCGGGCCGAGTTGCGGGTTGCAAACCGGCGCGGTTCACCCGTCTGGTTTGTCAAAACTCGCTCTTGCACCCGCAGCATTCGTATTTTTACGTAGGGTCAGGAACTTGAACCCGATGTGCCCCCCCGGTAGTGTCCCGCCGAGTTTGGCGGACGGTCGCCGGGGGAGGAGAGACCATCGGGCCAGCCGCAGGGTCCATCGTTTTCACGAAAGAGAAAGAACGGATATGCAAAAAGTGTACCCCAACGCAAAGGCCGCGCTCGATGGCCTGTTGCGTGACGACATGCTGATCGCTGCCGGGGGCTTCGGCCTTTGCGGCATCCCCGAGCTTCTGATCGACGCCGTGGTCGAAAGCGGCGTGAAGAACCTGACGGTCGCCTCGAACAACGCGGGTGTCGACGGGTTCGGGCTGGGCAAGCTGCTCGACACCCGCCAGATCAAGAAGATGATGTCGTCCTATGTCGGCGAGAACGCGGAATTCATGCGGCAGTATCTGGCGGGGGAGCTGGAGCTCGAATTCAACCCGCAGGGCACGCTGGCCGAACGGATGCGCGCCGGCGGTTCCGGCATCCCCGGCTTCTACACCAAGACCGGCTACGGCACCCAGATCGGCGAAGGCAAAGAGGTCAAGGTGTTCAACGGCGAGCACTACATCCTCGAAGAAGGCATCTTCGCGGACCTGTCCATCGTGAAAGCGTGGAAGGCCGACGACACCGGAAACCTCGTCTTCCGCAAAACCGCCCGCAACTTCAACCCGCCGGCGGCCATGTGCGGCAAGGTCTGCGTGGTCGAGGTGGAAGAGATCGTGGAGCGCGGCGCGCTCGACCCCGACCACATCCACCTGCCCGGCATCTACGTGCACCGCATCATTCAGGGCGAGCACGAGAAACGGATCGAAAAAGTCACCACGCGCAGCCGGGAGGACGCATAATGCCTTGGGATCGTAACCAGATGGCCGAACGGGCCGCGCAGGAACTCGAAGACGGGATGTACGTGAACCTCGGGATCGGTATCCCGACGCTGGTTGCCAACTACGTGGGCGACAAGGACATCACGCTTCAGTCGGAAAACGGGATGCTCGGCATGGGCCCCTTCCCTTACGAAGGCGAGGAAGACCCGGACCTCATCAACGCGGGCAAGCAGACGATCACCGAACTCAACCGCACGTCCTATTTCGACAGCGCCATGTCTTTCGGCATGATCCGGGGCGGCAAGATCGCCGCCGCGATCCTCGGCGCGATGGAAGTGGCCGAGAACGGCGACCTCGCGAACTGGATGATCCCCGGCAAGCTGGTCAAGGGCATGGGCGGCGCGATGGACCTTGTCGCCGGTGTCGAAAAGGTCGTCGTCGTGATGGATCACACCAACAAGGCGGGCGAGACGAAGCTGCTCAAGTCATGCACCCTGCCGCTCACCGGCACGGGCGTCGTCGACCGGATCATCACCGATCTGGGCGTGCTGGACGTGGTCGAGGGCGGTCTGAAGATCGTGGAACTCGCCCCGGACGTGACCGAGGACGAACTGCGCTCCAAGACCGAAGCGACGATCGTCTGAGCGCATCCGCACCGACCGAAAGAAAAAGGGCCCCGCGGGGCCCTTTTTTGTGGCGTGACGCCAAAGATCACCAGAGCAGATCGCCCGACGACACGATGCCGCTGACGTCGATCAGTTGCACCTTTGCGCCGTTCGACAGCGTGACCAGCGTATCGTCCACCGTGCTGTCGCCGTCGGCATCGACGTCGGCCACGCTCGCGATGGTCAATCCGCCAAGCAGGTCGAGGCCATCGACCCCAAGCTCGAAATCGCGGATGGTGTCCACGTCGGTCTCGGTCCCCGGTTCCGCGTCGAAGACGAACTGGTCGGCACCCAAGCCCCCGGTGGCGATGTCGTTGCCGGCCCCACCAAAGATGATGTCGTCCCCGTCGAAGCCCATCAGGATGTCGTCGCCAGCAGCACCGCCAAGGGTGTCGCCCTCGTCGGACCCGAAGATCAGGTCGGCTTCGGAGGTTCCGGCCTGATTCACGCTCTCGGCCTTGACGCCGAGCGTCTTGATCGTGGTGAGCACGATCTCGTCACCCGTCGTCGTCGGGTCGAGGTCGACCGTCACCGACGTGGTGAACGTGTTCGACCTGCCAAGCAACTCGGCGATGCCGGAAATCTCGGCGAGACTGATCGCCAGCCCTTCGGCGGTTGTCGAGAAGTCCGGCAGTCCGGCCAGTTGCCCGTGATCCGTCGCATCCGCGACCAACGACACCGTCGCGTCCGACACCTCGAGCTGGAACAGAGCGGAATTGCCGACGCTGTCGAGCAGATCGGAGAAGGACGAGACGGCAAGGATGGTCCCGTCCGTGTCCAACTGCTCCACGTTGCCCGTCTGGAAATTGCCGACCGCCACGACCTCGGTCGTGACGCCGTAGGCCCGCAAGGCCGTGTCCGCCTGATCGATCCGTGTCTCCTGCGCGGCCAGAGGATACGGCACACCGTCGGTGATGAGGTAGATGAAGTTGTTATCCGAGCTGGCCGTCTGGTCGTAGAACATGCTTGCCGCAGCCAGCATGGCATCGCCCGTGGCGGTGGTGCTGCTGATCCACGAAAGCGTATCCACAAGCGCCGTCATGGTCGAAACCGGGAAGGTATCGGTGAACTCGATCTCGCGCTGGACGGTATTCGAGAAGTTGATGACCGCGAAATCCAAATTCACGCCCGTACCGGTGAATTGCGTGTCCAACTCGGTCATCAGACCCGAGACGGCGTCTTTCGTCAGTTCCCATCCGCTGCTGCCGACGCTGCCGGAACTGTCCATCACGAACATGACGTTCACGTTGGGCGACCCGGAAAGCGACGACAGGTCGACCGAAATCTGCCCGGTGTCAAACACTTCGACCTCGGCGGTCTGCCCGCCCGTCGTGGTATAGGGCCCAACGTCCACCGTTATCGTCGCGGTGTCGGAGGCCGTTCCGTCAGACACGAGCGCCTGGAATGAATCCGACCCCGAGAAACCGCTGTTCGGGGTGTAGACGTAGCTGCCGTCGGGATTGGCCACGATGGTGCCGTTGTCCGGCCCTTCACCCGGCACGAGCGCATAGGTCAGGCTGTCACCGTCGATGTCGAAGCCGCTGAGGGTCGCGTTCAGCGCGACTTCGTAATCGGTCGTCTCCGACTGATCGGCCATCTCCGGCGCATCGTTGACGCCCGCGATCTCGAACGAAACGGTCGCGCTGTCGCTCCCCCCGTTACCGTCGCTTACGGTGTAGGTGAAGGTTTCGACAAGGATATCGCCTGCGGCAAGCCCCTGCATCGCGGCGGCGGGGCTGTAATCCACCGACCCGTCCGGGTTCAGCGCGAGCGTGCCGCCTGCGGTGCCCGTTGGCGACACCGCGACGATCTCAAGCGTGTCGCCGTCGATGTCGCTGTCGTTGCCCAGAAGGTCCGCCGCCGCGAAGGTGATGGGCGTGTCTTCGTCCGCGCCGGTGTCCAGCGCCGTGAAGCTGTCGTTCACCGCATCCGGGTCGTCGTTCGCCCCCACGATCTGCACGGATACGGTGGCCGTGTCGGTCGCCCCGTTCTCATCCTCGATCGTGTAGGTGAAGCTGTCGGTCGCGGTCTCGCCCACTCCGAGGTAATCGAAGGCCGCCAGCGGGTTGTAGAACACGTCGCCCGTGGTCGCGTCGACGACCGTGACCTCTGCCCCCGAGGCGAGCGTAATCGACGGTGCCGCCGAGCCGTTCAGTTCCGTCAGCGTGAAGCTGTCGGTGATGTCGGGGTCGTAGTCCTGCACCGGGCTGATCTGGCCGAGCCGGAACAGGTCCGCGGTGTAGGCGCCGTTCTCCGGTGTGATGAACGCGTCGTCCACGGCGACGGGCCCGTCGTTCTGCCCCGCGATCGAGATCGAGATCGTCGCGGTATCGGTCGCGCCCTGTCCGTCCGACACGGTGTAGGTCAGGATCGGCGCGGTGTAGCTTTCGCCGACGCCCAGCCCGTCGAAGAACCCGTTGGAGCTGAACGCGAACGTGCCGTCAGCATTCACCTGCACCGTCTGGCCGGACAGCAGGATAAGCTCCTGCCCCACCTGCGTGTCGACCCCGTTCACGGCGACGACCGTCAGCACGTCGTTGGCGTCGACATCGCTGTCGGCCCCGGACCCGTTGTCATTGAACACGTTGCCCGTCGCACCGATCTGATCGCCGTTGAACAGGTCGTCCTCGGCCACCGGGCCGTCATTCGCGCCCACGATGGTCACGGTCGCGGTCGCGATATCGGTTCCGCCGTCGCCATCGGTGATCGTGTAGTCGAAGGTGATCGTCCCGGTCTCGCCCACACCCAGTTGTTCGGCCCCGATGAACCCTGCGGTGTCGAGGTCGAGCGTGCCGTCGGCCCGGACGGTCAGGTTGCCAAAGCCCGAGAGCAGCGTCGTTTCACCGGAGAATGCGCCACCGGCGACTGAAATCACGGAAATGCCCGCACTGTCGATGTCGTAATCCTGCGGCGGGGTGGACGAGAACGGTGTGAACAGCGTCGCGCCGACCAGCGCCGCGCCCTCGGCGACCGTGAAGGCGTCGTCGAAGGCCACCGGAGCGTCGTTCACCGGCGCCACATCGACCGAGATGAGCCGGGTGGTCGTCGCCTGATCGCCATTCGCCGTTTCGGTCGCAATCGCATCCACCTGGAACTGGATGAGGCCGAAGGCATCCGGCGGCGGCGTGAAGGTGAGGCCGGGCAAGGATGCAAGATCCGTGCCCTCGATCACCCATTCCGGGCCATCCGCATATCCGATGTTGAACACCGAGCCCGCCGGCATACCGCTGAAGCGCAGCTGAAGCGTCTCGGACCCGTCGGTGTCGAACAGATCCGCAACGAGGCCGAGGAGCCCCGCGGTATCCTCGGTCCCGATGGCGAGCGGTTGAGGCACCACCACCGGGTCATCCGCGACGGGAACGATGTCGATATCGACCGTGGCCGTGTTGGACACCGCAATTCCGTCGGAGATTTCATAGGTGAAGCTGTCGGGCCCCGAGTAATTCAGGTCCGAGGTGTAACTGAAGAACGTCCCGTTGAAAGATACGACGCCATGCGTCGTGTTGATCGTCGTCGGGCCCGTCAGCACCGTTCCGTTGATCGAATAGACGAACGGCACATCCCCGTCCGCGTCGCTGTCGTTCGACAGGAGGCTGAGGGGGATGCCGACCGGGGAATCCTCGTCCGTCGAATAGACGTCGTCATTCGCGACGGGCGCCTGATTATCATCGGCCCCGTTGATGTCGATGGTCAGCGTGGCGGTATCCGTTCCGCCGTTCCCGTCCGATATCGTATAAGTGAAAGTTTCCTGCGCGATTTCGCCGGAAACCAAGGCTTCGGTATCGGAATCCGTATTGTCGAGCGTATAGGTCCAATCACCGTCCGGCCCGATGGCGAGAAGGCCGTAGCGCCCCAGAACGAGTTGCACGAAGGTCGTGACGGGCATGTCCGACCCCGGTTCGCCGGTTCCGGACGACACCTGCACGACGGCGAGCACGTCATTCGCATCCACGTCGCTGTCGTTGGCAAGGATATTGCCCGCGGCACTGTCCTGTCCGACCGGGTCGGCGTAGCCGGCCTCGACCACCGCAGCGCCGGCGTTGTTGTCGCTCACGGCCGAGGGTCCGTCGTTCTGACCCATCACCGTGACCGAGACCGTGGCGCTATCCTGCCCGCCATTTCCGTCGGTCACCGTGTAGGTGAAGGTGTCTACCGCGCTTTCGCCAGCACCCAAGGCCTCGAACTGTCCCGACGGATCATAGGTGAAGGTATCGCCATCGCCGGTCGAAATGACGATGCCCGACGTGCCGGTGGTGTCGATGGACAGAACCTCGATATCGTCGCTGAGATCGACGTCGGTATCGTTTCCGGTCAGGTTGATCGCCGTGGCGACGAGGTCGTCTTCGTTGACGGTCGCGGTGTCGTCATTCGCCGTCGGACCGTCATTCTCGCCAAGGACCGTGATCGTGACCAGCGCGTTGTCGCTGGCACCGTGGTTGTCCTCCATCACATAGCCGATCAGCACGTCGACGCTTTCGCCCGCGCCGAGGTATTCGAAGTCGCCCAAGGTATCGAAGGTGATCTGATCGCCCACGATATCGCCGGTGCCGCCCGGCGTGTATTTGACGCCGCCGATGACCGACAGGGTATCGCCCAGATCGACGTCGGTATCGTTGGCGAGCACCGCGACCGAGATCGAGCCGGATTCTCCCAGCGTGCGGTTGTCGTCATTGGCGACCGGCCCATCGTTCTCGCCTTCGACCGTGACGGTCGCGGTGGCCGTATCGGTCCCCCCGTTTCCATCCGTCACCGTGTAGTCGAAACTGTCGATGTAGGTCGCGCCCACCGCGAGGAAGTCGAAGTTGCCCGCGATCCCGACGGTGACATCCGTCCCGTTGGCATCAACGCTCACGTCGCCCAGCGTTCCCGTGTCGTCGATGCCGAGGATCGACAGCGGATCGCCATCCGGGTCGCTGTCATTGGCGGTCAGGCTGAACGACACATCCACGGTGTCTTCGAGGATCGGCGTTGGCGAGGCCGCGTCGTCCACCGCGACGGGGCCGTCGTTGGTGCCCAAGACGGTGATCGTCACGGTCGCGGTCGAGGTTTCGCCCGCCTGATCCGCGATGGTGTAGGACAGCTCCACCGTGGCCGTTTCACCGACCGCAAGGTCGTTATAGTCACCCTCCGGCGTCCATTCGACCTGATCGCCGACGATGCCGGCCGTTCCCCCGCCCGAGGTGACCGACACGGCGATCACGCTCAGGGTGTCGCCCGCATCCGGGTCGCTGTCGTTGTCGAGCACCGACACCAGCACGGCGTCGTCTTCATCGGTGCTGGCCGTGTCGGCGAGTGCCGTCGGCGCCTCGTTCGTGCCGATCACGGTGACGGTGACGGTCGCGCTGGTGCTGGCGCCGTGGGCATCCACCACGATCACCTCGACATCGACCTCGGCCTCTTCCCCGTTGGCGAGCGCGTTGAAGTCGCTGCCCGGATCGAAGGTCAGCGTCGAACCGACCAGCGAAACGCTGCCCGGCCCGGCGAAGGCGCCCAGCAGGTAGGTCAGCGTCGTCGCGTCGTCGTCGCTGTCCACGTCATCCGCCAGCGCGGCGAGGTCCACATCGACCGGCCCGCCCCCTTCGAAGGCTTCGGCAGTGCCCGCATCCAGCGTGGGTGCGTCGTTTTCACCGACGAGCGTGATCGTCACGGTATCGGTCGCGGTAGCGCCCTGCCCGTCGTCCAGCGTCACCGCGTAGGTCTGCACCAGCGTCTCGCCCATGGCGAGCCCGTCGAGCGCGGCATCGGCGACATCGAAGCTCCACCCGACCGAACCGGCCCCGGACCCCGTGGAATCCGTAAGGAGGATCGCGAAGGCCCCCAGATAGCCCGACGCGCCCGGCACGACCGACACAACATGGCTGTCGTTGAGATCGACATCGGTGAAGTCGATGGACCCGGCGGCGTTCAGCGTCGCGGTCCCCTCGCCCGGCGCACCGTCGGCGATCTCCGTCACGGTGGCGCCTTGCGGCCCGGAGGTGATCGAAATGCCGTCGTTCAGACCTTCGATGGTGAGGTCCGAGGTGATCGTCGTCGTCCCCCCGCTCCCATCGTCGATGACCAGCGTGATCTGCTCCACGACGCTTTCCCCGGCGGACAGGTAGTCGAAGGCCGTGCCCGGATCGAAGGTCAGGTCATAGCTTTGGGCGTCCATACCGCCCGAGGTCGGGATGGGGGTTCCGGCCCCGACCGTGACGGTGCCGGTTCCCGGCTGGCCGTCCGTGTCGGACAGGCTCGCCGACAGGATCGTCGCGCCGGTTCCGCCGATGTCGTAGACCGAGACCGATAGCGTGGTCGTCCCGTTTTCGGGCGCGCTCGCGTCATCGAACACCACGAGCGGCGGGTTCTCCCCCCCGATCTCGAACGTGTAATCGTCGAACTCCAGAATCTCGAACCCGACGAGCGTATCGCAGCCGTCCGGCCCGCGCACGGTGATGACATTGCGCCACCAGTTCGAGTTGATCGTGTAGTCGAGGATCGAGCCTGAGAAGACGGCGGTGTCGGTGCCCGAGCCGCCATTCATGAAGTCGTTGCCGCCGCCGCCTTCGACCCGGTCGTCGCCGCGGTTGCCGTTTATGATGTCCCGGAAATCCGACCCGGTCAGGTCGTCGTCACCCTGACGTCCCACGATGACCTGCCCGCGCGAAGCGTCCGATTTGTCGATGACGTCATCGTGGCGCGTGCCGATCTCGATCTCCGGTCCGCGTCTGTCGTGGTCGGCCTCGCGCCCCCGTGCGTCGTGGTCGTCGTGGCCGTTTCGGGACTGGTGGTGGTCGTCGTCGCGCCGGTTGGATTTGTCGTTTTTCTTGGAATTACTATTGGACTTGCCCATGCGATTTCCCCCCTGAAACGGCATGTTGAAATAAAGTAGCGTTCTAAAAGGTCCGGGACCTGACCCAAGGGTAACCCCAAAAAGTGATTCCCTCAAAATTTACTCGAGATATGCGATTGTTTAGAACGGGATAGCAGGATGTAGCGCCCAGGGCATAATGTAGCGGGCCGCGCAAAGGCGGCCACCACATATGGCCCGTCCGGGCGTCTGTCGCTCAGTTCCCTGCCAGTTTGCGGGCGGCCGCCGCCGTTCCGCCCCCCACGATCGCGTCGAGTGCGCCATCGTAAAGGCCGCGCGCCTGAAGGATCTTCTGGAATTCCAGCGCGGTGTCGCGGTCCCAGGTGCCGGGCGCGCCGTTGCGAAGGTCACCGAAGTCCAGCTTGCCGCTTTCCATCGCCCGCACATAAAGCCCGGCGGCAATCGCCGGGTCATATTCGACGCCGCGCCCGGTTTCATAGAACACGCCCATCATCGCGATTGCGGGCGGATGGCCGGTCTGGGACACCATTCGGGTCAGGCGCACCTGCTCCTCCGGGTCGTCGGGCAACCCGGAGTTGGGATCGGCATAGAGCGACGAGAGTTCGAGCGCCGCCGAAAGGTTCCCGGCATCCGCCGCCATCGTGTAATACCTGACCGCCCGCGTCGTGTCCGGAATGCCCAGCGCCGCGTCGGCCCGTCCCGGAATGCCGTCACCGTTCAGGTATGTCTGGGCGAGCCGGTATTGCGCGAAATGATAGCCTTTGTCGGCGGCCATGGTCATCAGTTCGACCATGCGCGCCGGGTCGCGCGGAACCCCGCGCGCCACCTGATACAGAAGGGCCAGCGTCGTCATGCCAGCGGCGTCGCCCCGCTCGGTGGCGGCCTGATAATGTCCGACCGCCTTGGCGATGTCCTGACCTTCGGGGCCGACGCCGAACAGGAAATAGTCCCCCAGCCGGGTTTCGGCGGCGCCCAGCCCGGCCTCGGCGGACCGGGTGAGCAGGTCGAAGGTCGCCCCCGCCTGCCCGCGCGCCTGTGCGATGGATGCGGCGTGAAACAAAACTTCTGGATCGGCATCTTCCGCTTCGGCCGCCATCAGGCAGGCCTCTGCCGCCCGTGCCAGCGTTTCCTTTTGCGATGCGGCATCGACCGCAGCGGCAGGAACACCTGCATTCGCGGGGCCTGCGATGTCGATGCATTCCTGCGCGGCGATGTCGTAGCGGTCCGGTTCGGGCGCCGCTTCGGGTTCCTCCGCGACTTCTTCCGCGCTCTCGGTCGCCGCGTCTTCGCGGGCCTCCGTGACTTCGTCCGCGCTCTCGGTCGCCGCGTCTTCGGGGGCCTCGGTGACTTCTTCCGCGCTCTCGGTCGCCGGGTTTTCGGGGGCCTCGTCCTCCACGCTCGCCTCGGCCTCGGTGTCCGGTTGCTCCGGGGCCTCGGCCTGCGCCGCGGCGTCAGGCGTCATGTCCGTCGCGGCTTCCACGTCGGTTTCTGCATCGTCGGCGGATTGCGCGACCGCCTCCTCGCCACCCGTCACCGTGACATCGGCATCGCCCGCCTCGGTCTCGCCATCCACATCGGGTGAGGCCGCGACATCGGCACCATCCTTGTCGGCCCGGCGCGGCTCGACGCCGTTCAAGATGCCCGACGGACGGTCCGGTGCCGCGTCCGTTTTCTGAACCTGCGGCCCGCCGAGCGTCGGCGCCGCCGGACCTTCGCCATCGCGATCCTTGGCCGTGTTCGCCCCGCTCGCAGAGGGCGCGTCATCCCCCCCGGCGGCCACACCGCCTGTCATCTCCGCCGTCGTGTCGCCGACCTGAACCGACGGGGTCTTTTCGTCCGACCCGTCCGGCGTGTCCTGCGAATAACCGACCCCCGGAATGGTCAGCGTTGCGGCGACGATGACTGCGAAACCTTTCAAGACGACAATCCCCTATGAAATGACACTAAATTGCTAACCGGACCGTGACACCAAGTCTACACCACGCCCCCGGTCAGGGTGTCCGCTCGTTATGAGATTGTCACCTCAAAACGGCTTGGCCACAGTCGAATGAGCGATTCAAGACAAGCCACGGCACCATGCAGAAAGAACTCCGCCCGTCGACCGAACCGTTCATCGTGGACCTCGACCGCGACCTGTTGCGGGGCAATCTGGGGGCCGAGGTGTTCTGGTGGAACGTCTCGCGCGACATCCGCAGCCTGCATCTGCGCAAGCACCGCCGTTACCCAAACCCCAAGCGCCTGCCCTACGACCCCGACGTGATCGCGGGCTGCAAGGCGGCGCGCGCCGAGGGGCGCGAGGTCGTTCTGGCCGACGCCGGAATGCCGGAACTCGCGGGCCCCGTTGCGTCGCATCTCAAGGCCTTCGACCGGACCCAGACCGGCCACGCGCCCGCAAGCGACGTGCCGCGAGAGCGCGCCATCACGCTCTTGAGCGAAATCCTTCGCCAAATGCGGATGCATCAGTGGGTCAAGAACATCCTCGTTTTTCTGCCGCTCATGGCCGCCCATGCCTTTGCGCCGGACACGCTTCTGAGCGCCCTGCTCGCCTTCCTCGCTTTCGGTTTCGTCGCGTCGGCGGTCTATGTGCTGAACGACCTTGCCGACCTCGAGGCGGACCGGAAGCATCGGACCAAATGCAATCGCCCTTTCGCCTCGGGGCGGCTTCCCGTCAGGTTCGGCGCGCCGATGCTGATCGCGCTTCTCGTCACGGGCTTCGGCATCGCGGTTCTCGTGACCCCGGCGCTGACCATCGTTCTTGCGGGCTATTTCGTGCTAACCACGGCCTATTCGATGAAGCTGAAGGGGATGCTCGCGCTCGATATCGTCGTGCTCGCGATGCTTTATACGGTGCGGATCGTGGCGGGCGCCGCCGCGACCGACATCAATCCCTCGGTCTGGCTTCTGTCTTTTTCGATCTTCCTGTTCCTCTCGCTCGCCGCCGTGAAACGTCTGGCGGAACTCGTCGAGCTTGACGCACGCGGGGCCGCCAAGGCCGCCGCAGGTCGCGCCTATACGGTCGAGGATCGCCCGATCATCGCGATGATCGCCACCGCATCGGGTTTCATCGCCGTGCTGGTGCTGGCGCTCTATCTCGACACCGCCGAGGTGCGCGCGCAGTATGCCGAGCCTATGGCCCTCTGGGGTGTCGGTCTGGTGCTCCTGTTCTGGATCAGCCGAATCGTTCTTCTCGCCCACCGGGGCCTCGTGAACGAAGATCCCGTGGTTTTCGCCCTGACAGACCGGGCGAGTCGATATCTCGTGGCGATTTGCGCCGTTCTCTTCGCCGTCGGCGTGCTGGCCTAGGCGCGATCGACTGGAAATGCGGCCCAAGCTGCGACGGCCTGTCGCAGTTCGGTGCGGTGATTTGCTTATCAGCCACTCATCGAGGCAAGATTCCGCCCAGTCGGCAAAAATCTCCCACATCGGCGGAACCCGCTTTATTGTCATCTTAACGAAGGGACAGTACGAGCGCGGACCATGATCCGACACACACACGATGTTAAAGACACCGCGCCTGTACGCATGCGTCCTCAACCCGTCCACGCGCTTGCCGCTGTGGGGGTTCTGGCTGGCCTGGTCGTCTCCGCCTGGGGCAGCCTGTTCGCTGTCCATACCCTTTATCCGTCCTATGTCTCGGCCTTCGTCGTGACCGAGCCGGCCGCCTCCGCGCCGCAGGTCGTCGACAGCGACCTCGCCTCCCAGACCCAGCGGGTTCTGAGCGGGCTTCGCCTCGACGAAGGGACCGCACCGGAAAAACCGCAGGTCGAACTTGCGGGCTTTACCGAAGCGGCCGAAGCGCCCAAACTTCCCGCACCGGAAGCCGAGGCCGCCGCGCCGTCGCCGCAAGACCTCGCCCGGTTGAGCGAAACCGACGCGGACACCCGCGCCGGGTCGTCGCTCGTCCAGCCTGAGCGGGAAGTCGCGATGACCGAGGACGCCAACGAACAGCCCGCGCCGGCCGACCGCATGGTCGCCACGGCCGAGGTGCCCGATCCGGTTCCGGCCGCGCCGGCGACCGATCTTGCCGATGCCGCGATGCTGGTCGACCCGTCCGACCTTGCCGTGACCGCCTCGATCCGCCCGCGCCTGCGCCCCGAAGGCTTCGCGCCGGTGGCGGCACCGGAGGCGCCCGCAGCCGAGGTCATTCAGGTGGCCGGTGCCGACAACGACCTCGACGGGTTCACCACCTCCACGATGAACTCGACCTCGGTCCTCGCCGTGCCGTCGTCGCCGCGCCCCCGCGCGCTGCCCGATGCGCTGCGCACGGCCTTTGCGCCGACCCGCCAGCAGGCGCAGGAACCGACGCCGGAACCCGATCCGTCCTTCGTCGCCTCGTCGCGCGTCTCCGGCAACGGCTGCGGCCGCAACCACGCCCGCAACATGCCGAACCGCCGTGCGGGCGCACCGACCGGAAGTGACTTCATGGCCGCCGTCGGCAACGGCAGCGGCGGCAACCGCGACAACGCCATCATCAACGAGCTTGCGCGCGGCAACATGCCGAGCTTCCTGCAAGACCTCCGTCCGGTCGTCATCCGCGGCAAGGACTCGCGCGGGGCCTCGACCGAGATCGTGGTCTGCGTGACGCCCGACTACCTCGCGCTCGGTTCCGACCGCGATTTCGTCCGCGTGCCGCTGGGCCTGCCTGCGGCCGCTTCGATCGCCGGGCGCTTCGGCATGATGCTGCCCACCTCGCGCATGGTCGATGCGATCTACGCGCAGGCGTCGGTCAAACTCAGCCCCAAGCCGATGCAGGCCGGGCCGCAGATGTCGTCGACGTCCTATTTCGTGCAGCACAACCAGACCATCGAAGCCCAGCGTGGCGGTCGGATGGGCCTGATCTCGGGCCACAAGAAAGACGTGGTCATGGCCAACCGCATGGCCTCGAACCCGGGGCGCGTCGCCATCTACGGCTGGCACCGCTCGAACGGGAATCCGATCCAGCCGGTGTCGACGGTCCACGGGGCGAGCTATGCCGACTACAGCCACGGCATTCGTCTGGTCAGCCGCACCGCCTATCTGAACGGGCGCGCGGTCGACCTCGAAGACCTGCTGTCTTCGGGCCGCTATGCCTATCTGCTGAACAGCGACGGCCCGATGCCGGGCCCGGTGATCCGCGTCGCCTCGCGCTGACGCTAGACACCAGAACGCACGAAGGCCGCGCCACACCAGCGCGGCCTTCTTCGTTCGGGGCCGCCAGCCCCGTCCCTCTTCTCTGTTTCAAAAAACCTCGGGGGACGCCGCGCAGCGGCGGGGGGCAGCGCCCCCTATCGCCCGGCGCCGCAGGCGACGGGCTCCCCATGCGCGAGCGAAGCTCGCTCCATTTTTTAACGCCCGATCAGCGAATATCGCGGAAGCACCGGAACCCGAGGTGGTAGTTGGAGTGGCTGCCGTTCGACATCACCTGCGTGCCGTGCCAGAACGGCGCGCGCCAACGCGCCCATTCCTCATGCGCGCGCACGCTGTCCCAGATGAACCAGCTTCCCTTCATCTCGGTCACGCCCAGCGTCTGCGACCCCCGGCTCGCCATCTGGCTCGGGTTGAGCGGCAGGTTCATGTGCTCGGCCGCGTTTCCTTCGAGGTCATAGACGCCCAGCGCCGATTTGCAGTTCGGAAAGCTGCCGACCGGATAGGTGTTCGACCCGCAGCCCGACCAGCTGCCCCCGTTGCATCCCGGCGTCTTGGACGAGGCCTGCGCGCAGATCCCCCGCCGCCACTGCGGCCCATAGGTCCAGTTCTTCGACTGGCCCCATTTCGCGTTGTGCCAGGACCGCATCGCACCGTGTGACCCGAGGTCGAAGCGGTAATCGGGCTCCAAAAGCGCACCGGCCGCAGCCCCCTCCCACTCATGGGCGTCACCCATGCGTTTGCCCTCCGCAGCGCAGGTCAGCGCGGCGTTGCGGGCCGAAATCCATGTCACCGGGTAGGCCATCGGGACGTTCGGGTATTCGAACATATCGACGCAGACCGTCGCATCCTCGGGCCGTTGCGTCGCGGGATCGTAAAGCGGTGCCATGTATTTGCGCCCGCAGATCCGTTCGAATTGCGCGTTGCGGTAATACTGATACGGGTCGCCCGGCACCTTGGCGGCGGCCTGTTGCGGCGTCATCGGGTGGCGCGTGACCGCCGGGTTGCCTTGCCCGGTCCGGCCCGTGGAATTGAAAATCTGGCGGATGCGCGAGATCTGCGCGGCCGTCACACCGCGCTTTTCCATCATGAGGCGATACATCGCCTCGTTGTTCTCGGCCAACGTCGCGGCGCTCCCGGCACCGCCCGCAAATACCGTCAGAGCCAGTCCCAGCGCCGCAATCGCTTTCCGCATCTTCCTATTCCTTTCGCAGTATGTAGAAGAAATCCCGGTTGTCCGCGAAGCCGACGAACCGCGGGATGCGACCGTTGTCGCCCCAGGGATCGCTTTCGGCCATGTACCGGTTCAGGTGCATCGGTTCGAGACCGTCACCATTGGCATTCTGCTTGTAGACCGCGAGGTAAGTGAGCTCCGGCGAGTTCATGTCGAGAAGCATCGCATAGTCGCAGTCATAGGCCTGAAACACCCGCGCCATCGCCGAGGGCGTCACCGACGAGAAATAAGCGTAGAGCAGAAACTGACGCCCGCCGGCGGTCTTGAGGCAGGTGCCCGACCGCAGGGTGCGCAGTTGCGCATCCGCCGAGCCGGACCAGTTGCCGCCGCCCCAGGAACTCACCCGGTCGCCCGGCACCGCCTGCCCCGTTTCGGGGTCGCGGTCCACGACGGCCACGCCGTTCTGGCGGGCATAGATCAGGTTCGGGACCATTTCGTTGTCGGCCTCGGTCCACGTCTTCATGCCCACCTCGCCGTCGAGCGTGACATAGAGCGTGGCGAGGTTCGGGATCAGTCGGCTGAAGGTCACGCCGTTCGACAGAAAGCCGTAATGGTGCCCCCGGTTGAAGGTCGCGTAGTCGGAAAAGCGGTAGGCGCCGTGATCGCGTTTGAACCCCCCGGCGAAGGCCGCGACCGCGCGGCTGGTCAGCGACGGCGACAGCATCCCGTTACGCACCAGCGGGTCGGGGCGGTTGAATCCGTCGGGTCCCGCCAGTTGCCAGTCGCTGCCCGACCGCGACGGGCGGGAGGACCAGCCAAGGCCCGGGTGATCGGTGCCCAATTCATACCCGACCTCGAATTTCCCAAGATCGAAGGCGACGAGGTAGACGTCGGCGTTCTGTTCGACCCCGTCGAGCCAGTTGGCGCCGTTGCGTTCGGACAGAATGCTGTTGGCGATATAGGCGGGCTTCATCACGCTGGAATAGACGCCCTCGTTGCCCTCGACCGCGTACCATGCCCCGGCTTCCATGCCGCCCTCGGCACCCTCGACCTCGATCGACATGTTGGGGCGCATGACCGGCTGACGGTCCAGCGCCGCCGTGCCCAGCGCGGCGACGGCATCGCCCGCATCGCCATCCTCGACCGTCTCGGCGTTTTCGAGAAACGCGTCCTCGAAGAACGTGCCCTTGATGAGGTTCACCAGCTTGTCGCCGAACACCACGTTTTCACGCAGGAAATCCGACACGGCCTCGCGGTTGGTGCGGCTGCCCGACACCTTGTTGCGCAGGTAGATTTTCTGCCCGCAGAGCGGCGCATAGGGCAGCCCGCTCCCCGCCGCTGTCGCGAGCGCCGAAGGTTCGCCCGTCCAAGGCGTGCAACTGTCCTGACTGCCAAGGCCCGCGATGCTGAGTGCGGGCTGATCGCCGTCGGTCAGCGTCAGGGTCCAGGTCTGCGCATCCGCGTTCTCGAAATGAAACCGTTGCGCACCCGCTCCTTCGGCCTGAATTTCCAGAAGATACCAGCGGTTCACGCCCGGATGCAGCGAGGTCAGGCGATAGGTGGTCCCATCCGCCGCGACAGTTTCCTGTGTCGTCCGCATCGGTGCCATTTCGATGACCGACCCGACCGAGTCCTGATTGTAGGTCTCCCATTGGGCGGCAAGCGTCGCGGCATCGGCTTCGGTCATCCCTTCGGCGACGGCAGCGTGCGCCACCAAAGCGATCAAGCAACCCGCCGCAGCCCCACATGCGCGCCGGGTGATCTGGTCAAACATAAAAACTCCATTCATATCGCGGTCGCGAAAATTGCTTCTTCGGGAAATGCGAGGCAAGCGCCGACCCCTCGTGCGCGCAGATCGAATGCGACTGTCCCATGCTCCGACCTCCCCGATCCCCTCTTTGGGTGAATCGTTGTTATCGCAGCCATTTTACGGGACTTGCGCCATGCGCCAAGCCTGCCGAACGGGATTCAGCAGAACGTGATGTGGAATCCCCAGCTTCGGTGGTTCTTGCAGCGAGACCCGTCGCGTGGAACGGAGGCTTCGCGATAAGCCCGCGAGGTCGTCCCTGTTCCCGAGAATGTTCGATTATTTCAAGCGAGACACCTAACGGACTCACCTGTTCGCAAGAACTGGTTCGGTATGACCAAACCACCTAAGCGCGCAGGATCTCGAACCGCGCGCGCAGACCGCGTTCTCCGCGCTCGAAGAACAGCCGACCGCCGTGCTGTTCCGCCACGGTCGCGACGATGGTCAGCCCCATGCCGAAGCCCGAAATCGTTTCGGTGTTCGTGCCGCGCTTGAACGGGGCCACGGCCGCCTCGACATCCGGGACCGACATATCGCTGCCCTCGTCCTCGACCGTCAGAACGACGCGATCCGACGCGACGGCGAGCGAGACGTGTGCCCGGCGCCCGTATTTCAGCGCATTGTCGATCAGGTTGGACAGCGCACGGGCAAGCGCGATGGGGCGCCCCGTGACGAGAACGCGCTGGCGTTCGGTCAGCGCCCCCCGCCCCTGCTTGCCCGTGAACAGGGACCGGGTCGCGGCGGCCGTCGGCTCCTCCATCTCGAAGGTCACGGGATGGCCGACATCCTGAAAATCCGCCACGGTCGCCTCGACCAGCGACAGAAGCGACAACTGGCGCGCATCCTCGGCGTCCATCTCGGCGCGGGTGTAGGTGAGCACGCTTTCGATCATCCCGGTCATGCGGTCGATGTCGGTTTCGAACTTTCCGCGCAACGCCTCGTCCTCGATCAGCGCCGCGCGCAGTCTCAGGCGCGTGGCGGGCGAGCCAAGGTCATGGCTGACGCCCGACAGAACAACCGCCCGGTTCTCCAACTGCTTTCGCTCGGCGTCGAGATAGGCGTTCACCGAGGTCACGATCTCGCGCAGTTCCTGCGGCCCCTCGATCTCGTAAAGGTCACGCTCGCCGATCCTTCGTCGTCCTTTCAGCAGGTCCGCGAAGGCGGTGAACTGCCCCGCCGTGTTGACCGAGACCGTGAACAGGATCGCAAGCGTCACCACCGACAGAAACACGGCCGGAAGGCGCAGGTCGGTCGGGGCGGCGTCGCAGGTCCAAAGCCCGTCGCCGGATACGGCGACCCAAGGCCCGGCCCCGGCGCGCGCGAGGATCACCGCGTCACTGCAATAGCGTGCGACTAGGCGGACCAGCAGCCCGAGTGTTTCGGCGGACCTCTGGCCCTCGGACTTGGTGATGTCGCTGACCTGATAGCGCACGTCGCGCGACAGGACCGCAAGGCTCAGACCGGCCCGTCCGGCATCCTCGGTGGTGTCCGGCAGGATCGAGGCGAGCGACACCCGTGTCGGGCGGGGGGCGAAACTGAGGGCGGAAAAGTCACCCGCGTCGGCGCGGGCGGCATCTTCCGGCGCGAGGCGTTCGAGGCTCAGGCCGTTCGGCGGCGGCAGTCCGTCGGTCAGCGTGTCGTAAAGCAGCACGCCGGTCACGCGCGCGCGGTCGAGGTATCCGGTCCAGTTCCGGTTCGATGTGGACCACATCCAGGCGGCGACCAGCCCGATCGCGAAGGCGGCAAAGACCATCGCGACCGCCCCGTTGCGCAGGCTGGGCCGGATCAGGCTCACGCGTCTTCCGCCGTCACGTCCACGGCCAGCACATAGCCCACCCCCCGTTCCGTCCGCAGCATGACGGGGGCCTTGGGATCATCCTCGATCTTGGACCTGAGACGACCCACGAGCATGTCGATGGCCCGCCCCGATGCCTCGTCCTCGTGCACGCCCTCGCCGGTCACGTCCAGCGTCGCCGCGATCTCGGCCCGGGTCAGCGGGATGAACGGATTGGCGAGCAGAGCCTGAAGCAGCGCGTGTTCGCGCCGCGACAGCGACACCTGATATCCATCGGGCGAGATGACCTCGTCGCGCTTGGCGTCATAGGTCCAGCCCGCGAAACGAAACACCTTGGTCCGCCGCCGATGCGAGAGCGACGCCGCGCGACGGGTGCGGGCCAGCACCGCCTTGACCCGGGCGATCAGAAGATCCGGGTTGAAGGGTTTGGCGATATAGTCGTCGGCCCCGACCTCATACCCTGCCATGCGCTGATGGTCCGCCGAGAGCGCCGAGACGAGGATGATCGGCACGTCTTCGTCCCGCCTAAGATCGCGGCAGATCTCGACCCCGTTCTCGTCGCCCAGCATCACGTCGAGCAGGATCATGTCGACCCGCCCCGCCGCGAGCGCGGCCTTGATGTCGTCGCGCGAATTGGCGCCGTGGGCGATGAAGCCGTGTTTGTGCAGAAACTCGGTCATCATCCCGCGCATGTCGGCGTCGTCGTCCACGACGAGAAGTCTGGGTATCGTCACCGTGCGTCCTCCTCCCCGGCGATCTTTCCGGCCAGCCTGCACCAAATGCAACGCCCGCGTAACAGCCTGTAACAAACCGCGCCGAAATCAACATCGGGTGCGGGAGCGGCCCCTTGATCGGGGCACGGCGCCGAGCGCAGGATACATGATAGCGCTGTCATGGAGGGCAGCGATATCTGGGAGGAACTCAAGATGAAATACACCGCATTCGCGGCCGTCTCTGCCGTCGCCCTGTCCGTCGCGGGCATGGCCCAAGCCGAACCGCAGGCCGAAGTCCTGCATTGGTGGACCTCGGGCGGCGAGGCCAAATCGGTCGCCGTTCTTCAGGAAGAATTCGCCGAGAACGGCGGGACGTGGACCGACATGCCCGTCGCGGGCGGCGGTGGCGACGCCGCCATGACCGCTCTGCGCGCCCGCGTGCTCGCCGGCAACGCGCCGACCGCCGTCCAGCTCAAGGGCCCGGCGATTCAGGAGTGGTACGAAGAAGGCGTGCTGGCCGATATTTCGAGCGTCGCCGAGGCACAGGGTTGGGCCGACGTGCTGCCCGCCTCCATCGCCAACCACATGAAATGCGAAGGCACCTGGTGCGCGGCCCCCGTGAACGTCCACCGCGTGGACTGGATCTGGGCCAATGCCGAAGTGCTCGAAGCCAACGGCATCGAAATGCCGACGACCTGGGAAGAATTCAACGCCGCCGCCGAAACGCTTCAGGCCGCGGGCATCACCCCGCTCGCCCATGGCGGTCAGGCCTGGCAGGACGCAACCGTGTTCGAAACCGTCGTGCTCGGCCTTGGCGGGCCGGAGTTCTTTCAGTCCGCGCTGGTCGACCTCGACACCGAGGCGCTGACCTCGGACACGATGAAGGCCGTCTTCGACCAGATGCGCACCCTGCGCGGCTATGTCGACGACAACTTCTCGGGCCGCGACTGGAACCTCGCCACGGCGATGGTCATGAACGGCGAAGCCGCGTTCCAGATCATGGGTGACTGGGCCAAGGGCGAATTCCTCGCCGCCGGTAAAGTGCCGGGCGAAGACTTCCTCTGCGCCTCCACCCCCGGTGACGGCTTCCTCTACAACGTCGACAGCTTCGCGATGTTCGAAGTGGACGGCGACGACAAGCGCGCGGGTCAGGAGCTTCTGGCCGAGCTGATCGTCGGTCAGAACTTCCAGAAGGTGTTCAACCTCAACAAAGGTTCGATCCCGGCCCGCACCGACGTGTCGCTGGACGAGTTCGACAGCTGCGCCGTGACCTCGTCCGAGGATATGGCGGCTTCGTCCGAAAGCGGTTCGCTCCTGCCCAGCTACGCGCATGGCATGGCGCTGCGCGGCGCGCAGGCCGGTGCGATCACCGACGTGGTGACGGCCCACTTCAACTCCGACATGTCGTCGGATGAAGCGGTGCAGATGCTCGCCGACGCCGTCGCGAACTCGATGTGATCTGACATCACCCGAACACCGGACCCGTCCCCTTCGGGGGCGGGTTCATTCAGGGGGAGGAATACATGGCCAAGTGGTTCGAATCCCATTTGCCCAAGATCGTGCTGGCGCCCAGTTTCATCGCCGTCCTGATCTTCGTCTATGGCTTCATCGGCTGGACCGCCTGGGTGTCGCTCACCCGCTCGCGTCTCCTGCCGAAATACGAGATCGAAGGCTTCATCCAGTATGAACGCCTGTTCGACTCGCCGCGCTGGGACACGGCGATCACCAATCTTTACATCTTCGGGGGCCTCTACATCGGCATCTCGATGGTTCTGGGCCTGATCCTCGCGATCCTGCTGGACCAGAACATCCGCACCGAAGGCGCGATCCGCACGATCTATCTCTACCCGATGGCGCTTTCGATGATCGTGACCGGGACCGCGTGGAAATGGATCCTGAACCCCGGTCTGGGCGTGCAGAACATGGTGCAGGGCTGGGGGTTCGAGAATTTCACCTTCGACTGGCTGGTGAACCCGGACAGGGCGATCTACGCGATCATACTCGCGGCCATATGGCAATCCTCCGGCTTCGTCATGGCGCTGTTCCTCGCTGGTCTCAGATCGGTCGATACCGAGATCATCCGGGCCGCGCAGGTCGACGGCATTCCGACATGGCGAGTCTATACCGCGATCATCATTCCCTCGATGGCTCCGATCTTTCTGTCGGCCTTCATCGTGCTCGCCCACCTGGCGATCAAGAGCTTCGACCTCGTCATCGCGCTTACGGGCGGCGGACCGGGTTACGCCACCGATCTGCCCGCGACGTATATGTATGCCATGGCGTTCTCGCGCGGCGACATCGGTCAGGCGGCAAGTTCGGCCATGATCATGATGCTCGTCGTCTTCGCGATCATCGTGCCCTACCTCTACTCGGAACTGAGGGTGACGAAGCATGACTGATGCGACTTTCTCTCCCGCCCGCAGGCAAAGCGCGCTTGGCAAGTCCGCCCTGCGCTGGGGGCTCTACATCATCCTCGCGCTGTTCGCGGTCTACTACCTTCTGCCGCTCTTCGTGATGGTCACCACGTCCTTGAAGAGCCTCGAAGAGATCCGCACCGGCGACCTCGTCGCCCTGCCCCGCGAAATCACCTTCGACGCGTGGCGCACGGCCTGGTCCGAGGCCTGCACCGGCATCCAGTGCGAGGGCGTGCGCCCCTACTTCTGGAACTCGGTGCTGATCGCGGTGCCCGGTGTCGTCATCTCGACCCTGCTCGGGGCCGTGAACGGCTATGTCATCGCGCAATGGCGGTTCAAGGGGGCCAACATCATCTTCGCGCTGATGCTGTTCGGCTGCTTCATCCCGTTCCAGGTGGTTCTGCTGCCCATGGCGCGCCTGCTCGGCATGATGGGCATCGCCGGGACGATCCCGGGGCTGATCTTCGTCCACGTGATCTATGGCATCGGCTTCACGACGCTGTTTTTCCGCAACTACTACGTCACGATCCCGCAGGAGCTGGTGAAGGCCGCCAAGGTGGACGGGGCCACGTTCCTGCGCATCTTCTGGTCGATCTTCCTGCCCCTCAGCCTGCCCATCATCGTGGTCAGCATCATCTGGCAGTTCACCCAGATCTGGAACGACTTCCTCTTCGGGGTCTCGTTCAGTCAGGCGGGCACGCAACCCGTGACCGTGGCGCTCAACAACATCGTCAATTCAACGACGGGCGTGAAGGAATACAACGTGGACATGGCCGCTGCGATCATCGCCGCGCTCCCCACCCTTCTCGTCTATGTCGTCGCAGGCAAATACTTCATCCGCGGTCTGACCGCCGGTTCCGTGAAAGGCTGACCCAATGGCACCCATTCTCGACATCCGCAATCTCTACAAGAACTACGGCTCGGTAGAGATCCTCAAGGACATCAACGTGGCGATCGAGCCGGGCGATTTTCTTGTTCTCGTCGGCCCCTCCGGCTGCGGCAAGTCCACGCTTCTGAACTGCATCGCGGGGTTGGAGCCGATTTCCGGCGGGTCCATCGCCATCGGCGGGGACGACATGACCAATGTCAGCCCCAAGGACCGCGACATCGCGATGGTGTTCCAGTCCTACGCGCTCTACCCGACGATGAGCGTCGCCAAGAACATCACCTTCGGGATGAAGGTGCGCGGCGTGGATCAGGCGACGCAGGACCGTAAGCTCGCCGATGTGGCGCGACAGTTGCAGATCGAACCGCTTCTGAACCGCCGCCCCGGCCAGTTGTCGGGCGGGCAGCGTCAACGCGTCGCGATGGGCCGTGCACTGGTGCGCGATCCGAAGCTGTTCCTCTTCGACGAGCCGTTGTCGAACCTCGACGCAAAGCTGCGGGTCGAGATGCGGACCGAGATCAAGTCGCTGCACCAGAACCTCGGTGCGTCGATGGTCTATGTGACCCACGACCAGATCGAGGCCATGACGCTGGCCACCAAGATCGTCGTGATGAAAGCCGGCGTGATCCAGCAGATCGGCTCGCCGTCCGAGATCTACAACAGGCCCGCGAACCTCTTCGTCGCGGATTTCATGGGTTCGCCCGCCATGAACCTGATCCCGGCCAAGGCGCGCACCAACGGGGGCGGCACCACCATCGAGATCGCGCGGCGCGAAGGCGAACCGATCGTGCTGAACGACCCGCGCGCAAAAGACCTGCCTGCAGACGTGATCGTGGGGCTGAGGCCCGAGGACATCGCAGAACCGGGGTTCCGCCATGGCGAGACGGTGCAACAGGCCGACTGCCGCGTCGATATCGTCGAACCCGCCGGGGCCGACACTTATGTGATGACGCATCTGGGCGGCAAACCCGTCACGGCGCGGATGCATTCCGAGACCGAGGCGGCGGCGGGCAACGTCCACACCTTCGCCTTCGACCTTGCCAAAGTGTCGTATTTCGAACCGGAAACAGGCCACAGGCTCAACTGACAACGGTGGCGGCGCGGGCCCTTGCTGTCACGCGCCGCAGCCTTTGCCCAGCAAACAGGCAGACCTCCGCCGAATTGCGATCAAAAACTCGCCAACTCTCGCCACCCTCCACAAAATGCCCCTTGCGTTCCGCACTGCGGCATTAGAATTTCCTACGCTAACTCAGGAAGTTGTGGAGTGAGAATTGACCCAGGCGATTCGCGGCCTTCGCGCCCGCAGCACACGCCGCCAGGTCTTGACCGGACTGCTGTCGACCGCCGCCCTCGCACCGATGGCATGGCCCTTGCGGAGCCTTGCCCAAGACGCCGTCGAGGCGGTGCCAGAGGCCTCACCCACCACGCCCTTCAGCTTCGACTGGCTTTCGGAACGAATGCAGACGGCGGCGACCGGCGCGCCGCAGGCCCCGGAACAGATCACCGGGTTCCTGACCGAGTTCGACTACGACGACTACCAGCGGGTGCGCTTCCGGCGTGACCGGACGCGGTGGACCGAGACCGAGAACGCGCCCTTCCATCTGAACGCTTTCCATCTCGGCTGGCTCTTCAACGAACCCGTCCATCTGTACGAGGTCACGGACGGTCAGGCCGTGCCGATGCGCTTCACGACCGCCGATTTCGACTATTCGGACGTAAAGACCGAGATCCCCGACAATTTCGAGATGGCGGGCGTCGCGGGGTTCCGGCTGATGACGCCGCTCAACCGCGCCGATCACTATGACGAACTCGCGGCCTTTCTGGGCGCGAGCTATTTCCGTGCACTGGGGCGGGGCAACGTCTATGGCCTGTCCGCGCGTGGTCTGGCCGTGAACACCGGAATGCCGGACGGCGAGGAGTTTCCGCGTTTCACCGAGTTCTGGCTGGAAAAAGCCGCAGAAGGTGACGCGTCGGTCACGCTCTACGCGGCGCTTCGGTCGAAATCCGTCACGGGGGCCTATCGCTTCGTCCTGACTCCGGGCGAAACGACGACGGTGGACGTGACCGCGCGCCTTTTCATGCGTGAGAACGTGCAGCAGCTTGGCGTCGCGCCGCTGACGTCGATGTTCCTGTTCGGCGGGGCCGATCCCGGGGCCTTCGACGACTTCCGGCCCGCCGTTCACGACAGCGACCACCTGATCCTGAACACCCGCGCGGGCGACACTTACCTGCGCCCGCTGGTGAACCCGTCGCGCCTCGGCAACTCCTATCTGGCCGCACAAGACCCGGCATCGTTCGGATTGATCCAACGCGAGCGGGATTTCGATCAGTATCTGGACGCACAGGCGCATTACGAGCGCCGCCCGTCGCTGATCGTCGAGCCGCTCGGCGACTGGGGCCGCGGGTCCGTCCGGCTGCTCGAGATTCCCTCGGATCTCGAAGGGAACGACAACATCGTCGCCTATTGGGTGCCGGATGGTCCGGCACGTCAGGGCGACGCGTTCGAGTTCAGCTATCGTCTGCACTGGGGTCTGGCGCCCCAAGGCGACCGCGCTTCCGAGCGTGCCCGCGTTTTGCGCACCCGTGTCGGAAAAGGCGGCGTCGCGGGCGTCAAGGGCACCACGGACCGCAAAAAGTTCGTCATCGACTTCGACGGCGGGCTTTTGGCGGAACTTCCCCGCGATGCGGACATTGAGCCGAAAGTGACGGTTCTGCGCGGCGAGCTTTCGCAGGCGATCCTGTCTCCGGTCGAGGGCACCGACCTGTGGCGTCTGGTGATCGAGGCGGTGCCGGGCGACGGCTCGATGGAGTTGCAGGCGGTCCTCACGGGCTATGGGCGGATCTTGAGCGAGACATGGCTGTACCAATGGGTGAGCGAATGAAAGACGTGTGGGAAAACGACGGGCCGGTCCGGGCGATGATTTCGGACGAGCCAGAGGGCTGGGCGCCGCCCGAAGCCCCGCTCGACATGCCCCCGCAGGTTCTTGAAACCCCCGTGGTGCGACTGGATCTGGGTCAGATCTTCAGGATGATCCTTCCGCGCCAGCGCATCTGAACGACGTTTTCCCATGACACCCCGAACCCATCTCCCGCCGGACCCGACAACGGTCCGGCTGCGCGCCGTGGCCCTAGGCTTTACGGTGCTGGCGGCCGTGTCCGCGACGGTGCTGGTGACGGATGCGGCGTTGCAGGACGGGTTCCAGATTTGGGACGCGATCCGCAGCGGTTTAATCCTCGTCACGACCGGATGGCTGGCATGGGGCGCGGCGCTGGCGCTGATGGGCCTGTGGCCGCGCAGGGCGGGGGCCGCGCCCGCGCTCACCACGACGCCGCGTACCGCCGTGCTCGTCCCGATCTGCAACGAAGACCCGGTCTCCACCTTCGCACGGATCGCCGCCATGGACGGGTCGATCCGCGATGCGGCACTCGATCTGGATATCGTGATCCTGTCCGATACCCGGTCGCAGGACGGACAGGCCGCCGAGCAGGCGGCGTTTCGCATGTTGATCGCGGAAACGCAGGGCGCGGGCCGCATCTTCTACCGCAACCGAAGCGACAACCGGGGCCGCAAGGCAGGCAATGTCGAAGATTTCATCCGGCGTTCCGGCGGGGCTTATGACTATGCCGTGACGCTGGATGCCGACAGCCTGATGTCGGGCGCGGCGCTGCGCGAGATGATCGCGCGGATGGAAGCGGACCCGGGGCTCGGCCTGCTCCAGACCCTGCCGCGCATCGTGGGGGCGCAAAGCTTTTTTGGCCGCGCCATGCAATTCGCGTCCGCCTTCCACGGCCCGGTCTTCACGCGCGGGCTGGAACGGATGCAGGGCGCGACCGGGCCGTACTGGGGCCATAACGCGATTGTCCGCGTCTCGGCTTTCGCGGCCTCCTGCGGTCTGCCCGAACTGACGGGAAAGCCCCCCTTCGGCGGTCACATCCTGTCGCATGATTACGTCGAGGCCGCGCTGCTCGCCCGTGGCGGATGGAAGGTGAAGGCCGACAGCCGGATCGAAGGGTCATACGAGGAAGGCCCTGAAAACGTGCTGGCCTATGCCAAGCGCGACCGGCGCTGGTGTCAGGGCAACCTGCAACACATCCGCTTGCTCGCCGCCCCCGGTCTTGCGGGGTGGAGCCGCTACGTGTTCCTGCAAGGCATTTTCGCCTATCTCGTTTCGGTGCTCTGGGCGCTGTTCCTGATCTCGACCGTCGCGGGTACGGTGTTCGCGCCCGAGCCGGACTATTTCCCAGACCCCTATCAGCTGTTCCCGGTGTTCCCGTCCGACCGCACACGCGAGATCACCGCACTGGTGCTTGGTATCGTCGGGCTGCTCATCATGCCCAAGGTGGCGATCCTTGTGAAATCCATCGCGACGGGCCGCGCGCGCGGGTTCGGCGGTGCGGCGCGGGCGACGGGGTCGGTTCTGTTCGAGATCCTGCTGACCTCCCTCCTCGCCCCGATCATGCTCATGTTCCAGACCCGCGCGGTGCTTCAGGTCGTGACCGGGCAGGATGGCGGCTGGCCATCGCACGCGCGCGGCGAAGGTGCCCTGACACTCGGACAGGCGCTGCGGTCGTCCGCTTGGATCGAGGTCACGGGGCTTGCCGCCCTTCTCGCCACGGCATCCTTCGCGCCGACGCTCATGCTCTGGCTCCTCCCCGTCACGCTGCCGATGATCGCGGCCCCGGTCCTGATCTCGTGGTCGTCGCAACCCGTGGGCGGTCTGCATTTCGGCGTGCCGGAAGAACGGAAAGTGCCGCGCGTCGTCGCCGACTACCGCGCCATTCACGCGCGCTGGCGGGCTGGCATCGAAGATCGGAAAGCCCCGGTGACACAGGCAGAACCGGAGGGGCGGCATGTCCCGGCCTGAGACACAGACGCGCCGCCCGCGCGACAGCCGGATCGACTTCTTCCGTGGCCTTCTGCTGTGGATGATCTTCGTCGATCACGTGCCCGGCAATCCCTATGAGCACTGGGCGACGATCCGCAATTGGGGGTTCTCGGACGCCGCCGAGAGTTTTTTCATCATCTCCGGCATCGCCGCCGGGATCGCCTATTCGGGCCGCTTCGCCACATGGCGCGACACCGGGCTGTGGCCCGCGATCGCGCCGATGTGGAAGCGATCTTGGGTGCTCTACCTGTCGCATATCTTCCTCACCGTGGCCGGAATCGCGATCTTCGCGCTGGGGGCCGAGGCGTTGGGGCTGGTCGAGCTTCTGACCAAGAACAACCTCAAGCAGGTGTTCCAGAACACGGCGCAGGCGATCATCGGCATAGTCACGCTGGGACATCAGATCGGCTATATGAACATTCTGCCGGCCTATTCGGTGCTGCTGCTGGCCGCGCCCTTCGCGATCCTGATCGGCCAGCGTGCGCCGCGCCTGCTGTTGGTCGGCTCGGTTCTTCTGTGGTTCGCCACGGGGCTCTGGCGCTGGAACCTTCCGGCCTATCCGAACGCGGGCGGCTGGTTCTTCAACCCTTTCGCGTGGCAGCTCATCTTCGTCGTCGGGTTGCTGACCGGCATCGCGTTCCGCCGGGGCGAACGCTTCGTGCCGGTGAATCGCGCGCTGTTCTGGATCGCGGCGGGCTGGCTCGCCCTTGTGCTCGCCTGGCGCTACGTGCCGGAGTTCGGGCCTGCGATGAACCGTGGGATGGCATGGCTCGCCGGTCAGGGATTTCCGTTCCACATCACGTCCCACGACAAGACATATCTGCCGTTCCTGCGCATGACCCATGCGCTTGCGCTGGTCTACGTGGTGTCCTGCCTGCCCGTGGTCACGACCCTCACCGCACAACGCTGGGGGGAACCGCTACGGGTCATGGGCCGTCAGGGCCTCCTGATCTTTTCCGCCGGTGCGCTGTTGTCCTACGTCGGCCAGACCCTGATCGCGTGGCAGCCGGAGAACGTGTTGATCCCGTGGCTCTACATCCCAGCGGGCACCGTGGCGCTGGTCGTTCTCGCCTGGGCCGCCGACTGGAAGCGGCGGGCGGGCACGGCAGGGACGCGGGCGCTGACCGTCAAGGACAGCCGCGCCGACCCGCTGGCCGCCGGGTGACCTCGCCCGCCAAACCTTGATACCGCCCGCAGGCAATCCCTATCTCATAGCCCATCGAACAGAACGAAAGAGGCAGGCACGATGCGCAACGCAGCCCTGATGCTGGGGATTATCGGCGGTTTGATCGCCATGGTGGTGGGGTTTTTCAACTACGGCTACACCGAGGTCGTTCGCGCCAATGTCGAGATCGGCGAGGCCTTCGGTTTCGTTCAGAACGAGGAATTTCTGCGTATGTCCAGCTTCGTGGCCCCGCTGCTTGCCATCGCGGGCGGTGCGATGGCCAAGGTGCGCGCGCTGTGGGGCGGCATCCTGCTGATTGTCGCGGGCGGGCTGATGTATTACGCCTTCGGCTTCGGCGTCTTCACCATGTTCCCGATCGGCTTTGCGCTGGTGGGCGGGCTGCTCGCCCTCGCCGCCGGAAAACCGGACGAACCCAAGGCGCATTTCTGAACACGCCTCGACGGGTAGCCCGCGCAATTCCTGTTGATTTTTGGAGTTTGTTTGATATCCATCATTCTTGAGATCCGAGAATCCGGACTCGTAGGGAGGATATCATGAAAAAGACTTACGTCGCGCTTGGCGCGATCCTGACCGTTATGGCCCCGGCCACCCTGACCGCGCAGGAGGTTACGCTCCGCCTGTCGCACTGGGTGCCGCCCACCATCTCGCCGGCGACCAAGGGGATCAATCCCTGGGCCGAATCCGTGATGGAGGCCTCGGACGGTCGCATCCAGATCGACATCTACCCGGCCCAGCAGCTTGGCCGCGCCCCCGATCACTATGACATGGCCAAGGACGGCATCGTCGATCTGTCTTACGTCAACCCCGGCTACACCGCTGGCCGCTTCCCGATCTACGCGCTGACCGAAGTGCCCTTCATGGCCGACGACAGCGTCAAGGGCGCGATGGCGATCCACGAATGGTATGCCGCCAACGGGGCCGAGCAGGAAATGGGCGACGTCAAAGTCTGCTTCGTTCACCCGCACGCCCCCGGCGCGCTCCACACGCAGGTCGACGTGACCAGCCCGGACGGCGTTTCGGGCAAGAACGTGCGCCCGGCCCACGCCACGATGGCGCGCTTCGTGTCGCTGCTTGGCGGTGGCCCCGTGCAGGTGCCCGCCCCGGAAGTGCGTGAAGCCCTGTCGAAAGGTGCGGCCGAGGCCGTGACCTTCCCGTGGGGGTCGATGTACGACTTCAACCTGACCGAAGAAGTGCCCGTGCACCTCGACATGCCGTTCTACCTGTCGGCGCAGGTTCTGATCATGAACCTCGACAGCTACAATTCGCTGTCGGACGAGAACAAGGCCGTGATCGACGACCATTGCACCCCGGAATGGTCGGGCAAGGTCGCGCAGGGCTGGTACGACGACGACATGGCCGCCAAGGAAAAGCTGATGGCGGACGAGAACCAGACCTTCAACACGCCGACCGAGGAAGAGGTCGCCGCATGGCGTGAAGCCGCCGCGCCGCTCATCGACGAGTGGAAGGCCGCCGTGGCCGACCGTGGCCATGACGCCGACGCGATCCTCGAAGCCTACAAGGCCAAGCTGGTCGAAATGGGCGCCGACTACTAAGGCGAAACCGGGCGCGCGGGGCCTCCTCGCGCGCCCGAACCTTGCAGGTCATCATGCAGACAGATTCCACCAGCGCCGCCCGCGGCCTCAGTCGGGCCATCCTGTTCATCGAGCGGATCGCAGGGGCCCTGCTCGGCCTCGTCACGATCCTGATCGTCGCCTCGGCCATCGGCCGCTACGGCTTCGCGCGCCCCCTGCCGGACGCCTTCGACGTGTCGCGGCTGCTTCTGGGTGTCGCGATCGGCTGGGGCATGGCGAGCCTTGGCTTTCACGGCACGCATATCAAGGTCGATCTGCTGGCTCAGGCCGTCGGGCGCAGCACGCGCCGCTGGATCAACGGCTTCGCATGGGCTGTGCTGGCCGGCTTTACCGCGCTTCTGTGCTGGAAGATCTGGGGCCGCGTGATGTCGGCCATGAATGGCGGCGACGCGACGATGGACCTGCGCCTGCCGCACTGGCCCTTCTTCCTCGCCATCTGGGTCGGCCTCATGGCCGCATTGTTCACCACGCTGGTCCGGCTCTGGCTGATCGGTCGCCAAGGCACGGACCTTGGGGAGTTCGACGGGATCGACGAACAGCTTCTCGAGGATCAGAAACCATGAGCAACGAATTGATCGCAGGCGGCGGTTTCGTCGTCCTCTTCGCCCTCATGGCGCTGCGCGTTCCCATCGGGATCGCGATGGGCATCGTCGGCATCGGCGGCTTCGCCGTGGTGATCGACATGAAGCCAGCGCTGAACCTGCTGGCGCAATCCCCGATTTCGACCATCACCGATTTCAACCTGACGCTTATCCCGTTCTTCGTGCTGATGGGCGTGCTCGCCACCAATTCCGGCATGTCGTCGGAACTGTTCCGCGCAGGGCGCGCGTGGCTGGGCGGGTTTCGCGGCGGTCTCGGCCTCGCCTCGGTCGGGGCCTGCGGTGGTTTCGCGGCGATCTGCGGCTCGTCCGTGGCCACCGCCGCCACCATGACCAAGATCGCCTATCCCGAGATGAAGCGCGCAGGCTACGGCGACGAGGCCGCAACGGGCATCATCGCCGCGGGCGGCACGCTGGGCATCCTGATCCCGCCGTCCGTGGTGTTGGCAATCTACGGCTTCATCACCGAAACCGACATCGGCACGTTGTTCATCGCGGGGATCGTGCCGGGCCTTCTGGCCGTCCTCATGTACATGCTCACGGTCCGGTTCTGGTATGGCCGCACCCTGCCCGCCGCCGAGCCGTTCACGATTGCCGAGGCGATGGCGTCACTCCGCGGTGTCTGGGCCGTAGGGCTTCTGTTCATCGCCGTGATCCTGTCGATCTATTTCGGCATCGTCACCGCGACCGAGGCCGCCGCTGCCGGGGCGCTCCTGACCGCGATCATCGGTTTCCTGCGTCGCCGGCTGACCTGGGCCACACTTCTCGACAGTCTGGTCGAGGCGCTGCGCACCTCGGTCGCGATCTACGTGGTCCTGATCGGAGCGACGCTTTTCGGATACTTCCTTGCCATCACCCGCGTCCCGCAGGAGTTCACCCAATTCCTCGTCGACATCGGCGGCGGGCGCTACGGCACGCTCTTCCTGATCCTGCTCCTGTTCCTCGTGATGGGCTGCTTTCTGGACGCGATGGCGATGATCATCCTCATGGTACCCATCGTCTTCCCGGTCATCACCCAGCTTGGCTTCGATCCGGTCTGGTTCGGCGTGATCGTGGTGATGACGGTGGAACTGGGGCTGATTACGCCGCCCGTGGGAATGAACGTCTACGTCATCAATTCCATCGCCAGCCGGGTGAGCCTGCCCACCATCTTCAAGGGCGTCCTGCCCTTCGTCACGGTCGACGTCCTGCGCCTTTTGTTGCTCATCGCCTTCCCGGCGCTGGTGCTGTTCCTGCCGGGGAGCATGAACTGATGCCCGAGACGCTGATGCGAGACGTGGCCGAACTGACGGTGCCGGGGATGCTGCAAAACTCGGTGTCATACCAGATCCGTCTGCTTCAGATCGCATCCTACAAGAGCTTCGAACAGCAAATGTCGAGCCACGGGTCGGCCCCGCGTTATTTCGGTCTGCTCAAGATCGTCGAGGCGAACCCCGGCATCCCCCAGACCCGGCTGGCCGAGGCGATCTATCTGGACCGCTCGTCTCTCGTCCCGATCCTTGAAACGCTGACCCGCGAAGGCTGGGTCGAGCGCAAGAAATCGACCACCGACAAACGGGTGCGCCGGGTGTTCCTGACGAAAGCCGGGGCCGAGAACCTCGCCCGGCTGGAGGACGAGGTGACGGCGCACGAGACGATGGTCACCGCCGATCTGACGCCGGCGGAAAAGGCGACACTTCTTGACCTGCTCGCCCGCGTGGACCGGACCCTGAGGGCAAATTTCGGAGGTGCGTCATGATCGCGACGCTGGACGACATCAAGGCGCTCGAGGCGCGCGGGTTCGACGCGGTCTATCCCCTGCGCACGCCGTGGGACATGATCCGCACGCAGGCCGAGGAACGGCCCGACGCCTTCGCGGTCCGCTATGTGAACGACGCCTCGGACCCGGCGCGCGATACTGTCGTGACCTACCGCGAATTCGCGGATCGGATCATGGCAGCCGCGCGGGTGTTTCGCGGGCTGGGCGTCACGCCGGATCGGTCGGTCGCGATCCTGACGCAGCACAGCATCAGCGGTCAGGTCGCGCTCTGGGGCGCGCAGATCGCGGGGCGCGCCTGCCCGATCAATCCGATGCTGAAACCGGATCACGTCGCCGCCCTGATCCGCGCTGCAAACGCCGCCTGCGTGGTGGTCATGGGCGTGAACGACGAGCTTGAATACTGGTCCACCCTTGTCCCTGCCCTGCGCGCCGAAGGGATCGACCTGCCGATCCTCGCCTGCGATGCGGACGCCCCCTCGCCCGGCGCGGACGGGGTGCTTGAAGACCTGATCGCGGAACCCGGCGAGCCGATCGAGGTGCACGGTGACGAGCGCAGCCTTGCCGCCTATTACCACACCGGCGGCACCACGGGCGCGCCGAAGATGGTGCAGCACCTTAGACTGAACGAGGCGCATGTCGCCCGCTCCTGCGTGCTGATGCACGATCTGGGCCCGGATGACGTGGTGGTGAACGGCTATCCGCTGTTCCACGTTGCCGGAGCGTTTGTCTATGGCCTGTCCACCTTGTCGGCGGGCGGAACGCTGATCGTTCCGGGCCGTCTGGGGATGCGCAACACCGCGTTCATGGGCCGGATCTGGCAGCAGGTCGAACGCTACCGCATCACCGTTCTGGGGCTGGTGCCGACGCTGCTGGGCGCGGTCAAGGGCCAGCCTGTGGACGCCGACATTTCGTCCCTGCGCTGGTTCCTTGCAGGCGGATCGCCCCTGCCGACGGAACTCGCGGATGCGGCCGAGGCGACGCTGGGCGTGCCGGTGCGCAACATTCTTGGCATGACCGAAAGCGCGGGCGCCATCGCGGTCGAACCCGTGCACGGCCCCCGCACACCGCAATCCTGCGGTCTGCGCCTGCCCTTCTCCGAGGTTGCGATCTTCGGTGAAACCGACGGCGAGGCGGACCCGGACAAGATCCTCGCGCCCGGTGAGACCGGGATCATCGCCGTGCGCGGCCCGAACGTGGCGGATGGGTATTCCGAGAAAAGCCGGAACGCGGGCACGTTTCTGGACGGTGGCTGGCTGGTGTCGGGCGACCTCGGAACGCTCGACGCCGACGGGCGGCTGTTCATCACGGGTCGCAAGAAGGATGTCATCATCCGGGGCGCGCACAACATCGACCCGCAGATGATCGAAGACGCGCTTCTGGCCCACCCGAATGTCGAAGCCGCCGCCGCCGTCGGGATGCCGGACTCCTACGCGGGCGAGTTGCCCGTCGCCTTCGTGATGACCCGCGACGGATGGACCCCCGGCGAGGGCGAGTTGATCGCGTTCCTGAAAGACCGGATCGAAGACCCGGTGGCGCTGCCCAAACGGATCGGCACGGTGGATGCCATGCCGCTGACCCCGGTCGGCAAGATCTTCAAGCCCACGCTCCGCGCCGAGGCGATCCGCTGGGCCATCGCCAGCGCGGGCGAGAAGCTGGGCCTGACCCCTGAGATCGAGGTGGGCGACAAGCTGGACACCCGCGTCACCGTCCCCGCCGCGCGGCTGGACGATATGCGCGCCGCGCTTGAAGGGATGCCGATCAGTTTCACGGTCACCGGCGCATGAGCGTTCTGACCTGTGAGATCGAAAACGGGGTCGCCGTCGCCACGCTGAACCGGCCTGAGCGGCACAACGCCCTGTCGCCCGAGTTGATCTGCCGGCTGGCCGACCTGTTCGATGCACTGGCGAAAGACGATGCCGTTCGCGTGGTCGTTCTGACCGGAGCGGGCGACAAGACTTTCTGCTCCGGTGGCGACCTCGAGCTGTCGTTGCCCTTGCTGTCGGGGGCGCGTGCGCCCGAAACCGAATGGGACGACCGGATCATCGCCGACCGTTCGCTCGTGTTCCGGGCGAGTCTGAAGGGCGAGACGTTTCCCAAACCCGTCATCGCGGCGATCAACGGGCATTGTCTGGCGGGCGGCTTCGAATTGATGCTCGGCACCGACATTCGCATCGCCGCCGACCACGCGGTGTTCGGTCTGCCCGAAGCCAAGCACGCGCTTATTCCCTTTGCCGGGGCGCTCGCCCGGTTCACGCGGCAATTGCCGCAACCGCTGGCGATGGAGATGCTCCTGACCGGCGACACGGTGCCGGTCGCGAAAATGGCGGCGTTCGGGCTGGTGAACCGGGTCGTTACCGTCGCCGAGGTGCTGCCCGCCGCGTTGGACATCGCGCACCGGATCGCCGCGAACGGCCCGGTCGCGGTCGAAGCGATCAAGCAGGTGGTGACGGAAGCCATCGGAAGGCCCTTGGCGGAGGGCTACACGTTGGAAACCCGCGCGATGGATCGCGTGATGGCCACCGAAGACGCCCGCGAAGGGCCGCGTGCTTTCATGGAACGGCGCAAGCCCGTCTATCAGGGGCGTTAGGGCGACGTCTCGGCGTGGACAAGGCGGCTTTGCTCGTCCGCCAGTTGCACTGCGCCCTCAAGACATGGATGTAGCTATGAAGCGGGGGAGCAGGCTTGCGCGGCCCGCTCCCCCGACCCTTTCCTAGTTCCCCTTGCCGGTGTCGTCCTTGCTGGCGACATGGCCGCCGATCACCTCGCCCAGCCGGTTCATCGCCGGGGCCGACACCGCGAGGTCGAGGATGGAATCCACGATCTGCGAGACGGGCGAGCCGGGTTCGGTGCGCTCGCCGCCACCCTGCCCGCGTGCGCCAAGGCCGTTCACGTTGTGGATGGTGATGCTGTCGATCTTTTCGGCGGGCTTCACCATCTGGCTTACGATGCCCGGCATGGCGTCGAGGCGCATCTTCTCCATCTCCAGCGCGGCGAGCGCGTCGGAGCGGGCGTTCTGGGCTTTGATCCGCGCGGCTTCGGCTTCGACCTCAGCGAGTTTCAGAAGCTTCATCGCTTCGGCTTCCTCGCGCTTGGCCTCGGTCCGGTCCTTGGCGGTCGCCTTGTCGCTTTCCGCCGCGATACGGGCGCGGGTCGCAGCCGTCTCGGCGTCCTGCTGGGCCGCCAGAAGCGCGACGGCCTTGCGCCGCTCGGCCTCGGCCATCTGGCGCGCGGTCTGGATCGCTTCTTCGGCCTTCACCGCCTCGGCGCGGGCCGTGTCGGCTTCGGCACGGGCGCGGCTTTCTTCCTGCGACTTGGCGGAGATCTGGATCTGCCGCTCCTGCTCTGCAATCTGAAGCGCGCGCTCCTGTGCGATCTCGGCCTCTCGGATCGCCAGTTCCCGCGCGATGTCGGCGGACTGGATTTCCTGTTCCATCCGAATGCGCGCGTGGGCGGCCGAGCGTTCGGCATCGGCCTTGCGGCTCGCCACCTCGGCCAGTTGCGCGGCCATCAGCGTTTCGACCTCCTGCGCCTGCGCGATCTCGGCCCGACGTTCCTCAAGATCGATCTCCAGCTTACGGCGCGAAGCTTCCATCGCGGTGCGTCGTACCTCGACCTCGCTGTCGCCCTCGATCTGGGCGCGTTCGCGTTTCGACTTGGCGATGACCTCGGCCAGCTTGCGCATCCCGACCGCGTTGAAGGCGTTCGTCTCATCCAGCGTATTGAACGGCGTCTGGTCGAAATCCGTCAGCGACACACTGTCGAGTTGCAACCCGTAGCGCCCGAGCGTTTCGCCCAGAATGTCGCGCACCTCGCGCACGAACTCGGCGCGGTTTTCGTGCAACTCGTCCATCGTCATCTGCGCCGCGACCGTGCGCAGCGCATCGATCATCATGCCGTCGATCAGTGCCTTAAGCTCATCCGGCTGGAACGTGCGCCGCCCAAGGGTCTGGGCCGCGCGCGCGATGGCTTCGGGCTCGGGAACGACCGACGCATAGAACTCGGCCCCCACGTCGACGCGCATCCGATCCTTGGTGATAAGCGCGGAATTGCCGCGCCGCACCACATCCATGCGGATCGTCTGCATGTTCACGCGGTTGATCTCGTGGAAATACGGGATCGCCAGCGTGCCGCCGTCGATGACGACCTTGCGCCCCCCGACCCCGGTTTTCACAAGGCTGATCTCGTTCGTCGCCCGTTCATAGAACCACGCGGCCAGCGCGATCAGAATGGCGGCGACGATGACAAGGAGGATGATCCATCCAATCGCAGTCATGGCGTATCCTTTCTCAGAAGACCGGCGGGAAATGACGCCCGCCACGGTCGAGGGTGATCCAGCGCAACTCGGTGAACGCGTCGAGCGACCAGCGCCCGCCATAGCGACCCACGCCCGAGGCCTTGGTGCCGCCGAACGGCACGTGCGGCTCGTCGTTGATGTTCTGGCAGTTCACATGACAGATGCCGGTTTCGATATGCTCGGCCATGCGCAGGGCCTTGGCCTCGTCCCGCGTCATGATCGCCGCCGTCAGCCCGTATTCGGTGTCGTTGTTGAGCGCGATCGCCTCGGCTTCCGTGCGGAACGGGGCGACGATGACGACGGGGCCGAAAGTTTCGTCATGCCAGATGTCCATGTCGGCGTTGACGTTGGTCAGCACCGTGGGTTCGACGAAATTGTCCCACGCGTTACCGCCCAGTTCGACGGTCGCGCCCTTGGCAACGGCATCGTCGATCAGGGCTTTCACCCGCAGCGCCTGCCGCGTGTTCACCAGCGGGCCGATCACGTTGTCCTTGTCCTTCGTGTGCCCAGTCTTGAGCTTGGCGGCACGGGCGAGGAATTGGCGCATGAAGTCGTCATAGACCCCCTCCTGCACCAGAATTTTCTCGGTCGACATGCAGACCTGACCCTGATGCATGAACGAGCCGAAATTGGCGGCCTTGGCGGCGTGGTCGAGGTCGGCGTCATCCATGATAATCATGGAATCCTTGCCGCCGAGTTCGACGCAGGCCTTTTTCAGATGCGCCCCGCACTTGGCCGCGATGTGGCGGCCCACGGCGGTCGATCCGGTGAAGGACACGGCTTTCACGGTCGGGTTCTCGATCATCTCGTCGCCCACGGCGCCCACGCTTTCGCGGCTACAGGTCACGACGTTGAACACCCCCGGCGGGATGCCCGCTTCGTCGAGGATTTCGGCGAAATACAATCCGCCTGCGTATGGCGTATCTTCGGACGGTTTCAGAACCACGGTGTTGCCCACCGCCAGCGCCGCCGCGAAGCCGCGCGAGGTCAGGATGCCGGGCATGTTCCACGGGGAAATGACGCTGACGACCCCCAGCGGAAAGCGCGTGGCCATCATGAACTTGTGGTGCTCGGAGGGGAGCACTTCCCCGATGTTCTGATAGCATAGCGCCGAGGCCGAGCGGAACACTTCGGCCACGTAGCCTGCCTCGAACACGCCCTTGCCGAACCAGCCGCCGCCCTCTTGCACGGCGGCGTTGATGAAGTCGCCCTGACGCCGGTCCCAGACCTCCGCGATCTTGAGCAGGTAGTGCGCGCGCTCGTGGAAGGCGAGGCCCGACCACGCCGGGAACGCCGCCTTGGCCGCCGCGATGGCGCGCCGCGTATCCTCGGGCGAGCCGTCTGGGATGCGGGCGTAGAGCGAATTGTCGGATGGATTCAGGTCGTCGAAGGTGCGGGACGCGGGCGTCCACTGGCCGTCGATATACATGCCCTTGATGTTGGGCGCGGTGTTGGGACTGTCGAGCATGATGCCTCCTCTCCCTTAGGGTTTGCCGCGGGTGCGGGTGCGCGAACGGTCGCGGGCCCGTTGGGCGGCGGTTTCGATTTCGGTGAGCACTTCGCGCAGCCGGTCGCTGTGATGGCCGAGGTCCGGCATGGGCCGGGTCGGTTGGCTTGCGCGGGCGGGTTTCGGAGGCTCCGGCATCGGTGCGGGGCGCGGCGGAAGCGCGGGCGCGCCGCCCTTTCGCGACGACTGGCTCGCCGCCTTGGCGACGATGCTGGCCGTGTCGATGCCTGTGGCCGTTGGCGTCGCGGCGGGCGCGGGCCGTGGCGCGGGTCTGGCGACCGGCGGGGCCGGTGGCGGTGCCGGGCGCGGGGCGGGTTCCGGCGCGGGCGCGGGCTTGGCGGGCCGCGCCGGGGCCAGACCACTCATCGCCTGAGCCGCGATATCCGAGGGCGACGGGCCTTTTGCCGGGCGCGGGGCGCTTGGCGCAGGCATGGCGTTGGCCTGGGGCTTGGCCTTGCCCGCCCCGCCCTTGGCCGCCGCACCGCCCAGATAGGCCTTTTGCACCGCCGGGTCTTTGGCGAGGCTCGCCGCCGCATCCTCATGAATGATCTCGGTGTTTTCGAGCAGATATCCCCGATCCGCAATGGCGAGGGATGCCTTGGCGTTCTGCTCGACGAGCAAAATCCCGATCCCCGTGTCGCGCACCGCCCCAAGGCTCTGAAACAGCTCCTTCGACAAGAGCGGCGACAGGCCGAGCGAGGGTTCGTCCAGCGTCAGAATAGCCGGGTTCGACATCATCGCGCGGCCGATGGCGACCATCTGCTGCTCACCCCCCGACATGGTGCGCGCGACCTGTCTGCGCCGCTCCAGAAGCTTGGGAAACAGCGCATAGACCCGGTCGAGGTTGGTGCGTTCGGCATCCTTGGCCCGTTCGGAATAGGCTCCGAGCGTGAGGTTTTCCTCGACCGTCAGATCACCGAAAATGCCGCGCCCTTCGGGCACCAGTGCTATGCCCTCTTCGACGATCCGGTCTGGCTTCATCCCGACGAGCTCATGCCCGTTCATGCGGACCGATCCCGTAACCTTGCCCTCGCAGATGCCGCTGATCGCCTTCAAAAGCGTCGATTTCCCCGCGCCGTTCGCGCCGAGGATGACGACGATCTCGCCCTTGCCGACGCGCACGGAGGCCTTGTTCAGCGCCGGGTGCTGGCCGTAGGCGGCGGAAAGTCCCTTCACCTCAAGCATCGTCGTCCCCCAGATAGGCGCGGATGACTTCGGGGTCCGACAGCACGTCGTCCGTCGTCCCTTCCGCGATTTTCTTGCCCGAGGACATGACCACGCAGTTGTCGCAAAGCGAGCGGATCGCATCCATGACGTGCTCGACAAGGATGATCGTGCGCCCCTCGTCGCGCAGCCGGTGGATCAGGTCGATGCCTTCGGTGAGTTCGGTCGGGTTCAGCCCCGCGAGCCATTCGTCGAGCAAGAGCACCTCAGGCTCGCCCGACAACGCACGGGCCAGTTCGACCCGCTTGGTGTCGATATAGGTCAGTTGGCCGACATGCGCCTTGGCCTTGTCCGCCATGCCGATCTTTTCGAGCACCTGCATCGCGTGACGCTCGGCAGACTGCCCCCAGCGGCGACGGTGGCCGAAGACGCCGCCCGCCATGACATTTTCAAGCACGTTCATCGACGGCAGGAGCCGCACGAGCTGGAACGTCCGCGACACGCCCTTGCGCGCGATCTGGCGGGCGGGCAGCCCGGTGATGGTGCCGCCGCGCAAGCTGATCTCGCCATCCGTCGCGGGCAGCGCGCCGGAGATGAGGTTCAGCGTCGTGGACTTGCCCGACCCGTTCGGGCCGATCAGACCCAGCACCTCATGCTCGCGCACGTCGAAGCTGACGTTGTCGACCGCGACCAGACCGCCGAATTGCTTGGTCGCGCCGCGCAGCGATATGACCGTATTCGCCATCATGCCATCGCACTCCGCTTTTTCGCGCGGCCCCTGAGCCGGTCGTAGAGGCCGACGAAGCCGCCGGGCAGCAGATAGACAATGGTGAGGAAGCTGAGGCCCAGAAGAAGCGTCGTCTGGTTCGGGAAGGAGGACGAGATCGCCTCCCACAACAGCGTGAAGGGAATGACGCCGACGAGCGGACCCCAGAGCCGCCCGGTGCCGCCCAGAAGCGCCATGATGACAACCTGGAACGAGAGCATAGGCGTAAAGGCGGTGGCGGGTTCGATGTAGATATAGCGCGGCGCGATCATGGCACCGACGATGGCTGCCGTGGCCCCCGAGACGACGAAGAGCGCGATCTTGGAGAGCGCCGTGTTGATGCCCACATGCCGCGCCACATCCTCATCATCCCCGATGATGCGCAACGCGAAGCCGAGCTTTGAGCGGCCGATGGCCCAGCCGAGCAGGAACACGAGCGCGGCGAGGCCCAGAAGCTGCCAGTAGATGTCGGGATCGGTGAGTTCGGTCAGAACATAGGTGCCCTTGTGCCCGGTTTGGTTCTGATACCAGGTCACCGCCTGGCGCGTCATTTCGGCCAGCCCTAGCGTGAAGATCACGAAATACACGCCGGAGAGCCGCAGGGTGGCGAGGCCGACGAGCGCGGCGATCACGCCGCCGATCAGTCCGGCGATGGGTAGAAGCACCCAGTAGGGCAGATGCTCGATCCCCGACCCCATGACATAGGTGCCGATCCCGAAGAACGCGGCGGTGGCGAGCGAGATGTAATGCGTCGGGCCAGAGAACAGGGCCCAGCTTGTCGCCAGCACCGTATACATCGCGATCGAGACGCCGAGCGAGATCAGGTAGCCGTCGTTCGTGAGCGGCAGGAGCGCGGCGACGACCAGAAGCGCGGCACTCCAGCCGAGGTTTTTCCAATCCTGCGTCTTCATGTCGGTTTCCTTCCGAAGAAGCCCTGCGGACGGAACAGCAGGATCAGGATGAAGAGAGCGTAGGCCGCGACGAGCGTCAGGCCGGGGTCGATGACGGAGGCGACGAAGGTTTCGCCCACGCCCAGAACCAGCGCGGCGAGGATCGTGCCGCGCACGTCGCCCACCCCGCCCATGATGACGATGATGAGCGCCTTCATGGTGAACATCACGCCGGTCGAGGCGTCGAGCGTCAGGAAGGTCGAGATCACGGCCCCGCCCACGGCGGTCACCGCGCCGCCCAGCGCAAAGGCGCGGGCCGATAGCTTGGGCACGTCGATACCCACGAGCCGCGCGTTTTCCGGCGACACGGCGACGGCGCGAATGGCCATCCCGGCGCGCGAGACGTTGAGCCACAGAAACAGCGCCGCGCACAGGATCGCGGCGCAGACGAAGGCCACCACGCGGTTCAGGCCGTAGTTGTCACCGAACACGGTGATGGGCCGCGCCAGATAGGAATAGCTGAAATAGTCGCCCCCGAAGGCCCAGATCATGATGCCGACCATCACGAAGGACAGACCGAAGGTGGTCAGGATCGCGTCAACCTCGAGCATCCCGCGGTTCTTGGCGCGTTTCACCAAGGGCCGCAGCATGATCCGGTAGATCAGCCAGTTCAGCACGTAGGCCAGCGGCGCGACCAGAAAGATGGTCAAGAGCGGGCTGACCTGACCCACGGTGAACAGAGTGAAGGCGGCGAAGGCGCCGATCACGAGCATCTCGCCATTGGCGAGGTTCATGATGCGCGACACACCGTATTGCAGGTTCAGCCCCAGCGCGATGAGCGCATAGGTGCCGCCGAGGATGAGACCCGTGATGAGGATGTCCATGACGTCTCCGAATAGAGAGGCGGGACCGGCACGCGCCGGACCCGCCAATGTCGTGAGTGGTTATTCCCAGCCGGTCTTGAGGATCGGCTCGACGGCGCCATCGCGGCCCGTTTCCTTGATCCCCTTGAACTCGCCGCCCTGCCACTGACCGACGGTCCAGTAGGCGGTGTTGGAGTTCTGATCGTCGAAGTCGATGGTGCCCATCACGGTCTCGAACGCGTTGTCCTTGATGAACTGGGTCACCTCGGCCATGTCGAGCGTGCCGGTGGTTTCGATCGCTTCTTCGAGGATCTGGAGCGAGGCATACATCATGCCCGACGCCCAGTAGTCCGGCTTGGCCCCGGTCGCGGCCTCGTGACGCGCGGCATAGTCCATGAACTCCGGCGAAGCGGTGTTGACGCCACCGATCCCCATGACCCCCTCGGCCGCGGCGCCGAAGCGTCCGGCGAATGCGGGGAAGGCGGTTGCGACGGCGGTGTAGAACGCCTTGACGTCAAGCTCTTCGATCATCGCCTGTTCCGTCAGCCCGAAGGTGTCGGGCGGATAGGACCATGCGACGAAGGCATCCGGGTCCGCGCCCTTGACCGCCTTCATGATCGGCGACAGATCCTGCGTGCCCAGCGGATACGAGGTCTCATAGACCAGTTCGAACCCCGCAGCCTCGACCGCGGGCTTGGCGACCGCCATCAGCTCGATCCCGAAGGCGTCGGCCACGTTGACCATCGCCACGCGGTTGCCGATCTCGCCGGCTTCGCGCAGGTCCGACAGCACCTCGACCGCGTCCTCGGCAAGGTCGGTGGAGCGACCGAGCAGGAAGAACATGTCGTTGAACTGGCCCGACAGCTCACCGATCTGGTCGGTCGCCGCCGACGAGGTGATCTGCGGGAAGCCCAGACGATCGAAGATCGGCGCAGCGGCGATGTTCAGGCCGGTGGAATAGGGCGCGAGGATGATGTCGGCATTGTCCTGCGTCGCGAGACGCTGCACCGCCTTGATCGTTTCAGCCGGGTTGGTCTGGTCGTCATATTCGATGACTTCCAGCATCCGCTGTTCGCCACCCACGTTCAGGCCGCCGCGCGCGTTCACCTCGTCGACCCAGAGCTTGATGTTCGGCCAATGGGTCACGGCGGCGCCCCCGGCCAGCGGACCGGTCTTGGGCGCGACCGCGCCTACGATGATGTTGTCCTGTGCGAAAGCGGCACCGGCCATCAGCGTCGCGGCCAGCGTCGTCGTCACCTTGAAGAAAGTTCTCCGTTTCATGTGTCTCCTCCCTGAGTTCGCGCATCCCGCGCGTTTTGATTACGTCCAGAACGGGTAATCGGATCTTGGCTCCTGGACGGTGATCCACCGGAGCTCGGTGAATTCTTGAATGGCCGTGGTCCCGCCGAAGCGGCCATAGCCGGATGTCTTGACGCCGCCGTATGGTTTGGACGGGTCGTCGTAGACCGTAGGCCCGTTGATATGGCAGACCCCGGTTTCAAGCCGCCGCGCGATGGCGCGTCCGCGCGCCTCGTCGGCGGTGAAGACCGAGGCGACGAGGCCGTATTGCGTGTCGTTCGCGACCGAGACCGCTTCGGCTTCGTCCTCGACCCGGACGATTGCGGCGATGGGTCCGAAACTTTCCTCGGAATAGATCTGCATCTCGGGTGTCACCCGGTCGAGCAGGGTGGGCTGCACATAGGCCCCCGACACCTCGCCCCCGACGACAAGCGTGGCACCACGCGCCAGCGCGTCGTCGATCAACCGACCGACCCGCCGCGCCGCATCCGCGCTGATGAGATCGCCCACCTTGGCCCCGTTGCGCCGCGCGAGCAGGTCGGCGCATTGCGCCTCCATCGCGGCAAGGAAGCGGTCCGCCACCTCGTCCACCACCACGACCCGCTCGGTCGTCATGCAGATCTGGCCCTGGTTGAAATAGGCGCCGTAGGTCGCCGCCAGCGCCGCCGCCTCGATATCGGCATCCTCCAGCACGATGAGCGAGGCTTTGCCGGACAGCTCGAGCAGGCACGGCTTGAGGTAGCGCGCCCCGATTTCGGCCACCCGGCGGCCGACCCGTGAGGAACCGGTGAAGTTGATGCGCCGCACCGCCGGATGCGCGGCAAGCGCGTCGACCACGGTTTCCGCCATTTCCGGGGCGTGGATCACCGAAGTCAGCGCCCCTTCGGGCAACCCGGCCTCGCACAGCACGTCGACGATCCGCGAATGCAGCATGGGGCAAAGCTCGCTGCCCTTGAACACCACCGTATTGCCGCAGGCGAGCGGCCAGACGATCGCCCGCACCGCCAGCGTCACCGGCGCGTTCCACGGGGCGATGGCCAGCACGACGCCCACCGGCTCGCGGATCGTGGTGGACCGCACGCCATCCCGCTCCGACACCTCTTCGAACCCGGTCACGAGGTCGGGGATCGCCATCGCTTCGTTGAATACATCCGCCGCAATCGCGACGTTGAAGCGAATCCAGTCGGGGGTGGAGCCCAGCTCTTCCCGCGCGATTTCGACGAATTCCTCGGTATGGGCGATCAGCGCGTCCCTCGCCCGGCCCATGAGCGCGCGCTTTTCGTCGTTCGGCATCGCATGCCAGATCGGAAAGGCGGCGGCGGCGGCATTCGCGGCGTCCTGCGCATCGCGCGGCCCGGCGGCCACGGCGCGCGTGACCGGGTTGCCGCTGACCGGCGACAGCCGCTCGAAAACGGCGCCGTCACGTGCGTCGACACCCGCGCTGCGGATATGAAGCTTGGCTTCGAACATAATCCTCCCTGGGTCCGGCAGCGTTCCCCACCGTGACCGTGACAGACAGCATGACCGAGCTTTCGCAGAAAAATAATGCTGAAAAATGGGCATGAATTATCAAAAAATGGGTAAGATGGGTCCGAAACGCAGATTTTGGAGACGCCCATGTTCGATTCGCCGCTCTCACGGTTCCGCGCGGGGCATATCGAATGCGGGCTTCAGGAACGGGTCGTCGCCGCCCGGTCGACCGCCGCGCAGCACGACTGGTTCGTCTTCTACCTCGACAGCGGGCAGGCCGTCGCCGAAACGCAGGACGGCGAATTCGAGATGTCCGGCCCGGCGATGCGGTGGGGGCCGCTGGACGAACACACCCGTCTCAGGATCGGCGCGGGCGGGGCCGGGTATTACCTGTTCTTCGGTACCCCGATCTTCGAGGACGCCATCGGCCTCGCCGCCGAAGGGCCGGACCTGCGCATGTTCGCGGCCCAGCACCTCGTCGCCACGTTCGAGCGGTCGGATTCCCTTGGCCAGCGCCTCGACGCTCTGTTCGGGCGCATCACCGCCGAGGCGACGACGCCCCAGTTCGGCAGCGAAATCGCCGTCTCAGCCTATATCCGGCTTCTCCTCGTGCTGTTCTGGCGCAGCGTCGACCGCGACGTGACGCCCCAGAGCGCGCGTCGGCAAGGCATCGGCGACATCAACCGCTTCCGCAATCTCGTCGAGGCGCATTTCCGCGCCCGGTGGAGCGCGCAGCACTATGCCGAGGCGATGGGGATCACCTACGACAGGCTTCACGACCTGTGCGTCCGAACCGTCGGCAAACCCCCTGCCCGCCTGATCCGCGAACGCTCCATCCACGAAGCGCGCGTCCTGCTTCAACGCACCGCGCTGTCCGCCGAACGCATCGCCGTCATGCTCGGCTTCTCGTCGTCCAGTCAGTTCAACCACGTCTTCAAGTCGATGACCGGAGAAACGCCGGGCGCCTTCCGCAAACAGGCGCTCGCACAGGCCGGCACCGCCGAAAGCCGCGCATCGGGCTTCGCCGATTGGCCTTAATATTTTGTCGCGGGGCCCGTGTCGGCATCGGTGCGATGATCGAAGCGGCAAGGACGCTATCAAAGAACGTGAGCGGCAACAGGCGGTCGCCCAGAGCAATCAGAATGTCTTGCGAGACTTTGCCCGCGATGCATTCGAAAGCCGCAAGGCCGAATTGAAGCGCGACCGGAAAGCGGGCCGGTGTTTCAGCCTGCTCGAACTCCACGTTCTGTCCAAGCTGGGCAAGATGCCGTTTTCCGAGATCGACCAACGTGACCTTCGCGACATCGTTTCGCCCATCCGGCACGACAAGGCCGACACCACGTGGCAGGCGGTGAATCGTCTTTCCATTGTCATGCGTTACGCGGCGGCGCTTGGCCTAGAGGTCGATCCAAAAGCGTCCTAGAAGGCAAAGGCGCTCTTGGGCATATCTATACGCCCTCAGGCGGGTGCTCAGACTCAACTCGGTCAATGCAGATATGCGCCGAAAACTGAGACCATCGGCCAGCGCAGGAACTTGCATAGGGCGTTGTATTCGGCCAGTGACCCACTATCGCGTATTGATACTCGATCAAGCCAGCCACATGGCTCCCGGCGCGATGATTGGTAATGAAAGGAAACCGTGCAATGGCGCCTCCAAAGCTCGACACCAGTTTCCGGCCAGACGTCGAAGGCCTTCGCGCTCTGGCGGTATTTGCCGTAATCCTTTTTCACTACAGCAACGGTCGAACTGCGGGTTTTGTTGGCGTCGATATCTTCTTCGTAATCAGCGGCTTCCTGATAACCCGCATAATCGCACGCGAGATCGTTGCCGGTCAGTTCCAATTCTCAGCCTTCTACGCCCGAAGGGCGCGTCGCATCATACCCGCTCTGGTCGCGGTCGTGCTTTTCACAGTGGCAGGCGGCCTTGTCCTTCTATCGCCCCCAACTCTTGTCTTACTTGGCAAGCAAGCCATCTCTGCCCTTTTCGGCGTGTCGAACGTCTACTTTTGGCTGACGTCAGGATACTTTTCGCGCGAAGCCCATAGTGAGCCACTACTTCACACTTGGTCACTCGGCGTCGAGGAGCAGTTTTATCTTCTATGGCCGATGGCGCTGCTTTTGCTTCATCGCAATTGGGGCCTGTGGGGAAAGCCCGCGCTCTTGGTCATTGGATTGTTCATTGCTCTGAGCTTTGGCAGCATCCGCATTCTTACCGGAGATTACGAAACCTTCGCGTTTTTCATGCTTCCCACACGGGCTTGGCAATTGGCGACGGGCGGGCTTCTGGTGTTCCTGCCCAGCCTCCACGGTCATAGATGGCCGGGTGTATTGAAGGCTGCCGGACTCCTCTTCATTCTTGCCGCCATCCTCCTCATAGAACCGGACGCCTCTTATCCCGGCTTTTCGGCGCTACTGCCGACCGTCGGAGCGGCCCTGCTGATCTGGCCTTCGGACCGAAGGACGTATGTCGCGGACCTCCTGAGCATTCGCCCGCTACGTTACTTTGGTAAAATCTCCTACTCCCTTTACCTTTGGCACTGGCCGCCTTTGGTGTTGCTCCTGACATGGAGCCAAAGTGCCAGCTTATCGTTGGTTCAAAGCATTTTTCTGTTTCTGTTCGCGTGGGCAATGGCTCAATTGAGCTGGCGGTTTGTCGAACAGCCTTTCCGACAGAAAAGCACCGGAAATTCGAAGGTTCTGGTCACATCGGCAGGGGTGGTCTGTATGGTGGCCTTAATCCCGCTCGGCTTCGTCCTGTCCGATGGAGCGCCAGCCCGGATTTCAGAGGCCGGAAGAGAGCTGTCCAAGAAGCTGGATCGAGAAGAAGCAGACGACCAATCGGTCTTTTGTGACTTTAAGGTGGTGATCGAGACTGGTGCAGAGTGCGACCGGTTTTCCAAAAACGAAGAACATGTCTTGGTCATGGGCGACAGCCATGCAGATCATCTGGTTTGGGCGATCAAGGATGCGTTCCCGGCAGTCAAAGTAAGCACCCTCATAAGGTCGGGTTGTCGTCCGATTGTTGCGTCCGTCGGGCGCAAGAACTGCGTTGAAATGTATGACGCATTCTTTCGCGACGTGCTTCCCGACCATCGGTTCGATGCAATCGTGCTGTCGGCCAGATGGCGCAATGGTCAATATGAGAACCTTGAGCCAACGGTTGCCGCACTAGGAGCTTACGCGGATCGTTTGGTCGTGTTGGGGCAAACCGTTGAATATGACCATCCGCTTCCTGAGCTGCTCTTGGCCAAGTATCTGCCACGGCGTAGTTCCGACATTCAGGGCTTCATGTCACGGTGGGCGGAAATCAAGAAAATTGACGAGCACATGGCCCGGAGTCTGTCCGATATTCCTGTGGAGTATTACTCGGTGATCGAAGCTGTATGCCCTGACGACAATTGCACTTTGTTCTCTCCGTCCGGTTACCCGCTTACGTGGGACTACGGCCATTTCAACGCATCCGGCGCAAGGTTGGTGGTCGAACAACTTCAGAGCAAAGGCTTCCATTTGCCGTAAACGCGTCCCGAAAGATTTCTTCGGGTCGAAAGCTGACTTTCCACAATGGATCGTAGTCAAAACTGGCTTATGATTTCGGCAAAACCGGAGGTGAGCGATGGGCGGGCTCGGAAGCGGACGACACTGACACTGGAACACAAAGAACACCGTGACAGACGACCGGGCGCCGGACGTTCGGCGCTGGGCACGTGAAGGACAACCCTTCTCAGCGAGAAAAGAGCTACGACCGGGCCGCGCGAAAGGTCGACAAAATCAGAGCGCCGCTGGGCTGGGACTTGGGCCTGGAGGGGTACCGCGCGGCCGCCCGAAAAGGATTCACCGCAAAACCTGCTAACGATTTTGGGCTCGGGTCTGGGAATTGACCACTGAAGCGGAGCTGGGTTTCGCCGATCAATTCGCCTTCGCGTTACTCGAGATGGACCCAAAACCAGGCGACAGCGCGGACCTGTGGGGGGGACTGACAGGGGGACTCAAGGAGCGCCAAAGTCCATAACCCTCTTTTTTCAATAACTTATTAGAAATAAATGGTGCCCCCAGAGAGACTCGAACTCCCGACCCACTGATTACAAATCAGTTGCTCTACCAGCTGAGCTATAGGGGCGCCTTGCGCGATTTAGACCGAGTGCGGCGCGCAATCAAGTCCGCGCTCTTGCCGATACCTCACGTTTCCTTTGAAAATTTGCCCAGCCTGTGCCCAAATGACCGGATAGCGCAAACAGGCCAGTGTACGGGCTGTTTACAATGCCAAAGGCCTATGATCTGTTTGCGACATGAAGAGAAGATGATGTCGCTTTTGGGACGGGAAGAGACACCCAAACGAACGATTTCACAGGGAGACCCTCATGACTAACAAAACACTCGGCGTGCTTGGCGCGCTCGGCATTTCGGTCTGCTTCGGCTCGGCCGCCTTCGCGCAGGAATGCGGAGACGTGTCGATTGCGGAAATGGACTGGGCCTCGGCCGAACTCATGGCCAATGTCGACGCGATCATCCTCGAAGAAGGATATGGCTGCGACGTCTCGCTCATCCCGGGCGCGACCACCACGACCTTCGCATCGATGAGCGAAAAGGCCGAGCCCGACGTGGCACCGGAACTCTGGATCAACGCTGTGCGCGATCCGCTGTCGGCCGCCAAGGAAGAAGGCTCGCTCGTCGCGCTGAACGACGGCCCGATCACCGGCCTTGGCGAAGGCTGGTGGGTGACGCCCGCATTCGCCGAAGAGCACCCGGAACTCGACACCGTCGAGAAACTGCTCGAACGCCCCGACCTCTTCCCCTACGCGGAAGACGAAAGCAAAGGCGCCTTCGTGGGTTGCCCGGCGGGCTGGGGCTGTCAGCTCGTGAACGCCAACCTCTTCCGCGCCTTCGACATGGAAGAAAAAGGCTGGGTGCTGGTCGATCCGGGTTCGGCCGCGGGCCTCGACGGGTCGATGGCGAAAGCCGCCGACCGGGGCGAGCCGTGGTTCGGCTACTACTGGTCGCCCACCTCGATGATCGGCAAATACAACATGGTCATGCTGCCGTTCGAGGCCGAGTTCGCCGGCCGCGAAAACTGGGACGGCTGCATCGCGCTGGCCGAGCAGGACTGTCAGGACCCGCAGCCGACCGCATGGACGGTGTCCGAGGTCGAGACGGTCGTGACCGACGACTTCATGGAAAAGGGCGGCGTCGCGGCCGACTACTTCAAGGCCCGCGTGTTCCCGGGTGACGTGATGAACGCCATGCTCGTGTTCATGAACGAAAATCAGGCGACCGGCGAAGACGCCGCGTTCGAATTCCTGATGACCCACGAAGACATCTGGACCCAGTGGGTCGGCGAAGACGTGGCCGCCAAGGTCAAGGACGCGCTTTGATCGCGACGTGACAGGAAAAGGGCCCGCGCCGGACGCGGGCCCTTTTTCAATTCAAGAACAATGACCTCAGAAGGGGAACAGGGATGGAATTTCTGACAGAATTCCCGTCGCTCGGGCGGGCCGACCTGTCGGCCATGCGCCGGTGGATCGACGGCAACTTCCGCGAATTCACGCGCGCCACGGGTGAGGCGCTCGAAGCGTTCTTCAATCCGCTTCTGAAATTCCTCGTCTGGTTCGAGGATCTGCTTCAGGCGACGCCATGGCCCATCATCCTGCTCGTCATCGGCGGGCTGGCCTGGCTTGGCGCGCGGGACTGGAAGATCACGATCGGCTCGGTCGTCGCCTTCGTCCTGATCGGCGTGTTCGGGATGTGGGAGGATACGATGTCCACCCTCGCCATCATCTCGGTCGCCACGATCCTCTGCATCGCCATCGGCATTCCCATCGGCATCCTCATGTCGCGCTCGGACCGGATGCAGTCCATCATCACGCCGATCCTCGACGTGATGCAGACCATTCCGTCCTTCGTCTATCTCATCCCGGTCGTCATGCTTCTGGGCATCGGCAAGGTGCCGGGCCTCATCGCCGTGTGCATCTACGCGATCCCGCCGATCGTGCGCCTGACGAACCTCGGCATTCGCCTGGTCGATGCCGACGTGATGGAGGCCGCCGATGCTTTCGGCGCCTCGCCCCGGCAGAAACTCTTCGGCGTTCAGGTGCCGCTGGCGCTGCCCAACATCTTCGCGGGCGTGAACCAGACCATCATGATGGCGCTGTCGATGGTCGTCATCGCCTCGATGATCGGGGTGCAGGGGCTCGGCGTCCCGGTGTTGCGCGCCATTTCGAACCAGTATCTTGCGCTCGGCCTCATGAACGGTCTCGCCATCGTGGCGCTGGCGATCATCTTCGACCGGGTCTCGCAGACCTACGGCAAACGGCTTCAGGCCTATCGGACGGGACGTGGCAATGACTGAGGAAAACATCAAGGTTCAGATCCGGAACCTCTATAAGATCTTCGGCAACAACCCGAAAAAGGTACTGCCGCTGGTCAAGGACGGCATGGGCAAGCCCGAGCTTCTGGACAAGCACAATCACGTGCTGGGCATTCAGGACGTGTCGCTCGATATCCCGGAGAAGCGCATTCAGGTCATCATGGGCCTGTCGGGGTCCGGCAAGTCCACCCTGATCCGTCACGTCAACCGCCTGATCGAACCGACGGCGGGCGAAATCCTCGTCGACGGCGAGGACGTGATGAAGATGTCCGACGACCAGCTTCGCGACCTCAGACGGTTCAAGATGTCGATGGTGTTCCAGAAATTCGGCCTCCTGCCGCACCGGCTGGTCGAAGAGAACGTGCAATACGGCCTGACGATTCAGGGCGTGGACGAGAGCGAGGCGAAGAAACGCGCCCAGCACTGGATCGACCGCGTTGGCCTGTCGGGCTACGAACGCCACTATCCGGGCCAGCTATCGGGCGGGATGCAGCAGCGCGTGGGTCTCGCCCGCGCGCTGGCCACCGATGCGGAAATCCTCCTGATGGACGAAGCCTTCTCGGCCCTCGACCCGCTCATCCGCTTCGACATGCAGTCGATCCTGCTCGAGCTTCAGGACGAGCTTCACAAGACCATCATCTTCATCACCCACGATCTCGACGAGGCGCTGCGCCTCGGCGAAAACATCGCCATCCTGCGCGACGGCGCGCTCATCCAAGAGGGCGACGCACAGGAGATCGTGTTGAAGCCGGCGGACGACTACATCGCGGACTTCACCAAGGACATCAACCGCGCCAAGGTGATCCGCCTCTACGGTCTCGCCACGGCCGCCCCGAACGGGTTCGACGGGCCGACCGTCGACGGCGACATGGTGCTGGACGAAGCGATGCCGGTCATCAACGAAGCCCCGGACCGCACCGTCGGCGTCACCGACGAGACCGGCAAGCTGATCGGCACCGTCGATCTGTCGACGGCGATCCGCGCGCTCCACGCCTGACCCGCGTCCTTCTTCGTTTCAAGAAACCTCGGAGGGGGCCGGACTTGCCCCGCAAGGCCGGCTGGGGGAGGCTGGCCTCCCCCACCGCGTCGACCCGGCCTCGCCGGGGCGGCGCAAAAACCGCGCGGGCGCAAGCCCGCACCGCCCGGTCGCTCAGGCCGGGAGCGACGCGCGATCCTCTTCGCCCGCGTTGCGGCTCGCCTCCAACCCCGTGGCGACGACGCAGAGCGAGGCGATGGGCGCGCCCCGGTCCAGACGGACGACGCAATCTTCGATCCTCAAATGGGCGAAACCGGCATCGGCCAGCAGGCGGGCGATGTAGTCGGGACCATGGGCGAAGCGGCGGCTTTCGCGCAGGACGACGCCCGTGTCGGCCTTCTCGACGGTGAACGCCAGCCGCCCGCCCGGTGCCAGCATCCCCGCACACCAGCCGACCACCCGTTCGAGCGCGCCGAGATAGGCAAACACATCGGCGGCGACGATCAGGTCGAACGGCGCACCGCCAAGGTCCAAGGCGCCGATGTCGCGCTTTTCGAGCCGGTCGTAAATGCCCTTGGCGTCCGCCTCGGCCAGCATCCGGGCCGACAGGTCGCAGCCTTCGAGCCAACCGCTGATCCCCCGCAGTCGCTCGCCCATAAGCCCGGTCCCGCAGCCCAAGTCGAGCGCCCTTTCGACCCGGTCCAAACCTGCGACGGCGAGCGCCGACATGATCTCGTCCGGCCCGCGATAGTCCAGCTTTTCGACCAGCGACGTCTCGAAACGCGGCGCATATTGGTCGAACAGCAGTTCCACGAAAGCTGGCGGCATCGTGTCGACCAGCGGAACAGCCCGCGCCAGATCGCGCTTCAGGCCCGCCCCGAACGGGTCGGTCGGATCGAGCGTCATGGCCCGGCCCCATGCCGTCACGGCGGCGTCGCCATCTCCGACAAGGTCGTGAAATTCGCCCAGCCGGAACCAGCCTGCCGCCCAGCCCGGCGCGATCTCAAGGGCGCCGGACAACACGTCGATCGCCGCGTCCATATCGCCCAGATGGGCCATTGTCTCGGCATAGCTCGCGCGCCGGTCGGCGGCGGGGTCGCCCGAGGGAAACAGCATTCCTGCCATCGGTTTTCATCCAAGGGGCCCACTCATCTGCCGGTCGGCCACGCGGCGGGCGTCACGCTGCGCTCGCTGGCGCATCGGTCGCGCAGATAGGGCCGCCCCGTCGCGCTGTCAATCCGCGATCAGCGGTTCGCGCGCGCCATGAAACCGACCGCCACGAGCCCCACGAGAATGACGAGGATCGCCGCGGGCGCCGCCTGCCCGATCTGTTCCAGCGAGGCCTTTTCATAGACCCGCGTAGCGAGCGTGTTGTAGTTGAACGGGCGCAGAAGAAGCGTCGCGGGCAACTCCTTCACGCAGTCCACGAAGACGAGCAGAAGCGCGGTCCCAACCGAGCCGCGCATCAGGGGCACATAGACCTCGCGCAGCGCCCCGCCCGCCGACCGGCCCAGCGACCGCGCGGCCATCGGCAGCGATGGCGACACCCGCCCCATCGCGGCATCCGCCGCGTTCTGGGCGATGGCGAAGAACCGGACGCAGTAGGCGAAGACCATGGCAAAGGCCGTGCCGGTCAACAGCAGGCCCGGATCGAACCCGGTCAGGCCATAGACCGCGTCGGCGACCGTGTTGTCGAGCGCGGCCAAGGGGATCAGGATGCCGACCGCCAGAACGGCACCGGGCGCGGCGTAGCCGATCGTCGAGACCGGCATGACCATGCGCGGCAGCTTCGACCCGGTCAGGCGAACGCCATAGACCAGAAACAGCGCAAGCGTCACCGTCACCACCGCCGCGCTGCCGCCGACCGCCACCGTATGCCCGAGGGCGCGGAACAGCCCGGCGGACAGCCATTCCTCGGCATTGTGCGCCGCGTGCCACAGGAGCACGCCCACAGGCAGGATGAAGCCGACGGCGAAGGGGACAAGGCAGAACAGGGTCGCAAGCCACCCCTGCCAGCCGGTCAAGGCGACCGGATCGACGGGGCGTTGCTGGCGTTCGAGCCGGTAGAACCGGCTTTTCGACCGGCTGACCTTTTCGATGGCGACCAGCACGAGGACGAGCCCCAGAATGACCATGGCGATCTGGGCGGCCCCGCCCGCGTTGCCCATTTCCAGCCATGTGGTAAAGATGCCCGTGGTCAGGGTCTGCACCGCGAAGAAATCGACGGTGCCGAAATCCGAGACCGTCTCCATCATCACGATGGCGGACCCGGCGGCAATCGCGGGGCGCACCAGCGGAAGCCCGACGCGCCAGAAGCGCCCGAAGGGGCCCGACCCCAGCGCCCGCGCCACCTCGTACACCCCGCCCGATTGCTCGCGCAGCCCGGTGCGGGTCAGAAGGTAGACATAGGGCGACAGGGCGGCGGTCAGGACGATGATCGCCGCGCCGATGGAGCGGATCTCAGGAAACCAATAGGCCTGCGCGTTCTCCCACCCGAACAGTCCGCGCAACGCGGTCTGCACCGGGCCGGAATATTCGAGGAAATCGACAAGCGCATAGGCCCCGACATAGGCGGGGATCGCCAGAGGGAAGAGCAGCAGCCACTCCAGCCAACGGCTCCCCGGAAACCGGTACATGACGATCAGCCACGCGGCCCCGGTGCCCACAGCGGCGGACAGGAACGCGACCGACAGGGCGAGGATCACGGTGTTGGTGAAGTAGCGTGGAAGCGTCGTCGAGATGAGATGCGGCCAGACGTTCTCGGCCGGGTTGAACGCCATCCAGACCACCGCAAGGATCGGGCCGACGACAAGCAGCCCGATCAGCACGGCCCCCACCGACCACCGGCTGGGCATTCGCAGGCCTTTCGGGCGCGTCAGAACTTGACCATTTCGCTCAACCATCGCCCGGTCCGCATATCCCATTTCCGGTTTAACTGTCCAGAATTCCCGCTATAAATTGGCCCACTACCGAAAGGACGGCCCGAACCACTCATGCAGATTGCATTCCACATCGGTGCCCATTGCACTGACGAAGATCAACTCGTCAAATCGCTGGTCAAGAACAACCAGATCTTCACCGAACAGGGCGTCGCCGTTCCCGGTCCGTCACGCTACCGCAAGCTTCTGGCCGATGTGGCGGTCAAGCTCGCCGGCAAGCCCGCGTCGCTCGAAACGCAGGACATGGTGCTCGAGCAGATCCTCGACGGCACGGACCCGGATCGGCTGGTGTTTTCCTTCGACAATTTCATCAGCGGCCCGCGCCGCGCGCTCGAGGATGGAATGCTTTATCCGGCGGCGGCCGAAAAGGCGCGCGTGCTCCACAACCTCTTCCCCGACCACAAGGTCGAGTTCTTCCTTGCCGTGCGCGACCCCGCGACCTTCGTTCCGGCCTTTCTGACGAAATACACCGACATCGACCGGGGCGAAGTCATGTCGAAGCTGAACCCGATGGGCATGGTCTGGTCCGACATCATCAAGGACATCCGCGAAGAGAACCCGGACTGCCAGATCACCGTCTGGTGCAACGAGGATACGCCTCTGATCTGGCCCGAGGTCATGCACGAAATCACCGCCATCGACATGCGCGTGCTGTTCAAGGGCGGATTGGACATCATCGCGCAGATCATGGAGCGCGAAGGGGTCAAGCGCCTGCGCGCCTACATGGCCGAGAACCAGCCGACCAACGAGATCCAGCGCCGCCGGGTGCTCGCCGCCTTTCTCGACAAATACGCGATCGAAGACGCGGTCGAGCAAGAGATCAATCTGCCGGGTTGGACCGCGGAACTGGTGGAGGAGCTTTCGGCCTCCTACGAAGACGACATGCTGGAAATCGCGCGGATTCCCGGCGTGAATTTCATCACCGCCTGATCGGTCGTCCGGCGCACCGGGCCCGACCGACCGGATCGCGGATCAGCTCATGCCGAGCGCCTGCTTGTACATGTCGAGAACCGCCTCTTCCTCGGCGATGTCGTCGGGCTCGCGCTTGCGCAGCGCGATCACCTTGCGCATGACCTTGGTGTCGTAGCCACGGGCCTTGGCCTCGGCCATCACCTCTTTCTGCTGGTCGGCGATGTCCTTTTTCTCCATCTCCAGACGCTCGAACCGCTCGATGAACTGGCGCAACTCGTCCGCCGTCACGCGGTAGCTGCTCGGGGTGCCTTCGGTCTCGTCCATCACGTCCATCATGCTGTCCTCGCTCGGTCTGGTGGACCCTCTTGCTAGTCGCATCGCCACCGCCCATCAAGACCCCTTCTCGCTTGCGGCAGCGCCTTGCCCACGCTAGAGGCAGCGCATGGAACTTCTCATCATCATCGGTGCGGTCATCTCCGCCGTGGGCCTTGTCGGCCTGATCCTCAGCGCCCTGCGCGTGCTCAAGGCGAAACGCTCCGGGCAGGACGACGAGGCGCTGCGCGAAACCGTGCGCCGCGCGATGATCCTGAACTTCGGCTCGCTGATGCTGTCAGCCTTCGGGCTGATCCTCGTCGTGGTCGGCGTCATCCTCGCCTGAACCGGCCTCAGGCCTTTCCGATCGTCTCGAACCGGCGCCCGTGCTTCACAAGCTCGTCCCACAGCGGGACCGGTGTCCAGAACGGGTTCTCGGACGCCCAGGCCGACAAGTCCTTGCGCACCTCGAGCGGTGTGGCGAGGTCGGCGGCCAGCATCGGGCCACCCTTTTCGCGGGGAAACCCCAGCCCCAGCAGCATCACCGCGTCGATATCCGAGGGCCGGTCCACGACCCGCGCCGCGGCGAGCCGCGCCCCTTCGTTCGCCATCGCGAACAGGCAGCGGCGTCGAATGTCCTCTTTCTCGAACACCTGTGGCCTGATCCCGCGATAATCGCGCAATGCCCGGATCATGTTGGTCACGTCAGTCGAGGGTCGCCCCACCCCGTCCTCGCCCCGGTAGTCGTAAAACCCCTGTCCGGTGCGCTGGCCATACCAAGCCTGTTCGATCATCCGTGCGGGAAGTTCCGACGGGCAGGCATCGAGGTTCAGGCCCCAGACCGCTTCGATCCCGGCGACGTCCTGCGCCTGAAACGGGCCAAGCGGCATCCCGTAGCCGCGCATGGCAAGATCGACTTCGGCGGGCAAGGCACCCTGTTCGACCACCAAAGCCGCCGCCGCGTAATAGGCCTGACGCATCCTGTTGTAGACCAGCCCCTGCCGCGCCCCGGTCAGCACCGGCCCCTTGCCCATCGCGCGGGCCAGCCGGATCAGCGTCATCAGCGCCTCGGGCCGGGTGCCCCGCGCCGGTGCGATTTCGACCAGCCGGTTGGCATCGGCGGGTGCGATGAAATGCATCGCGGCGAACCGATCCGGGCGCCCTGACGCGCCTGCGAGGGTTTCGATATCGCATTCCGCCGTCGAGCTGGCGAAGATCGTATGGCCCGCGGCGATCTGCGACAGTTGGCCCAGCGCCTGTGTCTTTCGCACGCTGTCCTCGGCCAATGCCTCGATAATCACGTCCATGTCGTCGAGGGCGCCGTAGTCGTCTGCCGTGTTCAACCGCCTGAGCCGGTCGTCGCGGTCCCGGCCACTGAGCGTTCCCGCCTCGACCGCGTCGCCGAAGGCGCGTTCGATCCGGCCCCGGACACGCGTGATCGCGGTGTCGTCCTCCAGCGCGACGGTCACCGGCACCCCGGCCTTGAGGGCGGCCATCGCCACATCTCGGGCCAGCGCCCCTGCGCCCACCACCCCCACGGACGACACCCGCTGCGCCGCCACCCCGGCCAGTGACGGAAACCGCCCGGCCCGGCGTTCGGCGAGGAAGGCGTGGCGCAGACCCCGCGCCGCATCGGAATTCACGAGGTCGTCATAGGCCGCGTGTTCCATCTCCAGCCCGGCGTCGAACGGGACGAGAAGCGCGGCCTCGACCAGTTCCACGGCCCTGATCCCGGCCTCGCCCGCACTGCCCTGCATCGCGGCACGCCGGGCGGCGACGGCTTCGAGATAGGGTCTGGCCTGCCCGAACCCTTCGGTGCGGTCGCGGGTCGGGCGCGGTGGGACGCCGCTTTCGGCGAAGTTGCGGGCCGACCCGAAGGCGGCCTTGTCGAGGTTTTTCTGAACGATCTTGTCGACGAGCCCGGCGGCAAGAGCACGGTTCGCGTCGATGGGCTTGCCGGTGGTCAGGAGGTCGAGCGCCACCCGCGCTCCGACGAGACGCGGCAAACGCTGGGTGCCACCGGCATTGGGGACGAGCCCCAGCGACACCTCGGGAAATCCAAACCGCGCGTCATGGAGCGCCATGCGGTAATGACAGGCCAGCGCCAGTTCCAGTCCGCCGCCCAGTGCCGTGCCGTGGATCGCCGCGACCACGGGCTTCGTGCAGTCCTCGATCGTCCGGCACAGGTCGGCAAGCGTCGGCTCCCCGGCCGCGACCGAGAACTCGCGCACATCGGCGCCAGCGGGGAAGGTGCGCCCTTCGGCCTGGATCAGAATGGCGGAAACGTCGGGGTCGGCTTCGGCGCGTTCGACGCTTTCGAGCAGGGCCGCGCGCACCGGCTGGACAAGCGCGTTGACCGGGGGATTGGCGACAGTGAGAACCGCGACGCCTTCGCGTCGTTCCCACCTGACCTTCTCTGCCCCTGACGGTCCCGCGTCCATGCGGCGCTACCGCTCCGATTTGCCTAATTGTTACAGCAAACTAGGCCGCAGGCGGCTCCAATGCAAATTTTTCGTAATCCGAAGGCCGCCGTCAGACCGGCATGTTCTCGAACAGGTCTTCGTCGTCGTCCTGCCGCAGCCAATCGGCATAGACCCGAAGCTGTGCCGGAAGCTCAAGCCCGTATTCGGCATGCATCGCGATGGTCTGGCGCAGGCGGTCCTCCCACATACGCCAGTTCACCGGGTCCGCCGCGATGTCGTCCATCAGCGTGCGGGCCGTGTTCATCAATTCGTCCTTCATAGTATCCTCCCGGTTCCTTCCTCTGAACCAAGCAGCAAAATAGTTGCGTCAGCCTGTCTTGGACGCGCAGGTCGCGCAGAGCGGCGCCTGTGGCACGAGGTCGAGACGCGCTTCGGCGATTTCGGCCCCGCATTGCACGCAATAGCCGTATTCGCCTTCGTCCATACGGGTCAGTGCGGCCTTGATCTGGGCAATCTCGGCCTGACCGGATTGCCCCATCTGCTCGAGCACCTCGTCTTCTTCCCGTTCCGTCGCCAGGTCTTCCCAGTCCTTCGACTGGTGGCTGTCGAGTTCATCATCGATCTCGTGCAGGCGCGTGTCGAGTTCCGCGAGGCGGGCTTCGAGTATTGGGCGGTATTTCGCGACGTCGGGCATGGTGTCTCCCCTATAAACAGGAGCATCAATAGCCCAAGTTTGTCCCGCCGCCTTGATCTTGGTCAAGACGGGATTGCCAGACGGTCAGGAAAGGTCGAGCGGGTTGTCGGAATTGGACAAGTCGGGCAGATCGGGCAGGTCCGCAAGGTCCGGCAAATCGGGTAAGTCCGGCAGATCAGGCAGATCGGGCAGATCGCCAGTGTCACCGAGCGCGCCAAGATCCGCGACATCCCCCAAATCCGGCACATCGCCACCTTCCGGCAGGTCCGGCAACGAGTCGACCGGCGGCAGGGCGGCGGGTTTCGCAGGGCGCGCGGGCGCGTCCATCTGCGGTTCCGCCTCGGCGACCGCGCCGATGCGGATCGCGCGATGGCCACCCGACATGCCCAGCCGCCCGTGTTTCACGGTGCGCCCGTCGATATCCTCGATCGCGACCTGCCCCAGCGCCTCGCGCGGGATGGGGATGACGCTGTCCACGGAAAGCCCCGCCACCTCGGCCAGCGGCATCTGCAAACGGTGAAGCGTGCCGCGCAGCAGCACTTCCGCCTCACCGACCACTTCGGCCAGAGCCTGCGTGAACCCCGCCGGGTCGGCGTTCGTCGCCGCAGCGGCACCCGACGGGGCCGCATTGAACGGCAGGATCACATCGAGCGTGCCCTGTTTCGCTCCGCGCCCGAGATCGAGAGAGACGTGGAACCGCCGGTAGGGCACGTCGTCCAGCGTCATCGGTATCGCCCGCGCTTCTGACAGGGCGAGCGCGTAGCGAAACCCGCCCAGCGCCGGTGCGATGTCGATATCCGCCTCCGCCGTCCGGTCTTCGAGCAATTCCAGCACGCGGTCGATGAAATCCGCGCACATGATGGCGTCCGTCCGGGTCGGCGGTCGTGCGGTCGCGGGGCGCGGAACGACCCGGCCCGTGGTCTGTATCTCGATCAATGCCGCAAGCGTGTCCGGATCGACGAGGATCAGGCCATAGCGACCCTCGGGCCCCTCGATCAGCGCGATGAGCGCGTGTTCCCCGATCCCCTCGACGATCGGGGCAAGGGTCGTGCGCACCTCATCGGGCTGGCCCGCGACGATGGACAGTCCCGCCACATCCTCGCCCGCCTGCATGATGGCCGTGCGCAGAATACGCGCCGCCGTGGGCGCGCCGATCTCGGGCGGCGGTCGTCCCGCCCCCGCCTTGCGCTGCATCGCGCTGGGGCGTTCGTCTGTGTTCATATCCTGTGCCACGGGCAAAGGTGTCCGTCCCCGACACTCGCAGCACAAGGTTGACAAAGGGTGAAGGTTAACGCGGCAGGGTCACGCGAAAGGCAGCACCGCCTTGCCCCGGCAGGTATGTGACCGATCCGCCGAGCTTCGACATGATCTCACGACAGATCGCAAGGCCCAGACCGGCCCCGCCCGCCTTTTGCTGATCCGACAGGCGCGAGAATTTCTCGAAGATCATGGATTGGCTCTCGGCCGGAATTCCCGTGCCATTGTCGATGAAATCTACTTCGACCCGCTTGGCGTTCTGCGCGACCGATATGGTCAGACGCGGATGGGCCGCATCGCAGTATTTGCGCGCATTCGCGATCAGGTTGATGAAGACCTGACTCAGCCGGTCCGTGTCCGTTTCGATCGTCACATCCTCGCGTGCCGGGGTCCGCCGGATGTCGAGCGTGCGGCCATCCCGCCCGGTCGCGCCCGCGGAGACCGCCCGGTCCAGCACGGCCTGAAGGTTGCCCGGCTGCATGTTCAGCGTCACCTGCCCGGCCTCAAGCACCGACAGGTCCAGAAGATCGTCCAACAGCCGTGTCAGGCGGATCGCCTCGTCCTGAATGATGCCGGAATATTTGCGGGTATCCGCATCCTCCATCCCGCCTTCCTTCAGGATCTCGGAAAAAGCCCGGATCGAGGTCATGGGCGTGCGCAGTTCGTGGCTGATCTGGCTCAGAAACGCGTCCTTCTGGATCGACAGGGCCGTCAGCTTCTCGTTCGCTTCTTGCAACTGGCGAGCGGTGCGGACCAGTTCTTCCGACTTGGCTTCGAGCTGCGAGGAATATTCCAGAATCTGCTGCGTCTCATCGGCCACGGCCATCAGGTCGTCGACCGAGACCGAGGCACCGCCGACGATCTGGCCGACCATCGCATGCGCCGTGGCGGCCCCGACCGAGCCGGACAGTTCCCGTTCGAGAATGCGCAGGAAATCGGGCGTGGTATCGGGCAGATACCCTTCCTTGCCCTGCCGCGCGCTTTCGGCATGGAACAGGTTCTGCGCCTCGCTCGCGCCCATGATCCGTTGCGCCATGACCAGAAGATCCTCGGCCTCGGCATTGCCGCGCGACCAGCCCTGAGCCGTGCGGCTGTGTTCGAACACATTGACGAACTGGGCGCCCTGAAGCCGCTCCATCGGGCGCGGAAACGACACCAGCGACCCGGCGATGAACGCGCCGGTGTTGAGCGCCATCGACCAGAAGATCGCATGAACCACAGGGTCCATCCCCTCGATGCCGAAGAACGCCTGCGGGCGCAGCCAGTCGATGCCCCAAGGCCCCTCGGCCATGAAGCGCGCGGTCATCACGCCCTCGCCGAAGGACGGCAGGAAAAGCGCGTAGGCCCAGATCGTGAAGCCGAGGATCAGGCCGACGGCGGCGCCCACACGGGTCGCCCCGCGCCAGAACAGCCCGCCGATCAGCGACGGAAGCACCTGCGCCACGCCCGCGAACGAGATCAGGCCGATGGCCGCCAGCGCCTCGCCCCCGCCCGACAGGTGGTAATAGAACCAGCCGAGGCCGAGAACGGCGGCGATGGACAAGCGGCGCGACACCAGAACGACATGGCGCACATCCCCCGACATCGCCGCCCCGCCCATGCGCGCCGACAGCCAGATCGGCATGACGATGTGGTTCGACACCATGGTGGACAGCGCGATGGCCGCCACGATGACCATGGAGGTCGCGGACGAGAATCCGCCGAGGAAGGTGAGCATCGCCAGCCCGCCCTGATCGAAATGCAGGGGCACCGTCAGAACGAAAAGGTCCGGGTTCGCGCCAGCCGGCAGGACGCTCAGACCCACGACCGCGATGGGAACCACGAACAGGCTCATCAGGAACATATACAGGGGAAACGCCCAGCTTGCGGTGGCGAGCTGTTTTTCGTCCACGTTTTCGACGACCAGAACCTGAAACATGCGCGGCAGGGTCAGGAACGCGGCGGCGGACAGGAAGATCATCGTGGCCCAGCGCGGTCCGTCCAGTTCCCACGTGGCGATGGGCGAGGCATGGATCGTCTCGGCGATCGCGCCGGGGCCGCCCGTCACGCCCCAGACCACGAAGATGCCGACCGCCAGCAGGGCCACGAGTTTCACGACCGCCTCGACCGCGATGGCGGTGACCACGCCGTGATGCCGCTCGTTCGCGTCGAGGTTCCGGGTGCCGAAAAGCACGGTAAAGGCGGCAAGACCGACAGCGACCCAAAGCGCGGTGGCCTCGGGATCGGCCGCCGCATCCCCGCCTTGCTGGGCGAAGACCGAATAGGACAGGACCACCGATTGAAGCTGAAGCGCGATATAGGGCGTCGTGCCGATCACGGCGAGCAGCGTGACGATCACGCCCAGAAGGTTCGACTTGCCGTAGCGCGAGGATATGAGGTCCGCGACCGAGGTGATGCGTTGCGCGCGCCCGATGCGGACCAGCTTGCGCAGAACCCACCACCAGCCGACCATGACGATGGTGGGGCCGAGATAGATGGTCACGAACTCCAGCCCCGACCGCGCGGCGTAGCCGACCGCGCCATAGAACGTCCAGGCCGTGCAATAGATCGAAAGCGACAGGGTGTAGATGATCGGCGCACGCAGCCAGCCGCCGCGCCCGGTCCGCGCCTGCCGGTCGCCCCAGAACGCGACGAGGAACAGGAAACCGACATAGGCCAGACTGACGGCGATCAGCAGGTTGAAGCCGACCATGCTCAGTCCTCGTCCTCGACCGATCCCGGCTCGAGCGGGTCCGAGGCGACGCCACCGGGCGAGCGCGCCACCGCACGCACCAGCAAAGACGCCCCGATGATAAGCACCAGCCACGCGGCGAACAAATACATCCCGGCATAGGCCGTCGACCGTTCGGAGGTGCCGGAGCCAAGAAGCGGCACGAGGAACAGAAGCAGCCCCAGCACCGGCAGCACGCGAAGCGCGTCGATCAGGCGGCGACGGCGGTAGGTGTCACGGGCAAGGAAGGTTGTCGGGCGTCGCGTCATCCGCGCCTCACGCCCCGCCGGTCATCTCGCGCAAGACGGTCAGGACCTCGGCGTTGGAGAACGGCTTGGTCATGAACCGCGTCGCGCCGAGTTTGTCGGCCAATTCCCGGTCCTTCTTCTGGCCGCGCGCGGTCAGCATCAGCACGGGCAGCGTGCCCATCTCTGGGTCGGCCCGCAGATCCTGCAAAATCTCGTATCCGGAGCGGCCCGGCAGCATCACGTCGAGCACCAGCGCATCCGGCGTGTGCCGTCGCACCGCATCCATCGCCGTCTCGCCGTTGGCATGGGTCGAGACGGACCAGCCATCACGGCTGAGGATGAATGAGATCGCTTCGATGATGTTCGGCTCGTCCTCGATCAGCAGAACTTGTTTCGCCATAAACTCCCCCGATGGGCCCTCCCCCTGAGCCCGCGTTTCTCGTTTATCGCCTCAGGGTGGTGCAAAGTCAAAGCAGAACAGGGGCTTGGGACGGTGGCGACCGCGTGGTGCCGCGCGATACCGTGCGCACGAGCAGCGGGGACGGCCAAGACCGGCTAGCTCTGCTTGCCCAGGATCGACGGTTCGCGCCGCGCCGAACAGGTCTCGCGCGGGCAGATCCGGCAGGACGCGCCGACCCTGAGCACCGGGCCGGAGGTGTGCTCGACGGGTTCGATGAGCATCGTCGCCTCATGAATGGGTGGGGCGTCGAAAGTCGCCGCCGGGCGGGGAACCGAGAGGGCGCGACACAGAAACAGCTTCGGGTCCGTGCCCGGCATTTCGACCACCCGCGCGATGGGTTGCGCCGGGCGGGCCAGCGCCTGATAGAGGGGCCACAGGGGACAGGCCGCACCGAACCGCGGCAGCGGAAAACCCTCGAGCGGTTTGCGCAGCGTGACCGTTCCCGACCCGTCGCAGACCACGAGGCCCCGCCCCGGTTCGTCATCGGCCGTCGGCAGGCTGGCCATGCGCCGCAGCACCGCGTCCAGCCCCACGCCGAAGCCGTCGGCGACCCGCGCCGGGTCTTCGCCCGTATTGGCGAGCGAGGTCCGAAACGCGCTCAACGGCATGGCGCGGGCATCGGCCAGATAGCGCACCAGCATCCGGTGGGCGAGGTCGCGCGCGCCCTTGTCTCTCAGCGGCCCGGCCTTTTCGAGCATCAGCCCGATCTCGCCCTCGCCCACGGCGGGCTTTTCGAGCTCGGGAAAATGATAGCCCGCCTCGCCCACATAGGCGGCAAGGTCGTCGACCGCCGAGACCTGCATCTCGCGGGTATCCGCGCCCGCCTCAAGATAGGTCACCAGCCCTTCGGCCGACGATGACAGGCGCTGCGCCTCTTCGCGCATGTTGCGCAGGAACCGCGACTGCCAGTCCGGGTCGATGTCCTCGGTCTCGGCAAGGATCGCGGCGGTCGACCGGATCGCGGTCACCGTTGACAGCACTTCGTGGAGCGAGGCCGCAAGGTGCGGATCGTGGGTCAGCCGATCCGACAGCGTCTCGACCACCCGTTCGAGATCCTCGATCCGGCGCGCCTGCGTCGCGACGAGCGCCGACCAGCCCGAGAACCGGCCCGCGAACTCCTCGACCCGGTCGAGTTCGGGTGTGACGTTCTCGAACCGGGCGGCGGCATCGCGCAGGGCATTGACGAGCGCCTGCCCCGCGCCTTCGGACAGTTGCGCGGGCTCGGTGTTCAGTTCGCGCGCGAGATCGACCAATAACTTGCCGCCGATTCTGCGGCGATTGTGTTCGATCAGATTGAGGTATGCGGGCGACACCCCCACGGCGCGGGCCAAGTCGGCCTGACGCGTGCCCAGCGCCAGCCGACGCTCGCGGATCCGGCTTCCGGTCAGGCGGGACTGAGGCATGAAATTTTCCTTGGTTTTCCGATGCTTTCTGCACCTGCGCGAAAATTTGTTTACAGGTATACCATGGTATCAGTTCATTTGTTTACAAAAAAATTGTTACATCTGAACCATTTGTTGCGGAATTTTCTGACCCAACGTCATAATGCCCACAGCCTGTAAAAAGGCACACGGCATGTGCGGGGAGGCCATGTCGTCATTTCCAAACGGGAGGATATTCATGTCCAAATCGAACTTCACCCGTCGTGGGCTTCTCAAGACGGGTGCCGTGACCGGCGCCGGCCTTGCGATGCCGACGATCTTCACCTCCGGCGCGATGGCGTTCACCAACGAGCCGACCGGTGACACCGTGACCTTCGGCTTCAACGTGCCGCAGACCGGCCCCTACGCAGAAGAAGGCCTCGACGAACTGCGCGCGCAGGAACTCGCCATCCAGCACATCAACGGCGAAGGCGACGGCGGCATGCTGAACACCTTCTCGTCGAAGGCGCTCGACGGGACCGGCATCTTGGGCAAGAAAGCGGCCTTCGTGACCGGCGACACCCAGACCAAGTCGGACGCCGCGCGCGCCTCGGCCAAGTCGATGATCGAAAAAGACGGCGTCGTGATGATCAACGGCGGTTCGTCCTCGGGCGTGGCCGTGGCCGTTCAGGGCCTCTGCCAGGAAGCCGGCATCATCTTCATGGCGGGTCTGACCCACTCCAACGACACCACCGGCAAGGACCGCAAGGCCAACGGTTTCCGTCACTTCTTCAACGCCTACATGTCGGGCGCCGCTCTGGCTCCGGTGCTGAAGAACGCCTACGGTACCGACCGTCGCGCCTATCACCTGACCGCCGACTACACCTGGGGCTGGACCCAGCAGGAGTCGATCCAGAACGCCACCGAGGCGCTGGGTTGGGAAACCGTCAACAACGTGATGACGCCTGTCGGCGCGGGCGACTTCTCGTCCTACATCACGCCGGTTCTGAACTCGGGCGCGGACGTGCTCATCCTGAACCACTACGGCGGAGACATGGTGAACTCGCTCACCCAGTCGATCCAGTTCGGCCTGCGCGACGCGCAAGCCAACGGCAAGAACTTCGAAATCGTGGTTCCGCTCTACTCCGAACTGATGGCCGCCGGTGCCGGCGAGAACATCAAGGGCGTGTACGGTTCGATGAACTGGAACTGGCAGCTGACAGACGCGGGCACGCAGGCCTTCGTCAAGTCGTTCGGTGAAAAGTACGGCCGTCCGCCGTCGGGTTCGGCGCACACCTGCTACGTGCAGACGCTGCTCTATGCCGACGCCGTGACCCGTGCCGGTTCGTTCAACCCCTGCGCCGTGGCCGAAGCCCTCGAAGGTTTCGAATTCGACGGCATGGGCAACGGCCCGACGCTCTACCGCGCCGAAGACCACCAGTGCTTCAAGGACGTGCTGGTCATGAAAGGCGCCGAGAACCCGACCACCGAGTACGACACCCTCGAAATCGTGGAAGTCACGCCGGTCGATCAGGTCATGTACGAGCCGAACCACCCGATGTTCGGTGGCGACGAAGCCTCGCTCGGCGAGTGCAACGACGGCGCGTAATCGTCAGACCCTTCGTAGGGCGGGGACATCCCCGCCCTACACTCATGCGCAGGCAGTGGGCGGCAAGACCCGCGCCGCGTTCGTTTCACACACCCTTATGCAGCACCGGTGGGGACAATGGACGCCATCATTCTTCAAATTCTGAACGGGCTCGACAAGGGCTCGGCCTATGCGCTGATCGCCCTCGGGCTCACGCTCATCTTCGGCACGCTCGGCGTCGTGAACTTCGCCCACGGTGCCCTGTTCATGATCGGCGCCTTCGTCGCCGTCACGCTTCAGCGGATCTTCAACCTGTCGTTCGAACAGATCGACCCGACGAAAAAGGACTTCCTGGGCAACCCGCTCAAGGTCGAGGTTCCTTACGTCGAGGCCTGGTTCGGCGCCGATGTCGGTGACTGGCTGATCGACTGGTCGGTGCCGCTGGCCATCATCTTCGCCATTCCCGTCATGCTGCTCGTCGGCTTCGTCATGGAACGCGGCCTCATCAAGCACTTCTACAAGCGCCCGCATGCCGACCAGATCCTCGTGACCTTCGGCCTTGCCATCGTGCTTCAGGAGCTCATCAAGTACTTCTTCGGCGCCAACCCGATCCAGACCGGGGCACCGGATGCCTTCTCCGGGTCGATGGATTTCGGCGTGTTGCTCGGCTTCGACCCGAACGTCATCATCTATCCCTACTGGCGTCTGGTCTACTTCCTCTTCGCCGCCATCGTGATCGGCGCGGTGTTCTCGTTCCTCCAGTTCACCACCTTCGGGATGGTCGTGCGGGCCGGTATGGCCGACCGCGAGACGGTGGGGCTTCTGGGCATCAACATCGACAAACGCTTCACGCTGATGTTCGGCCTCGCCGCCGCGGTCGCGGGCATGGCGGGGGTGATGTACACGCCCATTCTGGCACCGAACTATCACATGGGGATGGACTTCCTCGTGCTCTCCTTCGTCGTGGTCGTCGTCGGCGGCATGGGCAGCTTGCCCGGCGCCGTCGCCGCGGGGTTCCTGCTGGGTGTCCTGCAAAGCTTCGCTTCGATGAACGAAATCAAGTCGCTCATTCCCGGCATCGACCAGGTCATCATCTACCTCGTCGCCATCATCATTCTGCTCACCCGTCCGCGGGGCCTCATGGGCCGTGCCGGCGTGATGGAGGAATAAGACCATGAAAATGCTCGGTCTGTCACAACGAGACACCACCTTCCTGCTGATCGTCGTCTTCCTGACGCTGGTCACGCCGATCCTGCTCCAGCCGTTTCCCGAAGGCTCCGGCATGGCCACGTTCAACGCGGGCTACCCGGACCTGATGCAGCGGTTCGCGATCTTCGGCATCTTCGCCATCGGCTTCAACATCCTCTTCGGCCTTACCGGCTACCTCTCGTTCGGCCACGCGGCCTTTCTGGGTGTCGGCTCCTACTCGGTCGTGTGGATGTACAAGCTTCTGGGCTACAACGTGGTCCCCGGCATCCTGCTGGCGGTGATCGTCTCGGCCCTCTTCGCCCTGCTCATCGGCTACGTGTCGCTGCGCCGCTCGGGGATCTACTTCTCGATCCTCACGCTCGCCTTCGCGCAGATGAGCTACAACCTCGCCTATTCGGTGCTGACGCCGCTGACCAACGGTGAAACCGGCCTTCAGGTCTATACCAACGATCCGCAGGTCCTGATGGGCGAGAACAGCCCGACCTCGCCGCACTTCTTCGGCATCGTCATGAACGAAAGCGCGAAGCTCAATGTCGGCGGGTGGGAGTTCACCTTCAACAACGGCTACTACTTCTGCGCCATCGTCGCGATCCTCGTCTTCTACCTGTCGCTCCGCATCTTCCGGTCGCCCTTCGGCCTGATGCTGCGCGCGATCAAGACGAACCAGACGCGCCTGAACTACACCGGCCTCAACTCGCGCCCCTACACCCTTGCCGCTTTCGTGATCTCGGGCATGTATGCCGGGCTCGCCGGTGCGCTCATGGCCTCGATGGACCCGCTTGCGGGCGCCGAGCGGATGCAGTGGACCGCCAGCGGCGAAGTCGTGCTGATGACCATCCTCGGCGGGGCCGGCACCCTGATGGGTCCGATCCTCGGCGCAGGCTTCATCAAATACTTCGAGAACATCTTCTCGAAGATCAACGACAACATGCTGCACCAGTGGTTCGCGTGGATGCCGGACGGGATCGAAGATTTCCTCATCGGCCTCAGCCACTTCTTCGTCGGCAAATCCTGGCACCTGACGCTCGGCCTGCTCTTCATGCTCGTCGTCATCTTCCTGCCCGGTGGCCTTGTCGAAGGTGGCCAGCGCATCGCCAAGGCCGTCCGCAACCGTCGCTCCAAGGGCGACGGGGCGGAAGCCCAGACGCAGCCCGCGGAATAAGGAGAAACTCCAATGGGTATCCTTGAAGTCAAGAACGTGGGCAAACGCTTCGGCGGTCTGCAAGCCCTCTCGGACGTGAACCTCTCGGTTCAGGAAAACACGGTGCACGCCATTATCGGGCCAAACGGCGCGGGCAAGTCCACCCTGCTCAACTGCTTCGTGGGCAAGCTGATCCCCGACACCGGATCGGTCATGTTCAACGGCCAGTCGGTGCTGGGTCTCAAGCCGCACCAGATCAACCAGATGGGCATTTCCCGCGTGTTCCAGACGCCCGAGATCTTCGGCGACCTGACCGTGATGGAAAACGTCATGATCTCGTGCTTCGCCAAGCGTGACGGCGCGTTCCGCATGCACCCGTTCGAAACCGTGGCGCATGAGCGCGATATCGTCGAACAGGCCGAGCAGATGCTCACCGACGTGAACATGATCGACAAGCGTCACATGCACGCGGCCTCGATGTCGCGCGGCGACAAACGGCGGCTCGAGATGGCGATGTGTCTGGCGCAGGAACCCCGGCTTCTGCTGCTCGACGAACCGACGGCGGGCATGGCGCGCGCCGACACCAACAACACCATCGACCTCCTCAAGGAGATCAAGGAAAAACGGGACATCACCATGGCGATCATCGAGCACGACATGCACGTCGTCTTCTCGCTCGCCGAACGGATCACGGTGCTGGCCCAAGGCACGCCGCTGGTCGAGGATACGCCCGAGAACATCAAGGGCCATCCGAAGGTGAAAGAAGCCTATCTCGGTGAGGCCGCGTAAGGGGGATGAAGGACATGAACGAACAAGTCGTCGGAGAGGCCAAGCGCCGCGAGCCCGTGGATCATTCGAACAACGCCAACCACGCCAGCACGGCCCCGGCCTTCTTTTCCTGCTGGGACATTCACGCCTATTATGGCGAGAGCTACATCGTCCAAGGCGTGACCTTCAACGTCCACGAAGGCGAAATCCTCGCCCTTCTGGGCCGCAACGGCGCCGGCAAGACCTCGACGCTGCGGGCGCTGGCGCGCACCGGCAGCCCGATGGTCACGCAGGGTGAAATCTGGCTCGACCACAAGCCGCTGCACCAGATGAAAAGCCACGAGGCGGCGCAGAACGGCCTCGCCCTCGTGCCCGAAGATCGTCGCATCATTCAGGGTCTGACGGTGGAAGAAAACCTGCAACTGGCCCAGATCGCACCGCCGATCGGCTGGTCGCTGGAACGCGTCTACGAACTGTTCCCGCGCCTCGGCGAACGCCGCAAGCAGGAAGGCACCACGCTTTCGGGAGGCGAACAGCAGATGCTCGCCATCGCCCGGGCGCTGGTGCGCGATATCAAACTTCTGCTGCTTGACGAGCCCTACGAAGGTCTCGCCCCCGTCATCGTCGACGAGATCGAGAAGACCTTGAATGTCATCAAGGCGCAGGGCATCACGACCGTGCTGGTGGAACAGAACGCGGTTCGGGCGCTGGAACTCGCCGACCGTGCCGTGATCCTCGACACCGGCACCGTGGTCTTCGACGGCACCGCGAAAGAGGTGCTCGACAACGAAGCTCTGCGTCACGAATACCTGGCCATCTGAGCCGGACCCGCGACGCGCCGGGAGGGGCGCTTCGCACCCGCCAGATCACGGGCGCCTGTTCCGGGCGCCCGTTCCAAGAACACGACCGGCAGGAGGAGGACCGACCATGTCCGACAAGACCTACGCCCCATCCGATGACTTCGTAAAGAACGCCAATGTCGATGCGGCGAAGTATGACGAGATGTATGCCGCATCGGTGAACGACCCCGACGCTTTCTGGGGCGAACACATGAAGCGGCTCGACTGGATCAAGACGCCGACCAAGATCAAGAACACCTCGTTCGATTACCACAACGTCTCGATCAAGTGGTTCGAAGACGGCGAGATCAACGTGGCGGCGAACTGCGTCGACCGGCACCTTGCCACCCGCGGCGACCAGACCGCGATCATCTGGGAAAGCGACGATCCGAACGTCGACAAGCACATCACCTACAACGAGTTGTCCGAGCAGGTGAACAAGCTCGCCAACGTCTACAAGTCGCTGGGCGTCGGCAAGGGCGACCGGGTCGTGCTTTACATGCCGATGATCCCCGAAGCCGCCTATGCCATGCTGGCCTGCGCGCGCATCGGTGCGATCCATTCCATCGTCTTCGCGGGCTTCTCGCCCGAGGCGCTGGCCGCCCGCGTGTCCGGCTGTGACGCCAAGCTCATCGTGACCGCCGATCAGGCCCCGCGCGGGGGCCGCGCCACGCCGCTCAAGGCGAATGTCGACAAGGCGCGCGAGCATTGCGGCGAGGTTCAGACCCTCGTGGTCGAGCGCACGGGCGCCGATGTCGGCCTCAAGGACGGGCTGGATCACTCCTACAACGCGCTGATGGCGAACGCCTCGGCCGATTGCCCGCCGGAGCCGATGAACGCCGAAGATCCGCTGTTCATCCTTTACACCTCCGGCTCGACCGGCGCGCCCAAGGGCGTCGTCCACACGACCGGCGGCTACCTGCTTTATGCCGCGCTCACGCACGAGGTGACGTTCGACTACCACGACGGCGACATCTACTGGTGCACGGCGGACGTGGGCTGGGTCACGGGCCACAGCTACATCGTCTATGGCCCGCTCGCCAACGGCGCGACGACGCTGATGTTCGAGGGCGTGCCGACCTACCCGGATGCGGGCCGGTTCTGGGCCGTGTGCGAAAAGCACAAGGTGAACCAGTTCTACACCGCCCCGACCGCGATCCGTGCGCTCATGGGTCAGGGGACCGAGTGGGTGACGAAATACGACCTGTCCGACCTCAAGGTGCTGGGCACCGTGGGCGAGCCGATCAACCCGGAAGCCTGGAACTGGTACAACGACGTCGTCGGCAAGGGGAACTGCCCCATCGTCGATACGTGGTGGCAGACCGAAACCGGGGGCCACATGATGACCCCCCTGCCCGGCGCCCATGCGACCAAACCGGGCGCGGCGATGAAGCCGTTCTTCGGGGTGCAGCCCGTGGTGCTCGACCCGCAGGCCGGGACCGAGATCGCCGAGTCCCCCTGCGAGGGCGTGCTTTGCATCGCCGATAGCTGGCCGGGCCAGATGCGCACGGTCTACGGCGACCACGAGCGGTTCGTGAAGACCTATTTCTCGGATTACAAGGGCTACTACTTCGCCGGTGACGGCTGCCGCCGCGACGCCGATGGCGACTACTGGATCACGGGCCGGGTGGATGACGTCATCAACGTCTCTGGTCACCGGATGGGCACTGCCGAGGTCGAAAGCGCCCTCGTCGCCCATGCCAAGGTGGCCGAGGCCGCCGTCGTCGGCTTCCCGCACGAGATCAAGGGGCAAGGCATCTACTGCTATGTCACCCTGATGGAAGGCGAGGAATACACCGACGATCTCAAGACCGAGCTGCGCAACTGGGTCCGGACCGAGATCGGCCCCATCGCTTCGCCGGATTACATCCAGTGGGCGCCGGGGCTGCCGAAGACCCGCTCCGGCAAGATCATGCGGCGCATCCTGCGCAAGATCGCCGAGAACGACTACGGCGCGCTTGGCGACACCTCGACGCTGGCCGACCCTTCGGTGGTGGACGAGCTGATCGCGAACCGCAAGCCGGACTGACCCTCTCCCCGAGCGCCCCGCGTTCTGCGGGGTCTCACCTTCAGGCCGACGCTTCGCGCGTCGGCCTTTTTTCGTCTGTGACATCCCCCAAGGCACCCCGCCGTTGCTCGCGACAAACTCACAACCATTTGAAAAAATTCGATTTCTAAGTGACTAATCGCAAATCTTTTTCAGGCCGGAACAAATCTCGCAACCATCGCATTGGAGTGACAAGGCGCGTGAGCGCGCCACGACAACTAGGAGATTTGAATATGAAACCGCTGAACAAGACCCTGATGACGTCTGCTGCCGCGCTCGTCCTCGTGGCCGGCTCGGCCTTTGCGCAGGACGTTTCGACCGACACCGAAGTGACCGGTGACGTGGCGACCGAAGGCACGACCATGAACTCCGACACCTCGACCTCCACCGACATGGAGGCGACCGGTGACGACATGACCGCCGACGCCGAGATGGACACCGAGACCGAGCTGGAATCGGACATCGAGACCGCCGCTGAAGAGACCGGCGAAGCGATCGAAAACACGGCGGAAGACGTGGCCGATGCGGCCGAGAACACCGCTGAGGACATCGAGCAAGGCGCCGAAGAACTGGCCGCCGACGCCGAGAACGCCGCCGAAGAAGCCGGCGACGAGATGGAAGAAATGGCGGCTGACGCCGAAGCCGAAGTCGATGGCGAAATCGACGGCGAAATGTCGGCCGATGCCAGCGCCATGGACTCCGACCTCGAAGCCGCTGCTGACGTCGAGATTTCCTCGCTCATCGGCGTGAACGTCGTGTCGCAGGACGGCAACGACGTCGGCGAAGTCGACAACTTCTACATGCTCGACAACAAGGTCTGGGCCGTCATCGGTATCGGTGGGTTCCTGGGCATCGGCGAACATGACGTCGCCATCGACCTCGAGCACCTCGCGGTGAACGAAACCTCCGACGAAGGTGAAGTCACCGAATTCATGATCACCGGCTACACCGAAGCCGATCTTGAAGCGATGGAAGAATTCGACAGCGAAACCGCCACAGTCATCGACTCCACGTCGAGCCTGCGCGCCGCTTCGGGTTCGTAAGACCAAGACCACTCGCGGGCGTCATTCCGACGCCACCGACCGGCGCATGGCCTCATGCGCCGGTCATTTTATTTCGCGACCCCGGGCCAACCGGACGTAAGGTTGCTCATTTCTTGACCGAATGGTAAGAATCGTGTAATATTGAGAGGTGTCGGATCACTTAAGTGTTTCGACACTCATTTCAGGACCCTTTTGCTTTAGAGTGCACGCCCCCGACCCGTCTGACGGATCGGGGGTTTTCATGTCGCGATGGCGACCCACAACAGTGCGGCCCCCCACAGGGCGAAGCCAACCGCGCTCATCGTCAGGGTCGGCCCCACCGTCTTGGGGGTCTTGAGCGTCAGCTCCGGCACGGCGATCAGCGATGCCCCCTTGGCCACGGCGGCAACACCGAGGAGCGACACGAGGATCGCGCCAAGGCCGTTCCACTGCCAGTGATTGACCAGGATCACCATCCCGACGACGAAATGCACGGCACCGGACAGGTTCAGAAGCACCGGGTCGGCCTTGGCATTGCCAAGCACCATGCGCTCATAAAACCCGCGCGACACGAGGAAGCCGATCGCGGTGACGATCAGATACGGCCCGGCGATCAAGGCGATGGTCTGGGTCACTGGCCCACGTCCCGCTTCGCGATCATCAACTCGACCCGGCGCAGTTCGCGCAGGATACGATCCGCCTGAATCTGCGGCATGAGGCTGAGTTTCAGAACGGTCGCCATGAGGGCCAGCACCGCGGCCGTGATGCCCCATTTCACCGCCGTCAGCACATCGGTCGCGCCGTAGAAGCGAAAGCCGCACCAGACCGCGAAGCCGAACATCGTGGTCTGAACGATCATCACGACCCATGTGATCCAGCCCAACTTGCCCCGGAACGTGCCGAGGGCGAGCGCGAACCAGCCGCGTTCCGCCGTCGCCTCGGCAATGGCGCGATCCTCTTCGGACAGCGCCTCTTCGATCATCCGATCAATCTTGTTCATCATCCTCTCCTTCCAAGAGATCGCGCAGCTTGCGCCGCGCATGCATGAGGCGGGTCTTCACGGTCCCCACGGGCACGTCGAGTGCCGTGGCGACCTCGCCCACCGACAGGTCTTCGAGGTAGAATAACGCGACGGTCGCCGCCTGATCGCGGGGGAGCGCGGCAATCGCCGCCCGCACCTTGGCCGCGTCCGACGCGACGGGTCCGGCCTCGTCCACCGACAGATCGGTTTCCGACGCCACCGCCGCCTCCAACGCCCGGCCCCGCTGGCGCCGCCGGATCTCACGCGCGACACGGCGGGTGACGATCCTGAGCGCCCAAGGCAGGAACGCGTGGTCGTCGCGCAGGGTGCGAAGCCCCCGCAGGATTTCCACCCACGCCTCCTGCACCACGTCGCGCGCAACCTCCCGGTCGCCCAGAAGCCGCACGGCATGAGCCATGAGCCGCCCACCGCGAAGCTCGACCAGCCGCGACAGCGCGCGGGTGTCCCCGGCACGGGCCGAGGCGACGAGATACGCCTCGAGCGCCCGGATACGGGTGTCCATCGCCGCTATTCTCCTTTCATGGGAGAGAGTGCGACGGGCACCCGTTTCGGTTCAATGAAATCGTTATTGCGCGGTCCAGCCGCCATCCACCGGGATCGTGACGCCGGTCAGGTTATGGGCCGCGTCCGAACACAGGAACACGGCGAGCGCGCCAAGGTCCGAGGTCTGCGTCATGCGCAGCGACGGCTGTTTTTCCGACAGAAGGTCCGCAATGCCTTCGTCCCGGTCGCCACCGTGAAGATCGGCCCGCGCCTGTATCTGGCTTTCGATCAGGGCGGTTTCGGTGAAGCCCGGTCCGATGCAGTTCACGGTCACGCCGCCCTTTTTCGGGTCACCCTTCGAGGCGTATTCCAGCGCCACCACCTTGGACAGCCCCACCAGCCCGTGCTTGGCCGCGACGTAGGGCGTCTTTTCCTTGGACGCGACCAGCCCGTGAACCGAGGCGATGTTCACGACACGGCCATAGCCCCGTTCGGCCATCTTCGGCAGCGCCGCCTTCATCGTGTGGAAGCAGGCCGACAGCATGATCGCGATGATCGCGTCCCATTTCTCGTCCGGCATATCCTCGATCGGGGCGGTGTGCTGAATGCCCGCGTTGTTCACGAGGATGTCGATCGGCCCCCAGCCTTCGACCTCTTCCATCAGGTCGCGCACGTTCTGCGCCTTGGACACGTCGGAGCCGAAGAACTTCACCTCCGGCGATCCGGCGGCCTGCACCTGCTTCACGGCCTCGTCGGCGGCCTTGTCGCCCGGCAGCGAATGGAGCGCGACGCGCGCCCCGGCGCGGGCCAGTTCCAGCGCGATGCCCAGCCCGATCCCGCTGGTCGATCCGGTGATAAGCGCCGTTTTTCCGTTCAGTGAAGTCATCAAGTCATCTCCTTCAGCCGCTCCCGCAGCTCGGTTTTCAGAACCTTGCCATAGTTGTTTTTCGGCAAGTCATCGGTGAAAAAATACGCCTTGGGCCGCTTGAAACGCGCGATTTGTGCAAGGACATGCGCGTCGAGCGCCGCCTCGTCCACGCCCGTCGCGACGACGAAGGCGACCACGTCCTCCCCCCATTCCGCGCTCGGCCTGCCGATCACCGACACCTCGCGCACGGCGGGGTGGGTGAGCAGCGCCTCCTCGACCTCGCGGGGATAGATATTGGTCCCGCCCGAGATAATGACATCCTTCGAGCGGTCTTTCATCGTCAGATACCCGTCCGCGTCGAGAGTGCCCATGTCCCCGGTCATCAGCCAGCCGTTTCGGATCGTTTTCGCGGTGGCCTCGGGATTACGCCAGTAGCCCGGCATCACCACCTGCCCCCGCACCATAATCTCGCCCGTGTCGCCAGGTGCAACCGGGCTTCCCTCCGCGTCGCCGATGGCCACCTCGACCACCGATTGCGCTCGGCCGACACTGGCAAGGCGTTCGCGCCAGCGTGGGTGCGTGCGGTCCATCACCTCGTCGCGCGACAGGGCCGTGATCCCCATCGGACATTCCCCCTGCCCGTAGATCTGCACGAACTTGGGTCCGAACCAGTCGACCGCCTCGACGATATCCGACACGTACATCGGCCCGCCGCCGTAGACGATCGTCTTGATCCCCTCGGCGCGGTCCCCCGCCGCGCTGGCCGCATCGGTGATCCGCCGGACCATCGTCGGCGCCATGAACATGTGAAGCGGTCCCATCCGTTGCGCCGCATCAAGCAATTCCGCCGGCTCGAATCCGCCCGAGGCCGGACAGATGTGACGCGCCCCCTTGAGCACGTGAACCAGCGCGTAAAGCCCTGCGCCGTGGCTCATCGGTGCCATGTAGAACGCCCCGTCTTCCACCGACACCTCGTCCACATCGGCGAGATAGGACAGCGAGACGACCTGTAGGATCTCATGGGTGAGCACGACGCCCTTGGGCCTGCCCGTCGTGCCGGAGGTGTAGAACAGCCACGCAAGGTCGTCGCCCGCGCGCGGCTCGATGGCACGTGGCGCATGCACGGCCATCGCCGACAGATCGTCCATCGCGATGATCGGCACGGCGGTCGCCTCGGCCAGCCCTTGGGCCAGCCCGTCGGTCGCGAACACCGCCCGTGCCCCGGAATCGTCGAGGATATAGGCTGCCTCGCGCGGGTGGAGCTTTGCATTGATCGGAACCGCCGCCGCCCCCGCGACCCAGATGCCGTAAAGCGCGATCAGGTATTCCGGCACGTTCTTCATGAAGATCGCCACCCGGTCACCGGGCGCGATCCCCCGCTCGGTCAGCGCCGCGCCCACGCCAACAGCCCGGTCGCGAAAGGCCGCGTAGTCGGCCACGCAGGTCTCGCCCGTGAACAACGCCGGCCGGTCGCCATGCACCGCCGCGACCCGCTCCAACCACAATGCCAGGTTCATATCCTCGTCCTCCCGACGGCAGAGCCTATGCGTCCACCGCGCCACGCGCCAGTCCGTAAAGTCCCGTAGTCGTTGATCATCTGGTCAAATCCATGCAATCTATCCTTCCGGCCGGGACCACGGAGACATCGATGAACCAAGCCAAGCCTGTCACGCGCATCCAGCGCAGGAACCGCGAAACCATTCGCGAGGCTGCTCTCGACGTGTTCTCGCAGCATGGATTCCGGGGGGCGACGCTGGATCAGATCGCGCAGGCGGCGGGGCTGTCGAAGCCCAATCTGCTGTATTATTTCCCGTCGAAAGAGGCGATCCACGGCGAGTTGCTCTCTCACCTCATGACCGACTGGCTGGAGCCGCTGCGCGCGCTCGACGAGGCCGGAGATCCGGTCGAGGAAATCCTCGCCTATGCGCTGCGAAAGCTCGACATGGCGCAGGAACTGCCGCGCGAAAGCCGCCTGTTCGCGAACGAGATCGTGCAGGGAGCGCCGCGTATCATGGACATGATTACGGGCGAGCTGAAAGAGCTGGTGGACGAAAAGGCCAAGGTCATCCGGGCGTGGTCCGACGCCGGACGACTTGCATCCGTCGACCCCCACCACCTGATCTTCTCGATCTGGGCGACGACGCAGCATTATGCCGATTTCGACATTCAGGTGCGCGGCATCCTGCAGACCGGCAACTCGGACCATTTCGACGATGCACGCCGTTTTCTGACGCATCTCTACCGCTCCGCCCTGACTCCGACGCGTTAACCAACAGTTAACCACCCACGCCGGATTCTGTGGACAAGGACAGCTGGCAGGCAAAGTATGCGAAGACGCATACGGTGGGGGCACCGTAGTCGGAGCATGGAAATGGAGATTTCCGGACCAGCCCCCTTGGGCGCAAAAGCCGCATTCGCGATGCCGGTGCATGACGTGCGCCCGGTGGCCATCCACAAGATCGACGCGAAGCCGACCCTGTCGGACGCGCGGTCGGAGGCACGCGATCACCCGGAGCAGGACAGTCAGGCCAGCGCATCGCGCGACATCATCGCACTAAGGCGCGCTGTCGCGCAGGGACAGCGGCCCGCCGGACCGCCCCCGTCGTTCGAGGTGAGCCTGCTCGAAGTCGAAAGCGATCTGAAACAGAAACTCGCCCGGATGGAGGCCGAACGGTCGCAGGAACGCGATTCCCCCGCCGTGCAGGGGCAGGCCGAAGCCGAAACACCGCCCGCCGCTGATGAGCCCGCCGGTGCTGACGAGACCGAAGCGGTGCGCGACGACACGGCCGACTGACCCAAGAGCGCCTTTTGCGGCCCGTCGCCACCCGCGCGTCGGCCCCTGTTTCGTGCCGCCTATTCCGACCAAAACGCATGGGGGTGCTTTTCTCCCCCCGCCTGCCGTCCTATAAGCAGGAGTGATATGCCCCCGCGACAGATGGGGGAACCAGGCTCGAGGACGGTATGACCAAGAATTCCCATGATAGCGACGTGGCCTTCATTCAGGCCCTTGCCGAGCTTCTGCGTGAGAACGACCTCACCGAACTCGAAGTGAAACGCGAATACGGCGAGGCCGACCGGCTCAACGTCCGCGTGGCCCGTGGTGGACAAGTCGTGACGCAGTACGCGGCAGCCCCCGCGCCGGCCCCGGCCCCCGCCGCCCATGCACCCGCAGCCCCCGCAGCCGCGCCCGCCCCGTCGTCGGGTGGCGAGGACGACCCGGCCAAGCATCCCGGTGCCGTCACCTCGCCGATGGTCGGCACCGCCTATCTCTCGCCCGAACCCGGTGCGGCCGCCTTCGTCAAGGTCGGCGACAAGGTGGCCGAGGGGGACACGGTTCTCATCGTAGAGGCGATGAAAACCATGAACCAGATCCCCGCCCCGCGCGCGGGCACGGTCAAACGCATTCTGGTCGAGGACGGGTCGCCCGTGGAATACGGCGCGCCCCTGATGATCCTCGAGTAAGGGTTTCGGATGTTCGACAAGATCCTGATCGCCAACCGGGGCGAAATCGCCCTTCGCGTCATTCGCGCGGCCCGCGAGATGGGGATTGCCACCGTGGCGGTCCACTCCACCGCTGACGCCGACGCGATGCACGTGCGCATGGCCGATGAAAGCGTCTGTATCGGCCCGGCTTCCGGCAGCCAGAGCTACCTGCATATCCCCGCGATCATCGCGGCCTGCGAAGTCACCGGCGCGCAGGCGATCCATCCGGGCTACGGCTTTTTGTCCGAGAACGCGAACTTCGTGCAGATCGTCGAGGATCACGACCTGACCTTCATCGGTCCCTCCGCCGCGCATATCCGCATGATGGGCGACAAGATCACGGCCAAGGAAACCGCCGAAAAACTCGGCATCCCGGTCGTCCCCGGCTCCGCTGGCGGCGTGCCCGACATCGAGACCGCCCGCAAGGTGGCAGCCGAGATGGGCTACCCGGTCATCATCAAGGCGACCGCCGGTGGCGGTGGCCGCGGCATGAAGGTCGCGGAGTCCGAGGCCAAGCTGGAACACGCCTTCCGCACCGCCCGGTCAGAGGCCAAGGCGGCCTTCGGCAACGACGAAGTCTATATGGAGAAGTATCTCCAGAAGCCCCGTCATATCGAGGTGCAGGTCTTCGGCGATGGCAAGGGCGGCGGCGTCCATCTGGGCGAGCGGGACTGTTCGCTCCAGCGCCGCCATCAGAAGGTCTTCGAAGAGGCCCCCGGCCCCGCGATCAGCCCCGAAGAGCGGGCGCGCATCGGCGGCATCTGCGCCGACGCCATCGCCGAGATGGGCTATGCCGGGGCGGGCACCATCGAGTTTCTCTACGAAGACGGCGAGTTCTATTTCATCGAGATGAACACGCGGCTTCAGGTGGAGCATCCGGTGACCGAAGGCATCTTCGGCGTCGACCTCGTGCGCGAGCAGATCCGCGTCGCCGAGGGTCTGGGCCTGTCCTTCACGCAGGACGATCTTCAGATCAACGGCCACGCCATCGAGATCCGCATCAATGCCGAGAAGCTGCCCAATTTCTCGCCCAGCCCCGGCAAGATCACCCAGTATCACGCCCCCGGCGGTCTGGGTGTGCGCATGGATTCGGCGCTTTACGACGGCTATTCCATTCCGCCCTATTACGACAGCCTGATCGGCAAGCTCATCGTCCACGGCCGCGACAGGCCCGAGGCGCTGGCGCGGCTGGCCCGCGCGCTTGGCGAGCTGGTGATCGACGGGATCGAAACGACGATTCCGCTGTTCCACGCGCTCCTGGGCGAGGAAGACATCCTCACCGGCAACTACGACATCCACTGGCTGGAGCACTGGCTGGCGGAGAACATGAGCTGACGGAATGGCCGGTCCCAGGGACAGGCTGACACCCGAAATTCTCCTGCACGCATATGCTTCGGGCATCTTTCCCATGGCCGAAGACGCGGGCGACGATACCGTGTTCTGGGTCGACCCCCGGTTCAGAGGCATTCTGCCTCTGGACAGGTTCCGCCTGTCCCGCTCGCTTGCCCGAACGATCCGCAAAGCGCCGTTCCGGGCCTCGCTCGACGAGGCTTTCGAGGGTGTGGTCGAGGGTTGCGCGGACCGTGAGACCACCTGGATCAACCCCACGATCTTCGACGGCTACCGCAAACTGCACGCCATGGGCCGGGCCCATTCCATCGAGTTGTGGGAGGGCGAGGCGCTTGTCGGTGGGGTCTACGGTGTCACGCTGGGCCGGGCGTTTTTCGGCGAGTCGATGTTCTCACGCCGCCGGGACGCGTCGAAGATCGCTCTGGCGACGCTGGTGGTGCACCTCGCCCAGACCGGCTTCACCCTGTTCGACACGCAGTTCATCACCAAGCATCTGGCCACGCTCGGCGGCATCGAAGTGCCGCGGGCCCGCTATCACGCCATGCTCGATGCCGCGCTTTCGGACGGTGAAGCCGACATCCTGTCGCGCCCCCTGCCCGACCCTCACTCGGTGGTGCAGTTCATCACCCAGACGTCGAAGCGCGAGTGATCCAGCGCCGACAGCGCGGGGGACGAGGCGATCATCCAACCGTCGAACAGCGGCTCTTCGTCGTTTCCGTTGCGGATGACCAGATGGGCGAACGCGTCGCCCTGCGGGTTGTCGTTGGGATAGCGGCATTCGGCCATCGTCACCTGTAGCCAGCCCAGTTCGCCGGTCTCGCCGGTGGCGAGGTTCAGGTCGATGGAGGTGCCCGCAAGCTTGTCGAGCCCACGCAGAACCGCGCCGGTGCCCTGCGTCACTTCCGGGCCCTCCTGCACGGTCGTAACCGTGTCCCCCTCGCCCTCGCGCAGGGGTGCGTTGGGGTCGATGGGGTTGCCATATTCGTCGAACGGCACGTCCTCTTCGAACACCTGATCCTCGGGCGTGTCGATGGGCGGTTCGCCTTCGATCACGTCGAGCGGTTCGAATTGCCCGTCATCCTGAGCAAGCGTCGGGGCCGCGGCTATCAGCACTGCGGCAACAAGGGCCAAGGTCAGGCGCATCACTGCCTCCCAAGCTGGTCGATGATGAAATCCATGAGGTTCATGTCGGGCGCCGCCGTGCGGAACCGCCCGCCGGTCGAGAGCGGGAAGGCGGAATTGCCCGGAATGATCTCGACGTAATTGCCGCCGAGCAGCCCTTCGGAGGACACGACGGCAAGGCTGTCTTCGGGAAAGGCGAATTTCGGGTCCACGGTCAATTCGGTCTCGGCGGAAAAGGTTTCGGGGTTGAGGGCGAGCCAGCTGACCCGGCCCACCTTGACGCCCGCGACGCGCACGTCCGAGCCCACGTTGATGCCCTTGGCCGATACCAGCGACACGCGATAGTTCTGGGTCGCATCGCCCGCGCCGAACCAGCCGATCGCACCGCCCGCGTAGATCAGGAACCCGATCGCCACGGCCACAACGACGCCGCCGGTGACGGTTTCGGCAATCTCGCTGCGGCTTATCATGCGTGATCCCCCAGACCCCGCGCGGGGCGGCTCATTCCGGCTGCCACGCCTCGTAGTCGGACCGTTCCACGGGCTTTTCACGACGGATGGACCCGGCGGGCACATAGGCCATCGCGGTGCCGGTCATGTTGTCCACGTGCGGCTTTTCCCAATCCTTGTGGGCCAGCGGGCTGTTCGCCGGGTTGTCGTCGAAGGTACGGTGCAGCCAGCCGTGCCAGTCGGCGGAAATGCGGCTCGCCTCGGGTTCGCCCGCGTAGCAGACCCAGCGTTTGCTGTCGTCCTTGTTGCGGTAGAACTCGTTTCCTTGCGCGTCTTCGCCCACCTTCACGCCTTTGCGCCAGGTGTAGAGACGGGTGCCGAGTGTTTCTTCGTGCCACCAGGTCAGAAGGGACAGGATGAACCGCATGGGATGCCTCCGATATTGCCTTTCCCGTATGGCTCAAACACCCGGGAAGGTCCAGCCCGATTGGCCGCTCTGGGCCGAAGGTCGCCAAGCGGACGCCGCTGGACCGTTTCGTTCAATTTTCGCGACAATGCCATCATTTGGGCAAGATTGTCGCGCAAGTTTTTCCCGCATTTTATCTGTATTTTTAAGGAGACCCCAATGTTCGAGTTTCACAATCTGGGTGCCCTGACCGCAGGTGCGGTTCTCATCGGCGCCTTCCAGCTCGGCGGAACCGGGCTGAACACCGGCGATATTCAGATTTCGGGGGCCAGAGTGGTCACCGTATCGGCGCGCCACATGACCGACGACACCATGCAGGCCTACGCCGACCTCGGCGCCTTTTCGCAGGAAACCGACGGCGAAGCTTCGGCCTATGAAAAGGTGATGGTGGCATGGGATCGGCTGGCGGACGGCGTGACGGATCGCGCCCGGACGATCCTCGTCTCGCTTACCGACTGACCCGCGCGACCGCTTCGATCTCGATCTTCATCTCGGGGTTCATCAGCCGGGCCTCGATCATCGTCGCGGCGGGTCGCGCGGTCGCGAAGGCCTTGGACAAAACCGGCCAGCAGGCTTCGAAATCGTTACCGTCGGGCAGGATGTATTTCACTTGCACGACATCGTCGAGGCTCCCTCCGGCCTCGGCCAGCGCCTTGCCGATGGTCGCCAGCGCGTTGGCGGCCTGCTGCGCCACGTCGGCGGGCATCTCCATCGTGGCGTAGTCGTAGCCGGTCGTCCCCGAGACGAAGACCCAGCCGTCCACCGCAACCGCGCGGGAATAGCCGATCTGCGCTTCGAAGGGCGAGCCGGAAGTGATGTGTTTGCGGTCCATGTTCTCTCCCACGAAAAAGGCCACCCGGCTTCGGGTGGCCCTGAAAACTCTCGGTTCGGCGATCCTCAGCCTGCGCTGGCGCCTTCCTTGCGGTCCTCGGCATAGATGATGAGCGGCTTGGCGTCGGTGTTCGCCGCCTCTTCGTTCACCACGACCTCGTCCACACCTTCGAGCGCCGGAAGATCGAACATCGTGTCGAGCAGGATGTCCTCCATGATCGACCGCAGGCCGCGTGCGCCGGTCTTGCGCTGAATGGCCTTCTTCGAAATCGCCAGCAGCGCGTCGTCGGTGAAGGTCAGCTTGGCATCCTCAATCTCGAACAGGCGCTGGTATTGCTTGACCAGCGCGTTCTTCGGCTGCGTCAGGATCGTGACCAGCGCGTCCTCATCAAGGTCTTCCAGCGTCGCGATCACCGGCAGACGACCGACGAATTCAGGGATCAGGCCGAATTTCAGCAGATCCTCGGGTTCGAGTTCCTGGAACACTTCGCCGATCTTGCGGGCCTGCTCGTCCTTGACGTCGGCACCGAAGCCGATGGCCGAGCCTTTGCCGCGCTGCGCGATGATCCGGTCGAGACCGGCGAAAGCGCCGCCGCAGATGAACAGGATGTTCGTCGTGTCCACTTGCAGGAATTCCTGCTGCGGATGCTTGCGGCCGCCCTGCGGCGGAACGCTGGCAACCGTGCCTTCCATGATCTTCAGAAGCGCCTGCTGCACGCCTTCGCCCGACACGTCGCGGGTTATGGACGGGTTGTCGGACTTGCGCGTGATCTTGTCGACCTCGTCGATATAGACGATGCCACGCTGCGCCCGCTCGACATTGTATTCCGACGCCTGAAGCAGTTTCAGGATGATGTTCTCGACATCCTCGCCCACGTAACCCGCTTCGGTCAGCGTGGTCGCATCGGCCATGGTGAAGGGCACGTCGAGGATACGGGCGAGCGTCTGCGCGAGCAGCGTCTTGCCGCAGCCCGTGGGGCCGATCAGCAGAATGTTGGACTTCGCCAGTTCGATCTCGTCGCCATGCTTGGCGGCGTGATTGAGGCGTTTGTAATGGTTGTGCACCGCGACCGAGAGCACGCGCTTCGCGTGGGACTGACCGATGACGTAGTCGTCCAGAACTCCGCAGATTTCCTGCGGCGTCGGCACACCGTCGGTCGATTTCAGCCCGGACCCCTTGGTTTCCTCGCGGATGATATCCATGCAGAGCTCGACGCATTCATCGCAGATGAACACCGTCGGACCCGCGATCAGCTTTCGCACCTCATGCTGGCTCTTTCCGCAGAACGAGCAGTAGAGGGTGTTCTTGCTGTCACCACCGGAGGAATTGTTCGCCATATCGCCTTTCGGGGGCCGATGCCCCGCTCCTCATTGCCCCATAATTAGGGCCGTTCCATCCTGGTTTGCCCAAGTCTAGGGCAGCGTCCCTGCCCCCGCAATGCGATTCTGGTCACGGTCGCGGGGGCGAAACAATCCTATTCCGGCGCGTCGCCGCGCGATTCCAGGATCTCGTCGATCAGGCCCCAGTCCTTCGCCTGCTCGGGGTCCATGAAATTGTCACGCTCAAGCGCGTCCACCACGGCCTTGAGCTTCTGGCCGGTGTGCTTGACGTAGATCGAATTCAGGCGGTCCTTGAGCTTCTGGGTCTCCTGCGCGTGGATCATGATGTCCGTCGCCTGACCCTGATAGCCGCCCGAGGGCTGGTGCACCATGATCCGGCTGTTGGGCAGCGAAAAGCGCATCCCCGGCGCGCCTGCGGTCAGCAGAAGCGACCCCATGGACGCCGCCTGACCGATCACGAGGGTCGACACCTTGGGCCGGATGTATTGCATCGTGTCGTAGATCGAGAGACCCGATGTCACCACGCCGCCGGGCGAGTTGATATACATCGCGATCTCTTTCGACGGGTTCTCGGCCTCGAGGAACAGAAGCTGCGCGCAGATCAGCGACGACATGCCGTCGTGCACCGGTCCATTGAGGAAAATGATCCGCTCCTTCAGCAGGCGCGAGAAGATGTCATAGGCCCGTTCGCCCCGGCTGGTCTGTTCCACGACCATCGGTACGAGGGTGTTCATATAGGTATCAATGGGGTCTTTCATGGTCGCCTGCCTCTGACTGTTCCCTGGGCCGGACGGCCCGTTCGTGCGAGCCGGACGGCTCGTCTACAAGAGCCTAGTCATGGTTCCGGGGGGCTTCAAGGCCCCCCGCCCCATGGTGAACGGCATGCGTCAGAAAGGTTAAGAAACCGTTGCGATCAACTCGGCGCGAGGCCCCGCATCCGCTCAGACCGGCGGCGCAGAAGCTCGACGGTGGTGAGCAGCGCGATGGAAATCACGACAAGGATCGTGGCGACGGCAAGGATGGTCGGGCTGATCTGCTCGCGCAGACCGATGAACATCTGCCATGGCAACGTCTTCTGTTGCGCGGACCCGACGAAGAGCACCACGACCACCTCGTCGAACGAGGTGATGAAGGCGAACAGGCCGCCCGAGATCACGCCCGGCAGGATGAGCGGCATCTGGATGCGCAGGAACGTGGTCACCGGGTCCGCCCCGAGGTTGGCCGAGGCCCGCGTCAATGACCGGTCGAAACCCACGAGCGTCGCGGTCACCGTGATGATGACGAAGGGGATACCGAGTGCTGCATGGGCCAGCACGACCCCCAGATAGGTGCCCTGAAGGTTCACGCGGCTGTAGAAGAAATACATCCCGGCGGCCGAGATGATGAGCGGCACGATCATCGGGCTGATGAGGATCGCCATGATCGCCCGGCGGAACGGGACGTGCGGCTGGCTCAGACCGATGGCCGCCAGCGTCCCGAACCCGACCGCGAGGATCGTCGCCATCGGCGCGATCTTGAGCGAGTTCCACATGGCGCTTTGCCAGTCCGAGTTGGTGAAGAAGTCCTGATAGTGTTTCAGGCTGTAGCCTTCGGGGCTGAGAGACAGCATCTCGGGCGTGAAGGTGAAGAAGTTCTCGGCGTTGAACGACAGCGGAATGATCGTGAGGATCGGCGCGATCAAGAAGAAGAAGATGAAGCCGCAGATGAACAGATAGGTGTTGTGCCACAGCGTCTGACCGGCGGTGGCGTAGATCGGCACGCCGTCCCGGTAATGCCCGCGCCCGATCCAGTAGGCGACCCAGCTCATCACGGCGCCGACGATGGCGCCTGCGGCGGCCCCGCCCCATTTTCCGAGGACGAAGCCCAGCACGGCGGTCAGCCCGATCACCACCCAGCGCCCGGCCGTCCGGTTCGGCACAAAGCTGTTCAGGATGAACCCAAGCGCGCCGCCGTAGATCAGGCCGAGGATGAAGCCCATCAGGCCCGCGTCGTTGGTGTTGCCCGCGAGAAAGCCGAAGAAGCCCCCGAAGACAGCCACCACCGGGACGGTGAAGCCCCACATGGGCGGCTCGCCCTTGTCCAGGATCAGCTCGTCGCCGGTGTCGTTCACAGTCGCGTCCGTCATGGTTTACCCCAGCTTCACGTTGTCGATGCCCACGATCCGGTCATAGGCCCAGTAAAGGATGAGCACCGCGGCAAGAAGGATGGTCCCGAGCGCCGCCGCCAGACCCCAGTTGAGGCTGGACGAGATGTGATAGGCGATCCGGTTCGAGATGAAGATACCCGTCGTGCCGCCGACCAGCGCGGGGGTGATGTAGTAGCCGATGGCGAGGATGAAGACGAGGATCGACCCCGCCCCGATCCCGGGCACCGACTGCGGGAAATAGACCCGGCGGAAGGCGGTCACGTTGGTCGCGCCAAGGCTTTTCGCCGCCCGCACGAAACTGGGCGGAATGGTCGCCATCACCGAATAGAGCGGCAGGATCATGAACGGCAGCAGGATGTGCGTCATCGCGATGATCGTGCCCAACTGGTTGTTTATCATCACCAGTCGCCCGGCTTCGTTGATCAGCCCGGACCAGACGAGCACGTCGTTGATGACGCCTTGTTGTTGCAGCAGCACTTTCCAGGCCGATGTCCGCACTAGGAGCGAGGTCCAGAACGGGAGGAGCACGAGGATCATCAGAAGCGACGACACGCGCATCGGCAGGTTGGCGAGCAGGAACGCCACCGGATACCCCAGAAGGATCGTCGCTACGGTGATGGTCAGCGACATCCAGACCGTGCGCCAGAACAGCTTGAGGTAGATGGCCTGATCGTCCGGCTGCGCCTCGACCCCTTCCGGGTTCAGTTGCAGATCGACGGCGGTCAGGAAATAGCCGGGCGTATAGGTGGGCGAGTAGACCTTGATGGTCTGCATCACATCTGCGCTGCCCCAGTCTTCGTCGATGTCGAGGAAGGCTTGCTTGTAGTTCACGGCTTCGAATTCCGCGACCGCCTCTTTCGCCGCCTGCAACTCTTCCGACCCGAACCCGGTGTATCCGTCGATCGCGGCATCCCCGGTGAGGTCGTGATAGAGCATGGCGTGAACCAGTGGCCAGACATTCTCGGACGCCGGATTGTCCTCGTCCTCGGTCTGGGTGAATTCGGCAAAAGCCAGATAGGCTTCGGTCGTCAGCGGGAGCCGGTCCTCCATCCCCTCTTTCAGCACGAAATCGGGGCCGGGACCGTCCTCGGTGGCCGAAGCTTCGGCGAACCAGTCGGGATCGCCCATGAGTTCGGCCCAGAAGATTTCTTCGGTCCAGTTCTCGTTCAGATCGTCGAACTGATCCTCATAGATTTCGGCGATGTCCTCGACCTCGCGGCCAGATTGCCGGAAGATCGACGAAATCCCCGTCGTCTCGTAGTTGAGCCGCGAGCCGAGCCGGGTGTGGATCTTCTTTTCCGAGGCCACGAACATATCGCGAAACAGCGCGAAATAGACCTCTTCCCCCGGCACGGGTTCTGCATCGGCGTCCCACTCGTCCATCGCTTCGACGGTCCGCGGCAGGGTTTCCGCGACGATCCCGTTCTCGACCGAGCGGAACAGCATGTCCGCGATCGGCGCGATGAAGGCCACGAGGATAAAGATCAGAAGCGGCGCGATCAGCATCAGGGCGCGCAATTTCTGCCGACGCAGGGCCCGGTTGAGGCTCGCCTTCAGCGGCCGCCCGTCGGCGGCTAGCATCGGGCCGGAAGTCTCGGTCGCGTCGCTCATGATCTTTGTCCTTGGCGTTTGGGGTGGGAGGGGCCCGAAAGCCCCTCCCCGATGGTGTCAGGTGAGATTACTGGGCGAGCCAGGCCTGGAACTTGGCGTCCAGGTCGTCGCGGTAATCAGCCCACCAGGTGTAGTTGTAGACGAACACGTTCTGCGAGTTCTCCGGTGCGGTCGGCATGTGAGGCCCCATCGGAATACCCAGCTCGGCGTGGTCGCCCACGAGCGGCGCCGACGACTGACGGGCCGGACCGTAGGAGATGTAGGCGGCCTGATCGGCAAGACGCTGGGTGTCGGTCGCGAAGCGCACGAAGTCCAGCACCGGCTCGAGACGCTCTTCCGGCAGACCGGCCGGGATGATCCAGCCGTCAAGGTCGAACACCTGCGCGTCCCAGAGCATCTCGAAGGGCTGATCCTGCTCTTCGATCGCCGAGAACCAGCGGCCGTTGTAGGACGAACCCATCACGATCTCGCCGTCGGCGAGAAGCTGCGGCGGCTCGGCGGCGGCCGACCACCAGATGATGTCGTCCTTGATGGTGTCGAGCTTGGCGAACGCCTGATCCTGACCTTCCTCGGTCTCGAGAACGTCGTAGATGTCTTCCTTGGCGACACCGTCACAGAGCAGGGCCCACTCCATGTTGTTGATCGGGCGCTGCTCGAGCGCGCGCTTGCCCGGATAGGTCTCGGTGTCGAACATCGCACAGATCGACTCCGGCGCGGGCGCGCCTTCGGGCAGAAGGTCGGGGCGGTAGGCCGCGGTCGTCGAATAGACGATCTGCGGGATGAAGCAGTCCGACACCAGAAGATCGCCGAAGTCGTCCTCGGCCGAGGTGCCGTCGTCACCTTCGGCGAGCATCTCGTCGAAGTCGATTTCCATGGCGAGGCCTTCGTCGCACAGGCGGATGGCGTCCGCGGCCACGACGTCGACCAGATCCCAGGTGATGTTACCGGCTTCGTTCATGGCGCGCAGTTTGGCCACGGCTTCGGCCGAGCTTTCGTCCCAGGTGATCGACATATCGGGATGGTCGGCCAGGTAAGGCTCGACATAGGCCTTTTGCTGGCTCGCCTGATAGGCACCACCCCAGGACACGAACGTCATGTCCTGAGCGACGGCCATACCGCCGATGCTTGCCACGGCAGAGCCCAGAAGGAGGGTCTTGAGTTGCATAGAGTTACTCCCAGTCATTCGCCCTTTTTGGGTTTCCGGAGAGGCAGAGCCGGGCGAGCCCGCCCTCCATCCCACCCGCGCCCGAGCGGCGCAGGGGTGTCTCGGTATCAATCGAGCGCGCGGCAGTCTTCCGGCAACCAGCCGATTTCGATCTGCTCGCCCGGCTTCAGCTTGACCTGATCGGGCGCGTTGCGCGTCTTGATGATGAAATCCTCGTTGCCCGCGACCCTCAGCCGCGTGCGGAAAATATCGCCCATGTAGATGAACTCGAGCACTTCGGCCTTGAGCGTATGGGCGCCTTTCTGAAGACGCTCGCTGTTGTATTCGACGCGTTCGGGGCGGATCGACACCTGCGTGCGCTGGCCGACCTCGGACACGTTCACGGGCTTGGCGTCGATCACTTCGCCGTCGTCCAGTTGGATGACACAGGTATCGCCCGTGATTTCCTTGACGACGCCTTCAAGCGTGTTGTTCTCGCCGATGAACTGCGCGACGAAGCTGTTCTTCGGTTCTTCGTACAGAACATCGGGCGGATCGAGCTGCTGGATGCGGCCATCGTCGAACACGGCCACGCGGTCCGACATGGTCAGCGCCTCGGTCTGGTCGTGGGTCACGTAGACCGTGGTGATGCCAAGGTCGTGGGCCAGTCGCGTGATCTCGAACTGCATGTGCTCACGCAGTTGCTTGTCGAGCGCGCCGAGCGGTTCGTCCATGAGCACCAGCTCGGGCTCGAACACCAGCGCGCGGGCCAGTGCGATCCGCTGCTGCTGACCGCCCGAAAGCTGGGCCGGGCGGCGGTTGATGAAATCGCCCATCTGAACCATGTCCAGCGCGCGTTTGACCTTTTCCTCGCGGTCGGACTTGCCGATCTTGCGCACTTCCAGCGGGAACGACAGGTTTTCGCCCACCGACATATGCGGAAACAGCGCGTAGTTCTGGAACACCATCCCGATCCCGCGTTTGTGCGGCGGGATGTTGTTGATCGGCTGACCGCCGAGGAGGATGTCCCCGTGCGTCGCCGTCTCGAACCCCGCGAGCATCATCAGGCAGGTGGTTTTGCCAGACCCCGAGGGCCCCAGCATGGTCAGGAACTCGCCCTTCCCAATGGACAGGTTCAGATCCTTCACGACGAGCGTTTCGCCGTCATAGGATTTCTGAACGCGATCAAATACGACGAAACCGTCGTTTCCCTCTTGGCTGGCCAAAAGACCCCCTTACATCCCTGTCGGATTTCATTTGTTTTTGGTTTTGATCAAAGCCAACACGATTGACCTCGGGATTTCAACAGGCTTTTGGGCATTAAATGAGCGTTTGCTCAGACACGAACCTATTGATACCGAAAGCGACACGAAGTTTCTCATGCCCTGCCCTAGGCTTGTGCATTGTTGCGGCGGCGGCCCGCGATGCGCACGGAATCGACATGAATTTCCCGTGAGACTCAGGCCGGGCCGCAAGGTGACGCAAGGTCAGCCCGCGACATCGGCCATGTCGCATCCGCACCAGGGGCCGCGTGGCTACTGTGGGATGGTTTCGCGGTAAAGGTAATTCGAGCCGTCCCAATACCACCGCTCGTAGATCGTGAGATCCCGCTCCGCCGTGGTCAGAAGCAGGTTGGGCCAGGCCCCGATCGGGCGCTTTCGGTCGATGTAGATGCGGGGCGGGTTCTCGACCGGATCGAAGACGACCCAATCGCGGTTCGGCGGTTTGACGAGGAAGTATCGCGCGAAATTCGAGTATCCCAGTTCCGGCGAAGGACCGACCAGCGCATCCACGAACCGCCACCCGTCCGGCAACTGGACGGCGACCGCGCGGCGCACGTCGGGGTCCGGTGCCCCCTCCAGCGCGAGCAGCCGACCGATCCGGTCGTCCAGCGCCTGTCGGGCCGCGTCCATCGCCGCCTCGGTCGAGGGGCCGTTCAACAGAACGAAGCGGTCCGGCGCGGTGTCGGGCGTCGCGAGCCGCTGAAGATCGCCGCAATTGCCCAGAACCGCGCCCAAGGCCCGCGACGAGCCATCCAGCGTCATGCCCAGCTCACGCTCCTGCTTCATGGCCCGAACCCGGAACGTCCCGGCCTGCCCCCTGCGCAGCGCGCCGAGAAGCTCGTCGTCGAGCTGCCGCACGTAGACGGCGAAAAACGCGTTCTCGAACCCGGCGCGCGCCGACAGGGTCAGATACCCGGCCAAGGCCCCATCGACCCGGACGTCGAGTTCCAGTTCAAGCGCCTCGGTGACGTCGAGCCCCTCGACCGATCCTTCGGCCAGAAGCATCCACTGTTCTTCCTCCGGCGTGCAGACGAAAGACAGGCACAGCTTTCCGTCCTCGGTGTCATAGGGACAATACCGCGCTTCGAGCCTGCGGCGGCTCTCCTCAAGCGTCCATTCGGCATCCGCCGAAGGATGCGGCGCGATGAACGGGACCACGCCCAGATCGTAGCTTTGGCAGTCCCGCTCGACCGGACGGGCGAAAGGCGCCAAGGGCGCACCGCCCGGTTTGAAAAGAACCGCTGTCGCTGCGTCGGCAGAGGCTAGGGGTTGAACGCCCTCGTCCGTGGGTGCCGGGCAGTCCGGGCACAGGGTCCATCTGTCCGGGGATCGAAACCGCTCTGACGCGGGGTGGAGGCCGTCCGGCACCACATGCCCCACAGGGTTCATGGCGCAGATTTCGACCGCAGGCCCGTCTTCCCGTGACTGCGACAGGGCCGGCACGGCAAAAACAAGGGCGATCAAGACACAAACGATCCGGGACATGACCTATCCGAACGACGTTCCTCCCCCATTAGGTCCACTGTCCGCCAAATTGGTTAACGGAATCCTCAAATCAGACGGTCGAGCAGGTCCAGACAGGCGGTCAACTGGTCCAGTGCGACGAATTCGTCGGGCTTGTGCGCCTGCGCGATGGACCCGGGGCCGCAGACCACGACATCGCAGCCCAGCGATTGAAACAGCCCAGCCTCGGTTGCGAAGGGCACGAGCCCGGCGGTGTTCGCACCGGTGAGTTTCATGACCAGATCGCGCGCGGCGTTGCGCTCCATCGGCTCGAACCCCGCGACCTCGCCGATCACCTCGGTCTGGATACGCGCGCGCGGCTCGACCTTCTGCATGGCCGGGAGCAGCACGTCACGGGCGTAAGCCTCGATCTCGGATTTCACGAAATCCATGTCCTCGTTCACAACGGGGCGAAACTCCCACTCCACCTCGGCCTTGCCGACGATGACGTTGTGGGCGACGCCCCCATGAACGCCGCCGATGTTGAGCGTGGTCCAAGGCGGCTCGAACGCGCTGCCCTCGGGCGCGCGGGTCTTGAGCTCTTCGCGGATTTCCAAAAGGCGCGAGACATAGCGCACGGCGTATTCGGCCGCGTTCACCCCCTGATCCGGGTCGGACCCGTGCCCCTCTAGCCCGGTGAAGCGCGTGGTGTATTCGCAGCAGCCCTTGTGCCCCTCGATGATCCGCATTTCGGTCGGCTCGCCGATGATCGCCATGGCCGGTTTCACCCCCCGCGCCTCGAGCGCGGCGATCAGATCGGCGGCCCCGAGACAGCCCACCTCTTCGTCATGGGTGAAGGCGAAATGGATCGGACGGTCGAGATCGCGGGCCGCGTAGTAGGGCGCCATGGCGAGCGCGCAGGCGATGAACCCCTTCATGTCGCAGGTGCCGCGCCCATAAAGCAGACCGTCCGCCTCGCGCATCTCGAACGGGTCCGAGGACCAGTCCTGCTCCGCCACCGGCACCACGTCGGAATGACCCGAAAGCACGATGCCCCCGTCGCCTTCCGGCCCGATGGTGGCGAAAAGGTTGGCCTTGGTGCCGTCGGCATTCGTCAGCACCTCGACCCGCGCGAAATGGCGTTCGAGGTAGTCCGCCATCCAGTGAATCATGTCGAGATTGCTGTCCGACGAGACGGTCGGAAAGGCAATGAGCGTGGCGAGGATATCGCGGGCGGTGTCGAGACGTGTCATGGCGCGACCCTGCCACAGCAGCGTGGGTCTTGCCCATAGGCCGCGTTCCCGATCAGAGCGAGCTTGCGCCCGCACAGGTCTAGCGCCGCCCTGCCTTGCGGCAGGACGCCGCGGCAGGGGGACCAGTCCCCCTGACCCCCTGAAGTATTTGGGAAACAGAGAAGAGGTGGACCGGGGTCAGTTGCCTGCCGCGCGCGCCTCGACCAGCGTGCCCTGCGCGACACGGTCGGAGGGGTGGGTGATGACCCTGTCGCCCGCCTCGAGACCCGAAAGAACCTCGGCCTCGTCCGAATTACGCTGACCGATGTCGATGGAGGTCAGGTGCGCCGTGCCATCCCGGACGACGAAGACCGCCCAGTCGGCCCCGTCGCGAAAAAGCGCCGAAATCGGGAGCCGCAGGGCATTGTCGGCGGACCATTCCACGATCCGGGCGTAGACCCGGAAGTTGTGGCCGAGCGGCGGCACATCCACGCCGTCCGCGAAGTCCAGAACCACGCGCACGCGCTGCTCTTCGATGCCCAGCGCCGAGACCTTGGTGAAGGCCGCAGGCTCGATCTCGCGCACGACGGCGTCGAGCGCCATGTCCCCGCCCCAGCGTTCGATATGGGCGGGCGCGCCCGCGGCGAGGCGCACCGCGTCGGTCGACAGGAGTTCCACGACGATTTCCAGATCGTCGGTCGGCCCGATGGTCAGGAGCGTGGTTCCCGCCGTCACCGGCCGGGCCGACGTCGAGGTGACCGACAGCACCTTGCCCGACACGGGTGCCCGGATATCGACGCAACAGGCCTCTTCTTCGTCGAGGGTGCGCTCGCCGGGCTGGGTGAGAACGGCGCGCGCCGCCGCCACCTCGCTCATCCGCATGTCCGCCGTGGCATGGGCGCTGTCGAGCTGCGCCGAGGCGATGTCGACGGCGGTTTCGGCCGTTTCGAGCGCCGCATCCGACGTGGTTCCGCGTTCGTGCAGATCGAAGGCGCGGTTGAGCTGACGCTGCGCGTTGTTCAGATCGGCCTCGGCCACGGTGATCTGGGTCTTCGCCAGCGCGAGCGCCGCTTCGGCCTGTGCCACCGCCGCCTCGGCCTGCTTGCGGGCGCGTTCGTCGAGGAACGCAGGCTCGCCCGGTTCGATCCGCGCGATGACCGTTTCGCCCTTGATGACCGTGTCGCCGACCTTGACCGGCGAGCGCCCGACGGTGCCCGATACGGGGGCCGCCACTTCGAACACGTCGCGCACGCGCGTGGTGCCGTCGGCGTTCACCGTGACTTCCATCGGGCCCGCCGTCACCTCGGCCATGTCGACCGGAACGATCTCAGGCTGCATCGACACCCAGACCGCACCTCCGATGGCCGCCACGGCCACGGCGCCGATTACGATGGTTCTCAGTTTCATGGGGTCACTCCCTTGTTTTCATCACGGCGACGAGGTCCATGCGGTCGATCCGCCGCCGCACGATCAGGGCCGAGACGATGGTGGCCCCCGCCACCACGCCCGCGGCACGCCAGTAGGTTGTATCGGTCACGATGAGCGGCAGCGCATAGAGGTCGGATTTGAAGCTTTCGACCATGCCCGCCGCCATGCCGTAGCCCATGACGAGGCCCACGGGGATCGCGACCAGCGTGAGGATGAACAATTCGCCCAGAAGGATGTAGCTCACCTCGCCCTTGGTGAAGCCGAGGATGCGCAGGCTCGCCAGTTCGCGGGCGCGTTCCGACAGTTGGATACGGGCCGAGTTGTAGACCACGCCAATGGCGATGAGTGCGGCCATGAAGGTATAGACCGTCAGCGTGATCCCCGCGCTTTCCGCGATGGTTTCATCGAAGCCGCGCCGCACCTCGGACATATAGGTGATGCCCGAGATCGCGGGGCTGGCCTTGATCGCCTCGAACAATTCCTCGCGCCGCGCGTCGTCGATCTCGACATTGGCGAGGCTCAGGCGCGGCATGTGCCCGAGTATCCCGCTCGCGGTCTCCAGGTCCATATAGGCGGAGAGGCCGAAGAACTGCGCCACGGTGCCGGTTATGGGCACGCGGTAGCGGGTGTCGCCTTCTTGCAGGAACTCGACCTCGAGGATGTCGCCGATGTCGGCGTCCAGATGATCGGCCAGACGTTTTGCCAGCACCAGCCCGTGCTCCGGTGCCACTTCGACCCGGTCGTCGCCGTCGAAGACGCGCACAAGGTCGTTGCCGGGCCGCGCGGCCTCGATCCCGATGGTGCGGGTCAGGTGGCCGTGGTGCAGACGCACGGGGATCGACAGGCTGCCCTCGGCCCGCATCACGCCGGGCAGGTTCTCGACCGCGTCCAGCACCGCCTCGGGGCGTTCGATGGCGAATTCGAGGATCGCGTCCTGACGGTTGGCCTGCACGAAGGCCACGTCGAGCAGCTCGTCGAAGCTGTCGAACATGAAAAGCCCCGCGACGATGATCGCCGCCGAGATCGAGATCCCCAGACTGGTCAGCGCGGCCCTGAGCGGCCAGCGCCCGATGGCGCGCAGGATCATCATGGTCGGCTGCTGCGGGCGCATGACCTGAATGAGCCGGTCGAACAGGCCCCGGCGGAACCGCGTGGGCGCGGGCGGCGACATGGCCACGGCGGGCGACAGGCCCACGACGCGGCGCACCGCCATCATCGCGCCGACGAGCGCGGCCAGAAGGCCGGCGGCGGCCCCGATCACGTAGACGCTCGGGCGTTGCACGAAGACCAGATAGGGGAAGTGGAAGTATTCGACATAGACCGACGCCATCGCCTGTGACGCGGCCAGCCCCATCAGCCAGCCGATGACGACGCCGATGGCCCCGATCCCCAGAGACAGTTTCAGGTAATGCGCCGCGATCTCGCCGGTGGAATAACCCAGCGCCTTCAATAGCCCGATCTGTTCGCGCTCCAACTGGATGAGCCGGCCCAGCACCATGTTCACGAGGAACGCGCTCACGACGAGGAAGATCGGCGGCACGATCCGCGCCATGACGTCGAGCTGCTCCAACTCGCCGTCCAGAAACGCGTTCGAGACCTGCTGATCGCGGGCATAAGACCCGGTGCCGCCATAGGGTTTCAGCAGGGCTTCGAGGTCGTCCCGGACCGGCTCCAGATCGGTGCCGCGGGTGACCGACAGCGTCACGGAGTTGAAGGCACCCGACAGGTTGAAGGCCGCCGCGATCACGTCTTCGGCCATCCACAGGATGCCGAAGCGTTCGTCGTCGGGCATGATCGAGCCGGGGCCGATGGTGTAGATGAACTCGGGGCTGAGGACGACGCCGGTGATGCGCACGTCGCGCTTCTGGCCGTTCAGCGTGACCGAGAAACCGTCGCCGGGGCCATAGTCATGGGCCAGCGCGAAGGCTTCGTTCACCACGACCTCGTCGCGACGGCCAAAACCGGGCAGCCGCCCCTCCTTGACGATGAGCGCGTTCATCACGGGCTCGCCCGAGGCCGGGATCGAAAGGATCTGCGCCATCGCCGGATCGGACATATCCGGCAGGTCGAGCACCGCGAACTGGCTGATCCGGGCTTCGACCCGCGCGACACCGGGAATGGACGCGATCTCTTCGACCAGCGTTTTCGGGGCGCGCGCGGCAGAGGACCAGATATCGGCGAACCGCGCCCGATCGTAGAACGTGTCGCGCGTCTCGGTCAGGCTGCGCTGGGTGCCGAAGGCCATGACCATAATCATGACCCCCACCGACAGCACGGCGGCGATGGCCAGCGCCTGCGCCCAGAGCCTGCGGATGTCGCGAAAGAGCTTCTTGTCCAGCGCGCGCATCGTCACCACTCGATTTCGGACGGGGCGATGCGGCTGTCGTTGGTCACCACCTGCGCGATGTTGCCGTCCGCGAAATGCACGACGCGGTGCGCCATCTTTCGGATGCCCGCGTTATGGGTGATGACGATGGTCGAGGTGCCGAGCTCGGCGTTGATCTTCGCCAAGGCGTCCAACACCTGAACCCCGGTGTTCGAATCCAGCGCCCCGGTCGGCTCGTCGCACAGGAGCACTTCGGGCCGTTTGGCGATCGCGCGCGCAATCGCGACACGCTGCTGCTCGCCCCCCGACATTTCCGCCGGAAAGTGGTCGAGCCTGTGGGTCAGCCCCACCCGCTCCAACGCCTCCTCCGGTTTCATCGGGTTCTTGGCGATCTCGGTCACGAGCGCCACGTTTTCACGCGCCGTCAGCGAGGGCACGAGGTTGTAGAACTGAAAGACGAACCCGACATGCTCGCGGCGATAGCGCGTCAGCTCCCGCTCGCTCATCGCCGTCAATTCCTGATCGCGGAACCACGCCTGCCCGGCGCTCGCATGGTCGAGGCCGCCCAGAATGTTGAGAAGTGTCGACTTGCCCGACCCCGACGCGCCGAGCAACACGGTGAATTCGCCCGTGTAAAGCTCTGCATCCACGCCACGCAGCGCGTGCACGTCCACCTCCCCGGTCCTGTAGACCTTGGTGATTGCGGTGGTGTGAAAGACCCTGTTCATCCCGTTCGCCATGTGGCCATCCTAGCCATATGGTGCGACGCCACTTTGATCTGGTTCAATATTTTTCGTGGTCTGTGCATAAGAACGCTGCCGCCAACCTTGAAGCGTGGACAGCCAGATGGGCCGCAGCCCCACGATTCCACGGTCATAAAGGCGCAGCCAGATGCGCCGCCAGCGGCTGGGATGATCCGCGAAATGCGCAATGAAATCGCGGGCCGCCGCGATGAACGCCTCGCCCGACGCGCGCGACCGCAACAGGGCCTCGACCTGCCGCGCCCGATCCGGCCCCTCCGGCAAGCCGCTCACCGCCGCATGGATCGCTGGGCCGAGGTCGTGCCGGATATGCGCCCGCGCGGCGAGCGAGACCAGAACGAGGTGCAGGAAGATCGGTGAGGACAGGGTAAGACGCCTTGCGACCCGGTGGTATTTCCGCCACGGCTTCGGCACCTCGCCAAGCGGCGCATCGCGGCAGACCAGCACCCCGGAAGCGTAGAGATCGTAGAACCGCCCGATGACGCGGTAGGCCAGTTCTGCCTCGACCGCACCGTCCAGCGCGCCCAGCCATCGTGCGGTCGTGTAGCGGTAGAGGTGGGCGAAGAGCACATGGACGCGGGCACCGCGATGGTCCGGCAAGGCGTCCAGTTCCTCGGCCACCGCCGCAAGCGTCGCGGCGACCGCGTAGGCCCCCGCGCGGGCATCTTTCGGGGCATCCTTCATGGCGCGTCCCCTCGCCTTCGCCGCAGCCTTGCCGAGCGAAGGCCCGGAGCCGGCTTGCCTCGCCCCATCCTACCGCGCGGAGGGCCGGCCCACAAAGGCCCACGCTGACGCAGCGCCCGCGCCCGCCGGGACGGATGACCCCGACCGGGTCGCCCGCGTCAGTCGAAGTGGTAGGTCAGGCCCATCCCCGGCGCGAAAATGCCGCTGCCGTTGCGCCCGCGTGCGGGCACGTAACGGACTCCGGCGAAAGCGGTCAGGTTCGTATCAGGCACGTCATACAGGAACCCGGCCTTGGCGATCGCCCCGGCACGCAGGGGACCGATCAGAAGGTCGGGGCGCAGGAACCCCTGATAGCCGTAGATGAACCCGGCATCCAAACCGCCATACAGGCCGAAATCGCCAAGGACATCGGGGCGATACTGGACCTCGAAATTCACGCCCAGCGAAAAGGACTGCGCGTTGAAACTGTTGAGGAACACCATCCCGCCGTAGGACACCACCAGATCGAACTCCGGCGACAGGCGATAGACGTTGCCGCAGGCGATCTGCCGCGCGTTCATCTCTTCGTTCAGCGGGCGGAGGATGGGCGGCTTGATGTGCCAGAACTTGCTGAAATACTCGACCGTCACCTGATCGCACAGGCCCGAGATCTGGGCACGGGCCGCACCCGGAAGCGTCGCGGCGGCAAGGGTCACGGCAATCGCCACGGCGATCCCGCGCAGATAGGTCAACATTTCACCCGCGCTCCTTCGAACGACGCGGCCGGATCACCGGCGCGCAGAGGTTCCATCCCGATCGTCAGTAGTGTCGTATTCCCGGCAGGCCCGCCAGTGCCCTGCCGGCGTGGCGCTGCTGTTTTCCGCGACTGTTGCCGAGTTGGACCGTTCCCAAGCTACCGCCAAGTCACGCCATAGGCCGATGCGTTTTGACGCGGGCGCGCCGCCCGGTCATGATCGCGCCATGTCGGCCAATATCCGCGGCACCCTCGTTCTCGATTACACGCGCTTCCTGACCCATCTCGGTCAGGACCCGGCCAAGGTCTTTTCGGCGGCGGGCTATCCGCTCGAATCCGCGCTGGATCGCGATACCCGTGTGCCGGTCGAGGTGCCGACGGCGCTTCTGGAAACCGCCGCGCGGATGCTCGACATGCCCGATTTCGGGCTGCGGCTGGCCGAATTCCGGCAGATGCCCGACCTCGGGCCGGTGGCGCTTTTCCTGCGGGAAAAGGAAACGCTGGGCGACGTGCTGGAAACCATCGCGCAGGCGTTTCACCTGCATTCGAACGCGCTTTACCTCACCAATATCGACATGGGCGACACCATCGTCCATGCCATCGAATTGCTGACCACCGACCATCGCCTGTCGCGCCAGAGCGCCGAGATGATCGTGGCCGGGGTGCGCGAGATGTTTCGATGGATTCTCGGCCCGGACTGGCGCCCGGCGGGCATCCTGTTTCGCCATGCCCGCGTGCTGCCGGAGCGAACCTATCTGGCGCATTTCGGGCAGGTTCCCGAGTTCGAGCAGGAATACAACGCCATCGTGCTGGAACGCGCGGACCTGTCGCTGTCGCTCAAACGGGCGGCCCCGGCCTTCGACAAGGATGCGCGCGCCATCCTCGCGGATGTGCAAAGCGCGCCCGAGGTCTTTCTCTACCGCGTGCGCCAGCTCATCGTGCTCACGCTTGGGCAGGGCGAGGCGCGGGCGGACCGGATCGCCGGGCTTCTCGGCATCGACCGGCGCACCCTGCATCGGCGGCTGTCGCGCGAGGGGCTGACGTTCTCGGGCCTGCTCCATGACGTGCGGCGGGAGTTCGCGCAGCAATACGTGGTGAGCACGGATCGCTCGATGGCCGAGATCGCGCTGCTCGTCGGGTTCGAAAGCCCGGCGGTCTTCAGCCGGTGGTATCGCGACGCGATGGGCCAGACGCCGCGCGACAGCCGGGCGGCGGCGCGGGCGGGCACCTGACCGCCTGTCCCAAAATGTCAAGAAGACCCATCCGAGTCCCGCTAATGTCCGAGGCCGAAGCGAGACCGGGAGGACGGCTCGCCCCTCAGGAGGAACCACCATGAAACGCACGTTCACACAGATCGTCCGCGCCGCCGTCGCCGCGACGCTGATCGCCCCTGCCGCTTTCGCGCAGGACTATCCGTCCAAGCCCGTGACCATCATTCACGCCTATCCGGGCTTCGCCTTCGACGCCGTCATGCGCGCCGCAGCCGAGAAACTTCAGGAAAAATGGGGCCAGCCGGTCGTCGTCGACACCCGCCCCGGCGCGAACGAGGTCATCTCGGCCAACACCGTCGCGCAGGCCGCCCCGGACGGCTACACGATTTTCGCCGGCACCGAATCGACCTTCCTGAACAACCCGGCGCTCTACGCGTCGCTCCCCTACGATCCGGCCACCGACCTCGAACCCGTCAGCCAGCTGTTCAACGTCCAGTTCGGCCTTCTGGTGCGCGGGTCCATCGAGGCCCAGACTGCGGACGAGTTCATCGCGCAGATGAAGGAAAGCACCGGCACCTTCGGATCGTTCGGGGTGGGACACATCATGCACCTCGGGATGGAGAAGCTTAACACCGCCGCCGGGATCGAGATGAAACACGTGCCTTATTCCAACGGCGGCCAGATGCTTCAGGACATGCTCGGCGGTCAGATCGACGCGACCGTGGCCAGCACCGTGCTCGCCACCCGGTTCGGCGAAGGCGGCAAGCTGCGGATGCTCGCGATGAACGGGGCCGAACGTCAGGCGGCGCTGCCGGACGTCCCGACCTTTGCCGAGGTCGGCTTTCCCGAGTTGGAAATCTACTCGATCGCCGGGATCGCGGTGCCGGGCGGCACGCCGTCCGAAATCAAGATGGCGATCTACGAGGCCTTTGCCGAGGTCATCTCGGACCCCGCCTTCGAAGCCGAAATCGTCGTGCCGAACGGCTACGAGGCCGTCCTGAGCACACCCGAGGAATTCACGAGCTTCATCGCGGACGAATCCCCGGCCGCAGCCGATCTGATCGAAAGCCTCGGCGTGAGCCTCGCGCAATGAGCGCCAAGATCATCAGGACCGATATCCCCGTCACCGACGGGGATATCGAGGTCGTGCGCAAGATGCTCGAAGACGTGAAGTTCGCTCAGAGCTACCGGGCGAGCGGCGATATCGCGGCCCTGCGCGCGGCCACCGCCAAGATGGTGCAGAACCCGTTCTTCCGGCCCGTTCCGGCGGGCGTCGCCGTCGAACCCGGCGCGCTGGGTGGTGTGGAAGGCGAATGGATATCCGGCCCCGACGCCTCGGACGACGTGCTCGTGTTCTTTCACGGCGGCGGCTACATTCGTGGCAGCCTCGACCTTGGCCGCGCGAATGCGGCCGAGATCGCGCTGGGGTCCGGGTGCCGCGTCTTTGCGACCGCGTACCGGCAGGCGCCCGAAAACCCCTTCCCGGCCGCCGTCGAAGACGCGGTCGCGGTGGCATCCGCATTGGGGGCCGACGGCAGGCGTTTTGCGCTGGTCGGGGAATCCGCGGGCGGCGGGCTCGTCCTGTCCACCGCGATGACGCTCAGGGACCAAGGCAGGCCCATGCCCTTCGCGATCAGCTGCATCAGCCCCTTCGTCGACCTTACCCTGTCCGGCGAAAGCTGGGACTTCAACGCAGGCAAGGACATCGCGACGCGCGAGATGGGCAACGACATGATCGCGCTTTACATGGGCGACGCGGACCGGGCCGACTGGCGGGCCTCGCCGGTGTTCGGAAGGTTCGACGACCTGCCACCGATCCATGTTATCGTGGGCGCGAGCGAGGGGCTGTTCAGCGAAGCCCTGAGCGCATCCGAACGCGCCGCAAGTGCCGGATGCCCGGTGACGCTGGACGTGTTCGCCGAGATGCCGCACGGCTTCACCAAGTATCGGTTCGATGCGGCAGGTCAGGCGATGGCGCGGGTCACGCGCTGGCTCGCCACCCGCGCCAAGGAAGGGGAGGAGACATCGGCATGACCGTGACCGTCGAACGGGCGCGTGAACTGGCGGGCGGCACCCTGCTCGCCCTCTTGGGCGGTGGGGCGGCGCTCAAGGCGCTTACCTCGCAACACATCGGAACGCCCGCGAACATGGGGCCGGGCTTCTTTCCCGTCGTGCTCGGTGTCTGCCTTGCGCTGTGCGGGCTGGGTGTGGCCGCCGCGGCCCTCGGCAAATCACTCGACCAAGCGGCGGTGCCGCGCGTCAACGTGCGTGCCGTGGCGCTCGTCACCCTGTCGGTCGCGCTTTTCGCGCTGACGATCCGCCCGCTCGGCATGGTGCCTGCCGCCTTCCTGCTGGTGCTGACGGCGGGGTTCGCCGACCCGCGCACCAAACCTCTGACACTCGTCCTTCTCGCGGGTGGCCTTGCCGGGATCAGTTGGCTCGTCTTCATCGTCGCCCTCGGGATGCCGCTGCGCGCCTTCGCGTTCTGACGCACCGGAAAGATCACCATGTTCTTCGATCATCTCCTGCTCGGGTTCAGCGAGGCATTCACGCTGACGAACCTGTGGTATTGCTTCATCGGCGTGCTGCTTGGAACGCTCGTGGGCGTGTTGCCCGGACTGGGCGCGCTCATCACGATCTCGCTCCTTCTGCCGTTCACCTACTACCTGCCGGTGGACGGTGCCCTCATCATGCTGGCGGGCGTGTATTTCGGCGCGGATTTCGGGGGCGGGACATGTTCGATCCTGATCGGCGTGCCGGGGCATCCGGCGGCCGCTGTCGATGTGCTCGACGGATACCCGATGGCCAAACAGGGGCGCGGCGGTGTCGCGCTGTTCATCAAGTGCATCGCCTCCGCCTGGGGGTCGTCCGTCGGCATCATCCTGTTGATGCTCTTCGCCCCGGCCCTGTCGGCCTTCGCACTGAAATTCGGCCCGGCGGAGTATTTCATGCTCATGGTTCTGGGCCTCGTGGCCGCCGCCAGCGTGGGGCGCGGCTCGCCGCTCAAGGGGTTCGCGATGGTGGTGCTGGGCCTGTTGCTGGCCACGGTCGGGACCGACGTGAACACCGGGCTGCAACGCTTCACCTTCGGCATGACCGAACTGTCGAACGGCGTCGGGCTGATCCCGGTGGCGATGGGCCTGTTCGCCCTCACCGAAGTCATGTCGAGCATCGGCAAGTCCGCCGTCTCGCCGGTCAAGCAACGCCTTCGCCTGCGCGATCAATTGCCGTCCCGTGCCGAATGGCGCGCCTCGTGGCCCGCGATGCTGCGCGGCTCGGGGCTGGGGGCGGCGTTCGGCGCGCTTCCCGGCACCAGCGGTGGCATGGCCACCTTCATCGCCTATGCGGTCGAGAAGCGCGTCTCGAGGACGCCCGAGAAATTCGGCACCGGCGCGGTCGAGGGGCTGGCCGCCCCCGAGGCCTGCAACAACGCGGGGATCGGCACCGCGTTCATCCCGTCGCTCACGCTGGGCATCCCCGGCGATGCGGTCATGGCGCTGCTGCTCGCGGCCCTCATGCTTCAGGGCATTCAGCCCGGCCCGATGGTGATGACCAGCCACCCGGAACTGTTCTGGGGGCTCATCGTCAGCTTCTGGATCGGCATGGTCATCCTCGTCGCCCTGAACATCCCGCTGATCGGGATCTGGGTGCGGCTCCTGCAAATCCCCTACCCGCTCATGTTTCCGGGCATCGTGCTTTTCACCTGCATCGGTGTGATGAGCGTGGGCAACTCCACCTTCGACCTCTGGATGACGCTGGTCTTCGGCCTCGCCGGTTTCGCGTTGATCCTGTTGAGGTTCGATGTCGTCCCGCTGATCCTTGGCCTGATCCTCGGCGCCCCCATCGAAGAGAATCTGCGGCGGACGCTGCTGCTGAGCGACGGTGATTTCGGCGTGTTCCTGACCCGTCCCATCGCGCTGACGGCAGGGTTGGCCGCGCTTTTGATCGTGGCGCTCTCCACCTTCGCGCAGATGCGGCGCAAAAGGGCGGGGCATCACGCGACCGTCGGTCACGAGGACATCGGCTAGGTCTTGCGATCCTCCGGTCCCGCGCCGACCTCGGGGTCGTTGTAGTCGCTCGGGTCGAAATCTTCGGGGTCGTAGGGCTCTTCGTCCTCGGCGATCCCGGTCACATGGGTCGTGCCCGTCTCTTCGTCGTAGACGAGGCCGTAATTCGTGCGGCCTTCGGACTTGTAGCGCAGGAATTCGTGGATACCGGCATAGATGAAGGCCACGACGAAGGGCGAGATGAAGATGAGGGCGATCGTGCGCGCTTCCATTATCGCACCCCCCGCATGGTCATTTCGGCGAACAGTCGGGGCGCACCGACCGGAACGGTGGCCGCGGCGCTTGGGGGCAGTCGATCATTGCACATGGGCCGAAGGTGGTGACCGAGCGCGCGGATGTCAAATGCGGCCCCTCTTGCGGCGCCGCGACGAGCGGAATGGAAGCAAACCTTTGATATCGCTGGTACCCGCGGCCGGACTCGAACCGGCACGGCACTCAGGCCAAGGGATTTTAAGTCCCCAGTGTCTACCATTCCACCACGCGGGCCAGCGACGCGGACCGTAGCCCAGCCGCGCGGGCGAGGAAAGGCCGTCAGATGCCCTGTTCGGCGCGTTTGCGGGCTTTCGAGAACTTCATGCCGGGGTCCGTCAGCCGGTCGGTCGGCCCGACCCAGGCATAGGCCAGAAGACATGGGTCGTCGTCGCCCGTGGTGATCCGATGCTCCTCGCCCGGCCTGTTCAGGATCAGCGAACCGGGGGCATAGACCGCAAGCTGGTTTTCCGACCAAGCGCCGGCGATGGAGATATAGCTTTCCTCGATGTCGTGGTGGCTGTGCTGGGGATAGGTTGTGCGCGGCGCGAACAGGACGAAGCCCAGCGTGATCCGCTCGGTCACGACGGGGCCGCGCGGCCCCAGCACCTCGCAATAGGCGTATTTCCGGGCGAGGTGCGGCGGCACCTTCGCATAGCCGTATTCCCACGTGAGCAGCGGCGAAATCCGCTCCAACGCGCGGCTCAGTCCGAACATCGGCGTGCGCGCGCCAAGGTCGAAGGCCCGGTGCAGATGCGCCGTCACCGGCTTGGTCTCGGGCGGGCGCGGATGAACCAGCGGGTTGCCATCCACCACAGACGACAGCGTTTCACGCACCTTGCGGCGGTGGCTGCGGATCGCCTTGGACCCGCCCGCCGAGCCGTGGCGATAGAGCGCCTCGAATTCATGCAGCAGGTAATGCCAGCCGGGGCTGTCGTTCAGGCGGACGCCCTCGATCCCATCCGATGCCGGTGCCGTGCTGTCCATCGCCGCCTCCCCTTCGTGGTGGCGATTACGAAAACCCGACATGGGGGGTCGGGGCAATGATTCTCGCGCCCTAACGCGGCGCGCCGTAAAGCTCGGGGATCAAACCGCGTTCCGGCAACCAGGGGTGAAGATCGACGGCCGCCCTCAGCGCATCATACCCTTCGTCCTCGCGCCCCAGCTTGAGAAGCGTCACACCCTTGCCGGACAGCGCCGGAATATGGCGCGGAGCGATCTCCAGTGCCCGCTCGATATTTTCAAGTGAGGCGGCGTAGTCTTCCTGCCGGAAATAGACGAAGGCCCTCTGGTTCCACGCCTCGGCCCATGTCGGGCAGTATTCGACCAGCGCGTCGAACGCCTTCTGCGCACCCTCGTAATCGGCCACGCGCATCCGTTCGAGGCCGACGTCCAGCAGCTCGCCCGACCATTTGTCCGGCGGCGCCTGCCAGAGCGACCACATATCGCGCAGCGCGTCGCGGGCGACCATATAGGTCTGGGCGGCCTGCCCTTCCGCGATCAGGGCCGCCAGCGCGTCGCCGGTATCGGGGCCTTCGGGACAGGTATCGGCCCAGATCGGTGTCGCCACGAGGAGTGGAACGAGAAACCGCATGTCCAACCGTCCGCCGCACGGACGATCCCGTCAAGTCACGCACGCGCGAGCCGCTTGACGCCCCCGCGCGCATGGGGCCATCTGCACCCATGTTTCCGATCCGCGATCACAACCCGTCCGAACGCACGCCTTTCGTCACCTACATCCTCGTGGCGATCAACGTGGTCGTCTTTCTGGGCCAGCTCGGCCTCGACGACCGGGCGCTGGGCGAGGCGTTCTGGACCTGGGGCGTCGTGCCGGAGCGGATCACGTCGGGCAACGGGCTGGAAACGCTCATCACCTCGCAGTTCTTGCATTCGGGCTTCTGGCACATTGCGGGCAACATGCTGTTTCTGTGGATCTTCGGCGACAACCTCGAGGATGAGCTGGGCCATTTCGGCTTTCTGGTCTTCTACCTCGCCAGCGGTGTGGGGGCGGCGATGTTCCAGATCCTGCCCGATCCGTCCTCGGGCATTCCGATGGTCGGCGCATCGGGCGCCATCGCCGGGGTGATGGGCGGCTACCTGCTCCTGTTTCCCAAGGCGCGGGTCGATGTGCTCTTCATCTTCATCGTCTTCTTCAAGATCTTCCCGATGCCCGCGTGGATCATGCTTGGGCTGTGGTTCGCGCTCCAGCTATTCAACGGCGCGACGATGCCGGGCGACGGGGTGGCCTATATGGCCCATGTCGGCGGGTTCATCGTAGGGTTCGTCTGGGTGCTGCCCAAGTGGCTGCGCGAAGGCGGGCCGGAGTTCTGGCGCCGCACGCACGGGCACCCGCCGCATCCCGACGCGCAATATCGCTTCTCATCATCGAGCGTGCCTGCGGTCCGCCGCCGGCGATAGTCAGGGGTCAGGCCCGGTTCTTATTCCGGCCCGACCGACCGACCAGAGACGAATTCGCTCAGCTTGTTGGCGAGCGTCGGAACCGAGCTGGTGACGGAAAAGCCTGCGAACAGGCCAAGCATCAGGATCGCGGCGGTCAGTGCGACCCAATCGACGGTGACAGCCCCATCCTCTTCCTTCAAAAAAGGCCGCAGCAGCCTTCTTGCGATACGCATTGCAACACATCCCCTTCGAATTGCTTCGAGACAGGATGGCGTCAAAACGCGGCGCAATTGTGCCGTAGTGATGCCTAAGACGTGGTAAAACGGACGTTCGGGGCCGGTCAGTCCCGGATGATCTTGGCGAAACTGTCGAAGATCGCTTCGTTCGCGCCGATCACGTCACCGCCCGACAGGATGTCGCCCTCGGGGTCGATGGGTTCGACCAGACCGCCCGCTTCGCGCAGGATGACAAGGCCCGCCGCCATATCCCATGCGTTCAGGCGCCGTTCCCAGAACCCGTCGTAGCGCCCCGCCGCCACATAGGCGAGGTCGAGCGCCGCCGACCCCCAGCGCCGCACACCGGCGCAGGTCGGCATCAGGCGCGCGAGGTCCTGCAAGGTCTGGGGCAGATCGCCCCGCCCGCCGAAGGGCACGCCGGTCGCGAAGATCGACTCGATCATCTTGTGACGGCTCGACACCCGCAGACGCTGCTGGTCGTTGAGCCATGCGCCGTTGCCCTTCTCGGCGAAGAACATCTCGTCCTTCGCGGCGTCGAACACGACGCCCGCGACGATCTCGCCCTTGTGCTCGAGCGCGATGGACACCGCCCAGTGCGGCAGGCCGTGGAGGAAGTTCGTGGTCCCGTCGAGCGGATCGACGATCCAGCGCCGCGTCGGGTCTTTACCCTCTTCGCCGCCGCCCTCTTCGCCGAGCCAGCCGTAGTTCGGGCGCGCTTCCATCAACTCGTTCTTGATGATCTCTTCGGCGGCGATGTCCGCACGGCTCACAAAGTCGCCCGCGCCCTTCATCGAAACCTGAAGGTTCTCGACTTCGCGAAAATCCTTGACCAGCGACCGACCCGCCTTGCGCGCGGCCTTGATCATGACGTTGAGATTGGCGCTGCCTTGCATGTCCGGGGCTCCTTGGTTCAGAGGGCGCTATACGCGCGGGCGGGCGCGATGCCAAGGGGCGCGCCGGGGCCAAAATAGGCGAACAAGCCATTTCCGTGTTATCCTTCGCTCATTCTTTGGAGAATGGGGGATTTGAAAATGGCCGCTGACTGCCGCACACCGAAAATACATTACAGACAGAAAGTGGTTGGCGATCTGGTGCTGGATGAGCGGTACGTTCCGATCGTGCCACCGTCCATCGAAGCCAAACGGCTCGTCATCGAAACGTCCAAGACGCGGGAGACGATGGCCGCCGAGCTTCTGGCCCAGATCAATCGCAAACTCACCGCGCGCAACGCCGCCGTGCCACAGTGCGGCAAGGGCTGTATTCCCATCGGCGAGATAGAGCGCAAACCCCCGCCGCCCCCGATGAAACGGCGCGACACGCTCACCTTCAAGGAGCCGTGCCGGTTCAAGGGCAAAGACAAGACGTTTCAGATCGAGGTCACGTTCAAGATCGGGGGCACCGTCATGGTCGAGACCCGCGTTTTCGACATCCTGTGCGATGCGCCGCTCGAAGACGCCGCCTTCGCGGACGAACCCAGGACCTACTACATCGACGACGAGATCGGCCCCTTGGTGGAACAACTGACCGAAGAAGACCGGAAGCGGTTCGGGATCAGCGAGGTCTCGCAGGCCTGACGCCACGCGGAAGGTGGACAGTGGCCGGGGCTTGGCTACTGTCGCCCCATGACCACGCGCCAGATCCTCGTCACCGCACCGAAATCCACGCTGACCTACCTTGTGCGGGCAATCCGCGACGTGGGCGTCATCGACCTGCGCGTGCTGGAGGCGACCGATCCGCCCGGCGATCCCGTTCTTCTGATCCTCGCCGATGACGACGACCGCCAGACCCTGCTCGACCGGATGCAGGCGGTGTTCGGACCGGAGAACGAAGACGACTGGCGCATCACCCTGCTGCCCATCGAAGCGACGATCCCCCGTGTCGAGGAGGAGGACGAAAAGGAAGAGCCCAAGGAACGGCGCGAATTCGCCTCGACGGGCCGCACGCGCGAAGAGATTTACGACAGCGTCTGGCGCAATGCGCGTGCCGACCGGAATTACATCACCTTCGTCGTGCTTTCGACAATCGTGGCCGCCTTCGGGATGCTGGCCGACAACGTGGCCGTGGTCGTGGGCGCGATGGTGATCGCCCCCCTGCTCGGCCCCAACCTCGCCCTTGCCGTGGGCATCGCCCTTGGCGACGGAAAGCTGATGGGCAAGGCGCTCATGACCAACCTCGTCGGTGTCGCGATCGTGCTGGCGCTCAGCCTCGCCATCGGGCTGATCTGGCCCCCGGACCTCGCCGCGAAGGAATTGATGAGCCGGTCCGAGGTCGGGTTCGACGGTATGGCCATCGCGCTGGCCTCCGGTGCCGCTGCCGCGCTTTCGCAGGTATCCGGCCTGTCGTCGGCCCTTGTCGGGGTCATGGTCGCCGTCGCCCTTTTGCCGCCCACCGCGGCCATCGGACTGTTCGTGGGCTTTGGCCAGCCCACCCTTGCCGTGGGCGCCGCGACGCTTCTCGCCGTGAACGTGGTCTGCGTGAACCTTGCCGCTCAGGCGGTCATGGCCAGCCGGGGCATCACGCCGCGCACGTTTTATGAGAAAAAGGCGGCCGCCCGGTCGCAATGGATCAGCGCGGCCATATCCGTGGGCCTGCTCGCCGCCCTCGCCGCCCTCATCTGGTGGCGGCTTCTGCACCCGGCGACGTAACGGTCATTCGCCCGCCAGCAACTCCTCCATGAAAATCGAAAAGAGCTGAGGCCGCCCGTCCACCCCCGCCTTGCGAAACACCGCCGCGCCCTGAGCGCGCACGGTGCCCGAGGCCGTGCCGCGAATGCGCGCGATCTCGTCGTTCTCGATGCCCTTGAGCATCAGCAGCGCCACGTCCCGCTCGCTCGCCGTCAGGTTCCACTCGTCGAAAAACGCCCCGATGACCTCGGCCATCTCGCCCTGCGCGGCCCGCGTGGCGTTCTCGAGGATCGCGACCCGGTTCATCACCCGGCGCAGCTCGAAGATCAGAAAGGCCACACCGCCGACCATCGCAAGCCCCGCGACGATCTCGACCCATTTGTGCGGCCCTTCGAATTGTCCGTCGCCGACAAGGTCGCCGATCACGTCGCCCAGAAAGAAGATCGCGCAGAGCGTCTGGACGACGATGACGGCGGAAAGCAACGCTGCCCGCCGCCCCGTTCTGGCGCGATCGCTGACGGCCACCGCCGTCATCCGAGGCGATCCGTCGGCACGCGCTTGCGGCCCGTTATCATCGCAGGCACCAGCGGCACGCGCGTCAACACGGTATCGAGCACGATACCCGCGAAGTGAAGCACCACCGAAACCATGATCCAGCCATAGATCACCTCATGCGCTTCCTCGACCCAGTCGATACCGAAATAGGCGACCGTCCCCATCATGTATCCCGTCACTCCCATCGCGATGACCGAGGCCCAGAGGTTATAGACCATGAGCGCCCCGGCAGGGTTATGGGAAAGATGCACGTGACGCCGCCCCCGGTGCAAGTCCGTCAGATGCCTGAGGGCCGCCATCGGGTTCGGGGGGAAGCTGGACAACCGCGCATGGCGTGGCCCGACGAGCCCCCACAAAAGCCGCAGGACGACGAGCCCGACACCGACGTAGCCGAAAAGCTGGTGCAGGCCCGCGCTCTTGCCCTCGGGCTCGAACAGAAAGGAACAGCCCAGAACCGCCGCCGCCACGCCCCAATGCGTGATGCGCACGACCGGGTCCCAGACCTTGACGGTGGTCACCCCGTCCGGGGCGCGCCGATCACGCGCCCCGGAGGTCGTCGAAGCGACCTCAGTCATCGTCGCCGCCTTGCACGACCGCGCCGGTGGTCGGGTCGACATAGACCTCGGCGGTCATCTTGCCCTTGACCACGTAGGCTTCGATGCGGCCGTCCTCTTTTTCGATCTTGCGCACGTCGAAGCCCAGTGCGGTCAGCGCGTTGCGGATCGAGGCCTCGTCGGTGCCGAGCATCGTGCCCGCCGCGAGATCCGGCATCGTCGCCATCGACGCGTCGTCATCGTCGGCTGCGAAGGTGACGGCAGGCACAGCGATAGCGAGCGCGGCGAGGGTGAGAGTGATCTTTTTCATCGTGTGGGTCCTTTCGGTGGCCCGACAGGCACAGCGCCCGCCGGTCCCCTCCAGATTTGCCGATCACCCGCGGCGAGCCATTGGCGGGGGGCTTAGTCGGGCCGGTCTAAGCGCCCGCTTAGGCCCAGCCGCAGCGCCCCTATGCGGCCAAGCCCCTATGCCCGTTGAAGTTTTACCGGCTCGGTCCGCGCCAGCCGCATCATGTGCGCGATAAAGGGTTTTGACACGTCCTCGTCCCGCGTCGCCGCATACATCCGCTTGTTCAGCCCCGCTTCGGTGATCGGCCGGACCGCGTAATCCGGGTTCGAGCGGTATTTGCCCAGCACCCAGTCGGGCAGCACCGTCACTCCGCGCCCGGCGGCGACGAGCATCAGGATCACCTCGGTCAGTTCCACGCCCCGCGTGCCCCTCGGCTCGACCCTCGCCGGGGTCAGAAGCTGGGTGAAGATGTCGAGCTTCGCCCGTTCCACCGGGTAATGCAGCACGACCTCTTCCGCGAAATCCCCGGCCTCGATCCACGTGCGGTCTGCAAGCGGATGGTTCGCGGCGCAGACGAACATCGGCTCATAGTCGAAGAGCGGCGTGAAGGTGACGCCCGGCAGGCTCACCGGATCGGAGGAGATGACGAAATCCACCTCTTCCCGCCTCAGCGCCTCGATCGCGTCGAAGGCCAGCCGCATCCGGATGTCCACGTCCACCTCGGGCCAGGCGCTGCGGAACCCGTCGAGCACGGGGAAGAGCCAGTCGAAACAGGCGTGGCACTCGATTGCGATGTGCATACGCCCCGACCGGCCCGACTGCATCGCGCGAAACTCTTCCTCGACCGCCGAAATCTCCGGCAGGATTCGTTCGGCGAGGCGGAGCAGCTTCATGCCCGCCGGCGACAGCTTCATCGGTTTCGACCGGCGCTGGAACAGTTCCATCCCGACCTGCTCCTCCAACCCCTTGACCTGATGGGACAAAGCGGACTGCGTGATGTTCAGCATGTCGGCGGCGCGGGCCAGCCCCCCAGCCTCGTGAATGGCCCGGATGGTGCGCAGGTGACGAAATTCGAGATACATTGTGAGCGATCCTCATATTCTTTCTGAATATTATGAATTTGTCTCACGAAGGCCAAGGCCCTAGGTTCACCTCAACACCAAGAGGAATCTATCGCCATGAAAGCGCCCCGCATCTCGTTCGAATTCTTCCCGCCGAAGAACATCGAATCGACCTTTCGCCTGTCCGATACCGTGCGTGACCTCGCGCCGCTCGACCCGTCTTTCGTGTCGGTGACCTATGGCGCCGGGGGCACGACGCGCGAACTGACCCACGATGTCGTCGCGACGATCCACAAGAACTACGGCCTGAACGTCGCGGCGCACCTGACCTGCGTGAACGCGACCCGCGACGAGACGATGGAGATCATCGACAACTACGCCCGTGTCGGCGTGTCCGAGATCGTCGCGCTGCGGGGCGACCCGCCCAAAGGGTCGAACGGCTTTGTCCCGCATCCGGACGGCTTCGCGAACTCGGTCGAACTGATCGAAGCCATCGCGGCGCGCGGCGACATGAAGATCCGCGTCGGCGCCTACCCCGACCCGCACCCCGAGGCGGCGTCGGATACGGCGGACGTCGACTGGCTCAAGCGCAAGATCGACGCGGGCGCGACCAGCGCGATCACCCAGTTCTTCTTCGAGGCCGAAACCTTTCTTCGGTTCCGCGACAAATGCGCGGCAGCCGGGATCGACGCCCCGATCATTCCGGGGATCCTGCCGATCCAGTCGTGGACCGGGGTCAAGAACTTCGCGAAAAGCTGCGGCACGCCGGTGCCGGGTTACCTCGACGATGCCTTCCTGCGCGCCGAGCGCGACGGGCGCGAGCGGCTGCTGTCGATTTCGCTGACGACCGAGCTTTGCACCGAGTTGATGGAAGAAGGCGTGGAAGACCTGCACTTCTACACGCTGAACAAGACCGACATCACGCGCGACATCGTTCACGCGCTGGGCGTGACGCCCAAGGTGGCGCTGCAACAGGTCGCCTGACCCGACCCGCTCAGGAACACGTGAAGGCCGCGACCCGGAACAGGGCGCGGCCTTTTTCCGTTGGCAGGTCCAAGGCAACCCGAAAGGACCACGCCCATGAAAGACGCTGCCAAATCCGGCTATATCACCACGGTCGACCCGGCCACCGAGCAACCCCTGAAAGATTATCCGATCATGGAGCGGGAGGAGGCGCTGGCCGCCGTCGAACGCTGCCACGAGGCGTTCCTCCACTGGCGCGAGACGAGCAAGGAGAGCCGTGCCGAGATCATCTCGAAGATCGGCGCCACGCTGCGCGATCGCTCGGACGACTTCGCGTCGCTCATGACCGACGAAACCGGCAAACGGCTTGAAGACGGCCACACCGAGATCGAGCTATGCGCGGCGATCTGCGACTGGACCGCCGAACAGGGGCCCGAGGAGCTGGCCGACGAGGTGCGCGAGGTCGCCAATGGCGAGCGCGGTGTCATCACCTACCAGCCGCAGGGCGTGATCTACGGCATCCAGCCGTGGAACTTCCCCGCCTATCAGGCGGTGCGCTACGCCATCGCGAACCTCATGGCCGGGAACGGCGTGCTTCTGAAACACGCGTCGAACTGCACCGGATCGGGCCTGTTCCTGCGCGACGTCTTCGAGGCGGCCGGCCTGCCGGAACACCTGTTCACCGTGCTGGTCATCGACCACGACACCTCGGACGAGATCATCAAGAACCACCGCGTGCGCGGCGTGACCCTGACCGGCTCTGCCGCCTCGGGCGCCAAGGTCGCGGCCATCGCAGGCGGCGCGATCAAGAAAACCGTGCTCGAGCTTGGCTCCAACGACGCCTACCTCGTGCTGGACGACGCCGATCTGGACCTTGCCGTGAAGACCTGCGTCGTCGGGCGCATCTACAACAACGGCCAGACCTGCGTGAACGCCAAGCGGTTCATCGTGACCGAGAAGAACTACGACGCCTTCGTGAAGGCCTATGTCGAGGCGATGTCGGCGCTGAAAATGGGCGATCCGCGCGAGAAATCCACGAAACTCGGCCCGATGGCGCGCGGCGACCTGCGTGACACGCTGCACGAGCAGGTGACCAAGTCGGTCGACAAGGGGGCGACCATCGCATGCGGCGGCGAGATCCCGGATCGCACAGGGTATTACTACCCCGCCACGGTTCTGACCGACGTGAAGCCGGGGCAGCCCGCCTATAACGAGGAACTCTTCGGCCCCGTCGCCAGCGTCATCCGCGCCAAGGACGACGTGGAGGCGATGCACATCGCCAACGACAGCCGCTTCGGCCTGGGCGGCGGCATCTTCTCGCAGGATGAGGATTATGCCGTGAACCTCGCCCGGTCGCATTTCGACACCGGGATGGTCTTCATCAACGGCTTCAACGTGGCCACCCCGAACATGCCCTTCGGCGGCGTGAAGGATTCAGGCTATGGCCGTGAGCATGGCGGCTTCGGCATGAAGGAATTCGTGAACGTGAAGACGATCATCACGAATTGAGGTTTCGACCGCTGAAGCGGTCGACTCGCCGGGGGAGGCCCTGCCTCCCCCGGACCCCCTCCGAGTTATTTATGGACCAGAGAAGAGGGGCGCGTCAGGCGGAATGCTCGGCGCGCCCCTTTTCGGTCAAGTCGTAGGTGCCGGTGTCGACGCGGGCGAACCAACCCAAGTGGTTCACATACATGATCCTGGTCGCTTTCGTGACGCCCGTGGCCTTGGCGATCTCGGCGCCCTTGCAGGGGCCGGAGGCGGCCAGATGCGCGGCGATCCGGGCGCATTCCTGTTTATAGGCGGTCATCACCCGACCCCGGCTGCCGCCCAGATTTGGGTCGCCCTCGCGCCGCGCGAATTCGGACAGAAGCCGGTCGCGCCGGGTCTTGGACTTGCGCGGGCGGAACTCGGTCGGATCGGCGTGGACTTGCACGAACCCGTCTTCGAGCCGCACCGAGAGGACGCCGACCCCCAGACGCTTGCACAAACCCACATTGCCCTTGAACGCCCGCCAACCGGACTTGCCCGACCAGCGCGGCACGGCCACGTAGATGATATCGGTCACCGACTGCCGCGCCACCGCCTGTTGCAAAAGCGTCAGCGAGAAACCCGCCTTCAGCTCGACCACCACCGGATCGCCGCCTGCGCGCACCGCCATCACGTCGACCGGGCCGATCTCGGCCTTCACCTCGTATCCCAGCGCCTCGAGCCACGCCTTGACCGGCGGGTATAGGTCCGTCTCAGTCACCCTGCCCATGCCCCGTGATACCCTGCGCGGCCCATGCGGCAAAGGGGGTCGTGACATCCGCGGGCCACATCGCTATAGGTCGCGCGAAATTTTCAACGCTCAAAGGGATGCACCCGTATGACAACCCTCGTTTTCGGTCACAAATCGCCCGACACCGACTCCACCGGTTCGCCGCTCATCTGGGCCTGGTACCTCAACGAGATCAAGGGCGAGCAGGCCAAGGCCGTACTGCTGGGTCAGCCCAACACCGAAGCCGCCTTCGTGCTGGAGCGCTGGAGCCAGTCGACGCCCGACATCATCAGCGAGGTCGAGCCGGGCCAGCGTTGCGTGATCGTCGACACCAACAACCCCGCCGAGCTTCCGGCCGCGATCAACGACGCCGACGTCGTGCAGATCATCGACCACCACAAGCTGGTCGGCGGGCTGGAAACCAAGGGTCCGATCGACATCACCATCCGCCCGGTCGCCTGCACCGCCACCATCATGTACGACCTGATGGGCGACGACACCGCCAAGATGCCGGACGAAATCCGCGCACTGGCCCTGTCCTGCATCCTGTCGGACACGCTGGAATTCCGCTCGCCGACCACCACCGACCGTGACATCGAGGTCGCCAAGACGCTCGCCTCCGAACTCGGTGTGTCGATCCCCGACTATGCCGCCGAGATGTTCGCGGCCAAGTCGGACGTGTCGGCCTATTCCGACGCGGAACTCCTGCGCATGGACTCGAAGGAATACGAAGTCGGCGGCAAGAAATTCCGCGTCTCGGTTCTGGAAACCACCGCGCCCGATATTCCGATGGGCCGCAAGGACAGCCTGATGGAGACTATGGTGACGGTCGCCGAAGAAGACGGCGTCGATCAGGTGCTGCTCTTCGTCGTGGACATCCTCAAGGAAGAGGCGACGCTGCTTGTTCCCAACGATCTGGTCAAGACGCTGTGCGAAAAGAGCTTCTCGACCTCCGTGTCCGGCGACACGGCGGTTCTGCCGGGCATCGTGAGCCGCAAGAAGCAGATCATCCCGAACCTCGCCCTCTGAGGCGGTCGGTCAGAGCCCCAAAAGGGCGCCCGGTGTGGCGCCCTTTTTCTTTGGCGCGTCAGCCCGGCGCGACCGTCCGGTAACCACCCGCGATCACCCGCTTCATCCCGCCGTCGACCGACACGATCCGGTTCGGGATCCGCCCCTCGAGCGCCTGCGCCGCCGCGCGCGTCCGGTTGCCCGACCGGCAGACCAGGATCAGGTCGCGCCCATCGGCCAGCGCGGGGCCGACCTGCGCCAGAAAGCGGTCCGGGTCGGTGAAGGTGAGAAGCACCGCCTCGTCGATCACGCCCGTCTCGGCCCATTCCGGCGGGGTGCGGATGTCGACGATCAGCCCGCCGGTCGCTTTCATCTCGTCCACCGTCATGAACCGCTGCTCGAAGCCCGGCTTGCCGCCGGCGATAAGCGAAACTCCGGTCACGGCGGCAAGCGCCGCGGCGGCCCCGCCGATCATCACGAAGCGTCTTGTTGTGTCTGCCATCTTGGCCTCCAAATCATATTCACTTTCCTAGATATGACTTGCCCGCGCCGAAGTGTATCCCCTGCCCCCGATTGCGGCGATCCGCCACGGGCCGGGGCGCAATGCGCTTGATCCCCCGAAGCGCGCCCCTTACCCATCGCCGTGACGCAACCCGGACGAGGCCAATCCCCGTGACCCAGATCATCCAGTCGCTCACCGACATTTCCGACCGTTACGACGTGCTGCTGTGCGACCTGTGGGGCTGCGTCCACGACGGGGTGAAGGTCTATCCGGAGGCGATCCCGGCCCTGCGCGCCTTTCGCGCGGCTGGCAAGATCGTGGTGCTGCTGACCAACTCGCCCCGCGACCGTCACGCGGTGGCCGTACAGGTGGCCCGGTTCGGCCTGCCGGATGATTGCTGGGACACCATCGCTTCCTCCGGTGACGCCGCGCGCGCCGCGCTTTTCACCGGCGCCGTGGGGCAAAAGGTGCATGTCATGGGCGAACAGCCCGGCGACGGGTTTTTCCGCGAGATGGAGATCATCGACGACCCGGTCGCGGTCGAGCGTGTCGGCATCGCCGAGGCCGAAGGGCTGGTCTGCCTTGGCCCCGACGACCCCTCCGCCGATCCCGAGACCTGGCGGCCCGATCTGCTCTATGCCAAGCAGAAGGGGCTGAAGCTGCTCTGCGCCAACCCCGACATTGTGGTGGACCGGGGAGAGGTGCGCGAATGGTGCGCGGGGGCCGTCGCGCGGATGTATACCGAAATGGGGGGCGAGAGCCTTTACTTCGGCAAACCGCATCCGCCGATCTACGATCTCGCCCGCCGGCGCCTCGCCGCGCTCGGACGGAACGTCGGCCCGGAAGGGATGCTCGCCGTGGGCGACGGGATTCAGACCGACATCAAGGGTGCTTTGGGCGAAGACATCGATTCGCTCTTCATCACCGGGGGGCTCGCGCGGGCCGAAACCAGGACCGTGACCGACCCGGATGCGCAGGCGCTTGCCGCCTATGTCGAGGGCGAGCGGGTCACTCCGACCTTCGCCATCGGCATGTTGCGTTAAGCAAACCTGCGAACTTTTCCGGCGACCAGCGCGTTCGGCTTGCGACAGCAGGTCCGGAACTGCGGCCTTTTCGCTCTTGTTTCTGCACCCGCAAAGTAATATTGTTGCCGAGCGTCGCAAAAAGCGCGTCTAAAATTACCCGGAGGATTCCATGTTGGACAACTTCCCCCGAGGCACGATTTGCATCGAGGACCTCGAAATCGGAATGTCGCGCCACCTCATGAAAGAGGTGACGGATCGCGATATCGAGCTGTTTGCCGAAGTCTCGACCGACCGGAATCCCGTGCACCTCGACGATGCCTATGCGATGGACACGATCTTCGAAGGGCGTATTGCCCACGGGATGCTGACCGCCGGGCTCATCTCGGCGGTGATCGGTGAGCAGCTTCCAGGCCACGGCACGATCTACATGGGCCAGAGCCTCAAGTTCCTCGGTCCCGTCCGTCCCGGTGATGTGGTGCGCGCCGAAGTGACGGTGATGGAGATCGACCACGGCAAACGCCGGGTGCAGCTCAAGACAGAATGCACGGTCGCGGGCAAACCGGTGTTGAAGGGCGAGGCCACCGTGCTCGCCCCGTCGAAGAAGTTCGACTGACGCCACCGCTTTTCGGGGGTCGATCCGACACCGGGCGCGCACGCGACGGCTTGCCGTTGGCTGTCGGTTCAACGATTATGCCGCCATGACACAAGGCCCCCGCTACACCGCACTCGTCGACCGTCTGCCCGCCTCCGTCCCCTTCGTCGGGCCTGAGACCGCCGAGCGTGAGCGGGGCCGACCGTTCAAGGCCCGCATCGGCGCGAACGAAAGCGTCTTCGGCCCCTCGCCCAAGGCCATCGAAGCGATGTCGCGCGAAGCCTCCGAGACGTGGAAATACGGCGACTCGCTCTCCTACGACCTGCGCATGGCGCTGGCCGACCGGCTGGGCGTCGGCGCGGGCAACATCATCGTCGGCGAAGGGATCGACGGGCTTCTGGGCTACCTCGTCCGGCTCGTCGTGGGCGAAGGCGACAAGGTCGTCACGTCGTTCGGCGCCTACCCGACCTTCAACTACCACGTGACCGGCTTCGGCGGCGAACTGGTGACGGTGCCCTACCGTGACGATCACGAAGACCCCGAGGCGCTTATCGCCAAGGCGGCCGAGGTCGGGGCCAAGCTCGTCTACATCGCCAACCCCGACAATCCGATGGGCACGTGGCACGATGCGGCCACGATCCAGCGCATGATCGACGCGGTGCCCGACGGTACGCTTCTGGTGCTCGACGAGGCCTATCTCGAATTCGCGCCCGAGGGGACGGCCCCCGCCATCGACCCGGACGACGCCCGCGTCATCCGTATGCGCACCTTCTCAAAGGCCTACGGCATGGCCGGGGCGCGCGTGGGCTACGCCATCGGGGCCGAGCCGCTCATCACCGCGTTCAACAAGATCCGCAATCACTTCGGCATGGCCCGCATTTCACAGGCCGGTGCCTTGGCCGCGCTTCATGACGATGCGTGGCTGGCGCAGGTGCAGGGTAAAGTGTCGGCCGCCCGCGACCGCCTTGCCGAGATCGCGCGCGAGAACGGTCTGACGTCGCTTCCCTCCGCCACCAATTTCGTCGCCATCGACTGTGGCGCGGACGGCGATTTCGCGCGCCGGGTTCTGGCCGAACTGGTCGCCCGCGACATCTTCGTGCGGATGCCCTTCGCCGCGCCCGAGGATCGCTGCATCCGCGTGTCGGTCGGCCACCCCGAGGATATGGACGCTTTCGCCGAGGCCTTGCCGCAGGCCCTCGCCGCCGCGCGCGCCTAGCACTTTTCCGATGTTTTAGAAGAGCGTGCCCTGCTCCGGCGGCTCATCCTTGGACTTTTTCGTCTTTGCCGTCGGTTTGGCGGATCCGCCGCCCCCGCCGATCACGTCGAGCCGTCCGTCATGGAACTCGATCTCCAACGCTCCCGCATGGGCCGCCGCTTCGCGCGTCGTGACCACGTCACCATCGCCCCGCACCACCGCATAGCCGCGTTTTAGCGTCTCGGTATAGCCAAGCGTCACTCGCATCCGCTCCAACGCATCCAGCCGTTTCTGCCAGCCTTCGATCTGCCCGGTGCCGACCCGCGACAGCCGCGCGGACAGCGCCTCGAACTCCCGCTCTTTGCGCAACCGCGCCTCGTCGATCCGGGCGGGGTCGAGCCGTGGTGCCAGCCGCGCCAGATCACGCTTGCCCGCCTCAACCGGACGCGCGAGCGCATAGCCCAGCCGCCCAGCCCGATCCGCGACTCGCTCACGCAGCACCGTGACCCGGTTCGTCAGCACCGAGGGGCGCAGCCCGCCCGATGCCCGGTTCAGCCGAACCTCTTCCCCGCGCACCTTGGCGATCAGCGCCGCAGGCAGCCGGTCGCCTGCCCGGTCGAGCCGTTGACGCGGCGTCTCCAGCAGCGTCTCGGCGCGGGGCAGCGCCCGCGACATGTCCGTCAGCCGCTGCGCCCGCCGCGTGATGCCCTGCGTCAGAGCCGAGGTCAGGCGCGACCCCAACTCGGCCGTATACGCCATCAGCTCGCGCCGCACCGGGACCGCCATCTCGGCGGCCGCCGTGGGCGTGGGCGCGCGCCGGTCGGCGGCGTAGTCGATCAGCGTCGTATCGGTCTCATGCCCCACGGCGGAAATCAGCGGGATGTCCGACGCCGCCGCCGCGCGCACAACGCTTTCCTCGTTGAAGCCCCACAGATCCTCGACCGAGCCGCCGCCACGTGCGACGATGATGAGATCCGGGCGCGGCAGAGCGCCCCCCGGCGTCAGCGCGTTGAAGCCCTGGATCGCCCGCGTCACCTCGGGCGCGCAGCGTTCGCCCTGCACGGCCACCGGCCAGATCAGCACCTTGCGCGGAAAGCGGTCGCGCAAGCGGTGCAGGATGTCGCGGATCACCGCGCCCGAGGGCGAGGTGACGACGCCGATGATCTCCGGCAGATACGGGATCGGCTTCTTGCGCTCCTGCGCGAACAGGCCCTCCGCCGTCAGCGCCGCCTTGCGCTTTTCCAGCATCGCCATGAGCGCCCCGGCACCCGCAGGCGCGATGTCGTCGATAACGATTTGGTATTTCGACTGGCCGGGGAACGTGGTGAGCCGCCCGGTGGCGACCACTTCCATCCCCTCTTCGGGCTGGGTGACAAGCCGTGCCGACACGCCCTTCCAGATTACGCCGGAAATCACCGCGCGATCGTCTTTCAAATCCAGATAGATGTGCCCAGACCGGGGCCGCGACACGCGCCCGACCTCGCCGCGAATCCGGACATGGCCGAACTCGCCCTCGATCATGCGTTTCACCGCCCCGGACAGCTCCGAGACGGTGAATTCAGGGGCATTGCCCCCCGGTTCCAAATCTTCGATCAGGTCGGACATGGGCAGACCATGCCCGACCCGCACGCCGAAGGAAAGATCACGCGGCCTGACGGTGGTGCGTGCCTTCATTGATCTCTTCGATGATCTTGTCGCAGAAGGCGTCGAGGTCGTCGGGGTTGCGCGAGGTGACGATCCCGTTGTCGGTCACGACCGGGCTGTCTTCCCATTTGCCGCCTGCATTCTCGACATCCGTGCGCACCGACGGGTACGAGGTCATGTGGCGCCCCTTGGCAATCCCAGCCTCGATCAGAAGCCACGGCGCATGGCAGATCGCCGCGATGGTCTTGCCGCCCGCGAAGGACGCGCGGATGAATGCGAGCGCCTCGGTGTTCAGGCGCAGAAGGTCCGGGTTGATTTGACCGCCCGGCAGCACCAGCGCGTCGTAGTCCGAGGCCTTGGCGTCGCCCAGAACCTTGTCGACCTTGACCGCGCGGCCCCAGTCCTTTTCGTCCCAGCCGATGATTTCCTCGGCTTCCGGCGAAATGACATGGACCTCGGCTCCGGCCTTTTTCAGCTTTTCCAGCGGCACTTCCAGTTCGGACTGCTCGAAACCGTTGGTGGCGAGGATGGCGATTTTCTTGCCGTTCAGTTCGGACATGACGTCCTCCTTTGTTCGTTCGTGTCGCCACACCAACGGACAGTCGCGGCGGTCTGTTCCGGCCCCGCGATGCACCCGGCCGATCGCCGCCGGTTCGCCGCCCTTCAGTCGCCGCCGCAGTCGGCCCCGCCGCAGCTCGCCCCGCCACAGGCCGCCGCACAACTCGCGGGCCCGCGCCTGTCGCGGTGCCGGGTCGCCAGCACCGCCCCCACCGCCAGCGCCACGACGCCCGCCGCGATCATCGGCCCGTTGCCGACGCCCGCGCCCACGACAAACAGCAGGACCCCACCGCTGCCGAAGATCAGCAAAGGCGACACGTAGCGCCGCGCGCGTTTGCGCGCCCAGATCGTGTCGGGCGGTTCCCCGAACTCCTGCTCGTAAAGCGCAAGGGTATGAAGATACTGCTCGCCATGCCGCTTGGCCTCCCCAGCCCCCGTCGCCTCGCGATGGGTCAGCGGTTTGCCCAGAACCCCGGCGCAGAAGCGTTCCCAATACTCCTCGGCCTGCGACAGGTGCAGATGCCAGACCGCATCCACCCTGACCGATGGCGTCAGCGGCGCATTGGTCAACTGGGTCAGATAGACGAACCGCAGGTATTCGCGCACCCAGAGCGCCGCCTCCCGCTCCCCCAGCTTTTCCTGCGCGCCGAGCAGCGCCTCGAAGGCATGGCGCCCGTCCGGACCGAAATCGTGCATCGAAATCCGCTCATACAACTGGCGCTTTCGCATCCTTGCCCCTCGGCCCCGGCATGGGTATTCCCCCACTGACTAGCAGAAGGACGATTTGCGGTGAACATTCTCATCTTGGGCGGCGGTGGCCGCGAACATGCGCTCGCTTGGGCCGTGATGCAGAACCCGAAATGCGACAAGCTGATCGTCGCACCGGGCAACGCCGGGATCGCCCAGATCGCCGAATGCGCCAAGATCGACATCGAAGACGGCGAAAAGGTCGTCGACTTCTGCAACGTGAACGCGATCACCTTCGTCATCATCGGCCCCGAAGCGCCATTGGCCGCAGGCGTGGCCGACGCGCTTGAGGCCGCTGGCATCCTCGCCTTCGGCCCGTCACAGGCCGCCGCACGGCTGGAAGCCTCCAAGAGCTTCACGAAAGAGGTCTGCGATGCAGCCTCCGCCCCCACCGCCGCCTATGCCCGGTTCACGGATGCCGTTCCCGCCAAGGCCTACATCCGCGAACGGGGTGCGCCCATCGTGGTCAAGGCCGACGGTCTGGCCGCCGGTAAAGGCGTGATCGTCGCGATGGACGAAGACACCGCGCTTGCCGCCATCGACGATATGTTCGGCGGCGAATTCGGGGCCGCCGGGGCCGAGGTCGTGATCGAAGAATTCATGACGGGCGAAGAAGCCTCGTTCTTCATCCTGTCGGACGGCGAAACGCTGCTGCCCATCGGCACGGCGCAGGACCACAAGCGCGTGGGCGACGGCGACACCGGGCTGAACACCGGCGGCATGGGTGCCTACTCCCCCGCCCCGGTCCTGACGGATGAGATCGCGCAAAAGGCGATGGACGAAATCATCGCGCCCACCATGCGCGTCATGGCCGACCGCGGGATGCCCTACAAAGGCGTGCTCTACGCAGGGCTGATGATCGAAAATGGCCAGCCCCGCCTCGTCGAATACAATGTCCGCTTCGGCGATCCGGAATGTCAGGTGCTGATGATGCGGCTGGGTGCGCAGGCGCTCGACCTGATGCTGGCCTGTGCCGAAGGGCGTCTGGCGGATCGTCAGGTGAACTGGGCCGACGACCACGCCATGACGGTCGTGATGGCCGCCAACGGCTACCCCGGTGCCTATGAAAAAGGCTCGGTCATCTCCGGCCTCGACAAGATCGAGGAGACGTCGAAACAGATGGTATTCCATGCCGGCACCCGCGACGTGGACGGCAAGATCACTGCGAACGGCGGCCGCGTCCTCAACGTCACGGCGCGCGGCGACAGCCTGCAAGAGGCGCGCGACACGGCCTATGCCATAGTCGACAGGATCGACTGGCCCGAGGGGTTCAACCGCTCCGACATCGGCTGGCGCGCGCTCTGATGACCGCGCAGAGCTTCACCTGGAAGCCCGCGCTGCTGGCGAAACAGGACACGCTCACGCTCGATGGTACGACCGCCCGGCTCGACGGTGACTGGACGCTCGACCTGCGCGATGTCGAGGACGCCGCCCTCGTCAATCAGGTCCTGAAGGGCAACCGGATCGTCCGGCTCGACCTCTACACGGCCGACGGACGCTGCTCGCTGGGCTACAACGCCTCGGCCCGCGTCTACCGCGCCGATCCCGACGCACGCACCCACCTTGCCGCCTGTGCCGCGACCTTGCGCGCCCTCGATCAGGCCCGGCCCGGACAACTCGTGGCCCTCGGCGTGATCCGCGGCGGGCGCTGGGGCATGTTCCTCATCGGGTTGGGCACGCTCCTCTTCGGCAGCATTCTGGGCATTTCTATGCTGGCCACCGGCGTCTCCGGCGAGCGTCTCGCCACGGCCGCGATCCCCACCATCGTGCTCTTGGCGATGGGCGCGATCCTGACCTACGGCAACTGGCCGTGGCGCAAACGCCCGCGGGTCAAGGCCGCAGCACTCGCCACGACGCTCGAAGAGATGCACGCCCACGACACGACCCGCCCCTGATCTTCTCTGGTCCGAAAATACCTCGGGGAGGTCTGGAGGGGCTGGCCCCTCCAGCTGTCGTGCGGAGGTCTGGAGGGATCGCCAGTGTCGCGCCATTGGTCCGAGAGACAATGGCGATGCCCCTCCAGCGGGTCGTCCCGGGCGTCAGCCCGGGGCGAAATCACTCACAGGCAAGATGTGGCGTGAAACTTTCAGGCCCTCGATAGGGGCCGACCTCGGTCGACATCAGCCGCCCGTCCTGCCAGACCGTCTCGACCACCTGGGTCCAGTCGGCATTCGCGGTGAGGACCGCAGGCACCGCGCCGTCGCAGTCGCGCACACCGCCCTCGATCTCGGGCGTGCCGAGCAGGTGGTTCGACAGCCCCTCGGCACTGGCATAGGGCGCGAGCGTTGCGGCCCCGCCCGCCATGCCGACGGTCACGATGCGCAAGGTGCGCGCCAGATGCGGGCGGTCGACATAGGCGATATCGTCATGCCCGTCGCCGTTGAAATCGGCGATGCCCGCGATGGCGAGCCAGCGATGGCGTTGGCCGATCGGATTGGTGTTTCCGATGGGCCGTGCCCAGTCTCCGTCGAAATCGAACACCTGCACCATCGCGCCCACGCGAAAGCCCGACAGCACCGCGACCACCTCGGGCGTGCCGTCCGCGTCGAAGTCATGCAGGCGCGGCGCGGTGTCTTCGAACACGGCACCGTCGAACCGGATCACGTTGTGGGTGCCGTCGTCATAGTCGATCCTCAGCCCGGCATATTCGCCGTTCTTCACCGCGCCATGGCCATAGGCATCGGTCGGTTCGACATAGCGCGCCCCCGCGATCTCCTTGGCGATGGCCGGACCGGACACCGAAAGCGCGAGCGCGATCCAGATGGCTTTCATGACGACCTCCCGATGATCTCTGTCTTCAGTGCCAAGGCGCCTGTCGAAACGCCAGCGTCGCGTGGCCCCTCAACGCAAACGTGACCGCCGGTCCGGGCGGCCCGAGGCCCTCGGGGCCGAGAGACCGAGCGCGCGCGTCGGCGCGCTCCGCTTCGCAGGATCAGATCTGCTTTTCCGGCATCTGGACGACCAGACCGTCCAGCGCGTCGGTCACCTGCAACTGGCAGGTCAGGCGTGAACGGTTCGGGTCGGGTTCGAAGGCGAAGTCGAGCATATCCTCTTCCATCGCCTCTTTCGCGGGGAGCTTTCCGACCCATTCCTCGGCCACGTAGACATGGCAGGTCGAGCAGGCGCAGGCACCGCCGCAATCGGCTTCGATGCCCGGAATGTCGTTGTCGCGCGCGCCTTCCATCACGGTCAGCCCGTTGGCCACGTCGACCTCGTGCTTGGTGCCGTCGTGCTCGATATAGGTGATCTTCGCCATCTTGGTCTCCGAATGCACAGTCCGCGGTGTTCTAGCCAAGGGCGGGACGAGGGTCCAGCCCGGTTCGCCCAAGTTTCACCTTGCACCGAGATCGTCTTTGTTCTTATTTTGTTCACATGACCGCCGCCCCGCTCCTGTCCCGCTTCGGCCCCCGCGACTGGCCGCGCCCGCCCCATGCGGTGCCCCACCGGATGCTCGACCGTCCGCATGAAGGGGCGCGGGTCACGGTCGCGGGCCTCGTCCTTGTGCGCCAGCGCCCCGGCACGGCGAACGGCGTGGTGTTCATCACGCTCGAGGACGAGACGGGGATTGCCAACATCGTCGTCTGGCGTGCCGTCTACGAACGCTTCCGCCGCGCCGTGGTCGCCGGGCGCTGCCTGCGTGTCACCGGCAAGATCCAGCGGCAAAGCGGCGTGGGTCACGTGGTCGCGGACACGGTCGAGGATATTTCGTGGATGCTCGACAGCCTCGCCCTGCCGCCTGCCTCCACCCCGGTCCGCACCGAGGCATGGGAGGTCGGGGGGAAGGTTCAGCGGGGCTAGCCCGATTCCACAAATCGCGCTATTGTCCGGCCAAACAACCCGCAAACGGGACCACGAGCAGTATGAATCGCGTAACAGTCCGCACCACCGGGGCCATGTTGGCCCTGTCCATCACGCTGGCCGCCTGTGCCAAGACCGGGCCGCGCCAAGAGGTGACGCGCGCCGATTTCGGCGACGAACAGATCATCACCGACTTCACCATGGGCCCGCCCGGCGCGCGCCCCGGCGCCTGCTACGGCAAGGACGTGACCCCCGCCACGGTCGAGCAGGTCACCGAACACCGGCTGGTGGAAGAGGCCAAGATCGCCGAAAACGGCAACATCATCACGCCCGCCAAATACGAAACCGTCACCGAGGCGCGGATCGTCGACGGGCGTGAGCAGATCTATTTCGAAACCCCCTGCCCTCCCCGCTGGACGCCCGAATTCATCGCATCCATCCAGCGCGCCCTGACCGCGCGCGGGCTTTATGCCGACTATCCGCACGGGGAACTCGACGAGGCGACACGTCAGGCGATCCGCACCTTCCAGATTTCCGAGGGGCTGAATTCCGCGATCCTGTCGACGGAAAGCGCGCGCAAGCTGGGGCTGGTCGAAATCGACCTGTCGTAGCCTGTCAGAACGTCAGGGCGAGAAAGCCCTGAGCGATCTCCACGAACGGTGCCAGCACGCCCGACAGATACACGGTCGCCGCATCAGGCCGCAAAAGCCACGCGCCCGCCTGTTCCACAAGCCCGCCGGCTTCGAGTTTGGCGTGCTGGTCGATGTAGGTGACCGGGCCGAGGTAGGCCAGCAGGAACGCCTTGAACAGCAGGAACACGATGAGGACGAGGAACAACCCCCGCCACGGAAAGCCGCGCCGCGCCCGGACCTTTTTGACGGGCACGAGAACGCCGTTCCGCTCCACGAGCGTAACGTAGCCGCTGTTCAGGTTGCGGTGACCCTTTTCGATGCGCTGGACGCGATCGGAGAAATGTTTTTGCTGCATGTCCGCCATGGCGGTCTGCCTTCGCGCTGAATGTTACAGCCTTGGATCATACGTTTAATTCAGGCTGCAATATGACAGCAACGGTCCGATTTTACGCGGATCGCAAAAGCGTGAGCGTGGTCCAGTCGCCATGTTCGTCGCGCCGGTCGACGCTGAACCCCGCCGCGTCATAGGCCGCGATGACCTCGTCCGCCTGCGGGTTCAGGATGCCCGACAGGATCGCCCGCCCGCCCGGTGCGACCGCTTCGCTCATGTCCGGGGCAAGGCTGATGAGCGGCCCTTTGAGGATGTTGGCGAAGACGAGATCGAAGGGGCTGGCCGATTTCAGGTCCGGGTGATCGAACCCGGCCGCCTCGACCACATGGACACGATCCTCGACCCCGTTCGCATGGACATTGGCCCGCGCCACGTCGCAGGCGACCTCGTCGATATCCGAGGCGATGACCGGGTTCGGCCAGATCTTCGCCGCCGCCATGGCGAGCACGGCGGTGCCCGCCCCGACGTCCGCCACGTTGCGCGCGACGACACCCTGGTTCGCAATCCGGTCCAGAGCCAGCAGACAGCCCAGCGTCGTGCCGTGATGCCCCGTGCCGAAGGCCATCGACGCTTCGATCTTCAGCCCGACCTTGCCTTGCGGTAGGCGGTCGGCATCATGCGCGCCGTAGACGAAGAAGCGCCCCGCCTCGACCGGCTGCAATTCCCGCTTCACATGAGCCACCCAGTCGACTTCGGGCAGTTCGGACACCACGAAATCCCGCGCCCCGTGCATCGCGGACAGAAGCGCGAGCCCGGCCCGGTCCGGTTCCTCGGTGAAATAGCCGCCGACCTCCCACAACCCGCTGTCGTCTTCGAGTTCGAAGACGCCGACCCCGGTCGGCTCGGGGGTCAGAGCTTCCATCGCCTCGCCCAGCGCGTCGGCATTCGTCTTGCCTTCCAGCGTGGTCAGCGCGGTCCATGTGGGCATGTCGGTCACTCCTTTGGGTCGCCTTGGCCCTATCGGGCGGCGTCATGGCGGTCAAGCGACGGGGTGTTCAGTTGTTCTCGATCTCGTCCACGATCTCTTCGACCGCATCGACGAAGGTCATGTCGTGATCGAAGGCCCCGTTTTCCAGAAACAGCAGTACCTGCGCGATGACCGTGGGGTTCGACATGATGAACGTGTGCGTGACCGGCAGCACGATATGATCCGCCATGCCCGTGATCCGCGTGCTGTCCACCGTGACCTTTCCATCGTCCTCGCCCGCCAGCATCGACGACAGGATCGGGTTCAGCGAACGGTTGCCTGCGATAACGCCAAGCTCGAACTGCGGCAGGCCCAGCCGGTTCGGCGTCGCGTCCGGCCCGGTGCCGAGTTGCAGACCGGCCGGCCCCATGAGCCAGCCGTAAGGTTCGAAATCCGCGAAACGGTCAACGATCTCGGACCCTTGGTTGGGCGGGGCCAACATGACCACGCGGCCCATGTCGTTCGGGCGATTGTCCTCGAGCCAGGCCCGGACGAGGATACCGCCCAGACTGTGCGTCACGAAATGCACCTTCTGGTCGCCGCAGGCGGCGACGGCGGGCGGCACGGCCTCTTCGACCAGCTGCGCGATCGGCGCCTCGGTCGACGGATAGTCCTGATTCACCACCTGATACCCGGCTTCGGTCAGCGCCTCTTCCATGACCAGCATGGAGTTGGGCGTGCGGGCGAGGCCATGCAGAAGCACAACGCACTCTGCCCGCGCCGGCAGGGCCAGCGCGGACAGGATCAGGGCAAGGGTGGCGAGCCGTGTCATCAGGCCTCCGCGTAGAAGCGCGGGCCGAACAGCCGGATCATCAGGCCCCCGACGCCGATCAGCAGCACGGCAAAGACCGCGAGCCAGCCGATGAACGGGATCAGCACGACAAGGGCGAGGATCGCGGCACCGACGAAGGCGGCGATGGCCCGGTCGAGCGTGCTGTCCGGCAGGCCCTGCCCCACCGCGTCCACGGCCCAGACCCCCAGCAGATACGCGCCGATCACGTAGCCGATGAAGCCCAGCGCGACCGCCAGAGCGATGGCGAGCGGCGCGATGAAGATGCCGATCCCGGTCATGGCGAGCACCACGGTCGAGCCGATGGCCGCCGACAGCCCCAGCGCACCGATCCAAAGGCTCCTGAGCGGCGAGGCGAGCGCACCTTCGCGCAGCGTCATGGTGAAGTTCGGCGCGAGAGCGGCGACAAGCGTGGCCACCAGCGTCGTCAGAATCACACCACCGAAGAGGCCCGAAAGCTTGGCCCAAAAGCCGGGCCGGGCCTGTTCGGTCGCTTCCTCGATGTCGTCTTCCCAGCCTTCCATCGACCGGAACTCGACACGTTCGGCGGGGGCCACACTTTCGGGCACGTTCACATCGTCCGCATCCTCGGCATAATACAGGATCGTGCCGCCGACCGTGGCGGCATCGCCCCAGTCCACATTGGCCCCGGCAATCGACAGGTCGCCCGCGATTTCGCCATCCACGACGATGGCTTCGCCGCCAAGAATGGCGCTGCCCGCGATGGTGCCGCCCACGGTGACGTCACCGCCCATGGCGCGCACGTTTCCCGCGATCTCGTCGTCCAGCGTGACCGAGTTGCCCATGGCGGTGACATTGCCCGCCACCGGCCCGTCGACCTCAACGTCCATACCGGCGGCATAGACGTTGCCGCCCACCGCACCGTCGAGCGCGACCACGCGGCCTGCGGCGTGAACCGTGCCGGTCACTTCGCCGTCGACCTCGACCCGGTTGCCCGCTGCGAACAGGTCGCCGTCCACCGTGCCGCCCACGTCCACCGTGCGCCCGGCCTGATAAGCGTCGCCGCCCAGCGTGAAACTGCCGCCGTCCTGCGCGACCGCGGGCGTCGCCAAAGCGATGGCCGCCAGAAGAATGAATTGTCTAAGCATGGTCTGTCCCCCGTGCTGAATGTTACACGCCTTCACATAGGCATTGCCGATGACGGTTTTAAGACGTCCGCGAAAATGACGCAGCGCAACGAAAAAGGGCCGAGCGAGTGCCCGGCCCTTTCCGAAATCAGTCTGGACGCTTCCGGTGCACGGCGCCCAGCGCCGCACACCTCTCGCGAGCCGCTTTTCCGCTTGAGCGGAAAAACGTCTTACATCATGCCGCCCATGCCGCCCATGTCGGGCATGCCGCCGCCGGCGCCTTTTTCTTCCGGCTTGTCCGCCACCATCGCTTCGGTGGTGATGAGCAGGCCAGCGATCGAGGCCGCGTCTTCCAGAGCGGTGCGAACCACTTTGGCCGGGTCGATGACGCCGAACTTGAACATGTCGCCATATTCTTCGGTCTGTGCGTTGAAGCCGAACTTGACGTCGTCGCTTTCGCGGATCTTGCCCGCGACAACGGCACCGTCGACACCGGCGTTCTCGGCGATCTGACGCAGCGGGGCTTCCAGCGCGCGGCGCACGATGGCGATACCGGCGTTCTGGTCGCTGTTCGCGCCTTCCAGACCGTCAAGCGCCTTGGCGCCCTGAACCAGAGCGACACCGCCGCCCACGATCACGCCTTCCTGCACGGCAGCGCGGGTCGCGTTCAGAGCATCGTCCACACGGTCCTTGCGCTCTTTCACTTCGACTTCGGTCATGCCGCCGACCTTGATCACGGCAACACCGCCAGCCAGTTTGGCCACGCGTTCCTGCAGCTTCTCACGGTCGTAGTCCGACGAGGTTTCTTCGATCTGGGTGCGGATCTGGGCCACGCGGGCTTCGATCTCGGCCTTGTCGCCAGCGCCGTCGACGATGGTGGTCTCTTCTTTCGAGATGTTGATCGTCTTCGCGGTGCCGAGCATGTCCATCGTGACATTCTCGAGCTTCATGCCGAGGTCTTCCGAGATCACCTGACCGCCGGTCAGAACGGCGATGTCCTGAAGCATGGCCTTGCGGCGATCGCCGAAGCCCGGAGCCTTGACGGCAGCGATTTTCAAACCGCCGCGCAGCTTGTTCACGACGAGCGTGGCGAGGGCTTCGCCTTCCACGTCCTCGGCGATGATGAGCAGCGGCTTCTGCGACTGGATCACCTGCTCGAGCAGCGGAACCATCGGCTGAAGCGACGACAGCTTCTTCTCGTGCAGCAGGATGAAACAGTCATCCAGCTCGGCGATCATCTTGTCGGCGTTGGTGACGAAGTAGGGCGACAGGTAGCCACGGTCGAACTGCATGCCTTCGACGACATCCACTTCGGTTTCCATGCCCTTGTTCTCTTCGACGGTGATGACACCCTCGTTGCCCACTTTCTGCATCGCGTCTGCGATGAAGCGGCCGATGGCGGTTTCGCCGTTGGCCGAAATGGTGCCGACCTGAGCGACTTCGTCGGAATCGTTGACCGGGCGGGCAGCCGCCTGGATCGCTTCCACGACTTTCGTGGTGGCGAGGTCGATGCCGCGCTTGAGGTCCATCGGGTTCATGCCGGCGGCAACCGATTTCATCCCTTCGGTCACGATGGCCTGAGCCAGAACCGTGGCGGTCGTGGTGCCGTCACCGGCTTCGTCGTTGGTGCGGCTGGCCACTTCCTTGACCATCTGCGCGCCCATGTTCTCGAACTTGTCTTCCAGCTCGATCTCTTTGGCGACAGACACACCGTCCTTGGTGATGCGGGGGGCACCGAACGACTTGTCGAGGACCACGTTACGACCCTTGGGGCCGAGGGTCACTTTGACAGCGTTGGCGAGCGTGTTGACGCCGCGCAGCATCGCGTTGCGGGCATCGGTATCGAACTTGACGTCCTTAGCCATGATTAGCTCCTATCCTTGAATATCCGGGTCCGACGATCAGGCGATGATGCCCATGATGTCGGATTCTTTCATGATCAGCATTTCCTTGCCGTCGAGCGTGATCTCGGTGCCCGACCATTTGCCGAACAGGATCTTGTCGCCTTCTTTGACGTCCATCGAAATGCGGTCGCCATCTTCGTCCTTGGCGCCGGCGCCAACGGCCACGACCACGCCTTCAGCGGGCTTTTCTTTTGCGCTGTCGGGGATGATCAGGCCGCCAGCGGTCTTTTCTTCGCTTTCGACGCGCTCGACGAGCACGCGGTCATGCAGGGGAGTAAATGCCATTTCAGAGGCTCCTCAACTCTCGTTGTCCGGTATTAGCACTCACCGGGGGTGAGTGCTAACGGCGCATAGCTAGGGGTGTGAAACGGACCTGTCAACGTGTCGTGTGCGAAAAATTTTCGCTGCACCTGCAAAGGGAAGGCCCCCGCGATTGACATGCGGCACGAGACCTATGGAAACTGGGCAGGACATTCAACCCGAACGGATTTGCCCAATGAAAATTGTTCTTATTTTTGCCGGCCTCACGGCCCTCGCCCTGCCCGCTTTCGCCCAGAACGAAGAGGTTCACCCCTATACCAAGGCCAACATCAGCCCGGTCGGCTTTTCCTATGAGGACGCCGCCGAGGACGGATGCTGGACATCGGCCGCCGACGCGGCGGGGATCGCCAAGGCGGCGCTGGAAGGTCAGGGGATCGCTTTCACCGAAGGCGACGACGCCAAGACGACCCTGCACCTTTTCATCGACGCCGAACGCTCGGGCGGCGGCTGTTATGGCAACGCCCGTATGGACCTGCGCGGCATGATCGAATGGGACGGCCAGCCGATCATGGCGGTCCTGCGCGAGGCAGGCGCGAACTTCATCGGACAGCAAAGCCTGAACGGCGTGGTGCCGATCCTGATTGACCATATCGTGAAATCCGATCTGGGCACCTTCCCGGACGAATGACCGGGTCGCGACCCCACGTCAGACTTGCCCGCATGATCCGATCCCGAAAGGTTGTGCCGAGGAGGACCGCCCATGAACCGCGCAACCCGGATCGAAGACCTCGTGACCCCCGACAAGGCCCTGTCGATGTCGGGCCTCGACTACATGCGCGGTATCCTGTCGGGCGACCTGCCTGGCCCGCCCATCGGCGCCACCCTCGGCTATGAACTGCACGCGGTCGACGCGGGCCGCGTGGTGTTTCGCGGCACCCCGACCTTCGACTTCTGCAACCCGATGGGCACGGTGCATGGCGGCTGGTATGGCACGCTGCTGGACAGTTGCATGGCCTGCGCGGTGATGACCACGGTGCCCCAAGGGTCGACCTATACGACGCTCGAATACAAGATCAACATCGTGCGCCCGATCCCTCTCGGCACCGAGATCGAGGCGATCGGCACCACCCAGCACAGCGGCCGCTCCACCGGCGTCGCGAACGGCGAAATCCGTGGGGTCGCGGACGGCAAGCTCTATGCCACCGGATCGACCACCTGCATCGTCATGCAGATTGCGTCGCCTCGGGCGTGATCGGGTCGATCGGGTCCGGCATCTCGGGGTCCCAGTCCCGCTCCGAAGGATCGCGGCCCCGTTTGCGTTTCGCGCGCAGGACGAAGATTTTTCCCCAGCCGTGAAACGTGCCCATCGACGGCGCGTCCGGGTTCGGCGGGAACCGCGCGCGCCAGCCTTCGGGCAACGTCAGCCCGACCGCTTCCGCCCTGCCCAGCATCCAGTGCAAAGACACGAAAGACCGGGGGCGCGCCGCCTTGAACGTGCCGATCTGCCCGCCCACGTCGCCGTGGCTGCCGGGGAACCAGACCTGTTCGACCCGGCCCGGATATTCCCCCGTCGTCTCCCAGATGAGCGGTTCATAGGCCGACCGCGTCTCGTCCCGCGCCAGCGCGTGATAGCCGTGCAGCACGTGGCGATCGAGGTTCGCGTCGTGGAACTTGTGCTTGTTCTCGTAGAGCCGCCAGATCAGCGGCCAGGTCAGGCCCAGCGCCTTCACCGTATCCCAGACGCCGATCATCTCGATGGTCGTGCTTTCGTGACAATAGGCCTGAGAAAACGCGCGCGAGGCGTCGCTGATCTCTTCGGCCTCGTAATGGCGATAGGCCTGCAACACGTTGCGCTCGGTCGCATGTTCGGCCTTCAAAAGCCCGACTCGCCCGATCAGGCCGGACAGCGACCGGACCGCGAAGGCGCCCCGCGAATACCCGAAGAGATAGATCTTGTCGCCCGGACGATACCGGCTTGCCAGCACGCCGTAGGCCCGCCTGATCTGCCGGTTGATCCCCTTTCCGGTCGCGACCGTCCACGCCGATTTCCACCCGCGCCACTGGATGCCCGCCTCGTAGTAGACCGAGATCTTGGCGCCATGCCCGGACCGCCGCACCTCGTCCATCAAGCGATAGACGAGGCCCGCGTTGGTCTCTTCCCCCGGATCGAGCGAGGACATGGTGCCATCGAGTACAATGACATGGGTGACGGGTTCGCGTGCCGGCGTGTCGGCGCTGGCCGACAGCACCCGGCCGCGCAGCCATTTACGAAAGCGGGTGAACCCGCCGTCGGTCAGCCCGTGAAGCGCCCGGTTGAGGCGGGTCTTCAGCGACATGACCGCACCGGAACCATCACTCGGCGTCCCTCAGCATCTGCCAGACGCGCAGGGGCGTATAGGGCATCTGCGGATCGCGCACACCGCGCTGCCACAGCGCATCGGTGATCGCGTTGCCGATAGCGGCCATCGACCCGACCGTGCCCGCCTCGCCGCAGCCCTTCATCCCCATGACGTTGGCGGTCGAGGGCACGGGTTCGGTGGTGAATTTCATGAACGGCGTGTTGTCGGCACGCGGCATGGCATAGTCCATGAACGAGGCGGTCAGAACCTGACCGTCTTCATCCGTCACGAGTTGCTCCATCATCAGCTGACCCATGCCCTGAACCACGCCACCATGCACCTGACCTTCAACGAGCAACGGGTTTATCATGTTCCCGAAGTCATCCGTCACGGTGTAGCGATCCAGACGGGTGACGCCGGTCTCGGGGTCCACCTCGACCTCGGCCACATGGGCGCCGTTCGGAAACGACCGCGCGGGCAGCTTGGCCGTCTCGGTGGTGCGCAGCAGATCGTCGCGGCCCTTGGCTTTCGCCAGCGCCGCCGCGTCAAGCATCGTCGGCGTCAGGTTCGACCCCTTGATGCGGAACACCTCGTCATCGAAGCTCACATCCTCGACCGCGACCTCTTCGACCTCGGCCAGAAACGCGCTGAACCCTTCGACGACCTTGGCGACCGTCTGAAGCGTCACGTTGTTCTGCACGGTGACCGAGCGTGACCCCCCGGTGCCGCCGCCCCGCGCGATCCGGTCGCTGTCGCCCTGCACGATCTCGATCCGGTCCACGGGGATGCCGGTCTGGTCCGACAGGAACTTGGCATAGACCGTTTCATGCCCCTGCCCGTTCGACTGCGTCCCGACATACAAAAGCGCCCGCCCGTCTTCGGTGAATTCGAGCGTCGCGTCCTCTTCGGGCGAACCGAGGATCGACTCGATGTAGTAACACAACCCGATTCCGCGCAGCTTGCCCGCTTTCTCGCTGTCCTCATGCCGCTTGGCGTAGCCCTGAAGATCGGCCTCGTCGGCCACGCGCGACAGCACCTTGTTGAACTCGCCGACGTCATAGGTCTCGCCGACGATCGTGTCATAGGGGAAGGCTTCGGGCGCGATGAAGTTGCGGCGCCGGATATCCCACGGGTCGATGCCCAACGCGCGCGCGGCGCGGTCCATCATCGTTTCGAGCAGGTAAATCGCCTCGGGCCGCCCCGCCCCGCGATAGGCGTCGACCTGAACCGTGTTGGTATAGATCCCCTTGGTGTTCAGCCACGCGGTCTGAATGTCATAGACCCCGGTCAGCACGCGCGAGAACAATTGCGCCTGAATGCCCTGACCGAACTGGCCGTTGTAGGCGCCGAGGTCCGACAGGCTTTCGACCTTGTAGGCGGTGATCCTGAAGTCCGTATCGAAGGCCAGTGTCGCGGTGTGGGTCAATGCCCGGCCCGCGTTGTCGGTCAGCAGCGATTCCGAGCGATCGGCGATCCAGCGCACCGGATGGTTCAGCACGCGCGCGGCATGAACCAGCACGATGTATTCGGGATACATCTGCCCCTTCATGCCGAAACCGCCGCCCACGTCGGGGGTCGTCACCTTCAGATCGTCCTCGTCCATGCCCAGCGCCTTGGCGATCTGGCCCTTGGGGCCCCAGACACCCTGACCCGAAAACGCGAAATGCATCCGGCCGTTCTCGATCGGCTCGGCATAGGCCCCGCGCGGCTCCATCGACACGGCGGCGACCCGCGTATCGGCCACCTCGCAGGTCACCACATGGGCGGCGTCCGTAATCGCCGTTTCGGTCGCGTCGCGATCCCCGATCCCGAAGTCATAGGCGAGGTTGTCCGGCACGTCGTCATGCACCAGCGGGCCGCCGGGCGCGATTTCCAGATGCGGGTCCAGTTCGTCGATGTCGAGTTCGATCATCTCGGCGGCGTCCTTGGCCACGTCGATGCTGTCGGCCACGATGAACGCCACCGCCTCGCCCACGAAGCGCACCTTGCCCTTTGCCAGCGGCGGCCGTTTCGGTGCCGCGCCCTTGGTCCCGTCGACATTGGTCATGCGCAAAGACCACATATCGAGCGCCACGCCCGCCGCCTCCAGATCGTCGGCGGTGAGGATCAGATGGACACCGTCCAGGTCGCGCGCGTGGTCCAGACCCAGCTCGGCAATCGTGCCATGGGCGACCTGAGAGCGCAGGAAATATCCGAAATACGCGTTTTCGGGTGCGACATCGTCGATATACCGCCCTTCGCCTTTCAGAAAGCGAACATCCTCAAGCCGAGTGAAGGATTGGGCCTTGCCGAACTTTTCCATGGTGACTCCCGCGCGACTACGCGGGTGACACTAGCTTTGCGTGGCGCGATGTCCACCCCGGCGCACCGTCACGATTTCATGTGCACCATACCCGTTGAACCGCGTGTTGGTCGCGGTCGAATAGGCCCCCATGCCATCGAATATCAGCACATCGCCTTCGCAAACGTCCGCGGGCAAGGCCACCTCGCCCGGCAGCCGGTCGAGGGAATCGCAGGTCGGCCCGTAAAGAACACGCGGCGACGGCGCGCCCCGACGCGGCGTCCCGTCCGGCGCGACGACGCGCATCCGGCCATAGGGCCCCATGATCGGCACCTCGGCCAGAAGTCCGTAAATCCCGTCGTTGAGAAACAGCGATCCGCAGCCCCGGATCGCCTTGACCCGCACGGCGAGCGAGAATGCCTCGGCCACCATCGCCCGCCCCGGCTCGCACACCAGATGCGGCCGGGTGTCGCCGAAGGCCCCGGCGACGGCCCCCGCGATTTCGGCAAAGATCGGTTCCAGCCGGGCACCCGTGCCGCGGTCGGAGGGAAAGCCTCCGCCGACGTTCAGCCGGGCAAGCGGCACGCCCGCCTGTCGCGAAATCTCGCCGCAGGTTTCGATGTAACGCGCCCAGGCCGCCGGATCTTCGCATTGGGTGCCGGGGTGAAACGTCATCGCGGGCACGTATCCGGCCGCCACGACCGCCCGCAGCAGGTCGACGCAACCCTCGGGCGGCTCCCCGAACTTGGCCCCGAAATCATAGGCCGCACCCTTGACCGGCAGCGCCAGACGCACCGAAACCTCGACGCCTCGCGGCACACGGCCCTTGAGTTTCTCCAGCTCTCCGAACCCATCGATGGAATAGGACGCGACGCCGGCCGCGACCGCCGCCTCGATCTCGGGAAAGCTGCGCACCGGATTGTTGTAATGCAGCGTGGCGAAGGGCACGACCTCGCGCACCAGTGCGATCTCGGCAGGCGACGCCACGTCGAAACTGGTCACCCCGGCCTGCGCCAGCGTGTCGATCACGCCGGGATTGTCGTTCGCCTTGACCGCATAGGTCACCAGCCCCGGAAACCCCTCGCGAAACCGCCGCGCGGTCTCGGCCAGCGTTTCAGGCGAGAAATACAGAACCGGATGATCCGGCGTGGTGGCGCGCAGATGGTCGATCTCTGTCGCCCAGATGCGGGAATACCTGCTCATGTCGTTGCCCCTGTTCGCTTTTCTACCCAAAAGCGTGGGGCCGAATTCCGTCGATTCATAGCGACACATCGGGCGTTTCGTGGTTTTCTTCCGTCATAACGACGAAAAGGCCGACAGATGGACGAAACCGACCGCCACCTCCTCGCCCGGCTCGGCGAGGATGCCCGCACCCCAGTGGCCACGCTCGCCCGTGACCTCGGTCTCGCCCGCTCGACCGTGCAGGCCCGGCTCGAACGGCTGGAACGAACCGGCGTGATCGCGGGTTACGCTCTCAGGCTGGGCGACGCGGTGCGGGCCGGTCAGATCCGGGCGACCGTCCTTCTGTCGCTCGACCCGCGCGCGACGCCTGCGGTCGTGAAACGGCTCGACCGGATGCCCGAGGTCGAGGCGGCGCACACCGCCTCTGGCCGCGCCGATCTGGTGCTGACGCTCGCCGCGCCCACAACGGCGGCGCTGGACCGCACGCTGGACGTCATCGGCGAGATTGACGGTGTAAAAGGGTCAGAGACGTTGATACACCTGTCTACAAAGATCCAACGCTCGGGCTGACAGGGAATTTCAGGACCATGCAGATCAAGACGCGCGCCACCCGACCGATCGACGGACAGAAGCCCGGCACCTCGGGCCTGCGCAAGACAACCGAGGTCTTTTCGCAGCCCGATTTCCTGCAAAACTACGTCCAGTCGATGTTCAACGTGGTCGAACCGGCGGGCAAGACCTATGTCATCGGCGGCGACGGGCGCTACTTCAACGATGTGGCCATCGCCAAGATGCTACGGATGGCGGCTGCGAACGGCGTGAAAAAGGTCATCGTCGGGCGCGGCGGATTGCTCTCGACCCCGGCCGCCTCCCACCTCATCCGCAAGTACGAAACCGATGGCGGCTTCATCCTCTCCGCAAGCCACAATCCGGGCGGCCCCAAGGGCGACTTCGGCCTGAAATACAACATCCCCAACGGCGGCCCCGCGCCCGAGGCGATCACCAACGCGATCTACGAGCAGACGAAAACGCTTACAGAATACCACATCGCGCAGGACGACGCCCCCTCCATCACCGAAGAGGGGCGCTTCGCACTGGGCGACATGGAAATCGAGGTCATCGACCCGGTGGCCGACTACGCGGCGCTCATGGAGACGCTGATCGACTTCGATGCGATCCGCGACCTGATCTCGCGCGGCTTCACGCTGCGATTCGACGCGATGCACGCGATCACCGGGCCTTACGCGGCCGAGATCCTCGAACGGCGTCTCGGCGCACCGCACGGCAGCGTCGTGAACCGCCGCCCCTCGCCCGATTTCGGCGGCGGCCACCCGGACCCGAACCCGGTCTGGGCCAAGGATCTCGTCGATCACCTGATGGACCCGGACGGCCCCGATTTCGGCGCGGCCTCGGACGGGGACGGCGACCGCAACATGATTATGGGGCGCGGCATCTACGTCACGCCCTCCGACAGCCTCGCCGTGATCGCGGCCAATGCCCACCTCGCCCCCGGCTATGCAGGCGGCATCGCGGGCATCGCCCGCTCCATGCCGACCTCGGGCGCGGCGGACCGGGTGGCCGCGAAACTCGGCGTCGAAGCGCATCAGACCCCGACGGGGTGGAAGTTCTTCGGCACCCTCCTCGACGCGGGCCGCGCCACGATCTGCGGCGAGGAAAGCGCCGGCACCGGATCGAACCACGTGCGCGAGAAAGACGGGCTCTGGGCCGTGCTCATGTGGCTGAACATCATCGCCGCCCGCAAACAGTCGGTGCAGGAGATCATGGACGATCACTGGGCCGAATACGGCCGCACCTATTACTCGCGCCACGACTATGAGGCGGTGGACAGCGACGTGGCGAACACGCTGATGGACGACCTGCGCGGCCGGCTGGAAACGCTGCCGGGCAAAAGCTTCGCAGGCCTCACCGTAATCGAAGCTCAGGATTTCGACTATACCGACCCGGTCGACGGCTCGCGCGCCACGGCACAGGGGATCATTCTGAATTTCGAAGGCGGCGCGCGCGCCGTTCTGCGCCTCTCCGGCACCGGCACGCAGGGCGCGACGATCCGGCTCTACCTTGAAAACCACGAAGAACCCGCCGGCAACCTCGCCCAAGACGCGCAAAAGGCGCTCGAACGGGTGGCGCGCGCGGCGGATCAGATCGCGGAGCTTGAAAAACGCACCGGGCGTGACGCCCCGGATGTCATCACCTGAGCACCTTCCGGCGCGGAATATCCCGCGCCGACGCGCAGCCTTACCTGCCGCCGTTGAGGTGAGCCCACGGCCAACGCCTCTGCCGCCACCCGGCTGATCGCGCTGCCAAGCCCACAGGCACCACAAAGCAGCGCGGGCGCCAGCCCGCACAATTTGGCAACGCCGCCTTCCCCTTGGCCGCGCCAGCCGCTATCACGCCTGCGACCGAAGCCACCCAAGAACGGGGATGAACCCATGGCCATGGACAAGACCTTCGACGCCAAGACCGCCGAGCCGCGTATTTCCGCACAGTGGGAAGAGGCGAAAGCCTTTGCCGCCGGTGCCAATGCCTCGCGCGATGAGACCTTCACCGTGATGATCCCGCCGCCCAACGTGACGGGCGCGCTGCACGTGGGCCATGCGTTCAACAACACGCTTCAGGACATCCTCGTGCGCTGGCACCGGATGCGCGGGTTCGACACGCTGTGGCAGCCCGGTCAGGACCACGCAGGCATCGCCACGCAGCTTCAGGTCGAAAAGATGCTGGCCGCCACGCAACAGCCCTCGCGCCGGGAACTTGGGCGCGAGGCGTTCCTCGACAAGGTGTGGGAGTGGAAGGGGCAATACGGCGGCACCATCGTCGAACAGCTCAAACGCCTCGGCGCCTCCTGCGACTGGGATCGCAACGCCTTTACCATGGCCGGGGCCGATGGCGACCCGCGCACCGGGCACGAGAACTCGCCAAACTTCCATGACGCGGTCATCAAGGTCTTTCTCGATATGTATCAGAAAGGCTTCATCTATCGCGGCAAGCGGCTGGTGAACTGGGACCCGCATTTCGAAACCGCGATTTCCGATCTGGAGGTCGAGAACATCGAAGTGCAGGGCCACATGTGGCACTTCAAATACCCGCTCGCGGGCGGCGAGACCTATACATACGTCGAGAAAGACGAGGACGGGAACGTCGTGCTCACCGAAGAGCGCGACTATATCTCCATCGCCACGACCCGGCCCGAAACTATGTTGGGCGACGGTGCGGTCGCGGTCCATCCCAAGGATGAACGCTACGCGCCTATCGTGGGCAAGCTGTGCGAAATTCCGGTCGGGCCGAAAGAGCATCGCCGCCTGATCCCGATCATCACCGACGACTACCCGGACCCGACCTTCGGCTCGGGCGCGGTCAAGATCACCGGCGCGCATGACTTCAACGACTACGGCGTCGCCACGCGCGGCGGCATCCCGATGTACCGGCTCATGGATATGGCCGGGCAGATGCGCGCGGATGGCGAGGATTATGCAACCTGTGCGACCCGCGCGCAGGAGATCGCGAACGGCGCGGCTTTCACCGGGGCCGAAGTCGATACCCTGAACCTCGTCCCCGACGATCTGCGCGGTCTGGACCGGTTCGAGGCACGCGAGCGCGTCGTCGAGCAGATCAATGCCGAGGGGCTGGCGGTCACGACGACCAACGACGAAGGCGAGACGGTGCCTTACGTCGAGAACAAGCCGATCATGCAGCCGTTCGGGGACCGCTCGAAAGTGGTCATCGAGCCGATGCTGACCGACCAGTGGTTCGTGGACGCCGAAAAGGTCGTCGGCCCGGCGCTGGACGCGGTGCGCGAGGGGCGCACCAAGATCATCCCCGAAAGCGGCGAGAAGACCTATTACCACTGGCTCGAAAACATCGAACCGTGGTGCATTTCGCGCCAGCTTTGGTGGGGGCATCAGATCCCGGTCTGGTACGGGCTCGACCTGTCCTATGAGGATTATGTCAGCGCCGACGGCGATCTGGACGAGATCGAAATGCTCAAGGTGCTGATGGGCGGCCTCGTCCACCGGGGCGAGGTGCATCACGCCGCCGAAAGCTTCGACGGCGTCGTCGATGCCTTCATGGACGAGATCGCGGACACGCCGGTTCCGATCAGCCACATGCGCATCGTCGAAGTGGCCGACAAGAAAGAGGCCATCGACGTGCTGGCCGAAACGCTCGCCACCTATACCGTCGATCAGGACCCCTCCAAGCTGGTCTATCCGGTCTGGCGCGACCCCGACGTGCTGGACACCTGGTTCTCGTCCGGGCTGTGGCCCATCGGGACGCTGGGCTGGCCCGAAGAGACGCCGGAACTGGCGAAGTATTTCCCCACGGACGTTCTGGTCACGGGCTTCGACATCCTGTTCTTCTGGGTCGCGCGCATGATGATGATGCAGCTTGCCGTGGTCGAAAAAGAGCCGTTCCACACCGTCTACCTTCACCAGCTCGTGCGTGACGAGAAGGGCAAGAAGATGTCGAAGACGACCGGGAACGTCATCGACCCGCTGGAAATCATCGACGAATACGGCGCGGATGCGCTGCGGTTCACCAACGCCTCGATGGCGGCGATCGGCGGCGTGCTGAAGCTGTCGGAAGAGCGGATCAAGGGCTACCGCAACTTCGGCACCAAGCTGTGGAACGCGGCGCGGTTCGCAGAGATGAACGATTGCAAGCCGGTGCCGGGGTTCGATCCGGCCAGCGTGAACGCGACCGTGAACAAGTGGATCGTGGGCGAGACCGCGCGGGTGCGCGAACTGGTGGACGAGGCGATCACCGCCTACCGCTTCAACGACGCGGCCAACGGGCTTTACGCCTATGTCTGGGGTAAGGTCTGCGACTGGTATCTGGAATTCGCCAAGCCGCTTCTGGCATCCGATGATGCGGCGGTCGTGGCCGAAACCCGGGCGACGATGGCCTGGGTCATCGACCAGTGCCTGATCCTGCTGCACCCGATCATGCCCTTCATCACCGAAGAGCTCTGGGGCCAGATCGCCACGCGCGACACGCTGCTCGTCCATCAGGACTGGCCGACATACGGCGCCGGCCTGATCGACGCGGATGCGGACCGGGAGATGAACTGGGTCGTGAAGCTGATCGAAGACGTGCGCTCGGCCCGCGCCCAGATGCACGTGCCGGCGGGGCTCAAGATCCCGATGATCCTGCGCGATCTCGACGCCGCGGGTCGGGCCGCCTTCGCCACCAACGAGACACTGATCTTCAAGCTCGCGCGGATCGACAGCGTGACCGAGATGGCCGACCTGCCCAAGGGCTGCGTGACCATCCCGGTCGAGGGCGGCACCTTCGCCCTGCCGCTCGCGGACATCATCGACGTGGACGAGGAAAAGGCGCGGCTGGAGAAGAGCATCGGCAAGCTCGAGAAGGAGATCGGGGGGCTGAAGGGCCGTCTGAACAATCCGAAGTTTGCCGAGAACGCCCCCGAGGATGTGGTGGCCGAGGCGCAAGGCAACCTCGACGCCCGCGAGGACGAGGCCGCCAAGCTGCGCGAGGCGCTGGCGCGGCTGTCGGAACTGAGCTGAAGGATTGCGCCGGGGCTGACGCCCCGTCGCGGTGGCGCGCTACGCTCGCGGGCGGCGACCTCGCCGGATCGGGTCGGCGGTGAGGTGCGAGGGGGCTGTCTGCCCCCGCGCGCTTCGCGCGCCCCCCGAAGGTTTTAGGAAACAGAGAAGGGGCAAGCCGTGCGCCTTTTGCGGCTTGCGGGGCACGCACGGCGCGGCTACTCCCAACATATGCGGATCATTCGGGATTTTCAGTTCGTCGAACAGCAGGACCGGGGCGCTTCGGTGGCCATCGGGAATTTCGACGGCGTGCATCGGGGCCATCAGTTCGTCATCGACATCGCGCGGCGCGAGGCGGCGGCCTTGAGCGCGTCGCTCGGCGTGATGACGTTCGAGCCGCATCCGCGTGAGTATTTCGCGCCCGGCGGCGATCCGTTCCGGCTTATGAATGCCGAAGCGCGGGCGAACCGGCTGGACTGGCTGGGCGTCGAAAAGCTGTATGAACTTACTTTCAACGACACGCTCTCGGCGCTCACGCCCGAGGACTTCGCCCGTCGGGTCATCGTCGATGGGCTCGGCCTGAGGCACGTCGTGGTCGGGGCGGATTTCCACTTCGGGGCGAAGCGCGCGGGCAATGTCGACACGCTTGTCGCGCTGGGGCGAGAGATGGGGTTCGGCGTGACCGTCGCGCCGCTGATGCATGACGACGACGTCGAAATCTCGTCGACCGCGATCCGCCAGGCGCTGAGCGAGGGTCGGCCCCGCGATGCGGCGCGAATGCTGGGGCATTGGCACCGGATCGACGGCACTGTCGTGCGCGGCGATCAGCGGGGGCGCGATCTGGGCTATCCGACGATCAACATGTCCATCGCCGGGCTGCACCCGCCCAGGTTCGGGGTCTACGCGGTCAAGGCCGACGTGCTGACCGGCCCCCATGCGGGGGAATACGGCGGGGCCGCGTCGATCGGCGTGCGGCCCACCTTCGGCGAGAACCTTCCCAACATCGAAACCTTCCTGTTCGACTTCAAAGGCGATCTTTACGGCGAGCACATTTCGGTCGCGCTGGTCGATTATCTCAGGCCCGAGGAACGGTTCGACAGCCTCGACGCGCTCATCGAACAGATGGACGACGACTGCGCCAAGGCGCGCGCGGTGCTGGCCGCGACCTGATCGTCAGGCGCTTTTCGCGGTCCGTTCGGCCGCCTGCCCCACGAAACAGCCGCGATCGCGGATGAAGGCGATGAGTTCCTGATCCTCGGCGGTGGCCGCCGCGACACGCGCGCGCACCGTGGGCGACAGGCGCCGGCGAGTGACCCCGTGGCTCGACACGTTCAGCCGCTTGCCCGCATCCCATCTGAGGCCGAGCCAGTCCTGCGCGACGCGATTGGCGGCCTCCATCTCATCGACGCTGCCGACGAAGGCGAAATGCGCTTCGATATTGGCGCGGGCGGCGGCGAAGGTCGGGGTATGGTCGGCGGACAATTCCTGACACTGGTGATTGCAGATCGCGCGTGGATCGTTGTCGAGCAGGAACAGCGCGAAATCGTCAAGGCTCATGGCGGCGGCCTGATCGTGCCATTTCTCGCCCGCCGTTTCGCGAAAGTAATTGTAGCTCGACACCAGACGGTCCACCGGGTCGCGCAGGAAGGTGAAGCAGACGGGCGAGCCCTTGTTGGCCGCGAGATAGGCTTGATTGATCCGCGCGAACGAAAAGTGGCCGCAGATGATTTCGACCGAAGGATCGTCGAGCGCGGCCCCGACATCGGCGACGAAGCTGCGGGAATCGTTGATCTTGGGCACCGCGTCGGTTCCCAGAACCGTGCGCATCTGGATCTGGATCGACGTGCCCGCCGCCTTAAACAGATGGATGAACGCGGGCGGTTTGAGGTGGCGGACACGACGGTCCGCGACGGGGGTCAGCATGGCGAGCCCTCCGGTGCCGGGGCGGTTGCCCCATGGTAGCGCGGGTGCGTGGACCGGTCCATCCGGGTGGGCCGCATGACCCTTTGGTTGGCGAGAAGCATCAGAAATCCTTTCCGCTCATTTCCTGCACCGGCCTTGCGGGCGCCAGCCGGAGGGCAAGCTCGGTAAAGGAACTCCAGGTCGAGCCAAGCAGGCGCGGCGCGCGACCCAGCAGGATCGCATCTGCCAGAGCATAGGCCAGTTGGTCGGGCGAGCGGTCGTAGAGATCGCGGTGAAGGTAGGCGACCTTTTCGCCGAAAGTGTCGGTGAAGGCGCGATAGGCCTCGGGCGAGTCGGCGGCGACGAAGATCCGGTCGGCCTCGCCCTCGGCCCGAAGCGCCTCCACCCGCTTGAGGAAAGCCGAGAAATGGCTTTTCTCGCGCCAGAACCCGATGGTCGCCTGACTTTCGGCATTCCACTCCTCCCCGGATTCGTAGCTGAGATGCGCGTCTTTCGCGCCGCCGACCATCCGCACGTGGACCGAGACATCGTTCGGTGCGCGGACCCCGGCGACCAGATCGCGGACATGCGCCGCGGGGGTCATGGCGCGCAGTAAGGCGTTCTCGGCCTCCCAATTCGCGACCTCGCAGTTCAAGACGAAGGCCGAGCGGGCATAGATGTCGCCGGACCATTTCAGGTCCACAGGCACGTTCTTTTCAGCGCCCTCCTCGATCTCCATGTAGTTGTAGACATGGGCGCCCAGTCGGGTGGCGTCGTCGATGAAGCTGTCTTCGATCACCGCGCCGTCATAGTCGAAAAGGTCGGTCAGACGCGCTTCGCAATGGTGGTCGGGGTGCCAGACAACGACCAGTTCGCGCCCCGTCGCATCGGCGATGGTGGCGGCCGAGGCCATGGCGCGCAGGCGGTTGCCGAGGCCGTGCTGGGTGTCGATGAACAGCCGCGTGCGGTGGGGCACATAGGCGGGCGACGGGTTGTCGCGCAGCGCGGCCTCCTGCAACGCGAGGGCTTCGCTCACCGTCTCGGCGGTGATGGATGCGGCGGGCCTTGCCAGCAGGCGTGTCAGCGCGGTTTCGTCCAGGCCAAGCACCCCCGGCCCGAACCGCCACGACGCCATGACCCGAAGCGCGGAATCGTCGACCCGCTGGTTCACGAAGGGCGGCACGGCATTCGGATGCGGCGCGCGACGTTCGAGCGTTTCCGTCCCGTCCGAGGCGACGGTATGCGACATCGGCAGCGGCGCGAGGTGCGAGCGCCACATCGGCATGAGTTCGACGAGATGCTGGTTGCGGCGGATGCCGAAATGCGGGTCATGCCGGATCTGGTCGAGCGCCGTATCACCTGCCGGGGCAACGTCGCGGTCCAGACGCTCGGCGTCGCCATGCGGCAGGTGATGGATCGTGATCGGGTCCACGTCGATGCGCGTCAGCCCACCCTCGTCCAGACGCCGATAAAGATCGTCGTCGTCCCAGCCGTAGGACGTGATGAATTCGTTGAAACCGCCGACACGGGCCAGATGCGCGCGGTCGATATAGAAGAAACCGTTGGTATGGGCCTGATCCTCGGGCACGCGCCGCCAGTTGCCCGCGACGAACCCCTTGTCCGGCAAGGGGTTGCGCGCGAAAAATTCCCGCTCGATCTGAATATCCGCGTCGGCCTTGACGATCCGGTCGTGACGCGAAAGCCGGAAGCCCACGTTATAGGCATAGGACAGGGTCCACTTGTCCTCCCCCTCGACACGCACGATCCGCAGGCGTTTGTCGCGGATGCGGCGGCGGGCCAGTGCGCGGGCGACGGGTTCGTCCGACGACCAGTCAACGATCAGGATTTCGTCGAGTTCGTCGAGCGCGATCCAGGTTTTCACCGCTTCGCTCAGGTTGTCGATCCGATTGCGCACGCAGGAGACGAGGCTGATACCCGGTCGTCCTTCGGGCCTGATCCGGGGAAGAGGCGTCGTAACCGTCTGCGGCTGCGCGGTCGTCCGTGCCCCGCGCGGTTGCGTTTCGGTGTCGTCGAGAAGCCGAAGCCCACTGATATTGAACGCGGCGCCACGCGACCGCACCCGTGTCAGAATGTTCAGAATATCCAAATGTCAAAGCCCGATGAGATGACTCACCCCGGCTGCTCCCACACCTAGGCTGGCGTATATATTCGGGATGGTCAACGTGATCGATTGAATTTTAGAAAGTTTTTCGCGCCACACATCTGGGCCGCGAAAAAACTTGCAACGACAGGCGAAATTATTCAGATGACGTTAACCAAATATTAACCATTTTCAACTCACCAAGGCCGTAAAGGCAATGGGAATCAGACCGAACCACAACCCCTGCCCCGCTACGCGCATGACGGCGGCACCCGAAATATAAATCGAACACACGAGCGGTCCCGGATGGAAATATAAGAGTGCGCCGCCGATCACAAATACTTAACGGCCCCGCGCGCGCCATCCCTCCCCCGCGCATACAACCTTGCGCTTGCCGCAGAACGCACTACTCTCGCCCATCAAATTATTCATTATCTGGACGGACATCATGAAATCTGCACTCGTTCTCGGCGCCGGCGGCTTTATCGGCGGGCATCTGGTCAAACGCCTGAAGCGGGAAGGGTTCTGGGTGCGCGGCGTGGATCTGAAATTCCACGAACATGCCGAGACCGAAGCGGACGATTTCGTGATCGGCGATCTGCGCGAGCAGGAGGTGGTGCGCCGCGTCATCGACCGACGCTTCGATGAGGTCTATCAACTCGCCGCCGACATGGGCGGCGCGGGCTATGTCTTCACCGGCGAGAACGACGCCGACATCATGCACAACTCGGCGACGATCAACCTCAACGTGCTGGACGCCTGCCACAAGCGCAACATCAAGCGGGTGTTCTATTCCTCGTCCGCCTGCATGTATCCCGAACACAACCAGCTCGACCCCGACAACCCGAACTGTGCCGAGGACAGCGCCTATCCGGCCAATCCCGACAGCGAATACGGGTGGGAAAAGCTGTTCTCGGAACGGCTTTATCTGGCCTACAACCGCAACTACGGGATGGAATGCCGCGTCGCGCGCTATCACAATATTTTCGGCGTCGAAGGCACTTGGGACGGCGGCAAGGAAAAGGCCCCGGCCGCGCTCTGCCGCAAGGTCGCGATGACACCCGAGGGCGGCACGATCGAGGTTTGGGGTGACGGGCTTCAGACCCGGTCGTTCCTTTACGTCGATGAGTGCGTCGAGGGGACCACGCGGCTGCTCAGGTCCGACTTCGAGGGTCCGGTGAACATCGGGTCGGAAGAGATGATTTCGATCAACGATCTCGCCCGGATGGTGATCGACCTGTCCGGCAAATCCATCGACATCCACAACATCCCCGGCCCCGAAGGCGTGCGCGGGCGCAACTCCGACAACCGGCTGATCCGCGAAAAGCTGGGGTGGGAGCCGACCGAGACGCTGCGCGCGGGCATGGAAAAGACTTACGCCTGGATCGCGAACGAGACGCAGCGGCGGCACAACCTGCACTGAGCGGGCGAGCCCTGGAAAACCAAAAGCCCCGCCAATGGCGGGGCTTTGTCGTTCTCCCCGAGGGGGAGAGATGGTGCGGTCGAGAAGACTCGAACTTCCACGGGAGTTACCCCACAGCGACCTCAACGCTGCGCGTCTACCAATTCCGCCACGACCGCAATGTCTTGGCTTGGTGGCGCGCTGCATAGCGTGGGATTCGGGGGATGTGAAGGGGGTAAGTGCAGGTTCTGCGAAAAACCCCCTCCCCCGCCCTCACGTCGCGGCCCGCGGGGCGCGCCGGACGATGTAGATCACAGCCCCCACCGTCATCACGACCGAGGCCAGCACGGCAAGGCTGACGCCGTCGTCGATGCTCGGACCGAAAATGACCTCGTTCATCCGGCGGCCCGGCAACAGCGTAAAGGCGCCCGCGATCCCGAGGCCCCAGAGCGCGGTGCCCTGCATGATGCCCATATGCGCGCGGATGTTGCCGCGCCGCGCGTGGCGGACCGCGTTGACCACGTTGAAGATCACGTAAAGCGACAAGGCGTGAATCGGGCTGAACGGGCCGACAAGCTGAATTTCCATGATCCAGAACGACGAAAACGCCGCGATCAGCATGTTCGTCACCCAGATATAGCCCGAGATTCGGTGGATCATGTCGCGCTTCTTGCGAAAGAGGACGATGGGGGTCAGCAGCACCGCCTCCAGCGCCGCGAAGGCGTGAATCTGGACGGCGGTCGGGGCTTCGAGAAGCGGGGTCAGGTCGAACATCTGGTATCTCCGGTTGCGTTGGTTTGCGTCTGGAGACGGTGGTGACAGGCCGCGCTGCACCGGGCCAGTTCGCTTGCGTGAATGGCGCTCTCGCGTCGTGAAATCAGGGGTTTTGCGGTTCACGAAGCGTGAAATGCAATCGTCAGAGCGTCAGGCCCAGCGATTTGGCCCGCCGCACGCGCGCCTCGGCCCTGAGCGCGGCATAGGCCGCCTCCGCCTCGTCCGACCAAAAGGCGTTGCGGTCGAGTGTGAGGCCCGTGGCCTTGGTCTTGGTCTCGGCCGTCCGCGCCGCCGCCATCGCGTCGGGCACGCGTTGGGGATCGACGCCGAGTCGTTCAGCCAGCGCACGCGGCACCGCGGGGTCGGCGAGCATCGCGTCGAAATTGACGAAGGCATAGCGGCGCGCGGAAAAGCCCGGCCAGCGAAGGGTGACGAGGCGCCTGACCCGCAGAAGGTCGCGCCACTTGTCCATCTGCTCGGGCCCGCATTTGCGCAGGTAGGTCGCGAAGGCCACGCGGTCGTCGGCAATCTCGGACGGCTTGATCCACGGCACGTCCTGACGCCGAAAGCGGAAATCGACGAACTCGGACACCAGCGTCTTTCGCGGGTGGCGATAGCAGCAGACGAAGAACACGCGGGGGAACTTGATCGGATGCAGGCCCACTGGCATGTGGCCGAACGCGGCGTCGCCGGGGGCAAGGCCGAGGATGGTCTGCGCATAGGGCTGCATCGCGCGGGTCCGGCCCGGCGTTTCGACATTGGTCTTGAGGTCGAAATCCTTGGTGCGCAGCACATGGTCGAGGCCCACGTGCAGCCCGGTGTCGTTGAACCCGAGCTCGCTCAGGAACGCCGCCATGAAATAGGTGCCGGATTTCGGGATCGTCTGGATGTAGATTCTCATCGACTGTCCTGATCCCCTCGCCCTGACCCCGTGATACAACACGAGGGGCCGTTCGCAAGGGATCGGCGCTTGTCTCCGCCTGCCCGAGCGGGGAAACTGCGCCCGGACGACACGAGGCACGGATGGTTTGAGCGAGACCCCCTATCAGATTGCGCGGCGCGAGTTGCAGATGCTGGTGACGAGCCGGGGCGCGTGGATCGGCATCGTGGCGGTCGGCCTGATCCTCGGTCTGGCGGGGCCGTTCGGCACCGAAGACGTCATGCGCACCCTGCCCCGGCTGGTCTACTGGGTGGTGATCGCGGCCATCGGGTTCTTCGCGGGCAGCGGATCGGCGACGATCGTGGCCGAAACCCTGCGGGCGCGGCGCGTTGGCATGTGGCCGGCGGTCATCGTCGCGGGCGCGGTCGCGGGCTTCGTGAATTTCGCCCTGCTCATCGTGCTGAACGGCGCGGTCTTCGGCACCGAATTCTTCGAACTGGACGCGATCCTGATCCTCGGCACCAACGTCATCGTCATTTCGATCATCATCGCGGCGGCCTTCGTCGGCATCCAGCGCCATGTGACGGGCGCGGCCGAGGGCCAGATGAAGGGCGCGGCGGCCACGGCCAGCCCGGCCCCGCCCCGCCTGCTGGCCCGGCTGCCGCTGGAAAAACGGGGGCGGCTGATCTCGATCTCGGTGCAGGATCACTATGTCGAGGTGGCGACCAGCACGGGGACCGATCTGCTCCTGATGCGGCTCTCCGACGCGATGGACGAGACGGGGGCCGTGGCCGGGATGCAGGTCCACCGCTCGCACTGGGTCGCGACGGGCGAGGTGACGGCGGCCCGGCGCGACGGGGCGCGGGCGATCCTGACGCTCTCGGACGGGCGTGACATTCCGGTGAGCCGGACCTATGTGCCAGCGGTGAAGGAGGCGGGGCTTCTCCCGTAACGCGCATGGTCGAATGGAAGATCACCGAAGGGCTGACCGATTACGACGAGGCGGTCGCGTTCATGGAGGCGCGAGCCGCCGCCATCGCCGCGGGCGAGGCGGGCGAGTTGATCTGGCTGGTCGAGCATCCGCCGCTCTACACCGCCGGCACTTCGTCCAAGCCGGCCGATCTTGTCGATGCGGACCGCTTCCCTGTCTATGAGACGAAGCGCGGCGGGCAATATACCTATCACGGCCCCGGTCAGCGCGTGGTTTATGTCATGCTCGACGTCGGCGCGCGCGGGCGCGATGTGCGGGCCTTCGTCAAGCAGATGGAGACCTGGGTGATCGCGACGCTCGACCAGTTCAACGTGACCGGCGAAATTCGCGACGGGCGCGTCGGCGTCTGGGTCGTGCGCGACGACAAGCCGCTGACGGTCACCGGGCAGGAGGCCGAAGACAAGATCGCGGCCATCGGCGTGCGCCTGCGCAAATGGGTGAGTTTCCACGGCATCTCGATCAACGTGGACCCCGACCTAGACCATTTCACCGGGATCGTGCCCTGCGGGATCACCGAACACGGTGTCACCTCGCTCGTCGATCTGGGCCTTCCGGTGACGATGGAGGATCTGGACGTGGCGCTGAAGGCGACGTTCGATACGGTGTTCGAAGGGGCCCCGGCGGCCTGAGGCGCCTATTCGGCGCGCGCCGCGAAGGTGCCGCCCGCGCTTTCGGTCACGCCGTTGATGACCGCGTCGCCCGAAACCTGCCCGGTCAGAAGGCTCCCGTCCGTGCCCACCACGTCGCCGTAGATCACCGAGTCGAAGGCGAAGGTATCGCCCGCCTGATTGGTCAGCGTCCCATCCGCATTCACGAAAAAGCTGTGCTGGGTGCCCGGATTGTCGGGGTTGGTCAGCGACGCGGTGCGGTCCAACACCCCGTTGTTGAGCCGCAGAGTGCCCGCGACGGGTTGCTCATCGGCATTGTCCTGAAAATTCGTGACCTGCCCGTCGAGCGTCGCGCCGGCGGCGGTGAAGGTCGCGTCCATGTCGACATCGCCGATGAAATCGTCCGACGCCCCGGTGTTGTCATAGGCCGCGAGCAGCAGGTAACCCGCATAGGTGGCCGTGCCGGACACGGGCAACTGGTCGGCGGATTGCTGGGCCGCCGATATCTCGTTCAGGATCGCATTGTATCCGATGGCCGCGTTCGTGAACGGCGACGAGCAGGCGGCGAGAGCGAGGGCGGAGGGCAGAAGGGCGACGAAGGTGCGCATATCAATTCCTGAGATAGACTTGCATAAAATACCGCGATCCAAGACCGCCACTCTCTGATTTACGCGACTTCCGGGGCTGGGTCTATGGGGGCGTCCGCGTCGCCCGGGCCTGCGGGCCGGTGGCGACGGGAGCGATCGGGTCTGGAACTCTCCGCCGCTGTCATCCGTTGGCCCAACTCCAAGCCGCGTCAGGCCATAAGCCGCCACTGCGACCAACCGCCCGGTTGCGAGACAATTGCAACATTTGCATGGTGCGGCCAAGGTTGGGGAGACCGGTGCACCGAATCCCCGGACCATCTGCGAACGCAAACCACGAGGAACGCCATGAAAGCCATCCTGACCACCGCCGCCATCCTGACCCTGTCGGGCGCCGCTGCCTTTGCCGAAAGCCACGCCGTGATGGGCGACGCCGAAGCGGGCGAAGGCGATTTTCGCAAGTGCAAATCCTGCCACGCCATCTCGTCGGCGGACGAGGACATCGTGAAGGGTGGCCGCACCGGCCCGAACCTCTACGGCGTGATCGGCCGCACCGCCGGGTCGTATGAAGATTTCAACTACGGCGACGACATCGTGGCCGCCGGTGAAGCGGGCCTCGTGTGGGACACGACCAACATGGTCGAATACCTCGCCGACCCGAAAGCCTTCCTTCAGGCCTACCTCGAAGATGACGGCGCGAAGTCGAAGATGACGTTCAAGCTGAAGGACGGCGAAGATGTCGCCGCCTACCTCGCCACCTTCTCGGAAGGCGAAATGGAAGAGGGCGAAGGCTCCTGATCTTCTCCCTGCCCTGACGGCCAACGAAAGCCCCGCCGACACCCCGGCGGGGCTTTTTCGTGTCGGGTGATGAAACCCGTGGCCCCTGCGACTTGACGGATGACGAATGGGCGGCGTCCAATCCGACATCCGGCCCAACCAAGCGAGGCGCACGTGAACATCAGGATCGTTGAAAATGGTCCCGTCAGACTGGCGTCCGAGGCATTCGGCGACCCGGCGCACCCGGCGCTACTCCTCATCATGGGGGCCAATGCCTCGATGTTCGAGTGGCCGGAAGCGTTTTGCAAGGCGTTGGCGGCGCACGGCAGGTTCGTGATCCGCTTCGATCACCGCGACACCGGACAGTCGTCGCAGTTTCCCGCCGGTGATCCCGGCTACACCGTCGATGACATGGCCACCGATATCATCGCCATTCTGGACGCCTACGGGTGCGCCGAGGCGGATCTCATCGGCATGTCGCTGGGCGGCTACATCGCGCAGATGGTCGCCGAGCGGCACCCGGACCGCGTGCGGACCCTGACGCTGATCGCGTCCGAGCCTCTGGGCTGGGACGGCGCCGACCTGCCCCCGATCTCGGAGGCATTTCTTGCGCATTTCGTCGGGTTGGCGACATTGGACATCGCGGACCGGGCCGCGGTTGGTGCGTTCCTGCTTGAAATCGCAAGGCTTTGCGCCGGGTCCGCTTATCCGTTCGCGCGCGATGACATCTCGGCCCGGATTGCGCGAGACTTGGGCCGCCGGGACGGGTTCGAGACCCTCTTCAACCATGCGGCGCTTGAAGTGGTGTCCGATTGGGCAGGCGCCTATGCGCGCATCACGCTCCCGACCCTGGTCATTCACGGCACCGAAGACCCGATCCTGCCTTTCGCGAAAGGCAGGGCGCTGGCTGGCAACATCCCCGGCGCGCGGCTCGAACCGCTGGAGGGCGTGGGCCATGAACTTCCGCGGCCGTTGCTGGAGCCGATCGCGGCCCTCATCGCGGATCACGTGGGCGCCCGGTCTCGGTCCCGTCCTTGACCCGGATCAAACAAGGCCCCATGCGACAAATTGCCCGAAATCGGCGTGAGGCTCTGTTCTCAAGGCGCTTTTCCCGTTGCAATACATGCAGAAAGGCGAAGATTTGATCGCCCTGAGCGTTGCTCTGTTCAAAATGTCGCAGTAAACACGTCCCAATTCCGTGGGGGGAATCCCCCTGGATTTGGACAGCTAAGGGAGACCTCAATGGCGGACGCAGCCATCCAGGGCCATGACCACGAAGATACCCGCGGGTTCTTCACCCGGTGGTTCATGTCCACCAACCACAAGGATATCGGCATCCTGTACCTTATCACGTCGGCGCTCGTCGGCCTGATTTCGGTCAGCTTCACGGTGCTGATGCGCCTGGAACTCATGGACCCCGGCGTCCAGCATATGTGTCTCGAAGGCTTCCGCCTGTTCGCCGATGCGGGCGCGGAATGTACGCCGAACGGCCACTTCTGGAACGTGATGATCACCTATCACGGCGTCCTGATGATGTTCTTCGTCGTCATCCCGGCGTTGTTCGGTGGTTTCGGCAACTACTTCATGCCGCTTCAGATCGGTGCGCCGGACATGGCGTTCCCGCGGATGAACAACCTGTCGTTCTGGCTCTACGTCACCGGCACGTCGCTGGGTGTGGCCTCGCTGCTCGCTCCGGGCGGCAACGACCAGCTCGGCTCCGGTGTGGGCTGGGTGCTCTACCCGCCGCTGTCCACAACCGAAGGCGGCTATTCGATGGACCTCGCGATCTTCGCGGTCCACGTCTCGGGCGCCTCGTCGATCCTCGGTGCGATCAACATGATCACGACCTTCCTGAATATGCGTGCCCCGGGCATGACCATGTTCAAGGTGCCGCTCTTTTCGTGGTCGATCTTCGTCACCGCATGGCTGATCCTTCTGGCCCTGCCGGTTCTGGCCGGTGCCATCACCATGCTGCTCATGGACCGCAACTTCGGGACGACCTTCTTCGATCCGTCGGGCGGTGGTGACCCGATCCTCTACCAGCACATCCTGTGGTTCTTCGGCCACCCGGAAGTGTACATCGTGATCCTGCCGGGCTTCGGCCTCGTGTCCCACGTCTTCGCGACCTTCGCCAAAAAGCCCGTCTTCGGCTACCTGCCGATGGTCTGGGCGCTGATCGCCATCGGCGTCATCGGCTTCGTCGTCTGGGCGCACCACATGTACACCGTGGGCATGTCGCTCCAGCAGCAGTCCTACTTCATGCTGGCGACGATGGTCATCGCGGTGCCGACGGGGATCAAGATCTTCTCGTGGATCGCGACCCTCTGGGGCGGCTCGATCGAGTTCAAGACGCCGATGCTCTTCGGCTTCGGCTTCCTGATCCTGTTCACCATCGGCGGCGTGACCGGCGTGGTGCTGTCGCAGGCCGGTGTCGACCGCGTCTACCACGACACCTACTACGTCGTGGCGCACTTCCACTACACCATGTCGATGGGTGCGGCCTTCACCATCTTCGCCGGGATCTACTACTGGATCGGCAAGATGTCGGGCCGTCAGTACCCGGAATGGGCCGGTAAGCTCCACTTCTGGCTGTTCTTCATCGGTGTGAACCTCACCTTCTTCCCGCAGCACTTCCTGGGCCGTCAGGGTATGCCGCGCCGCTACATCGACTATCCGGAGGCCTTCGCCTACTGGAATAAGATCTCGTCGATGGGTGCGTTCCTGTCCTTCGCCTCGTTCATCTTCTTCTTCGGCATCATGATCTACACGCTGACCGCCGGTCGCCGGATCACCGAGAAGAACTACTGGAACGAATACGCGGACACGCTCGAGTGGACGCTGCCCTCGCCGCCGCCGGAGCACACCTTCGAACAGCTCCCGAAGCGCGAGGACTGGGACAGGTCGCACGCTCACTAAGGGCCTGACGACCTGAGACCTGAGGCCCCGGTGGAAACGCCGGGGCCTTTTTCATGAGAGAGACCATGCTGCCTGCCCCCGCCTTTCTGATCCTGATCCCCCTGCCCGCGCTCGTCGCGGCCATCTTGGGCCTGCGCGCGTCGCTGGTGCTCGGGGCCGGGCTGCTGGGCGCGATCGCCTACATGGTGCTGGCGCTCGCCTGGCCGCAGGAGGGCGGCGCGTCGGCGACCGACAGCTACTATGTCGTCGGGTTCGCCGTTTTCGTCCAAAGCCTGATCGCCGTGGCCTTCGTCGCGACCGTGGCGCAGGCGATCAAGGAACGGCTGGGGCGCGCGGACCGGATGCCGACGGTCGTGTCGGGGTTGATGATGCTGATCGGCGGGGCGGCGAGCCTCGTCCCCGTCACCATCCCGCCTGCCGACCGGGTCGCCCTGTTCGGCACCGTGGGCGAGGTCGGGGCCTTCGTCTTCCTCGCAGGCGTCGCCGGGCTGGTGCTGACCATCGTGCTCCGGCCCCTCCTCCGCCGCATCCGGGGGCGCGCCTGATGCCCTACGAATGGGACATTCCGATCCGCGAGGCCCCCGCCTTCGAAGCGCCCGGCGAAGCCGAAGGCGGTGCGCCCATCGCGCGGCTGCACCTGTGGCCCTATCGCTCGCTCCCGAAACGCGGCTTCGCATTCGCCATCGGGTTCGCCTACGTCATGCTGATGATCCCGCTATCTGCTTTCGTCGGCACGCTGGCGCTGTGGTGGCTGCTCGGCCCCGGCCTGATCGCGATTTTCGGGCTCTGGTGGTTCATCGGGAAAAGCTACCGCGACGGTGAGATCCTCGAAGAACTGACGATCTGGACCGACCGGATGCACCTCAGCCGCACCGGGCCGCGCCGCCAACACGCCGAATGGGACGCCAACCCGCATTGGGTCAGCGTGCAGGTCCACAAGGACGGCGGGCCGGTGAAGCACTACCTGACGCTCAAGGGCAATGGCCGCGAGGTCGAGATCGGATCGTTCCTGTCCGAAGACGAACGCCCCCTATTGCGCGAGGAGCTCGAGCGGGCGCTGGTGCTGGCGAAGTCGCGGCGCGGGCCGGGGAACTGACCGGGGCTCCCCCGCCCCGCATAGGAAAACGAAAAAGGCGCGCCGGCTTGTCCGTGGCGCGCCTTTGTATTGTCTCTCAGTGCCCCATCGGGGCGCCCCCGTCCTGCATGTCCGGCGGGCGGCGGACAAAGAAGCTGGCCGCGATCATGCCGAGCGATGCGATGGCGCCGCACATGAACCCGGCCTGAAGCCCCTGCGACAACGCATGAGCCTCGTCCAGCCCGGCCGCGATCCCGGCGGCGGACCGCACCGACATCACCGACACGAACAGCGCGATCCCCGCCGCGCCTGCGACCTGCTGGATCGTGCCGATCAGCGCCGAGCCGTGGGAATAAAGCTGCGGCGGCAGCGACCCGAGGCTCGAGGTGAAGAGCGGCGTGAACAGGAACGCAAGGCCCGCCGACAGGGTGATATGGCTCGCCAGAACCATCGCGATCCCGGTCTCGGGCGTGAAGGTCGTCATCAGCCACAGCGCCACCGCCACCGCGACCGAGCCGGGGATGACCAGCTTGCGCGCACCGTGGGCATCGAACAGGCGGCCGACGACCGGGGCCAGAAGCCCCATTAGAAGACCGCCGGGCAAAAGCATCAGGCCCGCCTGCACAGGCTCCATCCCCAGCACGTTCTGCATGTAGAGCGGCAGAAGGATAATCATCCCGAAGAGCGCCATCATGGCGAGTCCCATCATCACCACGGCGACGGTGAAAATCTTGTGCCGGAAGGTGCGCAGGTCGAGCAGCGCCCGCTCCTTTGGGCCAAGCGCGATCTGGCGCAGGATGAAGGCGATCAGCACGGCGCCCCCCACGGCGAGCGGCAGCCACAGCGGCATGCCTCCCTCTTCGCCATGGCCCTCGCCAATGGTGGACAGGCCATAGACCAGCCCGCCGAAGCCGATGGCGGCCAGCGGCACCGACAGGATGTCGAGCGGCACCTTGCGCGGCTCGGTCACGTTTTTGAGCCAGGCCAGCCCGGCGGCAAGGCAGATCAGCCCGATGGGCAGGATCAGCCAGAACATCCAGCGCCAGCCAAGCAGGTTCAGGATGATCCCCGACAAGGTGGGACCGATGGCGGGCGCGACCGAAATGACGATCGAGATATTGCCCATCGTCTTGCCCCGGCTGTCCGGCGGGACGAGGTTCATCACCGTCGTCATCAGCAGCGGCATCATCATCGCCGTGCCGCAGGCTTGCACGACCCGGCCCAGAACCAGCGGCGGCAGGCCCGGCGCGATGGCGCACAGAAGCGTGCCGAAGCTGAAGAAACTCAGCGCCGCGATGAACACCGTGCGCGTGTGGAACCGTTGCAGCAGGAACCCCGTGACCGGGATCACCACGGCCATGGTGAGAAGGAACGCGGTGGTCAGCCATTGCGCGGCATTGGCCGTCACGCCGAGATCGGACATGAGCCGGGGCAAGGCGACCGACATGATCGTCTCGTTCAGGATCATCGTGAAGGTCGAGACCAGAAGGAGCAGGATCACCACGCGGTTGCGCGCGGAATGGTCCGGCGCGACCGGCGCGTCGGAAAGGCCTGGGGTCATCGTATCGCTGGGCATGGGACGTCCTGAACGCTTAAAAACAAAAAGGCCGGTCGTCCCGGCCCATGCCGGGTGCATCGCGCGCGGGCCTTCGCGTGTCAACCTGCCCCGCTTTCGCGCGGGCGAAAAGCCTGCGGCAAAGATGCACAGTGGATTAGCGTTTCTGTGCCGATGCGAACCGACCGGCGGCGTCAGCCTGCCGCGGTCTCGTCCCGACGGGCCTCTGCGCGCAGATCGTCGTGGATCGTATCGACGATGAAACGTGCCGGATCGTCACGCGGGGTCAACTCGTCGATCAGCGCCTGTTGCGCGGCGTCCTTGCGCGGCACCGATCCGTCGCACAGCCCGTCGATCAGCGCCTCGATCCCCGAAATCCGCGCGGAGGGGAGCTCATGTGTCCCCGCCACCACCATCTCGCCCATGGCGTTCCACGGCGAGCTGCCGGGCCGGGACAGGTAGATCACCGGCTTTTTCAGAAGCTGGTATTCCATGAGGAAACTCAAACCGTCGACAACAAGCAGATCGGAGGCCGCGAAGGGGCCGAGGTATTGCCCACTGCGCAACTGCCCGGTGTTCGGCAGCGCATCCCATGCCCGGAAAAAGGCGTCGAACCGGGCGCGCCGCGCGGGCGTCATCCCGTCGATGCGGGTGATGAGCGCCGGGTGCGGGCTGAACAGGATGTCGAGGTCGGGCCGCCTGCGGGCAAGCGCCAGCATTTCGTCGCAGACTTCGGGAAAGGTGCCGAAGCCGTTCCAGCGCCCGTCGATGGCGTGATGGGCGCTCCATATGATCCGGGTCGTGTTGGTCGAAGCGATGGGCCAGTGCGGCTCGGCGGTCCGGATCTCGCGCACCTTCGGGTGGCCCGACAGGGTGATCCGGGCGCCGCCCAGCCGGTCGTGGCTGGCCACGATCGAACGGGCGACGGCGCCCGCCACGAATTGCCGGGCCAGCACATCCTTGCGCGTATGCTCGACGATGCCACCGCCCTCGGTGATGAGCGAGGTGATGGCATAGGGCACGTAATACTGTTTGGCGAAGGACAACAGATCGGTGCGGAACACGCCCGGCACGTCCTTTTGCCAATGCGACTGACGGAAAATCACTTCGAGGTCGAAGGACTTGATCCGGCTCACATCGACGCTGGGTTCGGGGTCGTTCAACCGAACGTGAGCGACGCCTTCCGCGGTTAGCCCCGCGCTGTTGCCGTCCTCGTCGCGAAACGTGTCTGCGCCCGGGAAACGGCGTGGAATCGTGAAGACGACGGGGTCGAACTTCTCATCCGCGACCATCAGCGCATGGATGCGCCTGAGCGCGCCCCAAGCCTCGTAGTTGTGAACCAGAAATCCGACGCGGATGGGCTGGCCGTCCCGCACGACCGTCGTGGCGAGGCGCGCGGCCACGGCGCTGTTTCCGGCGGCGGCCTGCGCGAATTCCATCGCGTCCGTGGCAAGCCCCTCAACACGGTCGAGCCGGGTCGCCACCTCGGCGACCCGTCGCGTCGCCTCGACCTGTTCGGCCAGCGCCCGTTCCAGACGCTGCGTCGCCCGCGTCAGGTCGTCGATCCGGCGGGCCTGATCGTCGGCATGGGTGCGGCGGGGGGATCGGGCCAGACCGCGACCGGCACGCGCGACAAGCCGCAGGACGTGCCGAAACGCGCCCGGCGCACGCGCCCCCTGATGCCGCTGTGTGTCCGTCATCCGAAAGCCAATGCGCAACGCGCCGCAGCCTGTCAAGCTTTCGGCACTCCGAAGGCCGAATTGTCGCGCGTTTCAAGACCTTAGATCACGCGCGGCACCCGAAAGCCCCCGTTTGGGTTTCAGCCCAGCCGTGCCTTGACCTTGGGGCCGACCGCGCCGAAATCCATCTGCCCGGTATACTTGCCCTTGAGCACGCCCATGACCTTGCCCATGTCGCGGATCGACGTCGCGCCGACCTCGGCGACGGCCTTGTCCACGGCCTTGTCGACCTCGGCGTCGGACAACTGGCGCGGCAGGAATTCCTCGATCACCTTGATCTCTTCCCGCTCGGCCTCGGCCAGTTCCAGCCGCCCGCCCTCTTCATAGGCGCGCGCCGATTCCTGACGTTGCTTCACCATCTTGCCGAGGATGCCGAGAATGACGTCATCGGTCAGGTCGGACGGGTCCTCGCCCTCGCCCCGCATGGCGATTTCGCGGTCCTTGATGGCGGCATTGATGAGGCGCAGGGTCGAAAGACGCTTCGTATCCTTTTCCTTCATCGCCGTCTTCAGAGCTTCGCTCAGCCGGTTTCGCATGTGGTGAAAACCCTTCAAAGTTCCAGTCACGAAGCCCCGAAATTACACCTTCGCAGGGGCAGAAACAAGCGCCCGATCCCCTTGACGCTGACGGGCCGCCCCCGTAACACCTCTCGCGATCCGATCCGGGAGCCTGCCATGCCGACCAAGACCAAGCCGACCGCCTGCCTCGCCCTTGCAGACGGAACCGTTTTCTACGGAAAAGGGTTCGGGGCCACGGGCGTGACGACCGCGGAACTGTGCTTCAACACCGCGATGACCGGGTATCAGGAAATCATGACGGACCCCTCCTATGCGGGGCAGGTCGTGACCTTCACCTTCCCGCATATCGGCAACGTGGGCGTAAACCCGGAAGACGACGAAACGCAGGATCCGGTGGCCGAGGGCATGGTGGTCAAGTGGGACCCGACCGAGCCGTCGAACTGGCGCGCGGCGGAACCGCTGTGGAACTGGCTGGAAAAGCGCGGCCGCATCGGCATCGGCGGGATCGACACCCGGCGGCTGACCCGCGCCATCCGCCAACAGGGCGCGCCGCATGTCGCGCTGGCCCGTGACCCGGACGGCAACTTCGACCTCGAGGCGCTGGTCGCCAAGGCGCGGGCCTTCCCCGGTCTGGTGGGCCTCGACCTCGCCAAGAACGTGACCTGCGCGCAAAGCTACCGCTGGGACGAGATGCGGTGGGCCTGGCCTGACGGCTACCCCCGGCTGGAGCAGCCGAAATACAAGGTGGTCGCGATCGACTACGGCGCGAAGCGCAACATCCTGCGCTGCCTCGCCTCGGCGGGCTGCGACGTGACCGTTCTGCCCGCCACCGCCACGGCGGACGAAGTCATGGCGCACAAGCCCGACGGCCTGTTCCTGTCGAACGGTCCCGGCGATCCGGCGGCGACGGGCGAATATGCCGTGCCGATGATCCAGAAGGTGCTGAACGACACCGATATGCCGGTCTTCGGCATTTGCCTCGGCCACCAGATGCTCGCCCTCGCGCTCGGGGCCAAGACGATCAAGATGAACCACGGCCACCACGGCGCGAACCACCCGGTCAAAGACCTGACCACGGGCAAGGTCGAGATCACGTCGATGAACCACGGGTTCACGGTGGACAGCCAGTCACTCCCCGCCGGTGTGAAAGAGACCCACGTGTCGCTCTTCGACGGGTCCAACTGCGGGATCGCGATGGACGACCGCCCGGTCTATTCGGTGCAGTATCACCCCGAGGCGAGCCCGGGCCCGATGGACAGCTACTACCTGTTCGAACGGTTTGCGGCCGCGATGCAGGCGCGGGCCTGACAGCGGCCCGGCGGGCGCGTGTTAACCGAACATTAACCAAGCGGTCTCAGGATGACCCCGCTGTTGCGGGGAAACGATGACCGACAATTCCCACAGAAGCTTCGCCTTTGCGGAGGTGGCGCGGAAATTCCTGCCTCGGACCGATGACGGTGCCGAGATCATCGCCATGCGCCCCTTGGATCGGCTGCGCCTGATCCATCGTCCCCGGCTCGAACTGCTGCCCGAACCGATGCTCGAACCGCCGCCCCGCAAGTCGGGGCTGGGCGAGAAGCTGGTGGACATGGGCATCTTGCGCCCCGAAGACCTGCTGGCGGCGCGGCAGGCACGGGCCGGCACCGCGCTCAGGCTTGGGGATGTCCTGCTCGCGCGCGGCTTCGTCACGCCCTATACGCTCGCCCGCGCGCTGGCCAAGGTCTACGACACCACCCTCGTCGATCTGCGCCGTGATCCGCCGGACGTGCGCCTGATCGACGCTGTGGGGCTGGACGCCTGCCTGCGCCTTGGCTTCGTCCCGTGGAAGCGGGTCGGCGACACCACCATCATCGCCTGCGCCTGCCCGGATCGCTTCGCTCGCATTCGGTCCGGTCTGCCAGAGAGCTTCGGGGCGTGCCGCATGGTCGTGGCTCAGGGGAACGAGGTCGACGCGGCCCTCGTATCGCTGCGCCACCGCCGGATGGTCGCTCAGGCCGAAACGCGGGTCGCCGAGGATATGTCCTGCCGGACGTGGGATACGGTCGGTGCGGCGCGTCTGTGGCTGACGCTCGCCGGTGCCGTGGCGCTCCTCCTCCTCACCGCGCCGACCGCCGCGTGGGCGATGCTGACCGGCTGGGCCATCCTGACGCTGATCGTGAACACGGGCGTCAAGCTGGCCGCGACCGTGGTCCACACGCGCCGCCATCGGCACGCGCCACCGATCCGCGTGGTCGGGCCGCACGATCCACGCCGTCGCCCGGTGGTGTCGATCCTCGTCCCGCTCTACCGCGAGCGCGAGATCGCGGGGCGTCTGGTCAAGCGGCTCGGCCGGCTGACCTATCCGCGCGAGCTTTTGGACATTTGCCTGATCGTCGAGGAGGACGACACGCTCACACAAGAGACGCTGTCAAACGCGCGCCTGCCCGCGTGGATGCGCCAGATCACCGTGCCGCGCGGCGGCGTGCGCACCAAACCCCGCGCCCTGAACTTCGCGCTCGACTTCGCGCGGGGGACCATCATCGGGGTCTACGATGCCGAGGATGCGCCGGACCCCGACCAGATCGACCGGATCGTGGCCCGGTTCGCCGAAGCCCCGCCGCGCGTCGCCTGCCTGCAAGGGATGCTCGACTATTACAACGCGCGCACCAACTGGCTCAGCCGCTGTTTCACCATCGAATACGCCACATGGTTCCGCATCGTCCTGCCGGGCATGGAAAAGATGGGCTTCGCCGTGCCGCTGGGGGGCACGACGCTGTTCTTTCGCCGGGGCGTGCTGGAACAACTGGGCGGCTGGGACGCCCATAACGTGACCGAGGACGCGGACCTCGGCATCCGGCTCGCCCGGCTCGGCTATACCACCGAGCTGGTCGAAACCGTGACCAAGGAAGAGGCGAACTGCCGGGTCTGGCCGTGGATCAAGCAGCGGTCACGCTGGATCAAGGGTTACGCGATGACCTATGGCGTCCACATGCGCGACCCGCGCCGCCTGTGGCGGGAACTGGGGGCGCGCAGGTTCTGGGGCGTGCAGATCGTGTTCCTCGGCACCCTGTCGCATCTGATCCTCGCCCCCGTGCTCTGGTCCTACTGGCTGCTGGCCTTCGGCCTGCCGCACCCCTTGGCCGAGGTCATGCCGGGCTGGGTGGTCTGGGCCATGTTCGCCACGTTCCTCACCGCCGAGGCGATCAACATCGCGGTCGGGATGATCGCCGTCTCGACACCGGGGCGACGGTTTCTGAAACTCTGGGTGCCGACCCTGCACGTCTACTTCCCGCTCGCCTCGCTCGCCGCGCTCAAGGGGCTGGGCGAGATCGTGCGCAAGCCGTTCTTCTGGGACAAGACCCAGCACGGCCACGACGATCTCGTCGAAGAAACCCTTGCGAAATTCTCGCCTGCCCCGGTTCAGTCCGCTCAGGTCATCCCGATTTCGAGTCGATCGTAAGCCGGGTCTCGAACGCTTTCGAGATATGGCGGCGCAGCGCCTCGTCCGCTGCATCGCCGTCGCGCGCTTCGATGGCGCGCACGATGGCATCGTGTTCGGCCAGCGCCACTTCGGACCGCCCTTCGGCGGCGAGCGACGTGGTCGCCAGAAGCGCCATGGTCCGGTGCACGAGGTCCAGTTGCAAAAGCAGATAGCGGTTGTGCGAGGCGAGGTGGATCTGGCGATGAAACCGACGGTTCGCCCGCGCCAGCGCCGCTGGGTCGCCGACCAGCCCGCGATCTTCCTCGACCATGGCGCGCAGCACCTTCTGCTCTTCCGGCGCGGCATGTTGCGCGGCAAGACGCGCGGCCAGCCCTTCGAGCTCGGCCCGCACGGCATAAAGCTCGGCCAGTTGCGTATGGTCGAGCGAAGCCACGATCAGCGAACGGCCATCCCGGTTGAGCAGGCTCTGGGTCTCCAGACGCTGCAACGCTTCGCGGATCGGGGTGCGCGACACGCCGAAGCGGTCGGCAAGCTCGCTTTCCACCATACGGTCGCCGGGCTTGTAGAGACCTTCGTCGATCGCATCGAGGATCAGCTCATAGGCATCCTTGGGCCCGCTTCGGGGTTCTTTCACGCGCGCGTCCTCCTGTTCGTCCGGTGACTATGACCTGTCAGCGCTCACAATCAAGCGCGGGGGCGCTTTCGGGGTCGCGGGCGACGTTGTGCCGCATTATCTAGGGGGCATGGTAGCCGACAGTTTCTCGCACGTGACGACCTGGGTCTTCGACCTCGACAATACGCTCTACCCGCCCTCCGCGCGGCTATTCGACCAGATCGAAGTCAAGATGACCGACTGGGTGATGCGCACGCTGAACGTGGACCGGGCCGAGGCCGACCGCCTGCGCGCGCTTTACTGGGACAGCCACGGCACCACGCTCGCCGGATTGATGGAGGTCCACGGGATCGACCCGGACGGGTATCTCTACGACGTTCACGACATCTCGTTTCACCGGCTGGAGGCGGACGCGGTTCTGGCGGACCGGATCGCGGCGCTGCCGGGCCGGCGGATCGTCTATACCAACGCGACCGAACCCTATGCCCGCAACGTGCTCGCCGCGCGCGGGCTGTCGGAGGTGTTCGACGCGGTCTATGGCGTCGAGCACGCGGGCTTTCAGCCCAAGCCGCGCCGCGCGGCCTTCGATGCCGTCTTCGCCGCCGATGGGCTGGACCCGGCGACCGCCGCGATGTTCGAGGACGACGCACGGAACCTTGCCGTCCCGCACGCACTGGGGATGCGAACGGTCCACGTCGCCCCGGCGCCGATAAAGGCCGCCCACATTCACCACCATACCGACGACCTGTCGGACTTCCTGTCGCAGCTTGGCGGCTTGGCGGCGGCGCGTGACGGGGCTACATCCTGAGCATGGAACGACGCAGCGCAGACATATTCATTTCGGGCGGCGGGATCGCCGGTCAGGTGGCCGCGGCCGTCTTCGCCGCACGCGGGTTTTCCGTCGTCATGGCCGATCCGGTGCCGCCCGTGACCGAGGCCGACCTCGACGGCTCGGACCTGCGATCCACCGCCTTTCTGCAACCCGCGCGCGACCTGTTCGCGGCCTGCGGGCTGTGGCCTTTGCTTGAACCGCTGTCGACCTCGCTCGACCGGCTGGCCGTGATCGACACGACCGGCTGGCCGCCCGTGGAGCGCGAGCGCAGGGTCTTCCAGGCCTCCGAGATGTCGGACGAACCTTTCGGATGGAACCTGATGAACTGGGTCGTGCGGCGCGAGCTGTGGCGCTACCTGCAAGACGCACCGGGCATCACCGCGCTGTACGGCACCGGGTTCAAACGGCTGGTGAACCGGACGACCGAAACCATCGTGACCCTGACCGACGGCTCCACCGTGCGCGCCAAACTGGCGATTGCGGCGGACGGCAAGTTCTCGGCCCTGCGGGAAGCGGCGGGGATCGACGTGACGACCACGCGTTACGGGCAAAAGTCTCTTGCCTTCACCGTGACACACGACCTGCCGCACGAGAACGTGTCGACCGAGATTTACAACGAGGGCGGGCCGTTCACCATCGTGCCGCTGGGCGATGTGGACGGTCAGCCCGCCTCGGCCATCGTGTGGATGAACAAGGGGCCGCGCTCGGTCGAGTTGATGGAGATGGAGGTCGACGCGTTCGAGCAGGTGATGTTCGAACGCTCCACCGGGCTTCTGGGCTGGATGAGCCTGAAGGGCAACCGCTCGATCTGGCCGATCATCACGCAGACCGCCGACCGGCTGGTCGAGGGGCGCGTGGCCGTCGTGGCCGAAGCCGCGCACGCCCTGCCCCCGATCGGGGCGCAGGGGCTGAACACCTCGCTAAACGACATCGCAGCACTTCTGGAGGCCGCGGTGAAGCGGCCCGACGACCCCGGCGCGCCCGAGGTTCTGGCGGAATACGACGCCGCGCGGCGCGCCGACATCGCCCGCCGCGCGCGGGTCATCGACGTGTTCAACCGCGTCGCAGGCTCCGGCGAGGCCGGCATTCAGGCGGTCCGGTTGATGGGGCTTCGCGCCGTCCACGACATCGCCCCGGTCCGGCGCGGCGTGATGCGCGCAGGTCTCGGCCCGGTCTGACGGCGACCTGATCGCGCGCCTGCGGCGCACAGGATTTGCGCCGCCCTGCCAATGGCAGGCCGTCGCGGTGAGGGGAGGCCAGCCTCCCCCGGATTTGCAGGCAAATCCGTCCCCTCCGAGGTTTCCGGAAACAGAGAAGACCTGCGACCGCCTGACGCGCGGCACAAATGCGCATTTCGGATGTCGGAATTTTGCGTCAGAAGAAAGCCCGCGCCAGGATCAGACAGGAGAGACCAATGACCGACCCGCAATCCGCCGAGACCGAACGCCGTCAGGCGATCTGGGGCTTTCTCATCGCCTTGGCGGTGGTGGTCGTTCTCGTCCTTGCCTTCGTGCTGTTCGGGCTTCCCGGCGTGGGAATGACCATGGTCGTCGTGACGCCGATCATGTTCGTGATCCTCATCACCCTGTCGGTCGGGAAGTAGGGAACCGAAGCCCGTCGCCCGGTGTTCCGAAGCAAAGGAGCACTGCCATGCCTGACCCAAGCCCCAAGGCCCGCGCCGACGCGGCCCCCCTTTCCGAAGACCAGATCGCGAGCGCCACATTCCTGATGTCGGCGCTCGTCGTCGTTTTCGCCCTCATGGGCATCGTCGTCGCCGGGCCCGCCGGGCTGGTCTTCGTGACCGAGGTGGTGATCGCTCTGGTCGTCTATGCGCTCTGGCGGATGCGCAATTAGGTGACGGCGTCCAGCGCGGCCTCGAGGCGCGCGACCGAGGCATCGACGTCATAGAGCTTGTCGAGGCCGAAGAGACCCAGACGGAAGCTCTTGTAGCCCTCGCCCTCGCCCACCATCAGCGGCACACCCGCCGCAATCTGGACGCCTTGGCCCAGAAACGCCTTGCCGGTCTGGAACTCGGGGTTGTCGGTGTAGACCACGACCACGCCCGGGGCTTCGAACCCGGGTGCGGCGACGGATTTGAAGCCGCGTTCGGCAAGGGCCGCCCGCACGCGGCGCCCCTGCTCCCACTGCGCGTCCTTCAGCTTGTCGAAACCGTAGTAGCGGGTCTCGACCATCGCGTCGCGGAAGGCGCGCAGCGCGTCGGTGGGCATGGTGGCGTGATAGGCGTGACCGCCGTTGGTATAGGCCTCCATGATCGCGATCCACTTGCCAAGGTCGATGGCGAAGCTGGTGGATTTGGTGGCCTTGGCGGCGGCGAGCGCGGTGTCGTTCATCATCACCAACCCGGCGGAGGGTTGCGCCGACCAGCCCTTTTGCGGGGCCGAGATCAGAACGTCGACCCCCAGCGCCTTCATATCCGCCCAGATCGTGCCCGAGGCGATGCAGTCGAGCACGAAGAGGCCGCCGTTCGCATGGACCGCATCGGTCACGGCGCGGATGTAGTCATCGGGCAGGATGATGCCGGAGGAGGTTTCCACATGCGGGGCAAAGACGACCTCGGGCTTTTCCGCCTCGATCTTGGCGATTACCTCGTCCAGCGGACAGGGCGCGAAAGGCGCGGTCGCGTCATTGCCGGTGCGGCGCGCCATCATCACGGTTTCTTCCGCCGGGATCGCGCCCATCTCGAAGATCTGGGACCAGCGGTATGAGAAAAAGCCGTTGCGGATGACCATGGCGCGTTTGCCTGTGGCGAACTGGCGCGCGACGGCCTCCATCCCGTAGGTGCCGCCACCGGGGACCACGGCGACCGCGTCGGCGTTGTAGACCTCGCACAGCCCCGCCGAGATGTCGCGCATCACCTGCTGGAAGGCCGCGGACATGTGGTTGAGGGAGCGGTCGGTGAAGACCACGGAAAATTCGAGCAGACCGTCGGGGTCGATATCGTTGCGCAGCGCCATCTGTGCCTCCGTCATATGTGTCGCGGGTGAGATACCGCGTTTCGCGGGGCACATGCGAGCGGTTTTACCGGCAGTAGGAGCCGGAGCGATACCGCGCGGTGTCGAAATGGAAGTGGTTCTGGTGAAAACGGTCGGATTTCGGGCCGAGCACGGTGCCGAAGGGGCCACAGGCGACGCGGTGCAACTGCTTCATCAGGTCGCCGTGCTGGCTGTGGTTCCAGTGGTCGAGGACGGTGAGTTTGACCCCGTTGGCGAGGGTGAAGCCGCCGACGTCGACGGCATGACCCTTGCCGTGTTCGCTGATCTTCGCGCCGCGCTGGTTGTTCCGGCTGCGGCAGGCGTAGCTCGCCATGATGTTCACCTCGCGCACACCGCCGCCCAGATTCTTGGTCAGCGGCACGAGCGCCTGACCGACCCAGGCATTGAAAACCACGGCGGTCTGGCAATCGACCGTGATCGGGGTCGAGAGCGCGACGCCGGAGACCGAGGTGACCTTGACCGGTTCTTCGATGCCGCATCCGTTGACGCGGCCGGGGATCGACTGAAGCTTGACGCCCTTGATTTCGGGGCGTCCGCAGACCGACCCGGCGGCCGAGGTGACGGCGCGGGCATGATCGCCGGACTGGGCCATGCCGGTGCGCTGAACGGTGTTGCGCCGCACGAGGTTGTCGGGGCGGCGCGGCGGGATCAGCGATTGGGCGACCGCGAGGCGGGTGTAGCTTTGCGACTGGGCCGCGGTCATCTGCTGAACGCGGGTGTTCTGGCCGGGGCGCGCGCGGGGCTTGAACACCTCGTTCACGAAATTCGCGATCGGGTCGTTCGGGGTCTGCGCCGGGGGTGGCGTGGCTGCGCCGGGGCGCGGTGGCGGCACGGGCGAGCGCGTGGGGGCTTCGGCGGCGAGGCTGGTCGCGAAGAGCGCGGCGGTGAGCGCCGCGGTTATCCCCCTGCCCCACCTCATGTCGTCGGTTCGCGTCCGAAGTTGGGGGCGGCGGTGTCCTGACCGGCCTCGATGATGCCGCGCCGGATCGCCCGCGTATGCGTGAAATAGTCGAACAGAAGCTCGCCATCCCCGGTGCGGATCGCCCGTTGCAGCGCGAAAAGCTCCTCCGTGAAGCGGCCGAGGATTTCCAGCGTCGCCTCTTTGTTGCTCAGGAACACGTCGCGCCACATGGTCGGGTCCGATGCCGCGATCCGGGTGAAGTCGCGAAAACCGGCGGCGGAATACTTGATGACTTCGCTGTCGGTCACGCGGCGCAGATCGTCAGCCACGCCCACCATCGTATAGGCGATGAGGTGCGGGGTGTGGCTGGTGACGGCAAGGACGAGGTCGTGGTGATCGGCGTCCATCTCTTCCGTGTTCGCGCCCATGCCGCGCCAGAGGGCATCGAGCCGCGCCACCGCATCCCTGTCCGACCCTTCGGCGGGCACGATCAGCGTGAAGCGGTTGTCGAAGAGCGACGCGAAGCCCGAGCGGGGCCCGGAATGTTCGGTGCCCGCCAGCGGGTGAGCCGGGACGAAATGCACACCTTCGGGAATGTAAGGGCCGACGGCCTCGATCACCGCGCCCTTGACCGAACCGACGTCGGTCACCGTGGCGCCGGGGGCCAGATGCGGCGCGATCTCTTCCGCGACCGCGCCCATCGCGCCGACCGGCACGGCGAGGACGATCAGATCGGCCCCCGCGACCGCTTCGGCGGCGGTGTCGACGACGCGGTCCACAAGGCCGATTTCGCGCGCCACATCGCGGGTTTCGGCAGATCGCGCCGTTCCGACGATCTCGCCCACCAAACCGCCCCGCCGCATGGCATGGGCCATCGACCCGGCGATCAGGCCAAGGCCGATCAGCGCGACCCGGTCATAGATCGGCGCGTCAGCCGGCATCGGCCACGCTCCCTTTGAACTCGCCGATCAGATGCGCGACCCGGCGGCAGGACGGCTCGTCCCCCACGGTGATGCGCAGGCAATGGGGCAGCTTGTATCCCGCCACCTTGCGCACGATGATTCCGTTCGCTTTCAGATAGTTGTCGACCGCGTCGGCCTCTTTCTCATCGGTGAACCGCGCCAGCACGAAATTCGCGCAGGAGGTGTCCGAGGGGACGCCATGTTCCGCCAGCGCCTCGGCCATCCAGGCCCGCAGGCGGGCGTTCTCAGCGCGGCATTTGTCCACATGCGCGCGGTCACGCACGGCGGCTTCGGCCACCGCAAGCTGGGTCGAGGACAGGTTGAAGGGGCCGCGGATGCGGTTCAGCACGTCGATGACCTCTTTCTGGGCATAACCCCAGCCGATGCGCAGGCCGCCCAGCCCGTAGATCTTCGAAAAGGTGCGCGTCATCACCACGTTCGGGTGACGTTCGACCAGCGAGGCACCACCATCGAAGCCCTCGACATATTCGGCATAGGCCCCGTCGAGCACTAGCACCACATTGCCGGGCAGTTCACGCGCAAGACGGGCGAGTTCCTTTTGCCCGACCATCGTGCCGGTCGGGTTCGCGGGGTTCGCGATGAACACGATCCGGGTCTTGGCGGTCACCGCACGCAGGATCTGGTCCACGTCCACCACGCGCTCGCGCTCCGGCACCTCGACAGGCTTCGCCCCCGCTGCGCGGGCCGAAATCTTGTACATCGAAAAGCCGTGCTCGGTGTAGATCACCTCGTCGCGCGGACCCGCATAGGCCTGACAGAGGAACGTGATGATCTCGTCCGAACCGACGCCGCAGATGATCCGCTCGGGGTCCAGCCCATGCACCTCGCCGATGGCGAAACGCAGGCTGGCGTGGTCCGTGTTCGGATAACGGTGGAGGTAGTGACCGGACCGCCCATAGGCTTCGATGGCTTTCTCGGACGGACCCAGCGGGTTCTCGTTCGACGAAAGCTTCACGACGTTGTCGACGCCATCGACTTTGGACGCGCCGCTTTCGTAAAGCTTGATGTCCATGATGCCGGGCTGCGGCTTGGGTGTCTTGGTCATTTCCATCCCCGGGGTTGAGGCCCCTGTCTTAGCGACCATCCGGGCGCGGGGCCAGACTATTCGGGGGGGCGGCGGGCCAGACGACCCGCCGACTGTGGGCTTGGAGCCTCAGGAGGTCTTCACCTGCGGCGCGCCCGTGGACATATCGGTCCCGAGATAGGGCTGGCCTGCCTGTTTCCAGTTGGCGAACCCACCTTCGAGATGCGCGATCTTCTCGAATTTCTTGCTCAGACAGATTTCGGCGGCCTTGCGCGAGCGCATACCGGAGCCGCAATACAGCACGACATGCTTGCCAAGCCCCGCTGGCAGCGCCTTTTTCGAGATATGGCTCATGGGCGCGAGAAGCGCGTCCTCGATGCTTTCGAACATGTATTCGGCCGGGGTGCGCACGTCGATCAGCACGATGGTCTCGTCCGCAAGTCCCTGCGCCACCTCCTGCGGGGTCCATGTTTCCAGCGTCTTGCCGTTCACGTCTTCGGTTTTCATCGGGTTTCTCCTGTGATCTGTTTCACGGCACCTAAGCACGCGGGCGCCGCCGGAAAAGACCCAATCAGTTTTTTGAATGTTTTAGGGCGCCTCACCGGATCGGGACCAAGACATGACACTTGCCGTTTATCTTGCCGCCGCCCTCGCCGAAATCGCCGGATGCTTCGCGATCTGGGCCTGGGCACGGTCCGGGGCGCCGGTCTGGTGGTTGGCGCCGGGCATCCTGTCGCTGGCCCTCTTCGCATGGCTCCTGACCCTGTCGCCCGCTGGCTTCGCCGGGCGGGCCTATGCTGCCTATGGCGGGATCTACATCCTCGCCTCGCTGGGCTGGCTGTGGCTCGTCGAACGTCAGGCCCCGGATCGGTGGGATATCCTTGGTGCCGCCCTGTGCCTCGCCGGCGCGGGCGTCATCCTGTTCGCGCCGCGCGGGGCCTGAGCCCCTACACCGCGCGCCCTCAGGCGCCCATCCGTTCCAGCACGTTGGCAAAGGCCCAAGGTTCGCTTTCAACAAGTTCTTCGGGGAAATGGCTCTGCCGATCGGTCAGCGGAGTCCAATCCGTGTAATGCGCCTCGACCGGGCCGAGATAGGGCATCTGCACCTCAAGGCACCGGCGATGGTCCATCTCGTCCGTCTCGACGATCCCCGCCTCGGGGTTCTCGAGCGCCCAGACCATGCCCGCGAGCACGGCGGAGGAAACCTGAAGCCCGGTCGCGTTCTGCTTGGGGGCAAGCCCCTTGGTCTCTTCGTTGGACAGGCGCGAGCCGAACCACATGGCGTTCTTGGCGTGCCCGTAGAGAAGCACGCCCAACTCGTCGATCCCGCCCGGCTCGATCTCGTCCACGTCGAGGATATGATGCACGTCCTGCACCTGACCCGAGCCGAACATCTCGTGCAGCGACAGCACGGCGTCGTCGCAGGGGTGGTACGCATAGTGGACGGTGGGGCGGAACTCCGGGTCGTCGCCCGCGCCCACGGTGTAATAGTCGGCAATCGACACCGCCTCGTTATGGGTGACGAGAAAACCGAACTGCGGGCCGGGGGTGGGGCACCACGTGCGGATGCGGGTGTTCGCGCCGGGCTGTTCCAGCCAGATCGCGGACTTGCAGCCGGTCTTCTGGCGGTGTCCGTTCGGCGGGAACCACGGCTCGAACGTGCCCCAGCCCAGTTCGGCGGGCTGGAACCCTTCCGCGATAAAGCCCTCGACCGACCATGTGTTGACGAAATGTCCCGGCTGGCGCGGCTCGGTGCGCACCTGCGTGTCGCGCTCGGCGATATGGACGCCCTTGACGCCGAGCGTCTGCATCAGCGCCGCCCATTCGCCGCGCGTCTTGGGGTCGGCTTCGGCCCCGAGGTCTTCGGCCAGCCGCAGAAGCGCGGCCTTGACGAACCAGCTCACCATGCCGGGGTTCGCCCCGCAGCAGGACACGGCGGTCGTCCCGCCGGGATTGGCCGCCTTTTCGTCCCGCACCTTCTGGCGCAGGGCATAGTTTGTGCGCGCCGCGTTATCCTCGGTATCGAAATAGAAGCCCGCCCAGGGTTCGACCACGGTGTCGATGTAAAGCACGCCGTGTTCACGGCAGAATTTCATCAGGTCGAGCGACGAGGTATCGACCGACAGGTTCACGACGAACCCCTTGCCGTCCTCGAACAGCCCGCCCAGCACGACCTTGTAATTGTCCCGCGTCAGCGTTTCCGCGACATGGGCATAGCCCGTCTCCCGCGCCGCCGCCCCGTTCGGCTCATTCGGTTCGACGATCGTGAGCTTCGATGCGTCGAACTCGAAGTGGCGCTCGATCAGCGGCAAGGTTCCCTGCCCGATTGAGCCGAAACCGATCATGATGACGGGGCCGTCGATGCGGGCGTAGATGGGGTGGGACATGGGCACTCCTTCGATCACGGGTTGGTCCCCCGTATGGCAAATGCGGGCCGCGGGGGGAAGGGCCGGACCCGATGACGAACAGGACCAGCCGCCACGAAAAAGGGCCGCCCCAACCGGGCGGCCCTTTCGCATTCGGGTCGGCTCAGATCAGTTCTGAGCGTAGAATTCGATGACGAGGTTCGGTTCCATCATGACCGGGTACGGCACGTCCGAGAGGCCCGGAGTGCGCACGAAGGTCGCCTTCATCTTGGAGTGGTCGACTTCGAGGTAGTCGGGCACGTCACGCTCGGGCAGCTGCGAAGCTTCCAGAACGATGGCGAGCTGCTTGGACTTCTCGCGGACCTCGATCACGTCGCCTTCCTTCACGCGGTAGGACGGGATGTTCACGCGCTGGCCGTTCACCATCACATGCGCGTGGTTCACGAACTGGCGGGCGGCGAAGATGGTCGGCACGAACTTGGCGCGGTAGACGACGGCGTCGAGGCGGCGCTCGAGCAGGCCGATCAGGTTCTCACCGGTGTCGCCTTTCAGACGCTCGGCTTCCGCGAAGATGCGGCGGAACTGCTTTTCGGTCATGTCGCCGTAGTAGCCCTTGAGCTTCTGCTTGGCGCGAAGCTGAAGGCCGAAGTCGGACATTTTGCCCTTGCGGCGCTGGCCGTGCTGGCCCGGGCCGTATTCGCGGCGGTTCACCGGGGATTTCGGACGGCCCCAGATGTTTTCGCCCATGCGGCGGTCGATTTTGTACTTGGCAGACGTGCGTTTGGTCACGGCTGATCTCCTTTATAGGTGGCTCCGCAACGTCCCCGAAAACCGGTTCCCACTTTTCGGGTTGCGGACGCGGTGGTCGCTCAACCCGGTGGGCCTTGTCGTCGGACCCGTCTTGGGGCCGATTTTAAAGGGCGTTGTCCTCTCCCCGGACTGGGCCTTGCGGGTCCAGCGATCCGGGTTGACAGGTTTCCCCTCGCGGGGTCCACCAACACCAATGAAATACGGCCCCCGAAAGGGCCGAATGGCGGGCTTATAGCCGTGTTTGGGCAGGAGTCAACGCCTTCGCGCCACGCTTTACCTTTTGCGCGGATCGGCTATCCTCACCCCGGATACGATGGAGCTTTGATGATTTGATCCGGCAGGGAGGCAAAGGGCCTCCCGGTGCACAGACCGCCGAAGATCAAGCCGCCGGTGATCGGTGGCCCGGTGGGGGTGCGCGAAACCTTCCCTTCTTTTCGTATCGAAAGACCCCAAGACAATGACACGGGACTATTCAAAGTTCTCTCTCGGTGGCGCCCCTGCGCCCCGCCCTGCCCTGTCGCCGCTTCAGGCACTGGGCTGGCAGCCGTTCTTTTCCGCACAGATCGACGCCGATGACATGCAGGCGCATCCCCCCGTCCGCGTCACCGCCGTTCATCGCAGCGGGCTTGCCGTGCGCGGCGACGGGATCGAGGCCGTTCTGCCCCCCGATGCCGAGGTGACGGTGGGCGACTGGCTGCTCTATGACGCCGAACGACCGGGGGCGAGCCGGCTTCTGGACCGCAAAAGCCTGATCCAGCGCCGCGCGGCGGGGCATGAGGTGCGCCAGCAGTTGATCGCCGCCAATATCGAAACCGCCTTCATCGTCACCTCGTGCAATGCCGATTTCAACGTCGCGCGCCTGGAGCGGTATCTGGCCCTCGCCTTCGAGGCCGGGATCGACCCGGTGATCCTGCTCACCAAGGCCGACATGGCCGAGGATGTGGCGGATTACGTCGATCAGGCCACCGCCATTTCCGACCGCGTGCCGGTGGTGGCGCTGGATGCGCGGGGCGATGCGCCGCGCGAAAAGCTCGCCCCCTGGACCAAGCCGGGGCGCACCGTCGCCTTTCTGGGGTCGTCGGGCGTGGGCAAGTCCACCCTGACCAACGCACTGGCGGGCGGCGACCTGATCGAGACGCAGGGCATCCGCGAAGACGACGCGAAGGGGCGCCACACCACCACGCACCGGGAATTGCACGTCATCGCGGGCGGTCCGGTGGTGCTGGACACGCCGGGAATGCGGGAAATCCAGCTTTCGGACGTGGCCGACGGGATCGCGGCGGTCTTTGCGGATATCGAGGTGCTGACGACCCGCTGCCGATTCCGAGATTGCGCGCATGAGACCGAGCCGGGCTGCGCGGTGAAAGCCGCCATCGAGGCGGGCGACCTCGACCCCGACAGGCTCACCCGCTGGCGCAAGCTCGCCGCCGAGGAAATGCACAACAGCGAAAGCATCGCCGAACGGCGAGCACGGGAGAAAGGCTTCGCCCGGCACGTGAAGCGTGTGGTGAACGAAAAGCCGAACCGCCGCTAGGTCAGACCCCGGCCCCCATGATCGCCGCCTCGGCCTGCGAAAGAAGACGTCGGGCCGGGGCGGAATAGCCCTCGGGCCGCGTTTCAAGCGACGGCATCGCACCGAACAGGCGCTCGCGCTGAACCTGCTCGACCGCCTCCAGCGCCTCGCCCTCGGGCAGGAAACTTTCGGTCTCGAGCCCGTTGGCGAAGACGACTTCATGGTTGGCGAGAAGCAGGTGGATATAGGTCACCTGCGTCACCGTGTGATCGCGCGTCACCATCCGGTCGTCGATCAGGTCGCGGGCCGCCACCAGCACCTCGTTCGTGCCGAACAGCGCCTGCGCCTTGCGGCCCTTGAGAAGCATACGGTGGGCGGGCGACACCATCAGGTCGCCGTCCGGGCGATCGACGCCCAGCGCACCCCGGCGCACGCGGATCGGGCGGAATTCCGGCATGGCGTACAGCCGCGCGCCGGAGATACGCTTTTCACCGACCCAAAGCACCTCCTGCAACCCGTTGTCCTTGGTCTGGATGCGGGCGCCTTCGCGAATGTCCTCGACCGCCACGTCGCCCTCGCCGGTGCGGATGCGGGTGCCGGGGGTGAAACAGATGACGCCGGTCGGCTGGTCGGTCAACCGGTTCGTCTCGGCCGCCTCCATCGTCGCCTGCACGACCCAAAGATCGCAGTCCGACGGCGGAAGCCCGTCCAGAAACATCAGAAGCGTTTCATGGGCCGACGCGCCATCGACCAGCATCACCGGCCAACTCTCGAACCCGTCCGTGACCACGAAGCCCAGATCGAAGAGCGTGTCGTCCTTGGGCATCTCCGCCTCGGGAACGTCACAGGAATTCAGAAACCGACGCACCTTGCGCGCCGCCCGTTTACGTAGGTCCGCCTCTCTCCCACCGAGGTCCAGCCGGATGACGTCCTGCGGTCCATCGACCCGCATCGCCCGTCCGCTCCACCGCCAGCTTGCCCCAACGCCCAGCGCGTCTCGCGGTGCCTGTGCGAGACCGTCTACTTCCGTTTGAGACCAGGAGATGACGAACGAGCCCAATATGCCCGTTCTCATGCCTGTATGCCTGCCTTCTGCTCATGTGCCACGGTCTCTGAACGAACCGTTTGTTACACATTCGCCGGGATAGCACGGATGCCGGGAATTGTTAACTATTTTGTGCAATCCCGATCTGCGCCAGCCTGTCGCGCCTTAAAACTTGAGGCGGATTTGCACGGATCCAACAAATTGCCCCTCGGGCTGGGCGGTGAATTCCGGCGACAGATAGGTCAGGCCATAGAACACGCTGCCCACCTCGCCATCGACCAGAAGGCCGCCACGCACCCGCGCGCGCGCAGGCGTGAGCGTATAGGCGGGTTCGGGCAGCAGGGCGGATGAGAACACCCGCGCCAGATCGGCGCCGAACAGGAACGACACGCCGGGTTCGTTCACGTCCTTCAGGATCTGATAGGGCTGGCCGCTCACGTAATCGCGGGCGATCACCCCGCTTCTGTAGCCGGGCCCGACCAGCAGATCGAACCCGACGCGGGCATAGGCTTCGAGCCCCACATGCGCTTCGGCGAAGGGGCGGAACGTCATCTCGTCCCCGATGGCGATGGCATAGGCCGCTTCGGCGTGACCCATCGGGCGCACGGCGTTGCCGATCTGCCCGGCGAGGACACCGGGGGCCAGACGGTCGAAGCCCGCGACACTGTGGAACCGGTCCTGTAGCGCCAGAACCTGCGTCGACGGGCCGACGGCCTCGGCCCCGGCGCCGAGCGCGAAATCCCAGCCGCCTCGCGCGAAATGCGTGAACAGACCGGCCCGTAGCGCCCCTGCGGCGCGGCGGTCGCCGGGCGCAGGCGTCAGGGTGTTGGCCGGCGTCACGATCTGGGTGCCCAGCCGAACCTCGATCAGGTCACCGAACGCATAGGGCAGCTCCCGCGTGCCCTCGGGTCCGAACAGAAAGGATGTCGAGGTCGAAAAGCTCTGCCAGCGGTCCTGAAAATCACCCGTGCCGTCGTTCGTAGTGATGTTCGCCCAACCCAGATAGGTCCACGACCGATCCTGCGCCGAAACGGCGCCGGCGACGAGGGACAGGATGAGCGCGGCCAGAAGGCGCGCGGGCGATATAGACATACGTTTCTCTCCCAGCCCCCAAGCCGGACTCCCACCATAGTGGCGGATGATGATTCGTCCCTATCCTTATCTACGCAGCCGGACGCGCGACAGATCAGGAAACCCGCACCCGATAGCCAATGCCTATGGATATCGCCCGGTTCCATGCTACTTTTCCAACATGCTGAACAAGCTCGAAATGTTCATCGCGCTCGCCAAGGAGCAGCATTTCGGACGTGCCGCCGACAGTCTGGGCATCACGCAGCCCACGTTGTCGGCGGGGATCAAGCAACTCGAAGCCGAACTCGGCGTGAAGCTGGTGCAGCGCGGGTCACGCTATGGCGGCCTGACACCCGAAGGCGCGCGCGCGCTCGACTGGGCGCGCCAGATCGTCGGGGATGCGCGGCGGCTGCGCGACGAGATGCGGTTCTCGCGCGAAGGGCTGACCGGACACCTGCGCCTCGCCGTGATTCCCACCGCGCTCACCTGGGCCTCGCGCCTGTCGGCCCGGTTCTCGGCGGCGCATCCCAACGTGACCTTCACCATCCTGTCACGCACCTCGATCCAGATCCTGAACATGCTCGAAAACCTCGAGGCGGACGTGGGCCTGAGCTACCTCGACAACGAACCCCTGGGCCGGGTGCAGGTGCAGGAGCTTTACCGCGAGGATTACGCGCTGGTCTGCGCGCCGGACGATCCGGCAGCGGGGCGCACGGACATCGGGTGGACCGACATCGGCACGCGGACGCTGTGCCTGCTCACCCCCGACATGCAGAACCGCCGGATCATCAACCGCGCCTTCATGGAAGCCGGGCAGACCCCCAACGTGCGCATGGAATCGAACTCCACCGTGGTGCTGGTCAGCCATGTCGAACAGGGTGGCTGGTCCACCGTCCTGCCGGGCGACATGGCCGCCTCGCTGTCGCTGGGCCGCGACGTGGCCGTCGTTCCGATCCGGTCCGACCGTCCGGGGCCGAGCGTCGGATTGGTCGCCCCCTATCAGGAACCGCAGACCCCGGTGCTTCAGGCCCTGCTGGACGAGGCGCGGGCGTTGTCCGATTGATAGAAAAACCCTATCGACCGACGGAACTGCGATATTGATTTACCGCGCATTCGGTGAGATGGCTCCGCCAACTTCGGAGGACCCATGCAAGCCAACTCGCCAGCATCCGCGCCCGATCTCGGCGCGATTCAAGAGGTCATCGAGGCCTACACCCATCTCGAAGGGCCGCTCCTGCCGATCCTGCACGCGATGATGGAGGCTTTCGATCACGTGCCCGAGGATGCGGTGCAGCCCATCGCGGACGCTCTGAACATCGGGCGGGCCGAAGTGCATGGGGTCATCAGCTTCTACCACGATTTCCGCACCCTGCCCGCAGGCAGGCATATCGTGAAAATCTGCCGGGCCGAGGCCTGTCAGGCGCTGGGCGCGAACGGGTTGGCGGACGCGGTGCTGACGAAACTCGGCATCTCATGGCACGGCACCACGCCCAACGGCGCGGTGACGATCGAGCCGGTCTATTGCCTTGGCCTGTGTGCCAACGGCCCTGCCGCGATGATCGGTGACAAGGTCGTGGGCGCGCTGGACGAGGCCAAGCTGGAGCGCGTGATTTCGGAGGCGGGCGCATGAAGATCTATCTGTCGCAGGATGCGGTCGCCCGCGCACTGGGCGCCGACGAGGTCGCCGCCGAGCTCGCCCGACATGACGTCGAATTGATCCGCGTCGGCTCGCGCGGGATGACATGGCTGGAACCATTGGCCGAGGTCGAGATCGACGGGGTACGCCATGCCTTCGGTCCGGTCACGGTTTCGGACGTGCCCGCGCTGCTGGCCGGCACGCTCGACGGCCACGGCCCGACCGAAGAGATCCCGTTCTTCGCGAACCAGACCCGCCTCACCTTCCAGCGCTGCGGCGTGATCGACCCGCTCGATCTGGACGCCTACCGGGCGCACGGCGGATTGACGGGTCTTGAACGCGCGCTGGATATGGACGGTCTGGGCGTGGTCGAGGAAGCCAAGGCCAGCGGTTTGCGCGGTCGCGGCGGCGCGGGCTTCCCGACGGGGATCAAGTGGGAGACGGTGGCGAAAGCCGAAGCCGATCAGAAATACATCGTCTGCAACGCCGACGAGGGCGACTCGGGCACCTTCGCCGACCGGATGATTATGGAAGGCGACCCCTTCTCGCTCATCGAAGGCATGGCCATCGCCGGGGTCGGCGTGGGCGCGACCAAGGGCTATGTCTATCTGCGTTCGGAATATCCCGACGCGATCCGGGTGATGAAGGCCGCGGTCGAGGTCGCCCGCGCGAACGGCCTGCTGGGGGCGAGCCTGTTGGGCAAAGGCCCGGCCTTCGACATGGAAATCCGGGTCGGTGCCGGGGCTTACGTCTGCGGCGAAGAGACCTCGCTCTTGAACAGCCTCGAAGGCAAGCGCGGTGTCGTGCGGGCGAAGCCGCCGCTTCCGGCGCTCGAAGGGTTTCTGGGCAAGCCCACGGTCGTGAACAACGTCATCTCGCTCGCCACCATTCCGGTGATCTTCGAGAAGGGCGCGGCGCATTACGCGAATTTCGGGTTGGGCCGGTCGAAAGGGACCATCCCGCTCCAGATCGCGGGGAACGTGAAATACGGCGGGCTTTACGAGATCGCCTTTGGTCTGCCGTTGGGTGAGATCGTGAACGACATCGCGGGCGGCACCCGCTCGGGCCGGCCCGTGAAGGCGGTGCAGGTCGGCGGGCCGCTGGGGGCGTACTTCGCGCCGCACCAGTTCGACACGCCCTTCGGCTATGAAGAATTCGACGGCGCCGGGGGCCTCATCGGTCACGCGGGCCTAACGGTGTTCGACGACACCGCCGACATGCTCGGCATGGCGCGCTTCGCGATGGAGTTCTGCGCGGTGGAAAGCTGCGGCAAATGCACCCCCTGCCGGATCGGCGCGGTGCGCGGGGTCGAAACCATCGACCGGATCGCCGCGGGCGACATGGCGGCGAAAGAGCTGCTGACGGACCTGTGCGAGACCATGACCGATGGGTCGCTTTGCGCCTTGGGCGGGTTCACCCCCTACCCCGTGATGTCCGCGATGACGCTGTTTCCCGAGGATTTCGCAGGTGCGCGCGAGGCGGCGGAATGATCCGGTTTCGTCTGCTGACGCAGCCGACCCGCGCGGGGGCGCTGCCCCCGCACCCCCGGGATATTTTCGGACCGGAAAGACGGGAGCGCGGCGCATGAGCGAGACCGTTAAGGGGCCGGCGTCCTATTTTCCGTCGATCGAAAAGACATACGGCCAGCCGATCGGGCATTGGCTGGGGATGGTCGCCGAAAAGGGCGACATGAAACATATGGAGATCGTGAACTGGCTGAAGGCCGAGCACGGTCTGGGGCACGGGCATGCGAACGCCATCGTCGCCTATGCGCTTGCGAAGAAAGGATGAGACCATGAAGGACTTCATCATTCCGTGGAACGACGCCGACATGGGCACGCCCGCGAAGACCGGCGCGCCCGTCACGCTGACCATCGACGGGGCCGCGATCACGGTGTCCGAGGGGACGAGCGTGATGCGCGCCGCCTATGAAGCCGGGATCACCGTGCCGAAGCTGTGTGCGACGGACAGTGTGGAGGCCTTCGGGTCGTGCCGCCTGTGCGTGGTCGAGATCGAGGGGCGGCGCGGCACGCCCGCCAGTTGCACGACGCCGGTGGCCGAGGGGATGGTGGTGCATACCCAATCCTCCAAGGTGCAGAAGATCCGCAAGGGGGTGATGGAGCTTTACATCTCGGACCACCCGCTCGACTGCCTGACCTGTTCGGCGAACGGCGATTGCGAGTTGCAGGACATGGCGGGTGCCGTAGGCCTTCGCGATGTGCGCTATGAGCCGGGCGACAACCATTTCGACCCCACCGGGACCGGGGCGCTGTCGATGGCCGATGCCAAGCGGCGCGAGGGGGACGGGAATTTCCGCTATATTCCGAAGGACGAGTCCAACCCCTATTTCACCTATGACCCGGCCAAATGCATCGTCTGCTCGCGCTGCGTGCGGGCCTGTGAAGAGGTGCAGGGCACCTTCGCGCTGACCATCGAGGGTCGTGGTTTCGACAGCCGTGTGTCGGCGGGCGGCGCGTTGGATGACTTCCTGTCGTCGGACTGCGTATCCTGCGGCGCCTGCGTGCAGGTCTGCCCGACCGCGACTTTGCAGGAAAAATCGGTGGCCGAACTGGGCACGCCGACGCGGTCGGTGGTCACGACCTGCGCCTATTGCGGGGTCGGGTGTTCGTTCAAGGCGGAACTGAACGGCGATCAACTTGTCCGGATGGTGCCTTACAAGAACGGCAAGGCGAACCGGGGGCATAGCTGCGTGAAGGGGCGCTTCGCCTATGGCTATACCGAGCACAAGGACCGCATCCTGAGCCCGATGATCCGGGAGTCGATCGACGAACCTTGGCAGGAAGTGTCGTGGGATGAGGCCATAGGTTTCGCCGCGAAACGTCTGAAATCGTTACAGAAAACTTACGGTCGACGTTCGGTGGGGGTCATCACTTCTTCACGCTGCACGAACGAAGAGACCTATCTGGTCCAGAAGCTCGCCCGTGGCGTGTTCATGAACAACAACACCGACACCTGCGCGCGGGTCTGCCACTCGCCCACCGGCTATGGCCTGGGCCAGACCTTCGGGACGAGCGCCGGGACGCAGGATTTCGACTCGGTCGAACACACCGACGTGGTGATCGTGATCGGGGCCAACCCGACGGACGGGCACCCGGTCTTCGCCAGCCGCCTGAAGAAGCGTCTGCGTCAGGGCGCCAAGCTGATCGTCATCGACCCGCGTCGCATCGACCTTGTGAAATCCGCGCATATCAAGGCGGCGCATCACCTGCCGCTCAGGCCCGGCACCAACGTGGCCGTGGTCACGGCGCTGGCCCATGTGATCGTCACCGAAGGGCTGATGGACGAGGCGTTCATCCGCGAGCGCTGCGACTGGAACGAGTTCCTCGAATATGCGGAATTCGTGAGCGCGGAGCGGCATTCGCCCGAAGCCACCGAGATGCTGACCGGCGTTCCGGCCGAGACGCTGCGCGAAGCGGCCCGCACTTTCGCCCGTGGCGGCAATGGCGCGATCTACTACGGCCTTGGCGTGACCGAGCACAGTCAGGGGTCCACGACCGTCATGGGGATCGCGAACCTCGCCATGCTCACGGGCAACATCGGGCGCCCCGGTGTGGGCGTGAACCCGCTGCGCGGTCAGAACAACGTGCAGGGGTCGTGCGACATGGGGTCTTTCCCGCATGAGCTTCCGGGGTATCGCCATGTGAAGCTGCCCGAGGTGCGCGAAACCTTCGAGGCCGCCTGGGGCGTGACCATCGACCCGGAGCCGGGTCTGCGCATCCCCAACATGCTGGACGCCGCCGTAGATGGCACCTTCAAGGGGCTTTACTGTCAGGGCGAGGACATCCTGCAATCGGACCCCGACACGAAACACGTCGCCGCCGGTCTGGCCGCGATGGAATGCGTGATCGTCCATGACCTGTTCCTCAACGAGACGGCGAATTACGCGCATGTGTTCCTGCCGGGTTCGTCCTTCCTCGAGAAGGACGGCACCTTCACCAATGCCGAGCGGCGCATCAACATGGTGCGCCGTGTGATGGCGCCCAAGGCGGGGTATGCCGACTGGGAGGTCACGCAGCTTCTGGCGCAGGCGATGGGCGCGGATTGGGATTACGCCCACCCGCGTGAGATCATGGCCGAGATCGCATCGACGACGCCCAGCTTCGCCGGCGTGACCTATGAGCGGATCAACGAGCTGGGGTCGATCCAGTGGCCCTGCAACGACAGCGCGCCCGAGGGCACGCCGCTGATGCATGTCGATGGCTTCGTGCGCGGCAAGGGGCGGCTGATGGTCACGGAATACGTGGCGACGGACGAAAAGACCGGGCCGCGTTTCCCGCTGCTTCTGACCACCGGACGTATCCTGAGCCAATACAACGTGGGCGCACAGACGCGGCGCACCGCGAATTCGACCTGGCATGAGGAGGACGTGCTGGAGATCCATCCGCATGACGCCGAGGTGCGTGGCGTGAAGGAGGGCGATTTCGTCAAACTCGCCAGCCGCTCCGGGGAGACGACGCTGCGCGCGACGCTGACCGACCGGGTGTCGACCGGCGTGGTCTATACCACGTTCCACCACCCCGACACGCAGGCCAACGTCATCACGACCGATTTCTCGGACTGGGCGACGAACTGCCCGGAATACAAGGTGACGGCGGTGCAGGTCAGCCCGTCCAACGGGCCCACCGACTGGCAGGAGCGGTACAACGAGCAGGCCGAGCAATCGCGGCGCATTCTGCCCGCAGCGGAGTAATCATGTCGGACGCGGCGAAATCCCGTCCGGGTCTTGCGGTCTCGTCCACCGGGGCGCGGACTGTGACCCGGACCTTGCCGGAGGAAACGCCCGTGGCGATGACTTTCGACGGGACGACGCTGGCCGTCATGATGGCCTCGCCCGCGGATCTTGAGGATTTCGCGGTGGGGTTCGCTCTGACTGAGCGCGTGATCGAACGGCCCGGCGATATCGAGGAGTTGGAGGTTCTGACCTTCGAGCGGGGCATCGAGGCGCGGATGCTTCTGCGCGACGACAGGTCCGAGCAATTGCGCAGCCGCCAGCGGGCGCTGATGGGGCCTGTGGGCTGCGGTCTTTGCGGCATCGACTCGCTGGAGGGGGCGCTGCCGCCCCTGCCCGCCGTTGATGCGGACCCGCGTTTTGCCCGCGACGAGGTGGCGCGGGCCACGGATGACCTGCGTCGCCATCAGCCGCTGCACGATCTGACGCGGGCGGTCCATGCCGCGGGCTTCATGGTCCCCGGCCAAGGCATCGTCATGGCGCGGGAGGATGTGGGGCGGCACAATGCGCTCGACAAACTCATCGGCGCGCTGGCGCGGGCGGGGATCGACCCGGCCACGGGGGCGATGGTGCTGACCAGCCGCATCTCGGTCGAGATGGTGCAGAAGACCGCCCAAGCCCGGTGTGCCGTCATCGTCGCGGCCTCGGCCCCGACCGCGCACGCCCTGCGTCTGGCCGACGACGCGCAGATCACCCTTGCCGCCTTCGCGCGCGGCGAGAGCTTCGACCTTTATTCCCATCCGCACCGGATCACAGCGGGAGCCACCCATGTCGCCTGAGAAAATGGTCATCATGGCCAACCAGATCGCCACATTCTTCAAGACCCAGCCGGGCGACGACCAGCTCGACCGGTTCGCGGCCCATATCAACGATTTCTGGGAACCCCGGATGCGGCGCCAATTGCTCGACCATATCGCGGCGGGCGGTGCCGGGCTGGAGACGCTGGTGATCGAGGCGTCTGGTCGGATTTCCGAGCCGGTGGAGTGACACCGGCTTGCGCCGGGACGCCGCGCGCGGTTTGATCGGCGCGGGAGGCGGCCTATGAGCGGGTTTCACCCGGATTTCGGCAATGTGGATCGCCTGACGAAACAGGCGGTGCGGCCGGGCACGCTGCGCGTCTATCGTCTTTTGCTGGCGCTCGGCGGCTGGCTTGTCGGGCGGCGGGTCGAACAGGCCGTGTCATCGCGCGGGCGGCGGATCTGGGTCTACCGGCCCGAGGGCGACGGGCCGCACCCTGCCCTTCTGTGGCTGCATGGGGGCGGGCTGATTTTCGGCAACCCGGTGACCGAGCACGATTTCGCGCGGCAGGTCGCGGCGGAGATCGGGGCGGTGGTTGCGCTTCCGACCTATGCCTTCGCGCCGGAGCGGCCCTATCCAGCCGGGATCGAAGATGCTTATGCCGCGTTGGAGTGGCTGGCCGCCGCGCCGGGGGTCGATCCGGCCCGGATCGCCGTGGGCGGCGACAGCGCGGGCGGCGGGCTGGCCGCGGCCCTTGCGATCTTGGCGCGGGATCGGGGCGGGCCTGCGGTCCGCTTCCAGTTGCTCCACGAACCGATGCTGGACGAGGCGACGCGGACACGGCCCGCGCCGGACCCCGAGACGATGCGTATGTGGAACCCCGCGATCAACACATGGGCCTGGGACGGATATCTGCGCGACGTGGACGGCCCGGTGCCCGCCACCGCGTCGCCCTCGCGGCTCGCGGACCCGGCGGGGCTGCCGCCGGCGTGGATCGGGGTGGGCACGCGGGATCTGTTCCACGCCGAGGTGCGCGGCTATGCCGCGCGGATCGCCGCCGCCGGGATTCCCGTCGATTTTCACGAGGTCGAGGGCGCGTTCCACGGGTTCGCCGCGGTGCGCAAGGATGCGCCGGTGTCCAAGGACTATGTGGCGCGGATGAAAGCCGCGCTGGCGGCCGCGCTGAACTGAAGCTCAGGACGGGAGGCGAAAGTCGGGCGGCCCCGCCTCGTCCCTGAGGTCGGCGACCGTCACCCGCTCCAACTCCTTGCGAAACCGGCGCCTTGCGCCGTCGAGCGCCTTGCCGAGCGCGGTGTTGGCCGCTTGTTCCAGCCGGCAGCCGGGCGCGTCCTGCGCCTGTCCCAGTGCGAAGAGCGACGGCTCGCCCAGCGCGTCGTAGATGGTCAGCATCGTGATCTGGTCGAGCGGGCGCGCCAGTGTCCAGCCGCCGCCGTGTCCCTTGACCGAGCCCACGATGCCCGCGTCGCGCAGACCGCCCATCGTGCGGCGCACCACCGTGGCATTCGTGTTCAGCATCCGGCCGATCTCGTCCGAAGTGGCCGGACCGTCGTGCCGGTCGAGGTGGAGGAGCGCGTGGAGCACGCGCGACAGGCGGTTGTCGGTTCGCATGGCGCCACCTTACCGCGCCCGCTTTCGCAACAAAAGAGGTTGCGTGATATTGACGGAACGGATTTCACGTTACATATGAAGTCACGAGAAGCGAAAAGGAGCCGACATGACCGAGACGCAAGACCTGAGAACCTTCTGGGAAGATCGCTATGGCGCGATGACCGACCCGACGAACGGCAAACCTTCGGGGGTGCTGGAACGGCTCGCCACCGGGCGGGTGCCCGGCCGCGCGCTCGACATCGGCTGCGCGCGGGGCGACGATGCGCTCTGGCTGGCGGCGAAGGGCTGGACCGTCACCGGCGTCGACGTGTCCCAGACCGCGCTGGACATCGCGGCGGACCGCGCGAGGACAGCCGGGCTTGCCGACCGCATCACGTTCGAGCGTCACACGCTGCCCGAGACGTTTCCCGACGGCAGCTTCGATCTGGTCTCGGCGCTGTTCTTCCAAAGCCCGATGGCGTTCGACCGGGCGAGCGTTCTGGAACTGGCGGCGCGGGCGACCGCACCGGGCGGGCTGCTCGTCATCGCCGCGCACAACACCGCGCCCAGATGGCGGATGGCGGATCACGACCATCGGCCCGCCTTTCCGACCCCCGAAGAAGATCGCGCCGCGACGGCCAAAAGCGGCCACGTCTGGCGCGAAATCGAGGTCGGCCTGTCGGCCCGCGAGGTCACCGGACCGGACGGCGAGATCGACACCGTGAAGGACAGCCATGTCATTCTGGAGCGTGTGTCCTGACAGGTTCATCACGTCCGGTGACAGAGCCGTGACTGCCATGATCCCGCCGTTCTGACGGGCCGTAAGCCTCGCATAGACGACAGACAAACATGGAGGTTACCTGTCATGAAGACCCTCGCCACTGCTGCTGCCCTTGCCGTTCTCACCGCTGGTGCGGCCAATGCCGACACCATCGCCGCGATCGCATCGGGCAATGACGACTTTTCGACCCTCGTGGCCGCGGCCGATGCCGCCGGTCTGGTCGAAACGCTCGCCAGCGACGGGCCGTTCACCGTGTTCGCCCCGACCAACGCCGCCTTCGACGCGCTGCCGGACGGCACCGTCGAAAGCCTGCTGGAGCCGGATATGAAGGACGATCTGACCAACATCCTGCTCTACCATGTCGTGCCCGCCGAAGTGATGTCGGGCGACATCGCGATGGGCACCACGGCGGTCGAAACCGTGGCCGGTGCGACGCTGTGCGTGACCGCTTCGGACAGCGGCGTGACCCTGACCGACGGCATGGGCAACACCGCCACGGTTGTGAGCGCGGACATCGACGCCGACAACGGTGTGATCCACGTCATCGACACGGTCATCATGCCGGGCGAAGGCGCGTCCTGCTGACGAGAACTGGGACTCGTAAACTTTTTTTTCCTGCACGAGGGAACCAACTTTGCCCCCCGTGCGTAGTGTAGACGTCCCATGACTGTCCCAGCCGGGGCACCCTAACCCCGGCATCGGAGCGGATCTCCCCCGAGATCCGCTCCTTTTTCTTTGGCGGGTCCGGTTTCCTTCCGCGCAACCGCGCGCCACAGTCGGGCCATGACCGAGACCACCGAACCGCTTTATCGTGGCTATATCGATTGCCTGAACGCCCGCGACTGGGCACGGCTCGGCGCGTTCGTCGACAGGGATGTGGATTACAACGGCACCCGGATCGGGCTTGAGGGCTATCGCGCCATGCTGGAGCGGGATGTGGCGGCGATCCCCGATCTGCGGTTCGTGATCGCGCTTCTGGTCTGCGATCCGCACACGGTGGCGGCGCGGCTTGTCTTCGACGTCACACCCGCGGGTCTTTTGTTCGATCTGCCCGTGAACGGCAGGCGCGTGCGGTTCACGGAGAACGTGTTTTACGAGGTCGAGGCGGGGAAAATCCGCCGCGTCTGGTCGCTGATCGACACCGACGCCATCGCGGCGCAGCTTTGACGACCGGCGGATTTCGGCCGTTTTCGGCGGGGCGGCGGACAGATGGGCCGGAAGGCGGGAACCATTGGCGGGGTCTATGCGTCGTGGATATGTCCCATGACTGTCCCAGCCGGGGCACCCTAACCCCGGCACCGGAGCGGATCTCACCCGAGATCCGCTCCTTTTTTTCTGGGCCGGACCGGGATTTCGTCCAGGCGGTGAGCGGTATTTCGGGAATCCGAACGGGCAACGGGAACCATTCCGGGTTTCGCGCGTCTGATAAACAGTCCCATGACTGTCCCAGCCGGGGTCCCCGCCCCGGCATTGGAGCGGGCCTCTTCCCAGAGGTCCGCTCCTTTTAGCTTCGCCAGCCAGCCAACCAGAGTTTCACGAGCGCCGCCTCGGGCGTTTCGCGTCCGCCGTTTTCGACACCGGCGGCCCAGAGCGCGGCGCCGGCTGCGTAGTGGCCGGGGGCCAGTCCGCCGCCCTCGCACTGGCTGACGGCGCGGATGCGTTTGCCTTGGGTGACGGCACCTGCGAGGGCCGCGTGAACCTCGGCGTCATGCATCACGGTGCCCGCGCCAAAGACGCGCAGGACCGCGCCATCCAGCGCCGCCAGCGCGCCCGAGAGCGCGGAAGCCGGCAGGCCGGGCGTCAGGGCGAGCACCGCCAGTCTGCGGTCTGGGTCGAAGCGGCTGGTTTCGGGCGGCCCCACCGGATCCTGTGGCACGGACCGGAAGGCATCGTCGCCGCGCGTGTCGTGTTTGATGAGCCCGCCCGCCTCCATGATCTTTTGCGCGAAGGCGCATTTCACGCCGGTCCAGCCGGGGGCGATGAGCGTGGCCACGGCGAGCGTCAGGTTGGCGCGCGCGCCCTCGCCCGCGCCGAGGGGCGCCATCGCCCCGCACAGGATCACGCGCACGTCGCGACCGGCAAGCGCCTGCGCCAGCGCCGCCCCGGTGAAGGACATGGTGTCGGTGCCGTGGGTGACGAGGATCGAGGCGTCGGGGTGGGCGTCGATCAGGTCGAGCATCCGGTTCCAGTCGTCGGGGCCGACGTCGGCACTGTCCAGAAGCGGGTCGAACAGGTGGGTGGTGAGCCGCGCGCCGGTGGGCATCAGCGCCTCGACCGCGCGTTCGACGCGACCGCGTTCCGGCACCAGCCCGTCTGGCGACGGCACCATACCGATGGTCCCGCCTGTGTGTATGAGCACGATCTCCATACCGTCACATAGCCTTGGCGGCGGGCGGGCGGCAAGCCGACCTCGGTGCTTGATCCTCAGGGCCAAACCCGCCAAGACTGTGGCCAACGAACAAGGGACCACACATGGCATTGCCGGTCGGCACGCAATTTCGGTACTGGGCCATCGCCGCGGTGGTCTTTTTCGTGCTGCTCTGGTTCCTGGGCGACGTTATCATGCCGTTCCTGATCGGCGGGGCGATCGCGTATTTCCTCGACCCGGTGGCGGACAAGCTTGAGGCCTGGGGGTTCAAGCGGATCTGGGCGACGATCACGATCTCGATCCTCGCCCTGATCGTCTTCGTGATCCTGATCCTGCTGATCGTGCCGTCGCTGGTCAATCAGGCCGGGCAGCTCATCAACCTCGCCCCGCAGATCGCGCAGAACCTGCGCGACTTCCTGATCGAGCGGTTCCCCGACGTGGTGGATCAGGACAGCGTGCTGCGCCAATCGCTCGACCAGATCGGCAAGACCATTCAGGACCGGGGCGCCGAGCTTGTGGATGCCGTGCTGTCGTCGGCGATGGGGATCGTGAACATCGCGCTTCTGTTCGTGATCGTGCCGGTCGTGACCTTCTACTTGCTGTGGGACTGGGACCGGATGGTCGCGGCCATCGACGACCTGCTGCCGCGCGACCATGCGCCGGTGATCCGCGATCTCGCGAGCCAGATCGACCGGACGCTGGCGGGGTTCATCCGGGGGCAAGGCACCGTCTGCCTGATCCTTGGCACCTTCTACGCGGTCGCCCTGATGCTCGCCGGGCTTCAGTTCGGCCTGATCGTGGGGGCGGTCGCGGGGGCGCTGACCTTCATCCCCTACATCGGCGCGCTGGTGGGCGGGGCACTGGCCATCGGGCTCGCCCTGTTTCAGTTCTGGGGCGAGTGGTGGCACATCGCCATCGTCGCGGGCATCTTCATGGTCGGCCAATTCTTCGAGGGCAACATCCTGACCCCGAACCTCGTCGGCACCTCGGTCGGGCTGCACCCGGTCTGGCTGATCTTCGCGCTCTCCGCCTTCGGCACGGTCTTCGGTTTCGTGGGTATGCTGGTCGCCGTGCCCGTGGCCGCGGCCCTTGGCGTGGTCACCCGCTATCTGATCCAGCGCTACAAGGAGGGGCGGCTCTACAAGGGCCTGTCCGAGGGGGCGCTGCTGCCGGAAGATCAGGACGACGCCTGACATGGCCCATCAGTTGACGTTCGACCTGCCCGTGCGGACTTCGCGGGACCGCGGGGATTTCTTCATCGCCGACTCCAACGCCGTGGCGCTGGCCGCCGTCGAGCGGTGGAAGGACTGGCCCTCTGCGAAGATGGTGCTGACCGGGCCGGACGGGTCGGGCAAAAGCCATCTGGTCGAGGTCTGGGCGACCCTGACCGGGGCCGAGATCGTGCCCGCCGGAACGCTCGCCACGCTGGACACAGCCGCCCTCGCCGGGCGCTCGGTCGCGGTCGAGGACGCCGACCGCGTCGCGGGCCAGCCGGAGGCCGAAGCGGCGCTGTTCCACCTCCACAATCTCGTGCTGGCCGAGGGGGGATCGCTGCTGTTGACCTCGCGCGCGGCGCCGACGCGCTGGGGGCTGGACCTGCCCGACCTTGCCAGCCGGATGGAGGGGACAAGCATGGTGGCGCTCGAAACCCCCGACGAGGCGCTCATTTCGGCGGTTCTGGTCAAGCTGTTCGATGACCGCCAGATCGCCGTCTCGCCCAATCTGGTCGCCTATCTGGCCCCGCGCCTGCCCCGATCCCTTGCCGCTGCCCGCGATTTCGTCGCCCGGCTCGACGATGTGGCGCTGGCGGAAAAACGCGACGTGACGCGGGCACTGGCCGCCCGTCTGCTGGACAAGGATGCGGGCGCGGGCGCATAACGTCACAGAAAGGTTACGAAAGTGCCCGATACCGCGCATATGACAGACCAACCGATCTTGGCCGACTTCCTAGAGTCGGACTTCCCCGAACCCGTGACGATGGACCCGGTCGACATCGACGGCCCGAAACGCTTTTTCAACCGGGAACTGAGCTGGCTCGGCTTCAACTGGCGCGTGCTGGAAGAGGCCGAGAACCTGCGGGTTCCGCTGCTCGAACGCCTTCGGTTCCTGTCGATTTCCGCCTCGAACCTCGACGAGTTCTACACCGTGCGCGTCGCGGGTCTGCGTGAACTGGCCAACACCGGGCACACGACGCCGGGCGCCGACGGGCTGCCACCTGCCGAACAACTCGTGCTCATCAACGCGGATGCGCGCAACCTGATGGCGCGCCAGCAGGAGGTGTTCGAAACGATCGCGTCGGAAATGGCGTCGACCGGGATGCACATCTGCACCCGCGACGCGCTGGACGAGGACGATTTCGCCTTTCTCGACGACGTGTTCCTGCGGCAGGTGTTTCCGGTGCTGTCGCCGCTGGCCATCGACCCGGCGCACCCGTTCCCGTTCATCCCGAACCTCGGCTTCGCGCTGGCGCTGCAACTCGAACGCAAGGGCGACAAGCGCAAGCTTCAGGCGCTCTTGCCGATCCCGCACCAGATCGACCGCTTCATCCGCCTGCCCAACCGCGACGGCGCGCTCCGGTTCCTGCCGCTCGAAGACCTGCTGCTTTTGCATCTGACGAGCCTGTTTCCCGGCTACGCGGCCAAGGGGCACTGTGCCTTCCGCGTGCTGCGCGACAGCGATCTGGAGGTCGAGGAAGAGGCCGAAGACCTCGTTCGCGAATTCGAGACGGCGCTGAAACGCCGCCGCCGGGGCGAGGTCGTTCGGATGAAGATCTCGGCCGATGCGCCATCGGAGCTTCTGACGCTCATCAAGCGGGAACTGCATGTCACCGATGACGAGGTCGTCGAGGTCGACGGGCTGATCGGCATTTCGGACCTGTCCGAACTGGTGGTCGACGACCGGCCCGACCTGTTGTGGCCGTCGTTCACGCCGCGCATCCCCGAACGGGTGCAGGATCACGACGGCGATATGTTCGCCGCGATCCGGCAGAAGGACATGCTGCTGCATCACCCCTACGAAACGTTCGACACCGTTGTGCGGTTTCTGAACCAAGCCGCGCTGGACCCGAATGTGGTGGCGATCAAGCAGACGCTTTACCGCACCAGCCGCGACAGCCCGATCGTGTCGGCGCTGTGCGAGGCGGCGGAAAACGGCAAATCGGTCACCGCACTTGTCGAACTCAAGGCCCGGTTCGACGAGGCCGCGAACATCCGCCAGTCGCGCAGGTTGGAGCGCGCGGGCGCACATGTCGTCTACGGCTTCATGAACTACAAGACCCATGCCAAGATCTCGGCCGTGGTGCGGCGCGAGGGCAGCGATCTGGTCACCTACACGCATTATGGCACCGGGAACTATCACCCGATCACCGCGCGCATCTATACCGACCTGAGCCTTTTCACCTGCGACGAGGCGCTGGGGCGCGATGCGACGCGGGTGTTCAATTACCTGTCGGGCTATGCCCAGCCCGAAAAGCTGGAAAAACTCGCTATCTCGCCCTTGACGCTCAAGGCCAAGCTGATCGAGTTGATCGAGGCCGAGGCGGACCATGCCGAAGCCGGGCGTCCGGCGGAAATCTGGGCCAAGATGAACTCGCTCGTCGAAGAGGACGTGATCGACGCGCTTTATGCGGCGAGCCGGAAGGGCGTGAAGATCAGCCTCGTCATCCGGGGCATCTGCGGTCTGCGCCCCGGCATCAAGGGGCTGTCCGAGAATATCCGGGTGAAATCCATCGTGGGCCGGTTCCTCGAACACAGCCGGATCGTCTGCTACGGCAACGGCCACGGCCTGCCCTCGAAAAAGGCCCGGGTATTCATGTCCTCCGCCGACTGGATGGGCCGCAACCTGAACCGCCGCGTGGAAACGCTGGTCGAGACGACGAACCCCACGGTGAAGGCGCAGATCGTCAGTCAGATCATGGCGGCGAACATGCACGATGTGGCGCAAAGCTGGGTGATGCAGCCGGACGGCAGCTTCGCGCGGCCCGACCTTGCCGGAAACGAGACCCCGTTCAACTGTCACCGCTTCTTCATGGAATACCCGTCGCTGTCGGGTCGCGGATCGGCCGGGGCGTCGGACGTGCCGGAACTGGCGCACAGCCACGACTGAGATCACGCTGGGCCGCTCGTCAAATGGCCCGTTGCGACCCCCAAGACCCTTTTCTATGGTGGGCGCCGGCCCCGTGCGGCACGATTTGGAGCGCCAGATGTTTCTTCACGAGGATTTCCTTTACGTCGATCTGAACAAGACAGGCACCGTGGCCGTGGAAAAGGCGCTTGGGACGCTCGGGTTCAAGCCGCAGAAATACAAACACCACGGCAAGCCGACCAAGGCCGATGTGCAGTCGCGCAAGGTGTTCGCGACGATCCGCGATCCGTGGTCGTTCTATCTTTCGCTCTGGGCCTATGGCGTGACGCACGCCACCTTGTCGGGGCCCTACACGCGGTTGACCAAATTCAACCCGCTCGGCGGGCGGGGCGGGTCGATCAACCGGGGCGCCGCCGCCCTGTCGATCCCGACCTACCTTGCGCAAAGTCTGTCCTACGATTGGAAGACTGCGCACGAGAGGCTGTATGGCGCGATGGAGGTCGAGAGGTTCCGAAACTGGCTTCCGATCATTCTGGACCCGAAGCGGGCGACCTTCATCTCGGGCGTGTTCAGCCAAAGCGGGATGGTTCGCCATTCCGGCCTGCTGACCTATCGCTACTGCAAACTTCTGTGTTTCGATTCCGCCACCCTGCATTCGCGCAAGCTCGCCACGCTGGACGCGCTCAAGGCTTGGGAAGAAGAACAGTGCTACGTCGATCATTTCGTTCAGACCGCCAATCTGATGCCCGATCTGGTCGACACTCTGGCGCGGATCGGTGCGATCGGGGACGCCGAAGCCGCGCTGACGCAGGTCGGCGCGACCCGGAGCAATTCGACCCTTTCGAGCGAAAGCAAGCTTGCCACCTATTACACCCCGGAGCTTGTGGCCGCCGTGGCCGAGCGCGAGCGTTTCCTCATCGACAAATTCCACTATCCCGCTCCAATGTGACCGGACGACCGGAACCCCGATGGACCCGGGTCGTTCAGGTCAGAGAGGGGTTGCGGCGAGCGGACCCCTGAGGCCATAACCGGACAGAGCCACACGGGAGCGTGAGATGGACGGCAGCGAAGAACGGAACTGGGGCCCCTTCGGACGCCCGCTGTTCGAGGATGCAGCCGCCCGCAGTCTGAGCCGTGTGGGCGTTGTGGACATCGGGTCGAACTCGGTCCGGCTGGTGGTGTTCGACGGGGCCGCGCGTTCGCCTGCCTATTTCTACAACGAAAAGATCATGTGCGGGCTGGGGGCCGGCATCAACCAGACCGGGCGTCTGAACCCCGAAGGCCGGGTGCGCGCGCTGAAGGCGATCCTCAGGTTTCAGTTGCTGGCCAAGGGCATGAACCTGCCGCCGTTGACCGCCGTGGCCACCGCCGCCGTGCGCGACGCCGAGGACGGGCCGGACTTTCGCGAGGAACTGCTGCGCGAAACCGGGCTGCACATCCACGTCATCGACGGGCGCGAAGAGGCGCGGTTGTCGGCGCAGGGCGTTCTGCTCGGCTGGCCGGATGCGAACGGGCTGATGTGCGACATCGGCGGGTCGTCGATGGAGCTTGCCGTGATCGAAAACGGCGAGGTCGGGCGGCGGGTTTCGTCGGGCCTTGGTCCGCTCAAGCTCGAGGGCATGAAGGGCGGCAAGAAGGCCATGCGCCAGCACATCAACGACGTGCTGGCCGAACTCGCCGAAGAAATCGGGACGGGCCACAAGCGGCTCTACCTCGTCGGCGGCTCGTGGCGGGCGATTGCGCGGCTCGATATGTATCGGCGCGACTATCCGCTGACGGTTCTGCACGAATACCGCATGGCGCCCAAGACGCTGGCCACCACGCTCAAATGGATCGGCAAGGTCGATCTGGACGAGGTGCGCAGCCACACCGGCACGTCATCCACCCGCATGGCGCTGGTGCCGACGGCGTCGGAGGTGCTCAAACGGCTGGTGACGACCTTCCGCCCCAAGGAAATCGCGGTGTCGTCCTATGGCATTCGCGAGGGCCTGCTTTACGAACAGATGCCCGACCGGCTGCGCCAGCGCGACCCGCTGATCGAAGCCTGCCGGTTCTCCGAGAAAAAAGACGCGCGGATGCCGGGATTCGGCAAATCGCTTTATGCCTTCATCCGACCGTTGGTCGCGCATGAGCCGGACGCGCGGCGGCGGCTGGTCAAGGCGGCCTGCCTGCTTCACGACGTGACATGGCGGGCGCACCCGGATTATCGGCACGAGGTGTGCTTCGACAACGTGACCCGCGCCAACCTTGGCGGGCTGACCCATCAGGAGCGCGTGTTCCTCGGCCTCGCACTCTTGCACCGTTACAAGAACAGCCGCGAGGATTGCCGGTTCGAAGAGACGTTTTCGATCCTCACCGAGCGCGACATTCAACGCGCCGAAACCATCGGCAAGGCCATGCGGTTCGGCGCGATGTTCGCGGTGAACGAGCCGCACAAGGTGGCCTCGCTCAACCTGCGCCCGAAACGCAAGGAGTTGCACTTGACGATCAAGTCCGAGGCGGCCGGGTTGTTCGGAGAGGTCGCGGAAGCGCGGTTCCAGAGCCTTGCGCTGTCGCTTGGCGCGAACCCGTTCGTCACGATCAAGGATTGAGGCGGATCAGAGCGGCGTGCCTTCGGGTTCTTCCGGCTCGGGCGTCTTTCGGCGGATGATGATATCGCCGTTTGGCAGCTTTTCGGGCGCTTCGTAGTTGCGCAGATCCCCAAGCTCTTCCATGAACTCGCGCCACTCTTCGGCCAGCGGCTCCATCTCTTTCGACAGGCCGTCGAGCAGAAGCTTGAAGGCCTCCGACATCATCTCGGCCCCTTCACGAAGCTCGCGGTTTTCCGTGTCGTCCTGAGCGGCGACCGGGGCGGCCGCGATAAGCGCGGCGAGGACGAGGGGTGTGATCCGTTTCATGCCCAAGGATATGGGCGCGGCACGCCCGCCTGCCAAGGGTCACAGGTCGATGTCGATCGAAACCGGGAAGTGGTCGGAGGCGGTCAGAAGGGCTTCGCGCAATTCGATCGTGCGGTAGCACACCGGATCGTCGAACGGGTGCCAGATGCGCCAGTCGGGCTTCGAGGCCAGCAAGTCGGGCGACACCATAATATAGTCGAGCAACGCCTGAAGGTAGCGTTTTTCCGAGTGAATCCAGAACCTTGCTGTGACAGGCATCGCGCCCACACGGCGCGACACGGCAAGGCGGGCGTGGGGGTCGTAAAGCTCGGTCTGCCCGGCTTCGCCCAACACGATCTCGATCCCCGAACGGCCGAAGAGCTTTTCGTATTCGTCCAGCCCCGGACCGTCGTTGAAATCGCCCATCACGATCAGGCTGTCGCCCGCGTCGAGGTGGTCGTTCACCCGCTGGCGCAGCCAGATGCACTGGGCCATCTGCTTGCGCCGGTTCTCGATGGCGAGGCGCATGACCTCGTCCGGGGCGGAGGCACCATGCGGGGCCTTGGATTTGGCATGGACGCCGATCAACCGCAGGACACGCCCGTTCTCGCGGTTCGTGAGCGCGACTTCGAGCGGCGGCTTGGACCAGCGGATCAGGTCGGGGGTCGCGTCGATGTCGAGGTCGAAGCGAAACACGCCGTCGAACCGGGGGGCATCGCGCGTGCCCTTCTTGCCGGTCTCGTCGCCCTGCGGATCATGGCGGGCCTCGAACACGTCGGGATTGTAGAGCAGCGCGATTTCCTGCTGCGTGGCGTTGCGGAAGCCCAATAGCGCCTTGCGCGCCCGCAGGCCATAGGCATGGGCGAAGGTTTCCAGCGCGCGCACGGTCGAACGGGTGCGGTTGTCGTCCGGGGCCTCGATAATCATCACCGCATCCGCATCCATCGCGGTGAAGACGATGCCGAGCGCAGTCAGTTGATCGGCCCGCGTCACGTCGTGGCGCCCAGACCAGCCGCCATCCTCCAACATCCCGCCCGCATCGTCGAACAGCCCGTCGAACCATTCGACGTTATAGGTCGCGATGCGGACCATCAGGCCCGGCCCGCGTTGATTTCTTCCCAGGCGCGGTTGACCGCGATCAATTGCTTTTCCGCCAGCTTCAGCGCCTCTTCGGGCACGCCGCGCGCGATCAGCTGGTCGGGGTGCGAAGCCCGGACCTCGGCGCGCCATGCCTTGCGGATTTCGGACAAGGGCGTGTCCGGGGTGACGCCCAGAACCTCATACGGATCGGGGGCGGCGTCGGGCACGAAGCGGGCGCGCAGGGATTTGAATCGGCGCTCGTCGATGCCGAATATCCCCGCCACCTGTTCGAGGAACGCGTCTTCGTTCGGGTGATACTGACCGTCGGCCATGGCGATGTGGAACAGCCCCTCCATCAGGTCGCACAGCGCCGGATCGGCACGCCCGAACATGCCCGCGATCCGTTCGGCGTATTGTTCGAACCCCGCCACGTCCTGCCGGGCGAGGTTGAACACGCGCGCCGCGTTCGTCTCTTCCTCCGGCGGGATCGTGAACACCTCACGAAAGGCCGATACTTCGTTCCGGGTCACGAGGCCGTCCGCCTTGGCCATCTTGGCCCCGAGCGCGATGACGGCAATGGCGAAGCCGGCCGAACGTTCCGGCGGGGTGCGCAGGCGCGAAAACACCTCCGACAGGCTTTCGCCGGAGGTGAGGGCCGAGAGCGCGTCGGTGATGCGGGTCCAAAGCGACATGGGGGCAGTTAATCAGAGATAACACCGGCAAGACAGGCGAAACTCAGGTCAGAACGACCTCGTTTTCGCCTGTGCGGATACGGGCCGCCATGCCCACCGGACCTTCGACCACCTCGACGCGGGCATCGTCCAGAAACGGCGCGAGGGCGGCGCGCAGGGCCCCGGCGTCGGGATGGGACAGGGTCAGCGCGACAAGGCGCGCACCACCGTCGGGAATGGCCGGGGCGGGATGCGGGCTGTCCCACTGGATCAGGCTGGGAAACATCCCGTCGAAGGGGAGTTTTCCATCCGCCGGGATCGCCATGCGCCAGGAATAGGGGCCACGCGCAAGCGCGGTCCCCTCGCCCGTGCCCTTGGGCGCCATGGCCAGACCTTCGGCCAGATTGTCGACCCGCATGACCCAGTTGGTCAGACGCGGAGGCCCGGTGCGGTTGTCGAGATCGAAGAACCTAGGCCGACCGGGCGAAGTCGCGTCGGGGTTCGCGGCGATCACCTCGAGATAGTCGGCGGGGCCGAGCGAGAGCAGGCGGTTGTGCGTGCCCATCGAGGCATGGTCGCCGCCGCCGTCCATGGGCTGACCCAGCGTCCGCTCCACATGGTCCACACCGCTGGCCAACGTGGTCGTCGTGACCACGAGGTGATCCAAAGTCGCGTAGCTCATCCCGTTCCCCTTGCGCGCGCACTATGGCACGATGGCAAGGGAAACCAAAATGTTATCTGCGGAAACTAACTTTACCGGCTACCGCGCCAACGCGGTGGCGAGCCGGTTCTGCGTCTCGATCACGCGGGGCAGGTCGATGGTCGTCAGATACCCGTCGCGCACCACCTGACGCCCCTCGACGAACAGGTGTTTCACCCGTGTCGGCCCGGCGAGGAGGAGCGCCGCCGGATCCCAGCTTCCGGCGGATTCCACACCCGAAACGTCCCAGACCGCGATGTCGGCGCGCTTGCGGACCGCGATCTGCCCGCAATCGTCGCGGCCCAGCACCTCGGCCCCGCCCCGTGTCGCGATCCAAAGGGCTTCGCGCGCCGACATCTTGTCGGCCCCTCGCGCGACCCGTTGCAGGAGCATCGCCTGCCGCGCCTCGGCCACGAGGTTTCCGGCATCGTTGGAGGCCGATCCGTCGACGCCCAGTCCGACGCGAACGCCTGCGTCGCGCATCGCACGCACTGGTGCGATGCCCGAGCCGAGGCGGCAGTTGGAACAGGGGCAATGGGCGACGCCGGTCCGGCTGCGGGCGAACAGGTCGATCTCGGCCCCGTCCAGTTTGACGCAATGGGCGTGCCAGACGTCGTCCCCGGTCCAGCCCAGATCCTCGGCATACTGGCCCGGACGGCAGCCGAACATCTCTTCGGAATAAGCGATGTCCTCGTCGTTTTCGGCGAGGTGGGTGTGCAGCATCACGCCCTTGTCGCGGGCAAGGAGGGCCGCGTCGCGCATCAGTTCCCGGCTCACCGAAAAGGGCGAACAGGGCGCGACGCCGACGCGGATCATCGACCCTTCGGAGGCGTCGTGATGCGCGTCGATCACGCGGATGCAGTCGTTCAGGATATCCTCTTCGCGCTCGACCACGCTGTCGGGCGGCAACCCGCCCGCGCTTTCCCCGATGGACATGGAGCCGCGCGTGGGGTGGAACCGCATCCCGATCTCACGCGCCGCGTCGATCGTGTCGTCAAGACGCGCGCCGTTCGGGAAGAGGTAGAGGTGATCCGAGGTCAGCGTGCAGCCCGACAGCGCGAGTTCGGCAAGTCCCGTGAGGGCCGAAATCCGCATCTCCTCGGGCCCGAACCGCGCCCAGATCGGGTAAAGCGTCTTGAGCCAGCCGAAGAGCAGCGCGTCCTGCCCGCCCGGCACGGCACGGGTGAGGGTCTGGTAGAGGTGGTGGTGCGTGTTCACGAGACCGGGGGTGACGAGGCAGCCTTTCGCCTCCACCACCTCGCCCATCGGATCGAGGTCGGGACCGACCGCTGCGATCATCCCGTCGGTGATGCGAATGTCGCAATCGGTCAATTCGGACCGGCCATCGTCCATGGTCAGGACGGTGGTGATGTTGCGGATCGTCAAGTCCGCCATCAATCGGCGTCCGACAGGATCGCAAGGGCGGCGGCATGGATCGCGGGGTTCGCGGCGGCAAGGGCGCGGCCGCCTTCGTGAGCCGGCCCGCCCTTCCAGTCGGTGACGATCCCGCCTGCGGCACGGACCACGGCGATGGGTGCCTGAATGTCGTAGGCGTTCAGCCCCGCTTCGACCACGAGGTCGATGTGTCCGGCGGCCAGCAGCGCATAGGCATAGCAGTCGGCCCCGTAGCGGGTGAGCTTGCAATGGCCGGCGAGCCGGTGGAACCCGGTGCGCTCGGCCTTGTTGCCGACCTCGGGAAACGTGGTGAAGATCGTCGCCTCTTCCAGACCCTCGGTGGCACGGGTGGCAAGCGGGCGGGTGCCCAGCGGCCCGGTCATCTCGCCCAGACCGAAACCGCCAACGAACCGTTCGCCGATGTAAGGCTGGTCGATGATGCCGAGGTCCGGCCCCCCCGCGCCGCCGACGGCGATCAGAACGCCCCATGTCGGAGAGCCGGAAATGAAGGCGCGCGTGCCGTCGATGGGGTCGAGAACCCATGTCAGACCGCTGGTGCCGGGCTGACGCCCGAATTCTTCGCCATGAATGCCGTCGTCGGGACGCCGATCCGCCAGCACCGCCCGCATCGCGGTCTCGGCGGCCCGGTCGGCTTCCGTCACCGGGTCGAACCCGTCGTCCAGCTTGTTGTCGGAGACCAGCGCGGTGCTGCGAAACCACGGCAGGATGGCGGCCCGCGCGGCATCCGCCATCGCGTGAGCCGTGGCGATCAGATCGGATTGTTCTTCGGAAAAAGTCACGTCACCCGCACCGAAAGGTTCACCCTTCGGCGGTAGAACGTCACCCCAAGCGCGTCAAGGCTTTCAGGCCGCGTCGGACAGCACGCGTGCGAGTTCGAACAGCCGACGCCGCTGGTTTTCGGGGATCGCGTAATAGCTGCGCACGAGTTCGAGCGCCTCTTTGTCCGCAAGGATGTCGTCGGGCAAGGCATGTTCCGCCTCCCGCTCGGCGCCGCCTTCCAGACCCTCGAAAAAGAAGCTCACCGGCACCGAAAGCGCGTCCGAGATATCCCAGAGTCGGGACGCGGACACACGGTTCATGCCGGTCTCATACTTCTGGATCTGCTGGAACTTGATCCCGACCTTTTCGGCAAGCTGTTGCTGCGTCATACCGACCATCCAGCGGCGATGACGTATTCTCTTTCCCACATGGACATCCACTGGATGCTTCATCGATGACGTCTCCCAACAAACACGCTCCGCAACCCCATTAGAAAGCTACAGTTTCCATTCAACCACAACCTGTCTTTTTGGCCACGCCCAAGGATGCCTAAAAACTGGTTTTATTCCAGATACTTAAAGAAATTTCAGCTCGTCACGTGCTAACCCTATGGTTAACCCTTTACCCTCAATTTTTCGCCTTATACGTGTATTGCAAATTGCAAACACCGGCTTAAGTCGCTTTTGGAACCCGTCGTCGACCGATTCCCTCTCAAAAACCATCCCCGTTCCGGCCGCCAAGACAGGCCCCGACAACTCGTCATGCGATATCACGCAGCGTCGCCCTCGCCTTGCAAAGCAGCCGCCGTTAGCGTGAGCGACAAACAGGAGGGCGGCATGCGCGCGTATCAAGTTGTATCTTACGACAAAAACCCTGAGTTAGTGGAAACAAATTCGCCAACTCCCGTAAATGGCGAAATCTTGCTTGAGATTTCAGCCTGTGGGTTGAACTTCGGCGACCTGTTGATGGCCAAGGGGCAGTATCAGGAGAAACCCGACCTTCCCTTTACTCTGGGCATGGAGGTGGCCGGCACCATCCGCGAGGTCGGTGAAGGGGTCGAGGGGTTCGAGCCGGGGATGCGCGTGCTTGTCGGCGGCGGGTCCGGCGGACTTGCGGACTTCGGCACCTTCCCGGCGACCAAGGCGATCCGCATCCCCGATTCGATGTCCTTCACCGATGCGGCGGCGTTTCAGGTGGCCTATGGCACGTCGCATGTCGGGCTGGACTACCGCGCGCGGTTGCAGCCGGGCGAGAACCTTCTGGTGCTCGGCGCGGCCGGCGGCGTCGGCATGACGGCCATCGAGATCGGCAAGCTCATGGGTGCCAAGGTCATCGCCTGCGCCCGCGGCCAGGAAAAGCTCGACGTCTGCAAGAGCGCCGGGGCCGACGTGCTGATCGACAGCGAAACCGACGATCTGCGCGAGGCGGTCAAGGCCGCCGGGGGCGCCGATGTCATTTATGACCCGGTCGGGGGCGATCAGTTCCGCGCCGCCATGCGGGCCACGAACCCCGAGGCGCGGATTCTGGTCGTCGGCTTCGCCTCGGGCGACATTCCGCAGATCCCGGCCAATCACCTGCTGGTCAAGAACCTCAACATCATGGGGTATTACTGGGGCGGCTATAACCGCTTCAAACCCGAGGTGCTGACGGACAGCATGGCGACGCTCATCCGCTGGTATGACGAGGGCAAGCTGAAGCCGCACGTCGGGGCCACCTTGCCGCTCGAACAGGCGGGGGACGCCTATGAGCTCATGCGTTCGCGCAAGTCCACCGGCAAGGTCGTCGTCACCACGGGTCGCGGCTGAGCCATCGTCGAATAGGCCTGCCGGAGCATGTGCAGAAGCGCCTGATGCGCCTCGCCCCGGCAGCTTTCGGCGACATAGAGATTGACGTTGTTGATCGGCAGATCGGGCAGCGCGCCGCCGTGGTCGATGGGCTCGAGCGGGTCCATCTGGGTGCCCGCGAGCCGGGCATGAACGGCGAGGTCGGCCACCACGCTTGCGTCGATGGTGCGGCTCATCTCGCTCGTCACCGCCATTTCCCAGGGGATGCCCGCAGCGTCCAGGGCCGATTGCACGCCGGCGCGGAATTTGCACCGTTCTTCGAAGGCGAGGCGTAGGGGGCGCTGTTTCCACGCCCGGCCACCGGGGGCCCCGACCCATGTGAGCGGCAGATGGCACAGCGTTTCGCCGTTGCCCTCGCCACGCTCCTCGGTCGTCAGGATGACATCGCAGGCCCCGCGCACGAATTCCTGCTTCAGCGCCCGCGTGAAGGACGAGATGAGCGTGACCTTCATCCGGGGAAACTCGGCATGGAAGCGTTGCAGCACCGGCGGCAGGGCGGGCATCACGATGTCATGGGGCACCCCCAGCGTGATCTCGCCCTCGAGCGCGTTGTCGGTGAGCTTGCCCCAGACCTGATCGTTCAGTTCCAGCATCCGGCGCGCGTATGAAAGCAACTGCTCCCCCTCGCCCGTCAGTTCGATGGATCGCCCGGACCGGTCGAACAGCGGCTGGCCGATCGACTCCTCCAACCGCTTGAGCTGCATCGACACGGCGGATTGGCTGAGATGCAGGAGCCCGGCGGCGCGGGTCACGCCGCCCACGTCGGCCACGGTGACGAAGGCGCGCAGGGCGGTCAGGTCGAGGTTTCGGGCCATATCACGATCCTTGATGGATATCGTCAAAATCATTCGCTTCCATAATTCACGAAAGCGGTGCAGATATCAAGCATCGTAATGAAACGACCAGAAAGCATTACATTTCGAGAAGGAAACACGCCATGTCCATCGCCCGCCGCCGTATCGGCTTTGCCCCCCTGCGCAGGGTTTCGATCCTGAATGTCCTCTTCGCCATGCACGCCACGCGCCGTCAGCGCCGGGCACTCGGCAAGCTCGACTCGCATCTGCTGGACGACATCGGCGTGACGCACAAACAGGCGTGGTCGGAAACAAACCGGCCGTTCTGGGAGCTTCCGTCCCGCCACCACTGGTAACTTCACCGACTTGTCAGCCCGGGGGTCGATTTGACCCCCGGAAATGCTTGAAAACCTTGCCATGCTTGCCAATATTCATCTGGAGTTCGGGTTTACGTCGCCCGACTGGGATTTTGGTTTCATGGAGGCAGCTAATGGCTGAACAAAGAACGGTCCGCGCCGGTGTTGGTGCCCGCGCGGCACAGATCGACGAGGGCCTTCGCGCCCATATGAACAAGATCTACGGGCTGATGTCCGTGGGTCTTCTGGTCACCGCAGGGGTGGCATGGGCGTTCGGCACGGCTGAACCGCTTCAGGCGCTGCTGCGCGACCCGGTGACGCTGTCGCCGAACATCCTCGGCTGGATCGTGATGTTCCTGCCGCTGGTCATGGTTTTCGCCTTCGGCGCCGCGATCAACCGGCTGTCGGCCGCCGGCGCACAGCTGTTCTTCTATGTCTTCGCCGCCGTCATGGGCATGTCGATCTCGTGGATCTTCATGGCCTTCACGGGGGTCTCGATCGCGCAGACATTCCTCATCACGGCAATCGCCTTCGCGGGCCTGTCGCTTTGGGGCTACACCACGAAGAAGGACATCTCCGGCTGGGGGTCGTTCCTTATCATGGGTCTGATCGGCCTGATCCTGGCCTCGATCGTGAACATCTTCCTGGGGTCGCCCGCGATCCACTTCGCGATCTCGGCGATCGGTGTGCTGATCTTCGCGGGTCTCACGGCCTATGACACCCAGAAGCTGAAGAACGACTACATCCAGCACGCCCATGCGATGGACAGCGAATGGCTGGCGAAGTCGGCGATCATGGGGGCGCTCAACCTCTACCTCGACTTCATCAACCTGTTCATGTTCCTGCTCCAGTTCCTCGGCAATCGCGAGTAACCGCAGGCGGAGAACACCCCAAAGGGCCGGTCCAAGCGACCGGCCCTTTTTGCATGGATTGGCATCAATCGACGTGATGACACCCTTTTGGCGACCAATTCCCGCCACATTTACCAACTACGCAACCCTGAGGGGCAACTTGGTAAACGAGGGATTACTATGACCACCATCACTCTTGTCGGCGTCGGCGCATTCTTTTCCGGCGTCGCGCTCATGTATCTTGTCATGAGCCGCACCGCGAACAAACGCCGCCTGGAAGAGATGCAGGGCTCGGAAGCCTGATCTCACCCGGACACGAACGAAAGGCCGCGCGGACCCCGCGCGGCCTTTCGCCGTTCTACAACACCCGGCGCATCTGGACCGCCGGAAAGCTGAGACCCGGTCCCAGCGCCAGATCGACCTCGCCCTGGTCGCTGAACCCCATGCGGACGTAAAAGCCCCGCGCGGTGAGGGTCGACAGGCAGGAAAGCACCCGGACGCCCGCGTCACGGGCGTCTTCGATCACCGTCTCCAGAAGAATGGCCCCGACCCCGGACCCCGCGTGATCGGGATGCACCGCGACATGGCGGACATGGCCCCAGTCGAGCGGCGCGGCCCCGCCCGCCGGTCCGCGCCAGGTCCAGCCCCCTGCCCCGATCAGCGCGCCGCCGCCGGTCTCGGCCACCAGATACCCCGGCGCCATCAACAGGTCCGGCTGCGCCCGGCCGATCTTGGGAACCGCCTGTGCCAGCACCGATGGCCGGTAATCGGGGGCAAGCAGGACGCGGTAGCTTTCGGTCAGAAGCCGTGTCAGCGCGGCCTCGTCGTCCGGCTGCGCCCGGCGCAGCGTGAAGGGGGGAAGCGTCGGGGAATGGCGTTGCCCCGCTTCGGGTTCGCAATGGTGGATCATCCTGTCGGTCCTCTCGTTCGTGTCGTTGGAACGGGGTCCGGGCGGATGTCGTCTGCACAAAGAAAAACCGCGCGTCCCCGGTGGGTCGCGCGGCTTTTTCGTCTTGGCTCAAGAAGGGCTTACTTGATCTTGCCTTCTTTGTACTCGACGTGCTTGCGCGCGACCGGATCGTATTTGCGTACGGTCATCTTCTCGGTCATCGTGCGTGCGTTCTTCTTGGTCACGTAGAAGTGGCCCGTGTCCGCGGTCGAGTTCAGGCGGATCTTGATCGTCGTCGGCTTCGCCATGTTTCCAGCTCCTCATCGGGCGCAGCAAAGCCGCCCGGGTAAATCCTTGAAGCCCGCCTTCTATAGAAACGGGGGCCTGAGTCAACCACCCTTCCACTACTTTTCGCACCCCGCACCCGCGAGTCTTCTGTGGGTCAAGGATCGCGCCAGCGACCACGGCCCTGGCCGTGGCTCGTCCTTGACGCGCAGACGACTCGCATCATGCTCGAACAGGCGCTCTGAGGGGGCAGACCTGCCCCTCAGACGCCTCCCCAGCAAAGGCCGCAGGGATCACGCCACGACCGACGCGCGGCAAGGGCGGCCACCGCGGCGTCCCGGCGCAGCCGGGGCGGTGCACATCCTGTGCAGGCGTGCGCCCGCGCCTTTTGATCGCGGAAAACGTGGATATACGCGGACGGCCTGTAAGCCGGATTCTGTGACGCCGGGTCGCCCCGGTGCCGACGATCATTCCTCTAGGCGATCCGTTACCGAACCGCTCGAGCTGCCAACCCGGACCTCCGGGCCAAGGCGGCCCTGCCCTCGCGGGGCGCGAGGTCCCTATTCGGCATTGCTCCCGGTGGGGCTTGCCGTGCCGGTCCGGTTGCCCGTCCCGCGGTGGGCTCTTACCCCACCGTTTCAGCCTTACCCGGGGTTCATCGCGTCAGCGATTGACCCGGGCGGTTTGTTCTCTGTGGCGCTTTCCCTCGGGTTGCCCCGGCCGGGCGTTACCCGGCACCGTTGCCTTGTGGAGTCCGGACTTTCCTCCCGTAGCGGAGTTGCCCCCGCCACCGGCGACCGTCCGGCCATCCGCGCGAGGGTCATCTAGGCGGCGGGCGCGCCCCGGTCAACGGGGAAGCGGTCGGCCAGATCGCGAATGATGGCCATGTCGCGCCCGTCGAGCGGCCCGCGCGCCCAGGGCCGGAAGCGTTGGCGCATGGCGTCCAGCACGGCACCGAAGCCCTCGCCCACCGGATAGCCGAAGGTCCGGGCCGCGGCGAGAAACGCCTCTTCGCGGGGCTGCGCCCCCTCATCGGTCGGGTCGGGCCAGACCGCCTGACCTTCGCGTGCGAGACGGCGCCAGTCGAACCGGCGGCCCGGATCGGACTTGCGCAGGGGCGCGAAATCGGAATGGCCGATCACGCCGTGGAGCGGGATGGACCAGCGGCCCCGGATGTCGGAAATCAACGTGGTGAGCGCCGCCATCTGCGGTTCGGGGAACGGAACGAGGCCGGAATTGTCCAATTCGATGCCGATGGAGCGCGAGTTCACGTCACCGCGCCCGCCCCAGTCGCCTTGGCCCGCGTGCCATGCGCGCCGGTCTTCCTCGACCATCTGCCACAGCGCCCCGTCCTGCGCGATGAGGTAGTGGCACGACACCTCGTGTTCCGGGCTGCAAAGCCGCTCCAACGCGGCCTCGGCGCTGGCCATGGCGGTGTAATGGATGACGATGAGTTCGGGGACCAGCCCGTCGCGGCGATCCCCGAAATTGGGCGACGGACGCCAGATCGCGTTACTGCGGGGTATCGCCCAGCGTCTCCCGGTCGGTGTATTCGGTCACGACCTCGGGCGCACCCTGACGGGCGGCGCGGAACGGGGCCGGATCCCAGTAACAGGCGAAGCCGTCGCCATCGGGGTCGAGCCCCTGCGGATCGCGGTTCGGGCCACCGGCGTTCAGGAACGCCTCCTGCGCCAGATCGCTGTGGGAATATTTGGCGCAGTTCCGCTCGAACCGGGCCTGCGCGTTGAAGCCCGAACGGCTGTAAAGCTGCTGGCCGCGTGCATTGTTCGTCGCGAGGGCGAACTTCACGACCGATGCGCCGTTGCCGCCTTCGCGCTGCGGCACCTCGGTGGGCTGGATCACCACGTATTGCGCGCGGTTCTCGGCCAGACGCTCGGCGTCGGACTGGATCGATTCCCGTTCCGACACGGCCTGAAAGTTGTTCTCGTCCGAGATCACGGCCGTGTTCGCCACGGCCCCGTCTTCGACCGCCGCGCCGGAGGTGACGGGCGGCACCGTGGCGGTGCCCGCATTCACCGTCGCACTGGACGACATCGCGCTGAGGGGCGCGCCTGTAGTGGTCGTCGTCGTCGCCGGGCCGCTCAGGCCCAGAACCTGCGAGGTTTCCGCCGCGATTGCCGCGCCTTCGCTGTCGATCGGCTGGCTCGACACCGTGGCCGCGCCGGGGAGCGTCGCCTCGTTCGCGCTCTGCGCCCCGCTGTCGGGGATCGGTCCGGCGCAGGCGGCCAGTGCCAGAACGGATGTAAGGAGTGCGGCGTTACGCATGTTTTCAGGGTCTCCGGAGGGATTTCCGGCCGTTTACCACCATTTTTCCGGCTTGGAAACAAAACCGGCCGCGCCTTCGAGGGCGTAGGCGACATTCAGCAGGTCACCCTCTTCCCACGGACGCCCGATGAGTTGCAGGCCGAGCGGCAGGCCCTGCTTGTCTAGCCCCGCAGGCACCGAGATGCCCGGAAGGCCCGCAAGGTTCACGGTCACGGTGAACACGTCCTGCAGGTACATTTCGACCGGATCGGCCTCGGACATTTCGCCCAGACCGAAGGCCGGACCGGGGGTCGCGGGGGTCAGGATCGCGTCGACGCCCTGATCGAACGCCTCGTCGAAGTCGCGCTTGATGAGCGCACGCACGCGGCGGGCGCGGTTGTAGTAGGCGTCGTAGAAGCCTGCCGACAAAACATAGGTGCCGACCATGACACGGCGCTGCACCTCATGCCCGAAGCCCTCGGCGCGGGTCTTTTCGTACATATCGACGATGCCTTCGCCCTTGGCGAGCGATGCGCGGTGGCCGTAGCGCACACCGTCATAGCGGGCGAGGTTCGAGGACGCCTCGGCGGGCGCGATCACGTAATAGGCGGGCAGCGCGTATTTCGTGTGGGGGAGCGAGATGTCGATGATCCGGGCGCCTGCGTCCTTCAGCATCGCGGTGCCGTCGGCCCAGAGCTTTTCGACCTCTTCCGGCATCCCGTCCATCCGGTATTCCTTGGGAATACCGATGACCTTGCCCTTGATGTCGCCCGTCAGCATCGCCTCGAAGTTCGGCACCGGAATGTCCGCCGAGGTCGAGTCTTTGGGGTCATGCGAACACATGGCTTCCAGCATGATCGCGGCGTCGCGGACGTTCTTGGTCATCGGCCCGGCCTGATCCAGCGACGAGGCAAACGCGATGATGCCCCAGCGCGAGCAGCGGCCATAGGTCGGCTTGATGCCGACGGTGCCCGTGAGCGCGGCGGGCTGGCGGATCGAACCGCCGGTGTCGGTGCCGGTGGCGGCAAGGCAAAGGTCGGCGGCCACGGCCGAGGCCGACCCACCGGACGAGCCGCCGGGCGTGAGCTGGCGGTCGTCCACCTTCCACGGGTTCACGGCGTTGCCGTAAACGGAGGTCTCGTTGGACGAGCCCATTGCGAATTCGTCCATGTTCAGCTTGCCCAGCATGACCGCGCCCGCGTCGATCAGGTTCTGGCTGACGGTCGATTCATACTCCGGCTTGAAACCTTCGAGGATGCCCGACGCCGCCTGACTTTCGACGCCCTGCGTGCAGAACAGGTCTTTGATCCCGACCGGGATACCGCACATCGCGGGGGCCTCGTCACCGCCTTTCAAGCGCGCATCGGCGGCCTTGGCGCGCTCCAGCGCGATATCCGGCGTCTTGTGCACGAAGGCATTGAGCGCACCCGCAGCATCGATGGCGCCGATGCAGGCCTCGGTTAGTTCCACGCTCGTCACGTCGCCCTTCTTCAGCGCGTCGCGCGCTTGGGCGATGGTCAGCTTGTTCAGATCGGACATTATTCAACCACCTTCGGCACGGCGAAAAAGCCCTCGCGGGCATCGGGGGCGTTTCGCAGGATCTTGTCGGCCTGATCGCCTTCGGTCACGACATCCTCGCGCCGCTTGAGGCGCTGGGGGGTCACCGAGGTCATCGGTTCGATCCCGTCCACGTTCACCTCGTTCAACTGTTCGATGAAGCCCAGGATGGTGTTGAATTCGTCCGCCAGCGCGGGGAGCGCGTCATCCTCGACCCGGATGCGGGCGAGATGCGCCACCTTGCGCGCGGTGTCCTTGTCGATCGACATATCTGCCTCCGTAAACGTCCGTGGCGGTTTAGCCTTGGCGGGCCTTAGCTGCAAGCATGTGCCGGATGTAGAAACTGGCGAACCAGCCGAGAAGGAAAGCGTTCAGCAGGTGCCACAGGAAATGGGTGCCGATGGGAAGCTGGCCGCAGACCCGTTCGTCGAGGCTGCGGAAGGTGACCGAGAGCGCGAGGAGCGCGAAGCCTGTCCAGAAATCCCACGCGAGCTGGCCCGAGGCCATGATCGCGAACAGGCCGATCCAGAGAAGCACGGGGATATAGCCGGCCGACGAGCCGAGCCACGGCGCGATGTTGCCGATGGGATAGGCGACGGCCATGAACGGGAAGAACAGAAGCGTTATGATCGCGGCCATCGGCAGCGACTGTCTGAACAGATCCCAGGTGGCCGCGAAGGTGAAGAGCAGGACGAAGATCAGGATCGGCGCCGTGTCCATCGCCCCCGCCCAGCGTGTCGCGAAGGTGTGGAACAGGAACGACCCGATCCCGATGGCGAAAAGCACGATCGCCATCGCCTCGGCCAGCGGCAGCCCGCGCCCCTGTGCCTTGCGCCAGATGACGAACCCCGAAATCAGGAAGGCGATGTTGGTCAGGGCATTGATCGGCTCGGCCCAGAACCCGAACCCCACCCGTTCGCAATAGGCGTCGATCTGCGCGGTCCAGTCCATCGACATCCCCTCCCATCCTGTTACGCTCCCGTCCAAAACAGGAGGTATCCCCATGAAGATCATCTGGCACGGACACGCAAGCTTCCGCATCGAAATCGAGGATCAGGTTCTCTTGATCGACCCGTGGCTCGAAGGCAACCCGATGCTGCCCGAAGACCAGTGGGCGGCCGCGACCGAGGGCGCGACCCATGTGCTCGTCACCCACGGGCATTTCGACCACGCCAATTCGGCGGTCGGCATCTGCAGCGACAAGGGCATCCCCTGCGTCGGCATTTTCGACCTGATGGGGTTCTGGGAGAAAAAGCACGGGCTGGAGGTCATAGGCTTCAACAAGGGCGGCACCGTGAAGCTGGGCAACGTGGCGGTCACGATGGTGAACGCGACCCATTCCTCGTCCGAGCAGACGGCGGACGGCCCGCGCTACCTCGGCAACGAATCGGGCTATATGATCTCGGGCGAGGGTCACACGATCTACGTCTCGGGCGACACCGACATCATGGCCGACATGGAGTGGATGGGCGACATCCACAAACCGGACGTCGGCATCCTGTGTGCGGGCGGTCATTTCACGATGGATATGGCGCGCGCGTCCTACGCGGCGAAGCGGTATTTCGACTTCAAGACCGTGATCCCGTGCCATTACCGCACCTTCCCGCTGCTCGAGCAGTCGGCCGAGGTGATGAAGGGCGAGTTGAAGGGCGTCGAGGTGATCGAGCCCGAGGTGATGCAAGCCATCGAGATCTGAGGTTTCGCGGCGGGCAAGCCCGCCACGACCCGCTGGGGGAGGCCAGCCTCCCCCAGACCCCCTCCGGGATATTTCGGACCGGAAAGGTGTTTAGCGTTTTTTGCCGAAGAAGGTCTTGAGGAGCGTCTCGGCCTCGGCGGCGGCGATCCCGTCGTAGACGTCGGGCGCATGATGGCACTGCGGGTGGTTGAAGACGCGCGCGCCGTGGGCGGTGCCGCCTGATTTGGGGTCGGAGGCGCCGTAATACAGACGGCGGATGCGCGCGAAGGAGATGACGGCGGCGCACATCGGGCAGGGTTCGAGCGTGACGTAGAGGTCGTGATCCGGGAGGCGCTCAGATCCTGCGGCGGCGCAGGCCGCGCGGATCACCAGCGTTTCGGCATGGGCCGTGGGGTCGGACAATTCGCGCGTCCGGTTGCCTGCCTGCGCGACGATGGTGCCGTCCGGGCCGACCAGCACCGCGCCCACGGGCACTTCGCCGCGGTCGGCGGCGGCGCGCGCCTCGTCCAGGGCCGCATCCATGTATGAGCGAAAGCCGGTCATGCCCCTTCATCGCGCGCCGCGCGCCGCTGGACAAGGGGTGGCCCGCGCCCTATCCGGGGACCATGACCGACAAGACCCCTCCCGGCGACAGGATCGCCAAGGTGCTTTCGCGTGCCGGCGTCGCCTCGCGCCGCGAGGCCGAGCGCATGATCGAGGCCGGGCGCGTGAGTGTGAACGGCAAGGTGATCGACAGCCCGGCGCTGAACGTCACGCCGCGCGACAAGATCACTGTGGACGGCACGCTGGTCGAGAAACCCGAAGCGCCGCGCCTGTGGCTTTACCACAAGCCCACCGGGCTCGTGACCACCGAGCGCGACGAGAAGGGCCGCGAGACGGTGTTCGACAAGCTGCCGGAGGACATGCCACGGGTGATGAGCGTCGGGCGGCTCGACCTCAATTCCGAAGGGCTTTTGCTCCTCACCAATGATGGCGGCATCAAGCGCAAGCTGGAGCTGCCCTCGACCGGCTGGGTGCGCAAGTACCGCGTGCGGGTGAACGGCAAGCCCGAAGAGGCGGTGCTCGAGAAACTGCGCAAGGGTATCACCGTGGACGGGGAGGCGTTTCAGGGCATGTCCGTAACGCTGGACCGCCAGCAGGGCGCGAACGCCTGGCTCACCATCGGGCTGCGCGAGGGCAAGAACCGCGAGATCCGCCGCGCGATGGAAGCCGTGGGGCTGACCGTGAACCGGCTAATCCGCATCTCCTATGGTCCGTTCCGTCTGGGCGAGCTCAAGGCGGGCGCGGTCGAGGAGGTCAAGGGGCGCGTGTTGCGCGACCAGCTTGGGCTTGAGGCGCCGAAAGACCCGACGGGGACCGCGAAAAAGACACCCGTGCGCCGCCGTAAGCCGACGCGCAAACGCTGATCCCTTCTCTGTTTCCAGAAACCTCGGGGGTGGGGCGCATTTGCCCTGCAAATGCGTCCAAGGGGGCTGGCCCCCTTCACCCGTGCGGTTTCGCCAGCGGCGAAAACGCGCAAAACCTGCGCGGGCGCAAGCCCGCTCCGCTTGGGAGCGTCGCGTATCGGCAAGGTTCCCCGCCTTTTCGGGATTCATCTGGCCCGCAGGCCCCGCAGCCCCTATATCTATCACAAGTCATGGGAATTTCCGGCCGAGGGGGTCGTGGTGTCCGGTTCCGGTTTGCAGAAACTGTCCTACCTGCTGTTGCTCGCGCTCATTCTGTATGTCGCGGTCACGGGGGGTGGCTGATGGCCCAACGGTACGGCGGGAAATACAGCCCGGACAGGACGGACAAGGCGTCGCCCGCGCCGAAAAACCCGTTCGACGGGCAGACCCGGTCGCGCGCGGGCGGGCGGGTGAACTTCCTTTTTCTGGCCCCCCTGCCCCTTGCGGTGTCGGCCTTCTTTCTCGACCCGGCGGGTCTGGCCCTGCGCCTTGTCGCCTTCGGCCTGCTGATCCTCGCGGCCTGGCTCACCCGCGAAGGGGTGCTGGCACACGAGGCCTATGACGCGCGCAAGATCGCGCGCCGCCCTGCTGCGCCGCGCAAGATCCTCGGGTCGGTCACCACCGGGCTCGGTCTCGCGCTCGCGGGGTTCATGGGCGGCGGCGTGATGAACGCCGTCATCTTCGGGGTGCTGGGGGCCGCGCTTCACGTGATGGCCTTCGGTCCCGACCCGATGAAGAACAAGGGTATGGAAGGGGTGGACGAGTTCCAGACCGACCGGGTGGCGCGTGCCGTGGGCGAGGCCGAGAAACTGCTTGCCGCGATGAAGGACGCGATCCTGCGTGCCCGCGACCGCGAGCTCGAGCGCCGGGTCGACAGCTTTCAGGCCACCGCGCGCCATATGTTCCGCACAATCGAGGACGACCCGCGCGATCTGACGGCGGCCCGGAAGTATCTGACGGTCTATCTGATGGGCGCGCGCGACGCGACGGTGAAGTTCGCCGACATCTACAGCCAGTCGCGCAACAGTGCGGCGCGGGCGGATTACGTGCGGCTTCTCGACGATCTGGAGACGAATTTCACGGCGCGGACACAGAAGATGCTTACCGACGATCATGCCGATCTGAACATCGAGATCGACGTGCTGCGTGAACGGCTGGCCCGCGAAGGCGTGGTCAGTTCTTAAAACAGGGACAGGGCGATGGACGACAAGACATTCAAGGAAGCGGGCACCGAAACCAAGGCCGTCGAAGATCTGACGGCGGTGGTCCTGCGGGAACCTTCGACCGAACTGGTGCCGCTCGAGGCGGCCGATGCGGGCCAGAAGGCCGAGATCACCAAGCGGATGGGCGAGCTCGACATGGGCAACACCCAGTCGATCATCGAATTCGGCTCGTCGGCGCAGGCCGAATTGCAGACCATCAGTCAGGAAATGCTGTCGGGCGTGCGCAACAAGGATGTCGGCCCGGCAGGCGACAGCTTGCGCGATATCGTCACGACGATCCGGGGCTTTTCGGTCAGCGAGCTGGACATGCGCCGCAAGCGCACCTTCTGGGAGCGGATCATCGGCAAGGCCGCGCCCGCGGCCAAGTTCGCGGCGCGCTACGAGGACGTTCAGGGACAGATCGACCGGATCACGGACAACCTGCTCAAGCATGAGCATGTGCTGCTGAAGGACATCAAGTCGCTCGACGTGCTGTACGACAAGACGCTCGATTTCTACGACGAACTCGCGCTCTACATCGCGGCGGGCGAGGCCAAGATCAAGGAATTGGACGAGACGACGATTCCCGCCAAGGCGGCCGAGGTCGATGCCGCGCCCGAGGAACAGGGCGTGATGAAGGCGCAGGAATTGCGCGACCTGCGCGCGGCCCGCGACGATCTGGAACGCCGTGTGCATGACCTGAAACTCACCCGTCAGGTCACGATGCAATCGCTGCCCTCGATCCGGCTGGTGCAGGAGAACGACAAGAGCCTCGTCACGAAGATCAACTCGACGCTGGTCAACACCGTCCCGTTGTGGGAGACGCAGCTTGCACAGGCCGTGACGATCCAGCGGTCCGCCGAAGCGGCGGCCGCGGTGAAAGAGGCCAACGACCTGACGAACGAGCTGCTCACGGCGAATGCCAAGAACCTGCGCGAATCGAACAAGGTCGTGCGGCAGGAGATGGAACGCGGCGTGTTCGATATCGAGGCGATCAAGACCGCGAACGCCGAACTTATCGCCACGATTCAAGAAAGCCTCCAGATCGCGGACGAAGGCAAGGCGAAACGTGCTGCCGCCGAGGAAGAGTTGAAGAAGATGGAGACCGAGCTGAAAGAAACGCTCGCGTCGGCCAAGGCCCGCGACACCGCGTCGGGGCATAACATGGGCGAGTCCGTACCGAATTGAAACTGAAGTCAGCCATTCTGCCCGCCGCGCTGGTCGCGGCGGGTCTTTTGTCCGGATGCGACATGCCGGGCAGCGGGGCCGTGCGCACGGCCCCAGCCCCGGAGCCGCGCCCCGATGCCTCGAACGTGCCCGAGGCGGATGGGCTGTCGCCCGAACTCGTCTCCTACTACGCGCGGTTGCAGAACGGGCTGCTTTCGCAGGGTCTGCTGCGCACCGATGGCGGCGGGCCGGACGCGCCGTTCACCGCGCGTGACCTGACCCGGAATTTCCTGCGCATCGCGTTCTACGAGGAATATGCGGATCAGGGCGGCACGCTCGTCGCCCGCGAAAGCGCGTCGCGCCTGCATCGCTGGACCAAGCCCGTGCGCCTGACGCTGGAGTTCGGCCCCTCGGTCAGTCCGGCGAAACGCACGCGCGATTCCAACGAACTCGCCGCCTTCGCCAACCGTCTGGGCCGCATCACCGGCCACCCGATCTCGGTCGGGCGGGGCGGCAATTTCCACGTCTTCATCCTGTCGGAAAGCGAACGCCGCGCGATGGAGCCGACGCTGCGGCGGATCATGCCGAACATTTCGCGCACCGCCCTGAACACGGTTCTGAACCTGCCTGAATCGACCTACTGCCTCGCCTTCGCGACCGATCCCGAACAGGATGGCACCTACGATCAGGCCGTGGCGATCATCCGGGCGGAACACCCCGACCTCTTGCGCGCGTCCTGCATTCAGGAAGAGGTGGCGCAGGGTTTGGGGCTTTCGAACGATTATCCGCTGGCCCGCCCGTCGATCTTCAACGACGACGAGGAATTCGGCCTCCTCACGACTCATGACGAAAAACTTTTGGAAATGCTCTACGATGAACGCCTGCGCCCCGGCATGTCCGAGGGGGAGGCGCGACCGATCGTCGAGCGGATCGCCTCGGACCTGATGGGCGGCAATGTATAGGGAGATGGGACAATGGGCATTCTGGATTTCCTGAGCGGGCAATTCATCGACGTCATTCACTGGACGGACGATACCCGCGACACGATGGTCTGGCGGTTCGAGCGCGAAGGCCACGAGATCAAGTACGGCGCGAAGCTGACCGTGCGCGAGGGTCAGGCGGCGGTGTTCGTGCATGAGGGGCAGCTGGCGGATGTGTTCACGCCGGGGCTTTACATGCTCGAAACCAACAACATGCCGATCATGACCTCGCTTCAGCACTGGGATCATGGGTTCAAGTCGCCGTTCAAGTCGGAAATCTATTACGTCAACACGACCCGGTTCACCGACCTCAAATGGGGCACGAAGAACCCGATCATGTGCCGCGACCCCGAGTTCGGCCCGGTGCGCCTGCGCGCCTTCGGCACCTATGCCGTGCGCGTGACCGACCCGGCCCTGTTCCTTCAGGAAATCGTCGGCACGGATGGCGAGTTCACGATGGACGAGGTCAGCTTCCAGATCCGCAACATCATCGTGCAGAGCTTTTCCCGCGTGATCGCAGGGTCGGGCATCCCGGTGCTCGACATGGCGGCGAACACGCAGGAACTGGGCAAGATGGTGGCGAACGAGATCACCAAGATCGTGGCGGATTACGGCCTCGCGATCCCCGAATTCTATATCGAGAACATCTCGCTTCCCCCGGCGGTCGAAGAGGCGCTGGACAAGCGCACCTCGCGCGGGCTGGCGGGCAATCTCGACGAGCACATGAAATGGTCGGCCGCCGAGGCGCTGCAAAAGGGCGGTGCCGCCTCCGAAGGCATGGGCGCGGCGATGGGCATGGGTCTGGGCATGGCGATGGCGCAGGGTGCCGGGACCATGCAGGGGCCGTGGGGCGCCGCCCCCGCGCCCGCCGCCGCCCGCCCCGCTCCGCCGCCCCCGCCGCCGGCCGAAAAGGTCTGGCACATCGCCGAGAACGGCGAGACCAAAGGCCCGTTCAGCCGCGCCACGATGGGGCAAAAGGCCGGGGCCGGTGAGGTCACGCGCGACACGATGGTCTGGACCGCCGGTCAGGATGGCTGGATGAAGGCCGAGGACGTGGCCGACCTCGCCACCCTGTTCACGGTCATGCCGCCGCCCCCGCCGCCGGCGGTCTGAGGCGTCGCAACGATCGGTGGGTTGGCACCCACCCTACGGGCGTTTGGCTTGTCGGGTGGGGCCAAACCCACCACCCGACGCGCGCCCCTCGCTCATGAGCATCGACGGGCGGCAGGCATCCGCGGGAAAATCGTAGCTCTCGACCCGTTCGGCGGGAAACGGCGTGGCGGGCGGCATCTGGCTGTCGGCGATCAGGGTGCCGTCGATGCAGATGTCCTGCGCGTAGTTGCCGATGTTGAACCCGAAGCCTTCGGGGCCGCAGTCGGTGCCGTAGCCGTCCATGTTCCAGGCCTGCGGCATCGGATCGGCGGGACCGAAGGGAACGAACCGCTCGGCTTCGGTGTCGAAGGTCAGAATCCACGTCGTTTCGGGGATCAGCATGCCCAGCGCCCAGCGCCCCACGGGCAGGTCGCCTTTGCGCCCTTCGATGACGAAGCACTGCACGTCGCCCTCGTAAATCCGCGCGAGCGACAGTTTCGCGGCGTCGAAGGACATCGCCCCCTCAAAGGCGTAGCCCCCCGCGCCCTGCCATGTGAAGCGGTAGATCGCGTCCTCGGCGAAAGCACTTGCGGGCGTGGCGAGCAGGGCGAGGATCAGGGCGGTGCGCATCGGGTCTCCGGTCTCGGGCTGGGCTCAGGATAGGCGGGCCTCGCCCACATGCAACAACCTCGGCAATGACGGTTTGCGCCTCGGCGCCCCCATGCTACCCCTGTCGCGAACGACACCCGCGCGCAGGTTTTCCGATGCTTTCGATCTCAGACACAGGCAGGCCGCCCAGATGACCCGGATCGCCCGCTCGCCGGATTGCGGCAACAGCCCCAAGAACCAGACGACCGAGGCGATCGCGCTTGCCCTAATGGGGGTCGGGGCGCTGGACGACGGTCTGTTGGCCGAAGGCGCGTCGTGGGACCGCTTCGGGGCCGGGATCACCGGGCGCGATGCCATACAGGCCGCGCGGGCCGAAACGCCGGATCACGACTGGATCGAGATTTCCGAGGTGGTGAGCCACGGCAAGGCGGGGTCGGTTTCGGGCCGTCTGCAACGCGCGGGCGAGGCCCCCCGCATCTTCTGCCACGTGATCCGCTTCACCTCGGCCTCGGCCCGACAGATCGCCCATATCGTGAGTTTCGACCATGCAGGATGACACCAACCCGCTCGACACCGTAAGCCCGATGGAAGAGCATCGCTTTCCCTGCGACCAGTGCGGGGCCGACATGCGGTTCAACGCGGCGGCAGGCGAACTGGTCTGCGACCATTGCGGCAACGTCACCAAGATCGAGGGCCACGGCGGCCATGTGAGCGCCATTCAGGAGCTCGACTTCCGCGCCGCACTGGACGCCAAGCTGCCCGAGGCCGAGATCGAGGAAACCCGCGTCGCCAAATGCCCCAACTGCGGGGCGCAGGTGGAGTTCGACGAAAAGACGCACGCAAAGGAATGCCCGTTCTGTGCGACGCCGGTGGTGACGGATACGGGCGTGCATCGCCACATCAAACCCAAGGGCCTACTGCCCTTCGGGGTCGAGGAGCGCGCGGCGCATGAGGCGATGAACAAGTGGCTGGGCAAGCTCTGGTTCGCCCCCAACGGCTTGCAGCAATACGCCCGCAAGGGTCGCCGGATGTCGGGTATCTACGTGCCCTACTGGACCTTCGACGCCGATACCAAGTCGCGGTACACGGGCGAACACGGCACGGTCTATTACGTGACCAAGACGGTCATGCGCGACGGCAAGCAGGTGCAGGTGCAGGAACAGCGCGTGCGCTGGCGGCCTGCGACGGGGACCGTGAAGCGGTTCTTCGACGATGTTCTGGTGCTCGCCTCGCGCTCGCTACCCAAGAGCTTCACCGACAACCTCGCGCCGTGGGATCTGGCCGCGCTCGAGCCGTATCGCCCGGAATACCTCGCCGGTTACCGGGCCGAGGGCTATTCGGTGGAACTGCCGGACGGGTATGACGAGGCGCGGCGCTATATGGATCAGGTGATCCTGCGCGACGTGAAATTCGACATCGGCGGGGATCGCCAGCGGGTGCATTCGGTGAACACCACCGTGCGCGACGTGACGTTCAAACACATTCTGCTTCCCGTCTGGCTCGCCGCCTACAAGTATCGCGGCAAGACCTATCGCTTCGTGGTGAACGGACGGACCGGGAAGGTGCAGGGCGAACGCCCGTGGTCGTGGATCAAGATCACCATCGCGGTGGTGCTGGGTCTGATCGTGGCGGGGGTCGTGGGATATTTCGCCAGCCAGTCGCAGTAAACCGCCGCCCGCGCAGCCGTGCCGTTGAGAGGACCAGATGAACCGTTACGACACCCTGTTCGACATCCTGAAAAGCCGCCACTCCTGCCGCGCGTTCAAGCCGGATCAGGTCGCGCGGGAAGAGATCGAGGCGATCCTTCTGGCCGCGCAGCGCGTGCCGTCCTGGTGCAATGCCCAGCCGTGGAAGGTGTCCGTGACCTCGGGCGATGAGACCGAGCGGCTGCGCGAGGCGCTTGGTGCTGCCGTCGCCAAAGGCAAACCCGCGCCGGATATTCCCTTTCCCGAAGGCTACACGGGCGATCACCGGGAACGGCGGCGCACCTGCGGCTGGCAGCTTTACGAGGCGGTGGGCGTCGAAAAGGGCGACCGGGCGGGGTCCGCGCGCGAGATGATGAAGAACTACAGCTTCTTCGGCGCACCGCATGTCGCGATGATCTCATCTGGCCGCGAGTTGGGCAGCTACGGCGCGTTGGATACGGGCGGGTTTATCACCGCCTTCACCCTCGCGGCAGAGGCACGGGGGATCGCCACGATCGCACAGGCGGCCCCGGCGGCATTCTCGCCTGCCCTGCACGACTTTTTCGGTCTGGGCGAGGATCGGCTGGCGCTGTGCGTGATCTCGTTCGGCTACAGCGACACCGCGCACCCGGCGAACGGGTTCCGCACGGCGCGCGCGCCACTGGACGACTGGGTCGACTGGCGCGGGTGATTGCGCAATCCGCGCGGGGCCGCTAGGACTGATACCGCTAACAACCGACCCGGAGTTCTGCCATGATCCTGTGCTGTGGAGAGGCGCTGATCGACATGCTGCCGCGTGAGAGCACGGGCGGCGAACCCGCCTTCGCGCCCTACCCCGGCGGCGCCGTGTTCAACACCGCCATCGCGCTTGGCCGGCTCGGGGTCGAGACCTCGTTCTTCTCCGGCCTGTCGCGGGATCTGTTCGGCGAGATGCTGGAAACGGCGCTGGGGGCCTCGCACGTCGATGCGAGCGTCGCGGTGCGCTCGGACCGGCCGACAACGCTGGCCTTCGTCAAGCTGGTGGACGGTCAGGCGCGGTATGCGTTCTATGACGAGAACACGGCGGGGCGGATGCTCACCCCCGCCGACCTGCCCGATGTCACCGAGGCCGAGGCCCTGTTTTTTGGCGGAATTTCACTGGTCGTGGACCCCTGCGGCGCAGCCTATGAGGCGCTGATGCTGCGCGAGGCGGGCAAGCGGGTGACGATGATCGACCCCAATATCCGACCCGGTTTCATCACCGACGAACGCGCCTATCGGGCGCGGATCGAACGGATGCTGGCGGTGGCCGATATCGTGAAGATCTCGGACGAGGATATGGACTGGCTCGGCACCGATGCGGATGAGATTCTGGCGAACGGCGCGGCGCTGGTCTGCGTGACCGAAGGGGCCAAAGGGGTCGTCGGCCATTGGCGCGGCGGCTCGGTGCGGGCCGAGGCGCAGCGGGTTCAGGTGGTCGATACCGTCGGGGCGGGCGACACGTTCAACGCGGGGCTTCTGGCGGGCCTGTCGCAGGCCGGGCTGCTCGACAGGACGGCGCTGGCCCAACTGGACGAGGCCAAGGTGAAGCCCGCGCTGGACCTCGGCAACCGCGCGGCGGCGATCACCGTGTCGCGGGCCGGGGCCAACCCGCCGTGGGCGAACGAGCTGTGAGGGCGCTGGTCCAGCGGGTGAGCGAGGCCGCCGTTCGCGTGGATGGCGCGGTCGTCGGTGAGATCGGCGCGGGGCTTTTGATCCTCGTCTGTGCGATGGATGGCGATGCCGAGGCGAATGCCGATACGCTGGCCGCCAAGGTCGCGAAGCTGCGGATCTTCAAGGATGATGCGGACAAGATGAATCGCTCGCTTCTGGACACGGGCGGGGCGGCGCTGGTGGTGAGCCAGTTCACGCTGGCCGCCGACACGCGCTCGGGCAATCGTCCGGGGTTTTCCACGGCGGCGCGACCCGACGAGGGCGAGCGGCTGTACGAATATTTCGCAGGGCAGTTGCGCGCGCAGGGAATCGAGGTCGCACAAGGGCGGTTCGGGGCGGACATGAAAGTGTCGCTGGTGAACGATGGGCCGGTGACGATCTGGATGGAGTTTTGAAGCGCCCCTACTCCGCCGCGCGCAGGGGGCCGTTGCCCAGTTCCGAAATCACGTAGCCACCGGGATAGGTCGGGCGGCGGCGCGCGGTGATGAGGCGCGGTGTCTTGCGGCGTGGAAGCTTGCCCAGCACCCATTTGCGCGCCGCCATCGCCCGCTCCACCGTCTTGCGCACCCCGCGCGAGGGCGGCTCAAACCCCATCGCGAGGAGCAGGGGACCGTCCATCAGGGCGAGGGCGGCGGGCCGGGCGAGAGAGAAAAGCGGGCGCGGCAGGTAGAAGCCCAGCAGCAGGTCGAGCGAGGCGACGGCGATCCGGTGGTTGCTCTCGGCGTAGCGGAACTGCGCGCCTTCATAGGCGCGGTTGAGAGCGTCGAAGGCGGCGTAATCGGCCGGGATGCCGGAGATGCCCATGCGTGCGCCCAGAGCGCGGTAGTAGTTGGTCCAAGCCCGCACTTCGTCGTCGCTGAACGGGCGCTTGGCGTATTTGGCGCACCAGCGGACGGGTTCGCAGACGAAGGTGGTCAGGACGTAGAGCATGTCGTCGTTCGAGATGCGGAAGCGGCCGTGGATCGCGTTGATCCGCGCCACCGCCTCGGCTCCGCGATCCGAGTCCAGCCCGTGTTCCATCGGTTCGGACAGCAGAAGCTCGGTGTCGTCGTAGCGTTTGCGCGGCTCGGTTTCGAACTTGCCGGTGCGCACCAGAAGGCCCGAGATCGACGGCACCGCGTAGGTGCGGAAGAGCGCGAATTCGAGCGATTTTTCGATGTCCCACGCGAATTCGATCGCGCCGAGCCAACGGCAAATCTCTTCGTACTCGGTGTCGGGGTCGCGCCCCAGCCCGCTCGTCTCGCTGATCGTCATGCCCATGTCCCGTCAGGCCCCGCTGCCACTATTGCGGTCGGCAGGGCCTTGGGCAAGGTCAGGCTTCGATCTCGTGCTTGCGGGCATGAAGGAAGTCGCGCAAGTCGAGCACGGATTTCTCGTCCATCGAGACGTAGATCAGCGACATGTTCGTCCGCTCGCGCACCATTTCGCCGGGGAACGGCAGATAGCTGAGTTCGCGCGACCCGAAACTGGGCGACGCGGTGCCGACCTGCCAGTCGGTCGTCAGTTCCACATCCACGAGTTTCAGCGCCTTCGCGCCGCCCTGCCCCGGACGCTCGAACGGCACGCCCGCGAGTTTGAGGTAACTCGTCTTGTCGGCGGCCTTCACGAACCCGTCGATGAACTGGGCGGCGAGCACCTGAAGGTCCGCCGCCTCGTCAGGGTGGTGCATGTGCGAATGCAGGTGGTCGGCGTCATGCGGGTGGTTGTGGCCGGGTGCGTGGTGATGGCCGTGTGCGTGATAGTGCGGGTGGTCATGCGGCATGGATCAGCCCCCCACCTTGTGCGGATGCGGGTTCGACCAGCGCTTGCCTTCGAACTCTCCATGCGGGAACTGCACGGGCTTGTCGATCATCGCCTTGTGCTTGCCCAGCGTGCCGTGGCTGACCATCGCGCCGAGCACGTCGACGATCACGCGGGTGCCCATGAGGGCGGTGATGTCGGATGTGTCGTAGGGCGGCGAAACCTCAACCAGCTCAAGCCCGCACAGCCCCTCTTTCGCGACACCGGAGGCGAGCGCCAGCGCCTCACGCGGAAGGAAACCGCCGGGTTCGGGCCAGCCGGTGCCGGGCACGAAGCCGCAGTCGATCGAGTCGATGTCGAAGGACATATAGACCATGTCGACACCGTCCCAAGCCATCTCCAGCGCCATCTCGACGGTCTTGTCGATGCCCATCTTCTCCACGTCCGCCATCGTGATGATGTTGGTCTGCCGCTCGCGCGCGACCTTCACCGCCTCGCGCGGCACCTGCCAGCCGCCGATGCCGATCTGGACGAGGTTCTTGGGCGGCACGTTGGGCATGTTGGTCGCATGGAACCAAGGTGTCGTGTGCATGCGTTCGTCGAGGTCTTTTTCCTGAATGTCGGCGTGACGGTCGAAATGGACGATGCCGATCTTCTTCGACGTCACCTCGGCGATCCCGCGCACGCAAGGAAAGCCGATGGAGTGGTCGCCGCCGATCATGATCGGGAAGCTGCCGGAAGATGCTACATGGCTCACCGCCCGCGTGATCTGGTCAAAGGACTTCTCAAGGTTCGCCGGGATCGTGAACACGTCGCCCGCATCGCAGAGCGTCATCTGTTCGCGCAGATCGACGCCGATCTCGTAGTTGTAGGGCGTATAAAGCGCCGAGATTTTGCGCACGCCTTGGGGGCCGAACCGGGTGCCGGGGCGATAGGTCGTGCCACCGTCAAAGGGGATGCCCAGCACTGTCGCGTCGTAGTGGGCGACCTCCAGCACGTCCTCGGCATAGGGCGCTTTGAGGAACGTGTTGATGCCCGCGTAATGTGGCAACTCGCCCCGCGCGAAGGTGGGGATCGACTTGTCCTCGATGCTGTCCGCGCCGGTCAGGCCCATCCGCAGAGCCCATTTCTTTTCTTCCTCCCAGCGGTCGCCATCGATGTCGGCTTCGGCCTGCATCGCCTTCCATCCGCCAAGCTTGGTGAGGTCCGGGTGATGGGCGCGCCGGTCGCGGGCGTCATGCGCGGCGGCGAGGTCGCGGGGGTGGTGGGATCGGGTGCGTTTGGGCGAAAACATTGCTGTCTCCTGTCGTCATGCCGGAGTGCGGCGTCAGTCGCGGGCCTTGGTTTCAGCGACACGCGGAGCCCGGGGGCGCGTGCCGTGTCGGGTCAACTGGCTTTCGCCAGCGAAGGGTAAAGGTCGAGGATGCGCTGGAACGGGATGCCCCGGTCGCGTGCGTCGAAGTCGTAAGTGATCGTCGCGCCGAAGGCTCCGGGATCGTGCGGGTCCCAGCGCGGCTTGTCGAACACCAGAACCCGGTCGCCGAGCTTGAAGCCCTCTTCCAGATCATGCGTGACCATAAAGACGGTCATTTTGGTTTCGGCGCGCAGTTCGGTCAGGAACTGATGCATCGACAGCCGGGTGCCGGGGTCGAGCGCGCCGAACGGCTCGTCGAGTAGCAGGATGCGCGGCTTCGCGGTCAGCGCCTGCCCGATGGCAAGCCGCTGCTGCATGCCGCCCGACAAGCTCGCCGGATACTGGTCCGCCACATGGTTCAACCCGATCCGGTCGAGCATCGCGTCGGCGCGTTCCAGCGCGGCGCGGCGCGCGGCCCCACGCAAGCGGCCTGATGCGGTCTGGAATCCCTCGCCCGCCACGATGTTCTGGCGCACGGTCAGATGCGGAAAGACCGAGTATTTCTGGAACACCACGCCGCGCTCCAACCCCGGTTCGACAGCAGGTTCTCCCCCGTCGATGGTGATCGTGCCGCGCGTCGGCTGCTCTTCGGCCAGCAACATGCGCAGGAAGGTGGACTTGCCGCAGCCGGAGGCCCCGACGATCGAGATGAACTCACCCTCGTTCACCTCGACGTTCACACGTTCGAGGATCGGGCGGCCCCCGTAGCTTTGGAACACATCGCGGACGGAGACGAAACTCATAGCCCGGCCTCCATCCACGGAAACGCCTTGCGGGTCAGGAGCCTGAGCGCCCAGTCGATGAGGAAGGCCAGGAGCGTGATCCAGATGACGTAGGTGAGAATGACGTCCATCGCGAGGTAGCGGCGGACGAGGAAGATGCGATAGCCGAGGCCCACGTCCGAGGCGACGGCTTCGGCGGCAATGAGAAAGAGCCACGCGCTCCCCAGCGACAGGCGCACGTTGGCGATGAGGCGCGGCAGAATTTGCGGGAGCGCCACGCGGGCGGCGATGACCCATGTGGAGGCGCCGAGGGTCTGCGCCTTGACGATCTGTTCGTGCGGGATGTCGAGCACGCGTTGGCTGAGATCGCGGGTCATGAAGGGCGTGATGCCGATGACGATGAGCACGATCTTGGAGGTTTCGCCAAGGCCGAACACGATGAACAGGATCGGTAGCAGCGCGAGCGGCGGCACCATCGACAGGACCGCGACGAAGCCCGAGAAGCTGCGCCGGGCATAAGGCAGAAGGCCGATAAGCATCCCGACGATGAGCGAGATCAGCGCCGCAATCCCCACACCGCCCAAGAGCCGGAGCAGCGAGGCGGCGGTGTCGCGCCACAGCAGAATCTCGCCCGAACGGCGGTCGGGTTCGGTGAAGAGCCGGATCGCAGTGTCGAGGATCGTGCCGGGCGCGGGCAGCAGCTTGTCCGAAGGGTTCGCCGCCAGACGGATCTCGGACCCGATGGCATAGGCGATGGCGACGGCCACGAAAGGCGCCGCTGCGAGGGCGACCGCGAGGGGCCGGGCCGGGGATCGGTTGATGAGACGCATGGGTCAGCCTTGGGACAAGGCGGGGCCGCGCGAACGGCCCCGCGACGCGTGCTTACAACTCGCCGTCGGCGGCCATCTGCATGTAGGTGGCGTCGTAGCGGAACTTGACGTTGTTCGCGTCGCCGCTCGTCGAACCGTCAGGATAAGCGACGCCGACGAAGTCTGCGCTTGGTGCGCCTTCGCCAAGGATGCCCTTGTCGAACAGGAACTCGGCGACGTTGGTCATGGTCGTCGGCAGATCGGCGGACGAGGCCTGCGCCACGGCATCTGCCGGGTCATAGAACATCTCGGTCGCGGCGAGCTGCACCTTGTAGCCCTCAAGATCGGTGCCGGACGCTTCGGCCATCGCGGTCAGCGCCTCTTCGTCGCCTGCGGCCATCAGACCCATGACCTCGTACCACGCGCCCACCAGCGCCTTGCCGAAGTCCGGGTTGTCGGCCAGCGTTTCCGAGTTCACGACCATGAGATCGAGGATTTCGCCGGGAATGGCGGACGAGTCGAACACGTTGGTCGCGTCGGGATTGCTGCCGAGGATTTCCGACACCAGCGGGTTCCACGTCACGACCGCCTGCACATCGTCGGTGGCATAGGCCGCGATCATGTCGGCGTCCGAGGTGTTGATGACCCCGTCCAGATCACGCTCGGCCAGACCGACGCTGTCGAGGCCACGGGCGAGCAGGTAGTGCGACACGGAGAGTTCGACGAGATTCACGGGTTTGCCCGCAAGGTCTTCGATCGTGCCCTCACCCTTCAGGATCACCGCGTCGTTGCCGTTGGAATAGTCACCGATGATGAGTGCTGTGGTGTCCACGCCGCCGCCCGACGGGATCGAGAGCGTGTCCATATTGGTGGCCGACACGCCGTCAAAGGCGCCTGCGGTGTATTGGTTGATCGACTCGACGTAGTCGTTGATCTGCACGATCTCGACGTCGATGCCGTATTTCTCGGCCCATTTGTCCATGATGCCGCTGTCTTCCAGATAGCCCCACGGCATCCAGCCGACATAGATGGACCACGCTACCTTGAACTCGGTCTTTTCCTCGGCTTGAGCCGGAGCAAGAGATGCGCCGAGGACGCCGAGAGAGAGCGCCCAAGCGGACAGGATGTTCGTTTTGGTCATGATGTTCCCCGTTCTGCGTCCCGCCTTTGACTGGTCGGGTTCCGGTCCACTGGCGGAACAAAGAGATTGGGCGCGGACGAAACCAGCGCAGTATGTCTCCCGGGATTTTGGCCCGCCGTGTGCCCCTTCGGAATTTGCCGGAGAGGTGACGCTTCTCGGACCAGACCCGCGTTTTGGCGCGGCGGAACCCTAAGCGTCCTGCCCGTCAAGGTGAGCGCTAGCGCGTTTTCCGCGTCAACCGAGAACCGAACGCTGCGGGGCGCGGGCACGACAATGGCGCACAAATGCGCGGCGATGGTGCAAAAATGGGCAGCCGCTGTCTGGATCGTGGCCCCGACAGGGCCGCCCGACTTGGCCTTGCGGTCCCGCTCCACTAGACGTTCTGGCGAGGGACAAGGGAGTCACCGGCGCATGGCGACGGACACAGGGCAGACCGATAGGCCGCGCGTTTCGGTGATTATCCCGGTGCATGGGGTCGAGGCCTATATCGAGGACTGTATCGCTTCGGTTCAGGCGCAGGATCTGGCGTCGCTGGAAATCATTACGGTCAACGACGTGTCCCCCGACGACGCGCAACGGGTGATCGACCGTCTTGCCGCCGACGATCCCCGGATCAGGCCGATGGTTCTGACCGAGAACGTCGGACAGGGCTTTGCGCGCAACCGGGCGCTGGAGGTGGCGACGGGCGAATATGTCTGGTTCATCGACGGCGACGACTGGATGCCCGACACCGGCTTTCTGTCGCGGGCCGTCGCGCTCGCCGATACGACCGCGAGCGACATGGTGCGCGGGCGAAAGCTGTATCACGCGGTGGAGCGCAAAGCGGGCCAGCCGCTGCGGCTGGTGCCTGACGAGGCAGAACGGCGGTTTTCCGAAACGCGCGCGGGCATCGCCTTGGCCGACGATCCCTTCATTCTGGAAAGCTGGCACTTCTGGCTGTGGCTCTATCGCCGGTCCTTTCTGGACGACCACGGTATCCGGTTCGCCCTGACCCAGATGGAGGAGAGGCCTTTCGTGGTCGAGGCGCTGTTGCACGCGGACCGGATCTCGCTCCTCGCTGTCGAGGCGACGCGCTATCGCCAGCGGGCGCAGTCGACGATGCGGCGGGCGCGCACGATGGAGGACAACGCGCGCCTTCTGCAAAACCTCTCGCTGGTGGTGGACAGCTTCGACAAGGCCGGGGCGGTCGACCGCACGAGCCCTTTGCGCGCGCATCTGAACGTGGCGATGACGCAATTTCTGGAAATCATTTTCTTCCGCGAGGCCTTTGCCGATGTGCGCACCCGGTCGCAATCGGATCGGGATGCGTTCTGGCGGCAGGCGTCGGCAGCCTTTCGGCGCGCGGCTTTCACGCCCGCCGACATCGTGCCGGGGCTGGCCGGGCAGAACGACGCGGCGCTCGAAGCGCACGCCTATCACCTTGCCGTCGCCGGGCTTGGTGCCGACGACCCCGCGGTGACCGCTCTGGCGGTCGATTTCGGGTTTCCGCCCGAGGCGGGCGAGGTGCCGGATGCGGTGGCGCGGACGCTGGCGGATTACGCGGCGCACCGTCCGGCGGCCCATGCGACGCACCGCAACGCGTCGACGGTGGTCAACTACGGGCTGTTCGGCTGGCGTCTCTGGGGCCTCGCCCCCGTGCTCGCGCTCGTCGTGCCGCGTGCCCAGCGCGCCGCATTTCGGGCGGAACCCTCGACCTTCGCGCACCGCTATTGGGCGCGCGGGGCCGCGCTTGCCTTTCCGACCGGCGATCCGGCGTGGCCCTTCCGGTTCTGGATACCCGTCTTCGCCCGCATCCTCGCAGCGCAGGGGCTGGCGGGCCATGTCCCGCGCTTTCGCCGCGATCCGGTGAAATTCGTGCGCACCCTCGCGACGCCGTTGGAGCGATTTGCCGGGCGGCTGCTTTTTCCGGCGGGCGAGCTTCGCTAGTCCAGAAAGGTCCAGCTGTCCGCCCCGTCGAACTGGCGGATGCGGATGCCGTCGATCGCGGCTGGGTCGTCAGCCAGACGCAGGTTGAACGCGCGGTTATTGTCGGCCTGCCCCTGCCAGTGGGTGATGCAGCCGCAGGTCGCGCAATGGTGGAAGGCGAGCGATTTCTCACCGCGCAGATAGGGAACCGTGTGGTCTTCGCCTTGCAGAAATCGCGCATTCGTGGGCGGAGAATAGCCCCAAAGGGCGCCGTATCTTCTACAAGCCGAACAATTGCAGGAATTCAGCTTCGGCGGTCGGGTGATCTCGAACCGAACCGCGCCGCACAGGCAGGAGCAGGTTATGAGGTCGTCGTCGGGCATGGCCGCCTCCGGGGATACCCCCCGAAGGCTACCATGAAACCCATCAGCCATCCACGCGGATGCGGGCGTTGGTCGGGTCGTGCGGGCTGTCCTCCACGATCTCGCAATCCCACAGCCGGTTCTGCATCTTGACCTTCAGCTTGGTCCCGACCTTGGCCAGTTCGGGCTTCACATAGCCCATGCCGATCTGTTTGCCGAAGGCGACCGAGTAGCCGCCCGAGGTCAGACGCCCGACCTTGGTGTCGCCGTCGAACAACGCCTCGCGGCCCCACGGGTCGGCATCCTCCGGCCCGTCGATCAGAAGCGTGACGCACATGGACCGGATGCCTTTCGCCGCCATCTCGGCCTTGCCGTAGAAGTCCTTGTCCATGTCCACGAAGCGGTCCAGCCCGGCCTCAATCGGGGTCGCGTCGCGGCCCAATTCGGTGCCGAAGGCGCGGTAGCTTTTCTCCTGCCGGAGCCAGTTCTGGGCGCGGGCACCCACGGGTTTCAGCCCGTGCTTCTCGCCCGCCTTCATCAGCTGATCCCACAGGTAATTCTGCATCTCGATCGGGTGGTGAAGCTCCCATCCAAGTTCGCCGGTATAGGCGACGCGGATCGCCATGACCGGGCACATCTTGAGTTCGATGTTGCGCATCGAGAGCCACGGGAAGCGTTTGTTGGACAGCGCCGTGTTCGGGTCGGCGTCCACGATCAGCTCCTTGAGAATGTCGCGGGCGTTGGGTCCGGCCAGCGCGAAGACGCCGTAACGGGTGGTCACGTCTTCGCGGTTGATGCGACCTAATTCGGCCTCTTTGTCCTCGATGGCCTTGTAGAGGTAGTCCTCGTCATAGGCGTGCACGCCACCGGCGGAGACGAGGTAATAGCTGTCCTCGGCCTCGCGCACGATGGTGTATTCGGTGCGGGTCGTGCCCGTGGACGTCAGCGCATAGGTCAGGTTGATCCGGCCCACTTTCGGCAGCTTGTTGGTGGTGAACCAGTCGAGGAACGCGGTCGCGCCGGGGCCGGAAATACGGTGCTTGGCAAAGGCCGAGGCGTCGATCAGCCCTGCGGTGTCGCGGATCGCCTGCGCTTCGGCCTTGGCGTAGTGCCACCAGCCGCCACGGCGGAAGGACCGCGCGTCGTGGTCGAAATCGTCGGGCGCGTCGAGCGGGCCGTAGTAGTTCGGGCGCTCGAACCCGTTCACGCAGCCGAACTGCGCGCCCAGCGCCTTTTGCCGGTCATAGGCGGGCGCGGTGCGCAGCGGGCGGCAGGCCGGGCGCTCTTCGTCCGGGTGGTGCAGGATATAGACGTGGTCGTAGCATTCCTCGTTCTTGCGGGCCGCATATTCGGTCGTCATCCAGTCCTGCCCGTACCGCTTGGGGTCGAGCGCGGCCATGTCGATCTCGGCCTCGCCCTCGACCATCATCTGGGCAAGGTAGTATCCGGTACCGCCCGCGGCGGTGATCCCGAAGGAAAACCCCTCGGCCAGCCACATATTGCGCAGGCCCGGCGCGGGGCCGACCAGCGGGTTGCCGTCGGGGGTGTAGCAGATCGGTCCGTTGAAATCGTCCTTGAGGCCGACCGTTTCCGACGACGGGATGCGGTGGATCATCGACATGTATTCTTCCTCGATCCGGTCGAGGTCGAGCGGGAACAGATCGGCGCGGAAGCTGTCGGGCACGCCGTGCTCGAACCGCGCGGGCGCACCTTCTTCATAGGGGCCGAGAATCCAGCCGCCGCGCTCTTCGCGCACGTACCATTTGGCGTCGGCGTCGCGCAGCACCGGATGCTGCGGCTGGGTTTTGCGGTATTCAACCAGCGCCGGGTCCGGTTCGGTCACGATGAACTGATGCTCGACCGGGATCGCGGGCATCTTGATGCCCAAGAGCTGCGCGGTGCGCTGCGCGTGGTTGCCGGTGGCCGTCACCACATGCTCGGCATGGATTTCGAAGGTTTCATCGGTCGGAACGAGGTTCCCGCCCCGCTCGCCCATCACCGTGCCGTGCACGATCCAGTGGTCGCCCGCCCATTCGTAGCTGTCCACCTGCCGCTTGCGGATGATCTCGACGCCGCGCTGGCGTGCGCCTTTGGCCATCGCCATGGTGACGTCGGCGGGGTTGATGTAGCCATCGGTCGGGTGAAAGAGCGCGCCGATCAGGTCTTCGGTGCGCAAAAGCGGCCAGCGGTCCTTGATCTCGGCGGGCGAGAGGAATTCGTAGGGTATGCCCACCGTGTCGGCGGTCGAGGCATAAAGCTGGTATTCGTCCATCCGGTCCTGCGTCTGCGCCATGCGCAGGTTGCCGACGACGAAAAAGCCCGCGTCCAGCCCGGTTTCCTCTTCCAGCGTCTTGTAGAACTTGACCGAGTAGTCGTGGATGTGGCTGGTCGCGTAGCCCATGTTGAAGAGCGGCAGAAGCCCGGCGGCGTGCCATGTCGAGCCCGAGGTCAGCTCGTCCCGCTCCAGAAGCGCCACGTCGGACCAGCCCGCTTTTGCTAGGTGATAGGCGATCGAGGTGCCCACGGCACCGCCCCCGACAACCAGAGCTTTCACTTGTTTCGCCATCACGCGACTCCCTTCCATGTCCGCGCCCAAAATGGCGCAACCGTGGGAAAGCGGGCAATTTGGCCCGACGCTTCGCGGTGCGAAAACGACCTAGCGCGCGTAGGCGGCGATGAAAGTGTCGACGGGCAGGATCGGGCGCAGGATGTCGGCCAATTCATCGACCTTGGCATCCTTGGGATCGAAGAGGACGTAACAGACGAAATCCTCGACCATCGCGGCCTGCTGTTCATATCCGTAGGTCAGGAACTCGCGCCCCGCTTCCGGCACCCAGAAATACGGGTCTTTCGACTCGATGCTTTCGCCGGCCGACACCAGCGGCGAGTAGTTCGTGCGCGCGCGGTTCTGCCATTGCCAGACATGGACAAGCTCATGCGCCATGATCGGTGCGACCGGGTAAAGCGCGCTGTCGGGCAGGCCCGCGAAGGCATCTTCGGGATACCAGCGGTAGGAAAAATAGATGTTGTCGTCGAGGACGAAGGCGGCGGGCCAATCCCAGTAGCGGCGCGGCGAGGGCTTGCGCACGCAAAGGTCATCGGGCGCCTTGCGCGGCGGCGGGGCCGCCTCGACCGGTTCGGACGGGTCGCGCAGCGCCGGATAGTCGCGCGGCAGCGGCAGAACGCCTGCGCCCGCCAGCACCTCGATCCCCTCGATCTCCAGCGTGTCGCCGAAAAGGTTCTTGGCGAAAACGGTCTCGTTCGGGGTCAGGGTGCGCGCGCAGCCGGAGGCCAGGACCGTTGCGGCAAGAGTAAACAGAAGTGTTTTGCGCACGAAGGACCTCGGAACTGCTCGTCGGGAAACCGTAACCGATTCCCCGCCGGATGAAAGCCCACCTTCCCGTGTGCCTAGCGCCCGCGCGGATCGACCAGTCGGGCGAGGACGCTGGATTGCGAAACGCGGCCCAGCACGGCGCCGTCCTCGACCACCGAGAGCGGGCCGCCCTGCCCCAGACGTTCCATCACCTCGCCCACCTTGGTGGCGGCGTCGATCTGCCCTTCGCCCTCGCCCGGCTCCATCACGTCGCGGGCGGTGAGCACGCCGAGCGGGTTCATGTGGGCCACGAAATCGGCCACGTAATCGTTGGCGGGGGCCGTGAAAATCTCACGCGGGGTGCCGCATTGAACGATGCGCCCGCCCTCCATGATCGCGATGCGGTCGCCGATCTTGAACGCTTCGTCCAGATCGTGACTGACGAAGATGATCGTGCATTTGAACCGTTCCTGAAGGTCGAGAAGCTCGTCCTGAAGCCGGGTGCGGATCAGGGGGTCGAGCGCCGAATAGGGCTCGTCCATCAAAAGGATCGGCGCGCCTGTGGCAAAGGCGCGAGCAAGGCCCACGCGCTGCTGCATCCCGCCCGACAATTCGCCCACCATCCGGTCGGCCCAGTCGGTCAGCCCCACGATTTCCAACTGTTCGTCCACTTTGGCCGTGCGCTCGGCCCGCGATTGTCCGCCCAGTTCCAGCCCCAACCCGACGTTGTCGCGCACGGTGCGCCACGGGAGCAGCCCGAACTGCTGGAACACCATCGACACCTTGTTGAGCCGGATATGGCGCAGGGTCGCCGCGTCCGCATGGGTCACATCGACCATCTGTCCGCCGTCCGACACGCGCACCGAACCGCGCACCACCGGGTTCAGCCCGTTCACGGCGCGCAAGAGCGTCGACTTGCCGGAGCCGGACAGCCCCATGAGCACGAGGATCTCGCCCTCGGCCACGTCGAGCTTGCAGTCGTGCACGCCCAGCACCTGCCCGGTCTCTTCCTGCACGGCGGCGCGGTCCTGCCCCTCGTCCATGAGCGGAAGCGCCTGATCCGGCTGGTCGCCGAACACGATCGAGACGTTGTCGAATTCCACGGCATTGGTCATTTGCGTTCGATCCTCAGCATTCGGTCGAGGATGATGGCGACGACGACGATGACGAAGCCGCTTTCAAACCCCAGCGCGGTGTTCACCTGATTGAGCGCGCGCACGACCGGAACGCCCAGACCGTCGGCGCCCACAAGGGCCGCGATGACCACCATCGACAGCGACAGCATGATCGTCTGGTTGAGGCCGGTCATGATCTGCGGCAGCGCGTAGGGCAGTTCGACTTTCCACAAAAGTTGCCGCCCCGTCGCGCCAAAGGCCTGCGCGGCTTCTTTCAGCGCCATCGGGGTCGAGGATATGCCGAGGTGCGTGAGCCGGATCGGCGCGGGGAGCACGAAGATCACGGTGGCCAAGAGGCCCGGCACCATGCCGATGCCGAAGAACACGATGGCCGGGATCAGGTAGACGAAGGTCGGCAGCGTCTGCATCAGGTCCAAGACGGGCCTCATCCCGGCGTAGAGTTTCGGCCGATGCGCCGCCGCGATCCCGATGGGCACCCCGATCGCCATGCAGACCACGCAGGCCGACAGGACGAGGGTGAGGCTTTCGGTCGTCTCCTCCCAATACCCCTGATTCATGATGAACAGGAAACCGAGGACGACGAAGACCACGATCTTCCAGTTCTTTTGCAGAAACCACGTCAGCACCGCGAAGACGGCCACGATCAACAGGGGCGGCGGTGTTTGCAGCACCCAGAGGATCGCGTCGATCATGGTTTCGCCCGCGACGGATATCCAGTCGAACACCGGGCCGCCCACGTCCTGAAGCCAGTCGAAGACGTCGCGCGCCACCTTGCCGACCGGGATTTTCGTATCTTCGAGCCAGTCCATGTGCCCCCTATCGTGCCACGTCGGCGGATGTGCCGATCCAAGTGTAGTCGTAAAGTGTCTCGTCCCCGTCCGGCGTGATCCGCCGTTCGGACAGGATCGCGCCGATCTCGGGCGCATATTCGACCTCGCGGGTGTCGATCTCGCCGCTCGCGCCCGCCTCCATCACCCGGATGGTCCAGGTGTCATAGGTGCAGTCGAGGATGCCGCGCGTGCCGTCGCCGACATGGTTGAACAGCACCGGGCGCGTCGTTTCCTCTCCCATCGAAACCTCGGTCAACGAGAGCGAGACATCGCCAAGACGGGCGAGATCGTCGAGCGCCCCGGTGTCGCCGGTATAGGACAGAAGCCGCACCTCGCCGCCCTCATTCACCGACATGGGTGCAAGCGCATGGTCGTAGGTCAGGGTGACCACCGATTTCACCTCGTCGGCATCGGTGATGAGGCGCACTTCGTTGAACCCGTCGGGGCGCAGTTCGATATCGGCGCGGATGAAGATCGGTTCGTTCTGAACCAGCACGATCCCCTCACGCAGGTCAGCCCGCGTGGGACAGGTCGCCATCGCTGGACCGGCGGCGACGATCAGGGCGAGCGTCGTGATGCGTTTCATTCGATCTCCCCCACCACGGCGCCGTCGTATTCGACGACCGAAAGCGTGCGGCCACGCGGATCGACCTGTTCCGTGCGCACGACGACGCCCAGATCGGGCGCGTAGTCCCACAGGAAATGGATCGGCTCCATGCCTTCGATCGCGTTCTCGTTTCGCAGCACCCATGTGTCGTAGACGCAGTCGCCGATCCTGACCCGGCCCTCGCCCTCGTAAAACAGGCGATAGTGACCCGTGCCGAAGCGTTTTCCGTCGACGATCAGCCCGAACATGGCGGCGAAATCCCCGGTCTCGTCGACCTTCAACGCGGCATCCATATCGGCCATGTAGTCGAAAGAGATTATGCCGTTCGCGCTTTCCTGCTGTTCAACGGCAAGCGCGTTGGCGTAGGTCGAGGCCCGACGCACTTCGCCCTCCAGCCGCGACATCTGGCGGTATTCGGTCAGAACGCCATCCTCTTCGCGATACATCACCTTGAACAAGGGCGAGGCGCGCACGAGCGTCACGCCCTCGGCCAGATCGGCCTTGGTCGGACAGGCCGCCATGGCAGGTGACGACAGGAGCAGTGAGACGAGGATCGCGCGCATATGGAAAGGGCGGCAGGTTCCCCCGCCGCCCGTCCGGTCTTAGTCGAGCGCGGCGGTCACGGCTTCGACCGCATCGCCACCGTCCTTGGTGGTCACGCCGTCCAGCCAGGGCTTCCAGGCATCCGGGTTCGCGGCCAGCCAGGCGGAGGCCGCATCGGTCGGGTCTTCACCATCGTTCAGGATCGCGCCCATGATCTCGTTCTCCATGGCGAGGGTGAACTTGAGATTGCCGAGAAGCGCGCCGACGTTCGGGCATTCTTCGACATAGCCGGCACGGGTGTTGGTATAGACCGTCGCGCCGCCCAGATCGGGGCCGAAGAATTCGTCACCGCCGGTCAGGTAGCCCATCTCGAAGTTGGCGTTCATCGGATGCGGCTCCCACCCCAGGAACACGATGGGTTCGTCGCGCTTGGTGGCCCGGTCGACCTGCGCCAGCATCCCCTGCTCGGAGCTTTCGACCACTTCGAAGCCTTCGAGGTCGAAGGCGTTGCCCTCGATCATGTCCATGATAAGCCGGTTGCCGTCGTTGCCCGGTTCGATGCCGTAGATCTTGCCTTCGAGCGCCTCGCGCTGGCTGGCGATGTCGCCGAAGTCGGCGATGCCGAGGTCCATGGCGGCCTTGTTCACGGCAAGGGTGTATTTCGCGCCCTCGAGGTTTTCACGGACGGTCACGACCGTGCCGGCCTCACGATAGGGGGCGATGTCGCCTTCCATCGTGGGCATCCAGTTGCCGAGGAAGATGTCGATGTCGCCTTCGGCCATCGAGGTATAGGTCACCGGCACGGACAGCACCTTGATGTCGGTTTCATAGCCCAGCGCATCGAGGATCACGGTCGTCGCAGCCGTGGTCGCGGTGATGTCGGTCCAGCCGACGTCCGAAAACGTGACCTCGTCGCATTGCGCGAAAGCCGGGGCCGCAGCGGCACAGATCGCCAGCGCGGAAAGGGTCGTCTTGATGGTCATTCTATAGCTCCCTGTTTTTTATTGATTGACGAGTCAATCAAAGAAGAACACTTTGGCGCCCGCGTTACAAGGGTGAGTTATGCCAAAGGTTGGAATGGAGCCTATTCGCCGGGAGGCGCTAGTGAAAGCAACGATTGCTGAAATCGGCGCGATGGGCTCGCTCGACGTGACGGTGAGCAAGATCGCCAAACGCGCGGGCATGTCTCCGGCCCTTGCCCATCACTACTTCGGGTCCAAGGACCGCATCCTTCTGGCCGCGATGCAGCACATCCTGACGACTTATGGCCATTGGGTGCGCGTGGAACTGGCGCAGGCGACCACGCCGCGCGCGCGGTTGGAGGCGATCATCCGCGCGTCCTTCGAAGCCGGGAATTTCGAGCCTGCGGTGATCGCGGCGTGGCTGAATTTCTACGTCCACGCGCAGGGCGATCCGGGCGGGGCGCGGCTTTTGCGGATCTATCACGCACGTCTGCGGTCGAACCTGATCCATGATCTGCGCCCCCTCGCGGGCGACCGGGCGGCGGACATTGCCGAAACGCTCGCCGCGCTGATCGACGGCGTCTACATCCGCCACGCGCTTGGCACCCCGCCCGATGGCGTCTCTGCCGTCGCCCGCGTGACCGACGTGCTCGACCGTCTGTTGGAGGCCAAATGACCAAGCCGAACATCCTGATCCTGATGGTCGACCAGTTGAACGGAACGCTGTTTCCCGATGGTCCTGCCGACTGGCTTCACGCCCCGAACCTGAAACGGCTCGCCGCAAAATCGGTGCGGTTCAAGAACGCCTACACCGCCTCGCCGCTCTGCGCGCCGGGGCGGGCCGCGTTCATGTCGGGGCAGTTGCCCAGCCGGAACGGCGTCTACGACAATGCCGCCGAGTTTCGCTCGGACATTCCCACCTATGCCCACCATCTGCGGCGCGCGGGCTATTACACCGCGCTGTCCGGCAAGATGCATTTCGTCGGCCCGGATCAGCTTCACGGCTTCGAGGAACGGCTGACCACCGACATCTATCCCGCCGATTTCGGCTGGACGCCGGATTACCGCAAACCCGGTGAGCGGATCGACTGGTGGTATCACAACATGGGATCGGTGACGGGGTCGGGCGTCGCCGAGATTTCCAACCAGATGGAATACGACGACGAGGTCGCGCATTTCGCCAAGATGAAGGTCTATGACCTCGCCCGCGCCAAGGACGACCGGCCATGGTGCCTGACGGTCAGCTTCACGCATCCGCACGATCCTTACGTGGCGCGCAAGAAATACTGGGATCTTTACGAGGACTGCGCGCATCTGCTGCCCGAGGTGCCCGCGATGGACTACGCGGACCACGACCCCCATTCCCAACGCATCTTCGACGCGAACGACTGGCGCAGCTACGACATTTCGGACGACGATATTCGTCGGTCGCGCCGCGCCTATTTCGCCAACATCAGCTACCTCGACGACAAGATCGGGGAAATTCTGGACGCGCTCGAAACGACACGGCAGGAGGCGACGATCCTTTTCGTCTCGGACCACGGCGATATGCTGGGCGAGCGTGGGCTGTGGTTCAAGATGAGCTTCTTCGAGGGCTCCTCCCGCGTGCCGCTGATGATCTCCGCGCCCCAGTTCGAGCCGCGGCTCGAAGAAACGCCGGTCTCGACGCTCGACGTGACGCCGACGCTGGGCGAGCTTGCCGGGTTGGACCTGTCGGACATTCTGCCGTGGGTCGATGGGCAAAGCCTGTGCCCGGTCGCCTATCATCAGGCGCGCGAGACGCCGGTGAAGATCGAATATGCCGCCGAGGCGAGTTATGCGCCGCTCGTGGCGCTGGTGCAGGGCCGCTGGAAATACACCCGCTGCGCGCTGGACCCGGACCAGTTCTTCGATCTGGGGGCCGACCCGCAGGAACGCGTGAACCTTGCCGAGACCGAACCCGACAACCCGTTCCTTGCCGAGTTCCGCAAGATGGCGGATGCGGCGTGGGATCTGGAGCGGTTCGACGCCGATGTGCGCGCAAGCCAGGCCCGGCGCTGGGTCGTCTACGACGCGCTTCGCAATGGCAGCTATTACCCGTGGGATTACCAGCCGCTGCAACGCGCCTCGGAACGCTACATGCGCAACCACATGGACCTGAACGAAGTCGAGGAAAGCCAGCGCTTTCCGCGAGGAGAATGACATGATCGACCCGAAACCGACCGCCAGCCATTTCATCGACGGGGCCTATGTCGAGGACGACAGCGGCACGCCGATCCCGGTGATCTATGCGGCGACAGGCGAGGAAATCGCCCGCGTTCACGCCGCCACCCCTACCCTCGTCGACCGGGCGATTGCCGCCGCGAAACGCGCGCAGCCGGAATGGGCCGCGATGAGCGGGACCGAGCGGGGGCGCATCCTGCGCCGAGCCGCCGACCTGATCCGCACGCGCAATCGCGAGTTGTCGGAGCTCGAGACGCTCGACACCGGCAAGCCGTTGCAGGAAACGCTGGTAGCCGACGCGACCTCGGGCGCGGACGCGCTTGAGTATTTCGGCGGGCTGGCCGGGGCGCTGACGGGCGAGCATATCCAGCTTCCGGGCGGCGATTTCGTCTACACCCGGCGCGAGGCGCTTGGCGTCTGCGTCGGCATCGGCGCGTGGAACTATCCGACCCAGATCGCCTGCTGGAAGGCCGCGCCCGCGCTCGCCTGCGGCAATACGATGGTGTTCAAGCCGTCCGAGACGACGCCGCTTTGCGCCCTCAAAGTGGCGGAAATCCTGAAAGAGGCGGGCCTGCCCGACGGCGTGTTCAATGTGGTGAACGGCGCGGGCGAGGTTGGGGCGGCGCTGGTGGGCGACGAGCGGGTCGCCAAGGTCTCGCTCACCGGATCGGTGCCGACGGGGCGCAAGGTGTATCAGGCGGCCGCGGCGGGCATGAAGCACGTGACGATGGAGCTTGGCGGCAAGTCCCCGATGATCGTGTTCGAGGATGCGGATATCGAGAACGCCATCTCGGGTGCCATTCTGGGCAACTTCTATTCGTCGGGCCAGATCTGCTCCAACGGCACGCGCGTCTTCGTCCACACAGACATCAAGGAGGCGTTCCTGTCGCGGCTCGCTGAACGGCTCGGCACCGCCGTCATGGGCGATCCGCTGGACGAGGCCACGAACTTCGGCCCGATGGTCAGCGAAGGGCAGATGAACATCGCGATGAACTACATCGCCAAGGGTGTCGAGGAAGGGGCGCGGCTGGTCGCGGGCGGCAAGCGGGCGGACCGGGACGGCTGGTATCTGGAGCCCACCGTGTTCGCCGACGTCACCGACGATATGACCATCGCGCGCGAGGAGATCTTCGGCCCCGTCATGTGCGTGCTCGATTTCACGGACGAGGACGAGGTCATGGCCCGTGCGAACGCCACGGAATACGGGCTGGCGGCAGGCGTGTTCACCCGTGATCTGACCCGCGCGCACCGTGTGGCCGCCGGGTTCGAGGCGGGCACCTGTTACATCAACACCTATAACGACGCGCCGGTGGAGGCACCTTTCGGAGGTGTGAAAGCCTCGGGCGTCGGGCGCGAAAACTCCAAGGAAGCCATCAACCACTATTCCGAGGTGAAGTCGGTTTACGTGCGGATGGGCGATGTGGAAGCCCCGTTCTAGGCATCGAAAGGCCTGAAAAATGCAAGCGGACTATGTGATCGTCGGTGCCGGATCGGCTGGCTGCGCCATGGCGTATCGGCTGGGCGAAGCCGGGCATTCCGTCATCGTGATCGAACATGGCGGGACCGACGCGGGGCCGTTCATCCAGATGCCGGGGGCGCTGTCCTACCCGATGAACATGCCGCGCTACGACTGGGGGTTCTCGTCCGAGCCGGAGCCGCAGTTGAACAACCGCCGCATGGCCGTTCCGCGCGGCAAGGTGGTCGGCGGGTCGTCGTCCGTCAACGGCATGGTCTATGTGCGCGGGCATGCCAAGGATTACGACCACTGGGCCGAGAGCGGCGCGGCGGGCTGGGGCTACGCCGATGTGCTGCCGTACTTCCAGCGGATGGAGCATTGGCACGGCAAAGGTGACAGCGACTGGCGCGGCACCCAAGGGCCGCTTCACGTCCAGCAGGCGCGGCAGTGGAACCCGCTGTTTCACGCCTTCGTCGCGGCAGGACGCGAGGCCGGGTATCCGGTGACGGAGGATTACAACGGCCACCAGCAGGAGGGGTTCGGCGCCTTCGACATGACCGTCTGGCAGGGGCGGCGCTGGTCGGCGGCGAATGCTTACCTCAAGCCCGCGATGGCGAAGTGGGACGTGACGCTGGTCAACGGGCTGGCCAAACGGGTGGTGTTCGAGGGGGGCCGCGCGGTCGGAGTCGAGATCGCGCGGCGCACGGACGAGACCATTCGCGCCAACCGCGAGGTGATCCTCGCCGCATCGTCGATCAACACGCCGAAAATCCTGATGCTGTCGGGCATCGGGCCGGGCGCGCACCTGCGCGATCACGGGATCGAGGTGCGGGCGGATCGGCCCGGCGTGGGGCAGAACCTTCAGGACCATCTCGAGGTCTACATGCAATATGCCTCGAAGAAACCGATCACGCTTTATCGCTACTGGAACCTCTTGGGCAAAGCCTGGGTCGGGGCGCAGTGGCTCTTTACCCGGACGGGGCACGGCGCGTCGAACCAGTTCGAAAGCTGCGCCTTCATCCGGTCGCAGGCGGGCGTCGAATACCCCGACATCCAGTTCCACTTCCTGCCCATCGCCGTGCGTTACGACGGCAAGGCCGCTGCCGAGGGCCACGGGTTTCAGGCGCATGTGGGACCGATGCGGTCGAAGTCGCGGGGCGCGGTCACGCTGGCCTCGGCCGATCCGGCGGCGCCGCCCAGGATCACCTTCAACTACATGAGCCATGACGAGGATTGGCAGGACTGGCGCCGGGCCGTGCGGCTCACGCGCGAGATTTTCCGCCAGCCTGCGATGGAGGAATTCGTCAAGCATGAGATCCAGCCGGGCGGCGGCGACACGGACGGCGAGATCGACGCCTTCGTGCGCGAACATGCCGAAAGCGCCTATCACCCCTGCGGCACCGCGCGGATGGGGGCGAAGGACGACCCGAACGCCGTGGTCGACCCGGAGTGCCGGGTGATCGGGGTCGAGGGGCTGCGCGTGGCCGACAGTTCGATCTTTCCGCGTATCACCAACGGCAACACCAACGCGCCCTCGATCCTCGTGGGCGAAAAGGCCGCCGATCATGTGCTCGGGCGCACACCCCTTCCGCGCGACAACCGGGGGTCGTGGATCAATCCGGACTGGCGGACGGCGCAACGCTGACCTAGCTAGGGAACATGACCGACGATCTGTCCCTCGACGCCCGCGACGGGCTGCCGCCCGAGCTCAAGGTGCTGCTTGACGATTACCCCCGCGAGATGTGGCAGGGGCACCCGAATTTCTCGGGCCTCACCGCCTTTTGGCTTCAGATGCACGGCAAGTTCCGCTCGGTCCAGACCGAGCTTCTGGGCCTGACGCAGGCGTATCTGGACGCAAAAGAAGACCCGATGCGGTTCGGCGCCGCGACCTCGCGTTACACCGGCTTTTTCCTCGAAGGGCTGCATGGGCACCACAATATCGAGGATCATCATTATTTCCCCCAAATGGTCGCACTGGACGCCCGCGTGGCCCGCGCCTTCGATGTGCTGGACGCCGATCACCATGCCCTCGCCCATCACATGAACGCGCTGGCGGACGCCACGAACGCGGTGCTGCGCCCGCTTCAGAACGGCGAGGACGCGCGCGATCCGGCGGGCAAGCTTCATGGGGTTCAGAGCGATTTCCAGAGCTTCCTCGACCGGCACCTGACCGATGAAGAGGATGTCGTCGTGCCGCTCATCCTGAACTATGGCGACAATTTTCACTGACTTGATCCGGGTCAAAGTGAGTGACCACATAGCGGCCTAGTCTCGGTCCACACGCTGACAGGAGACAGACATGGCCCATACGCCGCACGAACTTCACGAGGAATTCCCGGAGCACGCCGAAAAGATCACGGCGCTCAAGACCTCGGACCCGCATTTCGCGAAACTTCATGACGCGTATCATGACATCAATCGCGCGATCCATCGCGCCGAGACCAATGTCGAGCCGACCGATCAGTTCGCGGAAGAGGACATGCGCAAGGAACGCTCGCGCCTGAAGGACGAACTTTACCGGATGCTGACCGCGCCCGCGTGATCGGGATCGGTGCAGATGAACGAACGAACCCCGGCCACTGTGCCGGGGTTTTTCATTCGGCCTCGACCTCGTCGGGCGACTTGCCCTCTTCGACGATCTGGCTGAAGCGGTCGAAGAAGCTGTCGACCATCTTCTTCGCGAACCCGTTGACGATGCGGCTGCCAAGCTGGGCCAGCTTGCCGCCGACCTTGGCGTCGACCTCGTAACTCAGCTCCGTGCCGCCTTCGACCTCGGTCAGCGTCACGTTCGCGCCGCCCTTGGCAAAGCCTGCGACCCCGCCCTTGCCCTCGCCCACGATCCGGTAGCTTTCGGGCGCGTTCACGTCCTCGAGCGTCACCTCGCCCTTGAAGGTCGCCTTCACCGGGCCGACTTTCTGCTTCACCACGGCCTGAAACCCTTCGTCGGGCGTTCCGGTCAGTTCCTCGCACCCCGGAATGCAGGCCTTGAGCGTCTCGGCGGAGTTGAGGTGGGTCCAGACGGTTTCGCGGTCTGCCGCAATCGTGCGGCTTCCAGACATTTCCATGATGTCGCTCCCTGTTCGTTGCCCCGAAACTAGAGGGCGGGCGACGGAGGGTAAAGCCGCCTTACCGCGCGATCTCGTATGGCAGGGTGCCGCGAAGATCGGGATCGACGCGCAGTTTTCGCTCCAGCGGCGGGACCGAGCGTTGGTGGCAGTCGGGGCGTTCGCAGATGCGGCAGGAAATGCCGATCGGTTCGAAGGCGGTGGCGTTGGTCACGTCGAGATCGTCGGCGTAGACGAGCGATCCGGCGTGTTTCACCTCGCACCCGAGGCTGATCGCATAGCGCCGGATCGGGGCCTGAAAACTGCCGCCCGACTTCGACACGTCGCGCGCGAGCGAGATGTAGCGGACCCCATCGGGCGTCTCGGCCAGTTGGCGCAGGAACCGCCCCGGCGTCTCGAACGCCCGGTGCACGTTCCACAGGGGGCAGGCCCCACCGAACCGCGCGAATTGCAGCCGGGTGGCGGAGTGGCGCTTGGTGATCGTCCCGGCCTGGTCGACGCGCACGAAGAAGAACGGGATGCCCTTGGCACCGGGTCGTTGCAGCGTGGACAGGCGGTGCGCCACCTGTTCGATGGATGCGCCGAACAGATCGGCGAGCCTTTCGAGGTCATGGCGGGTCGCCTGCGCGGCCTCGAGAAACCGGGCATATGGCAACAGCGCGGCCCCGGCGAAATAATTGGCGAGGCCGATCTTGGCGATGGCGCGCGCCTCGTCCGACTGGAACCGGGCGAAATCGAGCGTCGCTTCCAACAGGTCGTTCTGCGCGATGAGCGCGATCTGGTGCAGGAGTTGAAAGCGGCGTGTCGCGGGCGAGGCGAGTGCCGAGAGCGTCAGGACACCGGCTGCGGCGTCGTAGCCGCGGATGCGGTCGGTGTCCGACAGCACCACCGACACGCCGCGCCGGGCGAGATAGGCCTCGGCCGCCGCTTCGGGTGCAGCGTCGCGGACGAAATGCTCGGCCGCTCGGTCGACCGCGTCGATGTAGTTGTCGCAGTAGTGAAAGAAGTCGCGGACCTCTTCCCACGGGCTCGCCTGCACGGTTCCGCCTTCGCGCCCGAGGGCTTCGTCGAGGGAGGCGAGGCGTTCGTGCCCCTGCCGATAAGCGCGATGGATTTCGAGGAACGCGCGGGCCAGTGCGGGCGCGTTCGAGGCCACGAGGCGCAGGTCCGCGATGGGGGGCGCCGCATCGGCGAACACCGGGTCGGCCAGCGCCTCGCGCATGTCGGTGACCAATCGTTCGGCGTCGCCGGTCGAGAGTTCGGCCACGTCGAAGCCGAATTCCTGGGCCAGCGCCAGCACCACGCCCGTCGAAACGGGGCGGTTGTTGTTTTCCATCTGGTTGAGATACGGCAGGCTGACGCCCAGCTTTTCCGCGAACGCCTTTTGCGTGAGGCCCAGCCGCGTGCGCGTCTCACGCAGTTTGACGCCTGCATAAAGCTTTTGTGTCGCCATCTCGCCCTCCCTTTGCAAAGAAAAGCGTTACGCTTTGCAAAAGCGCGCGGCAAGGCTCAGGCGGACAGGGCCAGCTTTTTTTCGCGGCGGATCACCACGACGACCGACAGGACCGCGAAGACCGACGAGGCAAGCATGAGCCACACCAGAGGGTCAGGGCCGCTTTCATGGGTCAGCCGCGTGCCGACGAACGCCGAGATGGCCGCGCCGCCGCCGATCATCATCGCCCCGCCCAGTCCCGAGGCGCTGCCGGCCAGTTCCGGGCGGACCGACAGAAGGCCGCTGTTGGCATTGGGCAAGGCCATGCCGTTTCCGAGCCCCACGAAACTCATCATGCCGAAGAAGAACCACGGCGTCGCGAGGTCGAGGAACAGGGCCAAAAGGACGACCGACAGGCCGGCCACAACCGTGATGGCGCCCGCCAAGATCATCGCGTTGATGCCGAATTTGGGTGAATACCGCCCGGCGATGTAATTGCCGAAGAGGTATCCGACCGCGGGCATCCCAAGGAGGAGGCCGAGCATCCCCGCCTCGATCGAGAACAACTCGTTCCCGACGAAGGGCGCACCGCCGAGATAGGCGAAGAAGGCGCCGGAGGAAAACATCGCGGCGGCGCTGTAGCCCCAGAACCGAGGCGAGCGCAGCAGTTCCGGATAGGCGCGCAACTGGTCGCGCAAAGTGCCCTCGCCGCGCGGATGGGTTTCGCCAAGGTCGCGGCTCATCAGCCAGATGATCGCGACACCGAGAACGGCCTGAAGCCAGAACGTCGACTGCCATCCGAAGGCCTGCCCCATGATACCGCCGATGGCGGGCGCGGCCATAGGAACCAGCGACATGCCCATCGTGACATAGGCGATCATCGAGGCCGCCTTGTCGGCTGGCACCATGTCCCGGATCACGGCCCGGCTGAGGACAAGCCCCGTGACCACGAAGGCCTGCATGATCCGAAACGCGAGAAATATACCGGTCGTCGGCGCGAAGATGCACCCGACGGTGGCGACGACATAGACGGTGAAACTGGCCAACAGAACGGGGCGACGGCCGAGCCTGTCGGACACCGGGCCGAGGATGATCTGAAGCACCGCGTTCATCGCAAGGTAGACGGCGACCGAAAGCTGCATGACGCGGTAGTCGGTCTCGAAATACTCCGCCATGTCGGGGAGCGACGGCAGGAACACGTTCATCGACAACGCGGCCAGCCCCGTCATCAGCGTCAGCGTCAGAATGTGGGGGGGCGTCGAAGGGTCGAGAAATCTGACTTCGGGCGCACTGCTCATGCGAGAGGGTTACGGTGGCGCTTCACGCCTGTCGAGGTGAAACGGTGCGTCAGAACGCGGAAAGACGCGACCCGGCTCTGCATTCCTGCACAATGGACTAGACGAAAAGATCGCCGTCCATCAGGTCCGCGCGCGTGGCGTCATGCACAAGCAGGCTATGGCCGCCGCCCAGATCGATCCAGATGTCCGCGCCGCGCTGATCCGTGTCGGACAGAATATCCGCGACCGATCCGAAACCCTGCACCTTGATGCGGTCGAAATCGTCCTGAAAATCCCGGATCTCGTCACGGCCACCGTTGAACACGAAGGTATCGGCACCGGGGCCGCCGCGCAGGATGTCGTCGCCCGGCCCCCCGTTGATCCAGTCGGCGCCCTTGCCGCCACGTAGCCGGTCGTCCCCGTCCCCGGCGAGCAGAATGTCGTCGCCCTGCTTGCCGTTCAGCATGTCGTCGCCCTGATTTCCCTCGATCCGGTTGGAGGCCGGATTGCCCGCAAGCCGGTCGTTGCCCGCCCCGCCGCGCGAGTTTTCGATCACGGTGCCGAAGGCGACGACGACATCCTCGTAGGCCGGGCCGAACCGCGAATACGCGCCTTCGCGCAGGTCGAGCTTCACCCGGTGGGGCGTGCCGGTCGCGTCGAACGTGTCGGTGCCGCCCGTGTCCAAGATCGTGTCGGTCGTGGCGGTGCGCGAACCGACATATGTGGTGTCGTCGTCGGCATAGCGCGCCGCACCCCAGATGTCTTGCAAGGCCAGCATGTCGAAGACGCCCATCGCATCGGAGGCAACGCCCGACCCCGGATGGCGGTCATAGGCCATGAGCGACCATTTGTTCGTATCGAACCGATCCGGCAACAGGTCGGAATCGAACGTGTGGCGCAGGCCCAGCGCATGACCGATCTCGTGCAGGACGACGCCGTAGCGGTCGGTGACGATATCGAAATCCCTGTCGAAAACGGCGAAACTGTCGACGGCCGTGATCTGGCTGCCCGAAGTGTCCGCTTTCCACCCACCATACCCGGCCGTGCCGTCATCCAATTCGGCGAAGGCGAGGTCCATGTCCGGGTTCGTCGATGCCGACACTTCGACGAAGTCGACGTTCAGGAAGGTTTCGATATGGGCAAGCGCCCGGCGGACCGCCAGTATTTCGGATAGTTGCCACGCCTCGAAACCGGAAAAGGCGACAGCACCGCTCGCGTTCAGGAAACTGAAGGTCGAGGCGGCGTCGTTGAAGGCGAAGGTGATCTGTTGTCGGCTGCCCGGCGCATTGCCGTTGATGGCGTTCGCGTTCTGAAAGATCGGGTATTGCAGCGCCTGAAGGATCGTCGATTTCGCCGGTGTCGCCATGGAATTCTTCCTCTGGTTCGACGCGGACGAACCGGGGGAAGCCGCCCGCCGCGTGGCGACGGGGTAAGGCGAAAGGGGTTAAGCGGGCCTCAAACCGGGCCCGGCAATGTCATTCAAATTTGAGAGGTTCCGTGCCTCAGGTGTCGAGCGCAGTCTCGACCGCCGACAGGGTCACGCCCTCGATGGTCAGCACGTCACCGCCGCCGAAGTCGATCACCACGTCCGAGCCGGATTTCACCGCAAGGGCCATGACTGCGGCCTCGTTTCCGAAGCCGGTGACGATCAGGCGGTCGTTGCCTTTGCCCAGATCGGTGATGGTGTCGGCATCGTATCCGGGCTTGAACACGAAGGTGTCGTCGCCCACGCCGCCGCGCAACCTGTCGTTCCCCGGCCCGCCGTCGAGCCGGTCGTTGCCGCGCCACCCCCTGAGGTCGTCGGACCCGGCGCCGCCGAACAGGCTGTCGTTGCCCGGCCCGCCACGCACGAGGTCGTCGCCCGCCTCGCCATAGACCCGGTCATCGCCGGGCGTTCCCTTAACCGTATCGTTCCCGTCGCCGCCATAGACGATGTCGTCGCCCGAGCCGCCGCGCACCTCGTCGTTCTGGGCATCGCCATAGACGGTGTCGGCCCCCTTTCGCCCGCGAACGAGGTCGCCGCCACCGCCGCCGTAAAGCCGATTGGCGTAATCGTTCCCGATGACGGTATCGGCGAAGGCGCTGCCGCGGGCGTTCTCGATCACCGTGTTGAAGGCCACGACCATATCCTCGGTGCCGAACCAGCGCGAAAACATGCCTTCGCCGAGATCCAGAAGGACCGGGCGCCCCCATGCGGAGGCATCCATCCAGTCGGTTCCGCCGCTGTCCCAGACCACGTCCACCTTGCCCGCCCCGAGACGCGGACCGGTATAGCTCGTGGCCCCTTCGTTGTAGGTCGCCGCGCCCCAGATGTCCTGAAGCGCCAGCATGTCATAGGCCATCATGCGGATCGTGGCGTCGATGCTGGGGGTCGGATCTGCGTCATAGGACATCAGGCTGTAGTGCAGGTTGTCGTATGCCGGATCGAGCCGCGCCCCCTCGAACGTATGGTCGAGGCCCATCGCATGACCGAGTTCGTGCAGGATCAGGTTCTGTCGACCCGACGACAGGTCGATGGTGTTGTTGAAGACCGCGAAGCCGTCGAAGGCCGTGATCCGGGTGCCGGAACTGGAATACTGCGGGCCACCCAATCCGGCGGTGCCGGGAAACATCGTCACCTTGCCAAAATTGAGGTCGGGATCGCGATTCCCCGACACCTCGACGAAATCCACGTTGAGGAAGGTCTCGACCGTTTCCAGAAGAAAGCGCACCACCGACTTCTCGTCCAGCGAGAAGGCCGTCCACCCGGAATACGAATACCAGAGGTCGCCCGGCTGGCTCACCTCGAACTGGTAGGTCACGGTGCGGCGCGGGCTTGCCGTCGTGTTCACCGGGCCCAAAGCATGAAGACCGGGGAACTGGAGCGCCTGAATGATGTCGGCTTGTGTGGGCATACGGTCCTGTGGATGATCGAACGTCGGGGGTTTATCGCACAAAGCCTTTGGGCCACAGTCCCCAACGGATCGCAAAGGCGTGTTCACGCCATCCCGGCGGGAAGTTGCCGAAGATCGACGCAGGCCCGCCACGGGCAAACATATTTGCAATTATTCAATTCGCAAAACGGCTGTCACAATAGCTTTGCAAATACGCCGGATTCCATTTGGGAAAGCGAAGGCATAAGGATAGGTTGCGCGAAAATCTAGGAGGGCCGCCCCATGAAAGACATCCTGCAACAACTCGAGGATCGCCGTGACGTCGCGCGCATGGGCGGTGGCCAGAAGCGGATCGACAGCCAGCACGCCAAGGGCAAGCTGACCGCGCGCGAGCGGGTCGAGCTTTTGCTGGACGAGGGCAGCTTCGAGGAATTCGACACCTTCAAGGCGCACCGCTGCACCGACTTCGGCATGGAGGAACAGCAGTATCCGGGCGATGGCGTCGTGACCGGCTGGGGCACCATCAACGGGCGTCTCGTCTATGTCTTTTCGCAGGACTTTACGGTGTTCGGTGGCTCGCTGTCGGAAACCCACGCTGAAAAGATCTGCAAGATCATGGACATGGCGGTTCAGAACGGCGCGCCCGTCATCGGTCTGAACGATTCCGGCGGTGCGCGGATTCAGGAAGGCGTCGCCTCGCTCGCCGGGTATGCGGACGTGTTCCAGCGCAACATCATGGCCTCCGGCGTCGTACCGCAGATTTCCGTCATCATGGGCCCCTGCGCGGGCGGCGCGGTCTATTCGCCCGCCATGACCGACTTCATCTTCATGGTGAAAGACACCTCTTACATGTTCGTCACCGGCCCCGACGTGGTGAAGACCGTGACGAACGAGGTCGTGACGGCGGAGGAACTGGGCGGCGCGTCGACTCACACCCGCAAATCCTCGGTCGCGGACGGCGCGTTCGAAAACGACGTCGAGGCGCTGTTCGAAGTGCGCCGCCTTGTCGATTTCCTCCCCCTCAACAACCGCGAAAAGGCGCCGGTGCGCCCGTTCTTCGACGAACCGGGGCGGCTGGATCAGTCGCTCGATACGCTGGTGCCGGACAACGCGAACTCGCCCTACGACATGAAGGAACTGATCCTGAAGGTCGCGGACGAAGGCGATTTCTACGAGATTCAGGAAGATTTCGCGAAGAACATCATCACCGGCTTCATCCGGCTCGAGGGTCAGACCGTGGGCGTGGTTGCGAACCAGCCGATGGTGCTGGCCGGGTGTCTGGACATCGACTCCAGCCGCAAGGCCGCGCGGTTCGTCCGTTTCTGCGACGCCTTCGAAATTCCGATCCTGACCTTCGTGGACGTTCCCGGCTTCCTCCCCGGCACCGGGCAGGAATACGGCGGCGTCATCAAGCACGGCGCGAAGCTGCTCTTCGCTTACGGCGAGGCGACGGTGCCGAAGGTCACGGTCATCACCCGCAAGGCCTATGGCGGGGCCTATGACGTTATGGCGTCCAAGCACCTGCGCGGCGATTTCAACTACGCCTGGCCCACCGCCGAGATCGCGGTGATGGGGGCCAAGGGCGCGGTCGAGATCCTGTATCGCTCGGAACTGGGCGACAAGGACAAGATCGCGCACCGCACGAAGGATTACGAAGACCGCTTCGCCAACCCTTTCGTCGCCGCCGAGAAGGGCTTTATCGACGAGGTGATCATGCCGCACTCGACCCGCAAACGGGTGAGCCGCGCTTTCGCATCGCTGCGCAACAAAAAGCTCCAGAACCCCTGGAAGAAACACGACAACATCCCGCTCTGAGGGATGTCGGGAGGGAAGCGTGATGTGCCTGGCAGTGTCAGTCCGATGCATGTTGGCCGCGTTTGCGGCCTCGCTCGCGCTGCCCGCCGTGGCGCAGGAGGAGATCGCGCTTCCCTCCGGCTCTGCCGTGACCTACCACGACTTCATCTGGGGCGAACCGGGGCCTGCGGGGCTGACCATCCGGTTCCGGTTCCTCGACCCGGAGCTTCCCGGCAGAAAGGACGCCGAAGGGGTGATCGACGCGACCGAGGACACGCAGTATCTGTGCGAGTTCTTCGCGTTGGAGCGGATCGCGAGCACAGGGCCGCAACCGAAGCAGATCGTCATTTCCATCTCGGACCGTCCCGTGGAATTCGGCGAGCCTGACCCGGACGTGACACAGATTTTCGAAGCCTATTCCTACCGCGACGGCACCTGCATCTGGGAGATGTTCTGATGGCCCTGCCCTACATGACCAAGCATCGCGGCTTTCCGGGCCGTCTGCCGGGCACGGATTTCCAGTTCACCGTGCGCCGCGCGAACAAGAAGGGCGCGACCCCGCTTATCAAGCGCGAACGGTTCGCGGACCGCAAACATGCCGACAAGCGCGCCGACATGGGGTTCATGGCCGCGCTGTGGGATTATTTCGGCGAAGAGCCGTTCGAGCGCGGCAATCTGGATGCGGGGCGCCTGTCATGGCTCTTTGGCCGCGAAGTCGTGGCCGCCGAAGACCCGTTCGACCCGAAAAGCTACGAGGCGATGCTCAGGATCGACCGGCGCGTGGCCGAAGCGAGTTTCCCCGAAATCTTCAGCGACGATGCGGATTTCGGGTTCGAGGACGACGCGTTCGATGATGAGGGCTGGGACGACGAATGAGCAACTTTTCGCTTCCCCTCCAAGGATTTGCGCAAGGTTTGGCGCATCGGGCCGCGGCGCGCGTTTCGCGCTGTTCGGCCCCGAAAACCTCTGGCACCGTCACACACATGGCAGACGCTCTATCCCGGTGTTCTGCCTGGTTTAGTCAAACCGTTACCCTTCCCCTTCTGCCCGGGTTGGCCTCCCCTGGCCAACCCGGGGTTTTCTTTGCCGCTCCGCCCTTTGGCGTCGAGCGACCGCTTCCCCATACCCGCGGCAGCGCCGCCAACGAGACGTAAGAGAGAGGGACAGGAGATGTTCAAGAAGATCCTGATTGCGAACCGGGGCGAGATTGCCTGCCGCGTGATGAAAACCGCGAAGAAAATGGGCATCCAGACCGTCGCGATCTATTCGGATGCGGACCGCCACGCGCTGCACGTGCAGATGGCGGATGAGGCGATCCACATCGGCCCGCCGCCCGCCAACCAGTCCTATATCGTCATCGACAAGGTGATGGACGCGATCAAGCAGTCGGGGGCCGAAGCCGTGCACCCCGGCTATGGCTTCCTGTCCGAGAACGCCAAGTTCGCCGAGGCGCTCGAGGCCGCTGGCGTCGCCTTCATCGGCCCGCCGAAGGGCGCGATCGAGGCGATGGGCGACAAGATCACGTCGAAAAAGATCGCGCAGGACGCGAACGTGTCGACCGTGCCCGGTTACATGGGCCTCATTGAGGACGCCGAGGAAGCCGTGAAAATCTCGAACGAGATCGGCTATCCGGTGATGATCAAGGCCTCCGCCGGGGGCGGCGGTAAGGGGATGCGGATCGCGTGGAACGACACCGAGGCGCGCGAAGGCTTTCAGTCGTCCAAGAACGAGGCCGCGAACAGCTTTGGCGATGACCGGATTTTCATCGAAAAGTTCGTCACGCAGCCGCGCCACATCGAAATTCAGGTGCTCTGCGATGCCCACGGCAACGGCATTTACCTGAACGAACGCGAGTGCTCGATCCAGCGCCGCAACCAGAAGGTCGTGGAAGAGGCCCCCTCGCCCTTCCTTGACGAAGCCACCCGCAAGGCGATGGGCGAGCAGTCCGTCGCGCTGGCCAAGGCCGTTGGGTATGCGAGCGCCGGCACCGTGGAATTCATCGTCGATGGCGACAAGAATTTCTACTTCCTCGAAATGAACACGCGCCTTCAGGTGGAGCACCCGGTGACGGAGCTCATCACGGGCGTCGATCTGGTCGAACAGATGATCCGGGTTGCGAACGGCGAGAAGCTGACGATCACGCAGGACGACGTGACCATCGACGGCTGGGCCATCGAGAACCGGCTTTACGCCGAAGACCCCTATCGCGGCTTCCTGCCCTCGATCGGGCGTCTGACCCGCTACCGCCCGCCCGAGGAAATCGCCGCCGGGCCGCTGGTCACCAACGGCAAATGGCAAGGTGACGCGCCCGAGGGCGAGACCGCCGTGCGCAACGACACCGGCGTCTACGAAGGCGGCGAGATCAGCATGTATTACGATCCGATGATCGCCAAGCTCTGCACTTGGGCGCCGACGCGGGCCGAAGCGATCGAAGCGATGCGCGTGGCGCTGGACAGCTTCGAGGTCGAGGGGATCGGGCACAACCTGCCGTTCCTGTCGGCCGTGATGGATCACCCGAAATTCGTGTCGGGCGACATGACCACCGCCTTCATCGCGGAAGAATACCCCGAAGGGTTCGAAGGCGTGACGCTGGACGAGGCGCACCTCAAGCGCATCGCCGCCGCCTGCGCCGCGATGTTCCGCGTGACCGAGATCCGGCGCACGCGCATTTCCGGCACGATGGACAACCACGAACGCACCGTGGGCCGCGATTGGGTCGTGTCGCTTCAGGATGCCGTCTATCCCGTGACCATCGACGCGGACCGCGAGGGGTCGACCGTGAACTTCGACGATGGCAGCGCGATGCGTGTCGCGTCCGACTGGACGCCGGGCGATCAGCTGGCCCATGTCGATGTGGACGGCGAGCCGGTCGTGCTGAAGGTCGGCAAGATCACCAACGGCTTCAAGATCCGCACGCGCGGGGCCGAGTTGGCCGTGCATGTGCGCACTCCGCGCACCCACGAGCTTGCGCTTCTGATGCCGGAAAAGGTGGCACCCGACACGTCGAAGATGCTGCTCTGCCCGATGCCCGGCCTCGTCGTGAAGATCGACGTGGAAGAGGGTCAGGAGGTGCAGGAAGGTCAGGCGCTGTGCACCATCGAGGCGATGAAGATGGAGAACATCCTGCGCGCCGAGAAAAAGTCGGTCGTGACCAAGATCAACGCAGGCCCCGGCGACAGTCTGGCGGTCGACGAAGTGATCATGGAATTCGAATGATCCTATGGCTGGGCGCGGCGACATATCCGTGAACCTGTGCGGCCATTTGGCCGCGCCTCACGGTTTTCGCCGCGCCCGTCACTGGCTGCGTCCCGGCACCGTGCTAGCTTGCGCCAAAAACGAATGGCACGAGGCATGAGCATGACCCTGACCGACGACGGGCAGACCTTTTCCGCAGGCCGTTGGCCGCTTTCGGCGCTGTCGGTGGCGAGCGCGGTTCTGATCTTCGCCGTGATGCAGGGGATCGTCCTGTCGCTGACCGGCGGCGTTTTCGATTATCCGCTCGACGACCCCTACATCCACCTCGCGCTGGCCGAAGTGATTGCTGAGGGCGAATACGGCGTGAACCTTGGCGAAGCCGCCTCCCCCGGTTCGTCCGCGCTGTTTCCCTTTCTGCTGGTCCCCTTCGCCGGGACCGAGTTTCACCGCTACCTGCCCCTGATCTGGAGCGGCGTCGGCCTGATCCTTGCCGCATGGCTCTGGGGTCGCCTGCTGGTCGAGGCGGGCTATGGGCGCGCCGAATGGCGCTGGCTGGGGCTGGCCGCCGCCGTGCTTGGCCCCATCGCCGTGATGATGCCGATGGTCGCCTTCGTCGGAATGGAACATTCCCTACATGCGGCGGCGACTTTGGCGCTGCTTCTGGGCCTCCACCGTCACTTTTCCGATAATGGCGGGGTTGGCCTGATACTTGTCGGCGCCTTCTTCGGGGCCGCGTTCCGCATCGAAGGGCTGGCGCCGGGGCTGATCGCCGCCTGTGCGCTGTTCCTGACGGGCAGCCGCCGGAACGGGCTGGCGACCGCCGCCGCGACGGTGCTGCCGATCCTGATGTTCATGGGCTTCCTCGTCTCGCAGGGCCTCGACCCCCTGCCGTCGTCGGTGCAGACGAAACTCAGCATGACCGATCCGGGGGACGAGCCGGGGTTCATCCAGCTGCGTCTCGCGATCCTCCTTGTGAACCTGCGCGAGCCGGGCGGGATGTTCGTCGCCGTCCTCGCGCTCGCCTCATTCCTGATGTGGCGGGCGACACCGCTCAAGGGCACGCGCTGGGGAGCGCTGGTGCTGGTCATCGGTGCCGCCGCCGCCGCGCATCTGCTGGCGGGTCAGATCGGCTGGCTCAACCGCTATGAGCACTACATCCTCGTCATGACCGCCGCCGGGTTCCTCGCGCTTCTGCCCAAGGCCACCCAAGGCGCGGTGACGCCGCTGGCCATCGGCGGGGTTGCGGCGCTGATCCTTGGCGGGGCGCTGGCCTATCGCCTGCCCATGCATTTCTTCGAACTGCCGCCCTCGGCCCGCGCGATCCATACGCAGCAGGGGCAGATGGCGCGTTTCGTGAAGGACTATCTGCAGACCGACGTGGCCGTGAACGATCTGGGCTATGTCGCATGGCAGAACGACAACTATGTGCTGGACCTTTGGGGTCTCGCCTCAGCCGAAGCGCGCGAAATCCGCACCACCGCCCCGGTGCCGGGCTGGACCGGCGATCTGACCGCGAAATACGACGTGCCCGTCGCGCTGGTCTATGACCACTGGTTCGAGGACGGGATCGGCGCGGATTGGGTCAAGGTAGGCGAGTTCCAACTGACCATTCCGGGCGGGTTCCTTGGCGGCTACGTTGTCTCGTTCTACGCCACGTCGCCAGACAATGTGGCGATGCTGACGGGTGCGCTTGAGGCGTGGATTCCCACGCTTCTTCCCCACAGCCGTTTCGTCTGGGCCGAGGGGATGGAGCCATGATGCGCCGTTACCGCACCAGCCGCTGGTCCTGCACTTCCTGCAACCGCACCGGCATCTTGTCGATGGAACGGGTCAGTTCGCGCACCTCCCAAGGGAAGGGTTTGCGCAGGTATTTCTGCCCGTCCTTGCCGATGAGCACGATCATGAAATCGCGGGGGCGAAGCTCCTTGCGGATCGGCGACAGGTTGTCGGGGTCCGTATCGGTGATGACGACCACGTCCCGCTCGATCAGCGGCTCGGGCCGGTCGGCGATGAAAGCAAGCTGTTCCAGATACCGGGGGTCGTTCGGACTGTCGGCGAAGATCACCAAAGGGCGCGCTTCCCACTTGAATTCGGACAGCGTGTGCTCGCCCGCCTCGATGATCGGCAGTTCCGGTGCCTCTTCGGCAGCATGGGCGACAGGTGCGGCGAGCATCACGAGCCCGGCCAAGGCAGCGGTTCTGAACATCTCTTCTCCTTCTGCCCTCAATATAGGGGCGGGAGACACGCGAACAAAGAGCCGGATTTCCGGCGCAATGCAAGGAGTTAGCCAATGAGCGACCAGAACGACTGGAAAGCGCTGGCCGAAAAGGAATTGCGGGGCCGCGCCGTAGACGATCTGAACTGGGAAACCCTCGAGGGGATCACGGTCAAACCGGTCTATACCCACGACGATGTGAAGGATCTGCCGCATATGGGCAGCCTCCCCGGTTTCGGCCCGTTCACCCGTGGCGTGAAGGCGACGATGTACGCCGGGCGGCCCTGGACCATTCGCCAATACGCCGGTTTCTCGACCGCGGAAGAGAGCAACGCCTTTTATCGCAAGGCGCTGGCCGCCGGTCAGCAGGGCGTCTCGGTCGCCTTCGATCTGGCCACTCACCGGGGCTACGACTCGGACCATGAACGCGTCGTGGGCGACGTCGGCAAGGCGGGCGTGGCCATCGACAGTGTCGAGGACATGAAGATCCTGTTCGACGGTATCCCGCTCGATCAAGTCTCCGTGTCCATGACGATGAACGGCGCGGTGATCCCGATCCTCGCCAACTTCATCGTGACCGGCGAAGAGCAGGGGCATGACCGGGCGGTGCTGTCGGGGACCATTCAGAACGACATTCTGAAGGAATTCATGGTCCGCAACACCTATATCTATCCGCCCGAGCCTTCGATGCGGATCATCTCGGACATCATCGAATACACGTCCAACGAAATGCCCAAGTTCAACTCGATCTCGATCTCCGGCTACCACATGCAGGAAGCGGGCGCGAACCTCGTGCAGGAGCTGGCGTTCACGCTGGCGGACGGCAAGGAATACGTCAAAGCGGCGATGGACGCCGGGATGGACGTGGACAAGTTCGCGGGCCGTCTGTCGTTCTTCTTCGCGATCGGCATGAACTTCTTCATGGAGGCCGCCAAGCTGCGCGCCGCGCGGCTCTTGTGGCACCGGATCATGACCGAGGTGGGCGCCAAGAACGATCGCTCCAAGATGCTGCGCACCCACTGCCAGACTTCGGGCGTAAGCTTGCAGGAGCAGGACCCCTACAACAACGTGGTGCGCACGGCCTATGAGGCGATGTCGGCCGCGCTTGGCGGCACGCAGTCGCTCCACACCAATGCGCTCGACGAGGCCATCGCGCTCCCGACCGAGTTCTCGGCCCGGATCGCGCGCAACACGCAGCTTATCCTTCAGGAAGAGACCGGGATCACCAACGTGGTCGATCCCCTCGCCGGCTCTTACTATGTCGAGGCGCTGACGGCGGAACTGGCCGACAAGGCGTGGGAATTGATCGAAGAGATCGAAGAGATGGGCGGCATGACCAAGGCCGTCGCCTCCGGTATGCCCAAACTCAGGATCGAGGAGACCGCGGCGCGGCGTCAGGCCGACATCGACCGGGGCACCGAAGTCATCGTGGGCGTGAACAAGTATCGCAAGGACCACGAAGACCCGATCGACATTCTCGACGTCGACAACGTGCGCGTGCGCGAGGGTCAGGTGAAGGCGCTGGAGCGTATCCGCGCCGAACGCGATCAGGCCGCCTGCGACGCGGCTTTGGATGAACTCACCCGCCGCGCCAAGGAAGGCGGCAACCTGCTCGAAGCCGCGGTGGAAGCCGCGCGCGCCCGGGCCACAGTGGGAGAAATCTCGATGGCGATGGAAAAGGAATTCGGCCGTCACCGCGCGGAAGTCAAAACGCTGGCCGGTGTCTATGGCGCGGCCTACGAGGGCGACGAGGGCTTCGCCGCGATCCAGAAAGACGTCGAGGCCTTCGCCGAAGAAGAAGGCCGCCGCCCGCGTATGCTCGTCGTCAAGATGGGTCAGGACGGGCACGACCGGGGGGCCAAGGTCATCGCGACCGCGTTCGCCGACATCGGGTTCGACGTGGACGTCGGCCCCCTCTTCCAGACGCCGGAAGAGGCGGCGCAGGACGCGGTGGAAAACGACGTGCACGTGGTCGGCATCTCGTCACAGGCGGCGGGTCACAAGACGCTCGCCCCCAAGCTGATCGAGGCGCTCAAGGCGCAGGACGCGGGCGACATCATCGTGATCTGCGGCGGCGTCATTCCGCAGCAGGACTATGACTTCCTGAAGAAAGCAGGGGTGAAGGCGATCTTCGGGCCGGGCACGAACATCCCCGAAGCGGCCAAGGATATCCTGAAGCTCGTCCGCGCCGCTCGCGCCTAGGATTTATCAGACACGACAGAACAAGGGGCCGGGCCAACGCTCGGCCCTTTTCGTTCAGGGCATGTTCCAGTCCTGCGACCGCTGCGCCCACATCTTTTCCCCGATCAGGCAATCGTAGCTTTCGCCTTCGTTGTATTGCACGGGGATGATCTGTTCGGCGGGCGGGATCGACCCGATGAACACCTCCATCACCAGCTTTTGCAGCACGGCATCCGCGAAATCCTCCCACCCGAGCACGGGAACCACGAAGGCCCCCGGCCCGCCGATCACGCAATCGCGGTAATAGACGTCGAGGTCGTCGATGCTCCACAGGCTCCACAGCCCGTCCTGCGTGAGAAGCGGCAGGCCGTTGATGACGATGCCCTGCGAAATCGCGGCGTCGCGCATCTCTTCCACATGGCGTCCCTGATTGTTCGGCCCGTCGCCGGAGACGTCGATGACACGCCTGATCCCGTCGTAGTCGTTCGAATTGATCGCGGCGGTCGCGTAGGCCAAAGCCTCGGAAATCGAGGTCCGGCGCATGGTCGGGTTGAAGGTGACGGTGAGCGCATCGGCGAAGGCGTGCAGGTCTTCGCGGGATTCGATGAGCGTCCAGGGCACGATCTCGCGCTGACTGCCCGCCCATTCGACATAGGTGATCGCGATCCGCCCCATCGCGCCCGAACCCACCGCTTCCGCCAGCGCATCCGACCGGAGGGCGGCGGCATAGCCGCGCCGCTGGATTTCCAGCTCGTGATAGCTGACCGACCGCGACACGTCGACCATGAGCGCCAGTTCCAGATCGACGAGGATCGGCTGCGCACGAAGCGGCGTGGCGGACAGGATCAGGGCGACGAGCAAGGCGAGCGTTTTCATTCCCGCAGCATGGCGGGGGCCGGCCCGCGCTGTCTATTCACAAGGTGGTGGCCCGGACTTCAGCCGTCCGCATCCTTGCGCCGGACCCTGTAGCCCGCCGCCTTCGCGGCACGAAGCTGCGCCTGAGCTTCGCGGTGGGCATAATCGTCCTGACCTACGTGCATCCGCCCCGGCAGCGGGTAATCCGGGCTGAACGGCGCGCTTTCGCCGTAGCCGAAGGCGCTGTCCTGCACGAAGACCCGGTCGCGCATCCACGGCCAGACCTCGCGCCGGAGGAACAACTGGTCGTCCACGCGGGAGTTCAGCACCTTTTCGCGCGACTTGGCGAAGGCGAGGATGCGTTTGCCCATGCCGGGAATATTGCCGCGATGCGCCCCCCAGAGGCCCGCGAGGACCAATTCGGAATGCGTCAGGAAATCGCGCATGACGTGGAACGGCTGACCGGAGTTCAGCCAGTCCTGCACCGCCACGCGTTCGCGGATCGTGGGCACGCTGTCGGCATCGCGGCAGACGTAGATATCCACGTCCCGGTCGTCCTCGACCAGAAAGCGCCAGAACAGACCGTAGCGGTTCACGGGCAACGAGGGCACCATGCGAAGCTGGGCACCGTTCGCGCGAAGCTCCTTGCGTGCCGCTTCCGGCACGCTCTCGTCGATATAGAAGCGGGGCGTCCAGCCCGGATAGACATAGCGCGCGACGATGGCATTGCGCACCGCGCCCTCAAGATATCGCGCGCCATTGCCCCATAGCGAATAGGCGATGATGTTGCGCTCGGGTCGTTCGGGGTCGAAGCGATGCGTGACCGGCGCGGGGCGGTCGCCAAGGACCGGCGCTTCGGTCTCTTTCAATTCGAGCGCCCGGATCGACCAGCGCCTGTTCTCTTCCAGATTGCCCTTTCGCCCGTTCAACTCGGACATATAGCTCGCCCGAAGCACATCGGGGATCGGCGTCCTGTCATCACCCGCGACCGCAAGCGCCTCGTCCACGAGGTTGGCGCGGGTGAGTGCCGAAATCAGGTTCGAGGCGTTTTCGCGGTTGGGTTCAAGCTCATAGACCGCCCGCGTGATCTCGACCGCCTTTGCGGTGTCGCCGGTGTTGAAGGCGTGCGCGCCGAGGATGCGGCGGGCGGGCAGGTAATCGTCGGGCGCGGTTTCCAGCACGGCGGCCTCGTCGGGCGTCAGGGTCAGGTTGCCGCGTTTCAGGATGGTTTCGACGAGATCGGCGTATTCCATTGGGTGTCACATCGGCCAGAAGATCAGGATGAGCGGAATCGAGGTCGCCACGACGATACCCTCGAGCGGCAGGCCCATCCGCCAGTAATCGCCGAAGCGATAGCCGCCGGGGCCAAGGATCAGCGTGTTGTTCTTGTGCCCGATGGGCGTCAGGAAGGCGCAGGACGCCGCCACCGCCACGGCCATCAGGAACGGGTCGGGGTTCTTGTCGAGCGCCGCCGCCATCTGGATGCCCACAGGGGCCGCGACGATGGCCGTCGCAGTGTTGTTCAGCACATCTGACAACGACATGGTGACGACCATCAAAAGCGTGAGCACGGCCCAGGGCGGCAGGCCATTCGTGATCGAGACGAGACCATTGGCGATGAGTTGCGTGCCCCCGGAGGCTTCCAGCGCCGCGCCCAGCGGGATCATCGAGCCGAGGAGGACGACGACGGGCCATTCGACGTGATCGTAGACCTCGGTCAACGGCACGATGCCGGTCAGAACGAACCCGATCACGACCGCGCCCAGCGCGACGGGCAGATAGACGAGGCCGAAACTGGCCAGCGCGACCGCGACGGCGAACATGCCGATGGCGAGCCAGACCTTGCGCTCCTGCGTCACGGCGAGGCCACGTTCGGCCAGTGGGAGCGCACCCAGCCACTCGGTCACAGCGGCCTCCTGCCCCGAGGGGACGAGGAGGAGTAGGATGTCGCCGGCTTTCACCGGGGTCTTGGCGATCTTGGAGCGGAATTTCTTTTCCGACCGGCGGATGCCAAGCAGGACCGCATGACGCCGCCAGTTCAGACCGATGGCCTGCGCGGTCTTGCCGTTGATGCGGCTGTCGTCGGTCACGACCACTTCGATCTTGGACAGGCCGGCCCCGTCCGCGCGCAACCGTTCCTCTCGCTTGGTGTCGGCGAAGCCGAGGGACAGGGAGGCGCGGAATTCGTCCAGCGCCTCGGGCGTCGCCTCGAGCACGAGAATGTCGCCTGCCTCGATCTTGGTCGTGCGCTGGGTGCCGTATTTGCGTTTGCCGTCCCGGATCAGGCCGAGGATCACGACGTCGTTGCTTTCCGCGTCCTCGTAGATCTCTTCGACCCGCTTACCGACGATCTTGGCCTCGTCGGGAACCACCAGTTCGGCGGTGTAGTCGGAATAATCCTGCATCGGGTCGATGGCCGCCCCGCCCTGCTCGGCCTTGGGGATCAGCCGCCAGCCGATGAAGGCGACGAAGACGAGGCCGACCAGTGCGGTCAGGGCGCCGACGGGGGCGAAGTCGAACATCCGAAACGGCTCGCCCAGGCTTTCACCACGGATCGAAGCGATGATGATGTTTGGCGGGGTGCCGATGAGCGTGGCCATGCCGCCGAGGATCGTCGCGAAGCTGAGAGGCATGAGGCTGAGGCCCGGCGCGCGGCCCGCCTTGCGCGCGGTCTGGATGTCGACGGGCATCAGAAGCGCGAGCGCGGCGACGTTGTTCATGAAAGCCGACAACACGCCGCCGATCGCGCCCATTACGGCGATATGCGCGCCGAGCTTGCGCGACGAGTCCACCAGCGTGCGGGTGATGAGGAACACCGCGCCGGAACGCACGAGGCCCGCCGACACGATGAGGACCAGCGCGACGATGAGCGTGGCGGGGTGACCGAAGCCGGAAAAAACCTCGTCCTTGGGCACGACGCCGATGATCGCGCCGAGGATCAGGGCCCCGAAGGCGACCATATCGTAGCGGAATTTTCCCCAGAGCAGGAGAGCGAAGACGCCGACGAACAGCCCGAAGAGAATGATCTGATCCAAAGTCATGCCAAAGGCTTAGCGCCTCGGGCGGCGCGGGTCACGCCATAACCACCGGGATGAGCGAGGCGAGGAGCAGCGTGGCCATGGTCCAGTTGAAGACCGTCAGCCGCCGCGCGTCCGTCAGCCACAGGCGCACCCGCCCGCCCAGCACGGTCCAGACCGACACCGAAGGCAGGTTCACCGCGCCGAAGACGAGCGCGACCAGCACGACCGCGACGAGCGTGCGCTCGGGCGCATAGGCGGCGATGGCGGTCAGCGCCATCGACCAGGCTTTCGGGTTGGCCCATTGGTAGGCCGCGGCTTGCAGGAAGGTCATCGGCCGTGCCTCCTGCCCCGCCTGTGTCGGCGCGGCGGCATGGGCGATCTTCCACGCGAGCCAACCGAGGTAGAGCACGGCGACGACCTTGAGCAGATCGTGCAGGATCGGCCAGCGGTCGAAAAGCGCCATGAGGCCCGCGCCGACGAGCACGATCATCACCGTGAACCCGACCCCGACGCCCAGCATATGCGGCAGGGTGCGCCGAAATCCGAAATTCGCACCCGAGGCCATGAGCATCAGGTTGTTCGGCCCCGGTGTGAGGGACGAGACGGCCGCGAAGCCGACGAGAGCGATGAGGAGTTCGTGCGTCATGGCGCAATGATTTCATCGGCCGACCGCCCAGGGATTGCGAATACGTGTTTCCAACGCGATTTCCTTGCAATAATTGTCAGCTATGGACCATCTGGATCATCGAATATTGCGCGAGCTGAAGCGCGACGGGCGGATCGCCAACACACAATTGGCGGAGCGAGTCGGGCTGTCGCCCTCGGCCTGCCTGCGCCGCGTGCAGGCGATGGAGAAATCCGGCGTCATCCGCGGTTACCGCGCTGTGACCGACCCCACGAAGATGGGCACCGGGTTCGTGGCGTTCCTGATGGTCGGGCTGTCGGATCATTCCAAGAAGGCGCTGGAGCGGTTCGAACGTACCATGTTGGCCTGCCCCGAGATCACCGAGTGTCACAACATAACCGGGACGGCGGAATACCTGCTGCGGGTCGAGGCGGCGGATCTTGCCGCCTACAAGGCGATCCATACGGATGTGGTGAGTGCCTTGGACGGCGTGCGGCAGCTGACCACCCATGTCGTCGTGGGCACTCCGAAGGACGAGCGCGGCTGAGGGGTTGCGCCGGGGCCTGCGCCCCGTCGCGGCGGGCCTCGCTGCGCTCGGCCAAGCCCGTGGCGGCCTGTCGCCACCCCCCGGTCGTTGTGCCTGTGGCGCGTGCGGGACCGGAGGGCCAGCCCTCCGGACCTCCCGAGGTTTTCTTGAAACGAAGAAGAGGGACGCGGGCTTGCGAGCCACCGGGGTGGTGACATATAGAGGCGCGACGCAATGAATACGCATGGAGGCATGCATGGCTGGCCACTCAAAATGGGCGAATATCCAGCACCGCAAGGGGCGGCAGGACGCCGCGCGCTCGAAGCTTTTTTCGAAGCTCGCCAAGGAAATCACCGTGGCCGCCAAGATGGGCGACCCGGACCCGGACAAGAACCCGCGCCTCAGGCTCGCGGTGAAGGAAGCCAAGTCGAACTCGGTGCCGAAGGACGTGATCGACCGCGCGATCAAGAAATCGCAGGCCGGTGAAGGCGACGATTACGAAGAGATCCGGTACGAGGGATACGGCCCGAACGGGGTGGCGGTGATCGTCGAGGCGATGACCGACAACCGCAACCGGACCGCGTCCACCGTACGCTCGACCTTTTCGAAGAACGGCGGGAACCTGGGCGAAACCGGATCGGTCGGGTTCATGTTCGACCGGATGGGCGAAGTGGTCTATCCGGCTTCGGTGGGCGATGCCGATACCGTCATGATGGCCGCGATCGAAGCGGGCGCTATGGATGTGGAAAGTTCGGAGGACGGGCATATCATCTATTGCGCCGACACGGATCTGAACGAGGTATCGACGGCGCTGGAGGCGGAACTCGGTGAATCCGAGTCGACCAAGCTGATCTGGAAGCCGACGACCACGACCGAGATGGACCTCGAGTCGATGCAGAAGCTGATGAAGCTGATCGACGCGCTTGAGGATGACGACGACGTTCAGCGCGTGACGACCAACTTCGAGGCCCCCGACGAGGTTATGGAACAACTCTGATCGTCAGGGTCGTTTTCGAACATCCGAACCGGCGCACGGCCCCTGTGCGCCGGTTTTTCTTTTCCCTTTCGCGTATCGGCCCCACTTTGGGAGCAGTCGAGAGGAGAGAAACATGAGCTGGAACCCCACCCTGCCCACCGGCCCGACGCCGGACGATATCGAGACGGTAATCGTGCCGCGGAGCCGTGACATCGGCCCGTTCGAGGTGCGCCGCGCCCTGCCCGCCGCCGGGCGCCGCATGGTCGGGCCGTTCGTGTTCTTCGACCATTTCGGCCCGGTCGAGTTCGTCACCGGCGACGGGATGGACGTGCAGCCCCACCCCCACATCGGGCTCGGCACCGTGACATATGTCGTCGAGGGGGAGTTCGAGCATCGCGACTCGCTCGGCACCCGGCAGATGATCCGGCCCGGAGCGGTGAACTGGATGGTGGCGGGGAGCGGCATCGCGCATTCCGAACGCACGACGCCGCAAACGCGCGCGGCGCCGTCGAGCTTGCTCGGGCTTCAGACATGGGTGGCCTTGCCGGAAGAAGAGGAGGATCGCGATGCCTCGTTCGAGCATCATGGCGAGGGCGCGCTTCCGGTGCTGGAGGGCGAAGGCAAGTCGCTCAGGCTCATCATGGGGCGCGGCTGGGGCGAACGGGCGCCGGTGACGATGTTCCACGACATGTTCTATGCCGATGTGACGCTTGAGGCCGGGGCGAAGATCCCTTTGCCCGACGAACACGAGGATCGGGGGGCCTATGTGCTGTCCGGCAGCATCGCGGTCGCGGGCGAGGTCTATGAGGCCGGGCGCATGATGGTGTTCCGGCCGGGGGACGCGATGACACTGACGGCAGGGCCGCAGGGTGCGCGGCTTATGCTGCTCGGAGGCGAGACGCTGAACGGCCCGCGCCACATCTGGTGGAACTTCGTCTCGTCGTCGAAGGACAAGATCGAAGAGGCCAAGATGGCCTGGGCGACGGGGGCCTGGGCCAAGGACAAGTTCCGCCTGCCGCCGGGCGACGATGAGGAGTTCGTGTCGCTGCCCTGACCCGGTTCACCCGGACGCAGCCGCCCGGTCAGTGCACCTGACCCGCCGACACCGGCGTCGCGGCGAGACGGCTGAGGGCGACGCCCGCGCGTTCGGCGAGCGAGACGAGGCTCGGCGCCAGATCGGCGCGCACCAGCAGGGTCGCCATCAGCATCGCATCGTCCCGGTCGCCTGCGAGCGCGGCACTCACGACCTGCGCGATACAAGCTTCGTCACCGCCGAGGCATTTGCACGTCAAGTGGTGGCGCATCAGCGGACGGCGGCCATAGAGGTGGCACAACTCGCAAAGCGATCCGATGGCAGACATCGCCTCGCGCCCGCCGTAGGGGCCGGTTTCGGCCTCGAACGCCTGTCGCTCCGACGCATCCGCCGCGCCTCCGACGAGCCTGAGGCACAGGACCGCGCCGGCCTCGACCGCCCCCAATTCGTCCAGCAGGCCGACGGCCGCGCCGCCACGGGGGATCACCGACCCGTCCATCCGCGCCTCACTTCGTCAAGATGAGCTTGCCCGCGCGCGTGATGCGCAGGGTATAGAGCGCGTCGCCCAGCATGATCTTGGCGGTCCGGCCGCCCAGCGTCAGTTCCTCGGCCCGGTGGAGCGGACAGGGCGCTTCGCGGAGGGTTTCGTTGGACATCGCGTTCATCGGCTCATCTCCGTCGTCGTCAGGCGGTCGAGTAGCCATTCGAACCCGTATCCCTGTCCAAGGCCCGCCTCGGCGAGCAATTCCATGATTTCCGTGCGGGCGCGGTGTCCGTCACCCCCACCGATCACGCCCGTCGAGCGGGCCTCTTGCGCGTTTCTCATGATCTTTCCTCGGTCTGACCTCTGGCTGGCCCGACGAGGGTTGCGGGTGGCTGGAGGGGATCACGAGTCAAATCTGACAAATTCAGTCGGATTAGTCAATCGCGGTTTCGCGCTTGCACCCCGGCGCGCTTCCGGGTCACTTGTCGCCATGTCGGACGCAAGCGATGCTGCACCCTCCAACCCCATGGTCGGTGTGTTCTGGATGGTGGTCACGGGCCTGCTTTTCGTGGGCTTCACGGCGATCGTGAAATCGACCGGGGGACGGCTTCCCGCCGCCGAAACCGCGTGGTTGCGCTATGTCCTTGGGCTTTTGTTCTTCGTTCCCTTCGCGCGGCGCATCCTGTCGATCCGGCTGGACGGGCCGACCTTCGGCCTGCTCGTCATTCGCGGCCTGTTCCATGCGGTCGGCGTTATCGCTTGGTTTTTTGCGATGACCCGCATCCCCTTGGCCGAGGTGACGGCGATCAATTACCTCAACCCGGTGTTCGTGACGGTCGGCGCCGCGCTGTTCCTTGGCGAAAAGCTCGCGTTCCGCAGAATCGCGGCCATCGCTGTGGCGCTTGTCGGCGCGCTCGTGATCCTGCGCCCCGGCGTGCGCGAGATCGAGCCGGGGCACTGGGCGATGATCGGAACCTCGCTCGCCTTCGCCGTCGCCTATCTGATCCTCGGCCCGATCTCGAAACGGGTGGAGCCCTTCGTGATCGTCGCCATGCTGTCGCTCACCGTGGCGCTGGCCCTGACCCCGGTCGCGCTGATGAACTGGGTGACGCCGACCTGGAGCGAGATCGGATGGCTTTTCGCCGTCGCGGCCTTCGCCACCGCCGGGCATTACACCATGACGCTGGCCTTCGCGGCGGCCCCGCTGACCGTGACGCAGCCGATCACCTTCCTGCAACTCGTCTGGTCCGTCGCGCTTGGCGCGGTCTTCTTCGGTGAAGGTGTGGACCCGTGGGTGATCGCCGGCGGCGGCATGATTATCACCGCCGTCAGTTTCATCACCTTCCGCGAGGCCATTCTGAAGCGTCGGGTGACGCCCGGCACCAACCAGACGAAATTCTGAGGGTCAGAGCATCCCCGGAACGACCAGATCGGGTGGGCGGTGACCGTCGTCGAAGGTCTTGATATTGATGATGACCTTCTCGCCCATCTCGATCCGGCCTTCGACCGTCGCCGACCCCATGTGAGGCAACAGAACCGCGTTGTCGAGTTCGCGCAGGCGCGGATTCACCTCGTGCCCGTGTTCGAACACGTCGAGCCCCGCGCCGCCGATCTCGCCCGCCCGCAGCATCCGGGTCAGCGCGTTCTCGTCGATCACCTCGCCGCGCGAGGTGTTGATGATGACGGCCTCGGGCTTCATCAGTTTCAGCCGCCGCGCGTTCATCAGGTGGAAGGTCGAGGGCGTGTGCGGGCAGTTGATCGACAGAACGTCGACCCGGCTGACCATCTGGTCGAGGCTTTCCCAATAGGTCGCCTTGTGCTCGGCCTCGATATCGGGGTGGAGTTGTTTGCGGTTGTGGTAATGGACCTGCATCCCGAACGCATTGGCCCGGCGGGCGACCGCCTGACCGATCCGGCCCATGCCGAGGATGCCCAGACGTTTGCCGGCGATGCGCCGCCCAAGGCTTGCGGTCGGGGCCCAGCCCTTCCATTCGCCCTGTGCCATCTTGCGGATGCCTTCCGGCAGTTTGCGGGTCACCGCGATAATCATGGCCATCGCCATATCCGCCGTGTCATCGGCCGAAACGCCGGGCGTGTTCGACACCAGAATGCCCCGCTGGCGGGCGGTCTGAACGTCGATGTGATCGACTCCCGCGCCGTAGTTCGCGACGAGTTTCAGGTTGTCTCCGGCCTGTGCCAGCAGCCCTTGGTCGATCTGATCGGTGAGCGTCGGCACCAGCACGTCGGCACGGCGCATGGCATCCGCCAGCGCCTCGCGCGTCATAGGCACGTCGTTCTCGTTCAATTCGACGTCGAAGAGTTCGGCCATCCGCTTTTCGACCGCCTCGGGCAACCGTCGCGTAACGACAACACTCAACCGCTTCCGAGCCATGCCCTGCCTCCCGTGGCTTTTCAATTCAGCGCATCGGTGGCATCGTGTCAGGGAACGCAAAAAGGCACAAGCGCAGGATAATAAAATTGCGCGGCCAATAATCGACAACACGCGTTCACGGGCAGAGCGATGACGAAGACAGGCGCATTTCTGGCGTTCATGGCTGTCGTCCTGGGGCTTATCGTCTCAGGCGCCGAGGCACGCGCGGCCGAGCGCGGGTCGGTCACCAACATGCCCATTCCACGCTTCGTTTCGCTGAAGGTGAGCGAGGCCAACGTGCGGCGCGGGCCGTCACTCACGCATAAGATCGACTGGGTTTTCACCCGCCGTGGGATGCCGTTGGAGGTCACGGGCGAATTCGGCCATTGGCGCCGGGTTCAGGATCGCGACGGGGTCGGCGGCTGGGTGCATTACTCACTCATCTCGGGCGCACGGACGGCCATCGTGGACCGCGACCTCGCCCCGGTGCTGGTGCGGGCGGCAGCGGACGGACAGGTCAAGGCGCGGCTCGAAGCCGGGGTGATCGTGAACATGGACAAATGCGGGCCGGTCTGGTGCCGCGTGAAAGTCGGGGGGTATCGGGGATGGATGGAGAGATCCGCTTTGTGGGGCCTAAAGCCGGGCGAGGTCATCGAATAGGCGTCGAAGAGATCGCCACGCCCGCCTCGGCCCGCATGTTGATGAAACAGGGGCGGCGGGTTCTCATCATCCATGCCGACAGGGACAAGCTCGACTCGGTCGTGAACGGAACGGATGGTTTCTTTCCCAAACTCGCCGAACGCGCCCTGCGCGACGGCATCCAGACACGGGTGGTGCGCGCCGAGTCGAAGGTCGCGGCGATGATGTCGGCGCCGGGTCTGCGCAACGTGCATATCACGATGGGCGACGCGCCCCGTTACGTCCCCGACGCGCTTCACGTCGCTTTGGGTCCGGTGTCGGGCTTCTGGTATCTCGACGAGGTGGGCGTCAAGGCGAACAGTTCGATCCGGTTCAACCAGTTCGCCCCGGAGCGGATCGAAAAGGAACCGGCCGAGTATTTCTTCAACGGCGTCACGGGCTGGATGCTGTCGCACAATGTCTCGCCGATCCGGCAACCGGCCCGCGTCGACGGCGGGCTGGACCGCGCCCGCGCGACCATCTTCTGTCAGGAGATCGAGCGCCACACCCACCGCGCCCACTTTCTGACGACGGAAGAGATGATCCGCACCGTGGCCGAGCATGAACGCGAGCGGCTGATCTACCTGAAGCCGCATCCGGCCCAGTCGAAACCGATGCGGCGCGACATCATCGCGGTCGCGCAGGATTACCCGAATGTGATGGTCACCGATGCCTCGGTCCATGACCTCGCCGCAGCCGCCGACATCGTGGTCACGCAGAATTCCGGTGCCGGATTCGAAGCCCTGATGCAGAAAAAGACGGTCGTGACCTGCGCCAAATCGGATTACTGGCAGGCCACGCTCACCGCCCGCACGGCGACGGAATTGCGCGAGGCGATGGATTACGGGCGCGCCGGCATGAAGGGCTTTCCCTACGAGAAATTCCTCTACTGGTTCCTGCACCGTCACCTGCTCGAAGTCGCGAAGGACAATTTCGCGGATCGCGCATGGGAACGGATCGCCGACAAGGTCTTTCTGTAGCCCGCGCCATGCGCTAAGCACTCCCCTCAGTTACGGGGACGTCATGGCCAATTCGACGCGCATGAACCTTTCGGCAGGGATCGCATCGTCCCTTGTCGCGCTGACCCTTGTCGGGCTCAAGATCTGGGCGCTTGGCGATACCCGTGCCCTGTCGGTCGGCGCATCGCTCATCGACAGTGCGATGGACCTGATGATCTCGCTCGGCGGTCTGGCCGCCATCGCCTATGCCGCCCGTCCGGCGGACGAGGATCACGCCTTCGGGCACAGTTCGGCTGAAGACCTCGCCGCGCTGGGGCAGTCGCTGTTCATCATGGTTTCGGCGGGCGTCATCACCTGGGCCTCGGTCGCGCGGCTGTTGTCGGACACGCCCACCGAGCTTGCCAACGAAGGGCGCGGCATCGTCGTCATGGTCGTCTCGATCATCCTGACCGTCTGCCTCGTCCTCTGGCAGCGGCACGTGGCGAAGCGGACCGGAAGCCGCGTGGTCGCGGCGGACAGCCTGCATTATCTGGGCGACCTGATCCCGAACCTCGGGGCGATCGCCTCGCTCTGGGCGTCGGTCGCCTTCGGGCTGACGAGCATCGACAGCATCGTCGCCATCGGCGCCGCGCTTATGCTGGTCGTGGGCGCGCTCAACATCTTTCGCGGGGCGTTCAACGCGCTCATGGACCGGGCGGCGGACGACGACATGATCGCGGGGATCGAGGACGTGATCCGCGACTTTCCCGGCGTCCACGGATTCCACGACCTCAAGACTCGCATGGCCGGGTCCGTGACCTTCGTGAACGTCCATATCGAGTTGGACGGACAGCAGACATTGGACGAGGCGCATACGATCGGGGCGGCGCTGCGCCGTGAAATCCTGAAGGCCTTTCCCAATACCGACGTGCTCATCCACAAAGACCCGGTCGGGGTCGAGCCGCATCCCGAGGACCCGTCCCGGCGCTAGGCGGTGTCGCATCGGTTGCCCAGCGCGGGCCAACCGCTTAACTAGGTTTCAAGGAAGGGTCTCATGCTCGCGGGTAAACGTGTTCTTCTCATCATCGGCGGCGGTGTCGGGGCGTTCAAGTCGCTGACGCTGATCCGTATTCTGCGTGAGCGTGGGGCAAGCGTGGTGCCGGTCATCACCCGCGCGGGGCAGGAATTCGTGACGCCTTTGTCGGCCTCGGCTCTGGCGGCCGAAAAGGTCTATACCGACCTTTTCAGCCTGACGGACGAGGCCGAGATGGGGCATATCGAACTGAGCCGCGATGCCGACCTCGTGGTCGTCGCACCCGCCACTGCCGACCTTCTGGGCAAGATGGCGAACGGGCTGGCGGACGATTTGGCCTCGACGCTGCTTCTGGCCACCGACAAGCGCGTGCTGGTCGCCCCCGCGATGAACGTGCGCATGTGGGAGCATCCGGCGGTGCAGCGCAACGTGGCGACGCTCATGTCGGATGGCGTGCTGTTTGCTGGCCCCGTCGAGGGCGCGATGGCCTGTGGCGAGTTCGGCCTCGGTCGCCTTGTCGAGCCTGACCAGATCGCCGATGCGGTCGGTGCCGCGCTGGCGGACGGGCCTTTGAAGGGCAAGCACATCCTCGTCACCTCCGGGCCGACCCACGAACCCATCGACCCGGTGCGCTATATCGCGAACCGCTCGTCCGGGTCGCAGGGCACGGCGATTGCCGAGGCGCTGTCGGCATTGGGCGCCGCCGTCACCTTCGTCACGGGTCCGGCCGATGCGGAACGTCCCCGCGGGGTGCATGTGATCGAGGTCCAGACCGCGCGCGAGATGCTGGAGGCGGTTCAGTCCGCCCTGCCCGCCGATGCCGCCGTCTTCGCCGCCGCCGTGGCCGACTGGCGCGTCGCGAGCGCGTCGGACAAGAAAATGAAGAAGGACGGGTCGGGCACCCTGCCCACGCTCGACTTCGCCGAAAACCCCGACATCCTCGCCACCGTGAGTCGGATGGGCGACGGGCGGCCCGCGCTGGTCGTGGGCTTCGCCGCTGAGACCCATGACGTGATCGCCCATGCCACCGCCAAACGCGACCGCAAAGGCTGCGACTGGATCGTGGCCAACGACGTGTCGCCCGAGACCGGGATCATGGGCGGGTCGGAAAACGCCGTGACGCTGATCTCGGATGCCGGGTCCGAGGACTGGCCGCGCATGGGCAAGGTCGAGGTCGCGCGCAAGCTCGCCGCCCGCATCGCCGAGGCGCTGGCATGAGCGGCCCGGTGATCCGCGTTCTGCGCGAGGACTGGGCGGACAGGAACGTGGCGCTCCCGTCCTATGAGACGGCCGGGGCCGCCGGGGCGGATATTCGCGCCAACCTCATGCCCGAGGATCGGGAAAAGGGCTTCACGCTCAAACCGATGGAGCGGCGGATCGTGCCCACGGGTCTGCGCGTCGAAATCCCGGAAGGCTACGAGATGCAGATCCGGCCGCGGTCCGGTCTGGCGCTGAAACACGGCCTCAGCCTGCCCAACACCCCCGGCACCATCGACAGCGATTATCGCGGCCCGCTGGGTGTGCTTCTGGTGAACTTCGGGGCCGAGCCCTACACCATCGGGCACGGCGACCGGATCGCGCAGGCCATCGTCGCGCCCGTGGTGCAGGCCACCTATGAGGTGGTCGAGGCGCTTGGCGACAGCCACCGGGGCGACGGCGGGTTCGGCTCCACGGGCACGAAATGATCTTTGTTTTCATCGCACTGGCGGCGATCTGGGGGCTTGGCGCGCTGTTCAAGGTGCCTGCGAGCCGTAGCTGGGTTCTGACCGCCGTCGTGCTGGTGGCCGTCCTGCTGGCCCACGCCCTGCTCCCCCCTGACAACCCGATCCCGCAGCTCTTCGGCGGCAGTTTCGCTGGCTGGGCAACGGCGGTGGGCGTGCTGCTCGTCATCGCGGGCTACAGCCGGGGGGTCAGGGCGCTGCGATCCCGTTCGACCCCGGTCGAGCCGACACAGGACGGCCCTTTCACCGACACCGAACTTGGCCGCTACGCCCGCCACATCGTGTTGCGTGAAATCGGCGGGCCGGGGCAGAAGGCCCTGAAGGACGCGAAGGTGCTGGTGATCGGCGCGGGCGGTCTGGGCTCGCCTACGCTGCTTTATCTCGCGGCGGCGGGGGTCGGCACCATCGGCGTGATCGACGATGACACCGTCGATAACTCCAACCTCCAACGGCAGGTGATCCACGCAGACACCCGGATCGGCACGCCCAAGGTGTTCTCGGCTGAGGCGGCGATGGTCGCGCAGAACCCCTATGTGGCCGTGCGCCCCTACAACCGCCGCCTGACGGAGGAGATCGCCGAAGACCTGTTCGCGGATTACGATCTGATCCTCGAAGGGTCGGACAATTTCGAGACGCGCTATCTGGTGAACCGGGTCGCCGCCAAGCTGGGCAAGCCTGTGGTCGGCGCGGCGCTCACCCAGTGGGAGGGGCAGATCTCGGTCTGGGATCCGGCCAAGGGCGCGCCGTGTTACGAATGCATCTTTCCCGAAGCCCCGGCCCCCGGCCTTGCCCCGTCCTGCGCCGAAGCGGGGGTGGTCGGCCCTCTGCCCGGCGTTCTGGGGTCGATGATGGCGGTCGAGGCGGTCAAGCTGATCTCCGGCGCGGGCGAGCCCCTGCGTGGCCGGATGATGATCTATGACGCGCTTTATGCTGATACGCGGTCGATCAAACTCAAGCGGCGGGCCGACTGCCCCGCGTGCGGCGGCGCACATGGTCTGGACGTTTCGACGGGTGGTGCTTAGCTGTTTCCTCAAAGGAGACGCGCCATGACCAACCCGCTTCTGTCCGACTGGGACACCCCGTTCGACCTGCCCCCCTTCGACGGCATTACCGATGCCGATTTCGAACCGGCGATGGAGGCGGCGCTGGCCGACGCCCGCGCGAACGTGGCGGCGATTGCCGACAGCCCGGATGAGCCGACCTTCGCCAACACGATCGAGGCGCTGGAAGAGGCCGATGCGCTTTTGTCCAAGGTGTTGGGCGTGTTCTACAACCTCGCCGGGGCCGATGCGAACGAGACGCGCGAAGCGTTGCAGCGCAAGTTCTCGCCCCAGCTTGCCGCCTATTCCTCGGACATCCTGCTGAACGCCGATCTCTTCGCGCGGATCGACGCCCTGTGGGAGGGGCGCGAGGATCTGGACCTGTCGGATGAACAGGCCCGGCTTCTGATGATGACCCGACGCCGTTTCGTGCGGGCGGGTGCGCTTCTGGAAGGCGAAGATCGCGACCGCTACCGCGCCGTGATGGAACGGCTCGCCGTTCTGGGGACCGAGTTCACCCAGAACCTGCTGGCCGACGAGCGGTCGTGGCACATGGAGTTGAACGAGGCCGACCTCGAAGGTCTGCCGGATTTCGCCATCGACGCCGCGCGCGCGGCCGGCGAGGACAAGGGCGTGGGCGGCCCGGTCGTGACGCTGTCGCGCTCGCTCATCACGCCGTTTCTGGCCTCCTCCCCCAAGCGCGAATTGCGGCGCAAGGCCTATGAGGCCTACGTGACGCGCGGGGCGAATGGCGGCAAGACCGACAACCGCGCGATTGCGGCGGAAATCCTGAAACTGCGCGAGGAACGCGCCAAGCTGCTCGGGTATGAGAGTTTCGCGGCCTACAAGCTGGAAACCGAAATGGCGGGCACGCCCGAGGCGGTCGAAGACCTGCTGAACAAGGTCTGGACGCCCGCGCGCGCCGCCGCGCTCGCCGATGCCGAGGCGCTGGAGGCCATGCTGCACGCGGACGGTCACACCGGCCCGCTGGAACCGTGGGACTGGCACTATTATTCCGGCAAACGTCGGCAGGAGTTGCACGATCTCGACGAGGCCAAGGTGAAGCCCTACCTGCAACTCGACCGGATGATCGACGCGGCCTTCGGTGTCGCGAACCGTCTGTTCGGGCTGGAATTCGTGCCGCTCGACGTCACGCCCTATCACCCCGATGTGCGGTTGTGGGAGGTCACGCGGGGCGGCGAACACGTCGCGGTTTTCATGGGCGACTATTTCGCGCGTGGTTCGAAACGCTCCGGCGCGTGGTGCTCGGCGATGCGGTCGCAAAGCCGTCTGGGGGGCGACAAGTTCCCCATCGTCACCAACGTGTGTAACTTCGCCAAACCCGAAAAAGGCAAGCCCGCGCTTCTGAGCTGGGACGACGCGCGCACGCTGTTTCACGAGTTCGGCCATGCGCTGCACCAGATGCTGTCGGACGTGACTTATGAAAGCCTGTCGGGCACCTCGGTCGCCCGCGACTTCGTGGAACTGCCGAGCCAGCTTTACGAGCACTGGCTGGAGGTGCCCGAGGTGCTGGGCGAATACGCGACCCACGCCCAGACCGGCGAGCCGATCCCGGCGGATATGCTCGACCGTCTGATCGGGGCATCCACCTATGACGCGGGCTTCGCGACCGTGGAATACGTGGCCTCGGCGCTGGTCGATCTGGAGTTCCACCGGGGCAGCGCCCCTGCGGACCCGATGCAAAAACAGGCCGAGGTGCTGGAAAGCATCGGTATGCCGCGCGCGATCCGAATGCGCCACGCGACGCCGCATTTCGCGCATGTGTTTTCGGGCGACGGCTATTCCTCGGGCTACTATTCCTACATGTGGTCCGAGGTGATGGACGAAGACGCTTTCGCGGCCTTCAAGGAGGCGGGTGGCGCCTTCGACCCGGAGGTCGCAAAGAGCCTTGAGGACAACATCCTTTCCAAGGGCGGCACGGTCGAGGCCGACGCGCTTTACGTCAGGTTCCGGGGCAAGATGCCCGAGGTCGAGGCGCTTTTGAAAGGTCGCGGGCTGATCGCGGCGGAATAGCCGCCCGGTTCACTCGTCGAACACCGCGCAGGGGTCTTCGCGATCGACGGCGGGCGCGCTCAGGTAGGCGTCGAACCCGCCCTCCGGCTCCCCGCCGTCCTCGCCCTGTCCAAGCGTCAGGACGAGGATTTGCGGTCGCACGCGCGCGATGTAGCTGGGCACGCCCCAGTCCTCGCGGGCGTGGCCATTGCCGGTGATGACCGCCACCGGCCCCCCGGTCTCGTCCAGCGCCTCGACGGTCACGCGGGCCAGCGTGGCGTCGCGCAGGCGTTGCAGATCGACCATCATCGGCAGCATCTCGGTCGGCAGTTTGCCGCAATGGGCATCGAGTTGCAGATTCAGACGATCCGCCAGTTCATCGGCCTCGAGGTCGTCTTCGAGGCCATAATCCGCGGCGCCCTCGCCGAAGGATCGCGCCACCCCGACCTCCATCGCCGCGCGCGCCGCCTCACGCGGGACCGCCGCGCCGAAGACCTGCGCGCCACGGGACGCCGCGAAGATCGGGTAATACATCGAAAAGTCCGGCCACCCGGCCTCTTCCCACCCCAGCAGCGCGCCAAGGGCCTCGGGGTCGCCCAGCCTGTCATCGCGCACCTCGTCGGCCTGCGCCTGCGTCAGCATTTCGAACACCACCGCCCTCGGCTCAATGTCCCTGATCGCGTCGGCCTGCGCGGCATGATGCACGGGGTTGTCGTGCACTTCGCCCAGCACGTAGACGTCCGCGACCGTGCCCGCGAAAGGTCCGGCATGGGCCGCGACCGGTGCGAGCGCCAGAAAAAGAAATCTCCACATGGGGTCAATGTGGAGGCTCGGCCCGACGGCGGCAAGTGCTTCCCCTCGTCCGCGCGACTTGCTAGGCACCATCCATGTCGCTCGCCCTGCCCCCCCTCACCCTCGTCGTCGGTGCCGCCAATTCCGGCAAGTCGGCCTATGCCGAAAGGCTCGCCGAGGCGACGGGCCGCCTAATGACCTATATCGCGACGGCCCAGGCCTTCGACGACGAAATGCGGGCCAAGATCGCGGCCCATCGGGCCCGGCGCGGTGACGGCTGGACGACGGTGGAGGCGCCTTTGGACCTCGCCTCTGCGCTGGACGATGCACAATCGGATCATGTCGTGCTGGTCGATTGCATGACGCTCTGGCTGTCGAACCACCTTCTGTCCGAAACCGCGATCGAGGCGGAACAGGCGCGGGTGTTGGATTCGCTTGCCTCATGCGCCGCGCCGGTCGTCGTGGTCTCGAACGAAGTCGGGGCCGGGGTCGTGCCGGAAAACGCGCTCGCCCGCCGGTTTCGCGCGGCGCAAGGCGGGCTCAACCAAGCGGTCGCGGCGCGGGCCGATCTGGTCGTGACCGTCATCGCGGGCCTGCCCCTCGCCCTGAAAGGCGCGTTGCCGCAGGGGATCGCATGACCCGGTTCTGGTGGGTCCGTCACGGCCCGACGCATCGCAAGGGCATGGTCGGGTGGAGCGATGTGGCCGCCGACCTGTCGGACACCGCCGCCATCGCCCGGCTGCATGATCATCTGCCCGACGCTCCGGTGATCTCGTCCGACCTGATCCGTTGCGTGACGACGGCGGACGCGATCCAGAAGGACCGCCCGCGCCTGCCGCATGACGCCGATCTGCGCGAACTGAACTTCGGGGCGTGGGAGCTCAAGACCGCCGCCGAAATCGAAGCGAGCCACCCGGAGGCGATCCGCACCTTCTGGGACCGGCCCGACCTGAACGCGGCCCCGGGCGGCGAAAGCTGGACCGACATGACGACGCGGGTGGGCCGCGCCGTTGACAGGCTGATCGAAACGCAGACGGGCGATGTCATCGTCGTCGCCCATTTCGGGGCCATACTGGGTCAGGTCCAGCGTGCGCTCGCCTGCCCCGTGTCCGAAGTGCTCGGGCACAAGATCGACAACCTGTCGGTCACGCGCCTCGCCTTCGATGGCAGGCGCTGGCACGCCGAGGCGATCAATCACATTCCGTGACGCGCCTTTCACGAAAGGCGACTGTGTGCCCCGCGATTTCCCGGCTAACGTCGTCCCATGACCTACGATCTTTTTCTCGGTGACCAGACGTTTTCAAGCTGGTCGATGCGCGGCTGGCTCATGTTCGTGAAGTTCGGACTGCCGGTGAACGTCCATATGGTCGGGCTCTATGACGGGACGATGGCCGATGATCTTGCCGATCTCGCGCCCGCCCGGTTCGTGCCGGTCATGCGCACGCCGGAGGGGATCGTCGTCGGCGACACGCTGGCCATGGCCGAAACGCTGGCCGAGCGTCACCCCGACGCGGGTCTCTGGCCTGCCGATCCGACCGCGCGGGGACTTGCGCGGTGGATGGTCGCAGAAATGCACTCCGGGTTCGGCGCATTGCGCGGGGCCTGCCCGATGCAGCTGCTGCACCAGTATCGCGACTTTCCCGTGACACAAGAGGTGCAGGCGGATCTGGCCCGGATCGAAACGCTCTGGTCCCTGGCGCAGGAGCGCCACGGCGGGGATGGCCCGTGGTTGTTCGGCGCCTATTCTCTGGCCGACGTGTTTTATGCCCCCGTCGCGGCCCGGATCGCCGGATACGGTCTGACCGTCGGCGCGGCGGCCAAGGCCTATGTGGACGCGCATCTGGCCGACCCGGCCGTTCGCGATTGGCGCACCGAGGGCCTGAAGAAAACCTATGACCCCGTGCCTTATGCGATGGACCTGCCGACCGCGCCGTGGCCCGGCCCGGCCTGAGGCGCGTTAACCATTTTCTAACCACCTGCACGCTACCTTCCGTTAACCATACTCGGAGGGGGCCGCATGGTCGCACGCGCCTATACCGTGGCGTTCGAAGGGGTCGAGGCGCGGACCGTCGAGGTGCAATGCGCCCTGTCCCCCGGCGTGCCCGCCTTTTCCATCGTCGGCCTGCCGGACAAGGCGGTGAGCGAGGCGCGCGACCGGGTGCGCGCGGCGCTGTCCGCCATGGCCATCGCCCTGCCTGCCCGCAAGATCACCGTGAACCTGTCGCCCGCCGACCTGCCCAAGGAGGGCTCGCATTTCGACCTGCCCATCGCGCTCGCGCTGCTGGCGGCCATCGGCGTGATCCCGGAGGAGGACGTGGCGCAGGCGGTGGCACTTGGCGAATTGTCGCTCGACGGTTCGCTCGTTCCCGTGATCGGCGCCCTGCCCGCCGCGATGGCCGCCGCCGAAGACGACCGTGCGCTGGTCTGTCCGCAAGCCTGCGGCGCCGAAGCCGCCTGGGTCGGCGCGGCGCATGTGATCGCGGCGGGATCACTGGCCGCCGTCATCCAGCATTTCACAGGACAATCTCCGCTCCCCCCGGCCGATCCGGGCGAAGTACGCGATGACGCGACGCTGCGCGATCTGGCCGACGTGAAGGGGCAGGAACGCGCCAAACGGGCGCTGGAGATCGCGGCGGCCGGGCGCCACCATCTGCTGATGACGGGGCCGCCGGGATCGGGCAAGTCGATGCTCGCCGCGCGTCTGCCGTCGATCCTGCCGCCTCTGACCCCCGCCGAGGCGCTCGAAACCTCGATGATCCATTCGCTTGCCGGGCTGATCGACGAAGGCGGAATTTCCCGGTCGCGCCCGTTTCGCGACCCGCATCATACGGCGTCCATGGCCTCTATCGTCGGCGGCGGGCGCGGCGCGAAACCGGGGGAAATCTCGCTTGCCCATAACGGCGTCCTGTTCCTCGACGAACTGCCGGAATTCGCGCGGCCCGTGCTGGAAACCCTGCGCCAGCCGGTCGAAACCGGGGAGGTGGTCGTCGCCCGCGCCAACGCCCACGTCCGCTATCCCTGCCGCTTCATGCTGGTGGCGGCCGCCAATCCGTGCCGCTGCGGCCACCTGACCGACGCGTCCCGCGCCTGTGCCAAGGCGCCGGCCTGTGGCGAGGACTACCTCGGGCGCATTTCGGGTCCGCTGCTCGACCGCTTCGACCTGCGGATCGAAGTGCCACCTGTGGAAATCGGCGACCTCGACCTTGCACCCTCGGGCGACACCTCGGCCTCGGTCGCGGCCCGGGTGCAAAAGGCGCGCGACATCCAGACGGCGCGCTTCGACGGGCAGCCGCGCACGCGCACGAACGCCGATGCCGAGGGCAACCTGCTGACCGAGATCGCAACGCCGGAGGGCGAGGCGCGCGACCTGCTGCTCAAGGCCGCCGACCGGTTCGGCCTGTCGGCGCGCGGCTATCACCGGGTCTTGCGGGTCGCGCGCACCATCGCCGATCTTGCTGAGGCCGAGACGATCCGAAAACCGCATGTGGCCGAGGCGTTGTCCTATCGGCTCCCGGGAAACTTACTCGCCTGACGGATCAGGCGAGGCATCGTTTCACGAAATCCGCGACGCCGGTGAGCGCATCACGCGCCTCCGGCACCCAGCCGTCGAAGATCTGAAACACATGCGGCGCACGCGGCCAGGTCTGGACCACGACCTCACCACCGGCATCTCGGAGCACCTGCGCAAGCCGCACCCCATCGTCGCGCAACAGCTCGTTCTCGGCATACTGGATCAGCACGGGCGGCGGCGCGGAGTAGTTGGCGAACAGCGGCGAGGCATGGGGGTCGGCCGGATCGTGTTTGCCGAGATACCAATCCACCAGCTCGTCGCGCCGTTCGGCGGGCAACATGCACTCGGTCACCGCATTGTCGGCGATGGAAGCCCCCGAAAAGGTGAAATCGGCAATCGGCGAAAGGGCAACGACCCCGGCGGGGCATGCGCCCTCGGCACAGAGGTCGGCAAGCAGGCCGAAGATCAGGTTGGCCCCCGCGCTGTCCCCGGCAAGGATCACGTCGCGGGGTCGATACCCTTTGGCGATCACCGCCTCCCAAGCCGCGCGGATATCCTCGCGACCTGCCGGAAACGGGTCGGTCGGGGCCAGTCGATAGCGCGGCGCGAAGACCTCAACCCCCGTCAGCCACGCGAGGCGCGCGCACATCGCGGCATGGGTCCGGGGGGAGCCGGATATGAACCCGCCGCCGTGGACATAGAGGATGAGTTTGCCGGGTCTGGGCGGATGCGAACCGGGTCGCGCCGAAATCCACAGCCCGCCGGACCCGGCGTCGCTGTCTCGATACAGCGCGTAAGGCGGCGCGCGGAACCAGCGGCGGGCGGCCCGTTCGAGAAGCCTCCGGTTCGCCTCGGGGGACCGGGCGCGCGCGAGAAGGGGCCTCACCGTCCGTCGCGACAGGAACGACAGGAGGGTGAGACGGACACTCACGCCCGGCGCGCCTCGATCGCCTCCCAGATCTTCGCGGTGATGTTCACGCCGTCGAAGCGTTCCAGTTCCTGAATGCCGGTGGGCGAGGTCACGTTGATTTCGGTCAGCCAGTCGCCGATGACGTCGATCCCGACGAAAATCTGGCCTTTCTCTTTCAGAAGCGGGCCGATCTTGGCGCAGATTTCGCGGTCGCGGTCGGTGAGTTCGACCTTCTCGGGGCGGCCTCCGACATGCATGTTCGACCGGGTTTCGCCCTCGGCCGGAACACGGTTGATCGCGCCGACCGGCGCGCCATCGACCAGGATCACGCGCTTGTCGCCCTTGGACACCGCAGGGAGGAATTTCTGCGCGATCAGGGGCTCACGATTGATGCCTGAGAAAAGCTCGTGAAGGCTCGACAGGTTCCGGTCGTTCGGGTCGAGCCGGAACACGCCCGCGCCACCGTTGCCATAGAGCGGCTTGAGGATGATGTCGCCATGCTCGTGCTTGAACGCCTTGAGATCGGCGAGCGAGCGGGCGATCATCGTGGGCGGCGTCAGTTCGGGAAACTTCAGCACCAGCAGTTTTTCCGGGTAGTTGCGCACCCAGAACGGGTCGTTCACCACCAGCGTATCCGGGTGGATCAGGTCGAGGATATGGGTCGTGGTGATGTAACCCATGTCGAAAGGCGGGTCCTGGCGCAGCCAGACCACGTCGAATTCGGAAAGATCGACGGTCGTCTGCGCGCCCTTGGTGACGTGATGTCCCACTTCGCGCCGGAGTTCGATGGGCCATCCGGTCGCCAGAACCCGGCCTTCGCGAAAGACCAGACGATCCGGCGTGTAGTAGAACAATTCATGCCCACGCGCCTGCGCTTCCTCGGCGATCCGAAAGGTCGAGTCCGCGTTGATGTCGACCGCTTCGATCGGGTCCATCTGGAAGGCGACTTTGAGGGCCATGTCTCACTCCGGGCTGTTTGGCATTACATGGCCCAGCCACCGGGCAAGCACAATGCCCCCCTCACATGGTGATGTTGCGATAGCGCGCCATGCGCCCGGTCGCGTCGACCATGGCGAGATCGAAGCGCATGTCCATCAGCATCCCGCCCGGCACCGAGCCCAGGAACTCGCAGGCCGACTGACAGATCCGCGCCAGTTGCGCCTGTGAAAGCCGCTGTGCGGCCCGCGCAAGGTCGCGCGCCTTCTTGACCTCGACGAACACGAACCCGTCGCGGTCGCGCAGCACGAGGTCGATCTCGCCACCCGATCCGCGCCAGCGCCGCGCGACGGTTTCATACCCCTCGCGTTCATACCCCCGCACGACGGAATCTTCGGCAGCCATCCCGGCCAGATAGGAAATGCGTCCCGTCATTCTCAGTCCTTCTCCAGTTCCAGCGCGGCCTGATACACCTTGCGCCGGGGCAATCCATAGGCTTCGGCAACGGTCGCTGCCGCGTCCTTCAGGCTCATCTCGGACATGGCCCTTCGCAGGGCCGCTTCCATCGTTTCCTCGGCGACTTCGTCACGTCCGCGGTCGAGGACGACGACGATTTCCCCTTTCAAGGTGCGCTCCGCGACGGCATCGCGCAGTTCACCCAGCGTGCCGCGCAGGGTTTCCTCGAACTTCTTGGTCAATTCACGGCACACCGCCGCCTGACGCGCCTCACCCGCAACCTCGCACAAGTCCCCTAACAATTCCCTAATGCGCTTCGGGCTTTCGAACAGAACCACCGTTGCCGGAACCCGCACGAGGTCCGCGAGCCACGTCTTGCGCGCCCCGGACGATGAGGGGGCGAAGCCCGCGAAGAGGTAGCGGTCGGTGGGCAGGCCGGACAGCGACAGGGCGACAGGCACCGCCGAGGCGCCGGGCGCGGTCGTGACGAGGTGTCCTGCCGCGGCCGCCTCGCGCGCCAGCGCATATCCGGGGTCGGCGATGAGCGGCGTGCCCGCCTCGCTCACGTAGGCGACGGACTTGCCCTGCCCCAGAAGCTTGACGATCCCGGCGCGACCGTCCGGCCCCGAATGGTCGTGATACGGGATAAGCGGGCGCCCGCCCACCGCGACGCCGTGGATGTCGAGCAGTTTGCGCGCCGTGCGCGTGTCCTCGGCCGCGATCACGTCGGCGGCGGCTAGAATATCCAATGCCCTGAGGGTGATATCGCGCGCGTTCCCGATCGGGGTCGCGACAAGATACAGGCCGGGGGCGAGCGTTCCGTGCTCCGGTTTCAAGGGTGGACCTGCCTTTCCTGTCGTTTATGATGGGGCCGGATTGCCCGGGTGACCTCGACGCCCGCAGGATCGGACACGATCGCACGAAATAAGCGGGAGAAGGATACCCCCCATGTTTGCTGTTTTGGACCGCGCCCGCAAGCTGTCGGCCCTCACGGTCGCACTTGTCGCGACCCTCATTCTGTCGGCCTGTGGGGCCACCATGTCGAATTCCGGCGGGCCGCGAATCGACACGTCGCAACCCGTTCCGGTGGCGCTGCTGGTCCCCGGCGGGTCCGCCAATGCGACCGATAACGCGCTTGCCTCGTCGCTCGAGAATGCCGCGCGCCTCGCGATGAGCGAATTGGACGGTGTCACCATCGACCTACGCGTCTACAACACCGCAGGCAACGCGGGCACGGCGTCGAGCCAGGCGCAAGCCGCCATCGCGGACGGCGCCAAGGTGATCCTCGGTCCGGTTTACGCGGAAAACGCGGCCGCCGCCGGCGTCGCCGCTGCGGCGCGCGGCGTGAACGTGCTGGCCTTTTCCAACAACCCGAGCGTCGCGGGCGGCAACGTCTTCATCCTCGGCAACACCTTCGAGAACACCGCAAAGCGCATGGTGAGCTATGCCGCGCGCCAGAACCGCGGGAACATCATGGTCGTCTATGGCCAGAGCCCGGCGGAAAACCTCGCCCGTGACGCGATCCTTCAGGCCATCGCGTCCACGCCCGGTGCCAGCCAGGCCGGCACCGCAGGGTTCGAGTTGAGCCAGAACGGTGTCGTGCAGGCGATCCCGGCGATCTCGTCGCAGGTCAAATCCTCCGGCGCGACCTCGGTCTTTCTGACCTCGGGCACCGATGGGGCCCTGCCGTTCGCAAGCTCGCTTCTGCGCGAAAACGGGGTGAACCCGCCTGCCGTTCAGTTCATGGGGATGCAGCGTTGGGACATTCCCGCCACCGCGCTGACGCTGTCGGGCGTTCAGGGTGGCTGGTTCGCGCTGCCGGACCCGGATCTTTCGGGCCGCTTCACCCAGCGGTATCAGGCCGCCTACGGCGCCCAGCCGCACCCGATCGCGGGTCTCGCCTATGACGGGATCGCCGCCATCGGCGCGCTCGTGAAGGCCGGCAAGGCCGATGCCCTGTCCGGCTCGGCCCTGACGCAGAGCCAGGGCTTCGTCGGTGTGAACGGCGTGTTCCGGCTGCGCGGCGACGGCACCAACGAACGCGGTCTCGCCATCGCTCAGATCCAGAATCAGCAAGTGGTCGTGATCGACCCCGCTCCGAAAAGCTTCTCCGGTGCCGGATTCTGATCTGCTCGAAGCGGTCAACGACGCTCCAGACGGGCTGATCGCCCCCGCAAACGACATCTTCGACCGCGTCGCGGTCGAAGCCGAGATCGAGCGGGCGGCGGACGAAGCGCCCGATGCGGCGGCCATTCGCAAGGCGACGGTCGCCGCGCTCAATGCCGCACAAACTCACGGTCGCAACCTCATCAAGGCGCAGTTCCTCGCCAAACCGCGCGCCGCGCGCGAAGCGGTTCAAAGCTACGCCTGGCTGACCGACTGCCTCGTGCAGACCGTGTTCCGTGTGGCCGTGAAGCGCCTGCACCCCCAGCCAAACCCGACCGCGTCGCAGAAGATGGCCGTCTTGGCCGTCGGCGGTTACGGGCGGTTCGAGATGGCGCCTTATTCCGACGTCGATCTGCTGTTCCTGACGCCCTATAAGATCACCGGATGGGCCGAGAGCGTGATCGAGTCGATGCTCTACATGCTGTGGGACCTGCACCTGAAGGTCGGGCACAGCTCCCGCACGATCAAGGACTGCCTCCGCCTTGGCAAAGAGGATTTCACGATCCGCACCGCCATGCTCGAGGTGCGGTATGTCGATGGTGACTTCGACCTCGCTCAGGAGTTGGCGGCGCGGCTTTTCGACGATCTGTTCGACGGGACGGCGCCGGAATTCATCGAGGCCAAGCTGGAAGAGCGCACGCAGCGGCACAAGAAACAGGGCGGCCAACGGTATGTCGTCGAGCCGAACGTGAAAGAGGGCAAAGGGGGGCTGCGCGACCTTCAGACGCTGATCTGGGTCGCGAAATACCTGCACCGTGTCGTGCGCGCCCGTGAACTGCGCGACGTGGGCATGTTCACGGACGAGGAATACGCGAATTTCGCCGAGGCCAACAATTTCCTCTGGGCCGTGCGTTGTCACCTGCATCTGATCGCGGGCCGCGCGATGGACCAATTGACCTTCGACCTGCAACTCGAGGTGGCCGAGCGGATGGGCTATGTCGACAAGGGCGGGCGGCAGGCCGTCGAACATTTCATGCAGGACTATTTCCTGCACGCCACGCAGGTGGGGGAACTGACCCGCATCTTCCTGACCGGGCTGGAAAACGAGCACCTCAAGAAAGAGCCGATGCTGGTCGGGCTGTTCAAGCGGCGCAAGAAGGTCAAGCCCGGCTACAAGATCGAGAACGGGCGGCTGACGTTCGAGGATGAAGCGGCCTTTCTCTCGGACAAGCTGAACCTGCTCAGGATCTTCGAAGAAGGGTTGCGGACCGGCGTTCTCATTCACCCCGACGCGATGCGCGTCGTGACGGCGCATCTGGACTTGATCGACGACGACATGCGCGACGACCGCGAGGCATCGCGCATCTTCCTCGACCTGCTGCTCAAACACGGCAACCCGGAGCGTGCGTTGCGACGCATGAACGAGCTGGGCGTGCTGTCGGCTTTCGTGCCCGAGTTCGAGCCCATCGTCGCGATGATGCAGTTCAACATGTATCACAGCTACACCGTGGACGAGCACACCATTCAGGTGATCTCGGCGCTGGCCGAGATCGAACGCGGCGAACGGCTTGAGGAGTTGCCCTACGCCTCGCGCATCCTGAAGGAGGGCGTGAACCGCAAGGTGCTGTATGTCGCGCTTTTCTGCCATGACATCGGCAAGGGCCGGGAGGAGGATCACTCGATCCTCGGTGCCCGGATCGCGCGAAAGGTGGCCACGCGGCTGGGGCTGACCAAGCCCGAGGTCGAAACTGTGGAATGGCTGGTGCGCTATCATCTGCTCATGTCCGACGTGGCGCAGAAACGCGACCTGTCGGACCCGCGCACGATCCGCGGCTTCGCCAAGGCCGTGTCGAACAAGAAACGGCTGGACCTCTTGCTCGTTCTGACCGCCTGCGACATCCGCGGCGTCGGTCCGGGCACGTGGAACAACTGGAAGGCCGCGCTCCTGCGTGATCTCTATCGCCAGACCGCTCAGGCGCTGGACGAGGGGATCGAGGCGCTGAACACCACGGCGCGCACCAACGAGGCCAAGAAGGCCCTGCGCGAGGCGCTGGCGGACTGGGAGCGCAAGGATCTGCGGGTCGAAACGGGGCGCCACTACGACACCTATTGGCAGGGGCTGGGCAATGCCGAGCACGTGGTGTTCGCCAACCTGCTGAACGGGCTGGGCGCGGATGAAATCCGCATCGGGCTGACGCAGGACCACGACCGGGATGCGACCCGCGCGGCCTTTGTGCTGGCCGACCACCCCGGCATCTTCTCGCGCCTCGCGGGGGCGTTGGCGCTGGTGGGCGCGAACGTGGTGGATGCGCGGACCTATACGACGAAAGACGGCTGGGCGACGGCGGTGTTCTGGGTGCAGGACCATGACGGCCACCCGTTCGAGGACATCAAGCTCAAGCGGCTCGAGGACATGATCCACAAGACGTTGTCGGGCAAGGTGATCGCCCGCGACGCGATGAAATCGCGCGACAAGATGAAGAAGCGCGAAAAGGCGTTCACGGTCCCGACCAACATCACCTTCGACAACGACGGGTCCGACATCTACACGATGATCGAGGTCGATACCCGCGACCGCCCCGGCCTGCTTTACGACCTGACGCGCACGCTGGCCGACAACCACGTCTATATCGCGAGCGCGGTTATCGCGACCTATGGCGAACAGGTCGTGGATACGTTCTACGTCAAGGATATGTTCGGCCTTAAATTCTTCTCGGATGCGAAGATGAAATCCCTTGAGAAAAAGCTGCGAGAAGCCATCGTGAAGGGCGCCGAGAGGGCCGACCAGTAATGGCGTCCATCCGGCTTCTGCGCGGGTTCCTGACGGTGGGCGGCTGGACGGCGGCGAGCCGCGTTCTGGGCTTCGTCCGTGACGTCGCCATCGCAGGTGCGCTGGGGGCCGGTCCTATGGCCGAGGCGTTCTTCATCGCCTTTTCCCTGCCCAACATGTTCCGCCGGTTCTTCGCCGAAGGTGCCTTCAACACCGCCTTCATCCCGATGTTCTCGAAAAAGGTCGAGGCAGGCGAAGGCGCGATGGAATTCGCACGGGACGCGCTGACGGGTCTGGCGACGATCCTCTTGGTCCTGACGGTGATCGCGCAGATCTTCATGCCCGCGCTGGTCCTGCTCATGGCCTCGGGCTTCGCCGAGGATGAACGGCTGCCTCTGGCGACGATGTATGGGCGGATCGCGTTCCCCTATATCTTCTTCATATCGCTCGCGGCCCTGCTTTCGGGGCTTCTGAACGCCGTGGGGCGGTTCGCCGCCGCAGCCGCCGCGCCCCTGCTTCTGAACGTGACCTTCATCACCGCGATCATCGTCGCGAGATATGCGGGCTACGACATCGGTTTGACGCTGTCTTGGGCCGTGCCGATTGCAGGTGTGGCGCAGCTTGCGCTGGTCTGGTTCGCGGCGGCGCGCGCCGGATACCGCCTGTTCCCGCGCATTCCCAAAATGACGCCGGAGTTGAAACGGCTGGCGATCATCGCCGGTCCAGCCGCGCTCGCCCAAGGCGTCGTGCAGGTGAACCTGCTCGTCGGGCGTCAGGTCTCGTCTTTCTTCGACGGCGCGATTGCGTGGCTGAACTACGCCGATCGTCTGTATCAGCTTCCGCTCGGTATCGTCGGTATCGGGATCGGCGTCGTCCTGCTCCCGGAACTGTCACGTCGTCTGCAAGCCGGGGACGAGGGCGCGAGCCGCTGGTCGCTGTCGCGCGCGGGCGAGATCGCGCTGCTTTTGACGATCCCCTCGGCGGTGGCGCTGGTGGTGATCCCCCTGCCCCTCGTCACGGTCCTGTTCGAGCGTGGGGCCTTCACCGCGGACGACAGCGCGAGCACGGCCTTCGCAGTGGCGGTCTATGGATTGGGCCTGCCCGCCTTCGTCCTGCAAAAAGTGCTTCAGCCCGTTTATTTCGCGCGTGGCAACACCAAGACCCCGTTCTACTTCGCGCTCGTGTCGCTGGTCGTGAACGCGGCTTTGGCCATCGGGCTCGCCCCTGTGATCGGCTACATCGCCGCCGCGATCGGCACGACGCTCGCTGGCTGGGCCATGACCATCGGCCTGTGGATCGGCACCGCCCGCATGGGTGAAAGCACCCGCTTCGACAAACGGTTCTGGCGCAAGCTTTGGGGCATCCTCGCGGCCTCGGCGGTGATGGGCGCAGAACTTGCCGGGGCGGTCATCGTGCTCGGCCCGATGTTCGGCACGCCGGGGCTGAAGGTGCTGGCGCTCCTGATCCTGATCGCATCGGGCACGCTGACTTATTTCGTCGCCGGACGCCTGTTCGGTGCGGTGCGGCTTTCGGACCTGAAGGCGATGATGCGGCGCGGTTAGGCGCGGCGGCGGATGCGTTCCACGATCTTGTCCCAAGAGCCGGGGAACAGCAGCGCGGCGAGGAAGAAGCCCGAGATGAACCCGGCCACCTCGGCCACCCATCCCGTGCCCGCCCCGAAGAACACGCCGAAGATGAACTGGATCGCGAGCAATGCGCCGATCAAGGCAAAGGCCTGTATCTGCCGCCCGCCGGTTTCGCCCAACCGGGTGTACAAGATCAGAGTGAAAGCCCCGACCAGCGAATAGGCCCCCGGATAGCCGCCATAAAGCGGCACCCGCGTATCCCAGACGATGCCATAGACCAGCGCGCCGATGATGGATGCGCCCATGAAGATCACCAGCACCTTCCACTGACCCATGCGTTCGGCCACCATCTTGCCCAGCGCGAGGATGAAGACGATGACGAACACCGCTTGGGTGAACGCGCCTTGCAGGAACGGATAGGTCACGAAGCGCAGAAGGTATTGCAGGCGGATCGTCTGGTTTTCCCACATCCACGCCAGAAGCGGCTCGTAGAAGCCGTAATCCTCGATCATCGTCAGGCGCAGGCCCGTCGCCTCGGGTCCACCGACGAAGCCCGAACTGGTGGCCGCGAAGATCAGCTCGACGATCGCGATTGCGGCGGCCAGCGCGACCACCACCGGGGGCAGCGGATTCACGGGCCGGGTCGAATTGGGCTGGAACGTCATGTGCGGCTTCCTTGACGGGGTTGTCAGGCGTAGGTAAGCGAGCCGGGCAGAGAAATCCAGACGGAGTTCGCCATGTCGGACCAGACCTTTCCCCCGCGCGTGTTTTCCGGGATCAAGCCGTCGGGCGGCCTGACCCTCGGCAACTACCTGGGTGCGATCAAGCGCTGGGTCGAAATGCAGGAAGACCCGACCTATGAGACGATCTTCTGCGTCGTGGACATGCACGCCATCACCGTCTGGCAGGACCCGGCGGACCTGACCCGCGCGACCCGCGAAGTCGCGGCCTCGATGATCGCGAGCGGCATCGACCCGGAGCGGTCCGTCCTGTTCAATCAGGCACGCGTTCCGGCCCATGTCGAGCTTGGGTGGCTGTTCTCCTGCGTCGCCCGCGTGGGCTGGATGAACCGGATGACCCAGTTCAAGGACAAGGCGGGCAAGAACGCCGAGAAGGTGTCGCTGGGGCTGTACGCCTATCCGGCGCTGATGGCCGCCGACATCCTGCTCTACCACGCGACGCACGTTCCGGTGGGCGAGGACCAGAAACAGCACGTCGAGCTGACGCGCGACATCGCGGCCAAGTTCAACCACGACTACGGCGTGGATTTCTTCCCGCTGACCGAGCCGGTCACGGAAGGCCCCGCGATGCGCGTGATGAACCTGCGCGACGGGTCGAAGAAAATGTCGAAATCGGGCGAGAGCGACATGGAGCGGATCAACATGCTCGACGACGCCGACACGATATCGAAGAAGTTCAAGAAAGCGCGCACCGACCCGGAGGCTTTGCCCTCGGAAGTTGCAGGATTGAAAGATCGTGCCGAGGCCAAGAACCTCGTCGATATCTATGCGGGCCTGTCGGACACCACGGCTGAGGCCGTGCTGGCCGAGTTCGGCGGCGAAGGCTGGGGCAAGTTCAAACCGGCGCTGGCCGACCTTGCGGTCGCGAAGCTGGCCCCGGTGTCGGACGAGATGCGGCGGCTGCTGGATGCGCCCGACGAGCTGGACGCGATCATGGCGCGCGGCGCCGAGCGGGCGTCTGCACTGGCCGAACCGATCCTCAAGAAGACCTACGAGATCATGGGGTTCGTGCGCTAAGGGTTTCGCGGCAGCAAGCTGCCGCGACCCATGCGGGGGCTCTGCCCCCGCGCCCCCGAGGTTTTTTGAAACGAAGAAGAAGGGCGCGGGTCAGAGGCCCCAAAGGGCTTTCGCGCCCATCCAAAGGCCCATGCCCAGCATCATCACGTTCTCGGTGAGCGAGACGAAGCCCAGCGGCACGTTGGACGACCCGCCTACGCAGGCGCATTTGAGTTCGCGTTTCTCGACATAGACCGCCTTGATGACCGAGACGGCGCCGATGGCACCGATGAAGATGGCGACGGGGGCCGAAATAATGGTAAGCGCGCCCGCGACCATCAGGATGCCCGCCAGCGCCTCGCCGAACGGGTAGAGATAGCCGTAGCGCACCCAGCGTTTGGCGAGCAGGTCGTAGTTCAGGAACATGGTCGAGAAGCTTTCCACGTCCTGCAATTTCTGCACGGCGAGGAAGCACATCGAAATCGCGATGAACCATTCGAAGGCGCGCACAGTGAGGATCGTCTCGAACGTGAACCAGCTCAGGCCCAGCGCCATGAGCGCCGCGACCGAGAAAATCGCGATCACGGGTTGATAGCTGGTCTCGTCCTCGTCCTTCACGGGTTTGTCGAAATACTCGCGAAGCTCATCGTAGCCGCCGATCCGCTGGCCCCCGATCCAAGTCTGCGGCGTGGTTTCGACGCCGTGCTTTTCCATGAAGGCGTCGGTTTCTTCGCGGGTTTCAAGATAATGGTCATCGACCTCGTAGCCCTCGCGCTCCAGCAGGTCTTTGGATTTCAGGCCGAAGGGGCAGGTATGCTCCGGCATGACCATACGATAGAGCGTGGCGGTTCTGGTCTTAGCGTCTTTGGGCATCGCGCCCTCCTTTCCGGCTTACCCTGCGCAGGCGAACCAGCCGCGGTAGCCGGCGTTCAGCCCTGCGTCGAGTGTCAGTTTCATCGTGGCTTCGGTCGGATCCTCGTCTGCGCGGGCCGGGGTGTCGCCGGCCCGCGCGGTGAGCGCGACGGTCGCGCCTTCGGTCGTGAACCTGCCGTCGCCGTCTTCGCGCAGAACGACGAGGTCGTCGCTGATCTTCATAAGGGCCATGGGCCCGTCTTCGCCCTCACCCATGGCGAGCGCGGGCGGACTGTCGGTGGTGAACGCAAAGAAACAATCCGCGCCCCCGGGCAGGCCCGCCGCAATGTCGGCTTCGGTCAGCGGCTGCGCGTCCAGCGTGCGGATCATCGGCGAGGCGAGCGCGTCGGACAGCGATACGACGCCGGCTTCGGGCGCGTTTTCAGCGCCGGTCGCGTCGCCATTGGCCGAAATGTCGTCGATCAGATAGCGCATCTCGGCAATCTCCTTGTTCTGGGCGTAGGAGATGTCATCCGCCAGCGACTGCACCCGTGGGTCAGAGAAATTCGCGCGGTTCGAGGTCATGATCGCGATGGAATGGTGCGGGATCATGGCCCGCATGTAGGACAGATCGCCCACGGTGACCTGACTGCGCACGAGAAACAGCATGAGCGCGAAGACCACCACGGACCCCGCGAAAATCGCCGCGTTCGCGACCTTGCTCGGATACATGCCCAACATGAACGCGAGCATGACGATGGCCATCGTGGCCCCCATCAGCACCGCCATGTAGGTGCGGGTTTCCGAGAAGAAAACGTGGCCGATCAGGTAGGTGTTCAGGTACATCAGCCCGAACATCACTACCGTCGATGTCGCGATCATCGCGAAAAAACGCCAGTATGACATTGGTTTACCCCCTTTCCGACAGCCCGCGTCACCGGGCCCGTTTCAGGGGTTCAACGTCCTTCCAGCGCTGGAAGGTTCCGACCGGGCCTCAGCCCTTGGCGCGCACGTTTTGCAGCAGCGGCATGAGGTTCGACATATCGGGGCCGTGGGTCATGCCGGTGACCGCCTTGCGCAGCGGCATGAACAGGCCCTTGCCCTTGCGCCCGGTCGCCTCTTTCACCGCGTCGGTCCACGTCTTCCACGTCGTGTCGTCATAGGGCGGCGCGGGGAGGAGCGGCATGGCGGTCGCGATCATCTCGCGGTCCTCGTCGTCGATCAGCGGCTCGGCCCCATCGCGGCAGAGGGTCCACCAACCTTCGAGGTCCTTGAGGGTCGTGATGTTCTCGCGCGCCACCTGCCAGAACCGGGGGGCGAGGTCGTCGGGCACGCCGAGTGCGCGGATGTCTTCCGCCACCACATCGAACGGTTTGGCGGCGTTGATATGCGCGGTGAGCGGCATCAGATCACGCTCGTCGAACTTGGTCGGCGCGGCGCCGAAGCTCGACAAGTCGAAGCCCTCGACCACCTCGTCGATGCTCGACCGCAATTCGACGGGCTGCGACGAGCCGAGGCGCGCCATGAGCGAGATCAGCGCCATCGGCTCGACCCCGGCGGCGCGCAGATCGCGCAGGGACAGGGTGCCCAAGCGTTTCGACAGCGCCTCGCCCTGCGGGCCGGTCAGGAGCGAATGGTGGGCGAAGGAAGGGACGTTACCGCCCAGCGCCTGAATGATCTGGATCTGCGTCGCGGTGTTGGTCACGTGGTCCGAGCCGCGCACGACATGGGTGATGCCGAAGTCGATGTCGTCGCAGACGCTTGCCATCGTGTAAAGAAACTGACCGTCCGCCCGGATCAGCACCGGGTCGGACACCGACGCCGCGTCGATCGAGATGTCGCCAAGGATACCATCGGTCCATTCGATGCGCTCGTGATCCAGCTTGAACCGCCACACGCCATCGCCACGCTCGGCGCGCAGGGCGGCTTTCTCGTCCTCCGACAGCGCCAGCGCGGAACGGTCGTAGACCGGGGGCTTGCCCATGTTCAGCTGTTTCTTGCGCTTGAGGTCCAGTTCGGTCGGCGTCTCGAACGCCTCGTAGAAGCGGCCCTTTTCGCGCAACTCGTCGGCGGCGGCATTGTAGCGGTCGAGCCGGTCCGACTGACGCTCGACCCGGTCCCATGTCAGACCCAGCCACTCCAGATCTTCCATGATCGCATCCGCGTATTCCTGCTTGGACCGCTCAGGGTCGGTGTCGTCGAGACGCAGGATGAACGTGCCGCCGGCCTTGCGCGCGATCAGGAAGTTGAACAGCGCGGTGCGAAGGTTTCCGACGTGGATATAGCCCGTGGGAGAGGGCGCGAAACGGGTCGTGGTCATGGGTGTCTCCTTGGCCCTGCCCTTTTTCACAAGCGGCGGGGATTGTCCATGCACTCGCGCTGGACGCGGGCCGCGCCCTGCCCCATGTAAGTGCCATGACGGACGGATTGCCCCCCACGCTGGAAGAGATCGAGACCATCGCCCACGACACGGTCGAGGCGTTGCCGGAGGCGTTTCGCGGTCCTGCCCGCACCGTTGCGATCCGGGTCGAGGATTTTCCTTCGGACGACATGCTCGCCTCGCTCGACATCGACAGCCCGTTCGAGTTGACCGGGCTTTACGAAGGCATTCCCCTGACCGAAAAATCAGTCTTCGATCAGCCCGGCGGGCCGGACGTGATCTGGTTGTTCCGCCGCCCCATTCTGGATGAATGGGCGGACCGGGGCGATGTGGAGATCGGGGCGCTGGTGGCACATATCATGGTGCATGAGCTGGCGCATCATTTCGGATGGTCGGACGACGACATCGCCTCAATCGACCGCTGGTGGGAATAATCAGCTCGGCTCGACCGGGTATTTCTTCGCCAGATCGTCCAACCCGGTTCGGATGATCTCACGCAGCACACCTTCGTCCACGTCGGCGAGCTTGTTCAGGTAAAGGCACGATTTGCCCAGCTTGTGCTTGCCGAGACGGTGGAGCAGAGCGCCGTAATCCTGATACCCCGGCATGATGTAGAGGACGAGGTTCGCCTTGCGCGGGCTGAAGCCGGTGGCGCACATATCGCCTTCGCGCCCGCTGTCGTATTTGTAGTGATACGATCCGTAACCGACGATGGACGGCCCCCACATCTGCGGGCTCCACCCCGTCACGTCGCGGAAGATGGTATCGAGGACCAAGGCGTCTTCGCGCCTGCGCTGCGGTTCGGCTTGATAGAGGAAATCCATCACCGCTTCGGACGTCGGCTTCGTCTTGTTCTCGGTCATCGTCCCCTCACTTTCCCGTGAACGCCCGCGGATCGCGCGTTATCCTCCCATGGGTCACCCGACCCTCGTCTGACGGGAGACGACTATGCTACGAAAATCAACCCCCGCGCTGACACGGCGCGGGATGCTGCTGGGCGCGGCGGGCCTGTCGCTCGCTTCCGGCCCGGCATTGGCGAAAGCCGATCTGATGATGCCCGGCATGACCGGCTTCAAGCGGTTCAAGATCGGTAATTTCGATGTCGTGACCCTGATGGCCGGGCACGAAAAGAACGATGCACCGCACGACACCTTCGGGCGCAATATCTCGGACGAGGCCTTCGCCGCCGCCTCGGATGCCGCGCGAATTCCGGCACACTGGGCGCAGACGTTCTTTACGCCGACGCTGGTGAACACGGGCGAGGCGCTGGTGCTGTTCGACACGGGGCCGAAACCAGCGGGCACCGTCCGCGCGTTGGAGACGGCGGGATATTTCGTCGAGGATATCGACGTCGTCGTCCTGACCCACATGCATATCGACCATATCGGCGGGTTGCATGGCCCGAATTCGGTGACCTTCCCGAACGCGCGCTATGTCTGCGGGAGCATGGAGTTCGATGCCTGGGACGATACCGGGTCCGACGTGTTCGACCGCACGATCCTGCCCCTGAAGCCCGAGATCGAATTCGTCGCCGAGGGCGATACGGTCGTGCCCGGCATCACCGCGATCGAAGCTTTCGGACACACCCTCGGCCACATGATGTTCATGGTGGAAAGCACGGGCGAGCACCTTTTGCTCGCCGCCGATTTCGCGTGCCACCATGTCTGGTCGCTGGCCTACCCGGACTGGGAGATGAGGTTGGACGAAGACAAGGAACAGGCGGCCAAGACCCGCAGGGCGGTGCTGGAAATGTTGGCATCGGACAAGATACCCTTCATCGGGTATCACATGCCCTGGCCTTCGGTCGGCTATGTCGACCGCCTCAAAGACGGCCGCTTCCATTACGTTCCTGAAAGCTACCAGCTTCTCGGGTGACGGTCAGGCGCGGTGTGCGCCGTCGGCCAGCCCTTTCACGAAGTCGAGCACTTCGGCCACGGGCTTGCCCTTGCCGATCAGGTCCACGATCGCCGAGCCGACGACCGAGCCATCCGCCACCTTGGCGATGGCTTCCGAGCGTTCCGGCGTCTTGATCCCGAAGCCCACGATGATCGGCAGATCGGTCTGCGCCTTGATGCGCGCAACCTCTGGCCCGACGTCCGCCGCCTCGGCTTCGGCCGACCCGGTGATCCCGGTGATCGACACGTAGTAGACGAAACCCGAGGTGTTGGTCAGCACCTTGGGAAGGCGCTTGTCGTCGGTCGTAGGCGTGGCGAGGCGGATGAAGTTCAGCCCGGCCTTCTGCGCCGGGATGCAAAGCTCGTCATCCTCTTCCGGCGGCAGGTCCACGACGATCAGCCCGTCGACCCCGGCGGCCTTGGCGTCTTCCAGAAACCGTGCGACGCCGCGATTGTAGATCGGGTTGTAATAGCCCATCAGCACGATGGGCGTGGTGTCGTCGCCCTTGCGGAACTCGGCGGCCATGTCGAGCGTCTTTTGCAGCGTCATGCCGCCTTCGAGCGCGCGCTGACCGGCAAGCTGGATCGTCGGACCATCGGCCATCGGGTCGGTGAACGGCACGCCCAGCTCGATGATGTCGACACCCGCGTCCGGCAAGCCCTTCATCACCTCCATCGACGTCGCCGCGTCCGGGTCGCCCGCCATGAGGTAGGCGACGAAGGCTTTCTTGCCCTCGGCGCGAAGTGCCGCGAATGTGTCGTCGATGCGAGTCATGGTGCGTCCCTTTTTCCGTCCCGCCGTGATTGCGTCAACGGCGGGGGAAAATCAACCTCAGCCGCGCCCGATATAGGGCATCTTGGTCGCCATCAGGGTCATGAACTGCACGTTCGCCTCACCCGGCAGCGTCGCCATGTTCATCACGGCATCCGCGACAAGGGCCACGTCCATCGACGGCGGCGGCGCTTCGCCCGCCGCGCGCGCCTTGTCGATGATCCCGTCCAGAAGCTCGGTGCGGGCATTGCCGATGTCGATCTGCCCGCAAGCAATGTCGAAGGGCCGCCCATCCAGACTGATGGTCTTGGTCAGCCCGGTGATCGCGTGCTTGGTCGTGGTGTAGGTGGCTGAGCCTTCGCGCGGGCTGTGGGCCGAGATCGACCCGTTGTTGATGATCCGCCCGCCCTGCGGCGTCTGGCGGCGCATCTGCCCGAACGCCGCGCGCGCGCAATAGAACATCCCGTCGAGGTTCACCGACCGCGCCCGATGCCAATCGTCGAGCGAGATTTCGTCGATGGGGGCGGCAGGCGTGAAGATGCCCGCGTTGTTGAACAGCACGTCGAGACGCCCCGCTTTGTCGGCGAATTGCGCGAACGCCGTTTCGACCGCCGCCGCGTCGCCCACGTCACCGGGGAGGACCACGGCATTCTCATGCCCCGCCGCGACCTCTTCGAGCTTGTCCGCCCGCCGCGCCATCAGGCCGACGGTCCAGCCCGCGTCCAGAAACCGCTCGGCACAAGCGCGCCCGATGCCGCCCGAGGCGCCCGTAATCAGAATGCTACCCATCGCTCTCAGCCTCCAATGTCAGCCGCGCCACAGGTTCCGGCAGGTCCGCGATGCCCAACGCCTCGACCGGACGGGCCAGCGCATAGCGGTTGCACCAAAAGAGCCGCTCCTCCGCCCGCGTGATCGCCACATAGGCAAGGCGTTTCCACAACGGAATCCCCGCCTCGGTCCGGCCCATATAGGCCGCCGCCGACAGGTCCGGGCCGAACACCTGCACGTCGCGCCATTGCGAGCCCTGCGCCTTGTGGATCGTCACCGCCGCCCCATGCAGGAACGCCGCCCCCATGCTCGCGGCATAGGGTATGAACGGTTCCTCTTCCTCGAGCTGCTCGATCTTCACGATGGAGGCGACCGAGATATTCGGGTCTTCCGCGCCCACCACATGCACGCGGCTGAACCCCGGTTTCTTGCCTTCGCCGCGGAACACCACCTGAGCGCCCTTGATAAGCCCGCGTGCTTCGAGGTCGATGCGTTTCTTGCGGTGCTTCAGGGGCAGTTCGATCCCGTCGCAGATCAGCGGCTCGCCGGGCATCAGCCGATCCCCCGGCGCGCCGTGGGCGGCGCGGAAGGCGTGGATCAGCCGTATGCGCGTCTTGTTGCGCCACACCAGCACCGGCGACCGCGCCATCATGTCGGCGTCCACGCGCGGCGCGATGATGACGCGCTCGTCCTTTTGGGCCGCGTCCTGCACCAACCGTTCGAACTGGTTGAAATCGACCTCCGGATCGCCTAACGCATGGGCGAGATCGAGGATCGGGTTGTCGCCGTCCTGCCGGTGCACACGGCTCAAAGCCATCACGGCGGGCTTGGGCATCCGGTCGAACACCATCTCGCCCGACTGACCGACGGGGGCCAACTGTGCCGGATCACCGAACAGAACCAGCGTCGGGAAAATCTCTTTCAGATCCTCGAACTGCTTTTCGTCCAGCATGGAGGATTCGTCGATGAACCCGATGTCGAGCGGGTCTTCGCGCCGTTTCCACCCGGTGATGAAATCGGACCCGCGCAGCCCCGCCGCCGCCAGCGCGCCGGGTATGGATTTCTGGGTCTGGTAGAACGCGAACGCCCGGTCGAGTGCGGCATCCGTCAGCCCCTCGATTTCTGGCCGCTCGGCCTGCCCCGCCAGCCATTCCGCGATGCGTTCGTATTCGGGGTCGTAAACCGGGGTGTAGAGGATGCGGTGAATCGTCGTCGCGGGCACGCCCCGGCGGCGCAAAACGCTCGCCGCCTTGTTCGTAGGGGCCAGAATGGCAAGCGTGCGCTTGTCCTTGCGCTTGCGCCCCTCCCAGTCGCCCGAAACGACCTCGACCCCGGCCTCCTCCAGTGCCTCGTAAAGCTGGGCGAGCAACAGCGTCTTGCCCGATCCCGCCTTGCCGATCACCGCCATGACGCGGGATTTCCCCTCGGACAGCGGCGTCAGGTGCCCCTCATCGATATCGACGCCCGCAGACCGCAGAAGCTCTGCGACACGGTCGTGAGCTTCGGCCTGATCGTCGGACAGTTGGAGCGCGGGAAGAGCCATGCGCCGACCCTATCCCGCGTGTCCCCCCGGCGCCAGCCGGTTCAGACCGCCTGCGCGAGCGCGGGTGTCGTGCCGCCGAGCGACAGGGCATAGCGCAACCAGCCGACCGAAGTGGCGCGGTCCACCCCGACCCGGGCGAGGGTCGGTGCGAATGCGGTTTCGTCCATCGACCAAAGCCCCACACCGATGGCGTCGCGCCCTTCGCCGGAGCGTCCCAGAACCTCGGGCACGAGGCCCATCAGGCGGTAAATCCGTTCCATCCGGGTGTCGAAGACACCTACGTAATGCTGAAGGTTCAGATGCGACATCAGCTCACCCGCGCCCAATGCCAAAGCGGGCGCGGCACGCCTGTCGGCATCGGGCGACAGGCAGAACCGCGTGCACTCCCAGATGAAAGGCGAGGTGATCGGGTGACCATCGTTCAGATGCGAGAAATGCTCGTTCACCATGGTCCGCCCCGTGGTGGGCAGGAAGCGCATCGACCCGCCATGCAACCCGTCCGGCCGTTCCCAGATCACATATAGCGGGTTCAGTGCGTCGTATTGATCCCGCTCCTCGCCCGCCGCATCGACCGCGACCTCCCACCCGAGGCGTCGCGCGAACTGTTCGGCGCGGTCGGTGAACATCGACTGCGCGAGGCGCGGAAAGCGTTGAAGGTCGGCGGCGTAGAGGTAGCGCAGCATCTGAAATCTCCCGAATGTCCGTCTCTGCTGCGGTCCAATCTGGTCAAGTTCGGTAAACGACCTCTCACCCAAGCGTGCGCCGGTGGTTGCCGATCCGTTACCCCAGCGCGCGCCGCTTCCCTTTCGGGCGTCGTTGCCTCACTCTGCGCCCAGCTTAGGAAAGGAACCGTCATGCCCTATCACGTCCCCTCGTCGCTCACCCTCGCCCAGGCCGATGCCATCGCGGACGGCGCCTTCGCCTATGCCGCGCAAAACGCGCTGGCCCCTCTGGCGCTCGTCGTCTTCGATGCCGGCGGAAACGTCGTGCTGTCCAAGCGGCAGGACGGGGCTGGCGGCACGCGCCTCGCCGTGGCGCACGCCAAGGGCGCGGGCGCAGCGGGGATGGGCGTGCCGTCCGCCGACCTGTTCGCGATGTTCAAGGACAATCCGGGCTTCGCCGCCGCGATCTCGGTGGCGGCCAAAGGCGAGTTCGCCGCACAACCCGGCGGGGCGCTTGTCGTCGAGGGCGACAGGGTCGTCGGCGCGGTCGGCATCTCGGGCGACACGGGCGACAAGGACAACGCCGCCGCCATCGCCGGCATCGAAGCCGCCGGGCTGACCGCCGCCAAGTCCTGACCCCTTCTCTGTTTCACAAATACTTCGGGAGGTCCGGAGGGCTGGCCCTCCGGACGCGCCACCGGCGCGTCACCACCGCGACGCCCTGGCGTCAGCCGGGGCGGCGCAAATGCTGCGCGGGCACCAGCCCGCACAATGGGCGAACTCAGACGATGATGATGCCCGTCGACAAGGCGCGCGCGACCGCGTGGGTCGTGTTGAGCGCGCCGAGTTTGTGGCGGGCGCTCTCGATGTAGACCCGGAGCGTGTGCTCGGAAATGCCCAGTTCCGCCGCGGCCTGCGCCCGGGACAATCCGCGCGCCAGACAGCGGATCGCGGCCAGTTCGCGGGGGCTAAGACTGGGTGAGGCGATCCCTTCCGCGCCTTCGAATTCCAGCGCGCGCCGGTTGAATTCATGTGCCAGCACGATCAGGTCGCGCCCGTTGATATCGATGAACGCGGCCCAGTCGTCATCCTCGGCCTGATGGTTGAGCGTGAACAGCGCGAACTGCCCCTGTGGGCCGTGAAGCGGAATGGAATAGCCCTGATTTCCAAGCCCGTGTTTCAGCGCATCATCCAGCATCGCGCGCGCGGCCTTGGTCGTCCAGTCGAGGTCTTTCCAGTTGGCCGGGGTGAACCGCTGGAAACATCCGAAGATCACCGGGTCCATGCGCAGATAGTCCATCTCGAGATAACGATCGACCCAGACCGACGAATATGTCCCGGCCCCGAACCGTTCGCCGTCCGAGTTCACCCAGTGATAGACGCAGTGAAGAACGCCGTAGATGTCGCAGACCTGTTCGGTCGCGGCTTGGAACGCCTCAAGCGAGTCGGCGTCCTTCAAAAAGGAAAGTAACGCTTCCAGTCTGGCCTTCATGCTCCCCCACAGCCGCTGCTGCATCGGCCCGCGCGAGGGAGTTCAGTTCGGCCAATACGATCAGGCTCGCATCGTCCAGCGCCTCGGCCGAGGCACCCATCCCCTTTGCATCGGCGAACGCTTTCAGGTCCGCCAATACATCAATGAGCCATTCGTGTTGCATGTAAAGGCTCCCGTTTGAGTTGAGTGCCATTCAACCTTAAAATGATGAACATTCCATTGAAATTCGCGTCTTTACCCTCCCCATTTCCGGCGAGGGGCGGCCAAGTAAGTCATTGAAAATGGGTCAATGATGCATCTTTGGGTGACTGATTCGGCAGGTCGGGACGCTTCGCCCATGGTCCGGCAGCCGGGGTCCGGCAGGCCGTCGGACCCCCGTTTCGCGCCACGGCGCATGAAAAAGCGCGCGACCCGGAGGCCGCGCGCGGAGTTTGCCATTGGGCAGGGATTATTTCGCGTCGAGCACGTCTTCGAGCGTGCGCAGGCCGGTCTTGGGCGACTGCACCAGAACCGCCATGTTGCCCGGCTTATGCTCGTTGCGGCGCATCTTCATGTGGGCCGCCGGGATCTCGTCCCACGGAAAGACCTCGGACATGCAGGGGTCGATCCGACGCTCGACCATCAGCGCGTTCGCAGCTGCGGCTTGTTTCAGGTGCGCGAAGTGCGAGCCCTGGATGCGCTTCTGGTGCATCCAGACATAGCGCGCGTCCATCGTCAGGTTGTAGCCGGTGGTGCCGGCGCAGATCACGACCATGCCGCCCTTCTTCACGACGAAGGTCGAGACCGGGAACGTGGCTTCGCCGGGGTGTTCGAACACCATGTCGACGTTCACACCCTTGCCGGTGATGTCCCAGATCGCCTTGCCGAACTTGCGGACCTCGCCGAACCATTCCTTGTATTCCGGCGTGTTCACCGTGGGGAGTTGCCCCCAGCAGTTGAAGTCCTTGCGGTTGATGACGCCTTTCGCGCCCAGCCCCATCACGAACTCACGCTTGTCCTCTTCCGAGATGACGCCGATCGCGTTGGCGCCTGCCGTGTTGATAAGCTGGATCGCGAAGGATCCCAGACCGCCCGAGGCGCCCCAGACGAGCACGTTCTGGCCCGGCTTCAGCTCATGCGGGTGGTGACCGAAGAGCATCCGGTAGGCCGTGGCGAGCGTCAGCGTATAACAGGCGCTTTCCTCCCACGTCAGGTGCTTGGGGCGCGGCATGAGCTGCTGGGCCTGCACGTTGGTGAACTGCGCGAAGGAGCCGTCCGGGGTCTCATAGCCCCAGATCCGCTGGCTGTCCGAGAACATCGGGTCGCCGCCGTTGCACTCCTCGTCGTCGCCGTCGTCCTGGTTGCAGTGGATCACGACCTCGTCGCCCACCTTCCAGCGCGTGACCTTGTCGCCCACCGCCCAGACGATCCCGGAGGCGTCGGAGCCCGCGATGTGGAAGTCCGCGCCATGCACGTCGAAGGGCGAGATCGGCACGCCGAGACCGGCCCAGACGCCGTTGTAGTTCACGCCTGCGGCCATGACGAGGACGAGAACCTCGTGGCTGTCCAGAACCGGGGTATCCACCACTTCGACCTGAAACGACTTGTCGGGCTCGCCGTGACGCTCGCGACGGATCGCCCAAGCGTACATTTTCTTGGGCACGTAGCCCATCGGCGGGATTTCCCCGATTTCGTAGAGGTCTTTTTCCGGCGCTTCATAAGCGGCGATGGCCGGGGCGTCGTCGAGTGCCATGGGGGCCTCCTTGCTCAAACAACAGATTGCCGCGACGCAGAATCGCGGTTGCTGATGCAGCATTACGGGTGGCTAGGTAACAATGCAACCCTACTTAAGCACATTTTGTAATTTTATGTCGCGTCGAATTCGTCCGTCTGCGCAAGACCGGGGCTCAGATGCGCGATGGAATGCGCGTAGTATTCGACGACGGCCCGCTCGTCCGGGTTGACCGTCAGCCTGCCGCCCTCTTCGACCAGCACCCGGCGGACCAGCAGCAGTTCGACCCCCTGCTCCACCGGGTCGATGTCGAGCGCGCGGGGCATGTGGATCTGCGCGCCCCGTTCCCGCATGTCGCGCACCATGCGGTTGAACCGTTCCGCCACCTCGGCGCGGGTCAGCCCGTCTTCCTGTGTAAAGACCGCCGCCACGACCGGGACCGGCAGCACCGGCACCACGGCGCGAATGCGCGCCATGATCCGCCGCGCAAGCTGCATCGTCGTGCGCTCGCCCAGCATCGGGTGGTCGCGCAGGAATTCCGACAGCGACAGCGGCTCGCCCACACTGACGCTTGCGTAACCGAACCGGCGGAACCGGCCTGTGAAGCGCAGGAACAGGTGGGCGACCACGTGGCGAACGACATCGAAGGCGCGCAGACGGAACTTGCGCACCCCGGTCTGCCCGGCGGCGAGCAGTACCCGATCCTCCATCACCCGGTCATAGTTGATCGCAACGGGGACGAAGACGACATCCCGGCTTTGCCCCGGCTCGAACCCTTCGAGGATGTAGGAGATCAGGCCAAGCTTCGGCTCCCCGACGGCGCCGGTCAGGCTCAGGCCGCCCTCGGGAAACATGCCCTGCGTCGTGCCGCTTTCCGTCGACATGCGGATGTATTGGGCGAGCACCTTGCGATACAGCGCGTTGCGGCTCTTGCGCCGGATGAAATACGCCCCCATCGCCCGGATCAGCGGCCCCAGCGGCCAGACCCGAGCCCATTCCCCGACGGCATAGGACAGGTGGCTGCGTTTGCCGGCCAGCCAGGTGACCAGCACATAATCCATGTTCGACCGATGGTTCATCACGAAGACCGCCGTGGCGTCCTGTGGGATGCTTTCGATCACCTCGGCGTCCAGCTGGTCGATCCGCACCCGGTAGAAAGCGCGCGAAATGAACCGCGACAGGCGGATCGCGAAGCCGAAATACAGGAAAGCCGAGAACCGCGGCACGATCTCGCGCGCATAACGGCGGGCGAGTTCGAAGCCGACCTGCTCCGGCACGCCTTCGTCGCGGGCGTGCTGCTGGATCGCCTTGGACACTTCGGGGTCGTAGATCAGCCGCTGGATCATGTCGTAGCGCCGCGCGATCTTGAACGGTTCGATGGGGCGCGTGAGCCGCTGGTTCAGCCGCGCGACCGCACGTTCCATCCGGCGACGAAAGAACCAGCGCACCGACGGAAACAGGAAATGGGACGCAAAGGTCACGGCCGCGAAGGCGAGAATGAGGATCAGGGCCCAGAGGGGCAGTTCCACCGTGCGGTTCATGTTTCCGTTGTGCCGTCAGGACCGGCCCGGAACAACCAAAATCGCGCCATGCGGTGAGTGGGCCATCATCCAACCCCCTCCTTTAGGGGGTGACGCGAAGTCAAATCAGGGCTTATCCTGAGTTAGTCGGGACACACACATGGAAGGGGGCCATATCCATGAACGCGATCAGAACCATTCTAACGGGCGCCGTCGCCGCCGCGACCGTCGCCGCCGCAACCCTGCCGGCAGCCGCGCTGGACCGCCGCGTGACCATCGTCAACAACACCGGCTACACGATGGTGCGCTTTTACGCGTCGCACCGCGATGCCCGGAGTTGGGAAGAAAACATCTTCGGCGGCAAGGTGCTGTATTCCGGCTACAACGTCGTCATCAACATCGACGACGGCTCGGGCTACTGCATCTTCGACTTCAAGGCGGTGTTCGACGACGGTGACGAGGTCGAGAGCTTCGGCAACAACGTGTGCGAGTTGTCGACCTTCACATTCAACCCGTAAGGCCGCCGCAGACCGCGCACGAATGTGACCCGAAAATCGGGGCTTGCGAAATATTGTTGCTTTGCGATATTTGCTGCACTGCAACATGAAGGACGAGTCACCGATGCCGACCGATATGCCGACCCGCGACCGTATGTCTTCGAAGTCCGACCGCCAGATGGATCGCCCGTGGCTGTTCCGGACCTATGCAGGGCATTCGACCGCCAAGGCCTCCAACGCGCTTTATCGTTCCAACCTGTCGCGTGGGCAGACCGGGCTTTCGGTCGCTTTCGACCTTCCGACCCAGACCGGATACGACAGCGACCATGTGCTTGCCAAAGGCGAGGTCGGCAAAGTGGGTGTTCCGGTCGCGCATCTCGGGGACATGCGGATGCTGTTCGAGGGTATTCCCCTCGAACAGATGAATACTTCGATGACGATCAACGCGACGGCGCCATGGCTGCTCGCCCTTTATATTGCCGTCGCCGAAGAACAAGGCGCGGATATATCCAAATTGCAGGGCACGGTTCAGAACGACATCATCAAGGAATACCTGTCGCGCGGCACGTATGTCTGCCCGCCGAAACCGTCCTTGCGGATGATTACCGATGTCGCCGCTTATACGCGCGAACATCTGCCGAAATGGAACCCGATGAACGTGTGTTCCTATCATTTGCAGGAAGCGGGCGCGACACCGGAAGAAGAACTTGCCTTCGCGCTGGCCACCGCCATCGCGGTGCTCGACGACCTCAAGACCAAGGTGCCGGCCGAAGCGTTTCCGGCCATGGTCGGCCGCATCTCGTTCTTCGTGAACGCCGGGATCCGCTTCGTCACCGAAATGTGCAAGATGCGTGCATTCGTTGAACTTTGGGACGAAATCACCCGCGACCGCTACGGTGTCGAAGACCCCAAATTCCGCAGGTTCCGCTATGGGGTTCAGGTGAATTCCCTCGGCCTGACCGAGCAGCAACCCGAGAATAACGTCTATCGTATTCTCATCGAAATGCTCGCCGTCACACTGTCGAAAAACGCCCGCGCCCGCGCCGTGCAATTGCCCGCGTGGAACGAGGCGCTTGGTCTGCCGCGCCCGTGGGATCAGCAATGGTCGCTGCGTATGCAACAGATCATGGCGTATGAGACCGACCTTCTCGAATATGACGACCTGTTCGATAATAACCCGGCGGTCGAGAAAAAGGTGGCCGCGCTGAAAGAAGGCGCGCGGGCTGAATTGGCCCAGATCGACGGCATGGGCGGCGCCGTCAAAGCGATCGAATATATGAAATCGCGTCTGGTTGAATCCAATGCCGAGCGTATTTCCAAAATCGAAGGCGGCGATACGACCGTGGTCGGCGTGAATAAATGGACCGAGGCCGCACCGTCGCCCCTGACCTCCGGCCCCGAAGCGATCATGGTCGCGGATCCCGAGGCCGAGGCCGACCAGATCGCGCGCCTGCAAGATTGGCGCAAGGCCCGCGACGACGCCGCCGTGAACGCCGCGCTCGAGGCGCTGCGCAAGGCCGCGCGTTCGGGTGAGAATATCATGGACGCCTCGATCGCCGCGGCAAAGGCGGGCGCCACGACCGGCGAATGGGGCGACGCGGTGCGCGCCGAATTCGGTCAGTATCGCGGCCCGACGGGCGTGTCGAAAAACCCGTCCAACCGCACCGAAGGGCTCGACGATATTCGCGAACAGGTCGCCGCGGTTTCGGCGGCTCTGGGAGAGAAAATGAAATTCCTCGTCGGCAAACCCGGTCTCGACGGGCATTCCAACGGGGCCGAACAGATCGCGGCCCGGGCACGTGATTGTGGGATGGATATTACCTATGACGGCATTCGACTCACGCCCGAGGAAATCGTGGCCTCGGCCTTGGAATCGGGTGCCCATGTGGTCGGTTTGTCCATTCTTTCGGGTTCTCACGTCCCTTTGATCGAAGATTTGATGACCCGAATGCGAGAGGCCGGGCTGGGCCATATCCCCGTCATCGCGGGGGGTATTATCCCCGAGGCCGATGCCGAGCGTCTGAAGGCGATGGGGGTCGCAAAAGTCTATACACCAAAGGATTTCGAGCTGAATGTCATCATGTCCGACATCGTCACGCTCGTCGATCCGCGCTCCAAGGCAGCCGAGTAACGCCACACGATTGACAAAATGGTTAATAGCGCCAACCGCTTAGTCGCGGTGCCGGTGCGGGCTTGGCTATTGTCGGCACACCTATTCTTCCGTATTGGTATTCTCGCCGTAATTTGTAGCTTGGTAATAGTCTCCAAGACCCACTCAAAGGACCACTCACATGAAATTCAATCTCAAGGGCATGTCCCGCAAGGAACTCGAGAAACTAAAGGCCGACGTCGAAAAGGCGTTGGAAAAAGTCGGAGACGAAGAAAAACGCGCGGCCCTTCAGGCTGCCGAAAAAGCCGCGAAATCCTTTGGGTACTCGCTGGACGAATTGTCCGATGTGAAGCCGGTCAAACGCGCGCCCAAGGCCGCGAAATCGTCGGATGGTCGCGCCAAGGTCGCACCGAAATACCGCAACCCGGACGACGCGAACATGACATGGACCGGCCGTGGCCGGAAACCCAAGTGGGTCGAGGCGCACCTCGAGAAGGGCGGAACGCTCGAACAGATCGCGATCTGACACCCCGAACCTGCGTGACCGAAAACCGAAAGCGCGGCGCCGCCACGGTGCCGCGTTCTTCTTTTTTCCGGTTCGGGCCGGTCGCGGGTTTCCATCCCGACGCAGGCCGATATGATCCCGCCGACACCTGACGGGAGAACGCCATGAAAACGCGCAAACTGGGGCAGAACGGCCCCGACGTATCCGCCATCGCACTGGGCTGCATGAGTTTTGCGGGCTTTTACGGCGAAACGGACCGGGACGAGGCCTTCGCCACGCTCGACGCCGCGCGCGACGCCGGGATCACGTTTCTCGACACCTCCGACATGTATGGCAAGGGCCTTTCCGAAACCCTGATCGGCGAATGGCAGAAAGATCGTGGACACCGGTTCCAGATCGCGACGAAGGGCGGCATCGTGATCGGGGCGCCGCGCGGCACGGCCGACAATTCGCGCGAATACCTGCGCGAACATCTGGAAGGCTCGCTCGAACGGCTCGGGGTCGACAGCGTCGAACTCTACTACGTTCATCGCCGCGAATTCCCCCGCCCGATCGAAGAGGTGACCGAGACGCTCGAAAGCTTCCAGCAGGAGGGTCTGATCGGCGCGTTCGGCTATTCCGAGATTTCGCCGGCCGCCCTGCGCCGCGCATCCAGCGTGGCCCCGGTGGGTGCGGTCCAGAACGAATACTCCCTGTGGACCCGACAGCCCGACCTCGGCCTCATTCAGGCCTGCAAGGACCTGGGTACGACCTTCGTGCCGTTCTCGCCGCTCGGACGCGGTATGTTCGGCGACAGCGACCTCGACCCGGCGCGTTTCCGCGACATCGACTTTCGCAAGAACAACCCGCGGTTCATGGAGCCCAACTTCAGCGCCAACATGGAGCATGTCCGCGCTCTGCGCGCCTTTGCCCATGACCGCGGCTGGACGACCGCTGCGGTCGCGATCGCGTGGACGCTTCAGCAGGGCGATCACCTCGTGCCCATCCCCGGCACCCGCAACGCCGCGCACCTCATGGAATGGGCGGATGCCGACGAGATCATCTTTACCGAGTCCGACCGCGCGGCGCTGAACCAGATCATGCCGGTCGGCTGGGCCCATGGCGACCGCTACTCCGACGCGCAGATCGTCGGGATCGAACGCTACTGCTGATCCGGCCTATTTGCCCCTGAGGATCGAAGCCGGATCTTCCGAAGCGGCACGGATCGCGGGGACATAGGCCCCGATCAGGCCGATGCCGAGGCCGATGGCGACGGCGCGTATCAGGAGCGTGCCGTCGATCACCGGTTCGACGAACCCTTCGACCTGCGGCGACCAGGCCACGATCCAGGCGACGGCGATCCCGACCAATATGCCCAGCGCGGACCCGGCGATGGTCAGCCACGCCCCTTCGAGCATCAGCAGACGGACGATCCGTCCGCGCGGCCATCCGACAGCCCCGAGGATGGCGATTTCGCCGCGCCGTTCGTTCACCGCCATCGCCATCGTGTTCAGAACCGCGAGCGCCGCCGAAGCCACGGCCACGGTCGACACGACCCAGGCGAGGATGGTCGCGATCCGCAGGTTGGAATATTCCTGAACCAGCGTTTCCGTCGGATCGACGGACAGGTCGGGAAAGCGTTCGGAGAGCCGCGCGATGGCCGCGTCCCTTTCGACCGGCGACAGGTCGTCGGACAATTGCACGACGATCGAGGTCGCCTGCCCGTCGCGGTAGGTCTGCGCCTGCATGTCCTCGATCAGGGTCAGCGCCCCGTTCATCGCCATCACGCCTTCCGACGTGTAAAGCCCGGTGACCACGAAATCCGTCGCGAACACCTCGACCAGATCGCCGACCCCGACATCCAGCCGTTCCGCCAGCCGGGTGCCGAGCGTGATGCCGCCCGCGACCGTTTCGGTCCGGTCTTCGGGCAGCGGGAAGCGGCCCTCGACGATCTCCATCGCGCGCATGCCAAAGGCGTCGGCGGGCCAGCCGATGATGAAGCTCGTCGTGTTTTCGCCAACGGTGGTCATCCGCCCGAGTTCCGGGGCCGCCGCCGCCACGCCTTCGACCTGCGCGACCTCGTCCACCAGACCCACGGGCACGACCGAGGACAGCACGTCCGCCGCGCCCGCTTCGGTCAGCACAACGTCGGTGCCGCGCGACGAGAAGCTTTCGACCAGCGTGCCCTCGATGCCCTTCACCAGCCCCAGAAGCGCCACATAGGCCGCGATGGCCAGAACGACGCCCAGAAGCGTCAGGCCGGTCCGCCACGGGCGGTGGGTGAGGTTCAGCGCGGCAATCCCGGTGAGTGTCATTGCCCCCCCTCCAACTTGCCGTCCACGATCTGCACGGCGCGGGTGCATTGCGCGGCCACGCCCATGTCGTGCGTCACGATCACGACGGTGGTGCCGGAGGCATTCAACGCCTTGAGCAGGTCCACCACGTTGGCCGAATTCGCCACGTCCAGTTCGCCGGTCGGTTCGTCCGCAAGCAGCACCTCGGGCGCGTTCGCGAGCGCACGGGCGATGGCCACGCGCTGACGCTCGCCCCCGGAGAGGCCCGCGGGATGCCGGTCGGCGTGGGCGGCAAGCCCGACGCGCTCCAGCGCCGCCCGCGCCCGTTCGGCGCGTTCACGCGCCGAGGCGACGACACCGATCATGGGGGTTTCGACGTTCTGCGTGGTCGTCAGGGTGGGCAAGAGCCAGTCGTCCTGAAACACCAGCCCGATCTTTTCGGCCCTGAGCCGCGCCCAATCGGCCCGGCTGCGCGGCGTCACGCCCAGACAGGTCACAGTGCCCGCGTCCAAGCCGATCAGACCGGCCATGGCATAAAGCGCCGTCGATTTGCCCGACCCGGACGGCCCGGTTATGGCCAGCATCTCGCCCCGCGCGACATCGAGCGACAGGTCATCGAGCGCGGGATGCTCCATCGCCGGATAGGACTTGAGCAGTCCGCGCGCCGAAATCGCAGCCTCGGTCACGATCCGGTTCGCTCGAGCCAGTTGATGAGGCCGGGGATGTCGCCCGAGATCAGGATGGGCTGAAAATCGCGCTGCTGCTGCTTCGTGATGAGCAGACCTTCGAGCGCGACGTTCACGACCTTGAAGCTTGTCCCGTCGCGTCTGAGGTAAAACTCGACCATCAACCTGCGCCCGCCTTCGTGCACTTCCGTTCCCACCAGCGTGAGGTTCCCGTTCTCACGCACGCCCAGAACTCTGAGACCGCCCTCGCCCGCCGACTGGAATTCCTTGTAAAAGCGTCCGGCGACACTGGCATGGTAGGCGGTCACATAGGCCTGCGTCGCTTTCGGGCGATAGGCTTCGGGCAATGCGGCGAAGGCCATCGCGTTGATGTCGAAATAGCGACCGAGGATCAGGGCCGTCTGCGAAACGCTCGTCTCGGCGGCATCCGAGATCTTGCCGCTCAACCGTTGCACGAAAAGGGACGCATCCGCGAACGCCGGGGCGACGCCCGCCATCCAGACCCAGAGCAGTGTCACGACGATCCTGAACATTCGACCTTCCTATCCGTTTCCTCACCCTAGGCAACCTGACAGGTCAGGTTAAGCCCGCGCGACAACATGGACCACATCGCCGTGGTCCGGTTTGACACGGGTCAAGGAATTGAAACCTAATGCGGTCAATGTGCGCAGGGGTGGGAGGACCATGTCGATGCGCCGCAGAAGTGGCCCAAGGAGCCGGTAATGGAAGACAGCCCTCTCAAGGGGATGATGGACCCCGAAACGATCGCCGTGTTCGGGGCTTCGGACAGTTCGACGAGCGTCGGGGCGCAGGTGTTCTCGAACCTCGTGACGGACGGGTTCGGCGGAACGATCTATCCGATCAATCCCAAGCACAAGAAGGTCGGCGGGCTGACCTGCTATCCCTCGGCCACCGCCGTCGGGCGCGAGATCGACCTTGCCGTGATCGCCACGCCGGCCCGCACCGTGCCGGGGATCATCCGCGACTGCGGCGAGGCGGGGATCAGGAACGCTATCGTCCTGTCGGCGGGCTTCGGCGAAGGCGGCAACAAGGGTGCGAATTTCGAGGCCGATCTGAAAGCCGCCGCCAAGCGGGCCGGCATCCGGTTCATGGGGCCGAATTGCGTTGGCCTCGTCCGGCCGTGGAACAGGATGAACGCCACCTTCCTGCGCGCGGGCACCCCGCGCGGGCGGCTCGCGCTGATTTCGCAGTCCGGCGCGCTGTGTTCGGCAATCTCCGACTGGGCCGGACCGCATCACCTCGGCTTTTCCGCTCTGGTGTCGCTGGGCAATTCCATCGACATCGACTTCGGCGATATGCTGCAATATCTGGCTTCGGACCATCACACGGACGCGATCCTGCTATACGTCGAGGGCGTGCGCCATGCCCCCGGCTTCATCTCGGCCCTGCGCTACGCGGCGCGGCTGAAGCCCGTGATCGTGTTGAAGTCCGGGCGACACTCGTCATCGTCCGAGGCCGCGCATACCCACACCGGGGCACTGATCGGGTCAGACGCCGTGTTCGACGCGGTGCTGGAACGCGCGGGCGCGGTGCGCGCCATGACTTTCGGTCAGCTTTTCGCAGCGGCGGAAATTCTGTCGTCCAGCAAGAAGGCGACCGGCAACAAGCTGTCGATCATCACCAACGGCGGCGGCGCGGGCGTGCTGGCCGCAGACCGGGCGGCGGACCTGAACCTCGTGCTGCCGGAACTCGACCCCAAGACGAAGGCGTCACTGGAAAAACTGCTTCCAAAATACTGGAGCCACGCGAACCCCGTGGACATCCTCGGCGATGCGGGCGCGCATGAATACGGCGCGGCGGTCAAAGCGGTCTATGACGATCCCAACACCGACGGGCTGCTGATCATGCTGACCCCGCAGGCCATGACCGACGCGACCGCCGCCGCGCAAGCGGTGGTCGATGCACTGCCGAAACGGCGCAAGAAACCGGTTCTGGCCTGCTGGATGGGCGAGGCGAGCGTCGGCGAAGGGCGCAAGCTTCTGTCCGAGAACGGGGTGGCCGATTTCATCTCGCCCGAACGCGCGGTCGAGGCGTTTTCCTACCTTGCCAAGCACCACCGCAACCGGCAGTTGGCCCTTCAGACTCTTGGCCCGCTTTCGCCCTCGACCGCGCCCGATCTGGAAGGCGCGCGGCTCATCATCGCGAACGCGCTGTCGGAAGATCGCGAGATGCTGTCGGACCTTGAAAGCAAGGCGCTGCTCAAGGCGTTCCGCATCCCGATCAACCTGACGGTGGAGGCCGAGACGGCCGCCGAGGCCCTTGTCGCCGCCTCGTCCGTTGGCTTTCCGGTGGCGATGAAGATCTCGTCGCCCGACATCACGCACAAATCCGACGTCGGCGGCGTGCGAACCGGGATCGGGGACGCCGCCGAGGTGAAACGCGTCTTTCGCGACATACAGGAACGGGTGAAACGGGAGCGTCCCAACGCGCGCATCCGGGGCATCACGGTGGAGGCCATGTCCGACATCGAAGCGCCGCGCGAACTGGTGATCGGTGTCAGCCGCGACCCGGTGTTCGGCCCCACGATCCTGTTCGGGGCCGGTGGCACGGCGGTCGAGGTGATGAAGGACAGCGCCGTCGCCCTGCCCCCGCTGAACGCCGTGCTTGCCGAACGCCTGATCGCGCGCACCCGGATTTCGCGGCTTCTGGAGGCCTACCGCGACAAGCCCGCCGCCGATCACGACGCCGTCGTTTTCGTGCTGCGCCGGATTTCGATGATGGTCAGCGAATTGCCGGAGATCGTGGAACTGGACATCAACCCGCTGATCGCCGGGGCGAACGGCGTGCTGGCGGTGGACGCCCGCATCCGGGTGGCCCGACCGCCTGCGCGCGATGGTCATTACGACCACATGGCGATCCACCCCTATCCCCGGCACCTCATCACGCAGGAACATCTCTCGGACGGGACGCCACTGGTCATCCGTCCGATCCGGCCCGAGGATGCCGAGAGCGAGCAGGCATTCGTCAAGAACCTGTCGGACGAGGCGCGGATGTTCCGGTTCATGGGCATTCTGAACGAGCTGTCGCCGGAGATGCTCGTCCAGTTCACGCAGATCGACTACCGCCGCGAAATGGCGCTGGTCGCCATGGCCGAGATCGACGGCAAAGAGGAACAGTGCGGCGTGGCGCGCTATGTCATCAATCCCGATGGCCGCAGCGCCGAATTCGCCGTCGTCGTCGGCGATCAGGTGCGCCATCAGGGGATCGCGACGCGCCTCATGAAGGGTCTCTTCAACGCGGCGCGCGACCACGACCTGACGACGATCGAAGGCACGGTTCTAAAAAACAACGCGCCGATGCTGAAACTGATGAGCGAATTGGGGTTCACCACGCGGATGGACCCGGACGATGCCGAACTGGTGATCGTGGAACGCACGCTTTGACGCGACGAAAGACCACCGCGCGGGATGGGGGCCCCGCGCGGTAGGATGGACATGGGGACAGGCCGGGAGGGGACATGCTGGCTTTCATTTCGCACCACGAGTGCTACGATCACGACGCGGGGCCGATGCACCCCGAACAGCCGCTCAGGCTTGAGGCGATCAACAACCAGCTCATATCGTCGGGTCTCGACTATGTGCTTCGCCACTACGATGCGCCACTCGTCACGCGTGAGCAGCTCTTGCGGGTGCACGACGCCGATTACATCGAGCGGGTCTATGCCATCGCGCCCGGTCAGGGGATGCAGTCGATCGAGGTCGACGGCGACACGGTGATGTCTTCCGGCACGCTTCGCGCCGCCGAACGGGCGGCGGGCGCGGGCGTTATGGCCGTGGACCTCGTCATGGCGAACGAGGCGAACCCAGCCTTCTGCGCCGTGCGTCCGCCGGGGCACCATGCCGAACGGAGAACGGCGATGGGGTTCTGCCTGTTCAACAACATCGCCGTCGCCGCCGCCCACGCGCTGGACGCGCATGGATTGGAGCGTGTGGCCATCGTCGATTTCGACGTCCATCACGGCAACGGGACCGAGGACATCTTCCGATCCGAGCCGCGCGTGCTGTTCTGTTCGTCCTTCCAGCACCCGTTCTATCCATTCACGGGGCACGAGAAGGAGACCGACAACCTTGTCGACATTCCCCTGTCGGCTGGTGCCGGATCGAAGGAGTTTCGCGCCGGGGTCGAAGACCACTGGCTGCCGCACCTCGAGGCTTTCGAGCCGCAGATGCTGTTCATCTCGGCGGGCTTCGACGCCCATGTGGCCGACGATATGTCGTCGCTGCAATTGACCGACGACGATTATGAATGGGTGACAAAGGCGCTGGTGGGCGTGGCCACGCGCCACTGCAAGGGCCGGATCGTTTCGATGCTGGAGGGCGGCTACGAGCCGGGGGTTCTGGCCCGGTCGGTGGTGCGGCATCTGAACGTGCTTTTGGGCTGACGATGGAATTCGCCTGCTGACGCAGGCGGCGCGCTCAGACGAAGCCGCGCTCGCGGATGAGGCCGGTGAGTTCGGCGAGGCTTTCGTCTTCGGTCTTGCCCGACGTGTCGAGCTGGGCGAGCGCCTTGTCGTAAAGCGCCTCACGCGAGGTGAGGATGGATTTGAGTTGATCCATCGCCTCGGGGTTGCCCGCCATCGGGCGCTCGTCGCCCTGTTCGCGCACCCGCGCCATATGTTCGGCTGGGGTCGCCTTGACCCAGATCGTGTGGAAGTGGTTGAGCAGGCGGTTGTAGGTTTCCGGCTCGGCCACGATGCCGCCCGCGACGGCGAGGATCATCGTGTCGTGGGTCGCGATCACGCGGCTGAGGGCCTGTGCTTCGAGCCGCCGGTAGCCTTCCTGCCCGTAGAACGCCATGACCTCGTCCACCGGCATACCCGCCTGTTCCTCGATCTCGCGGTTGAGTTCGACGAAGGGGATGCCGAGCTTCATGCCGGCGCGGCGCCCGAGCGTCGACTTGCCCGCGCCGCGCAGGCCGACGAGGCAGACGCGGTTGGCGCGCCGTTGCGCCGTCGGTTCGGGCGACAGGGTGGCGAGCACCGCCTCCTGCACCTGCGCCGTGGCGCTGCGATAGAGGTCGGCGATCCTGAGCGCGTCGGAGGTCCAGGGATCGTCTTCGCCCACCAGCCACTCGATCTTGTGGTCGAGCGCATGGGCCACCTTTTGAAGCAGCCCGATCGAGATGTTGCCTTCGCCAGCCTCGAGCTGGGCGAGGTAGCGCGGCGAGACGCCGGACTTTTCCGACAGCACGCGGCGCGGAATGCCCTTTCGGTCGCGCGCGGCGCGCACCCGTTCGCCCACGCGCGCGATCAGGTCATCGACGACCCGGTCGGTCTCGGACTGTTCGGCGCGGGCTTCGCCGCGGAAGTTGGTGATCTCGGCCATGCCGCCTCATGTTCAATAGTGCATAAATCCTAGGCGCAGCCGGCCCCGGCTTCAAAGGGATTCGCAGGGATCTGGGGATATAGTGCACAAATGTTTCAGTTTCGCACAAGCGGCGCGAGCACCGATCTGACCCGTTCAGGCGGGGGTTGCTTGGAAAACGTGCTGGCCTTCACGAAAACCTCGGTGAAGCTGCCCTCGAAGCAAAGCGTGCCATTCTGCCGACCGATGACCTTGAAGGTGATCGAGGTTTCGCCCATCCGGCTGGGGAAGACCTCGCATTTCAGGATGTGACGGGGCGTGACCGGGGCGCGGAAGTCGAGGCTCATCGACACGAAGGGCATGCCCATGTCGTGATCCAGTTCCTGAATGAACCAGCCGCCGCCGATCTTGTGGTGCAGAAACGCGTTGATCGCATCGAGGCAGAAATTCGGGATGCGGCCCGTGTAGACGATCTTCGCCGGATCGCAGTCGGCCCAGCTGACCAGAATGTCATGGTTGAACGGCTCTGCCATGCCCCTGCCCCCTCATGCAATCGGGGGCGCGCGGCCCCCGATCCGTTGTGTCTTCGATGCGGACGGACCTCAATAGGTCTCGACGTGATAGCGCCCGTCTTCGCGCATCTTGTCGCGGATCGGCTTCCATTCCAGACCTTCGCCGCGGGCGATGTCGGCCAGCGCCTCTTCGACCCCGTGCTCCATCTCTTTCTTGCCGCAGATGTAGAAATAGGCGTTGTCGGATTTGAGCAGCTTGGCCACCGCCTCTTTCTCTTCGCGCAGCTTGTCCTGCACGTAATGCTTGGGTTCGTTGTCCAGCCGCGAGAAGGCAAAGACCTTGCGCAGGAAGCTTTCGGGCACCTTTTTGAGCGGGCCGAAATAGGGCAGTTCGCCGGGTTTGCGCGCGCCGAACACCAGCGTCATCTTCTCGGTCGCCGTCGGCATTTCGCGCTGGCGGCGCATGGTGAAGCCTCGGAACGGGGCGGACCCGGTGCCGGTGCAGATCATCAGGAGTTCGGCATTCGGATCGGACGGCAGGAGGAAGGTCGAGCCGAACGGGCCGGTGACGCGCACCTTGTCGCCCTTTTTCAGATCGCAGACATAGTTGGAGCAGATGCCCTGTTCTTCCCGCTTCACGGTGAGCGACAGGTTGTTGTAGCCCGGACGCTCGCCGTCGCGGGGGCTCGACACCGAGTAGAGGCGGGGCAGGTGCGGTTTGCCGTCGGCGGTTTCGCCCGGCGGGATGATCCCGATGGACTGACCCTCGAGGACCGGCATGGGCTGGCCCGCGAAGTCGAGGATGATGTGGCGCACGTCGGCGTCGCTGTCTTCGGCGGTCAGACGGTAGTTACCCTGAACCGTCGCCTCGATCGGTTTGCCGAGGTTGTAGAGGTTCACGGTCGCCTTGGAGGCGGATTTGGGCGCCACCGATTTGCCGCCCGCACCGGAATGCGCCTCGGCCAGAAGCGCGGCCATTTCTTCGTCGAGCGCCTCCATCGACCCGTCGCCTTCGGCGGAGGGTTCGACATCGCCTTGTTCGGGCAGTTCGGTCCACTCGAACTGTTCGTCCAGCGAATAGGGTTCGTTCACCACGCGCCATTCGTCGATGGAGCCGGTGGGGCAGACCGGGATGCAATCCATGCAGAAGTTGCACTTTTCGGCGTCCACCACGACGTTGTCGTCGTTATGCGTGATCGCCTCGATCGGGCAGGTCATTTCGCAGGTGTAACACCGGATGCAGATTTCCGGGTCGATCAGGTGCTGCTTGAGCGGTTTGTTCATGGCGTGTCGCTCCGGAATGGCTGGGTGGTCGGGCGCGGGCCCGCTTCACTGGCGTTTCGGTCTTGTTTACGGGGTCCGCGCTCTGGCGGCCAGTTTCACTTGTCCTTCAGGACAAGATCGGGAACCAGCATCGCCTCGATCAATTCGTGGCACAGGCCCTTGCAGTCGGCGCATCCGACGCAGCCCTGTTTCAGGCCGGAGACCTGAACGGCGAGATCGCGGGTGCGCGGCGCGTGTGCGGTGCGGCGGTCGACTTGCATGGTGTCCTCCCTCGAAGATGTGGCGGGGGGCCGTGGCCCCCCGGCCCTGTGGCTTACGCCATGTGCAGTTTGACGTATTCGAAGTCGCCCGGCTTGTTGTCGATGCCGACCTTCGGCGGGGCGATCCAACCGGCGAACTTGCCCGGCTCGGTAACGGGGACCATGAGCGACTGGATAAAGTCGCCGTCCGCGTGGGTCGGAAGCCAGTCGTTGACCTTGGCGTCGTATTCGGCGCCGGTCAGCAGGGTGCCTTCCGGGTCGAACAGATGCGACGAGAACACGCCGATCTTGCGGTTGAAGCTTTCATGCGGAAGCTTCAGCTCGAACTGGACACCGGCCTTTTCGATGATCTTGTTCCAGCGGCCGACGCCACCGGCGGCATCGCGGGTGTAGTCGTCGCGCAGGCGCATGTTGATCGCGGTCAGCGCCGGAACCTCTTTCTGAACGACTTTGCCATCCTCGAAGTCCCACACCATGTAGGTGTCGTTCTTGAGCATGTGGTCGTCGTCGATCCGATGCTCCTGATACCGGCCCTTGATGCCCGCGTTGAACGCGTTGGCGGCGTTGGTCGACACCTCTTGCCCGAAGAGGTCGAGCGACAGGGTGTAGTGCAGGTTCAGCTTCTTCTGGATCGTCGGCAGGTCGATGACGCCCAGGCTGCGGATCTTGTCGATGTCATAGGGGTCTTCGATGCCGTTCTCGCGCATCACCTGACAGGTGCGTTCGATGGTGCGTCCGACGCCGGTCTCACCCACGAACATGTGGTGCGCTTCTTCGGTCAGCATGAAGCGGCAGGTGCGGCTGAGCGGGTCGAAGCCCGACTGAGCCAGCGATTCAAGCTGCATCTTGCCGTCGCGGTCGGTGAAGTAGGTGAACATGAAGAACGACAGCCAATCCGGCGTTTCCTCGTTGAAGGCCCCCAGCATCCGCGGGGCTTCTTCCGAACCCGAGGACCGCACCAGCAGATCGTCGGCCTCTTCCCGGCCGTCCTTGCCGAAGTATTTCTGAAGCAGGTAGACCATCGCCCAGAGGTGACGCCCCTCTTCCACGTTCACCTGGAACAGGTTGCGCATGTCGTAGAGCGACGGGGCGGTGAGGCCGAGGAACCGTTGCTGCTCGACCGAGCCCGGCTCGGTGTCGCCCTGAATGACGATCAGGCGCTTCATCAGGTTGCGGTATTCACCCGGCACTTCCTGCCAAGCCGGCTGGCCGTAGTGTTCGCCACAGGGGATTTTGCGGTCTTCGACCTGCGGGGCCAGCAGAACGCCCCAGCGGTATTCCGGCATCTTGACGTAGTCGAACTTGGCCCAGCCTTTCGGGTCCACGGACACGGCGGTGCGCAGATAGACCATCGACTTCTGGAATTTCTCGGGGATGAGGTCGTTCCACCAGTTGATGTAGCCGGGGTGCCATTTCTCAAGTGCCTTCAGAACCTTGCGGTCCGAGGACAGCCCGACGTTGTTGGGAATCTGCGTATCGTAGCTGACGTTGATAAGGTCGACCATCTGTCTCTCCCTATGGGTTTTGGGCGGGCACGATAGCCCGCCCTGCAAGTTTGGTTAGACGCGTTCCATGTTGTATTCGCCGCGCACGCCGGTGCCGTAACGCTGCAACGCGCCATCGGCCCCCACCGCGTTCGGGCGGTTGAAAATCCAGTTCTGCCAGGCGGTCAGGCGACCGAAGATCCGGGTTTCCATCGTTTCAGGTCCGGCGAAGCGCAGGTTGGCCTCCATGCCGGTCATCGCGTCCGGGCTGAACGAGGCGCGCTCTTCCATGAAGATGCGAATCTCGTCGTCCCAGTCGATGTCGTCGAGGATCATGGTGACAAGGCCCAGTTCGTCGGCCTCTTCGGCTTCCAGAGCCTCACCGATCTTGGCCTTCGCGGCGTCCACGCTTTCCGGCTCGCCGTAAAAGCGGGTTTCCAGACGGGTCAGGTCGTTGCCCATCGGGTAACGGCCGAAGTTGGAGTCCGACAGGGTGATCGTGGCGATCGGGCGGTTGTCGCCCTCGAACTCGTCTTCCATCATGTAGGACCGGTCGACGGCGAACAGGATTTCGGCCAGCACACCCGCGTAGCAGGAGCCATGCTCGACTAGAGCGGTCAGCGAGCGCGAGGTCACGTCGATCCGCTTGAGCACGCGCTTCCAGAACATCAGGATTTCGTTGGCGAGCCAGTTGTCGTCATTGGCCAGAAGTAGGTCTTCGTGCGCCTTCACCTGCTCCGGATCGCCCTGCGTGCGGAACACCCAAAGGCCAAGCTCCATCTCGTTGAGCCGCAGGTGCATGATCGCGTCGTCCAGCTCGCGGGCGAGCTTGAGCATGTAGCCCTGATCGCCAGCGGCCACCACGTCGTCGATGGATGCGGGCGCGTCCGCGTCGGGGCCCGAAATGGTGATGGTCGCCTTGCGCCCGTCACGGTCGATCTCGACCTCGACGAGGTCGTAGTGCACGCCTTTGTCGTCGATGGTGCGATTGAGCGGGCCGAGCGCGATGCCTTTGTCCGCGACCGGCTTGGTCGAGGCGGCGGCGAATTCGCGGGCGCGTTCGTCAACGGTTTCATCGAACTTGGAGTTCGGAACGACCTCGTCCACCAGACGCCAGTCTTTCGCGCGCTTGCCCTTCACGCCCTCTTCGATCGAGCAGAAGATGTCGGCGCGGTCACGGCGCACCTTGCGCTTGTCGGTGACGCGGGTAAGGCCACCCGTGCCCGGCAGAACGGCCAGAAGCGGAACCTCGGGAAGCGCGACCGACGAAGTCGAGTCGTCCGTCAGCATGATGTAGTTGCAGGCGAGCGCCAGTTCGTAGCCGCCCCCGGCGCAAGCGCCCTTGACCGCCGCGATCCATTTCTGACCCGAGTCCGCCTCGGCGGCCTCGAAGGTGTTGCGCGTTTCGTTGGTGAACTTGCAGAAGTTGACCTTGTGGCTGTGGGCAGCACCGCCAAGCATCCGGATGTTCGCACCGGCGCAGAACACCTTGTCCTTGGCCGACTTCATCACGACGGTTTTCACCTCGGGGTGCTCGAAGCGCATACGCTGAACCACGTCCGACAGCTCGATATCGACGCCGAGGTCGTAGGAGTTCAGCTTGAGCTGATAGCCGTCGAAGAGGCCCGCGTTTTCGTCGACGTCCATGTAAACGGTCGCGACGGGGCCGTCGTATTCCACCTTCCAGTGGCGGTACTTTGACGGGTCGGTTTGGAAGTCGATCACCTTGCTCATTGGCCCGGTCTCCTTGTTCGCGTTGGTAGCAATATAGTGCGTGGCTGAGATCAAGTCTACACCATGATGCACTATAGTGCTTAACTTTCTTTCTTTTAATTTCAGTTATTTACAACACAGTGCATCAGCTTCATGCCGTATTTTGCACTATATTGCATCATTACTCAGGCGCGATTCGAGCGCCTGTGCCTCGCCGCGCGCCCAATCGACTCGCGCCCCCTGCCCGGCACGGGCGAGGTGGTCACGGGCGATGGTCAGGATACGGGCCGCGGCGCGGGGCTGACCCATCACGCGCTTCAAGTTCCCGTTGGCAAGCTGGATCGCGGCCTGCAACAGCGCCTTGTGTTCCGAGTTCGGCGCGGCCTCCATCCAGACAGGCTCCCACGCCTCATGCGCTTCCCAGAAGTAGCCCGCGCGATACTGCGCGAGCCCTTCGTCCCACCCGGGCGCGATGGAGCCTTCCGGCGGGCGGGCGTTCTGCCCCGGTATATGGGGCGCGGGCGTCATACGCCCTCGGGCTCCGCCGCTTCCATGGTGTCGAGGTGCTCGCAGAACTCCACGATGGCCGCCAGCGTCTCTTCCGGTTTTTCGAGGTGCGGCGCGTGTTTGGCACCTTCGATGATCGCCACGTCCGCGGGCGAATAGGTCCGCGTCTCGATCTCTTCGATCTGGGCGAGCGTGCCGTATTGATCGTCGCGCCCCTGAATGGCGAGACAGGGAATGCGCCAGTAGTCGATGACCTCGGCCACGTTCCATTCCTTGAATCCGGGGGCGAGCCAGCTGTCGTTCCAACCCCGGAACGTGTTGCCCGGGTCGCGGTGATAGCGGGCCATCTTTTCCTTCAGCCCGCCCGCTTCGTAGGCCTCACCCGCCTTGGCGATCTCGGCCAGCCCCATCTCTTCGGTGAAGAAATGCGGCGCGATCAGGATCAGGCCGCGCACCCGCACGTCCGACACCCGGCCCGCATATTCGGCCGCGATGGTCGCGCCATCGGAATGACCCAAAAGCACGTAGCCCTGCGCCCCGATGGCGTCGAGCACGTCCGGCAGCACATCCACCGCTTCCCGCGTCATGTAGTCCAGCGGGCGCGGCAGATCGGCAAGATCCGACTGGCCGTAGCCCGCGCGCGAAAACACGAAAACCGGATGCCCGGTCGCCTGCGCGATGTTCGCGGGCACGTCACGCCACAGCGCGGTGCATCCCAGCCCCTCGTGCAGCATCACGATCACCGGCTTGTCGCCCGGCTGCGGGCCATGGCAGGCATATTCCAGCCGCTTGCCGCCCGCGTTCAGAAATCCGCTCTCGACCCAATCAATCATCAGTGCGCATCCCTCAGCTTGAAACGCTGGATTTTGCCAGTCGCGGTCTTGGGCAGTTCATCGACCACCTCGATCCAGCGCGGGTATTTCCACATGCCGATCTTCTCTTTCACGAAGTCCTTGATCGCCTCCGGCGTCGGCGCCTCGACGCCCTCTTTGAGGACGATGTAGGCCGCTGGCTTCACGAGGTCTTTCTCGTCCTCCCGCGCCACGACGGCGGCTTCGAGGACGCAGGGATGGTCGATCAGCGCCTGTTCCACCTCGAAGGGCGAGACCCAGATGCCGGAAACCTTGAACATGTCATCGGTGCGCCCGCAGTAGACGAAGCGCCCTTCGGGCGTGCGTTCGTATTTGTCGCCCGTCCGGGTCCAATGGCCCTGAAACGTGTCCATCGACTTGAAACGGCGGTTCCAATAGCCCTCGGCGCTGGACGGGCCGCGCACAAGCAGCTCGCCCACGTCGCCTTCGGCCACGTCTTCGTCATGCTCGTCGACCAGCCGGACTTCGTATCCCGGCACGGCCTTGCCCGACGTGCCATAGACGATGTCGCCGGGGCGGTTGGACAGGAAGATGTGGAGCATTTCGGTCGAGCCGACACCATCCACGATCTCGGCCTTCCAAAGCCGCTGCCAACGCTCGCCGATCTCGCGCGGCAGCGCCTCGCCCGCCGAGGTGCAGATGCGCACCGAATGGACCGGATCGGTCCCCGCCTTTTCCTGCGCCGCGACCATGGCCGCATAAAGCGTGGGGACCGCGCAGAACACGGTCGGCTTTTCGTCGGCCAGCAGCGCAGACACCCCATCCGGCGTGGGCCGTCCGCCCATCAGCACCGTCGTCGCCCCGACGGACATGGGGAAGGACATGGCGTTGCCCAGGCCATAGGCGAAGAACATCTTCGCGACCGAAAACACCGTGTCATCCTCGCGGATGCCCAGCACCTGCGCACCGAAGGTGTCGCAGGTCGCCTTGAGCGAGCCGTGAACGTGGCGCACGCCCTTGGGCGTGCCCGTCGACCCGGAGGAATAGAGCCAGAAGGCCAGTTCGTCCGCTGACGCCTCGCAGGTTTCCTCGATCTCGGCTCCGGCCACGAAATCCGTGTAGCTTTCCGTGCCTTCGGGCGCGTCGCCGATCACGACGACGGTGCGCAGGTAGCGGTTTCCGTCCACCGCCGGCTTCACCGTCTCCCAAAGTTGCTCGGACACCACGAGGATCGAGGCGCGGCTGTCGTTCAGGATCGCTTCGTAAACGCTGGCGGACAGCAGGGTGTTCAGCGGAACCGGGATCGCCCCCGCCTTGAGCGAGCCCCAGAAGACGACCGGAAATTCGATCTGGTCGCGCACGATCATCGCGACGCGTTCCTCGCGGCGCACCCCGTGTTTGTGAAGCGCACCGGCCCAGCGCCCGGCCTGTTCGTGCAGGTCGCCATAGGTCAGCGTGCGGTGCTCGCCGTCCGCCTCGCGAAACGCGGGCTTCTCCGCGCGGCCTTCGTCAATGTGCCGGTCCACGAAATAGACCGCGGCATTCTCGTTCGTCATGTGATCCTCCCAGTCAGGCGCCTCCCGCGCCCGGAACGGTTATTTCCCTGTGAATTCAATGGCGCCTTCGGGGAGCAGGTAGAGCACGTAGGCATCCCCACCCGTAACCGTCGGGTGATGATCGGACCCCGGCGGGTAGACATACCAACCGGGTTCGAAATCATCGAACTTCGGCGCCCCTTCAAGCGGCATGACCGCCCCGATTTCGCCCGTGGTGTGGACGTGATGCGGGCCTTTGACGTCCTTCATGCGCACCACGTCGACCGAAAAGCTGCCGGCGGCCCCGCCGGGCTTGATCGGTCGCCCGAACTTGATCCCGCCCGCTTCGCGCTGAACAAGCCAGCCCTCGGCCTCGCCTTGCGCGCAAAGCTCGCCCAAGCGTTTGAATTCGGGGCTGTCTCTCGGATACTCGCGATTCAGAAACGCGGCCATGTCGTCATCGAGCGGCACACCTTCGAGCCGCGCCGCGATGCCACCGATCAGCATGGAAAACTCTTCTGCGGACATCGATTCCTCCTGTCGCTGCGCCGTGAGTCGTTTGTGCAGTATTTTGCACAATTGCCCGCGCAGTTCAACAGGTTTGGCGACGAGGTGCACTTTACTGCATAGCGCAGGGCACGCCGGTCTGGGCCGCGGATTGCGTCAGGCCGCCGTCATTTCCGCAAGGTCGGCTTCGGTCCGGGCCGACTGCCGCGCGACGAGTGCGGCGACGCGGCGGATGCGCTCCGGGTCCGGGTGATGATCGGCCTTGGCCGCCATCTGCGCCCAGAGCGCCTGTTCCAGAACGCGGGCGGTCAGGCGGATGAACGGCGTCGCGATCTGACCCGGATCGACGCCGGTTTCCAGATGCGCGCGCGCCGCTTCCCATGCCGCCACGGCCCGGTCGAGTGCGGGGCCGCCGTCGATGCCTTTCAGGAAGTCCACGAAAGCATTCATCGCCGCGCCGTTTTCTAGCCGGAGCAGACGGGCCGCGACGCCCATCGCATGAATGCCCGAGGCGCCCTCGTAGATCGCGGCGATACGCAGGTCGCGGTAGGTCTGTTCGATGCGGTATTCCTGAAGGTAGCCGTAGCCGCCCAGCACCTGCATCCCCGTCTCGGCGGCGCGCAACCCCTGCTCGGACGCATACCACTTGATGACATGGGTCAGAAGTTCGAGGAGCCACGGGTTGTCACCCGATTCCAGCGTCACCAGCGCCAGATGCGTCATCGCGCGCGCGCCCATCGCGATCGCGTCGATCTCGTCCAGCATCCGGCGCACGTCGCCATGCTTGTCGATCGTCACGGGACCATCCGGCCCCCGGCCCTGCACGCGCTCGGCAGCATAGCTCGACGCGATGTCATAGGCGCGGGCGGAATGGGCCACGCCCTGCAAGGCCACGTCCACGCGCGCGTGGTTCATGATCTCGAACATGGCGCGCAGCCCCTGCCCTTCGGCCCCGATGAGCTCCGCCTCGGCCCCGTCGAAGGCAAGCTGACAGGTGGGTTGCAGGTGCAGACCCATCTTTTCCTCGATCCGCGTGACGTTGACCGCATTGCGGCTGCCGTCGGCGCGATCCGACAGGCAAGCGAACAGCGACAGGCCCTTCACCCCGCTGTCCATCTCGCCGGTGCGGGCGAGGACCATGTGCAGCACGCCCTTGGACATATCCTGATCGCCGCCGGAGATGAAAATCTTCTCGCCGGTGATCCGCCAGACGTCGCCATCCTGCACCGCGCGGGTGCGGATGCGGCCAAGGTCCGACCCCGCTCCGGGTTCGGTCAGGGCCATCGTGCCGAGATAATCGCCGGAGGCGAGCAGCGGCAGGTACTTGGCCTTCTGCGCGTCGGTGCCGAAATTCTGGAAGACCCGGTTGTGGCCCACGGCAAGCGAGACGAGCATCTGGAACGCGTGGTTCGCGCCCATGAGAATCTCGTGGATCACGCCGCCGGTCACGCCGTCCACGCCCATGCCGCCATGTTCCTCGGGCAGCATGAGACCGGGCCAGCCGCCCTCGACATACTGCGTGAACATCGCCTTCACCGCGTCCGGCAGAACAACCCGGCCATCGACCAGCTTCGCCCCGATCTTGTCCCCGATCTCATCCGTCGGTGCGATCACCTCTTCCGCGAACGAGGCGAAGTGCTGCGCGATCTCGCGCGACATTTCGGGGTCGTAGTCCGCGACCCGGTCGGCCCCGACCACGTGGTTCAGGATGAAGAAAATGTCGTCAAGCGGCGCGGCGAAGGGTTTCATGGCAAGCCTCAGATGGTGATTGTCGCAGGGTCGGCGTCGTCGTAGAGCCGCTTGAGAAGCGCGTCCCGACGGTCCAGAACCTTGCGGTAGTTGAGGTTGCCCTTGGCCGTCATCTCGCCCTCGCCCATGTTGGGCGGCTCTTCCAGAACGATAGCGCGACCCACGCGCGAGGACGAGCCGGACACTTCGCCCGCACGCACCGCCAAACGGCGGCGGATGTCAGATTGCAGCGCCGCGTTGATGAGCGCGCCGTTGTCGGAATCGAACGAATAGCCTTCCTTTTCCAACTCCGCGACGTTCGGGAAGATCATGATTCCGATCTCGTTCTTGTCCGCGCCCGTGATGACGATGTCCTGCGCGAGCGGCCCGATACAGGCGAGCATGTCGAGCCGAAGCTGGCCCGCGCGCACCCATGTGCCGGTGAGGAGCTTGAAGTCCTCCGAGATGCGCCCGTCGAATTGCAGGCCCAGATCGTAGTTATCGGGGTTCACGAATTTCATCGCGTCGCCGGTGAGGAAGAAGCCCTCGTCGTCGAAGGCCTCGGCGGTCTTTTCCAGGTTGTCGAGATAGCCGGTGAAGATCGACGGGCCTTTGACGCGAACCTCGCAGCGCATGTCGTCGTCGGGGATCAGCTTCACCTCCACCCCCGGCAGCGGCACGCCGACGATGCCGGAACGGTCGGTCGGTTCATGTTGCAGGAGCGCGGCGGGCGCGGTTTCGGTCAGACCCCAGGACGAGTTCATCAGAGGCAGGTCACCGCGCACCTCATGCGCCGCGTCCTCGATCCCCTTCCAGACGTCCTGCGGGAGCGAAGCCCCGGCATAGAAGATCATGTCGAGTTCGGCGAAGTAGCTTTGCTTGAGCGCCTCGTCGGTCTTCATCGCCTTGACCAGCCCCGCGAAGCCCACGGGCACGTTGAAGCTGATCGTGGGCGAGACGAGTTTCAGGTTTTCGACGGTGCGCGAGATCAACGCGGGCGTCGGCTTGCCGTCGTCGACATAAAGCGTGCCGCCGTTGGCGAGGATCATGTTGAAGTTGTGCGATCCGCCGAAGACGTGATTCCACGGCAGCCAATCCACCAGAACGGGCGGACGCGCGGCGAGGAACGGCAGCGCGGCGGCGAGTTGCGCCTGATTGGTGGTCATCATCCGGTTGGTCGTCGGCACGCCCTTGGGGGCCGAGGTGGAGCCGGAGGTGAGGAGGATCTTGCCCACCGTATCAGGGCCAGTCGCGGCGAAAGCGGCATCCACATCGACGCTCGAGTCGCCTTTGACGAGGTCCGCGAAGGGCGTGACCTTGGTGTGCTGGCCGGGGTTCGAAGCGACCACTTCGATGTCGTCGAAGATGTCGAGCGCCAGCGCCTCGCCATACTGGTCGGCGTCCACCGTGTAGGCCATGCGCGGCTTGGTCATTTCGACCGCGTGGCGCAGACGACCGTGAGCGCCGTGGATCAGCGCATATTGTTCTGCCACCGGCACGATCGGCACGCCGACATACTGCCCGGCAAGCGCGAGAAGGCCGTGGTCGACGCCGTTGCCGGAGATCACGATCACGGGCGTGTCCGCGTTCATCCCGCGCGCAAGCAGGCTGGCTGCGATGCCACGGACCTGTTCCAGCGCCTCGGCATAGCTCACCTCACGCCAGCCCGCGCCATAGCGTTCGGCAAGGAAGGTGCGGTCGGGCGCGGCGTCGGCCCAATGGTGGAGCCAGTCGCCGGTGCGGTCCACGACGGGGCCGAGCGGGTCGGCGGCGCGGTAGATCATCGTGCCATCGGGGCGTGTTTCGACGGTTGTGGAATGCGGTTTGTACTTAGACATGGGTCAGCTCCTCCCTGTCCCGGTGGCTTCGATCTTGGCCAGCGCGCCGAGCAGTTGCGCGCGGTCGTCGCCGGTCAGCCCGGCATAAAGACTGGTTTCGTGGGCATGGACCGCCTCGGTCGCCTGTGCGAGCAGCCGGGCCCCCGCCGTCGTCAGGCGCAGCGCGTAGGTGCGGCGGTCGGACGGCACGCGTTCGCGCGAGATCAGACCGCGCCGGGTGAGTTCGTCGGTCACGGCGACGAGGTTCGGGCGCTCGACCGACAGGGCGGCGGCGAGTTGCGCCTGACTGAGGCCCGGATTGTCCCCGATGACGACCAGCGCGGAAAACGTGATCATCCGCAGACCCAACGGGTCGAGCGTGGCGCCAAGGTCGGCGTGGATCACGTTCCACGCGCGGCGCAGGTTGAAGCCAAGGAACGGGCGCAGGGCCGCATCCGTCACCTTCTTGGCCGTGTCGGTCTCCTCCCCTCCCGACATGGCGCTACCTGAAACTCGGGTCGCGTTTCTGAAGGAAGGCCTGCAACCCCTCGATCGCATGTGGGCTGGTCTGGGTCAGTGCCGCGCAGAGGCTTTCGGTAAAGAGACCGTCGGCTTTGGACATATCCTCGATCCGCGACAGCGCCTGAATCATCACGTAGTTCGACAGGGGCGCATTGTCGGCGATGTTGCGGGCGAGCTTCTGGGCGAGTTCCAGCGCCTCGCCTTCGCCGACCGCGTAGTGGGTGAGGCCAAGCGACAGCCCCTCTTCCGCGCCGTATTTGCGGCCCGTCAGCATCATCTCGATCATCCGGTCGGCCCCGAGGATGCGCCCCACGCGCACGCTCGCCCCGCCGCCGACGAAGATGCCCCGCCGTCCCTCGGGAAGCTGGAAGATGGTGGAAGGCTCGGCGATACGCACATGGGTCGAGGTGGCAAGCTCCAGACCGCCGCCGATCACCGCGCCGAACATGGCCGAAATCACCGGCAGCCCGCCATACTGGATCTTGTCCATGATCGCGTGCCACCCGCGCGAGTGGCGCATTGTGCCCTCGGCGTCGCGCTGTTCGTGCTCGGCAAGGTCGAGACCCGAGCAGAAGTGCCCCTCGGTCCCGGTCAGAACCACCGCCTTCACCCCGGCGGGCGGGTTGGAAAAGAACGCGTCGAGCGCGTTCAGAAGCTGGTCGGACATGGCGTTGCGCTTGCCGGCCCGGTTCATGGTGAGCGTGGCGATGCCGTCGTCGGACACATCCACCAGAAGAATGTCGTCAGCCATGAATACCTCCCTGGTATAATCGTTATGACTTGTATCTATCTTCGCGAGACGGCGCAATGTGCTTGCGCCGTCCGTTTTCGTTTCAGGTGATCAGAAACAGGGTGATCGCCGGAAAGGCGACCAGCAGGGCCACGCGGATCAGATCCGATGTGATGAAGAACATCACGGCCTTGTAGGTCTCGACGATCGGGGTCTGCTTGTCCATCGCGTTGATGATGAACAGGATCATGCCCACCGGCGGGGTGATGAGGCCGGTTTCCACGACGATCAGGACGAGGATGCCGAACCAGATCGCGGTGTATTCCATGCCCAGCGCATTGGCGCGCATCTCGGTCAGGCGGACGCCCAGTTCACCCGAAAGCTGTCGTGGCACTTCCTGCCCCGCCGCCATCAGCGCGTTGATCTGGTCCATCACATCCTGCGCGACCCCCTGCGCGGCCCCGGACGCAATCGCGTCACGGATCATGTCGTGCTGCATCGACACGAAGTCGACCATGCCGAAATCCAGCACCGAGATGATCGGGTAGAAGATCGGAATGGTGAGCAGGATCATGGACAGCGAGTCCATGAGACAGCCCAGAAGCAGGTAGAAGACGAGGATGATCAAGAGCACCGTGTAAGGCGAATAGCCCTGTTCGGCGACCCAGCTCGCCGCCGTCTGCGGCACTTGGCTCACGGCGAGGAAGCCGTTGTAGAAGGCCGCGCCGAGCACGATGAAGAAGATCATCGCGGTCGAGCGTGCGGTCGCCGTGAACGAACCGAGCAGCGATTTCCACGTCAGGCCGCCGTTGAAGAGCGCGATGATCCCAGTGCCGAGCGCACCGACCGCCGCGCCTTCGGTGGGCGTGAACAGCCCGCCGTAGATGCCGCCGACCACGAGGCCGAAGACCAGCAGGACCGGCCAGACGTTGAACACGGCCCGAAACCGCTCGGCCATCGGAACCGGAGGACGGGTGCCCGCCGATTTCGGGAACAGGCGGACATAGATCGAGATGACGATGATGTAGCCGATTGCCGCGAGGATGCCGGGCACGATGGCGGCGGCAAAGAGCTTGGCGATGTTCTGTTCCGCGAGGATGGCATAGATCACCAGCACCACCGACGGCGGGATCAGGATGCCCAGCGTACCGCCCGCCGCCAGCGTGGCGGTCGAGAAGCCGCCGGAATAGCCGTAGCGGCGCAGTTCAGGCAGGGCGACGCGCCCCATCGTGGCAGCGGTCGCAAGCGACGAGCCACAGATCGCGCCGAACCCCGCACAGGCCCCGATGGCGGCCATGGCGACACCGCCGCGCCGGTGACCCAGCCAGCTTTCCGCCGCCTTGAACAACGATTGGCTCATCCCGCCAAGGGTCGCGAAGTGACCCATAAGCAGGAACATCGGCACGATGGACAGCGAGTAGGACGAAAACGTCGTGTAGGTCTCGGTCTTCAGGCGGGCGAGCGCGATGTGCCAGCCGTCGTTGATGATGCCCAGCCCCACGAACCCCGCGAGGAACATGGCAAGCCCGATGGGCACGCGCAGGAAGATGAGCAGGAGGAGCGCCGGGAAGGACCAGAGCCCGATCTCGATATTGGTCATATTTCGCCCCCCTCGACGGCGATGGTCTTGCCCGTCACGGCCTCGGTCACGCGCACGAAGGCGTGCCAGACACCGACGACCGCGCCGACGATGGCCGCGACCATTGAGACGGCGTAGCCCCACCAGACGGGAAATTGCAGGAGCAGCGTGGTCTGCCCCGAATTGAGTTTGCTCATCATGCCGCCCCAAAGCTGGGTCGCGATGATGATGAGGACGACGGCGAAGACGACGTCGATCGCCGCCAGTAGCCAACGATGCGCGGTCTCGCCCAGCGTATTGGTGAAGATGTCGACGGTCGCATGTGCGCCGGTCATGTGCGCGTAGGGCAGAAAGGCGAAGATGCAGAAGGCCATTCCGGCCTCGACAATCTCATAGTCGCCGGTCACGGCCCCAAGGCCGGTTTCGCGGCCAAGGATCGAAACGACGACGAGAATGACGAGAATGCTCAGGACAGCGCCGCCCGCGATCGCAAGTGCTTTCGACAGGCCGAGGAAAAAGCGGTTCATGGGATCCCCTGTTTCAGGTCCGGGTCAGACGAAAACGCGCGGCAGGTTGCCCCGCCGCGCGCATGATGGCTTATTTTGCGCCGTAGGTGTCGATGTTGGCCATGTCGGCGCCGCACTGCTCCATGAGCATCTTGGCTTCGTCGATCAGGGCCTGACCGTTTTCCATACCCGCGATCCATTCGTCGTAGATCGGGTTCACGATCTCATCCCAGGCTTTCGCATCTTCTTCCGAAACGGTGATGATGTTGTTGCCGAGGTCGACGGCGACCTGACGGGCCGGGCCATCGGCGTCGGCTTGGGTGCCACCGGCGAAGACCGAGAAGGCGAGGCCGGAGTTGGCGTCGATCACGGCCTTGTTCTCGTCCGACAGGCCTTCGTAGACGCCCTTGTTCATGGCGAGAACGAAGGTGAGGTTGTAAAGCGCCGGGCCTTCGAATTCGGTGTGGTTGGTCACCAGTTCCGGCACCTTGAGCGCGTAGGTCACTTCCCACGGGATCGTGGTTCCGTCGATCACGCCTTTGGACAGGGCTTCGGACACGGCCGGAACGGGCATCCCGATCGGCTCGGCGCCGACGCGCGTCAGCAGGTCGTTCACGAGGCGCGAACCGCCGCGGATCTTCATGCCTTCGAGGTCGGAGGGCACTTCGACCGGCTCGTTGGTGTGGAACATGCCGGGGCCGTGGACCCAGGTGCCGACGATGTGCAGATCCTTGAACTCGCCGTCCTTCATGTGCGTGTCGAACATTTTCGAGTAGGCACAGGACGCTTCACGGGCATCCGACACCATGAAGGGCAGTTCGAAGACTTCGGTGGTCGGATAGCGGCCGGGGGTGTAACCCACGACGGTCCAGACGACGTCGGCGATGCCGTCGATGGCCTGATCCATCAGTTCCGGCGGGGTGCCGCCCAGCGCCATGGAGGCATAACGCTCGACCTTGATGCGGCCTTCCGAATCCTTCTCGACATTGTCGGCCCAGACATCCAGCACGTCCTTCGGGACGTTGGCTTGCGCGGGCAGGAACTGGTGCAGCTTGAGCGTGACTTCCTGGGCGAACGCACCCCCGGTGGACAGGGCCGTCAGTGCGGCACCGGCGGCGAGCGACGTAAGCAGTTTGCGAGTGGTCATTGATTCTCCTCCCTTGACCGGATGTGGCATTATAATGCCACTATCGCGTGTTGAATGCCATATATTGCCACAGATTTCCACCTGAATCTCGTTCAGGGCTTGTGAAAAAAGGAGCAGGCTTTGGCGTTCAGTTAAAAGGTTATAACTTATAACGATTTTCAGCAATACCTATTTCGGACCGATCCGAGGGCATTCATTGCATTTGCAGCGATAGGGGCATTTTTGTCCGGGGGGTTCAACCACTTTTTCCGACTCACCGGTTGGTGAATCAACGCGCGGCATTCGCCCTGACCCTGTCGCCGGATCGGCAACAATGCACGGCCCGGCCCGCAATTGGCATGGCAAAACGCCGCGAAACCCTTATCATACAAGCGTTTCGTTGACTTTTTGCCCGTTTGTGGGACAGTCCCGCGCGGGGGCGCAGATGCAAGGGGTGCAGCTGCCATGTTCGATCCTAACCCGGTTTCGCACCGGGCAGCCCTCGTCCACGTCCGCGTGACCCGTCGACGCTCGGCTCGTCTGCCCTGTCATGGCGTGGCGACCACGAGAAAGGTCTGATCGGATGCAGGTGGACATCATTCGACCGGATGAGCTCGATGCCGGGATGATCGCCGTCTGGCGGGGCTTTCAGGCCGCGGACCGGGATCTGCAAAGCCCGTTCTTCACGCCTGATTTCTGCCGGATCGTCGGCACTGTGCGCCCCAAGGACACGCGCGTTGCGGTGCTGCACGATCAGGGTGCGATTCAGGGCTTCTTCGCCTTCCACAAACAGCGGTTCGGGCGGCTCGCGCCGCTGGCGGGCCAGATCTCGGATTATCATGGGGTCGTCGCAGCGCCGGGAACGCGCCCGGACATGGGCTTGGTTCTGAAGGCGGCGGGGGCCAAGGCCTATGACTTCAACCATGCGCCGCGCTCGCAAAGCGCCTTCGCGGACCATGCCTTCCGCGAAACGACATCGCCCTATATCGATCTGTCAGGGGGCTTCGAAGCCTGGGCCGACGCGCGCAGATCGAACAACCGGTCGTTTCGCGACCTCGGTCGGCGCAGCCGCAAGCTGGAACGCGATCATGGCGTGATCACCTTCGTCGCCAACGACAGGTCCGACCGGGCATGGCAAAGCTTCCTCGACTGGAAGCGCGCGTCCCTCGCCGCGATGGGCGTCAAATTCATCCTCGATGCGGGATGGGCGCGCGACGTGGCCGAGGCGATCCGGGCCACCGACACGCCGGAATTCGCGGGTCAGACATCGGCGCTTTATGCGGGCGACACCTGTGTCGCGGTGCATTTCGGGATGCGCAGCACGCAAACGCTGCACTGGTGGTTCCCGTCCTATGACGAGGAATACCGCAAGACCTCGCCCGGATTGATCCTGATCCTCGAAACGCTCAAGCAGATGGAAGCCGAAGGGCGGCGGGAACTGGATTTCGGTCGCGGCGACCAGCGATACAAGACCGATTTCATGACGCACGAACGGGCGCTGGTCGAGGGGTCGATGGAGCGACCCGTCAGCCTGATCGGCGCGCCGCGACGCCTGCGCAAACAGCTTCAGGTCATGGCGGACCGCCTGCCCTCGCCCAAGGTGCCTGAATTCACGCGGCGTGCAGGTGACCGGATACTTGCGGCGGGGCGGATCTTTTAGCGCCCAGACCGGGGCGCGTCGCGCGACGACCGCACGCAAGCCTATGCAATCGCATCGAAACGCGGCCATATTCCTGCCAGCATTGGTTTCTAATTAGAGACTGGGCAGAAACGAAGACCGCGAAATGAGTGCATTGAAACTCTGCGTGATCCTGAAAGCAGGCGTCGCCGGACCCGGCGAACGCCGGTTTCTGCGTGCCGTGGGCGAGGATGCGCGGTTCGATCTGGCCGTGGTCACCGCCTGCCCTGCCCCCGAACCCGGCCTTCCCACGATCTGGCGCGGTTGGATCGCTGCCGAGACGCGGCTGTTCCCCGCGCCCGACGACCTGCCGCCGGACGTGCCGCCACTTTGCGATTTCGCGCCCGACCTTGCCGAGGGCTGCGATGTCATCGTCGATTTCTCGATGTCGCGGGCTGCGGAAAACTGCGCCCCGGCCGCTCGGTTCGGTCTGTGGCGGCTATCGACCTATGACGAGGCGAGCGGCCTGACCGAGGCGCGCCTGCGCAGCCCGGTGACCGAAGTCGCGCTGACCTGCCGGACGGAGGAGGGCGAGGCGACGATCGCGACCGCCCGCTTCGACACTAAATTCATGGCCTCGCGCAATGCGGCCTTCGCCCGCGAAAAATCCGTGCTGCTCCTGCTGCGGGAATTGGTGCGGCTGACGCGGGACGGCGCAATGCCGACGCCGGTTCCGGCCCCGGCCACCCTGCCCGCGCCGCACGGTGTGGACCTTGCAGACTACGCCTGCGCCTTGACGTGGGAGCTTGCCATGCGCGTGGTGCGCCGGATTGAGGCCAAACGCGGCAAGCGCCCCGGCATGTTCTTTCTGCGCCTGTCGCACGGGCCGCTGGCGGGGATCGATCCGACCTCGGGCGTCGATCTGATGCCTCCGGGGAACACCTATTGGGCCGACCCGTTCCTGCTGGAGCACGATGGCGTCACCTATCTCTTCTACGAAGATTTCGACTACGCCACCCACCACGGGCACCTGTCGGTCGGGCGGCTCGACGGAATGCGGATGGACCCCATCGGTCCGGTCATGCAGATGCCGCATCACCTGTCGTTTCCCTACGTCTTTCGCTGGAAAGGCGCGGTCTGGATGATCCCGGAAACGCATCAGGCGAAGCGGATCGAGCTATGGCGCGCGACCGACTTTCCGCTGGGGTGGGAGCGTGCGGCGGTCGGTTTCGAGGGTGTCGAGGCCTCGGACACGGTCGTGTTCGAGCACGCCGGCCAATGGTGGCTGGCCACGAACATCGCCAACGACAGTTTCGGCGATTTCGGAAGCGAACTGCACCTGTTCACCATCGACGATCCGATGATGACGAACCCGCAGCCCCATCCGCTGAATCCGGTGGTGCTCGATGCGACGACCGCACGCAACGGGGGACGCATCTTCGCCGAGAACGGGCGGCTTTATCGTGCCAGTCAGGACAACTCCAACGGCGTTTACGGCTATGGGCTGAACCTGATGGAGATCACCGAACTGTCGATGACGGGCTATGGTGAGCGTCGGGTGCGCCATATCACGCCCGATGCCATGCCGGGGATCATGGGTATGCATCACATGGATGCTGGCGGAGGCTATACGGTGATGGACCTGCGCCGTTCGTTCACCGGGCAACACACCTCAGGGCGTGGGAAGGACCAGCACGCGACGGCGCAGGAAGATGGCCATGAGGATGAGCCAGGCGACCGAGATCTTTACCAGCGTCAGGCCCAGTCCAACTTCTGACCCGACCGAGCCCCACAGGCTGCTCGACCAATGCACCGCGACATAGGTGAGCGCCGCGAGCGCCGCCCCCGGCAAGAACGTCATCACCATGTCGCGCAGCGGAATTTCCAGCGCCTTCGCGGTGGCCGCGAGCGATGCCGCGCCGACCACGACGCTGGCCGCGAGATGGCAGTAGGCCGCAGCTTCCGGCCCGAAACGCCCGAACGCCAGAAGGGCCACGATCAGCGTGACAGCCCCCGCGCTGCGGATCTTGAGCTGTCGGCCCGCGTTGCCGGTGGTCAGCATCGTCGGCTCGAGCAGGTTGGCGAAAAACTCGATCGACTTCGAAACCGCGAGGATCGAGACGATGGAGGCCGCGGGCAGCCACGTGTCATCGAGGATCGTCACCACCAGAAGCGGGGCCAGCAACGCGACGGCCATCGACATCGGCCACATGAGCGCGGCGGCGAGCGACATATTCTCGATCCAGGCGCGGCGCAGCGCCGGAATGCCCGCACCCTCTTTCTCGATCCGGGTGAACTTGGACCACGACAGCAGGCCGAGGGGTTGCATGACGAGGTCGGCGGCGGTCATCGCGATGCGAGCCCCGCCCCGGTACGCCCCGACAACGGCGGGCGATGCCAGCGCGCCGAGGATCAGGTCGGCCCCGTAATTCGACAGAAGCGCGACGCTGGTGGTCCCCCAGAGCGGCCCGGCCGTCTCACGCGAGGCTCTGAGCGCGTCGAGGCGGAATTCGAACCGGGGAAGCCGGCGCACGAGCAGGCCGGTCTGCAAAAGACCGAACGCCACGGCTACCACGCGCGAGGTGACGAGCGCGAAGACACCCCACCCCATCGACAACAGAACGATCACGGTGAGCAGCGCAAAGCTTTCGTAGATCAGGACATACAGGCTTGCGGCCCGGACACGCGCGTCGCGCACCAACTGCGCCTCCCACCACGCCGCAGGGACGTTGACGAAGGGCAAGGGGGCGAGCGTCAGGATCACCCGGCCCTCGGTCGTGGCGAGTCCGCCCATCGTCAGACCGATCCCGGTGATGACGAAGGAGCCCAGCGCGCCGACGCCCAGCATGGCCCAGAAGAGGGTGTGCCGGTCGCGCTCGATATCCTGCGAACGCAGGAGCGCCTGATAGAACCCGGTGAAAACGAAGGTGGTCGCGATGACCGTCAACGCCCAACCGAATGCGTAGGTGCCGAACCCGTCGAGGTCGATGAACTTCGACGCGATAGCGACGGTCGCGAAGGCGATGGCCTGCCCGATGACGCGCGACGCGACGCCGACGACATAGGGGGCCGCAAGGCGCTTCAGCATCGCCGGACCCCGCGCCGTCCGCCCGAAGCCGTGGGCCGACTATGCCGGGGCGTTTCAGGCACCATCAACCTTGACCGCGTCCACCGGCATCCCGTTTTCACGCAGGACGCTGGCGATGCCGCGCCGGAAATTGGCCTCGTCGAACTGCTGGGCATGGGCGGCGAGCGCATGAGGGTCGAGGTCTTCGAGACCCTCCCGCTCGAACGCCTCGACGGCGGCGATCAGCCCGTCCACCTCGGGGTCGGCATAGAGCAGACCGGTCTGGCGGTCGACGACCGTGTCCAGCGCGCCGCCGCGCCCATAAGCGATCACCGGGCGGCCCGAAGCCATCGCCTCGACCGGGACCAGACCGAAGTCCTCTTCGCCCGGAAAGACCAGCGCCTTGCAGGCCGCGAGATAGGCTTTCATCTTGGGAAACGGCAATTTGCCGAGGAACCGGATATTGTCGTTGGCGTTGCGCGACAGCGCCTTGGCGGTCTTGTCCGGCCCGCCGATGATGAACAAGGGCTTGTTCAGCTTGTTGAACGCCTCGATCGCCACATCGGGCCGCTTGTAGGAGGCCAGTTCGCCCAGCCACAGGTAAAAGCCGCCGCGATCCTTTGCCTCGACCGGATCGAAGTCCTCGACCGCGACGGGCGGATGGACCACGCGGGCGTCGCGCCGCCAGTATTTGTTGATCCGCGCCTCGACATGGGTGGAGTTCGCGACGAAGCAATCCACGCGCGCGGCACTGGTCACATCCCATTGGCGCAGGTTGTGGATCAGGCGCGGCATCACCGCCCGCTTCACCGCCCCCGCGTCGCGGCGATAGACGTGATACTGATCCCACAGATAGCGCATGGGCGAGTGCGTATAGCACAGGTGCAGCGCATCGGGGGCCGGGATCACACCCTTGGCCGGGCCGCTTTCGCTGGACAGCACGAGGTCATAGCCCGACAGGTCCAGGTCCTCGAGCGCGCGTGGCATGAGCGGCAGGTAGTTCTGGTAAAGCCGGGTCGCCAAGGGTTTGCGGCCCACCGAGGTCAAGTAGACCGTCTTGGAATTGATGAGGTCCGAGACCTTGGCCGGGTCGTAGGCGTGGGTGAAAATGTCGGCCTGCGGGAACATGCGCAGAAGCGACTCCAGCACCTTCTCGCCGCCGCGCATTCCGACCAGCCAGTAATGGATGATGGCGACGCGGGGTTCGTCGCCGGACAGGCCCAGACGACGCACCCAAGGCTGGGTGGTCTTGCGTGTCGGATGGCCGGGGGTGGTGCGGTCAAGAATATGCTGCATACCCGTCTCCGTAAATTTTCTCGGCCGCCTTCGGATCGACCTGATTCAAAACGATTCCTGCCGGGGTCAGACCGACCTCGGCCAATGCGTCGATGCCTTCGCGAACGGCGGCGCGTTTGGTTTCGTCCCACCGCACGACATAAAGAATACTGTCGGCCACCGTGTTGAAGACCAGCCCGTCGGCCACGTTCAAAAGCGGCGGGGTGTCGATGATGACCACGTCGAACACACGCTTCAGCTCTTTCATCAGCGGGCGCAGCCAGTCCTCGGACAGATCGTCGGCGGCTTCGGGGCACGGGGTCACGGCGGCAAGGAAATGAATGCCGGTTTCTTCGTCCAGATGAATGGTTTCGGGCAGGTCGGCGGTTTCGAGGATGAAGTCCGCGAAATCGTAATCGACCTGCCAGCCGAAGGTTTCGGCCAGACGCGAGCGGCGCAGATCGCCGTCGACGACGATGACGGATTTACCGGCGAGCGCCGCCATCTGGGCCAGCGCCATGGCGGTCGTCGATTTCCCCTCGCCGGGTTGCGAGGAGGTGACGGACACCACCCGCGCGACGTCGCGGTCACGCATGTTCATCAGGGTGCGCAACTGGCGCACCTTTTCCCCAAAAAGCGTGTTGGAATTGATGCGCAGCCCCCGGATCACGTCCCGCGTGCCGTCCTGCGCCTGAAGCGGCAGACTTGCGAGGACCGAGAGGCCGGTTTCGGCCTCCACTTCCCTCCGGGTGCGGAAAGTGGAGCGGGTCATTTCCAGAAACAGTGCGGCGACCAGCCCGGCGGTCAGGCCGAGGACCAGCCCGAAGGCCGCCATCAGCTTGGGCCGGGGCGCGGACGGCACGGCGGGGAAGGTCGCGCGTTCGATCACGCGGGCTTCGGGCCGTTGCAGGTTTTCCTGACCGGAGGCCGCGCCAAGACGGGCCAGAAGCGCCTCGTAATTCTCTCGCGCGGCGGCGGCTTCGCGTTCCAGTTGGGTGCGCCCGATCGAATTGGCGGACATGCCCGCAAGGCGATCTTCGAGCTGTTGGATGCCGTCGGCGAGGGATTGTTCGCGCAGGCGGGCCACCTCGACCTCGTTCCGGCGCAACTCGATGATACGCTCCGCCTCTGTCTGCATTTCGGCTTCGACGCCCGCGATCTCGTTCGCGATGCGCACCCGCTGCGGATGGTCGGGGCCGAACGAGGCGCCCCATTGCGCATCCTGCCGTTCAAGGGCCAGCTTGTCCTGATTGAGCCGTTCCAGCAGGGGCGAGGTCACGGCTTTCGCCAGCGCGTCGAGCCCCTGATTTTCCAGAAGGTTCCTGAGCTGTTCATACTGCGCTTCGGCGGTCACGCGCTCCGAACGGGCGACGACCAGTTGGCTCGACAGATTGCCAAGCTGCTGGGTCGAAGTCTCATATGTGCCGCCTTCGCGGGTCAGCGCGTCCGAGCGATATTCGGCCAGCGCGGCCTCGGCGGCTTCGACGGTGGCCCGCGCCTCGTTCACCTGTTCTTGAATCCATGCGGTCGCCTGCACGGCGCTGTCACGGCGGTTTTCAAGCTGAAGCGCGATATAGGTGTCGGCGATGCCGTTGGCGATCTGTTGCGCGATGCCGGGTTCGGCGGCGCTGAACTGGATCTCGAACACGTAGCTTTCGGATTCGCGCGATACGTTCAGATCCTGCCGGATCGCCCATGTCAGGTCGGCAAGGCGCGATGCCTCGTCACGATCCCCGCGCACCTCGCCCCAGTAAAGCGTTTCAAGCCGTTCGATCCCGACCTCGAGGATCAGGCGTTCGATCAGGATGTTCGAGGTCATGACCGACACTTCGGACTGGATCACAGGGTCGGACAGGCTGAGGTTCGACACTACCTCGTCCGACGACATGATCCGCACTTCGCGCGCGTCCAGCATGACCTTGGAATATGCGGTGTAGGTCGACGGGATGAACTGCGTGACGACGAAAAGGAGCAGCGCGCAGCCGACGGCAAGACCGCCGATCAGCGGACCACGCGAGAAGATCGCGCGCAGCAGGCCACGGACATCGACACGGTCGATATCCTCGGACCGCTCGGAACTACGCCCGGAGCGGACGGCCTGCATGTCGAACGTGGTCACGCTTCACTCTCCTCGACCCCATAATTCGAAGACCATTCTGTCGGTTTTTGGGCGATGACGTGGTGTGCACCGGCTTTTCGCGCGGCATCCACAGCCGACCCGCAGGATCGACCGGCAACGACGGGGCATGACCCGACGCTCCGCGAACGGTGGCGAGTTTGCAATTGAACAGACAATGGACCCTACGCAACAAGGCCCCCCCAGTCCTCGCGAATATAGTTTACGCGCGGTTTCGTTTCCACCGAATTGCGTCAAAAATTCGGTATTTCACCAGCATGTTCACCGGATCCTGCCACATTTAGCGATGTCGGGGCGGACAATGGAGTCAATTCTTTGGGATTGATTGAGAATCGAAATCAAAGACTTAGCAGCCACTCACGTGGTCGTGGTGCCTGCCGGGCGTGATTCTAGGGCCAGTGCGCGGGACAATCCGGCGATGAGACCGGCGAGCGCAAAGAAGAACACGCCGAAGTCCGGGGTCGGGTGGGTCAGAAGCGCGGCGCAGAGCATCGCGAGGCATCCGGCCTTGAGCGACTTGACCACGACCGCCCGCGGGTCCCAGCCGGGGCGCGAGGGGGCCATGCCGAGGCTTGCGAGGAACGCGAGGAAGAAGAACGTGCCGATCACGCCGACGCTGGCGAGGCAGGCGATCAGCCAGTTCGACGCACGCACCGCGCCCACGCCCGCGCCAAGGCCGTAGGTGTCGTAGAAATTCTGCATCGCCTGCGTGTTCCAACTCATCCGTTCCACGCCGCTGTCGCTGTCCATCTTGTTGAACAGCGCCCGGTCGAGGAAATCGGTGACGGGCTGGACGAGTTCGTAGCTGGCGGCGATGGCGATGACGAGCACCCAGCCCATGATGAGCCCGCCGAACACCAGCACGATGGAGCGGCGCGAGGCTTCGGCGCGCAGGTTCCTCAGGATCAGGTAAAGCCCGAAGGTGACGAGGAATACGACGAGGGCCAGATAGGCGGCGGACGATGTCGAGCGGATGACCGAGATCGTCGCGAGTGCGAGCATCCATCGGCTGAGGCGCGAGCCCGGCGCGAGCAACCAGTATTGCAGCCAGAAGCCGAAGAGGCCGAGCGAGAAATACCCGAAGGTCGAGGCTTCGGGAAACCCGCCGATCATGCGCTTCATCCCCGCCATCGTGTCGGTTATGTGCATGGAGTAATTGGCCGAGCGCAGCCACTCCATCAACGCGGTCAGTCCGAATTTCGCGGTCGCGACGTCGAGCCAGCCGAGCGTGAAATTCACGGTGGTCGCGACGGCGAGCGCGGTCAGAACCGGGCGCACTTCGGACTGGCGGCGAAAGGCGGTCGCAAGGGCGGCGAAGGTGAAGAAGTCGAGGACGAGCCGGAAAAGCTGCGTGATGTTCCCGGTCGAAAAGCCCAGCGGATAGCGGGCGATGCGCCCCTCGCCCTCTTGGCGCGCGATGCCGAACACCTCGGTCTGGCCGGCGAACAGGACCGGATAGAAGATGGCCGAGATACCCGCGACGACGATGGCGCAGGCAAGCCAGAACCCCGGTCCGAACGGGCGGAATGTGCCCAGCAGGCTCGACATCATCCCGCGGGTCAGGAGCACCATGCAGAAAAGCGTCACCGCGCCAAGGTCGAGCACGCCGATGGTGGCGCCGCCCAGCGCGGGCAGGTTGAACGCCGCCGCCGCGCCGAAGGGGGCCAAGACCATGAACGCCCAGAGCCCGCGCTGCATACCGAGGCCCACGAGCGCCACGATGGCGAAGACGGCGATCAAGGTGGAAGGGACGAATTGCAAGGGCGGGCGGGTCCGTTTCTGTCTGCTGTCTTCCTGCACGAAACGGCCCGTTCTGTGAAGGGCGCTTGCCGGGACATGGCGGCGTGGGGCAGGCTCTTGGCATGAAGTTGGTCTTCCCCGTTCTGGCTGCCGCGCTGACCGCCCTGCCCCTCTGGGCGCAGGAAAACGTCGGGCCGCGACTGGGGGCCGCGTCGAGTTTCGGGCAGACCTGGGACCGGCGGATGCTGGACGCCGCCGACAGGTTGGGCATCCACGATCTGCGCGACGAGCTATACTGGAAAGACATCGAAACGGGCGGTCAGATCGCCTATCCCACGATCCGCCACAGCTATCCGGCCCTGCTCGCGGCGCGCGGGATGACGATGACGGTCATCATGAACAACGGGCATCCCGCGTTTCAGGGGGGCGTCACGCCCTACACCCCCGAGGGGGTCGAGGCCTTTGCCCGGTTCTCGGCCCGGATGCCGCAGGATTTCCCCGCGATCACGTCGGTCGAGGTGGGCAACGAGATGAACAGCGACACCTTCACCTCCGGCCCGATGCGCGCGGCGGATCTCGCGGGCCGGGCCGCGATCTATGCCACGCTGATCGAGGCGACCTACAAGGCGGTGAAGGCGGCCGATCCGCAGGTTCGGGTGCTGGGCGGGGCGGCGCATTCGATCCCGATTGCGTGGTTTCGGGCGCTGTCGGACGCGGGTGCTGCGGAATGGATGGATGCGGTGGTGATCCACCCCTACACCACGCCGCCTGAGCAACTGCCGCGCCAGATCGCGCTCTTGCGGCAGGTTCCGGGGTTCGGCGCCCTACCCATCGAGGCGACCGAATTCGGCGACCCTAACGGGGCGACGGCGGCGGCGACGCTGGTGAAATACTATTGCGCGATGGCCGTGTCCGGCGTGACCCGCGCGGTCTGGTATCCGCTCAACACCCGTGGCGACGGGCTGGAGCCTTTGGTCGGCACCGATTACGCCCTGACCGACGTGGGCGCGGCTTTCACTATGTTGCAGGCACGGGCCGAGGGCGTTCCTGTGCGCGACGTTTCACCGGACCCGTTCACCTATGCCTGCGCCTTCGGGGCGGACCTGATCGTGATTTGGGGCGCGCCGCGTGATGTCGAGGTGGACGCGGAGCTGACTGTACTCGGTCCCGACGGGCGCGAAACGGATCGGCGGACCCTGTCTCGGGATGAGCCGCTGATCGTGTCCGGCGACGGGGTCGCGGTCAGTCCGGAGGGGAACCTGCGCCTTGGGCCGCAGACCGTCATCGCAGACAGCTATGACCAGTTCGACCACGATGGCGCGGGCGACGGGTTCCGGCCCTTCGTGCGCTTCAAGGACGGCGACGCGCCATTTGCCTTCCGCCCCGGACAGGAGACGGGCGGCGTGCCTTGGGTGCCGTATCTGGCCAGCGCGCGGGACGGTGGCATCCGGATGAATGCCGAGTTCATCGTGCCGACCCTCGCGGGGGCCGTGGGGCACCGATATGTGGCCGAAGCTGACGGGGCCGTGGTGCTGGACATCTCGCTGGCACCTGACGCGACGACCGACGGCGTCGTTCTCTCGGTCCTCGTGAACGGCGCCGAGCTTGCACGGCAGGTGGTCACGGGCGGGATCGACACCCGGATCGGACCTTTCGACATGGCGACCGGAGATGAGTTGGAAATCCTCGTCGCGTCCGGCGCGTCGGATGCGGGCGATGCGTCGTCCTACCGCTTCACGCTCTCTCGCGCACCCTGAACCGCTCGGCACCCTGAAGGGCTTCGAGCGTGGCGCGCATTCCTTCGCGCGTGTCTTCGATGGCGCATCGGTGGGTGTCGGGGTCGATCCCCTGTTCCAGCGCCGTCTGAACCAGCGCGGCGACCTCTTCCGGCGGCGTCTTTGTGCGTCCGACGAAAAAACGGTCCAGCCCGACCGACGAAAAGAAACTCTGTACCTTGCGATCCCACCCCATGCCGACCACCGGCCGTGTGTAGGCATATCCCAATATGCAGGCATGCAGCCTGTGCGAGATCACCGCACGGCATGGCGCGACCGTGGCCACCAGTTCTTCCGGGTTTCTGGGCACCGGCGCACATTCTATCCGGCCGTCCGCGATGGCCTGTCGGATCAGCGGCCGCTCGCATAGCTCGCCCAGCGCAAGGGCGTCTTCCTCGGCCCCGTTGCAGAACAGCCGCACGGGCCCGACCTGACCGACGAGTTCCAGCGCCAGAGCTTCGAACCAGCCCAGACCGCCGCGCCCCGCGACGCCGCTGTCGGCGTGGTAGGTCAAAAGCACGGGCGACGTCACGCCAAGCGCGATCCGGTCGACCGCGGCGACAGGTCCGAACGCCTCGAAAGCGAGCAGACCGGGGTCGCGTGTGAGGATGGCCTTCGGCTCGAAGATCCCCGATTGATCCTCCCACGCCTTGAGCGAGTCTTCGTCGCGCATCCCGATGGACCGCAGGTCGGCCTCGGCCAGCGTGCGAAACAGCGCCCTGCCCCTGCGCGACCAGTTGCGCGACACACCGGTTCCGTGGATCGCCACGGGAAGGCCCTCGTCCCGCAGAAGCTTGGCCACGCGCCCGATCTTCGTCGGGAAGTTCAGGTCCGCGTCCGAGAACAGTTGCCCGCCGCCGATGATGGCAAGGTCGGCACCGGAAATCGCTTCGCGCCAGCGCGGTTCGATCCGGTCGAGCATGGCGTTGAGGCGACGATAGACGATCTGACGGCGGAAGGTTTTGGAGAACAGGCGGAGTATTTTCAGAAGCGTCGCCCGGTTGCGCACGGTCACGGCGCCGAACCTGTCGCGGCCCGAAATGTCGACCGGCACGACGGCGGCATCCGGCACCAGCTCGCCCAAGGCGTGAACCATGCAGGCGCCGATCAACCCATCCCCGAGGTTGGGAGAATAGTGCAGGTTGAACACCAGAATTCTCACGACCGACACGCTCGCAAACGATTGACTCCGAACAATTGCCACAAAGTGGCATTACCCGACATATGCGTTTAAGCAGCGAGAGCGCCGAAAAACAGGCGGATACAGGAAAAATTCTAGGCCGATATTGGAAACATGAGCCGTCGAAGAATCGTCATCATAAATGACATGAGTCTTGCACGCGGCGGGGCCACGGCGCTCGCCATGATGGCCGCCGAAGATTTCGTCGCGCGTGGGCATGAGGTGATCTGGCTGTGCGGCGACGACGGCGACAGCCCCGAGCTTGCCGCCCTCGGGGTCGAGGTCGTGGCGGTCGGCGGCAAGACGTTGCTGGAACTGCCGGGGCGCACCGCGCTGACCTCAGGCCTGATGAACACCAGGGCGCGTGACGTCGTGGCCCGTTTCATCGCCGAACGCGACACGCCCGAGACGGTCTATCACACGCACAGTTGGGCGCAGATCTTCTCGCCCGAGGTTTTCGCGGCGCTGAAGCCCGTGTCGCAGCGCACCCTGATCCATGCCCACGATATGTTCGTGGCCTGCCCCAACGGGGTCTATATGGATTACCAGAAGGGTCAGGTCTGCACCCGCGTGCCCCTGTCGCTCGACTGTATCTCGACCCATTGCGACAAGCGCAGCTATCCGCAGAAGGTCTGGCGCGTGCTGCGGCAGAAGAACCTGCGCCGCCATCTGGGCGACGGGTCCGACTGGGGCGGGATACTGGTTCTGCACCCCGAAATGACCTCGCGCCTGACACGCGCCGGATACCGTGCGGATGCGATCCACGTCGTGCGCAATCCGGTCGTGCCCTACGCGAAGGAGCGTATCCGGGCCGAAGAGAACCGGAAGCTCGTCTATGTCGGGCGGCTCGAACCGGACAAGGGCACCGGCGTTCTGGCCGAGGCCGCGAGGCGCACTGGCGTGCCGACCACGCTGGTGGGCGACGGGCCGATGCGGGCCGGGCTGGAGGCCGATGCGTCCGGCAACCCCACGATCACCGGGTGGATCGAGCGGTCACAGGTGGGCGGTTACGTGGGCGACGCGCGCGCGCTGGTGATGCCCTCGCTGCATCCCGAACCCTTCGCGCTCGTCATCGCCGAGGCGGTGGAAAGCGGCCTGCCCGTGCTGGTGGCCGATACCGCCCTCATGTCGAAAGAGGTCGAGCAGAACGGGCTTGGCCTGTCGTTCTCGCCCACCGATCCGGCCAGCATCGACGCGGCCCTGACCCGGTTCATGTCCCTGCCCGACGATCAGGTGCGGGCGATGAGTGAAAAGGGGTATTCCGGCGACGTGCGTCTGGGCCTCAGCCGGTCCGGATGGATCGACGCGCAGGAAGCCGAATATGACCGTGTGCTGGCGGGCATCAGGGCTTCAGCCGCGTGATCCGATCGGGCGAGTCCTTGCCCCGGATCACATCGCCGATCGCCACGAGGTTCCCCTTCAGCCGCCCGCGATAGTCCGCCCATGCGGGCGGGCGCAGCGAATGCATCAGGTTCGACAGGATGTTCCGGCTCATCATCTCATAGGCGTGGAAGCGGCTCATCGTCCCTTTGCGGCGCAGGTAGAACGGGTTCGCGATCTGGGAATAGCCGAAATAGATGCCCGGCGTGCGCCCGGTCTTGGTGCCGAGATGCACGCCGCGCATATGCCCGGCCTTCACCACGTCGCCATGTGCCGCAAGGCGGCGTGAGAAGTCGACGTCCTCGAGCCAACTGTAAAGCGGCAGCGCCTCGTCGAATAGCATCGCCTCGTCCAGCGCGACGCTCGCGCGCAGCGCCATGTTGCAGCCGTAGCCCGCGTATTTCGGCGAAAGCGTCTCGGTTTTCTCCGCCTGCGCGTGTTCGGCCAGAAGCCGAGCGCCTTCACGGTGGTCGTAGCCCGGCCCCCGGATGCCATCGGCCAGAACCGTTCCCGTGGCGATGACCACGTTCGGGTTCTCGCGAAAGACAGTCAGCGTGTTGGCGACGTAGTCCGGCTCCATCAGAAAGTCGTCGTCGAGGAGGAGGAGCACATCCTCGCGCCCCAGAATACGCATCATCCGGTTGCGTTGCAGGGTGGCGCCCTTCGGGCCGGTGATGACCTCGACCGGAAACGGCAGCTTCGGGATGTCGAGATCACCAAGGTCGTCGGGCCCGGCGACGCTCAGGATCAGAAGGTCCGGCAGCCGCGACTGTCGCGCGATGGCGCGCACCGTGTCGGGCAGAATCGTGGGTCGGCCCGTGGTGGGGATGCCGATGACCACGCGGGTCGGTTGCGGTGCCCGAACGGCATCCGCCCCTCCGTCGGTCGGAAGGGCGGTCTGCGCAGGGTTCTGCAATTCGCTCATGGAATGCAACATCGAATGGTTCCGGTCAGGCGCGCGATCAGCAGGCCCCACGCTGGGCAAGGACCACGCCCACGGTCTTGAATACGATGCGGATGTCGTCGAGGAAAGTGGCGTTGCGCACGTAGTCGACGTCAAGCCCGACACGGTAGTCGTAGCTGGTGTCGGAGCGTCCGCCGACCTGCCACGCGCCGGTGATCCCCGGCTTGACCGCGCAGTAATCGGCGAAGTGCATCCCGTATTTCTCGGCTTCGCTCCAGGTGATCGGGCGCGGACCGACGATGGACATGTCGCCCTTGAGCACGTTCCAGAACTGCGGCAGCTCGTCGAGGCTGGTGCGACGCAGGATGTTGCCGATGGCATGAACCCGCGGGTCACGTTCCAGCTTGCGATCCGCTTCCCACTCGGCCCGCGCGATCGGGTCGATGGCGAGCATCCATTCCAGCTGGCGGTCCCCGTCAGTCTTCATCGTGCGGAACTTGTGACAGGCGAATTCCTCGCCGTTCGCGCCCACGCGTTTGTGCGAAAAGAAGATCGGCCCCCGTTCGCGCAGGCGCAAGGCCAGCGCGACGATACCGAACACCGGTGCAAGCAGCACCAGAGCGATCCCTGCGAACAGGATATCGAAGCCCCTTTTCAGAATACGATTGGCCCGATTGGTCGTGGCCGGCAGCGTCTCCCGCATCGTTTTCGGCAGAGCGACCGAAAACTGCGGCTCAAAATCAAATGCCATCTTCACCCCGAAGTCACGCTCGGTCGAAACCGACGTCCCTGGCACCCCCGCCCAGATATTGCCACATATCCGCCCCAATTCGACCGGCCAAGAGAGAAACAATCTGTTCTGCCATGCTTAATAGGTGAGCATAAAAGTCTCACTTGATGGCCGTCTCTGCAACCGATCTCAGGTCGCAGGTCGGAGATCGAGCGCCTTCGACGGCGAATATAATGATTTATTTTCAATGATTTACGGCACGATTGACGGACGCCTCGACGTCATACAAGCTGCGCCGCGGCATGATCCAAGGGGAACATGGTGGATAACCTTACCTTACGTCGGGTCGCCCCGAACGGGCGGAATGGAGGCCGGAATGAGGCGGAAATCGGCTCACGACGTTGCGTAAACCTGCCCCGTTCCGGCAATTAAGGCAGGTCTGACACATACGTTTGGACAGTCATTCGGCGTCCGAATGCGGGCGAATTCGGACGGGAACGGGTCGGGTGATTCTATGGGGCAGCGGGGGTCAGAGAAGGATGTCGGGGGACCACGCGGGACACGGCGCGACGGGCGCGCCGTGACTATCGCTTGATACGGGTGATCGTGCCGGTGTTCGGATTGTACCCGCGCGCGGCAAGGACAAAGGCGACCGACGCGCAGCCAATGACGACGGCGGCGGACACCTCGTTGAACTGACCGTAGGCGGCGAAGCGGATCAGCTCGACCGCATGGGTGAAGGGATTGAACAGGGCGAGCCAATACAAAAGGTCGGCCCCGGATTCACGTAGCTTCCAGAGCGGATAGAGCGCGGAGGACATGAAGAACATCGGGAAGATCACGAAATTCATCATGCCCGCGAAATTCTCGATCTGCCGCGTGTAGACGGTGATGAGAAGCCCGATGGAACCCAGCATGATCCCCGCCGCGAAGATCGCCGGGAGGATGAAGATCATGCCCGGCAGGGTCATGTAATAGCCAAACAGCGCCGCCAGCCCGAGAAACACGTAAATCTGGAGCGTGGCGAGGAAGGTCGCCCCGAGGATCTTGGCGAACAGCAGGAAATGCCGGGGCAACGGGGCCACCAGCATGACCCGCATGACCCCTGCCTCACGGTCGTAGACCAGAGACAGGGCCGATTGCATGCATTGGAACAGAACGATGATGCCCGCGAGGCCCGGCAGGATGTATTCCTGATACGGCGTGTAGGTCACATAGGGCTCGATGATCGAAATCCCGAGCAGGTTTTGCAGGCCGGAGGCGAAGATGAACAGCCAGAGCGACGGCCTGACGATGGCCGACAGCAACCGCTCGCGCTGCCTGAAGAACTTCAGGACTTCGCGTTCGGTGACGGCATAAATGCCCAGCAGGTAATTCGGTCGAACGGGCTGATGGGTGTCAGTCACAGGCAAACTCACCTTCATCGAAACCAAGGGCGTCAAGCGAATTGGTCTGGTGCTCGAACCCTTCCAGTGGGGCGACCCCGATGATGGCGTTCTGCGTGGAAAGCAGGACCGGCATCCGCAACTGACCGTTCCACGACCGGAAACTCATCTGCGCGCCTTTCGACCCGTCGAGGCGAAGCTTGTCGGACCGGAGAAGCTCGTTCACGTCCTCCAGCCCGTCGCCACGCGCCTTGGCGAAGGCCGTGAGGACCGCCCGCGTCGCGATCCAGGCGGACCAGTCCTGCCAGCCCATGCGACGGCCATCCTCGGACATGGATTCGAAGCGGGAGTTCACCTGCGGCGCGCCATACCTCTCGAACGCCCAATGCCATTCCAGCGCGACAAGGCCGGTGGCGCCGATCACGGGACGCGGCAGAGCGGTCTGATACGGCACGTATCGGGCGAACTCGCCGATTTCGTCGGCGATGAACACGGCGTCATAGTCGCGCGTGCCCCCGGTGATGAGCGCGATGTTGTTCTGCTCGCGCATTTCGGGGTTGGTCGAAAGGTCGAATTCGCGGTCGTCGACCACGCGCAGCCGGAACCGTTCGGCGGCGGCGATGAAGGCATCCGCGCGGGCGGTATCGCGTTCGGTCTTTCCACGCAGGACAAGGAACGAACTCCACTTGCGGGCGACGGCATGTTGAACCAGCGCGTCCGAGATCATGCGGTCGCTGGCGGCGGCGTGAAGCAGATTGGCGTGACACTTGCGCCGCAACCAGTCGTCCGGCGCGGTGGTGTTGAGGATCGTGACCGGCGTGTCCGCCAGCGCGGCTGCGAGAGCGTCGACCTCGGCGGCGGGCAGATCGACGACGAGATGCGTGACCCCCTCGTCCACCATCGCGCGGGCCGCCTCCTGAAGCTCGCCATCGCCGACGGCGGCTTCCGACAGGACGGGGGTGAACCCACGGGCGTCGGTCAGCATCTCCATGTCAGAAATCGCCATCCGTACCGCGGCGCTCACATCGCCCAAGGGCCGCAGTTCTATGCGGGCATAGGCGAAATCCTCGTCATAGCGCGGATCGTTTTCGAGACGGAGCAGGCCGATCCGAAGATCGGCCGCCCCGGCTGTTTGGGCAAGGCACAGTGCCAAGAGTGCGACGATGACCCGTTTCAATCGTCAATCACCACGGTATGCGGGACGCGGCCCACGGGGATCGACCGGATGGGGCGATAGCTTTCCATGTCGACCAGCGTGATGTCGTCGGACAGGCCATTGGCGACCACCGCCGTCTGTTCGTCCCGCGTGAGTGCGACCGACCAGGCGCGACGTCCCACGAGCACATAAGACAGCAGCTCCTTCGACACCGCGTCGATGATCGCGATGTGGTTGGCGCGGCCAAGGCTGATGAGGCCGATCTTGCCATCCTGCGTCAGCGCCATGCCCACGGGTGTCACGTCCTCGGGCCGGAAGCCCGGCGGCAGGAACTCCAGCACCTCTTTGATCTCTTCGGTGGTGCGGTCGATGATGTAGATCTCGCTCGACAATTCGGCGGAGACCCACAACTCGTCCGTATCCGGCGTCACGACGAAACGGCGCGGGCGGGTGCCGACGACGATGTTGTTGGTGACGACGCCGTTTTCCTTGTCGACGACGTGGATCATGTCGGCCACTTCCGACGTGACATAGACCGTTTCGCCATCGGGCGAGACGATCACGCCTTCGGGCTCGGCCCCGGTGGGAACGTCATGCACGGTGATGCGCGCCTCGAGGTCGATGATCTCGAGCATCGAGTCCTCTTCGTTCGAGACATAGATCTGCGTCTCGTCCGGCGAGAAGGCGAACACTTCCGGGCTTGGCCCGGTGGGGATGCCATCGACGACTTCCAGCGTCTCGACGTCGATCACGTCGATGATGTCGTCATCGCCGCAGGCCACATACAACAGCGTGCGGTCGGCGTTGAACTTCATGTCGCGCGGGCGGCGCGAGGTCTCGATCTTCTTGATGAGGTTGAACTCAGGGTCAAAGACATAGATGTCGTGACTCTTTTCGTTGCTGACGAAGATGCGCCCGGTTTCAAACGCGGACGCGATCGTCGGGACGAGTGCGATTGCGAGGGCGAGGAAGACTGATCGCATCAGCGCACCACGAATGTGCCGGCGAGACCGCGGTTCTCATACCCTTCGATCCAGAAATCGAAATCGCCGGGGCGGATCGGAACGAACCAGATGTCGATGGTGCCTTCGTCGTCGAATTCGACCGAGTGCAGGCCAAGCGGCTTGACTTCGAGGTCTTCGATCACGACCTGGCTGACCCAGGAATTGCGAAACAGGTCCGGCGCGACGATCTGAAATTCCTCGCCGCCGTCATGGACGATGCGCCAGCGGTAATACTTGCCGGTTTCCAGTTCGAATTGATTGACCGAAAGCGTCAGTTCCGCGCTGTCGATTTCCATATCCGGCAGGCGCTCGGGCTGGCTTGCAAGGTTGCCTTCGGCCAAAAGCGGCGTTGCAGACATGAAAAGAGCGGCGAATGCCGCACCGACCCGACCCAATTTCATTTTTGATTCCTCCCGTTTTTGTCAACTATTTCCACCCACGATGCATTAAGTTGGCATAGGTTATCAAAATAGTGTGGATTGGATTTACCAAACAATTCAGATGCTAGGCTGATCGTGACCTTGTCACAAGAATGGGAGGAGAAGCAGGGATGAAAAGACGGAATCTGTTTGGCGCACTGGGTGGCGCCCTTCTGGGGGCGACCCTGTTCGCGGGTTCGGCGACGGCATTCCAACCGCCCACGAAGGAGCTTGAACAGGTCCATGTCGGCGTCCTGCTCAATGGCACGGCCAGCTGGGAAATGCAGGTCATCAAGGATATGGGGCTGGACGAAGAGAACGGCTTCGAACTGGTGCTCAAGGACGTGTCGGGCAAGCAGGCGAGCCATGTGGCCCTGATGTCCGGCGATGTCGACATCGTGCTGTCGGATTTCGTCTGGGTCGCCTCGCTGCGCGCTTCGGGCGAGAAATTCACGGCGGTGCCGCATTCCTACGCGGTCGGCGGGCTGATGGTGTCGCCCGACGGCCCGATCGCATCCATCACCGATCTTCCCGGCAAGACCATCGGGATCGCGGGCGGCCCGGTCGACAAAAGCTGGGTCATTCTTCAGGCCTATTACATGGCCGAAACCGGCGAGACATTGGCCGACAAGGTCACGGCTCGTTTCGGTGCCCCGCCCCTTATCAACGAATTGCTGACCGAGGGGCAGATCGACGCCTCGCTCAACTTCTGGCACTTCAACGCACGGGCGAAAGCCGGCGGTGCCGAAGAGCTGATTTCGGTCGATACCATGATGACCGAAACGGGGATCGAGAACCGTCCGCCGCTGCTGGCCTGGGTATTCAGGGACGAGACCGCCGCCAAGAAGCGCCGCGCGATCAAAGCGTTCCTCGACGCCTCGTTCGCCGCCAAGGCGATCCTGCTGGAAGATGACGAAGTCTGGGAAGGTCTGCGCGAGAAGATGCGCGCCAGGGATGACGACGCTTTGTTCACGGCGCTGCGCGACGATTACCGCGCCGGCATCCTGCGCAGCTACGACGACGAAACCATTGCGGCCGCGGCCGCGTCCTTCGCCATCATGGCCGAGCACGGAGGCCCCGACCTTGTCGGCGAAAGCACGGAGATGGACCCGGGCACGTTCTGGTCCGGCTATAGCCACTAGGACAACAGGCGGACATGGCTGAGGCCGGGCGCAAGCCCAGATCGACACGTCGGTGGGCGGAATGGGCATCGTTGCCCCTCCTCCTCCTGCTTTGGCAAGTGGCGGCGATGCTCGTCGCCCACCGGCTGTTTCCGACCCCCGTGGTCGTCTTTGGCGAGCTCTACGATCTGGCCGCGCACGGGTCGCTGATCGCGGATGTCACCAAGACGCTCGGGCGCGCCGTTCTTGCGTTCTTCGCGGCGATGACGATGGGGGTCGTGATCGGCGGCGCGCTGGGTCGGTTCGCATGGGCCGACGGCTTGTTCGGCAACTGGATCCTGATCGGGCTGAACATCCCCGCCATCGTCGTGGCGATCACCTGTTACATCTGGCTCGGACTGACCGAGTTCGCCCTGATCCTCGCCGTGGTCATCAACAAGACGCCTCTGGTGGCGGTGAACATGCGCGAAGGCGTGCGCGCGCTGGATCACGGGCTGGCCGAACTGGCCAAGGTCTACAGGGTCGGGTTCTGGCGCCGGGTGAACAAGTTCATCATCCCGCAACTCATGCCCTACGTGCTGACCGCCGCGCGCACGGGGCTGTCGCTGATCTGGAAAATCGTGCTCGTCTTCGAGGTGCTGGGAAGCGATGGGGGCGTCGGGTTCCGCATCGGCATCTTCTTTCAACACTTCGACATGAAAGGCATACTGGCCTACACGCTCGCCTTCATGGCGGTGGTGATCTTGATTGAATATGGCGTCATGCGCCCGTTGGAACACAGGGTACTCGGATGGCGTCCGGCGCAGAACTGAAAGCGGATATCGCGGAAAAAAGCTTCGGGCAGAACACGCTGTTCGAAGGCCTTCGCATCGAGGTGCCGGCAGGTCAGGTTGTGGCGCTGATCGGCCCGTCCGGGGTCGGCAAATCCACCGTGCTCAGGATGATCGCGGGCATCGACACGGCGTATGAGGGGCGCATTCTGGTCGACGGGGTCGCGCCATCCGCCGCCGAGGTGCCGGGTTTCGTCTTTCAGGACCCGCGCCTTCTGCCTTGGGAAACGGCGTTGGGGAACCTGCTGGCGGTGAAACCGGACCTGCCCTCCGACGAGGGCCGCAAGCTGCTTGCCGCCGTGGGGCTGGAGGCGGCGGCCGACCTGCGCCCGGCGGAACTGTCCGGCGGGATGCAGCGCCGCGTGGCCCTTGCACGAGCCTTGGCGGTATCCTCGCGGCTCTTGCTGCTGGACGAGCCATTCGTCTCGATCGACCGGAAGCTGGCGATGGAGCTTTGGGCCCTGCTCGCCGGTGTCGTGGACCGCTTCGGGCCCACTGTCATTTTGGTGACCCACGACCCTTATGACGCCGCGGCCCTTGCGGATCGCGTGATTACCCTTCGCGGGCGACCGGCGAAACTGGTCGATGACACGATGCTGGACGTGCCGCGCGCGGACCGTCAGGATGACCTCGTCGCCAAGATCGCGCGCGAACTGGATGCAGGGATGCGGGCATGACCACGACGGAACCAATCCTCACCCTGCGCGACGTGTCGAAATCCTATGGCAGGATCGACGCGTTGCAGGACGTGACCTTCGACATCCGGCCCGGCGAATTCGTCGGGCTGCTCGGCCCGAACGGCGCCGGGAAATCGACCATGTTCCAGATCATTTCGGGCCTGTTCGCGCCGGACGCGGGCACGGTCACGGTTTTCGGCAAAAGTCATGCCGGAGGCTCGGCGGCCATCCTCAGCCAGCTTGGCGTGGTGTTTCAGGCGCGCTCCGTCGATCTGGACATGACGATCAAAGAAAACCTCGCCTTTCACGGTCGCCTGTTCGGATTGTCCGGTCGGCGGCTGAAGGCGTGTATCGGCGAACAGGTCGAACGGTTCGGACTGTCCGACCTTCAGGCGCGCAAGGTCCGGCAGTTGTCGGGCGGCCAGCAGCGCAAGGTCGAGATCGCGCGCGCCCTTTTGAATGGCCCCCGGCTGCTTGTCATGGACGAACCGACCGCCGGGCTCGATGCGCCCTCGCGCCGCGCGCTGGTGCAGGACATGCGCGACATCGCGACCGAGGCCGGCGTCGCGATCCTGTGGGCCACGCACCTCGTCGACGAGATCGAAGGGGCGGATCGCGTGATCGTCCTGAACGCCGGACGGATCGTGGCCGACAGCACGCCTGACGGGCTGCGGGAGACGACGGACACGCCGGACCTGACGGACGCCTACGCCGTTCTGACCGGGCCGCAAAAGGCCAGCACGTGAGCCGGGCGCGGGGAACATGGTCCGCGCATCCGACCATGGGCGCGCAGGTTTTCAATCGCGGGCATCGCAAAACCCAATGCGCTTGCCCCGTAACATGAGACGATCGGACTAGGAGGCATTATGCGGCTGTGGAACGTTCTGTTGTCTTGCTGCCTTGTCGTGGCGGCGGGCCTTGGCCTTCTCGTTCTGTCGGGAAGCGCGAAGCGCATCGCCGCGCCACCGCTGGAAGCGCATCTCGTGTTGCAGGAGTTTCCGATCCCCGAGGGCTTCGGGATCGAACCGGCCCGCGTAGCGGGTTACATGGCCGACAAGCTGGTTCGGCGCATGGACGGAGACATCGCCATGCGGATGACGCTCGATCAGGAGTCCATGAAGAAGGTCAAGGAAATCGTCCTGCCGCGCCTGATGAACGTCGTCGTCGTGCAGGAGATGATGCGCGACATCCCCGAGCTGTCCGCGATCCTCGAACTCGGTGCGTTCCGGGGCACTGTGACGGGGCAGGTATCGACGACCGAAGCGGCGCGGGACGTGGCGCTGACAGTGCCCGGTGCCCTTCTGGCCGAGGTCGACGGTGAAAAGGTCGCGATCACGACCACGTCGACCGGACTGACCGCGCTCGTGCTGGGCGACATGGAGCCGGGGCAAGTGCATCAGGTGAAGGTCTGGTTCGGTGAAGCGGGCATGACCAGCGATCTCGAACGCACCATCCGCATCGGGTCGGACGCGAGCACACGTGGTCGGGTGCTTATATGGGGTCGCGACGGTTGGTTCGGCGCCGATGTCGAGGCGCTGCGCTGGTCGCGCTGGCTGATCGGCGCGTTGCTGGGCGGAACCCTTCTGTTCGGGCTCGCCAGTCTGGTCCTCCCGTTGCTCACCGCCCGGCAAGATCGGTCGCGCCGCGGCGGCGTGAACGCGACGGCCCGCTAGGTCATCGCGGTCAAGGCAGCCCGGCTGCGTCGCGGGGGCCTGCCGGCGCTATTGCGGCTTGGCCGGGGTCACGGGTGCGGCCTCGGTGTCGAAGGTCAGCATCGACGGATCGAAGTTCGATATCCGCTCACCCGCCGTCGTGGCACCGCCCGGACGGGTCTCGCTGATCTCGGCCTCGATCTCTTCGGCCAGAGCTTCGGAGGTCGTCTCGGGCAGAACCTCGTTCGCGTCGATCGTGCCCTGCATCTCTTCGCCCTCGGCAATCCGGCCCATGGCTTCGTTCACCTTGGTGACGAGGTCGTCGGAATAGGGAAGCTGGTAGGCGCGCGGCGGGCCGACCGGGAAATTGTCCGAGTCCAGCGCCTGAAGCCAAAGGTAGACGTGACCGTCTTCGCCCTGCAAAGCGTTGGGTTCGATCATCTGCGCCCAGAGCATCCGGAAACTGCCTGGAAGGTTGCCGTCCGAGGGAAGCCCCCGCAATTCACCCACGCCCCAGAAGGTCAGCGGGATCGTCGCCACGGTCGCGACCGTCGCCATGACCTTCAGGACCAGATGGATGTTCGTGAGCAGCACGAGATAGGCGAGCAGCGACACCACCAGCGCGTAGGAGGCGGTCAGGCCCAGAATGACGTAAGTCATGTTCATTGCCCTGTCTCCGAACCGGGGATGAACTGTCCGGTGCCCGCGTCGATCGCCCCCGGCCTGCGCCCGCCCGTCGCGGCGCCGCCCTTGGCGCCCGCACCGCGCGTCAGCTCGACAAGGCTCTTGGGCACGTTGTTCACGTTCACCACTTCTTCGCCCTTCAAGGTAAAGCGCACGGCGGTCTGTTCGTTCCCCGTGCCGGTCAGGTTGAGCGTCTGATAGAAGATGACCTTCACCGTTGGGTTCAGCTTTTCGACCTTCACCGAGACCGGAAGCGGCGCCGTGCCGTTGGCGATGTAGTGGACGATGTTCACGACATATTCGCCATCCTCAAGGCCGCGAAAGCTGATGATCTCCTGATTGAGCGGGTTGGTCACTTCCTTGTCGTTGAACAGCACCACATCCTTGAACATGCCCCGGTCGTCCCGGTCGAGGTGCATGAGCCCCGCCTCGCGCTGGGTGTACCAGACGATATTTCCGGCCGGGTCCATGACATATGTATCCACGTCGTCGGGGTTGTTGTCAGGCCAGGAGACCGTGATGAGCATTTCGGCCTTGGGGTCCACCTTGCCCTCATCCGCCGGCTTGTTGATCATCGCGAAACTGATGAAGAACATGAAGGTGATGGCCTTCAGGGAATTGAAAAGCAGGGCCGAGAAGATCTCGAACTCCGGTTCCTGTTCCTCTTCAAACAGCATCGCCGTTTTCGCGCTCCCTGTGAGCCAGCAATGGCAGGAGTGAGACCTCGGTGAACGAGACGGCGGTCTGGCTGATGTCGGTCACAAGCGCGTCGGCGATATTGTATTCGAGACGCAGAAGGATGCCGCCGATCAACCCCGCGATCGTCGTCAGAAGCGAGACGGCCATACCGGCGATCATCTTCTGAAGCGCGCCGCGCAGCGTATCGACGTCGAAGTTCGACAGGTCGCCCATCGAGTTCAGCATCATCACGAAGCCGACCATCGTGCCCAGCATCCCGAGCTTGTAAAGAAGGTCCGCGCCATAGGTGCCGATCTTGGTGCGGCGTCTGAAGGCCGCGCCAAGGCTCATCATCAACAGGTGTGCGTTCCCCTCGATCTCGCCGGGGTTCTCGCGCGAGCGGATCAGGTCGCGCACGAAACTGTCCACCAGCCCGTTTCCAAGGGGCAGCGAGGGCATCTGGCCCGTGGCATCCAACTGCGCCTTGATGGCAAGGGCCCGTCGGTATTCCCGGCCAAGCTCCACGAGAATCCACAGGCAGTGGAACGTGAAGCCCACATAAAGCACCGCAATCAGCACGGTGATCCGGGATTCGTCGGCGCTGAAAAGGTAGGTCAGAAGCCCGTATTCGTACGAGACCACGGCCCCGAGGGTAATGAGGGCCATCAGCAAGACCCATTTCAAAACGGCGTCAAAGGCCCCGTCGCGGCCCGGCGCAGCAATCACATCGGCGAGTTGTGCCATCTTCCCTCCTACCTCAAACCACCGGGCGTCTCACGGCGGCGAAAGAGCCAAGGCTCTTCGAACTCCACGCCGACCTGCCACAACCCCACGCCCGCGGCGATCGCATCGACCATGTCCACCACATACTCGTCAGATTGTTCTTCGAAGGCGAGCGCAAAGCCCGCCTTCACCATTTCCGCATTCAGGTCGTCGCCGCCGCTGGTGCAGACGCCGAACTGACGCCCCAGACGGTCGGGTTCGCCCCGGTAGGTACAGGAGACTTCGCCGCGTCCGGCCAGAAGTTGCAGATGCCGCTTGGCGGCGTCATGGCAGCCCCAGACCGTGCCGTTGATATAGCATCGCTGCGGTCGTTCGGGTGCGTCGACGCCCCACAGGATCACGCGTTGCTGGCCGAATTTCAGCACGTCCGCGTCGATCACTTCGGGTATGCCGCTGATGCCCGTGTCCGTCGACTGGGCCTGCGCGGGGTGGATCATGGCGGCCCCGGCGACAAGGAAAATAGAAACGGCCAATGCCCGGTATTTGAAAAACCGTGCGGCTTGGCCTGTATCAGAAGGCATGGATATGACCTTTCGAAAACAAGTGAGACCGGGAATGCGCTTCGCCCTCGTGACAATTCTTGCCATCGCCGCCGGCCCGGCCGCCGCAGATCAGGTGGCCGATCTGATTGCCGGAACGATCAAGGAATGTCGCGGATGCGACCTTCGGGAAGCGAATTTCAAGAAAGCCGACCTGACGGGCGTCGATCTGACGGGCGCGGACCTGACCGACGCGACCTTTCACCGGGCGACCCTGCGCGGCGCGATTCTGGAGGATGTCACGGCCGTCGGCACCAATTTCAACGTCGCCGATCTGACGCAGGCGCAATTGGGCGGCGGCGATTTTTCCCGCGCGTTCTTCTATGCCGCGCAACTGTCCGGTGCGGACCTGACCGACGCGAACCTGACCGAGGCGCGGATGCAGACCGCGCGGCTGACCTCCGCGAAGCTGCCGGGTGCGATGCTGGACCGTGCGCTCTTGATGGATGCGGTCGCCAACAATGCCGATTTCAGCGGAACGACGATGAACCGGACCAACCTGAGCGGCGCGCATATGGCCCGTGGCCTGTTCGACGGGGCCACCATCAGCTTTTCCGGCTTCGTAAAGGTCAAGGCGGGGCGCGCCAGCTTTGCCGATGCGACGATCGCGCATACCGACTTCTACGGCGCAGATCTGCGCCGGGCCAGCGTCACCGGCGCCAAATTGACGGGCAACCGCTTTACCACGGCGGCGGCCAGCGGCGTCGATTTCGACCAGGCCACCATGAACGGAAACTTCATGGTGAATGGCCAACAGCAGGACTGAGCTCATCGCGACGCTCCGGGTTCGTACGGAGCCTTGACCTCTTCATACCGGGTCTGGCTTTCGAAATAGCCGGTGTTGACCTCTCGCGTCTCGGGGTTGAGCCCTTCCTGACCCTTCTTGCGTAGCAACGTCGCCTCGAGTTCGACAAGGGTGTCGCCCTCGGGGGATTCGCCCGTACAAAGCTCATGGATGAATTGCTTGCCGACGGGTTGCTCGCCGTCCTTCATGTCGAGATCCCTGCACGTCAGCGACCAGTCGCTGAAACGGGCCTTGAAATTGCGGATCAAGGTGACGGCGTTGCGCCGGTCGTAGTCGCTGACACGGTTGTCCGTGAAGATGCGCCTGCCCTGCACGATGCCCTCGGGATCGACGAGCACCGACACGATCACCGGATGGGCGAAGACCGAGGTGCCGCCGTGGAGAAACTTGAACTCGGAATTCAGCGCCAGAGCGATGTAATCCTGTTCGTCGTCATAGGTGAAACTGACTTCGCGAAGCCCGGACTCTTCGGGATTGCAGTCCATGAAGTCGTCAAACGACTTCAGCGGGCGGCCCGGCGGACCGCCGTTAGTGCCACAGGCGATCTCGGCGACCTGATTGTCCGGTGCCAGTGAAATGGGTTCGCCGAGTTCGACATCCCAGATCGAAAACTCGGGTTCGACCTGAACCTGCGCCATGGACATCTGGGTCGAAAGTCCAAGGCAAAGAAGGGCGGTCAGGGAGGTGCTTTTCATGTCCGCGCTACCTCAGGCTGTTGCAGGCCGCGGCGGCCGGATTCTCGAAAAACGCGGTGCATTCCTCGAACGTCGGCTTGCCCAGCCCGATCACTTCGGATTGCAGGTAGGCCACGACATTTTGGATATCGTCGTCGCCGAACGTCTTGCCCCGCTTGGGTTTGTCGTCCGCGTCGAAGTCGTCGAGCGACATGCCGTAGCAGCCGTCTCCGTCATAGGCCTGTCGGCTGTGGTAGGGCATCGGCGTGCCCGGAAGCCCGCATCGGATGACCTCGGCCAGACCCTCGGCATCGAGGGCGGTTTCGCGAAGGTTGGAGCCGGGCGGTGCGCGAAGGTGAACACCGGACCTGCCGTCCGCCGCCCACCCGTGGCACCTCATGCAATCCCCCACCGAACGGAACACCGTCTTGCCACGTGCCGGATCGCCAACCGGATCCGCGGCCTGCGCCACGGTCGTCACGGGCATGGCCAGCATGAAAGGCAAGAGCATGGCGGCCGCGGCGCGGGTGACGTGCATTTCGGCTCCTGTGAGTTCGGGGAAAGCGTTTAGACGAAAATGCCGGGCAGCCGAAGCTGCCCGGCACGGAGGACCTCAGGATCAGTTGACCGCGAAGACCCAGAGCATGTTGGACTGCTGCATGCTTTCCAGCTCTTCATGCCCGTTGGCGTTGCCGCCCACCGGGCCGCCGAGAATGGCAACATACTGCTTGCCATCGACCGCGTAGGTCATCGGCGGTGCGCGGAACGAGGTGCCGACGTTGACCGACCAGAGCGGCTCCAGCGTCGTCGCATCGTAGGCGCCCATGGTGCCGTCGAGCGAGCCCGAGTAGACCACTTCAGGCGTGACCAGCACACCGCTGTGGTTCGGGTAGGGCATGTTCTGCTTGGCAACCTGCTCGCTGGTCGTCACGTCCATCGCCGTGATCGAACCGGTCTGCTCGCTGCTGCCGGCATAAGTCCCGCCGAGGAAGATGACACCCGGCATGACGTCTTCTGCCGCCATTTCCTGCGTCGCGATCTCCGAGCAGCCTTCCTGACCTGCACCATAAGCGATGCCGGTTTCGGGGTTGTAGGCCGTCGGGTAGTAGTTCACGCCACCGGTGATGTGCGGGCAGTGGTCGATCGGATCGCTGCCACGGCTGATGACGCCGGCGGCATAGGTCTGAAGCGACTTCGAGGGGTCGTACTCAACCGGCATACCGGTCTTGGGATCGATCCCTTCGGTCCAGTTTAGCTCGGTCACATACTGAGCCGACTGAATGTAGGCACCGCTGTTCCGGTCGAGCGTGTAGAAGATGCCGTTCCGGCCGAAGTGCGACAGGACTTTGCGTTCTTCCCCATCGACGGTGACATCCATCAGCAGCTGAATGCCGACTTCGTCATAGTCCATGTAGTCGCCCGGCGTGTACTGGAAGTGCCACTTCAGCTCGCCGGTATCCGCGTCGAGCGCGATGGTCGAGTTGGAGTAGAGGTTGTCGCCCGGACGGAATTCGGGGTCGAACATCGGCACAGGGTTGCCCGTGCCCCAGTAGGTCGTGTTGGTTTCCGGGTCATAGGAACCCGTCACCCAAAGCGCCGCCCCGCCGGTTTTCCAGCAATCGGGGTTTCCGCTTTCCTCGCAGAGCCACGTCTCGGAACCCGGCTGACCTGGCTCCGGCACCGTGAAGAAGCGCCAGACTTCTTCGCCGGTCTCGGCGTCGAGCGCGGCAAGCCAACCACGGGTGGCCCAGTCACCGTAGGACTGACCGACAAGAATCTTGTCGCCCACGGCCAGCGGCGCGCTGGTGAAGCCTTCGCCCGGCTCGGTGGCGGCCTGAACGTCCCATGCGACCTCACCGGTCTCGGTGTTACAGGCCACGACACGGCCATCGTTCAGCGCCGTGATGACGTTGTCGCCGTGCAGCGCGAGGCCGCGGTTGGCGAGAAGCACGCCCGCGGTCGGGTCTTTTTCGATGCCGGTGTCGCAGACCCAGAGAATCTGGCCCTTCGTTCCCGACGTCACGTCGATCTTGTAGGGCGACCCCCACGGATCGGAGACGTACATGAAGCCGTTGTCGACCAGCGGCGTCGCTTCCATGTAGCCCGCGCCGAAGCCCGACGGCTCGAGCCCGCCGATCGGAACGGCGAAAGCCAGACTCAGGTCGGCGGCATTGCTGGCGTTGATCTCGTTCAGCGGGGAAAAGCGGTTGGAATCATAGGTCCGGTGGACCATGAGCCAGTTGGCGGCTTCTTCCTCCGACCCGGCGGCCACCAGCCGTTCCGGCGTCACCTGCGCAAAACCTGCGCCTGCAAGGCTGACAGCGGTGAGCGCCGTCAACGTAGCCAATCTAGATCTCGTTGTCATATTTGTCCTCCCTTACAGGGTTGAATCCCTAGGTATGCCCATGCTGTCACTTTCAGGTGATGAGTTTTTCAATATGGGACATTGCTTTTTGCATAAGCTACTGGCGCAACGGCGCAAACTGACGAGGCAGATGCATAAAAATGCACCACGGGGATTGTCTGGGGCTTCAGGAATTCGGCCATCTGTCCCCGCGAAAACCCGGCCGTCCACAGGTGCATGACGCGCAAAAAAGAAATGCCCGGGCCGGACCCGGGCATTACGCTTTTCTCACATCAACCCGTGCGCCTTGGCCGGCGCGGAGTCGACGAGGTTCAGATGCCTTTCGGCCTTAGGCCTTCGGCTGGCGCACGAACAGGCCGCGGATAAGACCGAGCACGACCAGAACCCCGCCGGCGGCGAGTGCATAGTAGTAGCCGTCCTTCAAGTAGCCGGTCATCTTGACCTTGTTGCCCGTCATGGCGTGGCGGATCGTGGATTCGCCGATGAAGTTGCTGTCAGCCATGCCCGCGCGCCAATCGCCGATCACATAGGCGAGGACGACGGCGACCACGTAGGACAGGCCGACGAGCAGGATCAGAAGCGTCGCGAGCGGGAGCTTGAAGCGGCCCAGCGAAAGGCGGCGCTTGATGAAGAGGCTTGCGGCAAGCGCCAGCAGGCACACCGTGAAGTATGCCCACATGAACGGCACGAAGATGCCCGGCATCGCCCAGAGGTCGGGGTTGGCGTTGGCGCGGACCTGACCGATCACCTCGATGCCCCACGGACGCATCAGCATGTGGTCGTCGCCCGGAAGAACCGCGATGCTGGCGCCCCACCACGGGGTGTACCACGAGTAAACCATGAAAGCGGCCCCTGCGATGAGCAGAACCCGGAATATCCACACTCCAGCGCCCGATTGCGCAGTCCCCTGCATAGTTGTGTCTGCCATTTTTCCTCCCTTGCGGTCGCGCCGTTCCGTCCCGGCCTTCCGTTCCATTTTAGCCAATGATTACAAGCGTTTATACGTCACTGAACATAGTATCAGCGTCATTTTTACCAAGTCAAGACTAGGGCGGCTTGGCGGGGGGCGCCAGTCGGGGCGTGCAGAATCCGATGGCGTGGCTCACGGCTGTCGGTGCGATGCGGCGACCAATTCTTCGCGCTGAAATGGGGATGCGCTGGAAAGAGGGGAAATCTGGTTAACTTGCGGCAAAACCTCAAGTTTTTCTCTGTTCTGACCGCCAGACCGATTAGATTTGGCGCGGGTCCACGTGCCTTGCGCGACCTCGCCGGACGGTGGCGCCGGGGGGATATAGCGTATGCCAATCCAATGAATTGGGTATTGATATGTGCCGTCGTGCGGATGCCGAATACACCGTGGGAGCCGCGAATACACAAGCCTCCCCACCCGTCGGCGGTGTCCCGGTCTGGGCTCGCCCCGGTCAGCGACGGTTATTCGGCAGCGGTTCTGAAATGCGGCAATGTCCGCATTTCCTGTTCCAGAAGCTCGTCGGAATACTCGGTCTTGACCCATTCGCTCAAGCGGCGCTGGAACTCGGCGAAGGGGCGTAGGGTCAGCAGATGCCGTGGCATCACGAGCACCGCGTCGCGGACATGCTCGCCCAGATCGTAGAACTTGATCCGCTGCCGGACCGAAACCGGAAGGTTGGGCAGCAGAGACAGGGGTGCGTGACAGGTGGCGAGGCCCGCCGCCACGATGTCCACCGCGCCCTGATGCGTCGTGCACGAAAAATACGGGACCGCCCTGCGCATACAGGTTCTGTACCAATGCTCGCTTCGGGCTTTCCAAGGCACAGCGGTGCCGACGTCAACGTAGTTGCGAAGCGGACCGAGCTCATCCTCGTTCGACGAATCTCCACTCAGGGTCCGCGCGAGCTCGTCATCATCCACCCCGGCGGGCACGACCAGCACGATCTTGTCGCGAAACAGGTGAACCAGATGCATCGACATCTTGTATTCGCCGACGCTCGCCTCGCTCACGATGGCGCAGTTCAGTTTGTGGGTCGCGATCATCTCGACCAGTTCGGCCGAGCCGAGCGCCCAGACGAAATCCACCCGCGAGAAATCGGTGATTTCCCGCGACAGGGTCGCCGCCTTTTCCATGAACCGCCCTCTGAGCGAAGGCGTTGTTCCGAAACGCAATTCCAGACCGCTTTTCCCCGTGCGCGACTGGTGGTCGACCGTGGCCTGATCCAGCGTTCCCAGGATGCTTTGAGCGACCTTGAACCAGTGTTCGCCCGCCTGGGTAAGCTGGCCGTCGTGCCCGCGCTGGCGATAGATCAACTGCGCGCCAAGAAGCTCCTCGAACTTGGCAAGTTGCTGCGAAATCGTCGGCTGCGACAAACCAAGCGAGCGTTTGGCTTTGCTGATAGAGCCGCTCACCACGATCGCGTGCAGGATTTCAAGTTGGCGCAGGGTGATGTCCACGTCGGTCCTCGTTAGGCAGGAGCAATTCGGCGTATTGATTTTTGCAATAGTTAACAGGGAGTTTGACGCGTCTGAAATGTTTTTTTCGTGATCGGCCACCAGATCGTCGGCCGCTACGTACACGCTACACCCCCATTTCGCATACAAAAGATGAGAAACGGGACCATTGCAATCCCTTGTCGTCCGGCAATTGCGTTAAATCGCCGGGGGGTGTGCTTGCGCGGGCAATGAGCGGTGCGGCGACTCCCCCGCTACGGGGCGCGATTGAAATGAACAACGCCGCTTCCCGTGTGACCGGAAAAGCGGCGTTGCGATACGAAAACCCGAAGCGACGGGCTTTTCGGTCTTAAACGAAAAAGGTCAGCACCGTCGCGCTTTTTGACAGTCTACCAAAGCGTCAGTTGCGAAGGTCCAATCCGAACCCTTCGGCGGCGCCGAGGTTTTCCATCGACTGCTGGGTGAAGCTCAGATCGCTCACATCGGCGAAGTCGATCACCGCGACACCTCCGAAATCCGGCTTGGCGTAGATGAAGTTCAGGGTCTTCTCCAACTCGGCCGGCGCCATGCAGCCGTTGATGCACCAGCGCGACGCGTTCAGTTCGGCGGTTTGTTCAAGGCTCTCGCGGGTCAGGTCCGGGCGCGCTTCGGCGGCGATGTCGATCCAGCGTTCCGGGTCGGCCTGCATGTCGCGCGAAACCTCGATGAGGGCGTCGGTGAACCGCTGGATCGCATCGCGTTTCTCTTCAAGCGTGCTTTCCAGCCCGGCCACGAACTTCGTCAGCGCGGGCGAGCGGCGCGAGAACTCGTCGGGCGGGACGATGATGTGGATGCTGTCGACCTCGCCCACGGACGAGTAGGTTCCGAACGACACCGTCGTCGCATCGACCTTCCCGGCGGCGAGCGCCTGAATCCGCACGTCCGGCGCACCGATCGCGACGTATTCGATGTTGTCGGGCGACACGCCGTATTCCGTCAGAACCGCCTGACCGAGCGCGTGGTCGAGACTGCCGAAATCCGCGATGGCGAAGCTGCGCCCTTCGAGGTCCTCGACCGTTGCCAATTCGGTCAGCCCGGCGATCAGGAAGGACGTGCCGATGGAGCTTGCGACCACGCCGCGCACCTTGACGTCGTTGTCGGCCCTGAGACGTAGGGCCGTTTCCAGCGAAATGTCGGCAAGGTCCACGGACCCGGAATAAAGCGCGGCGGCGGCCTGTGGCGTACCGTCGAGTTTGACATAGGTGACATCCACCCCGTGCCGTTCGAAATAGCCGAGGTCGTCGGCCAGACTGAAGATCGAGGCCGTGGTCGGGTTGAAATTCGCGTCCACGACACCGAGCGCGACACTGAGTTCGAGCATGTCGTCCTGCGCGAGCGCGGGGGTCGAAAGGGCCGCCAGCGCGGCGAGGGAAAGCGCGGGGAGTCTTAGGTCTGCAATACGTGTCATGTTGAAGTCCTCGTGTTGTCGGCCAAGCGGCCGGTCGTTTTTTCGGCCCGGCGGGATCAGGCCGCCGGGCGAAAGATCGGGATCGGGGCGAAGTCGTCGTTCAGGATCGTGGACGCCCCGTCATGGCCCATCCATCCGCTGATGAGCGTGGAGTAGATGCGGCGGAAATCCGTCGTGTATTTCAGGTTCCCGTCGTCGAGGTCGCTCAGGCTCGGCACGCCGCCATAGTGGCCGCCCGCGATGGGATTGCCGATCATGAAGGCCGGGCCTGCGGTGCCGTGATCGGTGCCGAGACTGGTGTTTTCGGGGACGCGCCGCCCGAATTCGCTGAACGCCATCAGCACGATGTCGTCGCCACGGCCCAGCCGCTCCATGTCCTGCATGAAGGCGGCGATGTGATCCGAGGTGTAAGACCACAGCCGCGCGTGCGGGTCTTTCTGGTAGACATGCGTGTCAAAGGCGTTGTTGCGGTAGGGCACGTAATAGACGCGCGTCGGGAAATCGGCGGCGATGAGGGCCGCGACCTTTTCCAGCCCCCAGGGCGCGAGGCCGTAGTCGACGGGGGTGGAATAGGAACTCCACGCATCGCGCACGAGCTGTTCCGAGGTGGAGGCGCTTGCCGCGATCTCCTTGAGGAAATCGAGCGCACCGTTGCCGTTCCCGTTTCCCCTGCGATCCACGGCGGCCATGACGTCGGCCTCGGCCTCGAACATCTGGCGGGTGAACTTGTTCGGGTCGTCGAAAACCAGCGGCACATGGTGTTCCGCGTTCACGGCAAGCGACTGGTGGTCGTCGACATTGATGAGGAAATTCGGGTTGTGGCCCAGCGGGTCGATGGCGTCGGCCATGCGCCCGAGCCAGCCATGCGCCTCGCCGCTGTTCGGGGCGCCGGTCTGCCAATAGGCCATCGAGGAAAAATGCGAGAACGAGGGCTGGTCATAGCCCACGCCATGCACGATCCCCATCTTGCCGTCCTTATAGAGCCTCTCGAACCCGGTCATCGTCTTTTGAAAGCCGAAGTGGTCGTCGATCTCGATCAGGTTCTTCTGACGGATGCCAAGGTTCGGACGCGCGTTGTAATACGCGTCGTCGGCATAGGGGATCACGGTGTTCAGCCCATCGTTCCCGCCGGAGAGTTCGACGATCACGAGGATGCGGTCCGTGCTGTCGGCATCGGCCACCTTTGACCACACGGGCGAGGTCGAGATGCCCCCTGCCCCTTCGAGAACGAGGCTGTCGTAGCCGGACGCCTTCAGCCGGTCCTTGTCGGCGCGGGTCAGTTTCGTCTGTTTCGCCATATAAGCCTCCCTTCGGGTGCGTCAGGCCAGTTGGTATTGCGGGGCGCTCATGATGCCATGAGCGGCAAGTCGCAGCGGGTATTCGAGATAGCTGTCCGCCTCGGCGAGCGTTTCGGTTCCCAGTTCCTCGTTCAGAAGATCGACGATCGCGGCGCGGGCCGGGTCGTCCAGCGGCACGCGCAGGAAACGGTCGGACAACGCATCGACCGCGTCGGACGTGGTCTTGGCGTCGGCGTCGCGCACCATCTCGGACAGGCTGAACTGGGCCGGAGACCGGGGGATCGGCTTGACCCGCCGCATCGCCTGCTGCCAGCCCTGAAGGCTCGCGTAGCGGGTGTTGAACGCTTCCTGAATGCCTTGCGCCATGCTGTCCGAGGCCCCCTCTTCCAGCGTGGCCGCCGTAATCTCCATGCCCGCGTTGATGTTGTTGTTCACCCGCCGCACTTCGCCGCCCGGGTTCAGGTTCGGGTCGACGAAATTTATCATGTCGGGAAACAGCACCGATTGCGCGAAGTTGCCTCGCTCGAACAGAAGCCCTGGCGTGATCCACGCGCGCCCCTCGCCCCAGCCGGCCACGGTCGGCGGATAAAGCAGGATCTGCCCCAGCGTCTTGCCGACCGTGTAGGGGTCGGGCACGCCGGGTAGCCCGTCGAGGCCCAGTTTGCGATAGGTCGAGATGAGCAGCTCGGTGGGCGACTTGATATGGGTCGCGACCGAGGCCGGACTGTAGAAATCCTGCGACAAGAACAGGATGCGCAGGAACGGTTTCAACGCGTAGTCATGCTTGCGCAGAAGCGCGCCAAGGTCCGCCGCCATCGCGGGCGAAAGATCGTCGCGCACGAAGAACCTGTAAATCTTGCTCGCGATGTAAAGCGCGGTCTGGTCCTGATCCAGAATGATCCTGAGAATGTCGTCGCCGTCGAAATTGCCGGTCTGGCCCAGAAACCGCTTTTCCCCGTCGTCGTGCTTGTCCGGGTCGATCACGAACGTCAGGTCGTCGTTGCCCCAGCCGGTGAATGCGCGGGCGGCCTCGCGAATGTCGGCCTCGGTGTAGTTGCCCACACCCATCGTGAAAAGCTCCATCACCTCGCGCCCGAAATTCTCGTTGGGCGCACCTTTCACGTTGTGCGAGGCGTCGAGGAACACGAGCATCGCCGGGTCTTTGGACACGGCGGTAAGCAGGTCGCGGAAATTGCCGAGACTGCCGTCTCGCAGGGTGTCGAGTTGAAGTTGGATCTTGCGGTAATCGCGCAGCTTTTCCTCGCTCGTGGCGAAGTGGCCGTGCCAGAAGAGCGTCATCTTTTCCTGAAGCGGATGCGGGCTGCGCACCATCCTGTCCATCCACCAGAAGCCCAGGCGCCGGGTCTCAAGCACGGTCGCGCGCAGCCAGTAGAAGAACCGGTCGGTCACCGGCTGAAGCGGCCGCGCGCCGGAAGGCTTGACGCGAACCCCCATCGCCTCGCCGGTGCGTTCGGCCAGTTCGGTGGCCGCCGGGCGGCTGGGCGGAAAATCCTTGAGCGTCGCGTCCCAGACCCCGGAGTGCTCGAACGGCGGGAGGGACGAGGTATCGCCGCCCGCGAGCATGAAATCGACAGCATCATCGGGGGTCATGGCCGCCAGATGCGCGATCTCGTCCGGCGTGCCGCCAAACCCGGCACGTTCCAGCAGGTGTCCGGCGAATTCACGGGTCCAGACGTCGCCGTTGATCGGATCGAGCAATCCGGAAGCGAGCGTTGCCATTGTTTTCCTCCCACCGCCAACGGAATCGGCGGTGCTGTCAGCTAAACGCGTCAGGCGCCTTTCAGCACCCTATGGTAACAATTTGGTTTTCCTATATGCCTTTGGTCGTACCCGGATCGAAGGCGTAGGCGAGCTCCTCAAGCTCCGCCCCGTCACGCGACATGGCGTGGATCCGGTTCCAAAGATCGGCCCGAAGCGCCGCGAAACGTGGGTCCGCCCGCGGATCGGTTTCCCAGCGCGGCTCGGGCAAATCGACCGTCAGCGTCGTGTCGATCGCCCCCGGTCGCGGTCTGAGCAGGACGATCCGTTGCGACAGAAAGATCGCCTCGTCGATGTCATGGGTGACAAAGACGATCGCGGTGCCGCGCCGCGCCCAGAGTTTCAAAAGCTCGGCCCGCAGCGTCTCGCGCGTCATGGCATCGAGGGCCGCGAAGGGTTCGTCCATCAAAAGCACGTCCGGCTCGACGGCAAGCGCGCGGGCCAGACCGACCCGTTGCTGCATGCCGCCGGACAGTTCGTGCGGAAAAGCATCGGCGAAGTCACGCAGACCCACGGCACCGAGAAGCCCCAGCGAACGCTCGCGCCGCGCCGTGCGGGACAAGCCCCGCAGGGCCAAAACGAACTCGATATTGCCAAGCACGCTGCGCCACGGCAGCAGGCGCGCGGACTGGAACACCATGGCAAGATCGGAATTCGGCGTCGGCGCCTCCCCCCGCACCAGAACCGTGCCGGTATCGGGTTGGAGCAAGCCGTTCATCAGCCGAAGCAGCGTGGTCTTGCCGCAACCCGAGGGGCCGACGAGGCTTACGAATTCCCCCGGCGCGATGTCGAGGGTTATGTCCTCGAGCGCGACGACCCTGCCGTCCTTGAACCATTTGCCGACATTGCGGAGCGAGATGAGCGGAGCGGTCATGGTCAGCGGTCTTCGGACATCGAAACCCGCCAGCGCCCCAGCCGGCGTTCGGCGTATCGCAGCGACGCGGTGATCGCGGTGCCGAGCGCCATGAGCACGAAGACCACTGCGAAATACTTGTCCATCTGGAACCGGTTCCCGGCGGCCACCAGCAGACCACCCAGACCGGACTGCGCCATGGTCAGTTCGGCGATGACCGTGCCGACGGTCGAGATCGCGGCCCCGATGCGAAGCCCGCTCAGGATCGAAGGCAAGGCATCCGGCACCATCACCTGCCAGAACAGCGACCACCGCCCCGCACCGAAGGATTGCGCCATCTCGGTCAGATCCCGGTTCGCCGACGCGATTCCCGCCGCCGTGTTGATGAGGATCGGGAACAGCGCGGCATTCCAGACGACGACGATCTTGGCCTCGGTATACAGGCCGAACCAGACGATGATGAGCGGGATGAAGGCCGCCCCTGGTGTCGAGTTCATCGCGTTCACGAACGGGTCGAACACGCGCCCTGCGAACGGCAGGCCGCCAAGGAAAACCCCGATCCCGATCCCCGTGACCGCTGCGAGCAAATAGCCGAGCACAAGCACCGTCAGAGATTGCCCGAGCGCGCGCGGGATCGTCCCGTCGAGGGTCATGCCGATGCCTTCGCGCACCACGTCCACAGGGCTTGGCATCACCAGTTTGCCCGCGACCGCGTTCAGCACTTCCATCGACACGAGCAGGAGCAGCGTAATCCCGATCCAGGACGACCACAGAAGAACGCGCTTTCGGGTGCGGGCCTTCGCCGCGCGTGCCGTACTGTCGTGAATGGGACGGGCCGTTTCGGTATTCGAGTCGCTCAAATCGACCATCCTCGCGTGGCACATTTCCCAAGCCGGTTCAGGGTTCTGTTCGGCTTGGCATGTGGGCGGGAATGTTTCGCAATTGCGAGTCAAAGTCCAGTTCGACGCGTTTGGCGGGGCTTCGACCGCGCGTCGGAGGGCTTTGATCGGATGGAGGTTGTGGTTTTCACGGGGGCGACGGCGAGGTAGCTTTGAGACGCCGGTTTGAGCGTTTTTTAGGGCACGTTTGACCAGAACACACGAGAGCGTCGTGCATTGGCACAGAATGGGACGCGCGAGAGGAATACGGTCGGCAATAACCACTTGCACACCCGGCTTGCCTCCCGATCAGTTCACGTACCAAGCCACGCTTCCAGCCGACGTCCACGTTCAAAGCCCCCGCCCCCACGCTCGCCGCTCCCCGGGTGCCCGGCACCAACGCGCCGTTCGCCCAAGGCGGCAAGGTTTTTCCGAGCGCGGACAGAAACGCCTTGTAACCCTTATGATCCCTTGGCTATACGCGTCGGCGGAGACGTGGCCGAGTGGTCGAAGGCGCTCCCCTGCTAAGGGCCTCCCGTCCTCACTTCATCACCTTGAAATTGCTGCGGTTTTCCCCGACCTGCACGTCGGACTGCACGGATTTTGCACACTTTCTGTCACGTGGCGCTTTGGCGCCTTGGCACAGGAAAAATGCAGTCGCATCGAGTTGACTTGCACACCGCTTTCCGGCGTTCATCCTGCATGGCCGATTATGAAGAACCTTATGAATACGTCCTTTTCATTGACGAAGCGGGAGACGACGGACTCAAGCGCGTGAAACCCATCGATGAGAACGGCAGTAGCGAATGGCTCTGCATTGGTGGTGTTCTCGTTCGATCGGGCTTCGAACAAGAGGTGGTTGACTGGGTCAAAGAGATCCGAACCGACATCGATGCGCGCCAGGGACCTGCCCTTCACTACCGCAATCTTTCTCCGACCAAGAGGAAGCGGGCGTGTGAACTTTTGGCCGAGAAACCATGCCGATTGTTTGCTGTGGCGTCGAACAAGAAGAACATGAGAGGTCATCACAACTCCCGAGCTGCGAAACGAGGCGGGAAACAGTGGTACTATAACTACTGCGTGCGGCTTCTGATGGAGCGCGCGACGGATTTCTGTTGGCGCGACAGCTCAAAACGGTTCGGGGCGCCACGCTACGTAAAGGTTATTTTCAGCCTTCGGGGCGGTCACTCATATGGTCAAACTAAGGCCTACTGGGAGATCCTAAAGTCCCAAGCCGCGGCATCATCCACCTTCCTGAACAAGCGAGAAATCCGACACCAGGTCCTCAGGTTCGGTCTCGTAGAGTATCTGCCCCATACCAGCGTGGCCGGTCTCCAACTTGCCGACGTGGTGGCCAGCTCGGTCTTCCAGTCTGCCGATGTTCATGGTGCGAGGTGGGCTGTCGAACCCGCGCTCGCACTTGAGCCAAGAATGGCCCGCGAGGCTGGTGTGATTGCAGACTACGGGTTGACGTTGCAGCCAACGCCGCCGTGGAAGGCGAACTTAACAGAGGACCAAAAGAAGGTCTTCCGACATTACGGCTACAGTTTCTAGGGCGCGTGGGCCCCGGACCCAAGTTGCCTGCGGTCGCATAGGCTGTCATCCATCTGGACAACCGTACCGCAAGCCGACGAAGCCGCTTAGATGCGCTCCGACATGGGTGTCTCCGGCGTATCCCACGCAACGAATCCTCCCATATCTAGCGGTAAGTGTCACCTCCTAAAACCAGATGATCTGTGGGACCTTTACTTCACGACCCTCATGCCCGCAGCCGGAACCTTCGCGTCGGGCCTCTCCTGCCCGACCGGATGCGGCCGGAAATCCCACCCATTCGCGAGCAGCTGTTCCCCCAGATCGGCCGGTGCCAGTTTCGTGTAGGCCATCGCCACGTCTGACTTCTTCCACCCGCCCGAACGCATGAGCTCCAAGAGGTCGCGGTTCTGCGACCAGTGCCATGTCGCCCAAGTGTGGCGCAGAACGTGCGGGGTTACCTCGTCGCCGAGCCCGGCCGCCGCGCGCGCCTGCCCGAACGCCGCTTCGATCTGCCCGCCGCGCCCTTGGCGCACGGCGTAGGGCTTGCCCTTCGGGGTCCGAAACAGCGCGCCGAGCTCGGGCAGGTCGGCCGTGATCAGGGCGCGCCGGGTGCGCGCCGGATAGCGCACCATCCGCGCCTCACCGTTCTTCGCCTGCCCGACCCAAGCTTCGGAGGTGCCGAGGTGCAGATCCTCGGCCGTCATTCGGAACAGTTCGGAGGTCCGGCACCCGGTGCCGAGCAGGGTCATGACCATCGGGCGCAGGCGCTGGTCGCAGACTTCGATCAGACGTTCGGCCTCGGCAGGGGTCAGCCAGCGGGTGCGCGCGGCCGAGGGCTTGCGGCGCCGGAAACGCCGGGGGCTGACCTTCCCCTCATCGGCCGCCAGCTGATAGACAGCCGAGATCGGGGTGATCACCTGCCGGTTCACGGTCGCGGGGGCCGCGTTGGGATAGAGCGCGCGGGCCGCGCGGGCGACCTGGTCGTTGTCGATGTCGGTCAAACGGGTGCGCGGCCCGAAATGCTCGAGCAGCGGGCGCAGGAAGCGCGCCTCGCCGCCGGTTTCGAGATAGGTGAGTGCTGCCTCGGCGAAGGTCAGCGACGCGGACGTGCCAAGGGTGACACGGTCGACGATCTCTTGTTCGCGTCGGGTGCGGACGAGGTCGGCCGCCGCCCGGTCGTCAAGGCCAGTGCTTTCATATACGCGCTGTCCTGCGACGGTGCCGCGCAGGTAGTAGATCTTGCCGCGCCGCTTGAGTGTGAGCCCCATGCTGTCCCTTCCTCGATGAACGCCTCGACCAGATCCTCGGGCCGGTATTGCACCCGGACCCGCCCACGGGTGCGGACCCACCGCAGCCTGCCCTCGCGACGCGCTGTGTCAAGTCCGGTGCGCGAGGTGTGAACCCCGAGCGCGGACAAGTAGGCGAGCGCCTCGTCGGAAGACAGGAGCGGGGTCATCGGGTGCGTCAGGCCGTAATGTGGCGGACCGCGCGCATAACGGCGTCCTCGATGTGGGTGTTGGCGAGCGAGAGGTCACGGGATCCGAAACGATCCCCTTCGACGTCCGTGCCGCCAATCTCGTGAAGCTTCGTGATCAGGGCAGCGCCCATGTCTTTGACCTCCTGCATCTGCGCCTTTTCGGCATCGCTCAGGGTTCGGTATTTATGGCGGACCGCGTTGTTCGCCGTCCGCGCGTCGCTCGTGCTGTCGATGTTCGAGTTCATGATTTTCCTCTGTTTGCTGAGTTGAGGCCTGACGCATCAGGCCGGGCGCCGGGGGGATTTTAGGAGCGCCCGACACCACTCCCTCAGATTTTCAGCGGCCGGTTCGCACGGCCGGCCCGTTCCTCGACACGGGCTGCGGACCCTTGACGTTTACGTGGTCGTCCCCCCGCAGCTGGTCCCTCTCCACCTCTGAGCCGGGTCGCCCGGCAATCTGTTTGCAGCCCGACATCCTCCGCGCCCGTAGGATGCGGCCGAGCTCCACCATCGAGACCTCGACCGCCCCGGCCTCGATCGCGAGCTTGCGCTTCGACAGGGCGATGTCGAAATGCTCGCGATACGTCCCGGCGTTCTGAATCCACTTGCGCTGCACCCCGATCCGGTCTGCCATCGCGATGAGCCCGGCGTTACTGTCCGCGATCATGTGGCACATCGTCATCCGGCCAAACCGTGCGCGCATGGTGTCGACGTAGACGGTCATGTCGGCACCTCGTTCCATTCCCGGCCATCGAGTAGGCGCCCGGCGCGGGCCTTGCCGACGTTGCGCATGACGTGGACGCGCTCACCGTGGAAGCCGTGGCCGCCTTCAAGATTGAGAAACCGAAAGCGGGGGGCGGGTGCGACCTTCGGATAATCATGTCGCCAGTCCGGGTCGTCGCGATCTCGGTCTAGTGTCGCCATCCACGCCCCCCACTGCTTAAAGAAATACGCCACGCCCGCCGCCTGACACTGGTCGCGCAGGGACCGCGCCCAATCCGGGTGCATGGGGCGGGCGTTCGGCCCGCTTTCGCCGCCTACCACGACCCAATCGAGGCGAGACGCACGTTCTCCGAGACGCGGAGACCCTGACGGCGGGATTGCCCGGTAGTGCGGCACACCGTCAGGGTCGTCATGATATTCCAGTCCGCGCAGGGCGTCCGTGAAATGATGTCCATTGCAGAGCGCGGTCAAATCCACCGACCCAAGAAGCGGCTCGGCGCTGATCCAGCGGACGGCAGCGGGGGTGGCGAGCAGGTCGGGGATACGCTCGTCCGCGCGGGTCTGGTCCTCGACCGAGACGCCAAGCCAGACGTTCGGGAGGGGCCAGTTCTGGACGGCTTCATAGGCCCGCGTTGAAGCGGGATCGCCATCAAACCCCCTATCCTCGAACATGTCGAACGCAGCCTCTTCGAGGGGGTTATGCGGCCATCTCGGGTCACCCGACTGGCGGTTCGGAAGGTTCGACACATACTCCTGCATCCGATCCGCGCGCTTCGTGAGCACCTGAAACCGATGATGCGGGGCCAACGCCATGACGGCGAACACCCGGTCGATCCACTCGTCGGGCACCGCAGGGTGAAACAGGTCGCCATGCGCGCAGACGAAGATGTTGCGCGGCCTGCGCCACCGGAGCGGCTGGTCAAGCCATTGCTCGTTGAACCGGACCTCGCCGTTCCAGACCGGCCCGGCGCGGCTCATGTCCGTCAGCCCCACGCGGCTCGTGTGGTGCTTCAGCCGTGTTCCAGCCAGCCCCATCGCATAGCAGTTGGTGCAGCCGGGGGAGACGACCGTGCAGCCCGTGATCGGGTTCCAGGTCGCGTCGGTCCATTCGATCGTCGTTCCGTCGCTCATGATCGCCTCCCGTTCATCCGACGCTCGCGGTCCGCTATCTGATTTTCGAACATCATGATCCGCTCTTCGACGTGCGGCACGGTGCCATCTGGCAAGAGGAAGGGGTCACGCGTCATGCCGCGCCGCCCCACGGCGCCTCGGGCAAGGAGACCAGCCGTTCGCCCAAAGTGAGCGAGCTCGGCCAGACATTCCGCACCTCGACCTGCACCACGCCCTCACGGGGCGGACGCGGCGCGGGCGGGGCGATCTCGGGCGCACCGCCCCGCTTGCGCCAGCAACGGTCGCAGCGGCAGAGCCGGGCGTTGTGCGCGTGTTTCTGGCACAGGCCGGAGCGGTTCTCGGCGCGAAGGCTTCGGTTGCAATCGGGGTGCAAGCAGGTCTGTTTCATCGCCCGCTCCGCTCGATCTCGTCGGCCCGGCGGGACAATGCGTTCGCCAGCACATGCAGATCCTCGGCCGCGAGGTCGTCGCGGATGCGCAGATGCATGCCCACGATGGCCAGTGCCGTCTCTGGGCCGAGGCTGTCCAAAGCGTCGGCGGCCAGCATGGCGCTGGCATGCTCGGCGGCTCGGAGGCGGCGGCGGGCTTTCCCGTCTCGGGGGCCGTGAGTGATGGCGCCCGCCGCCGCCCGGTCGACCCAGCCGAGGGCGCGCCGGATCCGCAAGAAAAGGCCGGGGGTGGAGCGTGGCTCGACACCCCCGGCAGTCAGCCCGGCCGCGCCCTCTCCCAAGGCGCGGGGGGCAGGGAGTTCGTCCGGCTGATAGTCTACCGCCAGCACGAAGGGATTCTGTTGATCTGGATCTGGCGAACGGGTGTCGCGTGTCGTGCGGAAGGTCACGGGCGCACCTCGCCAAGCTGCGTTAGAGCGTGGCGCGCGCGGACGCGAGCCACGCGATCCGTCGTGTTCGCGATCACCATCCGCGCCGCCTTGCGCCGCTCTCGCGGCTTTGAGCGCAGGTCCAACAGAACGGCCCGCGCCCACGCGACGTTCTCGAGCTCGGCCGCCCGGGCGATCCAGAGGTCGTAGAGACGCTCGAGGCCGCCCGTGGTGGCGACGCAGGCACCGTGGAGTTGCACCCCGGCGGCTGCGCTGAACGGTTCGAACCGGCCGCCGGTCTCTTGCGCCTCACCCTGAAACGCATCGAACCACTCGGCGCGCGGAAGGCGGGCCAGTCGGGTCAGGAAATCGGCGCGGCTCATGGCCGAACCTCTACCGGGCGCGCCTGTCCGCCGATGGCCGCGTAATTGATCGGGCTCGGGACCATCCAGCCGAGAAAGAGCACGGCCGTGATTGTCGCGACGACCATCCACGGGGATCGCCACTGCTCGACGATGAAGGCGCAAATGACCGTCAGGACGCAGCCCGCAAGGCCCATCATACAAATCTGGCCCACCAGAAATCCGAAGCTCGCGCCGGTCATGGGCGCACCGCCCGACCCGAGGGTATGGATCGCCACCATTGTTCCGGCCGCAAAAAGTTGACGCAGATCATGTTTCGGCCCGCCCGCCGGGGATAACCGTCAGTTGCGCCTTGACGCCCGGCGCCTTCAGGCAATGCCGGGCCGATTGGATCTGCGGCGCCCCGGCGGCCGTGGCCAGCGTCAGGCGCGCCAGCTGAAGAAGGGTCGGAGTATGGGCGCTCGGGTTCGCAAGGATCCGGATCGCGTCGAAGCGACCCCGGGGCGGTATTTGGGTTTGCGTCTGCATTTTCGGGCCTCCGTTAGGTGGCCCATTAGGGACTGGAAAATTTTTCTAGTGTCAATATGGTGAGTGGAATTATTTTCCAGTATGAAGGTTCGCGCGGCCATGAACAGCCGCCAAGGGGAGAGCGCGAAGCATTATGCAAAAGGATGTATTCGCCCTGCACGACAGGGCGCTGTTTGGTTTTTGTGATCGGTTCGGGGTCTCGATCGACCGAGCTTATTCGGCCTGGCCGTTCAAACTGGCGAGGATCTGTTGCCGGAGGCTGTCGGGCAGGTCGTTCATCCGTCCACGGTAGAGGAAGTCCATAGAGACGCCCCATCGCTCGGAAATGATGAACCCGGCCTCACTGCGCAACGCTTTTTCGCCAGCTGCCGTCTTGGTGTAGCTGGACGCGTCGAGGCCGAAACTCTCAGCAAATTCCTTGCGCGTCAGGCCCAATGCCTCGCGCAGCGCCTCGAGGCGGCGGCCGACTCCGTCGAGGTCGACCCGTGGCAGCGGGGGTGTCGATTTCATGCCGCAAACTAGGCCGATCACCTGCATGCGCTCGATCCAAATTTTTTCGGGGACTTGAAACTGGAATAAATTTCCAGTAGCGGAGAGGGATGCAAACGCCGACCACCCTCCGCGAAGTGATCGATCTCTGGCCCAACCGGCAGGCGTTGGTCGACGATCTCGCGCACCTGGGCCATGCCCGGGTGACCCTCGCGGCCGTCTACAAGTGGCCCGAAAACGGCATTCCGGCACCCTACCACTTCGATGTCCTGCGGGCCGCTGCGGCGCGGGGCTTTGCCCTCACGGCCGAGGACATTGTCCGCCTCCACGCCGCGCCCGGTGCGACGACCGTCGATCTCGGGCCGCAGGAGACCGCCGCATGATCCGGTGCGCGCCAGCCACGATGCTGCCGGGCCTCGGTGGCGACGAGGCCCGGCAGCAGGCGGCTTATGGCGCGTCGAGGCGGTCATGCCCGGATCATGTGTCCGATTCGGCGCACCAGTCTTGCGAAACCGACCACGGAGATTTCACATGACCCGACGCAACCGGCCCGGATCCATCCAGTCGGCCATCTCCGAGGCCTACCGAAGCGTCGGCGGCATAGAGGCCGCCGCCACCGATCTCGGTCTGTCCATCGCGACCCTCTCCTACGCCACGGCGCAGAACGAAGACCGACCCGGCGGCCTCGGCGTCAATCACCTTGACCGCCTCGGGCGCATGGAGCCCGCCGCCGCCGTGCCGCTCGCGGAGCATTTTGCGCGTCTCGCTGGCGGGGTGTTTCGGCCCGTCGATCTCGGCCCGCCGAGCGAGACCGATATCCATGAGATCACCCGCGAGTTTTCGGACGTGATCTCGACGCATGCCCACGTTCATTCCGACCGTTCGGAGGATCCGGCGGGCTACACCGTCGACGAGGCGCTACGGCAACGGCGCGAGCTCGGCGAGCTCGTCGCGGCCGCGTTGCGGATGGACGCGGCGCTCGATGCCATCATCGAGGCCGCCCGGTGACCGCCGCGCTCGCATCCATCCCACCATCGGCCGGGGCGCGCGGCCGGTCGCTGCAGCGCCGGGTCACCCGATCCTCCTCCCTCGGTGCCCGGCGCGGACCAGTTTCCAATCCAGACCGGGTGCGTTGCAGGCCGCGCCCGCAGGCCGGGTTTGTCGTGACCCGAGCGCCCCTCGTGCTCGGCGCGGCACCCGGCCGACCAATCCTCGGAGGTGCGCTATGCCCGATCCTGTCCTGAACGCCAGCTTCGATGACGACGAGGTCGACCGGATCGCCTCGGCCGTCGTTCAGAAAGTCGACCGAACCACGGAGCTCGCCGTCGAGCTCATTATGGCGGCGCGCGAGCAGAACACCGTCGCATTCGACAAGGCAAAGGCCGACCTCGAAGAGGTTCTCGGGCTCGGTGCAGAGGATGCCTAATCTGGTCGCAATATTCCGCGCCGGGTTCGTGCGCCGCTGGCACATGAACCCCGATCTCGCGCACACCTGCGACCGCATCGACGGACATTCGGCTCGCGTCGCGCGGATCCTGATCGCGTTGCATCCGAACCCGTCCTTCGCGCTCATCCGCGAGGCCCTGACCCACGACGACGGCGAGAGTGTCGTCGGCGACATCAAGGCGCCGACAAAGGATGCTGACCCCGCGTTTGCCACGCGACTGGCCGAGATAGAGGCCCGCGCCACGCGCGAGCTTTGGGACGATCTGATCTCACCCGATGACCTGAGCGTGACCGACCGGACTTGGCTCAAGTTCGCGGACCGGCTCGATGCGTATATGTGGGCCGCTCACCATGCGCCGTATGTTCTCTATGGCGATGGCTGGCCCGAGGCGCGGGCGGCTCTTATCCGCTCAACCGCCGAGCTCCTGTCGGACCTGCCTCGGCAGGCCGAGCAGGTCTGCGACGCGATCGAGCGCATGGGGTGGCGCGGATGACTGCCCTGAAGAAGGACGCGATCCTCAAAGCGATCCGGCGCGCGCCGGAGGCTCGAAACGCGGACATCGCACGTGAGCTCGGCATCGAGGCCGCTTATGTCTCGACAGTGCGCCAGCGCCACAAGGCTGTCGTCGCGCGGGCGGTTCGCGCGAGCGCAAAGTCCATGGGGGCAAAACCGCCCACGCCCCGCGCCGTTGCCGGTCCCGATTGCCGCCTATGCAAGGATCGCGGATGGATCATCAACGTCTATCGCGAGCGCGCCCCGCGCCCGGCCTTCTGGTTCAACCGTGGACCTAACGGCGAGCGGCCGAGGATCTGCGATTGCGGGCTCATCGGAGGCGACGCGTGACCCGCGCCCTGGTTCAGGAGTTCGCGGCTCTGCGGCCGGGCGGCGGGTTCGGGCTCATCATGGCCGACCCGCCGTGGCGCTTCGAGAATTTCTCGGCCAAGGGTGAGGGTCGAAATGCGACCGCGCATTACGATTGCACTCCGCTCGACTGGATCAAAGGCCTGCCCGTCTCGGCGCTCGCGGCCGACAATTGCCTTCTGTGGCTCTGGGCCACCAATCCGATGTTGCGTGACGCGTTCGATGTGCTCGACGCTTGGGGTTTCACCTATACGACCGCAGGGTCGTGGAACAAGCGAACGATCCACGGCAAGAGCGCCTTCGGGACCGGCTATGTCCTGCGTTCGTCCAATGAGCCCTTCCTCATCGGCAAGATTGGCAAACCGCGCGCCACCCGGCGGGTGCGCTCGGTCATTCCCACCTATGAGAGGGTCGATCTCTTGGCGGGCGACTGGCCCGCATCCTCGATCACCATCGAGGCTGTGGCGCGCGAGCACTCGCGCAAGCCTGATGAGGCATTCGCGGCCGCCGAGGCGCTCTTGCCCGACGTTCAACGCATTGAGCTCTTTTCGCGGCAGGCCCGGCCGGGCTGGCACGTTTGGGGCAACCAGACCGACAAATTTGCTTCGGCGGGGACCGTCTGATGTCGCCGAGGCCGTTCTCTTTCCCGATGGCCGCCCTCGCGGCGGGCATGAAGGCCCGGGACGGCCGGGCGACCGTGCGGGACGGGTTAAGCCTTTCGATCGTGTTTCTGGGTGATCCCCTGCGCCACGACGATGCCGCCGCCGAGGCGGTCCGCTTCTACCTCGACGGGCTCGGCTGCGGCCAGCAACAGCGCGCGGGTGAGGCCCTTGTGGAATGGGTGCAGGCCACCTTCCCGTTCGAAGGTGACGCCGAACCGGATGCCAAAGAGCGGCCGGTGTTCGATTGGCAACGGAGGGCGGACTGTGGGTTATGACCGGCAGCTGGCCAGAGATCGCCTCGAAGCGGCGCGCTCGATTCCGATTTCGGACGTCGCGCAACGTCTCGCCATCCCAGACCTGAAACGGGCGGGCGGCGAGATCGTCGGCCCTTGCCCACAGTGCGGCGGGCGAGATCGTTTCGCCATCAACCCTCAAAAGGGCGTGTTTAACTGCCGGGTCTGCGGCGCGCACGGCTCGGGCATCGATCTGGTGCGCCATGTCCTGTCCTGCGAGTTCGGCGCGGCCCTCGATTATCTGGTCGGCGCGCGCGCGATCGAGATCTCCGACGAGGAGCGCCGCCGCCGCCGCGCGGCCGCCGAGCGGGCGGAACGCAAACGCGAGGCCGACGCGGCACGGTTCCGCCGCAAGGCGATCGAGGACGGCCGGCGGATTTGGCGGGCCGCCGTGGATCCGCATGGAACGCTCGCGGCCGATTATCTTGCGGCACGAGGAGTGCCGGTGCGACGGTTCCCGCCAACCATCCGATTTCTCGGCGCGCACCCCTATCGCAAGAAGATCGACGGGTCAGTGCGGACCCTGCACACAGGTCCGGCGATGATCTCCGCCGTGCTGTCGCCGGGCGATCAGGTCACTGCCGTTCATCAGACTTGGCTTGACCCTGACCAGCCCGGTCAGAAGGCTCGGATCCTCTACGGGGGCGAAGCGCAGGCGGCGAAGATGGTGCGCGGCTCCAAGAAGGGCGGCGCGATCCGGCTGTCGTCGGCGAAAGGCTGCACCACGCTCGTGATGGGCGAAGGCATCGAGACCACCCTCTCGGCCATGCACCTCGATCAATACCAAGACGCGGCTTATTGGGCCGGGATCGATTTGGGCAATATGGCAGGCCGAATGGCGCGCGCTGAGGATGGCCGGCGCTGGTCGGGCTTACCGGATCTCGCGGACACCGAGGCGTTCGTGCCGCCGTCCTGGGTGCGCCGCCTCATCTTTCTCATGGATGGCGACAGCCAGCCCGCCATGACCCGGGCCAAGCTGGAGGCCGGTTTGCGCCGGGCAATGGCACTCGTGCCCGGGCTCGTGGGCGAGATCGTCACCTGCGATCCGGGCAAGGATCTAAACGACATGCTGCTCGAAGAGGATCCGGAGTGACAAAGGTTGTCACCCTCACCCCGGACGGCCGCGACGTTTTGATCGAGGGGCCGGTCCACACCGACCGTTTCCCGGTCGAAGAGCTCGCCTCGCGCCTCGCGTTCTACCGCGAGCTCCGCGACCGAAAGTGCGAACGCACCAAGACCCGGCGGTTCGCCGCCCAATATGCCGAGACCGTGTCTGGTCTCGAAGCTCTAAAAAAGGAGTTGGAGGAGTGAGCACCGAGGATGTCCGCCGGGCGCTGTCGTCGCCCGAACGTGTCACGCCGATGGAGGGCGGCGCCCCACCCCGCACCCCGGGGGATGGTGAACCGCCCGAAAGCGATGAGCCCATCGATCCTATCTATGCGGCAAGCCAGCAGACCGAGAACGACGTGGGCAACGGCCAACGGTTCGTGATCCATTTTGGCGACGATCTCATGTATGTGCCGCGCGTCGGGTGGTTCACTTGGACCGGCACCGTCTGGGCGGCCGATCCCGACGAGCTCGAAGTGCGCCGACGCGCGCAGAAGATCGGCGCACTTATCCTGGAGGAGCTAGATCACATCAGGCTGCCCGAGCCCGAAATGCGCCTCATTGCAGACGAACCCCAGATCGCCGGGCAACGCGACGCGCTGGCGTTGAAATCCGAGCCGACCGACGAGGAACGGCTCGAGCTGGCCGAGGCCAAGATGAAACTCACCCGGATCGAGGCCCTGAAGAAGCGCCGCCGGGATCTGCACAACCGGCGCCGGACGCTCGCCCGCAATGCCGGGAATTCCGGGCCGATCAGGAACATGATCGGAGAGAGCCAGACCGCGCTCGCCGTGCCGCTCGACGCCCTCGACGCCGAGCCCTTCGAGGTGAATTGTCTTTCCGGTGTTCTACGCTCCACCGTGCGTGAAGAGGCGGCCGACGATGGCCGGGTGTTTCGCTATGCCGGAATCGAGCTCGTGCCGCATGCGCGTGAGCAGCGCCTGACCAAGATCATGCCGGTCGAATTCCGCGAGGGCGCCACCGCGCCGCGCTTTGACGCCTTCCTCGATCGCATTATGCCCGATCATGCAAACCGGGCTTTCCTGCAGAGATGGTTCGGTGTCTCGATGACGGCCGAGCCGTTGCAGAACATGGTGTTTCTCTACGGCTCGGGGGCGAATGGTAAGTCGGTGCTCGTCGATGTCCTGTCGCGCATCCTTGGCGACTACGCGGCGACCGCGCGCATCGAAAGCCTCACCGGCACGAACCGGCGCGGTGGCGGCGAGGCCACGCCCGATCTCATCCCGCTCATCGGGGCGCGCCTGGTGCGAACGTCCGAGCCCGAAGAGGGCGCGAAGCTGCAGGAGGGACTGATCAAAGAGCTCACCGGCGGCGAGCCCATCATGGTGCGCGCGCTGCACTCGGACTTCATCGAGGTGCATCCCCGGTTCAAGATGACCATGTCGGGCAACCACAAGCCCGACATTCGGGGCACCGACGACGGCATCTGGCGCCGGTTCCTCATGGTGCCGTTCGATGAGCAGATCCCCGAGCACGAGCGCGATCCGCATCTCGTGGAGAAGCTCTGGGAGGAACGCGACGGGATCTTCCAGTGGCTGGTCGCCGGGCTGAACCAGTTTCGCGAGATCGGCCTCGCGCCGCCCGAGAAGGTCGTCGCGGCGACCGCCGAGTTCCGGGCCGATCAGGATCCGACCGGCGATTTCCTGACCTCCTGCACCATCGTGACCGGCCGCCCGGAGGACAGTCTGTCGTCGGCGCGGCTCGGCGAGGCCTTCACGTTCTGGCTCATCCAGAACGCCCACGGGGCCTGGAAAGCGCGCACTGTGTCGCGCCGCCTGTCCGACAAGGCCGAACGATGGCGCCATCCGAACGGCGGGCAGACCTTCACCAAACGCAAGGCCTCGACCGTGTTCTACGACGGGATCCGGCTCACCGACACGTTCAAGCGCGAGCTCGACAACGCGCCGCGCGACCATCGAGGCCAGTTCTTGGCGGGCGATGTGGCGACCCCGGACCCCGCGTCCGCTGATCCACGGGAGGAATGGGAGGATTGAGACGGCCGTGGGAGGATGGGCACCTGATCGGGGTTCGGGGGAAAAGGCTTTAACGACAGTGGCTTGTGTTCATCGATGGGAGGTCAGGGAGGTCAGGGAGGAACATTTGGGCCTATACACGCGCGCGTATAAACCGGGGTCTGGGGGCGGCGAAAAGGTGGGCTCATGCGTTAGGGTGGATTGTTCCTCCCTGACCTCCCTGTCCTCCCACACCGGCCTCCATCGCCCTTGTTTCCCTGATCCAGCACTCGTCTCTCCGAGTTCGATCTATCCTCCCATGAAACCTCCCTGACCTCCCTAAACTCCCTGCGAAATCGAGCAACAATCAATACTTGGGCAAAGTGGCGACAAAGCCCACAACATATAGAGGTCCGGCATGATGGCGGTGCGGCAATGGGACAAACTGGTGGAAAAACAGCGGGGCGAGGTCGCCCGGCCGGTGCGAGGTAAGGTGATCGACGTCGGGATCTGGGCGCTCGTGCAGTGGGCGTTCCGGCTGGAGGGTGCGAGCTTGGACTTCGACGAGACCGGGCCGCACGTCCGGGTCGGCAACGAGTGGGTTCTGCTCGAGCAGGCTCGGCTGGGATGCCGACCTGATGGCGGTGGCTCATCGGCCTCGCACCCGGATGCGGATCTGGTCGCCTCGGCCGTGACCGTGCTGCCCGAGGTCTATGGCGGTCGCCGCATGGCGCTCTACATGGCCGAGCTCGCGCGGACCGGGAGCATGCCAGACTGGCGGCCGGATGCCTGCCCGCGCTGCGAGCCGGTCGGGTGGCGACGCCACAAGACAGGCTTCTATGCGGAGCGGGAGTTCTGGCGCGGCACGGGTCAGTGGCCCGCGACTTGGATCCCCGACAAGTATGGCTTTGCCTGCCCGATCCGGTTTTACGACACGGCCGCTGAGATCGGACGTGCTCGACGGTCCTACCTGCAATGGTGGTCGGCCTTGAACGAGGTGCGCCATTGTCTCTCGGTCGACAGCCCGCTGTCGGCTTTTCGGGTCACGGCAGAGATGCCGCCAGTCCGGCCCTGGGGAAAAAAGGGATTGACCTGATCCCAATCTCTTGACAGATTGCCGTTACCACGTGTGCGCCCGGAGCGGTATCCCCGCCCCGGGCGCTTCGCGTTTCCGGGCCGCTGTCGCCCCGCTGTTCCCGACATGGAGGGTCTCTCATGACCACGATCACGGCCACCAACATGGAGCCCGCTGGCGCCGTCGACCTTACCGAGGTCACGCTCAACGGATCCTCCGATGTGCTGACCTTCAACCCGTCGCACGATCCGGTGCTCATGCTGCGCAATGACACGGGCTCGCCGGTGTCGCCGACCATCGTCGGAGCCGGTGCGGGCACCCGCAATGTGCGAGGCGCTGGCGCCATCGACTTCTCGGGCGGGTTCGCGGTCGGCTCCATTGCGGATGGCGACGTCGTCGCAATTCGGCTGCGCTCGATCGAGAATTATCTCGCAGGTGCCATCTCGATCTCGTCGGGTTCGGGACTGGTCGCATCGCTGCTCGAATTCTGATCCGGGCATGCCGAAGCTGCGTCTGACCTCCGCGCCTGCGCGACTGCAGCTGGCGGGCTCACGGGTGCCACGTGCGACCGGAGCCGAGCGTGACCGGGTCCGGCGGCAAGTGTCGCCGACGCGGGCGCTCTACAGCAGCAGGCGCTGGCAAAGGTTAAAGCTGAAGATCATCGAGCGCGATGGGCTCGTGTGTCGCCAGACGGGCGTTCTGCTCACCGGCAAGGAGCCCGCGCCCAACAGCCCGGTGCTCGACCATATCCGCCCGCACAAGGGCGACCTGACCCTGTTCTGGGATCCTGCGAACCTTCAGCTGGTCTCGAAGGAATATCATGACCGGGTGAAGCAGCGCCTCGAGCGCGCGGCCGCTGGGCGGGGGGTGGGTCCATCTTCGGACCGGCCCATCCGTTAGCCCGCGCCCCCCTCATCTGCGCGTTTTTTTTCGGCCGGGCCGGAATTTTGATGTGCGAAACCTCGTCCGGCGGACCTCGGGTCCGGCGGGTTCTGAAAACCTGAGCCCTTTCAAGGGCTTGGCGGACCGGCTCTGACCGGGATCGCCGCGAGGGCGCTCGGGCGCCCATTTTTTTTCGGGAGTGACCTCGTGAAGGATGCAACGGACCTCAGCGCCTGGCCCGCCGATCAGGTGTGTCGTCGGGCCGTCGTGGATCTTGTGCCCTACGCGAAGAACAGCCGGACGCACAGCTCGGAGCAGGTCGACCAGCTGGTCGCTTCGATCCGCGAATGGGGCTGGACTATGCCGGTGCTCATCGACGAAGCGGGCGGGGTGATCGCGGGGCATGGTCGGATCATGGCGGCCGAGCGTCTCGGGCTCGACGAGGTGCCCTGCATGGTAGCGACCGGCTGGTCGGACGCTAAGAAGCGCGCCTACGTGATCGCCGACAACAAGCTGGCCGAAAACGCCGATTGGGATGAGGCGGCGCTTCAGGAAGAAATGCGCGCGCTGGCCGAGCTCGAGTTCGACATGACCCTCATCGGGTTCGATGAGGATGAGCTCGCCGATCTCATCCTCGGCGGCGGTGCCGGGCTCACGGACCCGGACGCCGCACCGCCGGTATCCGACCAGCCGATCTCGCGGCCGGGCGACCTGTGGCGCCTCGGAAATCACACGCTCCTGTGTGGCGACAGCACGTCGGCCGAGGATGTCGGCCGCCTGCTCGGGGACGTGCGTCCGCATCTCATGGTGACCGATCCGCCCTATGGCGTGAATTACGACCCGGCGTGGCGCGCAGCCGTGACCGGCTCGGCTGTTGCTTCAGGCAAGGTGCAGAACGACGACCGGGCCGACTGGCGCGAGGCCTGGGATCTGTTTCCGGGCGACGTCGCCTATGTCTGGCATGGGGCGCTTCACAACGTCGAGGTCGCCGCCAGCCTCGAGGCCGCCCGGTTCGCGGTCCGCAGCCAGATCGTCTGGGTGAAGACCCGGGCGCCGATCTCGCGCGGGCACTATCACTGGCAGCACGAGCCCGCCTTCTATGCCGAGCGCGAAGCCGAGGGGCCTGAAGGGTTCTCGGTCGATCAGGAGAGCCTCGCTTATCTGGTGCGGGCCGGAAAAACCGCCAGCTGGCGCGGCGGCCGAAAGCAGACCACCGTCTGGTTCATCGAACACCTGAAAAACGACACCGGCCACGGGACGCAGAAGCCGGTCGAATGCATGCGCCGGCCGATCGTGAATAACTCGTCGCCGGGACAGGCGATCTACGAGCCGTTCTGCGGATCCGGGACCACGGTGATCGCGGGCGAGATCGAGGGACGCCACGTTTACGCGATGGAGCTCGATCCGACCTACGTCGATGTGATCGTTCGTCGCTGGCAGGAATTCACCGGCGCCGAGGCGCGCCTCGACGGCACGGACCAGACCTTTGCCGAGGTCTCGGCCGCCCGGGGCGCGGGGTAAGGGGATGCCCGGGTCCGAGTTCGCTCTGAGCGGGGGCGATCTGCCCTCGGCGCCGCAGGGCCTCGACGCGGAAGGTCAGGCCGCCTGGTCGGCCTTCGTGCGCTCGATGGATCCCGGGGTCGGGGTCACGCCGGGGCAGCTGTTGCAGCTGGAGGCCGCCTGCAAGGCCTGGAGCCGGTATCGGGCGCTCGAGGCGCAGCTGGACCGGCTGCGGTCGGACAAGAACCCGGTCGGGGGCGAGCTCACCAAATCGCCCACGAACGGCCGCCTCGAGGTCTCGGCGTTGCGCCGCGCCGCGACGTCGGCGCTGGCAGAGTTCCGGCAGCTGTCGGCCGACTTCATCGACCCGGACGTCGATTCCGGTGCCGAGCCTCCGAACCGGGACATTTTTGGGTATCCGGATCGCCCGGGACGCGGCCAGAAGGGGCGCCCGAAGTTTCAGGCGACGGCGAAGGATCGCAATCGGGTGCGCCTGCTCTTGGCCACTGGCTGGTCAAACAAGCGCATTGCGGCCGCACTCGAAATCTCCGAGCCCACCCTGCGGCGCGCCTTCAAGCGCGAGCTTGGCGAACGCGATGTGATGCGAGACCGGCTCGACGCCCGTCGTATGGAGATCGCGATGCAGGAAGCGGGGCGCGGAAACGTGGCCGCCCTGCGTGAGCTCGGCAAGCTGCTCGAGGCACAGGATTTGCGCCTCGCCGAAGCCCACGCGGGCCGGGCTCCCGATGCCGAGCCCGAGGCCAAGCCGGAACGTCTGGGCAAAAAAGAGCAAAACGAACAGGCAGCGGCCGATGCCGAGGAATGGCTGACCGCCGAAATCGAAGCCGAGGCGGGTCGTGCCAAACGGCCGCATTGAGGCTCTGCCACGGTTCGCCTGCCCGGACTGGTGGGAGCGGCTGCAGGCGGGCGAAACACCGATGGCCGAGGTTCCTGTCAATTGGGAGCGCGCCAGCAGGGCGCTCGCGTTCTTCAATCGGCTGCGCCTGCCCGATGTCGCGGGCAATCCGCCGCTGAAGGAAGCCTGCGGCGACTGGTTTCGCGACATTCTGATCGCGATCTCGGCGAGCGAGGATCCGGAGACCCACGAGCGGCTGGTCTGGGAGTGCTTGTGCATGGTCCCGAAGAAGAGCTCGAAGTCGACCTACTCGGCGGCGCTGGCGCTCACCGAGCTCTATCTCGAAGAGGTGCCGCAGAGCCAGTTCCTGCTCATCGGCCCGTCGCAGAACATCTCGGAGCGGTGTTTCTCGCAGGCGCAGGGCATGATCCGGCTCGATCCCGGGCTCGAGAAGATCTTTCACATTCAGGACAACCTGAAGCGCATCACTCGACGGCGCACCCGGTCCAAGCTGGAGGTGAAGACCTTCGACACATCGATCGTCACCGGGGAAATCCCACGGCTGACCATCATCGACGAGCTCCACGAGCTCGGCAAGAAGGCGGGCGCGGCGGCGGTCATGCAACAGGTTCGGGGCGGCGGGATCACCAAGGCGGGCGGCCGCCTGCTCATGATCACGACGCAGTCGGACAAGGAGCCTGCCGGGATCTGGAAGGCCGAGCTCAGAAAGGCCCGGGCGATCCGCGATGGGCAGGCCGGGTCCAAGCCGATCATGCTGCCGGTGCTCTACGAGTTTCCCGAGGCGGTGCAGAAGGACGAGGGGTTCTGGCGCAACCGGGACAATTGGCACTTGGTGCTGCCGAACCTCGGGCGCTCGATCAGCCGGGAACGGCTCGAGGCCGATTATGAAAACAACGGCTCGGCCACGGCTGAGACCGAGCAGATCTGGGTCAGCCAGCATCTGAACGTCGAGATCGGTCTCGGGCTTCACTCCGAGCGGTGGGTCGGCGCCGAGTATTGGACCGGGTGCATCGACGACACGCTGATCGGTCTCGAAGAGCTTCTCGAGCGGTCCGAGGTGGTCGTGGCCGGGGGCGATCTAGGGGGTGCGGACGACCTCGCGTCTCTCGCGTTCATCGGCCGTGAGGCCGACACCCGGCGGTGGCTGCACCATGTGCGCGTCTGGGCCACGCCCGACGTGCTGGCCCGGCGCGCCTCAATCGCCACCGTCCTGCGCGACGTCGAAGAGGCGGGCGACCTCGTGATCGAGGAAAACACGACCGAGCATGCGCGCCAGATGGCCGCGCTCTGCAGTGTCGTGCGAGAGGGGGGTCTGTTCCCTGAAGCAGGGGGCATCGGGCTCGACCCTTGGGGCGTCGCGGCGCTGCTCGATGAGCTTGGCGAGGCGGGCTTTCCCGAAGGAGCGGTCTACGGGGTCGGGCAAGGGTTCAAACTGAACGGGGCAATCAAGGGCCTCGAGCGGCGGCTGATGGATGGCCGACTGTTGCACGGCGACCAGCCGATCATGCGGTGGGCGCTCGGCAACGCGAAGGCAGAGGCGAAGGGCAATAATATCATGATCACGAAAGCGAAGGCCGGGGTCGCGAAGATCGATCCGCTGATCGCGACCTTCAACGCGGCGGTTCTTATGGATATGAACCCGGTCGCGTCGAGCGCGCGATCCTATCTCGAAACCGCCGACCTCATGGTGCTCTGAGATGTTCGGGCTCGGAAAGCTGCGCCGCAAGAGCGCCGACATGGTGACGCTGACCCTCGACCAGCTGGCCGAGGTCGCGCCGTTTGTGCGCTACACCAGCCGCTCCAACGTCGCGGTCACCCCGGTGACCGCCATGCAGATCTCGGCCGTCGCCTGCGCCGTCCGGGTCATCTCGGAGGGCATCGCGCAGATGCCGGTCAGGATCGTGCGTGATCGCTTCGAGGACGGCCGTCGCTCGTATGAGGTCGTGCGGAACCATTGGGCGCACCGGGTGATGGCGGTGTCGCCGAACGAGTTTCAGACGCCGTTTCAGTTTCGCGAGTATGCGATCCTCTCGGCGCTCCTGGGCAACGGGTTTCTCGGGATCAAGAACGTCGTGAACGGCGAGGTTCGCGAAATCCTGCCCTTGCCCATCGGCACATGGTCGATCGAGCGGGTCGCAAACAGCTGGCGCCATTACTTCCGGGTCAGCTACGCAAACGGGACCAGCGGGACGTTCGAACCGTCACAGGTCATGTATCTGCGCGGTCCGTCGCTCGATGGCTGGCAGGCCCTGCCCGCCCTCTCGGCCGCGCGCGAGGCCATCGGGCTCGCTGCGGCGATGGAGCAGCAGCAGGCGCGGCTCGCGGGGAATGGCGGCAAGCCCTCCGGTGTCCTGAGCTTCGAGCAGGAGTTGAGCCCGGAACGGCGCGAGGCCCTGCGCGATCTCTGGCAGCAGCGCTTCGGACCCGGTGGCGACGGCGGGATCGCGATCCTGGACGCGGCCGCCAAGTTCGACTCGATGGTCATGACCAGCGTCGACGCGCAGCATCTGGAAACGCGGCAGTTCCAGATCGAAGAAATCGCCCGGGCATTCCGGGTGCATCCGATCATGCTCATGCATGCGAATTCGACGACGACCTTCGCCTCGGCCGAGCAGCACTTTCGCAACCACGTTGTCCACACGCTCGGGCCGTGGATGCGTCGGTTCGAAGATGTCTGCCATCGCGACGTGCTGTCGCTGGACAGGGATCTGAGGGTCGATCTCGACGAGCGCGCGCTGTTGCGCGGCGATTTCAAGGATCAGGCCGAGTATTTCACAAGGGCGCTCGGCGCGGGCGGCCAGCCCGGCTGGATGTCGCCGAACGAGGTCCGCGAGGAAGTCGGGATGAACCCGGTCGATGAGCCGTGGGCCAACGCCGTGCCGCGCGGCGCGATGAACCCGGAGGGACAAATCGATGAATGAGCGCAAGGAAGAGGCCGCATGGGCCGAGTTCAAAACACTGGCCCTCGAGGTCAAGGCCGACGCCGATGGCCACGTCGAAGGTTACGCCTCGCGCTTCAACGAGGTTGATGCGGGCGGCGACGTCGTGGTGCCCGGCGCCTTCGCGCGCTCGCTGGCCGAGAAACCCGGCGGGGTCGGGGGGATCAAGATGCTCTGGCAGCACGACCCGTCGCAGCCCATCGGAAAGTGGGACGAGGTGTTTGAGGACGAGACCGGGCTGTTCGTGCGCGGCCGGATCCTCACCAAGATCGCGAAGGGGGCCGAGGTGGCCGAAATGATCCGCGAGGGGATCATCGACGGGATGTCGATCGGCTACCGAACCCTGCGCGCCACCCGGGGGGAGAACGGCGAGCGCCAGCTGCTCGAGCTCGATCTCTGGGAGGTCTCGATGGTCACATTCCCTATGCTTTCTTCGGCGCGGATCGACGCCGTGAAGGCCGGGGATCTCACTCAACGCGAATGCGAACGGAGGCTCATGCAGGACGCTGGGTTCTCTCGTTCCGTGGCCCGCACCCTCATGGGTGGCGGGTTCGAAGCCGTCAAAGCCATGCAGGACGCTGGCGATGGTGGTCTTGGCGAATTGGCGCAGTTCATGCGCCGCACACTTGGACAAGGAGTCTAAAAATGCCCGATGGCATGATGGAGATCAAAGAGCTCTTTTCCGACACGCAGAAGACCGTCGAGGCGCTGCGCTCGGATGTGGAAGGGCTTAAGGGGAAGTCGGCGGACTACGTCGACAACCAGAAATTCGACAAGATGAAGGCCGATATCGCGGCCGGACTCGAGGCCGAGCAGAAGTCGATGATGGAGCGTCTCGAGAAGGTCGAGACGGCCGGAAATCGCCCGGGCGCACCCGGTGGCCCGGACGAGGCCAAGGATGCCGCTTACAACGCGTCCTTTGTCGACTACCTGCGCAAGGGCGAGGAAGGCCCGGAGCTCAAGTCGATGGCGACCAACACCGCCGAGGGCGGTGGCTTCATGGTCAGTCCGACCATCCGCGCCGGGATCCAGACCCGGCATCGTCGGACCTCGCCGATCCGCATGCTCGCGACCGTCGAGCAGTTCTCGGGTGCGAGCTACGACGTGCTCATCGATCGCGACGACCTGGGCTATGAGTGGGCGGGGGAAACCGGCTCGCGTTCGGAAACCAACACGCCGACCGTGAACCGCATTTCCATCGTCCTGCACGAGCTCTCGGCGATGCCGAAGGTGTCACAGCGCATGCTCGATGTCGCGGATTTCGACATCGAGTCCTGGCTCGTGGGCAAGATCTCCGACAAATTCGCGCGCGCGGAGGCGACCGCCTTCGTGTCGGGCAACGGGGTCAACATGCCCAAGGGCTTCCTTGCCTATGACGTGGCCACGGATGCGGATGCCGATCGTGCGGCTGGCAAGCTGCAGTATCGCGCCACGGGTGCGGCGGGCGACTTCGCGGCCTCGGCACCGGCGGATGTTCTGACCCGGACCTTCTACGACCTGCAGGGCGTCTATCAGGCGAATGCCTCGTGGCTCATGAAGAACACCGTTGCGGCCGACGTCGCGGTGCTGAAGGACGGCGCGGACCAGTATCTGCTCCAGTCGATGCTCAACACCGATGGGCAGATCGTGCGGACCGTTCAGGGCCGTCCGATGTATGTCGCCGACGACATGCCTGCCAAGGGCGCGGGCTCGCTGTCGATCGCGGTGGGCGATTTCACCGGCTACACCATCGCCGATAACACCAACGTCGTGATCCTGCGCGACCCGTTCTCGGCGAAGCCGAACGTGTTGTTCTACGCGACCAAGCGCGTTGGTGGCGGGATCACCGACTTCGACGCGATCAAGGTGATCAAGTTCGCCACGAGCTGATCGTCCGGACCTTTCTGAAGGAGAAAGCACATGCATAAGATCGACTGCCGGTCGCTCACTGTGATGGCGCACGGCCTGCTGGCCACGCTGTCGGGAGCCACTCCGGCCAAGGGCAACATCGTCGACGTGAGCGACGCCGGTGCGGCCACCCTATTCCTGCAGACCGGAACGGTCACCGATGCCGGTGGCGCTGCGGGCTTCAGCTTCGAAGTGCAGGAAAGCGACACGGACGCGGACGCGGATTTCACCCCGGTCGCGGACGCGGATCTCGTCGGGACGGAGGCGGCGCTGTCCGTCACCGACGATGACGACGACAACAAGGCCCTCGGCTCGATCGGCTACATCGGCACGAAGAAACACGTGCGTGTTGTAGCGACCGGGACCACCGGCACCGATGCGATCGTCTCAGGCACCTGGGTGCTGCAGAACCTGCGCTATTCGCCGGGCGGCACGGCTGCGGCCGAGATCGCGGCGACCTGATCGCCCTCGCGATTTTTGGTGCGAGGCCGGGCGTGTTCCGGCCTCCATCCAAAAACCACGGAGGCTGATATGGCAAAACTCACCAAGGATTTCTACGCAGTGCCGAAGGGCAAAATTCACCCGGAGTGGCTGAAGGCGGGCTCAGAGGTGTCCGGCGCGGTCGAGGTCGAAGCGCGCGCCGCTGGCGCTGTGGCCGGCAAGGCCGCGCCTGCGACCAAGGCCGCGACGCCGCCGGAGAACAAGGGTGCCTGACGGGCTGCACGGCGCGCGCGGCTATTCCTTGGCCCTGGCCGAGGAAGGTGCGCCCGCCACCCGCGTTCTCTCGACGGAAGAGGCCAAAGAACACCTGCGCGAGCTCGAAGACGATCACGATACGTTGGTCGACGGGCTCGTGCTCGCGGCCGAGGGTCTGCTCGACGGGCCGTTCGGGATCCTCGGCCGGGCGCTGATCACGCAGTCGTGGGTCATGACCCGTGCTGTCTGGCCCTCGGGCGCGTCACTCGATCTACCATTGCCGCCGGTTCAGTCGGTGACCTCGGTCGTCTACATCGATGCCGAGGGCGAGACCCAGACGCTCGCGGCCGAGAGCTATCGCCTCGTGGCCGGTGAAAGCCGGGCGCGCCTCGAGCTCGTCGCAGGGGCGTCATGGCCCGCTGTCTACGACCGTTCAGATGCGATCCGAGTGACCTTCGTCGCGGGCTATGGCGCGGCGGCTTCGGACGTGCCCGAGCCCATCCGACAGGCCGTGCGCCTGCTCGTCGGGTTCTGGTATGAGAACGCGGAGGCGGCCGCGAGCGGGCCGCGCGACATACTGCCCTTCGGAGTGCGCGCATTGCTCGTGAATTTCCGCCGTCCCGAGGGCCTGATCTGATGGCCCGGTCGGGGGCTGCGCGGCTGGATCGGCGCGTCGCGTTCTACCGTTACGCGGAGACCCCGGCCTCGGGCAAGGTGACCGCCACGCGAAACGCCTTGAACGAGGTTGTCCGTCCGGATCCTGCAACGGCCACGCCCGCTCCGGATCCGTTCTGCGAGGCCTGGGCGGCGCGCATGGACCTGTCGGATGCCGAGCGCCTGAAAGCGGGGATCGAGGATGGGTTCCTGCGCACCCGCTGGACGGTCAGGTCGAATGCCAAGACCCGAAGCATCACGGCGGGGGACATGATGATCGCCGATGGCCGTAATTGGGACATCAAGGGCGTGAAGGAGGCCGGGGGCAGCGGCCGCCACCGCTATCTCGAAATCACCGCCGTCGAGGAGCTCTGAGGTGGATCTGAAATTCGAAGGCGGCCGCGAGCTCGAGCGGCTGCTCATGGACCTGCCGTCTACGGTCGCCAAGGCCAGCGGCCGCCGGGTTCTGAAAAAGGCCGCCGCGCCGATCAAGGCCGCCGCCGAGCAGCTGGCTGCCGATGATCCGGCCACTGCCGCCAATGACCTCCATCGCTCCATCGGCATCTCGTCGCGCGCGGCCGCACGAGGCGGAAAGGCCGGGTCGAACGAGGTGCAGCAGAACGTCGGCGTCCTGACCTCGATCCACGACGGTCGCGGACCGGAGCGCCAGCCCTATGCGGCCGCAATGGTCAACGAGTTCGGCAGCCACAAAATGGCCGCGCATCCGTTCATGCGCCCAGCCTTCGAGACACGGGCGCCGGAGGCCTGGGACATCATCGTCGCGCAGTTGCGCATCGACGTCGCGAAGACCGTTGCGCGCCACCAGCGTCGCATGGCGAGGGCCGGAGGATGAAAGAAGCGCTGACCACATACCTGCTCGGCCAGTCGGCGCTCACCGATCTCGTCGGCACCCGGGTCCATTGGACGCGCCTGCCCGAGGGTGAAACCGCCCGGCCCTTCGTGCTGCTGCGCGAGGTGGTGGCGACCGAGCCTTACCACCTCGAAGGGCCGACTGGGCTCACGCGGGCACGTCTGCAGGTCGATGTCTATGCCGATCTCGTTCTCGGCGCGACCGAGGTCGCCCGGATCATCGACGGGCTCCTGGGTGGCTATGTGGGGACCGTCGGCGGTGTCGCCTTCGACCACATCATGAAGATCTCGATGCGTGATGGCGCAGCCGAGGAAATGGACGGTGCCGGGATCCTGTCTCGCGTGATCGTCGAATTTTACTGCGTCTGGAAGGAGACATGAAAGTGACGGATGCGAAAACGGGTTACGGGACCACCCTGAAACGGTCCTCTGACGGCACTTCCGGCGGCACGTTCACCGCCATCGGTCAGGTGCGCTCGATCACGCCCGCGACGCTCACGCGCGACACCAAGGACGTGACCCATCTGGAATCGTCCGGCCGCTACCGCGAGTTCATCGCGAACCTGCGCGATGCGGGCGAGTTCTCGGCCGAGCTCTACCTCGACGCCGATGATGGCACCTACGACACGCTCATCACCGACTTCGAGGACGACGATGCGCAGTATTACCAGATCGAGCTCGCGTCGGGGTCGACCTGGGGTTACACCGCCTATCTCACCTCGCTCACCCCGCCGACGCTCGACGAGAACGAGCTCACGCTGACCGCCACCTTCAAGATCACCGGCGCTCCGGACTGGACGCAGACGTCCTGATCCGGCGCTGAGAGAGGCTTTCCAAAATGACGAAATCCGGCATGGACCCGCGCGCCAAGACCACCTTCGAGGCGGCGGGCAAAACCTACACGCTCCAGTTCACCACGAATGCGCTGGTCGAGCTCGAAGAGGCGACGGGAAAGTCCGTCGTCGATATCCTCGAGAGCGAGCAGCAGTCGATGAAGATGCTGCGGGCGATTTTCTGGGCGGGGCTCATCGAACACCACGACACCATGACCCAGAAAGAGGCAGGCGCGATAATCGACGCGGCTGGCGGCCTCGATGCCGTCATGGATCTGGTAAACAAGGCGATGACCGCCTCCATGCCGGAGAAGGGGGCCGAGGAAAAGACGCCGGGAAAACCGGCAGCGGCCGCCTAGACTGGTCGGCCCTCTGGTCGGAGTGGGTCTCGGCGGGGCAACCGCCGGAGCTGTTCTGGCGGGTCACGCTGCGCGAGTATGACGTGATCCTGAAAGGGGTGGGGGCGCGGCTCGATCGGGAGCGCGCCCTCGTCCAGCTCCAGTCTTGGCTCACGGGCCAGCTGGTCGCGGTCGGCGTGAACGCCCCGGCCAAGTATCCACCTGCCGACCGGATCATCACCGGCGCGGGCCGTCGCCCGGCACAGTCGGACGCCGAAATCGAGCGGATGATCCGCTTCATGCACACCTCGACCACCGGAGAAACCATCCAATGAGCAAGGCCCTGGTCGGCATGCTGCGCGCCGTCCTGTCGCTGGAGACGGGGGCGTTCGAGAAAGGTGCGGATCGCGCCGAGAAGCGGGCGCGCGAATTACGCCGGACGATGACCAATATCGGCAAGGGCATGCGCAACGTGGGCGCGGTCATGACGGCCGCGATCACAGCGCCTGCGGCCGGGCTGACCGCCATGTCCATGCGCGCGGCCGACGCGATGATCGAGCTCGACAACGTCGCGCGGATGGCGGGCCTGAGTGCGGGCCGGTTCAAGGTGCTGTCGCTCACCGCGACCCGGTTCGGCGTCGAGCAGGAAAAGCTGGCCGATATCCTCAAGGACGTGAACGACCGGGTCGGCGATTTCCTGCAGACCGGCGGCGGTCCGATGAAGGACTTTTTCGAGAATATCGCGCCCAAGGTCGGCATCACCAAAGATGCCTTCGTCGGGCTCAATTCGGAGGAAGCGCTCGGGCTCTACATCCGGTCCCTGAAGGAGGCCGGTGTCAGCCAGCAGGAGATGACCTTCTACATGGAGGCGATGGCGTCGGACGCCACCCTGCTCACCGAGATGTTCGACAACTACGGCCGCGCGATCTCGGACATGGCGGCGAAGGCGGCCGAGCTCGGGCTCGTGCTCGACCAGCGCACCATCGACGCGGCGCGCCGCTCGCGTGAAGAGTTCCGGCTCGTCGGCGACATCCTTCGAACCAAGATGCAGGCCGCCCTGGTCGGCCTCATCCCGGTGTTTACGCAGCTGGCCGAGGCGGCCATTCCGATCCTCACCAAGATCACCGACAAGCTGGTGGATCTGGCCGAGTGGTTCCAGAACCTTTCGCCCAAGGCGCAGAAGTTTGTTTCCGTGTCGGCGGCGATTGCCGTGGCCCTCGGCCCGGTGATCGCAGGCATCGGTCTCGCCACCATCGCGCTGGCGCCGTTCGCGGGCGCGCTGGCGACCGTCGTTCCGATCATCGCGGGCGTCGTGGCGGTCGCGGGCGGTCTTTACCTGTCGCTTCGGTCGATCATCCGTCTGTTCCGCTCGATCGCCACTGTTGCGGTCGAGAAGTGGCAGGAGGTGCGCGCGGCGACCGACACCAATCTCGCCGCGATCGCCGAGCTCCTGCGGCGCTATGCGCTCGAACTCGTGGCGCCCTACAAGGCGGCGCTCGAGCAGCTGGTCGAAACCACCCGGGCCGGGATCTCGGCCTTGGGCGACGTGTTCGTGTCTGCCGGTGCGCTTATCCGCGATGGTCTCGCGGGCATGGTCGAGGGCGCGATGGCGATCATCGAGACCCTGAGCCCGCGTCTGGCCGATGCCGTACGCGGTGTCGCGTCGACCGTTTGGGAGGCCGCGCAATCGGTCGGTCGCAACATCATCGACGGGATTCGCGCGGGCATCGATGCCGCGTGGGCGGGCCTGAAGGCCAAGATGGACGAGCTTGGCGCGAAGTTGCCGCAGTGGGTGCGCGACAAACTCGGGATCAAGTCGCCATCGCTCGTCATGCGCAAGATCGGTGAGTTCATCGCCGAGGGCCTGAAGCGGGGGATCACGCGCGGCACCCCGGGTGTGCAGGATGCGATCTCCGATATGACGGACGGCGTCGAGGACACGGCCGTCGAGGCGCAGGTGCTTGAGACCAACCTCGAGGCCGCAGGCGCGGCCGGTGAGGCGCTCGGCGAGGCCGGGGCCGCAGGCGCCCGTCGCATGAAGGAAGAGCTCGCGGGCGCGAAGGATGCCGCCTTCGACGCCACCAAGGCTCTGAAGGGCGTCGGACAGAATTTCCTGCAGGATCTCGTGTCGAACCCGGACTCGGCTTTCAAGAACGCCTGGAGCGGCTTCAAGTCGGCCGCCGGTCAGGCCCTGTCGCAGGCGGTGTTCAACCCGGGCGGCATCGCGGCCGGGTTCACGACGGCCTTCCAGCAGGTCTCGAGCGGACTTTCGGGTCTCGCAGCGGGCGGTGGCCTCGCCGCGCTCGGCACGGCCGTCACAGGCGCCCTGCCGATCATCGGTGCCGTGATCGCCGGAATCAATCTGATCGCGACCTTCTCGAAAAAGACCCAGATCGGCTCGGGCCTGAAACTCGGCGTCGAGGGCGGGCAGGTCACCGGGTCGGCCTATGACGAGTTCGAACGCACCACGTTCTGGGGCCTGTTCAAAAACCAGTTCGATGAAGAGCGCGACCTGCCCGCGCAGCTGGCCCGCTCGCTCAACCGGCAGGCCTCGAAGGTTCAGAAGACCGTGACCGAGCTCTACGCGAAACTCGGCATCTCGGTGCCGGAGGAGCTGCTCGACCGGGTCAAGATGACCATGCGGCGGATCGAGACCGAGAACCTCTCGGCCAACGAGATCGAGGCGCGGGTCGAGCAGATGTTCAAGGAGTATGCGGGCGCCCTGTCCAACGCGATCGCCAAGATGGGCGCGCAGGCGGCCGAGGCCCTGGTCGGGGTGCAGGCCGTGCTCGACCCGATTTCCAAGGACTTCGATCTGTTCGCGGCCTCGTCGCGCCAAGCGGGCGCGGCGGATCTCGGCAAGTTCGGCCGGTCTGCCAAGTATCTCGCCGAGCGTGTCGGCGGGATCGAGGCCCTCGCCTCGAAAACCGGCGCGTATTTCGACGGGTTCTTCTCCGACGAGGAAAAACTCGCCTACATGCGCCGTCAGGTCGCCGGGACGTTCCGCGAGCTCGGCCGGGCCGTGCCGACGACCGACGAGGCGTTCCGCGCGCTCGTGCAGTCGCAGAACCTGCTCACGCAGTCGGGGCGCCGGGCCTTCACCGCCCTGCTCGATATCGCGCCGACCTTCGACCAGATCACCGACATTCTCGAGGCGCAGGCCGAACAGGCGCGCGAGGTGGTCCGGATCCTCGGCGTGGTTGGCATGCGGGTGCGCAGCGACCTCGCCGACGAACTTGTGAGTGTGTTTGGCACGTTCAGTGCGCTCACCACGCAGACGGCCGCGTTCTTCGAGACGTTCTTCTCGCAGGAGGAGAAGCTCGCCTACATGCGCAGCCAGATCGCCGAGGTGTTTGCCGATCTGAACCTCGCCCTGCCCGAAACGATGGCGGGCTTCAAGGCGCTGGTGACCGGCCAGAACCTCATGACGAAGGCCGGGCGCGAGGCCTATGCCGCACTCCTTGGCATCGCGCCGGTGTTCGTGGAGGTGACCGCGACCGTGCTCGAGGCCAGCGGTGCGCTCCGGAGCGCCTACAACCTCGACGCGGGCGGCTACGGGACCGCCTGGGAGGCGAAGCTGGCGAACGAGATTTCGAACGCCGGACGTTACTCCAACACGCTCATCGACACGCAGAACGCCGAGCTCTCGCGCCAGACCGAGCTCTTGCGGGACATCAAGCTGGCGCTCGGGCGCTCGGCCGTCGCGACCGAGGATCTCGCCTTCGAGACGGCTCTGGGGTGACGCCGTGAAACTCATTAAGCCCAACACTCTCACCCTCGCGTCGGCCTCAGAAGACGAGGACGATCATCCCGAGTGGGACAACGCGACCACCTATGCCATCGGCGACTACGTGATCTGGGAGGGCTTCATCTACGTCTCGTCGATCGACAGCAACCTCGGCTACGACCCCTCCGACGAGGTGCAGGCTCTGGAAGGCGCGCGCTGGATCCTCGTGTCGGCCACCAACATCCGCAAGTTCATCGATGGCCAGTTGGGGACGCAGACCACCGGGACGTCGCCGCTCGTGCTCGAGGTCACGGTTGATGCCTTCTCAAATGCCATCGCCCTGTTTGGTCTCAATATGACAGACACGACGATCGAGGTCATCGTCGACAGCGAGGTCATCCAGTCGACCACTCTTGAGACTTCGCCGGAGCCGGTGTCGGATTGGTGGTCGTGGTATAACGCGGTGTTCTTCAATTCGATCCGCCGAACCGTGATCGAGAACATTTTCGCGCCCGCTGGTGCCACCATAAAGCTGACGATCGAGGGCTCATCGCCTGCGCTCGGCATGCTCGTCGTAGGGCGCCAGTATGTGATCGGGCGCACCCTGATCAGCGACCAGACCAAGGCTCGGCGGCGAACCTATACCGAGCTCACCACCGATGCCTTCGGGGTCACGACGGCCACAAAGCGGGCAATTGCGCGCAACGTGACCTACGAGGTCAAGGCTGCCCGGTCGACGTTCCAGTCGATCGAGAACGTGCTCGACGCGGTCGATGGTGTCGCGGTTGTGACCTATGAGGCCACGCTCGCGCCCGAGCTCGTGAATTTCGGCTTCCTGCTGGACATCGAGGTGCCGTCGAACATGCCCGCAAACTTCATCTTTCCAGTGACCTGTCAGGGGGTGATCTGATGACCACGCCAAGCCTTACCGAATTCGACACCGATCAGATCCCGGATCCGAACGAGCCGGAGACGTTCCACGCTTATGCGTTCTATGTCTGGAACCTGCTATCCGGGACGACGATCGGTGAGATCAACGCAGCTCTCGTCTGGATGTCCGCGCTTCTGGCGAGCCTCGAGAACGCGACAAACGCGCTCGAATGGGTGACCGGCACGGCATATGAGGTTGGGGACCGCGTCTGGTCGCCAATCGACCTTCAACTCTATCAGGCGACCGCCGACTTCACGTCGTCGACCGATCCGAGCCTCGACAGCTCGAATTGGGATCTCGTCGGTGGGTTTCCCGTGTCTCATCTCGAGGACACTGACAACCCGCACGGGGTGACGGCCGCGCAGCTTGGCATCGATCTGGATGCCGACTTCGCGGGGCGCCTGATTGCGATGCAGGTGTTCGACACCGCCGGATCGTTTACTTATACGCCGACCGTTGGCGCCGTGCGCGCGCGGGCGCAGGTCGTCGGTGCTGGTGGCGGTGGTGGAGGCGCTGACGGGGACACCACAGGCTCGGAGGCAGGCTCTGGCGGTGGCGGTGGCGCCGGGGCGGAAGCGGATGTCTACTTTACGCTTGACGCGGCGAGCTATGCGGGCGTGTGCGGCGCAGGAGGCACAGGCGGCAACGGGGGAACGGACACGAACGGCTCCAACGGCGGCCTGTCGTCGCTTATGTCGAACGGAGACAGCGGAGCCGGGCTGACGATTTCCGTTGAGGGCGGCTACGGTGCCGAGACGCAGGTCGACACCAATGCCCACACGGCTGCGGGTGGCAACGGCGGCAACGTGACCACATGCACCGGCACGTCGATACTCGCGTCGACCTCTTTCGAAGGAAATTCAGGCTCCAACAGTTTCGGGATCCCGTCCGACGAATTTTCCGGTGCGGGCATCGCAATGGGTGGTGATGGGGCCGGATCGCGGTTCGGCGAGGGCGAGAAAGGTGGTCACGTCGACGTGGCCGGCACCAACGCGCAAGGCTTTGCTTGTGAGGGCAATGGTGGAGGCGGTTCCGGTGCTGCCGCGCTCGGCGCCGTGGCAAATGCGGATGGCGGCGACGGCGCCGACGGGATCATCGTGATTTTTGAATATTCGGAGTGAGCCATGCCTGAAAAACAGAAATTCGCATTCCTCGTCGATGGTGTCGTCGAGGCCGTTCGCAATTATGTGCCCGGCCGGGAGCCGGAAGGACTTATCGCGGTTACCGAGGCAACGGGTCCGGCCGGACCGGGTTTCAGTTGGGATGGCGCGACGTTCGCCCCACCCCCACCGGAGGACATTCCGGCGGAGGATCTCCCTGGTCTGGTGCGGCAGGAGGGGCGCCGTCGCCTCGCCGCGCTCGTGGCGGAATACAGCGACCTCGAGCGTGAGACGTGGAAGGGCCAGCTGGCCGAGGCGCGGATTGTCGTCGTGGACGGCGGGACTTCGTCGCTGGTCGAAGCGCTGGCCTCGCCAAGGGGGCTTTCAGCGACGGAGATGGCGCAGACCATCATCGCCAAGGATGCGGCGCTGAAGGCGGCGATCGGGCCGATCCTCGCGGCGCAAGAGGCACTCCTGAATGCCGATCCGATTCCGCAGGACTATCGAGATGCGAGCCATTGGCCTTCATAGCCCACCCTGCCCTCCATTTTGAAACCTCCAAGAGGACACCCTCATGAGTAACCCATTCAACGCGCGCGAGATGTTCGCGGCCGACCGCTTCGCCGCACTCTCGGGCATGGTCGATTACTGGATCACGCCCACGAAGCATGACTCTACGCCGAACATCCTGGGCAAGGACGGAGCCGAAACCATCGGCACGGCCATCCGGGTTGAGACAGATGCGCAGGTCACGTTCAAGGACCAGTACGGGAATGCCCTGACCGTCAACCTTCTGGCGAATGAGCTTTTTCCGACATCGGTTGGCCAGATCATGTCCACCGACACGGACGCCGTGACGGTGTTCGTCGCCATCGCACCCTGACCCGGAGCCAAACCCCATGACCATCGGTGTCTCGCTCGCAATGTCGCGGCTCGCGTCGCAGTTCGCGGCCAAACAAAATTTCTTTCGCCAGTTCTATTCGTCGGGTGAGGACGGGGCCTGGTTCACGACCGTGTCGTCGAAGCTGTTTCAGAACGCGGCGGGGACCACCCCGGCCGGTACGGGTGACCCGATCGGCCATATCGCCGATGTCTCGGGCAACGGCAATGACGCGACCCAGGGGACGACCGCCGCGAAACCCACGCTCATCGTCGCTGAGAACGGCGACCGGATCATCCAGAACGACGAGATCGACGATGCACTGACGGTGACCTTCGGTGATCTGGGTTCGTCCTGCACGGTCGGCTACGTCACGCAGTCCGAAGTCTGGATCGACGAGGATCAGACCGTGAGTGGAACCGTGACCTTGCCGCAGAAGGATCTGCTCGGGTGGTTTGTGATCGATCGGGCGCTGACCTCGGCCGAGAAGCTCGAGGTCGTGTCGTATTTCGCCCGGCAGGCCACCGGCGTGAATTATGGCGGCACGCTGTCGCGCTTGCAGGAGATCATGCTGAACGCGGTGGATGTCGCGATTTATGACAGCGCCGACGACAGCGATGGCGGTACGGCCATGCTCGCTGAGGGATATCCGCTTCATTTCGTGGCAGTGGCTGAAGCGACGGCGGTGAAGATCTTTGATGCGACGGATCCCGAATTTCCCCTGCACCAAACGCACGATTTCACCGGCTACACAGTCTCTTCGGTTGCCTGCATCGAGGGCGTTCTGGTCGTCGGGACCGGGAGTGGCGCGACTGTCCTGAACCTCGCTGACGGCGACAGCACCGTAACCCCGACGCACACGACTGCGACCAGCCCGGCGATCGTGAACAACACCGTCAACGCCGTCGCCGCCTACGTCCAACCCGACGCACCCACGGACGGCGCGACCGGCCTCAAAGTGCCGACTATCGCGGTCGGGACTGCCGGGGGTCTGAGTGTCATTCTCGACGATGGGACGGTAACAGACAGCCTCGCCACCTTGAGTTTCACTCTGGTCGCCGCAAATGAGCATGGCGTCATTTACGCCCAGAATACCTACAAGAACTGGTATTTCGCGACATGGACTGAGATCGAAGCCGGGGATGGATTTGGCGATAACCTCGCCTCGACAACCGCAGGTCAGCGTGACTTCGATCTCCTGACGCGGGCCTATGCCATCGACATGATGGACGATCTGATCGCAACGGGCGGGCAGAACGCATCGGAACAGGCGGTCAACGGGGTCGCCCTGTATCGCCCGGACTGGACCGACTTCACCAAGACACTTTCGGCCCTGATCACGACCGATTATAACACCGGCTGGATGCTGAACCCGCTCGGGTGCTGGCTATCAGACAGCGACGATACCGAAATCGTGGGTGCCGCGGTTCCTGCCGACATCGTGACGAACGGTGACTTCGCATCGGACCTGTCAGGTTGGACGGTGACGGACTTCACTTGGGACGCCAGCGGGAAGGCGCTCGCGGGCGGTGCCAATGGGCAGATGAGCCAAGACGTTCCAACTGTCGCGGGCTCTTACTACATCGCCCAGCTTACCCACTCGGATCGGACATCTGGTCGGGTTATCCTGTCGGCTGACGGGGTGAATATCCACGACAGCTATATTCAGAACAACGGGACTTATGATGCCTCATTTGAAGCTGGAGACGCCTCGACAACGTTCCTGATCAACGCTGTCTCTGGTTATAACGGAAAGATAGACGATGTGACGGTGATCGGGCCCTACGCCTTTGCGGACAACTTCGCTGCGTATGCGAACCAAACGGCAGCGGAAGCGGCGGGGTGGTTGCCGACCGGCACGGGGGCAGCAAGTTGGTCATTCAACCAGAGTGCTAGTCGTTGGGAACTTGATACCAGCGTAGGTGGCGCAACGAACACAACCGATTTACCGTTCACCGTCGATACTACGTCTGGCGTCACCTATGAATTCGAGATCGAAGTTTCTGGAACTGCTAATCTCGATAACTCTGAATTGAGGCTTCGGGTTGATGGTGAAAACCTCGTGTTTGACGAGACTGGTGGAAATAACATCACAGCCGATGGGACTTACACCGGGCGCATGGTCGCGACCGCATCAACGATGTCAGCCCTAATCCGGTGCTTTAATCCCGATGGAAATGAAACTGCCAACATACTCAGCGTGAAAGTCACCCCTATCGTCACCCAACAAGACCGCTCGGTGAACGGCAATGACCTGATCGTCGTCGGCACCATCACCAAGACCAAGTTGGGCGAAGCGGACTCGTTGGTCTGGTGCGAGCTATCCGCCGACTGCACGGTCACGCTCGACACGGATATTTCCTCGTCTGGCTGCGTCTACTGGTGGGAGGAAGTGGCGGGCGAGCCGCACCTGTATCTGTATGACCTTTCAGGCGGGCAGGATTACGAGGATGGTGCGCCCGGAACAGCCCCGACGACAAGCATCACCTTTTCCGGGGCGGATATGACGCTGAAGGCAGGCAAGAAGATGCGCGGGGTTCGTCCGACAAACACGATCCCCACCGCGGCCCAGATCGCCCAGATCTACGCCGACGAACTCCCCCTCATCAACGGCGGCGCGGCGACCCTGACGGGCACCGACAACGCAGTCGACGCTGTGGCCATCGACCCCGGCACCGGGCTTGTCCACGCGGGTTCGTCGGACGGGCGTTCGATCATCGATGGCCTGGAAAGGGTGCAGAAAACGACCGCCAGCGTGAGCACGGTGATCGCCGCGCTCGATGGTCTGATCCTCGAAAAGTAAGGAGCACTTTATGACCGAGTATGTGATGCGCGCGACCTTCGTGTGTCCGGAGGCACTCATGGCGGACGCGAACCAGCTGGCGCTGGTCGTCGGAGAGAGCCCGGCTGACGTCCACACCTTTGCGCAGGCTCGTTTTGAGGATGCCGGTGGGAACCGATACGCGGTCGCATCCTCGCTGGTGAAGGCCGGGTTTCTTCAGGCTGCGTCGAGTGCCCTTGAAGCGCCCGCGCATTCTCCCGGTGTGGACCTCGAGGCGGCAGGCCGCGCGCAGGCTGCCGTGACGATCTTCGATCCGAACGCACCGCTTGCGGCCGACCCCGCGCGGCTTCTCACCATAGTGAGCGATGATCCAAAGGGGGCGCTCGCGCTCGCGGGGGTCACCCGGATCTAGTCCGCACTCTCCCCACTTTTCCCACCAAGGCACCCGGCCAGACCGGGCATTGCGCGCAGCCACGAAAGGGCCTGCCATGTTTCAGCTCATCCCGAATTGGAAAGAAACGATCCGCTTCGCCTGGTCGGTGCGCTTCATCGCCATCGCCTTCGTGCTCGCGGGTGCTCAGGGCGTCATCGCGCTTCTCGACAAAGCAGCGCCCGCCTGGCTGGTCGTGCTGACGCCGGTTATCGCGGCCGCCGCTGGCCTCGCCCGGATCGTCGCGCAGAAGAACCTGCCCGACTTTCTGACCGATACATCGGGCGCCATCGGTCGGAAGACCGCTGGGGGCGCCGCTGTCGTCGCCGCCGTGATGGCGATGGCCGTGCCGATCACCGCGAAGTGGGAGGGGCTGCGAACTGAAGCCTACCGCGATGTCGTGGGCGTCTGGACGGTCTGCTACGGCGAGACCGAAGGCGTGCAGCCTGGCGACGTCCATAGCTCGGCCGAGTGCGCTGGCATGCTCGAGGAACGGCTGCTCGAGGATTATTACCGCCCGCTCGCCGCGTGCATCCCGACCCTTGTGACCGCGCCGATCGAGGTACAGGCCGCTTTGACCAGCTGGACCTACAATGTCGGCACCGGGGCCGCCTGCCGGTCCACACTGGCGAGATATGCCCGCGCGGGTCAGTGGGAGGCCGCCTGCAATGAACTGCCCCGCTGGAACCGCGCCGGGGGCCGCGTCTGGCAGGGGTTGGTCAATCGCCGGGCCGACGAGCGCGGCCTGTGCCTGTCGGGCCTCTGATGCGCCTGACGCTCATCCTTGGCGCGGTCTCGGCCGCTCTGGCTGTCGGTTGGCTGATCTACCACCTGACGATCCGGAATGCTGCGCTGCGCGAGGATCTGCGCGGGGCCGAGGCGACGATCGAGAATTACCGCGAGGCAGCGAGGGTCGCCAACGACCAGCTGCGCGCCGAGCAGGCACGAAACGCCGCGCTTGAGGCGCGGATCGACGAGTTCGCGGAACTGGAAGGGGCCGACGATGCGCTATCCGATTATGGCCGTGCTGTTCTTGACAGCGTGCGGTGAAACCACGGTCGCCCAACAGCCGATCCCGCCGACCCTGCTCGAGCCTGTGATCGTCCGCTGCGCTGCCGGTACGACCGAGCGCGCTCTCGGTGAGTGTGCCCTGCGACTGCGTGCGGGGCTGGACACGGCCAACGACAAAATCGAAGCGATCAAGGGACTGGTGACGCATGACGGATGAGAACGGCAACCAAATGCCGCGAAAGGCATGGATGAAAGACGAGGCGATCAAGTTCGCCTTCCGGCAATTCCTGACGATCGTCATCACGGGTTTCGTGGCTCTGACCACCGCTCTGGTCTGGGAGCCTGCGCGCGATTGGCTGGTCGGCATGGGGACAATGCCGCGAGAGATCCAGAAGCAGGGCGAACGGATCGAAGCGGTCGAGACGACGGTGCGCCGACTGACGCAGCCGCGCAAGGTGTTCGAGGTGTCCAGGGTAAGCACGCGGCCGGTGGCTGGTTTCTGTGAAGAAGGCGAGCCCTGCCGCATCAAGCTCCGAATCCGCCGCCTCGAGCCGGCGAAGGAATGCCAGATTGTGCCAGGCTCGGTCGAATGGGGCTTCGTGAACCCGCGATCGGAGATCTTCGCCCATGCCGAGCGCGTCGACCCGCCGGCCGGGCGCAACATCGGGCTGACCTGGGAAGACACTTTCGTCACGGTGATCACACCGACAGGGCTGCAGCCGGACGCGAATTTTACGTTCATCGCGAAGTACACGCACTGCCCTGGCTGGATCGAGGGTGAGCCGCCTCTCGAGTATCAGAACGAGCCAATCCCGTTCACGATCAGGCAGGCGGAGTGACCATGCCACGCCGATGCGCAGTTGGCGTGTGGATTGCCGAGCAAAGGATCGGATTTCAGCATGGTCCGCGTGTCACGGCCAAGATATTCGGCTCGGAACGGGCGCTTTGTTTACCCTCGATCGTTGGCGACTCCAATTGACGACATTTTCGTAACCAATGACGAGTTCGGACAAAGTGATTGCACAAATGCAAATTATGGGAGGAATCGGAATGAAATTTGGTCGGATCAGTGCGGCGGTCGCCGCTCTTTTTATGTGCTCCACGCCGCTCTTGGCCGAAGGCAACCTCGCAAGCCAGCCCGAGCGCCTGCCGGATATGGCGATCGACAGCGCGGAACTGACGCTTTCGGTCAATCAATTCGAACTGGAAACCGGCAAGTATTACCGCTGGCGCATCGTCCATGACGGCGGCGAGGAGTTTCAGATCGTCGCGCCGGACCTGTTTCGCAATTCCTGGGTCAGCCAGGTCGTGATCGAAGACCTCGAAGTCAAGCCGCTTGGCCTGCACTCGGTCGAATTCGACGACGAAGGCACCATCGACATCTGGTTCGTTCCGATCCGCCCCGGCGATTTCGATTTCTGGATCGAAGGGTATGAAGAGCGCGGTCTCGCCGGCACTTTCGTGGTGCGCTGATGCGATCAGTCTTTCTCGCCCTCGCAATCGCACTCGTCCCGACGATCGCGTCCGCGTTTGAAACCGGGCGCATCTTCGTCAGCAACGAAAAGAGTCACGACATCTATGTCTTTGACCCTGAATTCAACCTCATCAAGAAGATCGAGACCTCGCGCCGCCCGCGCGACATGAAGTTCAACGCCGACCGCACGCTTTTGTATGTGGCCTGCGGCGATGACGACATCATCGACGTGATCGATGTCGAGACGCTGGAAGTCGTCGACGGCATCCCCACCGGGCCAAGCCCCGAAGTGTTCGCCTTTTCGCCGGACGAGACGCAGATCTATGTCTCGAACGAAGAGGACTCGATGCTCGAGATCATCGACCTCGAGGCGCGCATCACTGTGCATGACGTTCCCACCGGGGCCGAGCCCGAAGGTGTGATCGTCTCGCCCGATGGCGAAACGGTCTATGTCACGTCGGAAGTGGCCGACATGATCCACGTCGTCGACAAGGAAAACGGCGTCGTCACCAACAACATCGTCGTCGGCACCCGCCCGCGCCGTTTCGTCGTGACACCGGATACCGACGAGTTGTGGGTGTCCGCCGAATTGTCGAGCGAGATCTACATCATCGACCGCACCACCGAAGAGGTGAAAGAGGTGCTGGAGTTCCTGCCGCCGGGCTTCCGGCCCGAGGACGTGACGCCCGTGGGCATGGCGCTGACGCAGGATGGCAAGATCGGCCTCATCAGCCTTGGCCGCGCCAACCACATCGCGATCATCGACGCGGTGTCGAAGGAGTTGCTGTCCTACGTGCTCGTGGGGCGTCGCGCCTGGTCGGTCGCACTCACGCGGGACGAACAGACGGCGGTGGTCGCCAACGGCCTGTCCGACGACATCACGCTAGTCGACATGGAAAGCTATCGCCCCATCCGGTCGATCCCCGTGGGCCGTGTCCCGCATACCGTGGTGATTGACGATTGAGCGGCGCTGGTAGCGTGTATTGAGCCGGCCTGTCGGGCCGTCCAAATAACGGAAAGAGAACGGCCCGACAGTCAGCTATGATCTACCCGACCGGGTGCAACGCTGCATGAACGCAGCGCCGCCGATCTCACTGATCTGGACGCGTCAGATCTTCCTGTTCGGCTGGTTGCCTCTGGCGCCGGCCGTGACGAACGTCGAGATCGCGCCGGTGGTGACGCCGGCGGATCGGGACGGGTAGGATTGACCAAGCGGCAGCGAGGCGAATGCCCTCGCCTAGTACTGGCCGTCATCCTCGATGTGAAACCCTTCGGAGAAATCGAAGTAAACCTCACCGATTTTCCTGCCGAAGCTCGTCGTGATATCGTGATGGCCGTCTTTCGTTTCGCCAGCCTCAATCTGGTCGGCGAGTTTCCGTAAGGCTTTTGCGGCCCAGTTTTCGGCCACCTTCATCGAGGGTGCCGCGACCTCCATCTCGATGTCACACTTCAGAAAATTGGTTTCTTCGCTCATGTTTTCCCCTGCAAAAGACTTCATTCCATTGCGCCGCCGGTTGCCGCTCAGTATCCCGGCCTTCGCAGGGCTCTTCGCAGCGCCGGATCTTCTCTACACCACTGATCTCAACAAGAACAGGGCGCGAACGGGCTGCACGGATTTTGCACCACTTTCTGGTGCAGTTCGCGGTAAGTTCCACCAAAACCCGGTAATTTGGCGCTGTCGGTCTCAATTCCATTCCGCCGAAAAAAGCCCTTGTTTTCCTTGGGCCTGATCCGTAAACGGGTCGGCGGAGACGTGGCCGAGTGGTCGAAGGCGCTCCCCTGCTAAGGGAGTAGGCGGGAAACCGTCTCGAGGGTTCGAATCCCTTCGTCTCCGCCACTTCCCGTCCCTGCCCTCGCATGGACCTTTCTCCCCGACCCATAAGCCCCTCACCGATATCGAAGCCGCTTGGCCGCTCGCGGTGGCCGCGTTCTTTGCAATCGCGGAGCGGGATGCTAGATCACCGGGACGGCAGGCGCTTTCGCTGCGCATGGGCCGCGGGCTGTCCGGGTTTCGAGGGGTGCGCACATGGTCGGGTTTCTGGGCAAGCTCCTTGGTCGGTCGAATACGGAAGACGCCGCGCCCGCATTCGCCGCGCCGCTGGCCCCGTCCGAGCCCCTTTGCATCATCGGTGACGTTCACGGCTGCGACACGCTGCTGTCCCGTATGCTCGACCATCTCGACGGGCGTGACGAGGTGGCGCGCGTCGTGTGCGTCGGCGACTATATCGACCGGGGGGAGCAGAGCCGCGCGGTCCTCGACCTCCTTCGCCCGCGCGATGACGGCGACAGGTTCACCTGTCTTCAGGGCAACCATGAAGAGGCTATGCTCGACTTCATCACCGACCCCGATGGGCATGGGCGGCGGTGGCTGCGGTTCGGGGGGCTTCAGACCCTTGCGAGCTACGGGATCGGTGGATTGTCGGAGCAATCGACCGGAGACGCGGTGACCGAGGCCGCAGCGGCACTGGCCGAGGCCCTCGGGCCGGACATGATGAACTGGCTGCGCGCGATGCCGCTTTGGACGATGTCGGGCAACCTGGGAATCGTTCATGCCGCCGCCGACCCCACCAAGCCGCTGGAAGATCAGTCGGGACACGCGTTGAAATGGGGGCACCGTGACTTTCCCGACACAATGCGCGAGGACCGTCTCTGGATCGCGCATGGCCATACGATCATACCCGAGGCACGCGCCGCAGGTGGTATTATCTCCGTGGATACAGGGGCCTATGCCACGGGTCGGCTGTCGGGAATCATCGCCTATCCGGACGGGCGCGCCGAAACGGTGGTCGCGACCTATCAGGGAGTTTCCTGTGGATATCCCTAGTATGTCGCTTCAATCGGACCGCTAGGGCTGGTATCACCTTACTGAGAAAATAATCCTGTCTGGGGGGCAGTCGTGCGGTCAATTCTAATGACGGGTCTGTTTCTGGCCCTTGCCGGATGCGGTGCGATCGGGACGCCCGTGATCGTCGCCGAACGGACGGCGGTCGGCGAGGTCGAAATCGTCGCGATGACGGCGAACAGCATCGCCGCGGCGAACGCGAGCACCTATCAGCCACGCACGCTTCCCGCGATTTTCGCGCGCACCACGGGCACGGCGGGCTCGACGACGGGCTTCGGCGCCCTGCCCGAACCGCCGGTCGCCGAAGAACGGCGCCCCACGGGTCTGAGCACGCGAATCCCGCCGCAGATCGACCCGGGCCCTTACCGGCTTGGCGCGGGCGACATCATCACGCTCGCCACGCCGGAGTCGGCCAACACCGTCGAAGCGCTGACCGGGCTTCTCGCCGCGCAGAGCCGCCGCCTTGGCTACACGATCCAGGATGACGGTTCGATCTCGATCCCGGATATCGGGCGGATCAACCTTGGCGGCATGACGCTGCAAGAGGCCGAAAGCGAGATATTCAGCGCCATGGTCGATCAGGACATGGTGCCCAACTTCTCGCTTGAGGTGTCCGAATTCAACTCCAAGCGGGTGACCGTGGGGGGCGCGGTTCAGTCCGCCGCGATCCTGCCGATCACCGTATCGCCCCTGCGGCTGGCCGAGGCTCTGACGGCCGCCGGCGGGATCGACACCGAGGACCTCGATTACGCGTCGATCCGGCTTTACCGGGACGGGACGATGTATCAGATCCCGCTCGAAACCTATCTCAAGACGCCGAGCATTCAGCGCCTCATCCTCACGGATGGCGACTCCATCTACGTCGATACGGAATACGAGCTCGACCGGGCGCAGGCGTTCTTCCAGCAACAGATCACGGTCAATTCGCTGCGTCAGCAGGCGCGGGCCAACGCCATTTCGCAACTGAACTCCGAGATCGGTATTCGTCGCGCCGAACTGGACGAAGCGCGCGCCAACTATGCGCAACGCATCCAGCTGGACGCGGTCGAGCGGGACTATGTCTATATCGCCGGTGAAGTCGGGCAGCAGAGCCGCTTCACCCTGCCCTTCGAACGCAAGGCGAGCCTTGCGGACGCGCTGTTCAGCGAAGGCGGAGGGGTGCCGAACGCGTCGGGCAATATCGGAGAGGTCTACGTGCTGCGTGGCACCGGCGACGGCAAGGGTATTCGGGCCTGGCACCTCAACGCCTACAACGCCGCGAACCTCGTCCTTGCGACCCGGTTCGAGCTTCGGCCGAACGATGTGGTCTTCGTGTCCGAAAAGCCCCTGACCGCCCTGAGCCGGGTCATGGGCGAAGTGGCCGCAAGCGTCCGCCTTCTGGGGATATGACAGGCACCCCGGCCTGATGCCGGGGTCCGACGTCAGGCGTTGAAGAGGAAGTGGAGGACGTCGCCGTCCTTCACGACGTAAGACTTTCCTTCGGCCCGCATCTTGCCTGCGTCCTTGGCGCCGTTCTCGCCGCCCAGTGCGATATAGTCATCATAGGCGATGGTTTCGGCCCGGATGAACCCGCGCTCGAAGTCGCCGTGAATGACGCCCGCGGCCTGCGGTGCGGCGGTGCCCTCCTTGATCGTCCAGGCGCGCGCCTCTTTCGGACCGACGGTGAAATAGGTCTGAAGGTGCAATAGGTCGTAGCCCGCCTTGATGAGGCGATCCAGACCGGCCTGTTCCAGCCCGAGTTCGTCGAGGAACATGGCCTGTTCTTCCGCGTCGAGCTGGCTGATCTCTTCCTCGATCTTGGCCGAGATGACGACCGACGCCGCCCCCTGTTCCGCTGCCATCTCGGCGACGGCTGCGGAATGTTCGTTGCCCTCGGCCGCCTCGTCCTCGCCCACGTTGCAGACGTAGAGGATCGGTTTGGTGGTCAGAAGCTGGAGCATCTTCCACGCCTTCGCGTCTTCGGCATCCACCTCGACGGTGCGCGCCGGTTGACCGGCTTCCAGGGCCTCCATCGCGGCTTTCATCAGGCGTTCCTGCTGGACCGCCTCTTTGTCGCCACCGCGCACCTTGCGCACGATGTTCTGAAGCCGCTTCTCGATCGACTCCATGTCGGCGAGCATCAATTCGGTTTCGATGGTCTGGGCATCTTCGACCGGGTTCACGCGACCTTCGACATGGGTCACGTCGCCGTCCTCGAAACAGCGCAGAACGTGGGCGATGGCATCGACCTCACGAATATTGGCGAGGAACTGGTTGCCCAGCCCTTCCCCCTTGGACGCGCCTTTCACGAGGCCCGCGATGTCGACGAAGGTCATCCGCGTCGGAATGATCTCTTTCGACTTGGCGATTTCGGCCAGTTTGTCGAGACGCGCATCGGGCACGGCGACCTCGCCCACGTTGGGTTCGATCGTGCAGAACGGGAAGTTCGCCGCCTGCGCCGCGGCGGTGCGCGTCAGTGCGTTGAACAGGGTCGACTTGCCGACGTTCGGCAGCCCTACGATCCCCATGCGAAAGCCCATGCTCGTCTCCTTCGGAATTGTCCCGCGCCTTCTATGTGCAAAACCCCTCGCCCGCAACGGGGCGCGTGATAGGGTCTGCGGGCAGTCTTGATGGAGTTTCCGATGCAGCCGATTCCTTATCTTTTCTTCTCGAACACGGCCCGCGAGGCGTTCACGTTCTATGGCGAGGTGTTCGGCGCCGATCCCGAAATCATGGAGATGGGCGACCAGATGCCGGGCGTCGACCCCAAGACGGTGATGCATGCGGCACTCAAGGTCGGCGACGGCTGGATCTACGGTTCCGACGATCCTTCGGGCACGGATTTCTCGTCGATGGCCGGGTGCAATATCCACGTCAGCTTCCCGACAGTGGACGAGGCGACGCGCGTGTTCAACGCGCTGTCCGACGGTGGCGAAATCAGGATGCCGCTGGAGGCGACGTTCTGGGCCCCGGCCTTCGGCGCGTTTTCCGACAGGTTCGGCATCCGCTGGATGGTGTCCGCCGATCCGGCCGAGTGACCTCAGCCCCGGCTGAACATCCGGAAGGCCGTCGACGCGCCGTAGCCCGCGATGATCGCGATGGCGAGCGACAGCAACCCGTACCAGAGCGGCTGGTCGTGGGCGAGGTTGTAAAGCCAACGTTCCAGCCCGACCTTCTGCACACTCACGTATGAGATGTGATCCGATACGATATTGCCGTTCCGGGTCAGATAGATACGCGCGGTGTAGAGCCCTTCGACGAGGTTCGAGGGAAGCTGCACGGCGGTCGAGAACAGGGTTTCCTGATTGAGGTCGATGGAGCTTTCTTTCAGCGTGTAGAGGTCGGCCTCTTCCCGGATGCGAATGACGGCATCCACGAACGCCTGTTCGTCCGCGATGTCGGGCCGGTCGAGTATCCAGATCGCCTCGTCGATCGAGACGAGGCGCCGCGCGTTGGCCTCTTCATTCACCACATCGTCGAACACGCCGGAGGTGGCGACGGCATAGAACGAGGGCACGTTGCTGACGCGCACTTCGTCGGTGTTGATCCAGATACCGAACCGCCTGTCCTTGCGCCGGACCGTGATCGCCTGCGTCGGCCCTTCGATCACGACGACGACGCCGAGCTCACTGTCGGGCGCGGGCCGTTCGCGCTTCACCGCACCGAAGACGAGGATTTCCGAGCCGACGAAGGTCGCGTCGATGGCGACGCGGTTCTGGCTCATCCCCGCGACGATCTGCTCCTGCTGGGCACGCGCGGGGACTGCGAGGAATAGGGTGAGGATCAGAACCAGACGCAGCATCCCTCAGCCCTCCGTCCCGATCGAATAGAGTTCCTTGGGTTCGACCAGCAGGCCCACGGCAAGGTTCAGGCAGACCCCAACCACCAATAGGGCGAGCAGGATGCGCGTCTGCTCAGCCTTGATCCTCAGCCCGATCCGCGCCCCGACCTGTGCGCCGATCACGCCGCCGACGATCAGCAGCACGGCCAGACCGATATCGACCGTATGATTTTCCCATGCGTGCATCAGGGTGGTAAAGGCCGCGACGAAGATAATCTGGAACAGCGAGGTTCCGACGACGACCTTGGTGGGCATCCCGAGGATATAGATCATCGCGGGCACCATGATGAACCCGCCGCCGACGCCCATGATGGCCGACAGCACGCCCACCCCGAAGCCCACGAGAACCGGGGGGATCACCGAGATATAAAGCCCCGAGGTGCGGAATTTCGACTTGATCGGCAGGTTGTGGACCCAGTTGTGCTTCTTGCGCTTCGGCGCGGCCATCCGGCGCGACCGCATGAGCGCACCGACGCTTTCGATCAGCATCAGCGTGCCGATGATTCCGAGGAAGACGACGTAGGACAGCGTGACGAGCAGATCGACCTGCCCGATGGACCTGAGATAGGCGAAAAGCTGAACACCGGCGGCGGCTCCGACAAGGCCGCCGCTTAGCAGCACGCAACCCATCTTAAGATCGACGGTCTTTCGCTTGAGGTGGGCCAGAACGCCCGACACCGATGACGCGACGATCTGGTTCGTGCCCGTCGCCACGGCTACGGCGGGTGGAATGCCGATCATGAACAGCAGGGGCGTCATCAGAAAGCCGCCGCCGACCCCGAACATGCCCGAGAGCACCCCCACCAAACCACCCAGCCCCAAGAGCAGGAAGGCGTTGACCGAAACCTCGGCGATGGGGAGGTAGATCTGCATATTCATCTCCTGCGCCAACTTGCCGCGGTTGTCCAGATGACCGGGCGGGCGCAGTGGTGATTTCTAGGCCTTTTCTGAAAGATACCTGCGGATGAGGCGTTCAAGCTTTTCGGCACCCGCGACGGCCATCTTCTTGGTATGGGCGTGGGAGAGTTTCTCGTCCGACATGCCTTCGGCCATGTTCGTGATCGCCGAGATCGCCGCAACCTCGAGCCCAAAGAACCGGGCGAGGATCACCTCCGGCACGGTCGACATGCCCACTGCGTCGCCCCCCAGCATCTTGATCGCGCGAATTTCCGCGGGCGTTTCAAACGAGGGGCCGGAAAACCACGCATAGGTGCCTTCGGCGAGCGTGATGTTCTCGGCCACGGCGGCATCGTGCAGCGCCTTGCGCATCGGTTCCGAATAGGCGTCGCCCAGCGGCACGAAACGCGCATCCGTCGCCTCGCCGATCAGGGGGTTGGCGCCTGCGAAGTTGATGTGGTCGGTCAGCATCAGCAACTCGCCCGGCGGCACGTCGAGCCGCGTCGATCCGGCGGCATTCGTCAGCAACAGCGTCTTTGCGCCCAGTGCCTTCAGCACTTCGAGCGGCAGGCGCATCTCCGCCGGGTTGCCATGCTCGTAGTAATGCGCGCGCGCACCGAAGATGGCCACGCGGGTGCCCAGCAGATCCCCGACCACGAGCTTGGGGTTGTGTCCCGACACGCCCGGCTGGGGGAAGCCCTGAAGATCGGAATAGGGGATCGCGGTTCCCTTGACCGCATCGGCAAGGTGGCCGAGACCCGAGCCGAGGATCAGCCCCATTTCGACCGGCGCGTCTCCGGCTTTGCTTCGGATGAAATCGGCCAGCGTGGCGGCGTCGGACATGGGTCACCTCGTCGTTTTCGCCACCCTAGTCGCGACAAGTGGCACGGGTCCAGCCCGCCCGCACGTCAGGCGGCGTTGGCGCGCGCCGCCCTGGCGGCGTCACCGCCGAGAGCCTGCATCTGGTGATCGGCCCAGAACCGGATATCGTATTTGTGGACCGTCTCGCGCAGGGCCTTCATCCGGTCCTTGCGCTCCACCTCCTCCATCGCCAGCGCCTGTTCGATCGCGCTGTCCATCGAGCGGGCGGAGAACGGGTTGGTGAGCAGGGCCGAACGCATCTCGACCGCCGCGCCGGCGAATTCCGAAAGCACCAGCACGCCGTCACCATCGACCCGCGCGGCGGCGAATTCCTTGGCGACAAGATTCATGCCGTCGGCAAGCGGCGTGATCCACGCGACATCGGCGGCCCGGTAATAGGCCACCAGATCGGTGAACGGGATCGCGCGCGAGATAAGCGCGATGGGCTGCCAGTCGAGCGTGCCGAACCGCCCGTTGATCCGCCCCGCCATCTGCTCCAGATCGGCCTGAATGTTCTCATAGACGGTCATGTTCTGGTTCGCGGGCACCGACACATGCATGAGCTTCACCTTGCCCAGCATGTCGGGGTTGGCCTCCAGAATACGCTCGAAGCTTTCCAACTGGTCGATCCCGCCCTTTGTGTAATCGGTGCGCCCGACCGACAAAAGCAGACGACGCTCGCCCAGTTCCGCGCGGATTTCGGCGGCCATCCTGTCGGTTTCGGGCCGTTGGGACACCTCTTCGATGTAATCGGCGTCCACCCCGACCGGCGAGGCTTGGACCCGGATCTTGTGACCACGGAATTCGAGTTCCGATGGCACCGACACTTCGGTAAGGGCCGAGAATTCCGAGGCGAAGTCGTCCTCGACCTTCTGCCGCCGCGTCACGTCCACCTCGAACATCGACCGCGCGGCCGAGACGAAATTCGCCACGTAACGCGGGATGTGGAAACCGACCACGTCGCAGGCCAGAAGGCTTTCGAGGATTTCCTTGCGCCACGGCAGCACGTTGAACATATCCGCCGAGGGAAACGGCGTGTGGTGGAAGAAACTGATCTTCACGTCCGGGCGAAGCTGGCGCAGATAGCCCGGCACCAGCCAAAGGTTGTAGTCGTGGACCCAGACCACGGCACCGTCCGCGGCTTCCGCCGCGGCGGCCTCGGCAAAGGCCCAGTTCACCTCGCGAAACGTGGGCCAGTCCACGGGGTCGTAATTGTAGCGTTCCTTGAATCCGTGAAGGATCGGCCAGAACGCCTCTTTCGACGACACCTCATAGAAGCTCTTCACCTGCTCGCGGGTCAGCGGCAGGCGCGTCACGCCATAGGTGCCGAAATCGTCCTCGATCTCGATCCGGCGTTCGAAGTCGGGTTTGTTCTGGTCTTCGGCCTCTTTCCACGCGACCCAAGACCCCTTGTCGAAACGGCCGAAGAAGCTTTTCAGCGTCGGCACGATCCCGTTCGGGCTCTTGTTCTCGTGGTATTCGATTTTCCCGTCGACCTCGACCTCCGTATAGGGCTGGCGGTGGTAGACGATGACGAGGTTCGAGGACATCTCAGGCTCCTAGCGGTTTTTCATAGGGCACCTTGGGGTGCAGGTCGAAGGCGGCGATGGCTTCCATGATGCCCGCCGCACCATGTGCGGTGGCGTAGTGGACATGCGGCAGATGCGCGACGCGGGACACGAGTTCGGGCTCGGAGTTGCCGACGGCCACGGCGGGCAGCCCGCATTCGAGCATGGACAGATCGTTGAGCGTGTCGCCCGCGACCAGAACCCGGCTTTCCTCCATCCCGAGGTGTTCGACCAGCCGCCGGATCGACGGCCCTTTCGAGACCCCCTTGGGCAACACGTCGAAATAGCGATTGTCGGAGATGAGCCAGTCCAGCCCCATCGCCTCGACCCGCGTCTTGGCGGACTCGTCGAAGGTTTCGGGGGAAAGGTCGTAGCTCACCCGATAGCGAAATTCGGTCGGCTGAAGCGTCAGGCCCGGCGAACCACCCAGCTTGGCGCGCACGGTGTCGCCCATGTCGCGCCAGCGGGTCGCGATATCTTCTTCGAGCGCGGCGATGGGCGTGACGGCCCCGTCCTTCACTCTGGCGATGGTGGTGCCCACGTCACCGACGACGTATTCCGGCCACGGCAAGGCACCGCTCGCACACATCTCGGCGATGAACTTGGGATCGCGCCCGGTGACGAAGATCAGGCCGACGGTCTCGCGGTTCGTCTCGATCCAGTCATAAAGCCGTCTGCGGTCCGCCTCGGCCCCACCGAGGAAAGTGCCGTCCAGATCGGTGGCGAGCGTAAAGGTCCGCGCGGCGAGCGACGTGACCGGGGTGGTCATGGCGGCAAGGTTCATCGGGTCACTCCAAAGTCCAGTCGGGCGGACGGGCTGGGATGGTCGAGAAGGATGTCGAGCGCACGGGGTTCGGCCTCGATGGGCCTGCGCCACAGCGCCGAAAAGCTGTCTTCCAGATCCGCGCCTTCGTGCAGCACGGCATTCACCGTTTCGCAGATCGGCATCGGCACACCGATCCGACGGGCAAGGTCGATGACGGACACGGCGTTCACCTCGCCTTCGACGACGACCGGCTTGCCGTCGAAGCAGTCGGGGCGGGCGATCCCCTGCCCCAGTTGCGTGCCGAGCGACATGTTGCGCGACGTGGCGGAGGAGCAGGTGAGGGTCAGATCCCCTGCCCCGGCCAGCCCCGTGACCGTCTCACGCCGACCGCCCAGCGCCTCGGCCAATTGCTTCATCTCGTCGATCCCGCGGGTGATGAGCGCGGCGCGTGTGTTCTCGGCGAACCCCGCCCCCGACATCATGCCGCACGCGATGGCGATGACGTTCTTCACCGCACCCCCGACCTCGACGCCGACAAGGTCGTCCGAGACATAGGGCCGGAAACCGCCGCCCGACAGCGACACCGCGAGACGCGCGGCAGGGCTGGCATGCGGGTCGAGACGGTCGGCATAGCTGAACGGAAACGCCACGGTCGCGGCGGTGGGATGATCGAGCGCGGTTTCGCGCGCGAAGGTCGGGCCGGATACGGCACCAACGGGATGGCCCGGCAACATCTCCGACACCACTTCGGAGAGCAAAAGACCGGCGCCGCGCTCGATCCCCTTGCAGGCCAGTGCGATGGGGATGCCCAGCGGAATATGCGGGGCCATCGCGGTGCAGATGTCGCGCAGGGTCGAGGATGGGGTGACGATCAGTACGGCTTCCGCCCCGGCCAGCGCGTCGCCGATCACACCCGTCGCACGGATACCGGGGGGCAGGTCTATGTCGGGAAGGTAATCGTGGTTCTCGCCCCGCAGGTTGATCGCTTCGGCCAATTCGGCGCGGCGCGACCAGAGCGAAACGTCGCGCCCGGAGCGGGCGAGAACGGTGGCAAGGGCTGTGCCCCACGATCCGGCACCGATCACGGCGACGCGGGAAAAGGGCTCGGATGACGGCTGTCTGTCGCTGTCTTTCATCTGCTCGGGCCTGAGACCCTTCGGATTGTCGTTGCTCGGCCGACCGTGGGGCGGATCGGCCCAGGGAGCCCGGGAGTGGCTCACCGAATGCTACGCAATCAACCCCTCATCCGCCCGGATCACGGGGGCGCGCAGCGTTATGAACATGAGGGTAGCCGGTTCCCGCCCCTCCGCAAGGCAACGCTGCCGTGCAGCATCGGGTTCCGCGAAGGGACGAAAAAGTTCACCCGCGCCTGACGATGGCGCGGGCGCATTGCACAATTTTTGTGCGGTTACGGAGTGAAGCGCGCGACGCCCGCCGTCACATCGTTGATCGTGCCGGACCCGAGGCCGACCAGCGTCAGGAACTTCTGAAGCTCGGTCGAGGGCGCGCCGGAGACGTACAGGATGTCGTCCTCGAGCACATCGAACCGCTGGGCGAGGAACAGGGTGTTCGGGTCGCGCAGGTTCGCCCGATAAACGACGTTGACGTAGCCGTTCGGGTTCTTGATCGGGAAGCCCGGGTCGAGTTTACGGGCGAGCGAGGCATGCTCGCGACGCAGCAGGAACACCCCACGGGGGTCTGAGAGCACGTTGATGAGACCGCCCGCCTTCGCAACCGCCTTTTCCAGCGTGATCCCGTCGGTCGAGAAATCGACCAGTGTGTTGCGGCCCGTGGCACCGAGGGCGGTGAACGTCTGGATCTCGCGCACCACGGTGATCGTGTCGCCGGGGCGGGCATAGATGTTCTCGGACGGGTCGTTGATGAGCTTGCCCATCGCGATCGACAGGGTGCGCCCGCCGCGCGTGAGCGTCACCTTGGTCTCGTCCGTGGGTGCCCGCGCGCCGCCCGCCGCCGCGATCACGTCGAGAATACGATCCCCGGCCTGCGTCAGCGGAATGCGGCGGCCGTTCACGACCTCGCCGGTCACGGTCACGGTGTTCGAGACGTTCTGGTTCACCGACACGATGGCCTGCGGCTCGATCGCCTTGCCCTGAAGCGCCTCGACGATCTTGGTCTCGGCCTCGGACAGCATCAGACCGGCAACGGTCACGCGGCCGGCATAGGGAATGGTGATCGCGCCGTCACGCTCCACCACCTGCGCCGGAATACCCGTGGCACGCGACCCGGTGGTGCCGGGCGCGCCTGTCGCGAACAGACCGCCGCCGTTCGCCTCCCAGATCGAAACGCTGACGGCATCGCCGACGCCGATCCGGTACTGCCCGGCCCCGCGATAGGCACCGCCAAGGCTGCCGAAGCTCTGCACGCCACGCCCTTCGAGCAATTGCACGACACGCGGGGTCAGGTCGGCGACGATGAACCCTTCGGAGACCGCCGTCGGCATCCGGTTTTCTTCCATTTCAAAGGCCTGCGTGGTCGGCCCCTGGTTCGGAAGGATCGAACAGGCGCTCAGAAGAACCGACAGGACGAGCGGAAGAATACGGGAAAAAGTCATACGGTGTTCCGGTTGCGCGATACGAGGTTCGAATCGCGGCTCACGCCCGTGGTCGCACGGCGGAGCAAGGTTGTTTTCGTTATGGTGCAGCGCGTGTGCATGACCATCCCCCCGGATATCACCGGGGTTATGTGGCAGGAAAAAACCGGGTTGGCAATTGCCCCACGGCACTCTCTCGCCGAGGGGTTTCCCGGGTGCAACAGGCACCCGGCGGCCTGTCAGCCGACCTGCTTGCCGTGCGACCAGACCCCGCGCACGACCGGCGTGCCCTGCACCTGCCCGACCCGAACGAGGTCGCCGTGCAGGCCCGCGGCGATCCGGCCACGGTCGGTCAGGTTCGCCGCGCGGGCCGGATTGGCTGTGACCGTGGCGATGGCGCGCGGCAGGTCATCCCACAAATCGGCCAGCAGGAAGGCCGAGGTCATGAGCGCGGAGGGCACGTAATCGGACGACACGATATCGAGCAGACCCGCTTCGGCCAGTTCATGCGCCGCCACGTTGCCCGAATGCGACCCGCCCCGGATCAGGTTGGGCGCGCCCATCATCACCTGAATGCCATTTGCATGGCAGGCTTCGGCGGCTTCGAAGGTCGTTGGAAACTCCGCCAGCCCCATGCCGTGCGCGGCCGACACAGCGACGTGTTGCGCCGTCGTGTCGTCATGGCTCGCCAAAACCGCGCCGTATCGCCGGGCATGGGCGACGGCTTCCACTTCGTGCCGATCCGCGTTGTTGGCTTGAAGCGATTTCAGATGCGATACATGCGCGTCGAACTCGTCATCAGTCATGCTGCGCTTCTTGGCCACATATTGCTTGAGCTTGGAAATATCGCGGAATTGCCGCTGCCCCGGCGTGTGATCCATCAGGCTCACGATCCCGACACGGTCGTCGGGGCCGAATTCCTCCATCTCCTCGACCAGCGTTTCCGAGCAGATTTCCGCCCGAAGGTGCACGAAATGGCTGATCCGCAGCGCGCCCATCTGGCGCATCGCGAAAATCTCGCTCGCCACCTTGCGCGCGTATTTTTCGTACCGCCCTTTTCCGGTGTGGATCGACCCCACGCGCAGCGCATCGAACACGGTGGTGATGCCCACGCTGGCCAGTTCGCCGTCATGGGCGAGGATCGCGGCGGCATGGGGCCAGTCCACGTTCGGCCGCGGCTCCAGATGGCGTTCGAGGTTGTCGGTGTGCAACTCGATAAGACCGGGGATCAGCAGATCGCCCGCCACATCCACCGCACCCGGCACCGCCGTCGCGCCATGATCGACCGACGCGATCCGTCCGTCGCGGATCGTCACGCTGCCGCGTATCACCTCATCGGCGAGCACGATTTGGGCATTGGTGAAAATGAGGTCGGTCATGGAAGCCTCCGCGGAATTCGGGGGTTGTGGCAGGGCTTTGTCACCGCAATGTGACAGTCTAAGCTTACAGGCCGAGCATGGAACAGTTTCAAAGATACGCCGTCTATTACGCCCCGGATCGGGGGCCGTTCGCACGCTTCGCTGCCGAATGGTTGGGCTGGTGCCCGCTGTCCGGCATCGAAAAGCCCCATCCCGACGTCGCGGGCCTGCCCCGCCCGGTCGAAGAGATCACGCGCACACCCCGCAAATACGGGTTTCACGGCACGATCAAGCCGCCCTTCCGGCTGGCGGACGGTTCCAGCCCCGAGGCGCTCCAGGACGACCTGTCGGCGCTGGCCCGGCGTCTGGCGCCGGTCCGGATGGAGGGGCTTGCCCTGAAAGGGCTGGGCGGCTTCGTGGCGCTGGTGCCGGAGGGCGACACATCCGCCCTCGCCCATCTGGCGGGGGAGGTGGTCGAGGCGCTCGACCGTCACCGCGCCCCGGCACCCGCATCGGAAATCCAGCGACGGCGCGCGGCCGGTCTGACCCCGAGACAGGACGAGTTGCTGATGCGCTGGGGCTACCCTTACGTGATGGACGAGTTTCGGTTCCATCTGACGCTGACCGGCAAGCTGGACCCGGACGAGGCCGCGCGCACGATGGCCGCGCTCGACCCGCATCTCACGCCGCTCCTGCCGCGCCCGTTCGCGCTGCGCGATCTGTGCCTTTTCGGAGAGGACGAGACGGGGCGGTTCCAGTTGATCCAACGCTACGCCCTCACCGGCTGAAGCGCGGCCCGCACCGCCAGCACGGCCCGCTCCAAAGCGCCCGAATTGTCGATCTCGGTCACGCGCAGCCCGGAGGGGAGCGGCAGTTTCGCCCGTGCGAGCCGCTGGGCGATCTGATCCTCGCTCTCACGCCCCCGCGCCCGCAGCCGGGCCGACAGCACATCGTCGGTCGCCGTGATCGACAGCACCCGCAGACCGGGGAACACCTTGACCGCCTCTGCGAGCATGGCGCGCGAGCCGTTGAAGAGAACGGGCCGCCCGGCGCCAAGGTCGTCATAGATCGACACCGGGATGCCGTAGGCCAGACCATGCGCCTCCCAATCCAGCGCAAAGGCGCCCGCCGCTTTCATCGCCGCGAACGCCGCGCGGTCCACGCCCTCGAATGCCTCGCCTCCGGCCTCGGCGGGCCGCGTGATGACCCGGCGCACCAGCACGACCCTAGGGTCGGCGGCGCGCACCGCCTCCATCACCGTGTCCTTACCGACGCCCGAGGGGCCGACGACCGCGAAGGGGCCGATCACTCTCATGCCGCGCGCCTTGGGGTGAACGCCGACACGTCGACCTCGCGATCCGCCACGCGGTCCCGCGCGGGCGCGTCGTGGAAGATGCCGACGATGGCCGCCCCCCGCGCCTTGGCCTCTTCGATCAGGCTCAGCACGGTTTCGCGGTTCGTCGCGTCGAGCGAGGCGGTGGGTTCATCGAGCAGCATCGCCGGATAGCGATGCGCAAAGCCCCGCGCGATGTTCACCCGCTGCTGTTCGCCGCCTGAAAAGGTCGTGGGCGACAGACCCCAGAGCGTTTCGGGAATGTTGAGCCGCGCCAGCAGCTCTTCGGCCCGCGCCCGCGCCGCGTCGCGCGCAACACCCACGGCCAACATCGGCTCTGCCACCACATCAACCGTTGCCACACGCGGCACCACGCGCAGGAATTGCGACACATACCCGAGCGTATGGCGACGCAGCGCGATGATCTCGCGCGGGGCGGCGGTGGCCACGTCCGTGTCGCCCACCATGATCGACCCGGAGGCCGCAAGGTAGTTGCCGTAGATCATCCGCATCAGCGTGGACTTGCCCGCGCCCGAGTTGCCGGTGAGCGCCACGCACTCCCCCGGCTCTACGACAAAGCTGGCGTTCGCCATGACCGGGATCACCGTGCCGCCCTGATTGTGCAGCGTGAAGGATTTCGAGACGTTTTCGATACGGATCATCATCACACCTGCAAGACGGAGGACACGAGGAGTTGGGTATAGCCGTGCTGCGGATCATCGAGCACCTGATCGGTCAGCCCCGCCTCGACCACGCGGCCCGATTTCATCACCATCAGCCGGTCGGCCAGCAGCCGCACCACGGCAAGGTCATGGGTCACGATGATGGCCGAAAGCCCCATCTCCCGCACCAGCCCGCGCAACAAGTCCAGCAGCCGCGCCTGAACGCTTACGTCCAGCCCGCCGGTGGGTTCGTCCATGAACACCAGCCGTGGCCCGGTGACGAGGTTGCGCGCGATCTGAAGCCGCTGCTGCATCCCGCCGGAAAACGCACGCGGGCGATCGTCGATCCGGTCCGCCGCGATCTCGACCCGGCCAAGCCAGTCGGTCGCGCTGTCGCGAATGTCGCCGTAGTGCCGCGCACCCACGGCCATCAGCCGCTCGCCCACATTGCCACCCGCCGAGACCGACATGCGCAGCCCGTCGCGCGGGTTCTGGTGAACAAAGGCCCAGTCGGTGCGGCCAAGCATCCGCCGCTCAGGCTCGGACATGGTCAGCGTGTCGCGCGGGCCGTCCGTGCGGGTGTCAAAGATCACCTCGCCCCGGTCCGGTGCCAGATGCCCCGCAAGGCAGTTCAGAAGCGTCGATTTCCCCGACCCGGATTCACCGACGATCCCCATGACCTCACCGGGGAACAGATCGAAACTCACATCGGTACAACCGATGCGCGCGCCATAGCTCTTGTGGATGTCGCGCACGGACAAAAGCGGGGTCATCAGGCGGCCTCCTCGGCGTTCAGGCGTCCGCGATGCCCGGCATCCTGCCGGCCCGCGCAGAAATCGGTATCGGAACAGACGAACATCCGCCCGCCCGCATCGTCGATGATGACCTCGTCCAGGTAGCTGTCTTCGGCCCCGCACAGGTCGCAGGGATGATCGGCCTTGGACGCTTCGAACGGATGATCCTCGAAATCGAGGCTAACCACGCGCGTATAGGGCGGGATCGCATAGATGCGCTGCTCGCGCCCGGCGCCGAAGAGTTGCAGCCCGGCCATCTCCATCTTCGGGTTGTCGAACTTGGGGATCGGGGACGGGTCCATCACATAGCGCCCCTCGACCTTCACCGGATAGGCATAGCTGGTCGCGATATGGCCGTGGCGCGAGATGTCCTCATAAAGCTTCACATGCATCAGCCCGTATTCCTCGAGCGCGTGCATCTTGCGCGTCTCGGTCTCGCGCGGTTCGAGGAACCTGAGCGGCTCGGGGATCGGCACCTGATAGACGAGGATCTGATCTTCGGTCAGCGGCTCTTCGGGAATGCGGTGACGGGTCTGGATCACTGTGGCCTCATTCGTGCGCTCGGTCGTCTCGACCCCGGCGGTGCGCTCGAAAAACTTGCGGATCGACACGGCGTTGGTCGTGTCGTCCGCGCCCTGATCGATCACCTTCAGCTTGTCCTCGGGCGTCAGACAGGCAGCCGACACCTGCACCCCGCCCGTGCCCCAGCCATAGGGCATCGGCATTTCGCGGCTGGCGAAGGGCACCTGATAGCCGGGGATCGCGACACCCTTGAGGATCGCGCGCCGGATCATCCGTTTGGTCTGTTCGTCCAGATAGGCGAAGTTGTAGTCGCTCATAGAAACCCCCTGTCGATCAGGTCGAGCCGCAGCACTTTGGGCGAGATGAACTGCGCCGCCTGCATCCCCATCGAACGCGCCGCTTCGACGTTCTTGATGCTGTCGTCGACAAAGAAACACGCCTCGGGCGCGACGCACGCACGGTCGCAGAAGAGCGCGAAGATCGCCGGGTCGGGTTTGGCCATGCGTTCCTCGCCCGACACGATGAGTGTGTCGAACACCTTGCTCAGACGCGGCTGCGCGGTCAGCCCGCGCGGCCACGTTTCCGCCGACCAGTTGGTGATGGCGTGAACCGGCGTGCCGTTTTCCTTCATCGCATCCAAAAGCGCCCAGCTGCCCTTGATCTTGCGCTGCACGGTCAGGGGATAGGCGTCGAGGTATCCTGTGAAAATCTCGCGATCCCGCGCGTCTTCGATCTCATCCGCCAGATCGGCAAAGCTCTCGCCCGCGTCGGCCCGCGCGTTCTTGTCGCGAAAGCCCACACGTTCCATGAACCCCATCGCCGCCTCGCGCCCACCGCAGGCTTCGGCAAACGCCGCGACCGGGTCCCATTGGACAAGCACGCCGCCGATATCGAACACCATATGCGTCGGTTTCATTCGGCGACCTCCTTCATTGCGGCATCCTTCGCGTCGGCGCGGATACGCCGGACCAATTCCAACTCTGACTGGAAATCGACGTAATGCGGGAGCTTGATGTGTTCGAGGAAGCCGGTCGCCTGAATGTTGTCGGCATGGGAGAGCACGAATTCCTCGTCCTGCGCCGGGGCGCCGAGGTTGTCTTCGCCCAGTTCCGCCCACCGCAGCGCGCGGTCCACCAGCGACATGCTGATCGCCTTGCGCTCGGTCTGCCCGAAGACAAGGCCATAGCCCCGCGTAAACTGCGGCGGCTCGGATTTCGATCCGGTGAACTGGTTCACGGTCTCGCATTCGGTCAGCGTGATCTCTCCGATCTCGATGGCGAACCCCAGCTCGGGAATGTCCATCTCGACCGCCACTGTGCCGATGCGGAGCTCGCCCACGAACGGGTGGTTCTTGGCGTAGCCGCGCTGCGTGGAATAGGCCATCGACAGCACAAAGCCCTCGTCGCCCCGCGTGAGTGCCTGCAAGCGCAGCGCCCGATTGGCGGGGTACTCCATCGGCTGGCGGGTCATGTCGGGGGGCGTCTCATCCGAATGAGGCTCGGACTGGATCAACCCGTCCCGGTTCAGATACTCGGTGACGCGCGGCATGTCGGCCTCTGACGCTTCGGCCTCTGGCGCGTCCGGCACCTCACCATCGGCGGCCAGTTTGAAGTCGAGCAGACGGTGGGTGTAATCGAACGTCGGCCCAAGAACCTGCCCGCCCGGCACATCCTTGAACGTGGCCGAGATGCGCCGATCACAGGCCATCGCGCCGGTATCGACCGGCTTGGCGTGACCGATGCGCGGCAGCGTCGTGCGATAGGCGCGGATCAGGAAAATCGCCTCGATCAGATCGCCCCGTGCCTGTTTGATCGCGAGGGCTGCGAGGTCGGGATCGTAAAGCGAGCCCTCGGCCATGACCCGGTTCACGGCGAGGCTCATCTGTTCGCGGATCTGGTCGGTGCCAAGCTCGACCACGGCGGTGTCACCCCGCCGCTCCTCGGCCAGCCACGCATGGGCATTGTCGATGGCGCGCTCGCCACCTTTGACGGCGACATACATCAGCGATCCTCCACGCGGGTCGAGCGGGGCAGCGCGGCAAGGCGGCCCTCACAGGTGAACAGGCAATCCACGCCCAATGGAAAAAGTGCGGCGTTGCGGGCGAAAAAGCCGGTCTCGGGCAGGCTCAGATGCGCCTCGGCCTCGATCCCCGGTCCGGTCAGGCGCGCGCCTTCGGTGGTGAGCGTCCCGACCTCGACGATCAGGGTCGCGCTACGGTCCGGGTATTCCGGCGTCCCGATGGCAAAGCCCGTTTGCGGGGCGAGAGCCGCCCAGCTGCCCAGCGCGAACATCGCGTTTTCGCGATCCACCATAGGTGCGCCGATGTGGAAGGCGATCCACTGGCGGATCGCCGCGCCGTCATAGCCGGGGGCGAGGTAAAGCGGCGTCTCGCCGTCGCAAAGCGTCAGCATCAAAGTGGCGGCGGCGGGCGAGATCGGCGCGGGCGCGGCTCCGCCCAGAATGTCCACGATCTTGCCGGGCCGCGCCATCGCGTCCAGCACCGCGCGAAAGGCGCGCGCCGCCTCACGGGGCGCATCGGTGAAATCGCCGGAAAGCGCGTCGTCCAGCATCAGTCTTCCCCTCTGACCATTGTGAAGAAATCGACCTTGGTGGCCGCCGCCTTGGCCGCGCGCGTGGCCTTTTCGGACATGGCCGCCTTTGCCAGCGGGTCGAGCACCAGCGCCCGCAATGCTTCCGCGCGGTCGGTCTGCATCAGCGCATCGACCAGCGCCGCCCGTTCGGCATGGGCCTTGTCGCGCCCCTGCACGTAGCCATGCCCGACCTCGCCCGTCGCCAGCCGTAGCGCACAGCGGGTCACGGTCATCTCGCCCAGATTGAACGGCGCGCCGGTGCCGCCCATCCGGCCCCGGACCATGACGCCGCCGACCTCGGGCGCGCGCAGCCAGTCGAAGCCGGGGGCCTCCACCCCCGCCATCAACGCCGCCAGCCTCGCGGGCGGCGCCTTGGCCACCAGCCCCATCCGGGCCTGCCGCGCCGTGTCCGTCTTTTCCGTCATCTAGACACCTTGCCGATTTGTCTACGTTACTATACAACTAGACAAATCATAGGCTGACTCGTCGGCAGTGTCTTGTGAAAGTTCTGTGACGGATGGCGCGCACCCCGGTCTGGAAATCCATCGCCGCAACACTCGAGGACGAAATCCTCAAGGGGCATTACCGCCCCGGCGGCAAGCTCCCGACCGAGGCCGCTCTGGCCGCGCGGTTCGGCGTCAACCGCCACACGGTGCGCCATGCCATCGCGGATATGGCCGGGCGCGGCGTGGTCCGGTCGCGCCGCGGTTCCGGCGTCTTTGTCGAGACCGAGCCGACCGAGTATCCCATCGGCAAGCGCGTGCGCTTTCACCAGAACATCCGCGCTTCGGGCCGTCTGCCGCAAAAGACAGTGCTCAGGGTCGAAGAGCGCGGTGCGGATCTGACCGAGGCCAAGGCGTTGGAGATCGACCCCGGCGCGCCGGTCATCGTGTACGAGGGCCTGTCATTCGCCGAGGGCCAGCCCATCGCGCATTTCATCTCGGTCTTTCCCGCAGCCCCGGTTCCCGGTCTCGCCAAGACGTTGGAAGAGGTCTCGTCCGTCACCGAGGCGCTCAAGCGAAACGGCATCCCCGATTACGTGCGGTCTGAGACGCGTATCTCGGTGGACCACGCCACGCCCACGCAGGCGCTCCACCTCAAGATCGGCGCGGGCGACGCTTTGCTGAAGTCGGTGGGCGTCAACCGGACCGAAGGTGGATTGCCCATCGAGTTCGGCACCACATGGTTCGCGGGCGACAAGGTCACGCTGACCGTGATGGCCGAGGGCTAGGCGCCCTCGTATTTCTCCAAAAACGCCTCGGTCGGCATGGCGCGGAAATCGTCCAGCCGCGCGCGCAGGACCGCGTGCTCCCAGTCCCACCACCCGAGCGCCATCAGGCGCTCGGCGATGGGTCGGGCGAACCGGGCGCGCATCGGTTTCGCCGGGATGCCCGCAACGATCTGGTAGGGGTCCACGTCATGCGTCACCACCGCCATGCTCGCCACGACGGCGCCGTGCCCGATCCTGACCTCGGGCCGGATCACCGCCCCGTGGCCGATCCATGTGTCATGCCCGATATGGGCGAGGCGCGCCGCGCGCTTCTCGAAGAACCCGACATCGGCTTCGGCATCGTCGAAATAGTCGGGCGAGCGGTAGAGGAAGTGATGCAAGGACGGCTGGTCCATCGGGTGATCGGTCGGCCCGATCCGTGCAAACGCGGCGATGTTCGCGAACTTGCCGATCTCGACATTGGCGATGTCGGCGTAACGGTCGCAATAGGAATAGTCCCCGAACCGCGCGTTGTGGATACGGCTACCCAGCCCGATTTCGACATAGGCGCCAAAGGTCGCCTCCTTGATCTGACAATCCGGGTGAATGAACGGTGCCTCGCCCAGCCGTGCCATCAGAATGGTCTTTCCTCGCCGGTGAACTTGAAGAACTTGCCGGTATCGGACATCGACAAGCGTTCGATCAGACCCAGAATGCCCGTCGCCACCTCGTCGGGCGTCACATCCGCCTCGGGCCCGCCCATGTCGGTCTGCACCCAGCCCGGATCGACCAGCGCGACGGGGATACGGTCGGCGGCAAGATCGGTCGCCAGCCCCTGCATCACCTTGTTCACCGCCGCCTTGGACGCGCGATAGGCGATGCGGTCGGACTTGGCATAGCCCATCCACGCCATCTGGCTCGACACAGTGACGATCTTGCCCTGACCGCTGGCCCGCAACGCGGGCAGCACGGCCTGCGCCACCGCGAGCGGGGCAAGCGTGTTGATCGTCAGCGTCTCGGCGAACCCGTCGAAATCCATGTCGAGCGTCGACTGCCGGTCCGGCCCGATGATCCCTGCGTTGTTCACCAGCACGTCGATCCGGCCCAAACCGCCGAAGGCCCCGGCGACGGCGGCCACGTCCGACAGATCGCAGGCGATATCCGTGCCCGCGCCCGACCGGCTGTGCGTCACGACGTCATGCCCCTCAAGCCGCGCAGCCGCCACCAGCGCCGCGCCGATGCCACGGTTCGCCCCTGTCACCAGAATTCGCATGTCACTCTCCCTTGATCAGTTTCCGTCGGAGCCAACCGGACAAGCTGTCCATCAGCATCACGACGATCACGATCAGGATGATATAATAGGTGACCTCTTCCCAGTCCTTCTGGGTAATCATGGCCTGCGTGAGCAATAGCCCGATCCCACCGCCCGTGATCGCGCCGATGATCGTGGCGGACCGGGTGTTGGATTCGAGGAAATAGAGCACCTGCGACAACAGCACCGGCGTCACCTGCGGGATGACCCCGAAGCGGTAGCGTTGCACGGTCGACGCCCCGGTGGAGGCGACGCCGTCGATCTGTTTCTGATCCACGTTCTCCAGCGCCTCCGAGAACATCTTGCCGAAGCTGCCGGTATCCGTGAACAGGATCGCAAGTGCGCCGGTCATCGGGCCGGGGCCGAAGGCACGGCTGAGCAGGATCGTCCAGATCAGCGCGTCCACCCCCCGCAAAAAATCGAAGACACGGCGCAGGGCGAAACGCACGGGCATGAGCGGCGAGAAATTCTTGGCGGCGAGGAAGGCGACGGGGAGCGCGACGATGGCCGCGCCGAAGGTGCCGAGGAACGCCATAAGCACGGTTTCGAACAGCGCCCAAGCGACGTCCACATGCCGCCACATCGGGTTTTCCCAGAAATCATGCCACGCGCCTTCGATATTGCCGCGCGCCGGGTCGATCTGGTCGCCAAAGAGGATGTCGATAAACCCGTGGCCGGAATAGGGGCTGTCGAGCGTGAACCAGAAAAGCTCCCACCCCGGGAAATAATTGAATACCTCGGTCTTGTTGCGGGTCAGGGACAGCCGCCCCTCGTCCGTGGTGATGGCCATGCGTGCGCTGGACAGGTTGATCCAGTCCGGCACGTCGTCTTCGGGGATGTTGGTGACGACCGTGCGCCCTTCGATCTGGCCGCGAATGGTGCCGTATCCGGGCACCTCATAGGTCATCGCATTGTCCGGCAGGAAAGTGACGACATGCCCGGCGCCAAGGTCGATCACCGTTGTCTCGCCCTGCGCGTCCACCCAGCCCGGCACGATGCCGTCCGGGTAGGCCCCTTTGCGCTCACCTTCGATGGCGACACTGAGGTCGCCGGAGCGGTTGTCGCGAGTCACGTGGGTCTTGTAGCTCACCATATCCGCGACGAGCGTGCGCCCGTTCTGCACGTCGAATTTCAGCCGGTCGCGGTCGGGGATGTTCGAAGGGATGCCGAACATGTCGGGCGTCAGGATGTGGAACGCGAAGGCGACGTAGACCAGATAGGTCAGGACAACCGCCGGAAGCCCCCACGACAACAGCTTCTTGCGCCCGAACAGGCGATCCGCCTGTGCATATGCGGTAGCATCGTTCATCAATGCGCCCCCTCATGTGCCAGCCGGTTGCGGACGTGGCTTGAAATCTGGTCGAAGACGACGATGGTCAGGAACAGCAGGATGAAGATCGCCGCCGCCTCGTCGAACCGACCCTGCCCCCATGACATCGCGTTCTTAAGCTCGTATCCGATGCCGCCCGCGCCCACGAAGCCGAGGATGGCCGAGGCGCGGATGTTGATCTCGAACCGAAGCAGCGCGTAGCTGAAATAGTTGGGCGCGACCTGCGGCACGACGCCCAGCCACATGCGCTGACCCCATGTCGCCCCGACCGAGGCCAGCCCCTCGATAGGTTTGAGGTCGGCGTTCTCGTTCACTTCTGAGAACAGCTTGCCCAGCGCGCCGGAGGTGTGGAACGCGATGGCGATCATCGCGGGCACCGGGCCGCCGCCCAGCACGAAGATCAGGATCAGCGCGATGACGATCTCGGGCACCGCGCGCATCACGTCCATGATCCGGCGAAACACCGGGATCAGACGCGGCCAGCGGGCCATGCCGCGCGTGGACAGAAGCGACAGGATGAACCCCAGCGCCGCACCGATGATTGTCGAAGCCGCCGCGATGTTGAGCGTTTCGATAAGCGCCGGGAAGTATGCCACGAGGTGACCGGGCAACTGGTCCACCTTGGGGGCCGTGTCCGCGATCACGTCGGCGGGGAAGCCGAAGATATTCGGCAGCCCGGCCCAGAACCCGCCCGCGTTTCGGGCATCGGCCAGCATGAAGCCGGACACCATGAGCGCCACGAAAACGGCCAGCATGATGCCGCCGTACATCCGTTTGCGCCGGGTCATTTCGACGTAATGCGCGCGGGCGTCGAAGGGGATGTCGGTCATGGCGGGCCTTTCGGATACAAAGACCCCGCCGGGGTGCGGCGGGGTCGATGGTGGTCTGGTTTACTCGCTCTTGGCCTTGCGGGCCTCGATGATCGAGAGATAGGCGTCGTGGGTGATCGGGTCGAAGCCCAGCGATTCACCGGCCGAGATGTTGTAGGTGCACTCGGGGTCGGCGTCGTACATGCCGTCGACCAGCGCGGTCATCTTGTCCTTCACGTCCTGCGGCAGCGCCGAGGCGAGCACGATCGGGCCTTCGGGGATCGGCTTGGAGCGCCAGATTTCCACAAGGTCGTTCATGTCGACGAGGCCCGCGTCCACCGCTTTACGAAGCGCGCCGGAGTTGTAGCCGTCGGCCCATTCGCCCTGACCGTCGGCCCAGGTCACGCCGCCGTCGATGTCGCCGTTGTTGACTGCGACGATGGTCTGCTCATGCCCGCCGGTGAACACGACGTCGGCGAAATACGCGCCCGGCTCCATCGTGATCGCGTCGCCTGCCATTGGGATTTCGATGGACGGGATCAGGTAGCCGGAGGTCGAGTTCGGGTCACCGAAACCGAACACCTTGTCCTGCATGTCCTCAAGCGAGGTGATGCCACTATCGGCGCGGGCGAAGCCGATGGAATGGTAGCCGTAGGAGCCGTCGAGGTTGATCTTGACCAGCACCGGCTCGACCGCTTCGGGGTCTTGCAGGTAGGTGGCGGCATAGGCGGAGGCGCCCAGCCACGCCATGTGGATCGTGCCGCCCAGCAGGCCCTGAATGACACCGTTGTAGTCGGCGGGGGCGAACAGTTTGACCGGAACGCCCAGAGCGTCTTCGGCATAGGTCTTGAGGCATTCGTGGTTGTTCAGGCGGTCCTGAGCGTTTTCGCCGCCCAGAATACCGATGTTGAACTCTTCGATGCCTTGGGCCATGGCCGGGGTCACCAGCGCGGTGGTGGCAAGGGCAGCCACGAGGATGCGTTTCATCTGTCTCTCTCCGTTTCAGGTTGATTGTGGGGCGTCCTGCCCCGGTCGATGAAAGGGTGTCAGGCGGTCGCGGTGGCGCGGGCGGTGATGGCCGGGCGCGCGGCATCGCGGATTTCGGTCGAAGTGGCGTCTTCGGAAAAGCTGTCGTCCGCGCCGTAGATGTCGCGGGCCACGCCGGTGGTCAGTTGCGCGGGCGTGCCGTCGAACACGATCCGCCCGTCGCGCATCCCGATCACCCGGTCGCAATAGCGCCGCGCGGTGTCGAGCGTGTGGAGGTTGGCGATGACCATCCGCCCGTCTTCTTCGTGGATGCGCCGCAGCGTCTCCATCACGATCTGGGCGTTCATCGGGTCGAGCGAGGCGATGGGTTCGTCCGCAAGGATCACCTTTGGGTCCTGCATCAGCGCCCGCGCGATGGCGACCCGCTGCTGCTGACCGCCCGACAGCGCCTCGGCACGTTTGGCGGCATGTTCGGCAATGCCCATGCGTTCGAGAATGTCGATGGCGTGATGGATGTCTTCACGCGGGAACAGGTTGAACATCGTGGCGAAGGTCGAGCGGCGATTGAGCGTGCCGTGCAGCACGTTCGACACCACGTCGATGCGCGGGACGAGGTTGAACTGCTGAAAGATCATCGCGCAGTCGGCCTGCCAGTTGCGGCGGTCGTGTCCGCGCAGGGTCAGCACGTCGCGCCCGTCGAAGGTCAGGCTGCCTTGGGTCGCGTCCGTCATCCGGTTCATCATCCGCAGGAAGGTGGACTTGCCCGCCCCCGAGCGCCCGATGATGCCCAGCATCATGGGCCGATCGACGCTGAAATTCATGGAATCGACCGCCGTGTTGCGGCCAAAGCGTTTGGTCAGGTTTTCGACAACCAGCATGGAGCCCCCGTCTGTCACGGGGGTCCGTATGGGGCGAGTCCGTCACCGGAATGTGTCGCTGGCGTAAAGCTTTTGTAACGCCGCGCTGCCGTGATCAGGTCAGGGCGGCGCGCAGCTTTTCGATGTGCAGGGTGACCAAATTCGCGGCGGTTTCGGAATCGCTCGCCTCGGCATAACACCTGAATTCGGGCGCGTTGCCGGAGGGACGCAGATGCACCACGACCCCCTCGGCGAAGGTCACGCGCAGCCCGTCCGTGGTGTCGGTCGCGGTTTCCGTCAGGCCTTCACCGAAGTACGCCGCGCGCGCGGCCCGGTCGCCCTCAAGCCCCGCGATAAAGGCGCGCGCCACCTCAGGCTCCACACCTTGCAGGCGGTCGGCGGCGGTGAAACGCGGCGGCAGGGTCGAGGCGAGGCCTGACAGGTCCAACCCCTCGGCCTTTGCCCGCGCGAGCGGCGCGATCATCGGCAGCAGGCTGTCGCGGGTCATGAGCGGGGCAAGCTTGCCCGCTGGCCCCTGCGCTTCGAACCCGAGCAGGAAGCCCCCGTTCGCCTCATACCCGGCGACCTTGGCGGCGGGGTCGGCGTCCAGCGCCGCCTCCATCGCCGCAATCACGAAGGGCGAGCCGATGCGCGTCAGGTCCACCCGGTCGAAGCCCAGTTCGGACACCATCGTGTTGGAGGACACCGGCGTGCAGATCACCTGCGCGCCCAGCATCTGCGCCGTGAGCGGGCCAAGCACGTCGCCCGGCGCGATCCGCCCCGTCTCGTCCGTCACCATCGGGCGGTCGGCATCGCCATCGGTGGACACCAGAGCCGACAGCCCATGCTGGGCGCACCAGCCCGCGAACATCTCGCGCGTCTCGGCGTCCACCGCTTCGGTGTCGACCGGGATGAAAGTGTCCGAACGGGCGAGCGGCACGACCTCGGCCCCCAGTTCGGCCATGACACGGATCAGAATGTCGCGGGCCACGGACGAATGTTCATAGACGCCGATCCTGAGCCCCGACAGCGCATCGGCCCCGAAGGCCCGCACATACCGCGCAACGTAAAGGTCCGGCGCGTCGTAGCGCGGCTCTTCCTCGGCATGGCCGCCACGCGGGGCGCGCCCGAGGGCCGCTGTGATGCGCCCTTCGTCGTCCTTCGAAATCTCACCCGTCGGCAGATAGAATTTCAGCCCGTTGCGGTCCGCCGGGATGTGACTGCCCGTCACCATCACGGCCCCCGCCTGCCCGGCCATCGACACCAGCGCCAGTGCGGGTGTCGGCACCGGGCCAAGGCGAACCACGTTCACGCCCTCGCCCAACGCCGCATCGGCCACGGCATCCGCGATGTCGGGCGAGGATGGGCGCAAGTCCCATCCCAGAAAGATCGTGCCGTTATGCAGGCAGGCGGCAAGGAACGCGCGGGTGTAGTCGCCCACCAGTTCCGGCGTCAGTTCCGTGACGAGGCCCCTCAGCCCGCTCGTTCCGAATTTCGGTGCCATGTCCCTGCCCTTCGCCTGTTTTCCCGTTTGTCCCGGCCCGGTGCCCGTGGGTCAAGCCGCATTCGCGGGGCGGCCCGCCATCGCGGCGGCGCGCACGACTTCGGCCACCTCGCGCAACTGGCCCGCCAGCGGACTTGTCCGTCGCCAGATCATCCCGATCGTGCGCGTCGGCTGCGGTTCGGGAAACCGGGCGACCGAGACGTCCGTCGCCCGCGTCTCGACCGGGACGGCCATTTCGGGGATGAGCGTGACACCGATGCCCGACCCGACCATCTGCACCAGCGTCGAAAGCGACGACCCGTCCAGCGTCTCGCGCGGCAAAGCGGACTGGATGTTGCAGAACGACAGCGCCTGATCGCGAAAGCAATGCCCCTCTTCCAGAAGGAGCAGCCGCATCTCGCGCAGGCCCTCACGGTCGGGAACGGGTTTGTCGGCATCATCGGGTGGACGCACGAGCACGAAGTCCTCTTCGAATAGCGCGACTTCGGTGAACGCGGGTTCCGATATGGGAAGCGCGAGAATGGCCGTGTCCAGCCGCCCCTCGTGCAACTCGGTGATAAGCTTCGACGTCAGCGACTCCCGCACATGAATGTCGAGGTCGTCGTGCTCCAACGACAGCCGACCGATGATGGCGGGCAGCAGATAGGGTGCGATAGTCGGGATCACCCCGATCCTGAGCCGTCCGGCGAGCCGCCCCTTGGCCGCGCGCGCCAGATCGCCCAGTTCATCCACACCGCGCAGCACCTCCCGCGCTTTCGCCACGAAATCTTCACCGAACGGGGTCAGCCGCAACTGGCGGGGCCCACGTTCGACCAGAGGTGTCCCGAGTTCTTCCTCAAGCTCCTTGATCCGCATCGAAAGGGCCGGCTGCGAGATGGCGCAGGCATCGGCCGCGCGCCCGAAGTGGCCGTGTTGCGCGAGGGCGTCGAAATAGCGGAGCTGTTTGATCGTCAGGTTTGTCATAACCCCTAATTATGACAACCATCAGAAAACGCAACTTTTAGATATCGAACGCGAATGTTAGATTGATTCTAGGAGGAGGACATTCCATGCGCCGCCAAGGTCGGATCAAGGACTTTGGCGGGGTCGACGTGACCGTTGGCCCCGCAAAAGCGGTCGTATGCCCTGTCCTTCGAGAGCGCATAACAGACTGACTCTAAAGGGAGAGTACCTCATGGACGGCAATGCTGCATCAAAATGCCCCTTCGCCGGTGGCGCAGCGGTCACGCAAGGGACCCGCACGAACCGCAACTGGTGGCCCAACCAGCTGAACCTCAAGATCCTGCACCAGAACTCGGACCTGTCCGACCCCATGGGCGACGATTTCGATTACGCCGAGGCGTTCTCCAAGCTCGACCTCAAGGCGCTGAAGGCGGACCTCACCGCGCTGATGACCGACAGTCAGGACTGGTGGCCAGCCGATTTCGGCCACTACGGCGGCCTGATGGTCCGCATGGCATGGCACGCCGCCGGCACCTACCGGATCGGTGACGGTCGAGGCGGCGCAGGCACGGGGCAGCAGCGGTTCGCGCCGCTGAACTCCTGGCCGGACAACGCCAACCTCGACAAGGCGCGTCGCCTGATGTGGCCGATCAAACAGAAATACGGCAACGCGATTTCCTGGGCCGACCTGATGGTGCTGGCGGGGAACGTCGCGCTGGAATCGATGGGCTTCAAGACCTTCGGTTTCGCCGGTGGCCGCGCGGATACTTGGGAGCCGGAAGAGGACGTGAACTGGGGCGCCGAAGAAGAGTGGCTCGGCACCGATCAGCGGTTCCACGGTGAGCGTGACCTCGACAACCCGCTGGGCGCGACGCACATGGGCCTGATCTACGTGAACCCGGAAGGGCCCGAGGGCGAGCCGGACCCCGTGAAAGCCGCGCACGACATCCGCGTGACCTTCGCCCGTATGGCGATGAACGACGAGGAAACCGTCGCGCTGATCGCGGGCGGCCACACCTTCGGCAAGACGCATGGCGCGGGCGACGCCGCCCTCGTCGGCGCCGAGCCCGAGGGCGCGGGGCTGGCCGAGCAGGGCTTCGGCTGGACCTCGACCCACGGCAGCGGCATGGGTGCCGATGCGATCACGGGCGGCCCGGAAGTCACCTGGACCAAGACCCCGACACAGTGGTCGAACAACTTCTTCGAGAACCTGTTCGAATACGAATACGAGCTGACCGAAAGCCCGGCGGGCGCCAAGCAGTTCGTGGCCAAGGACGCGCCGGAAATCATTCCCGACCCGTTCGACCCCAACAAAAAGCACAAGCCGACGATGCTGGTCACCGACCTGTCGCTGCGCATGGACCCGGAGTACGAGAAAATCTCGCGCCGGTTCTATGAAAACCCCGACCAGTTCGCCGACGCCTTCGCCCGTGCGTGGTTCAAGCTGACCCACCGCGACATGGGGCCGAAGACGCGCTATCTGGGCGAGGAAGTCCCGGCCGAGGATCTGATCTGGCAAGACCCGATCCCGACGTGCGATCACCCGCTGGTCGACAGCGCGGACATCGACGGCCTGAAAGCCAAGATCCTGTCGTCGGGCCTGTCCGTGTCGGACATGGTGAAAACCGCCTGGGCCTCGGCTTCGACCTTCCGGGGGTCCGACAAGCGTGGCGGGGCCAACGGGGGCCGCATCCGTCTTGCCCCGCAGAAGGACTGGGACGCGAACGAACCGGCAGAACTCGCCCGCGTGCTGGGTGTCTATGAAGGCATCATGGCCGACTTCAACGGCGCGGCCTCGGGCGGCAAGAAAATCTCGCTCGCCGACCTCATCGTGCTCGGCGGTTCGGCCGGGATCGAGAAGGCGGCCAAGGATGCCGGTCTGGACATCTCGGTGCCCTTCACGCCGGGCCGGATGGATGCCTCGGACGAGCAGACGGATGTCGAGAACTTCGAGCCGCTCGAACCGCTCGCCGACGGTTTCCGCAACTACCAGCAAGTGGAATTCGCGGTGCCGGCCGAGGCGATGATGGTCGACAAGGCCCAGCTTCTGACCCTGACCGCACCCGAAATGACGGTGCTCGTGGGTGGCCTGCGGGTGCTGGGCGCGAACCACGGCGGGTCGGCGCATGGCGTGCTGACCGACAAACCGGGGACGCTGACCAACGACTTCTTCGTCAATCTCCTCGACATGGGGTGCAAGTGGTCGGCCACGGACGACGCCGAGACGACGTTCGAAGCGCGGGACCGCAAGACGGGCGAAGCGAAGTGGACCGGGACGCGCTGCGATCTGGTGTTCGGCTCGAACTCGCAACTCAGGGCGATTGCCGAGGTCTATGGCCAGTCGGACGCGAAAGAGAAATTCGCGGCGGACTTCGTGAAGGCCTGGGTCAAGGTGATGGACGCGGACCGCTTCGACGTGAAGTGACCTGACCTTAGCGACTTTCGGGGGCGGCCTTTCGGGGCCGCCCTTTTCTTGTCTGGGGGTTCGGCTCGGGCTTGGCTGGACGGGATCGCGGGTGCGCTTGGAGTTCGATCCACCAGGATACCAGAATACTAGGATTCTAGTATCCTGGTTGCTTTAATATCATTATTTTACAGTACCTTGAACTCACAGCACCCGCTCAATTCGTTAATGCCACGCGTTTCGCAGCACCCGGGGCACCGCGTCAGGACCGCTCCCCAAACGCCCACTTCCCTTGCCCCAGACTAGGCGAGGCGCGACCGGACACCGTCTCGGCATCGGACAACCGGATGGGCGTGCGAACCCCCGGTATCCCCTCGGGCCGGATCACCATTCCACGTGCCGCCATCTGCGGATCGTCGATCGCCTCGGCCACCGTGTTGATCGGCCCCACCGGAATGCCCAAGGCCGTCAGCCGCTCGATCAAAGCCGCCTTCTCGACCTCCGCCGTCGCGGCGGCAATCGCGTCGCAAAGCTCGCCGCGATGCGCGACCCGGCCCGCGTTGTCGGCGAACCGCGCGTCGGTCAGAAACGGATCGAGCCCAAGTGCCGCGCACAAGGCCCGGAACTGACGGTCGTTCCCCGTCGCGATGATGACGTGGCCATCGGCCACCGGGAACACCTGATAGGGCACCAAATTCGGATGGGCATTTCCCATCCGCGTGGGTGCCGCACCGGACACGAGGTAATTCATCGCCTGATTGGCGAGCACGCCGACCCCCGTCTCCATCAGCGATACGTCGACCTGCTGCCCGCGCCCGGTCCGCTCCCGCGCCGCAAGCGCCGCTTGCACCCCGATCACGCCGTGCAGGCCGGTCAGGATGTCGATCCACGCGACCCCGATCTTCTGCGGCTCGCCATCCGGGTCGCCGGTCAGGTCCATGATCCCGGTCATGCCCTGCGCCATGAAGTCGTAGCCCGGCTGATGCTTGCGCGGCCCGTCCTGACCGAAACCGGACACCGAGGCATAGACCAGCCGGGGGTTCAGCGCGGCGCAGCTTGCGTAATCCAGCCCGTATTTCGCAAGGCCCCCGACTTTGAAATTCTCGATCAGGACGTCGGCTTCTGCGATCAGCGCCTTCAGCCGCGCCAGATCGTTCGCGTCGCGAAAATCGCAGACGACCGAGGATTTCCCCCGGTTCGCGGAGTGGAAATAGGCCGCCACCCGCTCGGTCCCGCCATCCGGCAATGGCCTTTCGATGAAGGGTGGCCCCCATTTGCGGGTGTCGTCGCCGTCCGGGCTTTCGACCTTGATGACCTCGGCCCCCAGATCGGCAAGCGTCTGGCCGATCCACGGACCGGCCAGCACCCGCGCCAGTTCGACGACCTTCAGCCCCGCATACGGTGCTGTCATCAGAAGAACGCCTGAAGGCCCGTCTGCGCACGACCCAAGATGAGCGCGTGAACGTCGTGCGTGCCTTCGTAGGTGTTCACTGTCTCGAGGTTCTGGGCATGACGCATGACGTGGTATTCCGACGAGATGCCGTTGCCGCCATGCATGTCGCGGGCCTGCCGGGCGATGTCCAAAGCCTTGCCGCAGTTGTTGCGTTTGACGATGGAGATCATCTCGGGCGCGAACTTGCCCGCGTCCATCAGCCGCCCGACGCGCAGCGCGCCTTGCAGGCCCAGCGCAATCTCGGTCTGCATGTCGGCCAGTTTCTTCTGGTAAAGCTGCGTCGCGGCAAGCGGCCTGTCGAACTGCTTGCGCTTCATCCCGTAGGCATGTGCCCGGAACCAGCAATCCTCGGCCGCCCCCATCGCGCCCCACGAGATGCCGTAACGCGCACGATTCAGACAGCCGAACGGCCCGGACATGCCCGACACGTTCGGCAGCAGCGCATCCTCGCCCACTTCGACATCTTCCATGACGATTTCGCCGGTGATGGACGCGCGCAAGCTGAGCTTGCCTTCGATCTTGGGCGCCGACAGCCCCTTCATGCCCTTCTCCAGCACGAAACCGCGCACCTTGCCGTCATGCGCTTCGGACTTGGCCCAGACAACGAACACGTCCGCAATCGGGGAGTTCGAGATCCACATCTTGGACCCGTTCAGCACATAGCCGCCGTCGGTCTTTTTCGCGCGCGTCTTCATGCCCGCCGGGTCCGAGCCTGCATCGGGTTCGGTCAGGCCGAAACAGCCGATCCATTCACCGGACGCCAATTTGGGCAAGTATTTCTGCTTCTGCGCCTCGGACCCATAGGCTTCGATCGGATACATCACCAGCGACGACTGCACCGACATCATCGAGCGATAGCCGCTGTCGATCCGCTCCACCTCACGCGCGACGAGGCCGTAGGAGACATATCCCGCGCCGACCCCGCCGTAGGCGTCGGACACGGTGACGCCAAGCAGCCCGGCGGCCCCCATCTCGGCGAAGATCGCCGGGTCGGTCGTCTCATTGAGATAGGCGTCCTTCACGCGGGGTGCGAGCTTGTCGGCGGCAAAGGCGGCCGCCGTGTCGCGGATCATGCGCTCGTCTTCTTCGAGCTGATCGTCCAGCAGGAATGGGTCTTCCCACTTGAAACTCTGTCCTTTCGCGTCGGCCATCTGATCCTCCTAGTCCGTCGTTTCCATGTGCATAATCGTTGAAAACCCGCCTGAACATCGGCATTTTCCCAAGAGTTGATGCACTTTATGCATGAGGCGCCATGCGCAACCGTCGTTTCCTCCCGTCGATCTCGGTGCTCGCCGCCTTCGACGCCGTGATCGCCACCGGATCGGTGACCGCCGCCGCGCGCGAGCTGGACCTCACACAAAGCACCGTAAGCCGCCTGATCCGCACATTGGAAGAGCAGTTGGGGCGCGATCTGTTCGTGCGGCACAAGAAGCGGCTGGTGCCGACCCCCGCCGCGCTCGATCTGGCCGGGGACGTGGGGCGGGCGCTCGACCTCATTCAGCGGGCGAGCATGAAGGTGGTGGCGAACCCCGAAGGCGGCTCCCTGTCCGTCGCCACGCTGCCGACGCTCAACGCGCAATGGCTCGGCCCGCGGCTCAAGTCGTTCCTCGACACCAATCCGGGGATCAACCTGAGCCTGACCACCCGCCTGCGCCGCTTTTCGTTCGAGACCGAGCCGGTGGATGCGGTGATCTACTTCGGCGACGACGACTGGCCCGGCGCGCATCATCTGCGCCTTTTCGGCGAGCATTACACCGCCTGCGCTGCGCCCAACCTCATCGCCGGGGCCGACGTCACCGCGCCCGCCGACCTCGCCCGCCTGCCGCTCCTCCAACTGGAAACCCGGCCCCTCGCGTGGGCCGACTGGTTCGCCGCGCATGACGCGCCGCCGCCGCGCGCCGACGGGATGCTGTTCGACCATTTCTCGATGATGACGCAGGCGGCTATCGCGGGGCTTGGCGTCGCGATCCTGCCCGCCTACCTCGCGGCCACCGAACGGTCCGAGGGGCGGCTGGAGCCGCTGTTCACTCCGGCGGTGCCGGGGCGCGGGTCGTACTGGCTCGCCTGGCCGGAACCGCGCGATGCCTATCCACCGCTGGTCGCGTTTCGCGACTGGTTGGTCGGGCAGCCCGCGCCCTAGTCTCCGAAGACCGAAAGGTAGCGGATCACGGTCGGCCCCAGTGTGATGAGGAACAGCGCGGGCAGCATCATCACCGACATGACCCCGGACATCTGCACCGGCAGGCGGTTGGCCTTTTCGATCGCCTTCATCTCGCGCATCTCGCGCATTTCGGCGGCATAGGCGTTCAGCGCCTTGGCGATGGACGTGCCGTATTCCATCGACTGACTGACCACCTGCGCAAAGGCCGAAACCTCGGCCACGCCCATCCGCTCGGCCATATCGGCCAGCGCCTGCCGCCGGTCGCGGCTGGCGAGGATTTCGGCCTGACACAGCAGGAACTCTTCGGAAATGGCCGGGCTGACGGTAGCAAGGCTCTGACCAACGCGCGTCATCGCCGCATCGAACCCCATGCCCGCCTCGGTCGAGATTTGCAGCAGGTCGAGCGCGTTGGGAAACCCCGCCTCGATCTCGGCCTGTCGCGCCCTGATCTTGCGCTTGAGCCAGATCGTCGGCGACCAGAACCCGATGGCGGTGCAGATCGCGACGAGGCGCGAGGCGGAAATGAAGGTGAAGCCGCCGACGAGTTTGTCTAGGAACCAGGGCAATCCGATGCTCATGTTCAGGGCCGTCAACGCCAGTGCGATGACCGGCGCGGCGGTGGCGAGGATCAGACGTAGCACGAAGAAGTTGCGCAGCGCGTTCGGACCGCCGAACCCGGCCCGCCGCAATTGGTCGCGGATCTGGGTCCGTTCGGCGCGCTCCTCGGGGATCAGCGCCTTGAGCATCCCCTCGGGCAACGCATCGGGTGTCTTGAGCAGGTCACGGTTCGCCGCGCGCCCATAGGCGGCGGACGCCGCGCGCATCCGTTCGGCCGCCGGGTCGCGCATCGCGATCGCGGTCCAGAGCGCGAGGCCGATGAACACGACCGACACCGCGACCATAGCCATGAGCAGACCGGGCGAGTTCAGGAGCGAAGTCAGATCGGAAAACGTATCACCAAGCATCGCGAAACCTCACACACGGAACGAAACGAGTTTTCTGAGCATCAGCGCATTGCCCAGAACCAGCGCGAGGATCGCGCCGCACATCGGCCAGAACGCCGGATCGTCCTTGACGGACGCATAGTATTCCGGCGCGGTCAGCGAAGTGCCCACATACATGAGCACCGGCATCGCCGAGAGGATGATGGCGGTGATCCGCCCTTCCGAACTGACAGCCGAAACTCGGCGACGCATGGTGAAGCGACCCCGGATCACCCGCGCAAGGGTTTCGAGCATCGCGCCGAGATTGCCCCCGGTCGCGTGCTGGATTTGCACTGCGGCGGACAGGTAATGAAAATCCTCGATGTCGATGCGCCGCGCCAGATCGTCGACCGCGTCGGTCAGGCTGTCGCCATAGGCCACCTGATCGGCGAGGATGCGGAACTCCGCCGCGATGGGGTCGGGCAAGGTGGTGGCGACGTTGCGGATCGTAACGTTCAACGGGTGGCCGACGGAGAGCCCCCGCTTCATGAGGTCGAGCGCGTCGGGCAGTTGCCGGGTCAGCGCGTCGGCCCGTTTGCGGGCCGCGGTCGAGATGACGAGCGTCGGGACGAGAACACCGACCCCCACGGCCACCACAAGCGCAAGGCCCGCGCCGATCACCCCCTGAAGCACGAGGAACAGGACCGAGGTGACAAGCGCCGACCCCAGCACCAGCACGTTGGGCGACAGGGTCATGCCGGCACGCCGCATACGCACCGGAATGGTTCCGAGGATCGGCAGACCGTCTAGCGCGGTCCGCTCCACCAGCTTGCGCAGCCGGTCACCCGTTCCCGCGTCCCCACCCGCCTGCATCCGGCGCATCCGATCGAGCCGAACGCTGTCGTCCGCCGGGCGGCGCATCGACCAGACGGCGGCCCCGAGCAGGCAGAGCGCCAGAACGGCAAGGCCGATCAGCAAAGCTGTGCCGGACAGGCCCGCCATCACACCGGCTCCGCTGCGGTGAAGATGCCCGTGGGCAGCGGATAGCCCGCCGCCTCGATCGCCTCGACCGCGCGGGGGCGCACGCCGGTCGGACCGAAGCGTCCGATCACGTTGCCCTCCGCATCGCGCCCCGCACGGCGGTAGGCGAAGATATCCTGCATCAGGATCGTATCGCCCTCGATCCCGTAAACCTCGGAGATCGCCATGACGCGGCGCCTGCCGTCCGACAGGCGGTTGAGTTGCACGACGATGTTGATCCCTGCGGCCACCTGCGCGCGCACGGCGGACAGCGGGAAGTCGTTTCCGATCATCACCACCATCTGTTCGAGCCGCGAAATCGCATCGCGGGCGGTGTTGGCGTGGATCGTGGTCATCGACCCGTCATGCCCGGTGTTCATCGCCTGAAGCATGTCGAAAGCCTCCGGCCCCCGCACCTCGCCGATCACGATCCGGTCGGGCCGCATCCTGAGCGCGTTCTTGACGAGAAGCCGCTGGCTCACCTCGCCCGCGCCTTCTACATTCGCGGGGCGGGTTTCAAGCCGCACCACATGCTCCTGCTGAAGCTGAAGCTCGGCGGCGTCCTCGATCGTCACGATCCGCTGGCGACGGTCGATGAAGGACGACAGCGCATTCAGCATCGTCGTCTTGCCCGACCCGGTGCCGCCGGAAATCAGCACGTTCATCCGCGCACCGACCGCGGCATGGAGAAACGCGGCGGCGTTCCGGCTCAACGCGCCTTGGCTCACCAGCTTTTCCATCGTCAGTTTGTCGGCCGAGAACTTGCGGATCGAAAGCGACGGTCCGTCGATGGCACAGGGCCGGATGATCGCGTTCACGCGGCTTCCGTCCGGCAGGCGCGCATCGACCCACGGCTGGCTTTCGTCGATCCGGCGACCCACGCGGCTGACCATCTTGTCGATGATCCTGAGCAGGTGCTTTTCATCGCGAAACGTCGTCGGCGCGCGTTCCAGCAGGCCGCCGCGTTCGACGAAGACGTTGCGATGGCCGTTGACGAGGATGTCCGAAACGCTGTCATCCGCAAGCAGCGGTTCGAGCGGGCCGAGCCCCATCACCTCGTCGATCAGTTCGCCCACCAGCCGCTTGAAGCTGTCCGATCCCATCTGGATGCGGTTGTCGTTCAGATGCGTGACGACCAGCGCCGAAATCGCCCGGCGCAGTTCCTTGAGGTCGGCCTCTTCGATCAGGGCGAGGTTCACCTCTTCGAGGATGATCTCGTGCAGGCGGTGCTTGAGGTCGAACCATGCGCTCGTCTCGCCTTGCGAGCTGTGCGCGACCGGGGCGGGCGCGGGCATCGGCACGACGTTCCGCGTGTCGGTTGGGCGCACCCCGGCGGCAACGGGCGCCGGTTTGCGCGCGTCGCGTCCACCGCGGAAATCATTGAAAATCGGCATGCTCAGGCCCTCCGCCGGTTCGAATTCTTGAAGTCTGTTCTGATCTGCTCGACGACCGGACCCATGGCGCGGCTTACGGGTGCCTTCGGGCCGGACAGTGCCATCGGCTGCCCGTGCGCGCGCGCCCGTGCGGCGGTCTTGTCGTCGCGGGGGAGCCATGTGGCGAGGGTCTGGCCGAGGAAATGCTCCGCCTCCTTCACATGGGCGGCACCCGGCTTCTTCTCCTTCGACACAACGACCTGCACCGGCAGTGCGGCGTGATCGTCGGTGTAGAGGTCGATCATCCGTCGGATCTGGCGCACCGTGTGGACCGAGGTATCGCCGAGGATGAAAAAGCGGTCTGCCCGGGCCAGCACGGCGTCGATCCAGTCGACGACGACACGCGGCAGGTCGAGCACGACGTAGTCGTAGGCCAGGCGAAGTTCGTCGATCAGCCGGGCGACCATGTCCGGCGTCATCGCATCGAGCGGGGCAAGCATCACGGGCGCGGCCATCACGTCGAAGCCGCCGGATGCATAGCTCTCCAGCGCCCGCTTCAGAAAGGATTGGTTCGGGCTCGCTTGCCCCTGAAGCATCTCCAGATAGGCCCCGCCATCGGTCAGGTCGATGGAGGCGCCCAGAACGCCGTTTTGGAAGTCGAGGTCCACCACCGCGACCCGCGCGGCCTCGCCTTTCGATGTCTTGTCGGGGCGTGCCAGCAGCGTGGCGAGGTTCAGCGCGAAGGTCGTCGTGCCGACACCGCCCGCCGCACCGCAGACGGCAAGCACCATTGCGTCGCGCGTCTCGCCCCCGGTGGTTTCGGCCTGCGTGGTCAGCGCACCGAGGCTCGCCGCATGGTCCGCTTGCGGCTGGGTGTTGGACAGCGGAATGACCTCGGCCACCCCCGCCTCCATCAGCGTGCGCGCCGTCGCCAGCGTCAACGCCTCGCCGGTCACGCCGAGGATTTGCAGATCGTCCCCGAAGTGGCGCTTGAGTTCGCGAATGATCGCGATGTCGGTGTCGTTTCCGGGGCGGATCTCGAAGACCAGCAATTCGATACCCGCAAGATCGGCATCCTCACGCGAGATGTAGTCCGCAAGGCCGAAGGGTTTGTGGCGGACGTCAAGGTTGGCATCCTGCGCCAGCCCCCGCGCGACCATTTCGGCCATGCCGGGCGTGCCGGACAGCATCAGGGTCCGGGTGCGCGCAGCCTTTGGCGCCGCGACCGGCAGATCGGCGTCGGTGAAGCGGGGCGAGATGGCCAACTCGGTCATGTGTTCTCTCCATCCATGAGGATTTCGGCGGGCAACGAGGCGCTCATCCCCGGAAAGGCGATGGCCGCCCCGACCTTGCCGTCGGCATTCGCGCCCAGAAGCGTGGCAAGCGCCCCGATGGGCGTCACGAATTCAAAGTCGAGGTCGACGATCTCGACCGTGACGCGGGGCGTGTAAGGCCCGCCGACGAAGCCGAGGTTCCCGTCGTAGTCGTAGCCGAAACGCAGGTTGGCGGGCGTCGCGTTGGTCGGCAGAAGCGCCGTGATGCGGGCGTAGATTTCGGCCCCCGTCGCGCCCGACTGCGCAGCCGTGCAGGACACCGAACCGGGGTCGGCGCACAGCCCATCGCCCGCCGAACAGGCGGTTCCGTAGGGGGTCAGGCTCCAGCCGATGCTGCGCGTGGTCGCCGCCGGCACGCCATCGCAGGCGGGCGTCCGAACCACCGCGGCGCGCACCGCCTGCTCGGTCGCCTTCTGCGCCATGACATAGGCGAAGCCCAGACGACCGAAGTCGATCAGGCCGAAGGCGAGCAGCAGGAAAAGGGGCATGATGATCCCCATTTCGACAAGCGCCGCACCGCCCTCGTCCCGCCGGAAGCGGATGATATGGCCGCGCAGGGTCATGTTCCGAAAATCCGGCCCTGATCGCTCACCTGCGTCGATGCGGTGGGCAGGGTCATGCCCGCCAGTTCGAACACGCGCGCGAAGGGAAAGGTGATGTTCAGCACGGCGGTCACGGTCGCCACCGGCACTGTGCCGGTGCGGTAGTCGCCGGTCGCACAGGTCAGCGCGGCGGTCACCGAGGACACGGTGATCGACGCCGGAAAGATCAGCGTTCCGTCCGAGGCGTTGCGCACGATGTCGGTGACGGTCGCCTGCCAGTCGTCCAGATCGGCGCCGACCTCGTCACAGATCGTGGGCGTCTCGACCCGCGCGACATAGCGTGTCGCGTCGCGCACGCCCGCGATGGTCGCCTGATAGGCCCAGAAGGTGCGCGCGGCCTCGATCGTCACGCCGAAGAGGATCAGCATGAGCGGCAGGACGAGGCCGAACTCGGCCAGCACCGCGCCCTCGTCGCGGCGTGCGAACCGGCGGATATGACGAAACGCGCGCATCAATCGTAGAGCCTCACCACGTCGCGCAGCACCGCATCGGTGACGTTCTGCGAGGGGTCCGGCCCGACCTGCCCCACGATCTCGACCGCGACACCGTCTGTGCCGTCAAGGCCGACCGGAGTCATCAGAAAGACCTCGGCGAAGCCAAGCACTGGGACGCCCGTGGACCCGGCCGAGACACCGTTCGCGCCGCAATCCACCACCGCCGCCACCAGTACGCGGCGGGCCGGGTCTTCGGACACCGCCGAGGTGCATTGCGGCCCGACGACCAGATCGAGAACGTCGTCCACGATGCCGCCGACGCCGCCGAGCAGACCGCCCAAACCCCCGGACGACCCACCACTCGGCCCGTCCGGGGTTTCGCCCGCCAGTTCGGCGGCAAGCTCGGCCTGAAAGTATCCGAAGCGCGTCGTCGCGGTCGGGTAAGGGTCGGTGCCGCCATAGTTCACGTCGACATAGGCGTCGCGCCCCGCGCTCCAGTCGCCATCGCCCAGAAGTCCGCAGGTTCCGCCCGCCTGACAATCGTCGAGCGGCAGTCCCGCCGCCCCCGAGAGCGAGACGTTCGTGCCCGTCAGGCATTGACCCAGAAGCGGCTCGAACGCCGAGAGCACGTTCGAGGCGGCAGGATAAAGCGCGTCGTTCACGAGGTCCGTGGCCGGGCCGTCGAATATGTCGAAGGGGATGTTGAGCGAGGCGTCGAGACTGACCGACAACAGGCTGTCGCGCACAGTGACCCCGTCATCGGCAAGGCAGACCGGCTTGTCGCCTTCCGCCGCGATCATGCAGATGTCGAGGCCGACACCGTCAAGACCCGCGCACAGGCTGTCCATTCCGATAAGGTCCGCGACCGGATCGAGCGGGGCGAGCGCGCCGGGGGCGAGTTGACCCACATCGGCGGCAAGGTGCAGGTCGAGCGACCGGCCCACACTGGCCCCGATGTCGAAGCCGGCACCCGGCGCGCAGATCATCAGGGGCGTGACATTGCAGGCATAGCGCGTGAAACCCGCGACGGCATGGGCGCCCGCGCGGTCGCGTCCGGCACCGTTGCCCGACAGGGCGGCATAGACCGCGCCGAAGATCGGCGTCACGGCGCGATCCGAGACCCGGACCGACACGTATTTCGCCGCCTCCGGGGTGGTCGTGGCATCGATCTCGCCCGACGCGTCCGGCCGCACCGCGTAGAAGGTCAGGACGAAATCCTCCGCGCCCAAGGCGCCCGGCCCTTCGCCATAGGTCTGGCTGTCCGCGATCAGTTGTTCGGCGGCGGCCTGCGCGCGGGTCAGCGCGTCGGCACCCCCATCAAGCTCGCCCGCCGCCGCCAGCGCCACGTTGTCGGCGAAGCTCTGCATCTCGGACTGCGTGGCTGCGACGCGACCGAAATCGTAGCTCAGGGCGACGATGCCCGAAAAGATGGCGAGCATCAGCGCGAACACGACAAGCACGGCGCCGCCCTCGTCGCGCCAATGGGAAGCCAGGCGGGACCGCATCATTGCTCCAGAACGATCTCTTCCGACGCCACGCCACGGCGCACACGCACCGTCGTCGGGTCGAGCGCGGGGGCCTGAACGACCACCTCGGGTTCCGGCGCGGGTTCGGGATCGCCCCAGACGTCGCGCAGGGTGATCTGATCCATCTCGCCGGTGTCACCGATGGCATCGTCATTGCGCAGGATCAGGCTCAGTTGCCCGGCTTCCTGCGCCAGGACAAGGCGCTGACTGTCGCGCGGCGCGACCTCGACGGTGATCGTGCGGGCCTTGCGGGCGCCCCGCGCCTCGGTGTCCTGATCGACGGCCAGAACGCGGGTATCCTGAAGGATGACGCCCGTGCGAAGGGTGTCGCCCCGCCCCTGCGTCAGGACGATATCGACATGGTCGCCGGGGGAGACGAAGCCGCCGACGGCCGTGTCCGCGTTCACCCGGATCGCGACGGCGCGGGTTCCGGGCGAAAGGGTCGATCCGATCGTCACCGAGGCGCCGAATTCGGAAACATTGGCGGCGAGAACGACATCGCCCTCGTGGATTGTCTGGGTGGCGCGGCGCGGGGCCGTGCCTTCGGCGCCGAGCAGGACCGTGGCGCTGTCGAAGGCGCCCGTTGGCACCAGATCGGCAGGCCATGTCTGGGGGACGAGGTCGTCGCGGCGGATCGGCTCACCGAACCGGATGTCTCGCGCGGCGGCGATCAGCACCACCGTTTCCGGCACGGCCACCGTCGGGGCGGCCTGTTCGGACCCGCCCAGCACGCGCTGTGCGACGGCGGCACAACCGACGGCAAGTGCGATGCCGCTCGCGGCGAGGATGAGGGGTGCTTTTCGCATGATCTGCTCGTTTTCACTCGTAAGACTGGCCTTCGCCTTCTGTCCCGGGCGAAGTGCGGGTCACGCGCCGCGCAGACCTGAAACTGCGCGACGCGTGGCGAGGTAATCGGCTCAGCTCGGGGCCGGTGCGTCCGGGAGGGCGCTGGACGCGGCGCCCATCGATTCCGACACGTCGCCCGAGAGGGTGAGGAACGCGCCAGCGCCGATGGTGATGGCGAGGGAGAGGGCGATCCCGTATTCGACGAGGGTGGCGCCGCATTCGTCGCGCTGGAAACGGCCCAGCGCAGCCTTGATAACATTGAACATACTAGCTCCTTGGGGGTTGGACGAAACCGACGCGGCCCGCCTCAATGCCTATGAACGTGTCGGAAAACGGAAATCCGGGCATCATTCAAAGGGATGAGAACTGCAACCAAGGGTTGAGCGCCTAGCGCCGAAAGGGTCAGGGCAACCTTACCTTTTCACAGGATCGACACAGTGCTGCCGCCGCACCGCCACATTTCGCCTCGGAATCTAACCTTTTGTTCAGAAAGGCGGCCCGGATCGTGGTCTTTTGCAAATTGCGAAACCTGAATCCGGGATGTTGAATACCTTAATAATTCCCCACTTTTGGACGCGGTTTTTCGTTGGATGGCGGTGTCGCGACCAGAAACGAAGGGGCTCATCATGGTCATACCGCTGAACCACCGCCGCATCGCAGCAGCGTCACCCACATCGGACCTCGGCTGTTTCGTGCGAGTCGGCCACGTGGCCACGCTCACACTGTCCGGTCAGGCCGACTTCCGCTCGATGGCCGAAGCGATCGCCGTCGCGACGCGGGCCGACCGTCTGGCGCTCGTCCGGCTTCGCAAGGGCAGCGACCAGGCGGATATGATCGTGGATGTCGGGGGCGTCGACACCCGGAAGCTGAACGACCTCGTCTGGATCGCGGCCGAGGGGGAGGTGGGAAGCCTCAAAACCTATTCGGGCGACTATTTCGAGAAATTCACGGTCCTGCTCGGCAAGAACGACGCATATGCCGACATCCTGTTCATCGCCTGCCCGGACCCGGCGGTGACCGAACTCCTCGGCTCGGAACTCGCCTTTCTCTGGTCCACGCGCAAGAAGGGCCTCGTTTCGCGGCTCATCGGGCAGGAAGAGCACCTCGAACCCACATCGGTCTATCCGCTCCTGTCGCCGGAAAATCCCTATGACCTGACACGGGCCGAGGCGCGGATCTGCAAATCTCTGGCCGACGGTCTAAAACCCGCCGAGATCACCGAACGCCTGCATTGCTCCATGCCCACCGTTCGCACGCATCTGCGCAACATCTATGCCAAGACCGGGCTGAACGGGATGCTCGCTGTGGTGCACAAGCTGCACGCCGACATGAACGGCGCGCCCGTCACCTGAGGCACGATTGCTTTTCCCGGCGCCCCACCCCACTTGATCGGTGTGGACACGTCAGAGACACCTCAAACCCTGCCGCGCGGCGAGATCCGGGCGTTCGTGCTGGAAACCTTCGGGCTTCGCGGCACCCTGCGGCTGCATCGCGCGGCCCTTGGCGGCGATCTGATCCGCGCGCCGCTGAACGTGATCCTCGCGCCCGTGTTTCTGCTGACGCGCCTTGCCGCTCTGCTCGCGCGAGTGATGAAACGGCATCGGGCCGCAGACTGGCTCGCCACGCGCCGCATCCTGCTTCGCACCCGTGTGGCGACCGAAGTGGCCGCGCGGGTGGCGGCGTTCATTCACGAGCTGGACGGTCACGGCATCGGTCCCGGTGCGCCGGTGGACGAGACGCGTGCGGCGATCGACGCCTATGTCTCGACCCGCAGCGCCGTGGCCGAGATCGTCACACTGATCGTCGTCATCCTATCCGGCTTTCTGCTGTTTCACACCGCGACCCCCGGCCTCGTATCGCTCGCTGGCCCCTTCGCCGATCTGGGGGCCCAGTCCATCGCCATCGACCGGTTCCCGCTTGGCCCTGGCATCGGGCGGCTTTGGTATGGCCTGTTCCCGGCGGCGCTGCCGATCTGGATGGTGGTCGCGGTCTTTCTGGCGCTCTCTGTCGCCAGCGCCTTCGTCACGACCTTTGCGGGCCTCGTCGCCGATCCGGTTCAGGTCGCGACCGGCACGCACCGCCGCAGGCTGGAGCGCCTTTTCCGCCGCCTTGCGGACCGCGCCGGGCCGGAAGGGCTTGCGCGCGAGCATGTCGCGGCCCGGCTGGGCGATATCGGCGACCTTGCCTTCAACCTGATCCGCTTCCTGCGCGGCTGAGTTACGGCACCATCGCGGATTTGAGCGCCTTGCTGGGAAAGCATGTGGCCTCGCGCCCGTTGGCCTCCTGCCAGCGCCCGATGGAGCGGCGCGTCTTGTAGCCCGGCAACCCGTCGACCCCGCCGACGTCGTGCCCCTGCCCTTCCAGCGCGCGCTGAATGTCGGCGATGTCCGAGCGATACATTCCGCCGACATCGCCCCAATCGCCGCGAAAATCCCCGATGCCATACTGGATACGGTCGCCCACATGCCCCACGAACAGGGCGTACAGGTCGCTCGTGTTGTAATCCTTGAGCACATAGAAATTCGGTGTGACGACGAAGGCCGGACCGAACCGGCCGGCGGGCATCATCAGATAGCCCTGGCCTTTCGCCTCGTGTTCGGGAAACGGACGGCCCGAGACGCGGGTGATCCCCATATCGGCCCAATCCGCGATGGTGCGCCCCTGATCCGGCCCCTCCAAAGTGCAACTGATGGAGGCGGGCACCCTGACCTCGAACCCCCAGTCGCGGCCCGCGACCCAGCCGTGGTCGGCCAGATAGGCGGCGATGGAGGCGATGGTATCGGCTTCGGAGCCCCAGATATCCGCCTTGCCGTCGCCGTTACCATCGGTGCCGTAGCGCGCGAAGTTGGACGGCATGAACTGCGGCTGCCCCAATGCGCCCGCCCAGCTGCTGCGCATCTCACGCGGGTCGAGATGCCCCGCCTCGGCGATTTCCAGAGCGGCGATCAACTCGTCGGTGAAGTAATCCGCGCGCGTGGACATGAAGCCTTTGGTGCCCAGCACTTCGAAGGCGTCATACCGGATCGCGACCCGGCCATAACCGCTCTCGCGCCCCCAGACGCCAAGAACGATCCGCCCCGGCACGCCTGTCTTTTGTTCGACCGCGTCTAGGGTGGCCGCGTGACGGCGGGCCATGACCTTTCCGACCGAGGTGGCACCGTCCAGCCCGTTCCGGTTGAAGTATTTCGCGGGCGCCCCGAACTCCGCCTGCCGCTGGTTCTGCGGCGTCTCGCGCACCGTTCCCGGGGGCACGAGGTCGGGAAGATCCCAGTTCAGCGTTACACCGTCGAAAGCCGCATCGAACGTGTCCCGCGACACGCCGTTGGCCTGTGCGCGCGGCCAGACGGTCATGTCCAGCCAGTCCTGAAACTGCCCTTCCACAGCGTCACGATCCTGCCCAGCGGCGGGTGTGGCGATCAGGGCAGCGAAGATCAGGGCATGTAGCCAGCGCATGAAACGAACGTCCAAAGGTCGCCCCGACCCTAGGGCCAATCCCGCGCGGCACCAAGGCGGGGGTTCCGCCATCGGCTGAAAACCCCGCCACGTCCCTTTCCGCCGCCCCGGTCTTCGGTCACAGTGCCGGCGAGGACAGGGAGGACCGACATGACCAAACGCGACACGCTCATCTCACGCACCATCGTGGAGGGGCTCGACCGTGCGCCCCACCGCGCCTTCCTGCGCGCGATGGGGCACGACGACACGGCACTGGCCAGCCCGTTCGTCGGCATCGCGCATACCGCGAGCGAGGTGACGCCCTGCACCATGTCGCTCCCGCCGCAGATCCAGTCGGCCAAGCTGGGCATCACCCGCGAAGGGATGACACCCTTCGAATTCGGCACGATCACCGTGGCCGACAGCATGTCGATGAACCATCGCGGGATGCGCTTTTCGCTCGTCTCGCGTGAGATCATCGCGGACAGCATCGACGCGGTGGTGCGCGGCCATGCCTATGACGGGCTGATGACCTTCGCCTCCTGCGACAAGACGCTACCGGGCATGTTGATGGCCATCGCGCGCATCAACCGCCCTTCGGTCTTCCTGTATGGCGGGGCCGCGCTGCCGACGCCGTGGAACGGGCAGGACATCGGGGTGGTCGACGTCTACGAAGGCGTGGGGCGCGTCTACGAGGGGACATCGAGCGAAGAAGAGCTCGACGCGATGGAGCGGGTGGGCGTGCCCACCGTCGGCTCCTGCGCCGGGCAATTCACGGCCAACACCATGGCGCTCGTGGCCGAGGTTCTGGGCTTGGCCCCCCTCGGTGTCGCCTACCTTCCCGCCGTCTATTCCGAACGGCAAGTGCTGGTGAAACGCGCGGCGGGCCTGTTGCGCCGCGCCGTGGACGAGAACAGCCCGCTGCCCTCGGACCTCATCACGCGCGAGTCGCTGGAAAACGCCGTGGTCGCGGTCGGCGCGACGGGCGGATCGACCAATGCCCTGCTCCACCTGCCCGCCATCGCGAACGAGGTCGGGATCAGCTTCACGCTGGACGACATCGCGAAGGTGCTTGAGGACGTGCCGCTGGTCGCCGACCTGAAACCCGGCGGCGCCTACTGGGCGCGCGACATGCACCACGTGGGCAGCACCCCGGCGCTCCTGCGCGTGTTGAAGGGGGCGGGCGTGCTGCACACGGATACGCCGAGTGTCGAGGGCCGGACGCTGGGTGAACTGGCCGACACCGGCCCCGAAGCGGACGGCAAGGTGATCCGGGCCATGGGCAATCCGGTCACGCCGACCTCGGGCGTGGTGGTGCTCAAGGGCTCGCTCGCCCCCGAAGGCGCTGTGCTCAAGGTCGCGGGTCTCAAGCACACAGTCCACGAAGGCCCCGCACGGGTGTTCGAGTGCGAGGAGGATGCCGTGGCTGCCGTGCGCAAACGTGAATACGAGGCGGGCGACGTCATCGTGATCCGCAACGAAGGCCCCAAGGGCGGGCCGGGGATGCGCGAGATGCTGGGCGTCACCGCGCTCCTCTACGGTCAGGGCATGGGCGAGAAGGTCGCGCTCATCACCGACGGCCGCTTCTCAGGCGCGACGCGGGGTCTGTGTATCGGTCACGTGGGGCCCGAAGCGGCGGCGGGTGGCCCCATCGGCCTGATCCGCACGGGCGATATCATCCAGATCGACGCAGGCAAGCGGGAGTTGAACGTGAAACTTTCGATCGACGAGCTTGCCCGGCGCACCCGCCCCCCGGTGCCCGAGGGGCTGGAACCCGAAACGCCGACCCTGCGCAAATACGCGGCCCTCGTCGGCCCCGCGCATCTGGGCGCGACCACGCACCGGAACACCTAGGCTCAGGGGCGCGGGAAAGGATTGCTCCACGCCTGCTTTCCCGCCGCATCCACCACGGTCACGCGCAACCAATCGCTGTCGTAGAACCGCATGAGCGGCACTTCGGTCCGCGTCATGGACGTGCCGTGGACCGCTGCCGTGCCCTGCCCCCGACCCTGCACGATGATCGACACCGCGGCGGTGGTTTCCACGGTCACCGCGCTTTTCGTCACGTCGATGCCCCGGATTTCCGGCCCTTGGGAGGCGTAGAACTCCCCCCGCTTCAGCGCCGCCAACAGCAGATCGGGATCGTTCGCTTCGGCCTTCACCATGACCCAGCCTCCGAAATGGTCCGGTTCGGTGAAATGGGCGTCGTCCGTCGCGATGATCGTAAGGTCGCGCCCCTCCGACAGCAGGAGGTCGAGCACATGTCCGCCGCCGCCGCGCGCCGCCCCGGCTTCGCACCCGTGGTTATAGATCTCGACCGCATGGGCCGCGTCGATCGACCGGGCGTCCGCCAGCGTCAGCCCCGACCAGTGCGGATGCGCGATGGCGATGAAAGCCCCGGCATCGCGCGCACGACGTGCGACCTCGGGCCCGGTCTCCTGCGCGTCGACGGCAAGGAACCCGGGCGAGTTTGAGGGCGCGAAATCGGCGGGTAACCCGACGGCGAGGATGTGCCACAGATCCCCATTCTCCATCGCGCCGGAATGCAGCTCGGCCCCCAGAAGCGTGGTGAAGGCGTTGTTGCGATACGGCAGCGTATCCGCGATGGGGTAGTCGAACATGCCGACGAAATGATCGGTGAGCGCGATGAAATCATAGCCCTCGGCCTGATAGCGTCGGCACACCTCGCCGGGGTCGAGCGCCCCGTCGGACAAGTTGGAATGGGTGTGCAGGTTTCCGCGCCAGAACCGTCCGGGCGCCGTGAATGCGGTCAGCGACATCGTGCTCTCCTTGTTGCGGGAACGCTATCGCAATCACGGCGCGGTTTTGAACCCGTTTGTCGCCATCGCCCGCCCGGCGTCATGTGTCAGGGCACGGGTGCGGCGGAAAACGCGTCGGTCCAGCGTTCGAGGAATTGCCGCTCGGTGCTGCCGTCCAGGGCCACGAGGAGCGGCGGCGCGAGCGGGATGGACCGGCGCGCGCTTTGCACCGTGCGCAACTCGTCGGGGTCGGTCGCATACAGCAGGCCGACCGAGGCGAGCATGGCCTGCCCCCGCTCGGACAGAAGGAAGTCGAGGAATTGTTCGGCCGCCACGGGGTTCCGCGCCTTGGCGGGGATCATGTAGGCACGGGACAGAAAGAGGGTGTAGTCCTCTGGCAGGATCACACCCACGTTCGCGGGGGCCGCGTTGCGCACGTATGAGCCGAGGACGTTGTAGGCGAACAGGTATTCGCCGGTCGAAACGCCCTCGATGATCTCGGCCGAACAGCAGGTCGCGATCGCATCGGACCGTGCCAGACCTTCCAGCAGCGACCCGAAAGTGGTCGCTTCGAGACTGTCGATATAGGCGAACAGGTATCCCAGCCCGGATGCCTCGATGTCGTAGGTCGCGATGCGCGCCCGGAAGGTCACGGGATCGTCGCGCATGAGATCGAGCAGATCGAAACGCGATTGCGGAACATCCTCAGGCGCAATCCGGTCGGTGTTGTAGATCATGACCGCAGGTTCCTGCGTCACGCCCCAAACCTCGTCGCGCCAACGGCGCGTCGCGGGGAGGGCCCGCGTGCGGTCGGACACGAAGGGCCGGGCGCAGGCGCGGTTGACCAGCGAGACCATTAGGTGAACGGCGGACGAAAACACCGCGTCCGCCGGGGTCGTCTCGCCGTCGCAGGCGGACGACGCATCGGCGTGCAGGGGGTTCGAGCCCCATTGTTCATAAGTGATCGCAAGGTCCGGGTGGTCGGCTGCGAAGGCGGTCAGGGCGGGTTCCAGTATGGCGATGTCGGTCGTCGACCGGATGACGAACGGCGTCGCCCCGGTGCCGAACGTCGCCACGTCTTCCTGTGCGAATGCCGCCGTGGCCGAAACCGCGACCGCCAGCAGAGCTTGTATCAGGCGCGTCACGAAGCACCCCCTTTGACCATAGGAAGGGCGAAGCCGATCCGAAACCGCCCGTTCGCCTGCGACACGACGATCTCGCCGTCGAAAGCGTCGGTCACGGCGGTCACGATGGACAGGCCAAGCCCGCCGCTGTCCTCGCGCGAGGCGGCGGAGCGTTGAAACCGTTCGCCAGTGCGGGCGAGCAGACCGGGCGACATGCCCGGCCCCGCATCCTCGATCCACAGAACCGCGCGCCCCCTATCCTCGCTCACACCGATCCGCACGGGCGGCGCGCCATGTTTGAGCGCGTTGGTCAGCAGGTTCTTTCCGGCCTGAACCAGCGAAAACTCGTCGCCCAGAACCATGACCGGGTCTTCCCCGATCACCAGTTCCACCTCGACGTCAGGCGCCAGCACCTCGTGGTCGCGGGTCTCGACGATTTCCAGCGCGATCTGGCGCAGGTCGATCTTTTCGCGCGCGACCGAGTCGGTGCGATGGACGACCAGAGCGCGCGACAGCATCTGATCGAGAAGCATGCCCAAGGACCGCGTGCGCCGCGCGAGGCGTTCGAGGCGTTTGTCGCGTTCCCCCGGATCGCTTTCTTCGATTGCCGTCTCGGCCTGTGCGCGGATCGCGGCTACGGGCGTGCGAAGCTGGTGGGCCGTGTCCGAAATCAGCGACTGCATCGCCGTGAACTGCCGATCCAGACGCCCCATGAAGCGGTTCATGGCGGTGACGATGACGGCGATCTCGCGCGGAACGTCCTCGACCGAGACCGGCGTCAGGTCATACGGGTCGCGCCCCGCCATATCCTCGGCGATCCGGTCGAGCGGCCGGACCGCGCCGCGCACCACGATGACCGAGATCAGGATCAGCGCGGCCCCCGCGATGGCAATGGGAACGAGAGCATTCAGCATCAGGTCGATGGCAAGCGCCCGCCGCGCGATCATGGTCTGTCCCACGGTGACCCGGACGTTGCCCGAAAAGTCGCGCTCGGCGAAGCGGCGGACGACATCGACGAAGCGCGCGTCCTCGCCCTGCATCGACCCGTCGAAGAAGATCGCCTCGCGCAGCCGCTCGCGCGTCGGGTACGGCGTGTCACTCAGCCCCGTAATCAGCCCGTCGTCCGGTCCGCGCACGGCATAGGTCACGCGATCGTCCGGGGCCTGCGCCAGAAGTTCGAAGGCCGAGGTGGGCAGGTTCAGCGTCGGCGCCCCGTCCGCGATCCGAATGGACTCCGCGATGTCGTTCGCGGCACCCAGAAGCAGACGATCATAAGCCTCCCACGACGCGGATCGCCCGTTGAACCATGCCGACAGGGCCACGATCACGGCGCCGATGCCGAGGATCAGAACCACCCCGGTCAGAAGCCGGGCCAGAAGGCTGGGGGCCGAACCGTCAGCCACGGTCGACGATCCTGTAGCCGACACCGCGTTGCGTCTCGATCCCCACACTGCTGCCCGCAAGGCGCTTGCGCAACCTCGCGATATAAAGCTCGATGGCATTCAGCCCGACATCCGCATCGTCGAAGGCGAAAAGCCCATCGTAAAGCCGTTCCTTCGACAGGTATTGCTCGGGGAAACGGACGAGCAGTTCCAGCAACGCCGCCTCGCGCCGGGTCAGGGTCACTTTCTCGCCGTCGAGAGTCGCGCTCATCTGTGACGGCGAATAGCTGAGGGCCCCAAGCTGGATGGTGTCGCTTTTCTGCGCCGCCTCGCGCCGCACCAGCGCCCGTAGCCGCGCCTCCAGCTCGCGCTGATCAAAGGGTTTCACAAGATAGTCGTCGGCCCCGAGGTCGAGCGCATCGACCCGGTTGTCCACCGACACCAGCGCGGTCAGCATCAGGACCGGCGTCCGATCCCCGCCGGTGCGCAGACGGCGCAAAAGGTCGGTCCCGCTGCCGTCCGGCAGGTTGATGTCCAGCACCAGCGCGTCATACCGCTGGACCGCCAGATGATCCTCGGCCTCGGTCACGGTGGCCGCCAGATCGCAGGCGATTCCCACGCGCGCGAACCGGGCCGACACGGTTTCGGCCAGATCGGTCGCGTCTTCGACCATCAGAACGCGCATCTCGGGGGTCCTTTCGTGCCATGCGTCCGGCGCATGACAGGTTTGTGACAGGTTCAACCGTTACTGCCCAGTTAACCCGACGGGAGCGGTGCTGCAAAGCCGTGTCCCGGCCGGGGAGGAGACCGGCGTGCCGCTTGGGAGTGCGGGCGCCGAAATTGGAGGACACTCATGACCATCAAACTCACCCTCGCCGCCCTCATGCTGGGCGCATCCACCTTCGGCGCCGTCGCGCAGGACTTCACCCCCGAGAACCCGGAGTGCATCGCACCCGCCAACCCCGGCGGTGGCTGGGACTTCACCTGTCGTCAGGTGGGCAAGTCGCTTCAGGATCAGGGCCTGATCGAAAAGACCATGCAGGTCGTCAACCTCGCCGGCGGCGGCGGCGGCGTCGCCTTTGCCGAAGTCGTGAACAAGCGCAGCGATGACAACGACCTGATCGTCGCGGCATCGAGCGCGACCGCGACCCGTCTGGCGCAGGGGGCATTCCCCGGCAACACGATGGATCAGGTCCGCTGGCTCGCTTCGATCGGCGCGGATTACGGCGTGATCGCCGTGGCGGCCGACAGCGACGTGAACACGCTGCCCGAGCTTCTGGACATGGTGAAGAACGACCCGACCTCGGTGTCGGTCGCGGGCGGTTCGGCCGTGGGTGGCTGGGACCACCTCAAGGTGCTGATCGCGGCCAATGCCTATGGCATCGAAGACGTGCGGTCGGTGAAATACATCGCCTTCGACGGGGGCGGCGAGGCTGTCACGCAGCTTCTGGCCGGCTCCGTTCAGGCCTTCACCGGCGACATTTCGGAAGCCAAGGGGTTCGTCGATTCCGGTGACATCAAGGTCATCGCGGTTCTCTCGCCCGAGCGTCTGGAGGGCGAATTCGCCGACTTCCCGACCGCGAAGGAGCAAGGCATCGACGCGATCGGCGCGAACTGGCGCGGGTTCTACGCGCCGGGCGGCATGTCCGACGAAGCCTATGACACTTGGGTGTCGAAAATCGCCGATCTCTATGCCTCGGACGAGTGGAAAGAGATCATGGCGGCCAACGGCCTCGCCCCGCTCAGCCTGCAGGGTGCCGAGTTCCAGGAATTCGTCGCGAATTCGGTCCAGCAGATTCAGGACATCTCGAAGGAAATCGGGATCATCAAGTAACCCGACCACCACTCACGCACACCGGGGCGGCGGCCATGTCGCCGCCCTTTCCGCAATCTCTGCCGCAAGGAGAGCGCCATGAGCGATCGCATATTCGGTGCCGTCGGCCTGCTGTTGGCCATCGGCTTCGCCGTCGCCGCCTTGAACATCGAGGAAAGCTTCCTCTCGGACGCCGTCGGGCCGAGTGGCTTCCCCCTCATCGTCGCCGTCGTGCTGGGCCTGTCCAGCATCGTCATCGCGATCAAACCCGACGCCGCCCCGCATTGGCCCGGCCTCGGCCGCCTCGCCGAACTGCTCGCCGCCGTCGTGATGATGGTGCTGTATGCCGAGCTTCTGCCGGTCGTGGGCTTCGTCATCGCCACCGCCGTCGCAGCCGCCTACCTGAGCTGGCGGTTGGGGTCCGGCATTGTCGGTGCCGTCCTGACCGGAGTCGGTTCTTCCGTGGGGATTTACGTGATCTTCCACCTCATCTTCGGCCTGTCGCTCGCGCGCGGCCCGCTCGGCTTCTGAGGAGGCTCACGTGGAAACTTTCGCAAACCTCGCCGATGGTTTCGCCATCGCTTTGACGTGGAACAACCTGTGGCTCGCGCTGCTGGGCTGTTTCCTCGGCACCATCATGGGCGCGCTGCCCGGCCTTGGCCCGTCGAACGGCGTCGCCATCCTGATCCCGCTCGCCTTTACCATGGGTCTTGGCGCGACGCCGTCGCTGATCCTGCTCACCTCGGTCTACTACGGCGCGATGTATGGCGGGCGAATATCGTCGATCCTGCTCAACATTCCCGGCGATGAACCCGCCATGATGACCTGTCTCGACGGGCATCCGATGGCGAAAAAAGGGCTCGCGGGCGAGGCGCTGTCGCTCTCCGGCATCGCGTCCTTCGTCGGTGCGTTTCTTGCCACCTGGGGGCTCATCCTGCTGGCCCCGCAGCTCGTCAAGATCGCGCTTCTGTTCGGCCCTGCCGAGTATTTCGCGCTCTTCGCGCTCGCGTTCATGACGCTGGGCGGCGTGTCCTCGACCAATCAGGCGAAATCGGCCTTCGCCGCCGCGCTGGGTCTGGGTCTCGCCACGATCGGCGTCGACACGCAGACCGGCGTGCCCCGGTTCACCTTCGGCGAAGTGCACCTTTACGACGGCCTCGACTTCCTCGTCGCCATCGTCGGCCTGTTCGCCCTGTCCGAAGTGTTCATTTTCCTCGAAGAGCGCCACGGCAACTCCGAAGCGGACGCCAAAAAGCTGACCATCGGTCGGCTCTATCCGCCGGTTTCGATGATTAAACAGACGACGCCGACCATGCTGCGCACCTCGGTGCTGGGCTTCATCGCGGGCGTTCTGCCCGGTGCGGGGGCCTCGCTCGGCTCGTTCATCAGCTATTCGTTCGAAAAGCGGCTGGTGGACAAGGAAGGCACCTTCGGCACGGGCGACCCCCGTGGCGTGGCCGCGCCCGAGGCGGGCAACAACGCCGCCGCCGGGGGCGCACTGGTGCCGATGCTGGCGCTGGGTGTGCCGGGGTCCGGCACCACGGCGGTTCTGCTGGCCGTGCTCCTGTCACTGAACATCACGCCCGGCCCGCTGCTGTTCACGCAGAACCCGGATGTGGTCTGGGGCCTGATCGCGGCGCTGTTCATCGCGAACTTCATGCTGCTGGCGCTGAATATCCCGATGGTGGGTCTGTTCACCCGCGTCCTGCTGATCCCGCCCCGTATCCTGATGCCGATCGTCGCGATGGTCAGCTTTGTCGGGATCTACGGCATCTCGGGCTCGTCCTTCGACCTGCTGGTGATGATCGGCTTCGGCGTCATGGGCTGGGTGCTTCGCAAGTTCGACGTGCCGCTGGTGCCGATCATCCTTGGCACGCTTCTGGGCAACGCGATGGAGAACAACCTGCGCCGCGCGATCACCATCGACAACGGCAACTGGTGGACCCTGATCGACAGCCCGCTGACGATCATCCTGTGGTCCATCGCCATCGTCGGCTTCATCCTGCCCGTCATCGTCGGGCGACGCGTGAAAGCCAAGATGCGCCGCGACGAAGAAGGCGCGCTTCAGGACTGACAAGATCGAGGGCGGCATTCAGGTGCCGCCCTTTTCCCATCCATGCCGGGCGCGGCGCGGGGCTTTTCGGTTGGGTCGGGACAATGATGCCTGACTGCTTCTTCCCGAGTGCGTCGAGCAGTCTTTCGTGGCATGCGTGGGGCGCCCTCATCGCCCACCGCTTCAGACGAACTGAGCGGAATGCCGGCCAATATTCTTGACGTAGAGATAGGCCGCGGCGCTACGTCGGCATGTTTCCCGGAATCATCAGTGGAAAGCCCTCAGGCCAGCACCGTCTCGATCTTGACCCCGGAAATACGATGCCATAGGTACGCAGTCACCGAGCGGGCGTTGTGTAATGGTAAGACCTCAGCCTTCCAAGCTGATGATACGGGTTCGATTCCCGTCGCCCGCTCCACCGATCCGCAAGTCTCCAGACACAAAAAAGCCGGGCACCCGGCCCGGCGATTTCGTCACGCTCTGATGATCGATCAGAGGTAGTAGGTGTCCGCGAAAACGTGGCGGACGATGCCGTCTCGAGTCAGGCCGCGTTCGGCGAGCTCGGCGTCCGACAGCGACTCGAACGCGGCGATTTCGGCTTGGCGCGAGCGGGCTTCGACATAGGCGGCACCGAAGGATTTCAGACCGTTCAGGACACGGGCGAAAACCGGGTGCGAAGCGGCGAAGTCGGAGTTGGTTGCGGTATAGGCCATCTTGGGAACCTCAGATCAGATTGTGTTGCTCAGGGTTTCCCCCCTTGCCGATCTAATTAGGTCACACAGGCTGCCACGAACACCGACAATGCGGCAATGCCGCTATGCAGCATTTGCAGAGCCGGCCGGGTCGAGGCTCAATCCCCCAATATTTACAATGTGTTCCACGATGTCGGATAAGCCCTCACCGTGCCGCAATGCAGAAAAAACGAAGGGTTTCCCGGCCCGCATCCGGGTCGCGTCACGCTTCATGACCCCCAGATCGGCCCCGACATAGGGGGCCAGATCGCGCTTGTTGATGACCAGAAGGTCGCTGCGCGTGATCGCGGGGCCGCCTTTGCGCGGGATCTCCTCCCCCGCCGCCACGTCGATGACGTAAAGCGTGATGTCGGCCAGTTCCGGGCTGAAGGTGGCCGACAGGTTGTCGCCACCGCTTTCGATCAGGATCAGGTCCAGATCGGGGTGGCGCGCGGTCAGGTCGGCCACGGCGGCGAGGTTGATCGATGCATCCTCCCGGATCGCCGTATGCGGGCAGCCGCCGGTCTCGACCCCGACGACGCGGTCGGCGGGCAGGATCTGCATCCGCATCAGCGCCTCGGCGTCCTCCTGCGTGTAGATGTCGTTGGTGATGACCGCCATCGAACAGCGGTCTTTCAGCGCCTTGGCCAGTTCGGCGGTCAGGGTGGTCTTGCCGGCCCCCACGGGGCCACCGATGCCTACTCTCAGGGGTCCATTCATGTGCGGAAAATCCTCGAGCGTTGGGTTTCGTGTTTCATCGCCGCGATATCGGACAGGAACGAGGACGAGGCGATATGCGTCAACTCCCCGTCCGCCGCTTCCCGCGCGGTCTCCTCGCAGATCGGTGACAGCGTGCGGATCACGCGCTGCGCCTCGGTCTGGCCGATCGGGCCAAGCCGCTGCGCCGCCGAGACGAGGTTCGAGACGAAAGCCTGAAGGTAAAGCGTGAGCGACAGCTCCAGCGGCAGCCCCTCGATCGCCACCGCACGACCCAGCGCCACCGGATAGGTCAGGCCGGCGAGGTCGGCGTCCCACACATGGCCCACGACGTCGCAGAACGCCCGCCCCTGCGCCTCGGCCTCGAGCAGCCGTTCGCGGCACGGCGCGAAGGCCCGCGCCGCCCGGTCCACCTCGGCCAGCGGCACCCGGGCGTGATAGGCGGCGGCCACGAAATGCGCGTCGGCATGGGCCGAGCCGAGCGTCAGCAGGTCGGTGAGCCACGTTTCCAGATCGGCGGAGGTCTTGATCCACCCCGCCTCGAACGCGGCCTCCAACCCATGCGAATAGGTAAAAGCCCCCACCGGAAAGGCGGGCGAAAGCCATTGGGTCAGCGTGAGAACCGCGTCAGTGCGCATGGCCGTGATCTCCGTGGTCGTGGTCGTGGCCTTCGGGGCCGTGGGTATGCGAATGGTCGTGCCCGTGGGTGCGACCGTGACCATAGGCTCCGCCTTCGGGGGTGAAGGGTGCAACCACTTCGCGCACCGAAGCCCCCAGCCGCGTCAGCATGTCCCGCATGACGTGGTCGCGTTGGATGAAAATTGCGGCAGATGCCAATTGTGCAGGCGTATGGCGATTGCCTATGTGCCAGGCGAGCCGCACCATGTCGTCGCCCGTCACCTCATAAAGGTCTTCCTCCGCCGGAACGACGCCCACGCTGCGCCCGTCCTCCAGCACGAAGGCGTCATGCACCCCGACGCTCGTGGTCTGGGCCAGATCGACGAGGAACCGCTCGCCCGTCTCGGTGGTCAGAACCCTGCGCCGCAGGAACCGCTCGTCATAGGTCAGCACCACCCGCGTGTCGGGATGGTGGAGGTGTTTCACGGCTCGGGCGGCAGGCAGGTTCATCTCAACCCCATAACGGTGTCGTAACGGTAATCGGTCTTGGCCCCGTCCGGTGCGATGCTCTCGGCAAGGTAGGACAGGCCGTATTCTGGCAGGTAGTGATAGATCTCGCGCTCCTGCCCGTAAGACAACGCGACCGGGATCATCGCGAAGGCGCAGGTGCCGATGGTCAGGACGGATGCTGGCCCGAAGGTATAAGTCTCGGTCGACTTGAACCGGTCGGTGCCGTCGAACCCTTCGACCGTCAGGGTCAGGGCGCCATCGGGAAACGGTTCCGGCAGGTTGTCGAGCGCGGTCGGATAAGTATATCGCGTCTCGTTCTCGGCCTTTCCGTCGACCAGATCAAAGATCCGGGTCAGGTACATGCCCTTGGCCAGCACGGCGCGCACCGTCGGCTTTGTCTCGCTTTCGACCGTGGATTCGACCGAGCCGTCGGCATAGCGAACGAAGGTCTCGACATCCCCGGTCGAGGCCGAAAACCGGACGCCGTTCCCGGCCATGTCCGAAGGGCGCGGGCAATAGGCCAGCGCGGGGCCGGCGAGCAGGGTCAATGCAAGGAACAGCCTCATCGCGCCCGCACCCCCGTGATCCCGTAGGTGCGCTGCACGCCCGAGGCCAGTTCCGTCCACTGGGTCTGAACCGCCATGTCGAGATCGATGAAATAGACATAGCGGTCGAGGAAGGCCGTGGGCCCATCCCGGTGCTCGGCGGTGATGCCCATCACGCGGTAGTCGCAACCACTCACCCGCGCGCTCTTTTCTTCGAGGAAGGTGTAAGTGACCTGCCAGCGCGTGCGCCCCCGCTGATCGTCCAGACCATTGGACGAGGACGACACCTCCGTCACGGTCCGCGTCGCTCGGGTGAGCGGGTCGAGCCGGGGCCGCGCACCGCTCATCCGCCAGTCCGACGACCACGTCGTGTTGAAGTCGAGCGGCGCCTGACCCGTCAGGGCGACCGCCGTGGTCGACCCGCTTTCCCGGATCGGAAACGGCCCGTCGCGCAGGATGTCGGTGTAGCGATCCACCGCGAACCCGTCCGTCGTGTCCGGGTCGAAACGGCGCGTGAATTGATAGCGCGTCCCCTGCCCCGTGCGCGTCACGGTGGTCGGCCCGGTGGCCTGACGGGTCACGACGATCCCCCGGTCGAGGTTCGCGGCCGTCAGGCACGCCGCCGCACCCGGCCCCGCGAGCACCGCGACACCGGCGGCAAGGATCGCCACGCCCCTCATTTCGTCACCATCTTGGTGATGCCGTAGCGGGCGGTGCGTCCAGTCTGGTTGTCTGTGTATTGCGTCAGCAGGCCATACCCCAGTTCAGGGAAATAGGCGTAACGGTCGGTCCAGTCGCGCCCTTCGCCCTGAAACCGCGCCGTCACGCCCATGACCGCGTAGGTGCAGCCCGACAGCGTGGCCTGCCGCATTTCTTCGAACACGTAGCGCACGTTGTAGCGGTAGTTCTCCTTGAACGCGCCCGACTGATCGCTCCCGGTCGCCTTGACGTTGAGAGTCGAGGTCCAGACCCGCCCCGACTGCGGCTTGGGCGGATTGCCCCCGAAGCTGTATTTCGAGGTCTGCTCGAACCACGCCCCGATCACGTTCTCGGGCGCATCCGAGAAATGGCCCTGCACCGGAAAGATGCCATAGCGAGCGACCACCGCATCACCCCGGCCATAGTTCACCTGCACATACTGCCCGTTCGGTTGCGCGGACCCCTGCCCCTTGATCTCGCGGGTAAACGCGATGCCTCGAGAAAGGTCACCGGGCGCGACACAAGCGGCATTGGCGGAAAGCGGGAGGGCGGCGGCGAGGGCGGCAAAGACAAGGCGTTTCATGGGGCAATTCCTTCTGTGAGCAATGGGCAGCTGGCCCATCCTAGCAGAAGCGTTTTACCATTCGGCAAGACCCTGTTCAGGGCGGCGCTGGGTGCAGGTGCATCGCCGAAGAGCGCCGCAAAAGCCGCGAAGTCTTCGTACCAGCGACGTTCGGGCGAGAAGCTTTGGACGACCATCGCGGCACGATCCGCGTGGAAGCGTGCGGCTGTCACCAGCGCCGATGCGGTCCGGTGGAAGAGCTGATAGCGCAGGCCGGGGTCGAGCGCCGCCGGGTCCAGCCCCAACAGATCGCAGATAGCGGCCAACCGCGCCTTCTTCCCCGTGCTCGCATCGACCAGCCACTCGCCCAGCGTCGGCCCGAAGCTTTCGTCGCGTTTGGCCTCGACCATCACCGGGATCAGGCCGTTTTCGTCCCGAACCAGCGCGAAGACGTCGTTCTGACTGTCGGCCCCACCGCCCGGCAGAGCCACCTTGTATTCCGGGATCGCCAGCAAAAGTTTCGCCCCCGGAAGCATCGCCGCGATTTCCAGTGGTAGCCCCTTCGCACCCTCCCACGCGAACGCCGTCTCCATTGCGCTCCGCCCCGGCTTCCAGTGAAGGTCGGGTTGGGCGAGAAAGGCTTTCCAGTCTTCAGGAGAGGTGGTGGGGCGCAAGATCATGGATCGTCAGAACAGGAAATACCGCTGCGCCATAGGCAACTCGCTTGCCGGCTCGCAGGTCAGCAATTCGCCGTTCGCCCGCACCTCGTAAGTCTCGGGATGCACTTCGATCTCCGGCGTCGCGTCGTTCAGAACCAGATCCTTCTTCCCGATCCCCCGCGTGTTCTTCACGCCGACCGTGTTCTTCATCAGCCCCAGCGTCTTGGCGATGGAGTTGTCGTGGGCGCAGGCGCTGACGAAGGTTACGGCCGAGTTCTCGACCGCCCGCCCCATCGCGCCGAACATGGGCCGGGAATAGACCGGCTGCGGCGTTGGGATCGAGGCATTGGGGTCGCCCATCTGGGCCATCGCGATCATGCCGCCGATCAGCACCATCTCGGGCTTCACCCCGAACATGGCCGTGTTCCACAGCACGAGGTCCGCGCGCTTGCCCACTTCGATCGACCCGATCTCATGGCTCATCCCATGCGCGATGGCCGGGTTCATCGTGTATTTCGCGATGTAGCGGCGGACGCGGAAGTTGTCGTTGTCGCCGGTTTCCTCGGCCAGACGCCCGCGCTGCTTCTTCATTTTGTCGGCGGTCTGCCACGTGCGGATCAGTACCTCGCCCACCCGGCCCATCGCCTGACTGTCGGACGCGATAATGCTGAATGCGCCCATGTCGTGCAGGATGTCCTCCGCCGCGATGGTTTCGCGCCGAATGCGGGATTCCGCGAACGCCACATCCTCGGGGATCGATTTGTCGAGGTGGTGACAGACCATGAGCATGTCGAGATGCTCTTCCAGCGTGTTCACCGTGAAGGGCCGCGTCGGATTGGTGGACGAGGGCAGCACGAAATCCTCGCCGCAGATCTTGATGATGTCGGGCGCATGACCGCCGCCCGCGCCTTCGGTGTGGAAGGCGTGGATCGTCCGGCCTTTCATCGCGGCCACGGTGTTCTCGACAAACCCGGACTCGTTCAGCGTGTCGGTGTGGATCATCACTTGCACGTCGAGGTCATCGGCCACGCTCAGGCAGCAGTCGATGGCCCCCGGCGTCGTCCCCCAGTCCTCGTGCAGCTTCAGCGAACACGCGCCCGCCATCACCTGCTCTTCCAAGGCGGCGGGGAGCGAGGCGTTGCCCTTGCCCGCGAACCCGATGTTCATCGGCACGCGATCGACCGCCTGAAGCATCCGCGCGATGTTCCACGGCCCCGGCGTGCAGGTGGTGGCCAGCGTGCCATGCGCCGGCCCCGTGCCGCCGCCCAGCATCGTGGTCAGCCCGGAATGCAGCGCATCCTCGATCTGCTGCGGACAGATGAAATGGATATGGCTGTCGAAGCCCCCCGCGGTCAGGATCTTGCCCTCGCCCGCAATCGCCTCGGTCCCCGGGCCGACGATGATGTTCACCCCGTCCTGCGTGTCGGGGTTGCCTGCCTTGCCGATGGCCGCAATGCGCCCGTCCTTCAGTCCCACGTCGGCCTTGTAGATGCCGGTGTAGTCCACGATCAGAGCGTTCGTGATGACGCAATCGACGGCCCCGTCGGCGCGCGGAGACTGGCTCTGCCCCATCCCGTCGCGGATCACCTTGCCGCCGCCGAATTTCACCTGATCGCCATACCCGCCGGTCGCGGTCAGGTCGCGCTCGACCTCGATGATAAGGTCCGTGTCCGCCAGCCGCACCCTGTCGCCAGTGGTCGGGCCGAACATCGCGGCATAGTCGGATCGTTTGATGGTTGCTGGCATTTTCTAGGCGCCCTTTTCGTCTGTGCATTGGCGCGGATATCGGTGCGCCAGAATTCGGTGCATTGGGGAATTTCGTTCCATGTGAACCTTAGGAGGCTCATGCGCTGGATGGTCCGGCGCGCAAATGAAGGAGCTTCCTATGAATGGGAACCTCGTAACAGCTATCGAGCTAACGGCCCTTTGCTTGTTGTTAGTGGTGACCGTACTCAGACAGTTCTGACCCCACCGGATCGCTTGCGATCCGGTTTGCGCCCGCCCCGCCCCCAGGGCGGGCGCAAGCGCCTCCCCTCGGGCCGGGCGCAAACCTCTGTTCTGCGCGGGACCGATATGCCGGACAGACAACGTCATTCCACCCACACCCCGTTCGCCCGATGCCATTCTTCCAGCGACAGGTCCGGGTAGCCGTCGAAGCTGCGGTCACCCTTTCCGATCTCGGCCTCGACCCAGTCGGGCTTGTCCGCCAGCCAGATGTGCGCGATCGCCGAAGGCACCGGCAGCTTGGTGTCGATGACGCTCGCCAGCGGATGCACGAGGTCCGGCCAGCGTTCGTCGAAAAGCCAAAGCTGGCTCCCGCAGGTTTTGCAGAAAAACCGTTCGCCATGCGACGCACGCCCGCTGTCATGGACGGCGTGATAGCTTCCCAGCCCTTCCCAGTTGTCGCAACTCAGACTGTCTGCGATTGCCCCGATGTTGACGGCAAAGCCCCCGCCCCCGGCCGAGTGCCGGCAGATCGAGCAATAGCACCGCTGGTAGGGGACGGGCGTGCGGTTCTGAACGGTGAAGTTCACCGCCCCGCATTGGCACGACCCTTCCAGCGACATCGGCATCACAGCGCCCCCATGACCTTTTGATTGAAGCCATAGATCTTGCGTGCGCCCCCGATGGGGATAAGGTTCACCTCACGCGATTGCCCCGGCTCGAACCGCACCGCCGTTCCGGGCGCGATGTCGAGGCGCAGGCCCCGCGCCGCCTCCCGGTCGAAATCGAGCGCCGGGTTCGTCTCGTAGAAATGATAATGACTGCCGACCTGAACCGGACGGTCGCCGGTGTTGGCGACCATCAGGGACGTGATCGGCGCGCCCTCGTTCAGGACGAGCTCACCGGGGGCCGCCATGACCTCGCCGGGGATCATTTCCGGGCCTTCGCCGCTTTGATGACCGCGACCGCCGACAGGCTGACCCCGATGACAAAGGCGATGCCCGCGATCAGGACCCCGTCCTTTTCATGCAGATGCAGCACCGCACCGTGACCGGGATGGGCCAACGCCGGGGCGGTGGTGGCGAGCAGGGCAACGAGATAACGCATATGGGTTCTCCTTAGCGAATGGGGTTGTGAACGGTGACGAGCTTGGTGCCGTCGGGAAACGTGGCTTCGACCTGAACTTCGTGGATCATCTCCGGCACGCCCTCCATGCATTGATCGCGCGTGATGACAGCCGCGCCCGCCTGCATCATCTCGGCCACCGAACGCCCGTCGCGCGCGCCCTCGACCACCGTGTCGGTGATGAGCGCGATGGCCTCGGGATGGTTCAGCTTCACCCCGCGCTCCAGCCGTTTGCGGGCGACGATGGCGGCCATGGCGACCAACAGTTTGTCTTTTTCTCTCGGGGTCAGGTTCATGTCACAGCATCCAGGGTCTTGGGATTTCATCGTCGTTGAGCAGGCGGATCGCGGGGACCAGCGCGCGGCGCAGCGCAAAGCCGTCCGCCGCCACGATCCGGCAGGTCAGAAGGTCGGGGGATTGCAGGCTCACACCCCCGGTTTCGGGCATCAGGCGGCGCATTGGCTCCAGCCACGCCTCGGCATCGGCGCCCACGTAAACAAGCGCGGCCATCGCCCGCGCGCCGTTCAGGGTCGAGGCCGTCGACATCTGCGCATCGACATCCCCGGTCAGCGCCACACCGTCGAGATAGACCGCCTGCCCGCCGACCCGGATCGCCACCCGGTCGCGGAACCGGCCATCGTAGATGCGCTCGCCCATCGCGACGCGGCCAAGGATGATCGGCTCGACCATCAGGAACCGGGCGCCGGGGTCCAGATCGACCGTCAGACTGCGCTCGAAATTCATATGCTCGAAGAGGATGGTTTCCTGCGGCAGCCAATTGAGCCGCGCATCACGCGCCACGCTCAGATGGGTCTCGATCCGCCCCGCTGTCTCGCCGCGTGCCGCATAGGCCCGTTCGGCGGCCTGCGTCGTCACGGTCAGGGTCGTGCCCGGCCCGGCGGCGGCTTCGATGAAGAACCTGTCGCCCCCGGTGACGCCGCCTGCCGTGTTGATCAGCATGGTGTCGAGCGCGGTGGTGTCGGTGCGCGGAAACAGCGCCTTCATCGACCCGGCCATCGCCAGTCCGTCGATCACCGACCGTCCGTCGCGCAGCTTTGAACTCACCTGCACCCGCCCGCGCGCGCGGGGCTGGCTTGCCTCGTGCTCCAACGTCGCCCCCGGCTGGTGGGTCATGATTCCTCCGGCTGTCCGGGGATCATCTGAGCGCGGGCGGCGGGCGTTGTCAGGTCGGGGGCCGGTTCAGTCGTGAGATTCGGCAGACGCGCCGCAGGCCGCGCGCAAAAAATGCGCTGTCCGCCTAATAATTGTGCGATATTGAATCTCGTGGATTGCGCGCGGCGGCCTCAATCCTCGGGCGGCGCGTCGTCGTAGATGCCCGACAGGATGCGCTGCGCATCGCCCGCCGGGTCGTCGTATTGGCGTGACCGCATCGTCCACAGGAAAAAGACGAGGCCCAGAAGACCCAGAAAGATCGAAGTCGGGATGAGGAACACGAGTACGTTCATTTGCCCACTTTCAGCCGAAGCGCGTTGAGCGTGACCATAATGGATGAGGCCGACATCGCCAAGGCCGCCGCCAGAGGCGTGGCGAAGCCAAGCAGCGCCACGGGAATGGCGATGGCGTTGTAAGTCGCTGCGATTCCGAAGTTTTCCTTGATCCGCCGCGTCGCCTTGCGCGAGGTCAGCAGCGCGTCGCCAAGGGGGGCGAGGCTCTTGCCCAACAGCACGATATCCGACACGACCCGCGCCGCCTCCAGCGCCGAGGCCGGGCTGATCGAGACATGCGCGGCGGCCAGTGCGGCGGTGTCGTTGAGCCCGTCACCGACCATCAGAACCCGCTTGCCCGACGCCGCGAGCGCCTCGACCTCGGCCACCTTACCGTCCGGCAACATGCCCGCGCGGAAATCGTCGATGCCCAGCCGAAACGCCACGTCGCGCACAGCCTCCTCGGCATCGCCGGAGATCAGCGTCACGCCGCAGCCCGCCGCCTTCAGCGCCGTCACGGCCTCTTTCGCGCCGTCGCGCAACGCGTCGGTGAAGGTGAACGCCACCGCAGGCCGCTTGCCGATTTTGAGGTAGGTCGCGGTGCGCCCAAGCACATGCGCCCCCACCCATTCGGCGCGGCCCAGCCGAACCTGCTGCCCGTTCCAAAGCGCCTCGATCCCGTGGCCCGGAACTTCGCGCACGTCGGTCAGTGGCGCAGGCACCAGCCCCTCGCCCCGCGCCGCGAACGCGATGGCTTGGGCCAGCGGATGCGCCGAGCCCTGCGCCAGACCCAGCGCCACGACCAGATCGGCTTCGGCGTGGTCGCCAAGGTTTTCAAGCTTCGGCGCACCCTCGGTCAGCGTCCCGGTCTTGTCGAAGACGACGTGATCCACGTCCGCCAGCCGCTCCATCGCCGTTGCGGATTTGAGGAGCATCCCCTTCTTGAAGAGCCGCCCACTCGCCGCCGTCGTCACCGCAGGCACGGCAAGGCCCAGCGCGCAGGGACAGGTGATGATGAGCACGGCGACCGCGATGTTCAGCGCAAGGCGCACATCGCCGCCCGTGATGACCAGCCAGCCCACAAAGGCGGCGAGCGCCAACAGATGCACAACTGGTGCATAGATCGCGGCGGCCTTGTCGGCCAGCCCGGTGTATTTGTTGCGCGCGGTTTCCGCGATGGCCACCAGATCGGCCATGCGGTGCAGCGCCGTGTCCTTGCCCGCCGCCGCAACGCGCAGCGTGAGCGGCCCGGTCAGGTTCACCTCGCCCGCGTTCAGCATGTCGCCGGGGCCGGCGAAGACCGGGAGCGACTCGCCGGTCAGGAACGACCGGTCCACCTCGCTCTCACCCGTCTCGACCATGCCGTCCACAGGCACCCGGTTGCCCGGCGTGACCCGCACGACGTCACCGATGGCGAGGTCCGCGACGCTCACCACCTCTTCGCCGTCACCCACGATCAAGTGCGCGCGCGGGACTTCGAGCGCGGCGAGTTCTTCCGCCGCCGACCGCGCCACCGCGCGAGTGCGATGGTCGAGGTAACGGCCCGCGAGCAGGAAGAAGGTCAGCGACAACGCCGCGTCGAAATAGGCGTGCTCGCCCGAATGCATCGTCTCGTAAACCGACATGCCCGCCGCCAGCAGAATGGCGAGCGAGATCGGCACATCCATGTTGAGCCGCTTCACCCGAAGCGCGCTCCACGCGCTCGTGAAAAACGGCTGGGCCGAGAACGCCACGATGGGCAGCGCGATCCCCGCGCTGACCCAGTGGAACAGATCGCGCGTCGCGTCGGAGGCACCGGACCACACAGCAACCGACAGGAGCATCACGTTCATCATGCCGAAGAACGCCACGCCCAGCCGCATCAGAAGCTCGCGCGAGCGTTTGTCGGTCTCGGTCGCCATCAGCGCGCCTGCGTCGAGTTCATAGGCTTCGAACCCGATGCCGGTCAGGTAATCCGCGAGCGTCTCCGGCTCGACATCCTGATCGACCTCCACCGTCGCCCGCTTGAGCGTCAGGTTCACCCGCGCCGAACGCACGCCGGGCTGCGTGGCCAGCCCCTTTTCCACCCCCACGATGCAGGCCGCGCAATAGACCTGCGGCAACGACAGCATGATGCGCTTGGCCTCCCCCCCATCGCCCGCATAGCCCTTGCCAGCCGTGCTTTCGGCAAGCGCGGCGGCATCACAGGCAGGACAGGCGGAAACAGGGGCGGCCATGGGTCAGTTCTTCGGAATGTAGAGTTCGATGAGTTGGCGGAACGGCGTGCCGTCGTCGGCCACGGCTTCGAGCCGCAGTTCCCATTTGCCGAAATCGAGCGCGCCGACCTCGGCCACGTAGGTGCCGTTCATGGTGCGCTTGAAGGTCAGCGTCTGGTCGTCGGCCACATGGGTCGCGCGGCCAAGAATGCCGCCCGCGTCGCGCACCATGACCGGCAGGCCGGTCGCCTGATCGGTGATCATCAACATCAGGGTTTCGCCCGACAGGGTCGGCGCCACGTCCCAGCCCAGCGCCTCTTGCGCGGCGCGGTCGGTGTCGAACTTCTGACTCGCGACGTAGGAGTTGCGCGTCTCGAGCCCCGGAAAGGTGCCGACGGCCTTGACCGCCATGAACACGTTCACCCCGATGATGATGGCGAAGGCGCCGACGAAGATGGCAAGCACATGCCAGCCGGTGAGTTTCTTGCCCGTGTCGGGGGCGTCATAGGTCATGCTCATTGCCCTCTCCCGTTAAAGACGGTGTCGTGGGACGCGCGGTCGCCCGACACGCCGTCGATCACCCAGATGCGAATTTCGGTCCGGTCGTCGCGCGCGACCTCGCTGCCAGCGGGGGCCGTGACGTAAAGCCGGGTCTTGCCTTCCGTGTCCGGGTCGACCACGAGCATCGTCTCGACCGATCCTTCCACGTTTACCGTGAACGGGCTGTCCACGCCCAGCGAGAAGTAGAACGGGCGGCTTTCCCCGTGCTTGTTGCGGATGCCCACCTCGTAGGTGTTGCGCACCGAGCCGTCGGACAGGGTCACGAAGGTCGGGTTGCGCACCGGATGCACGGTGATCTGAAGGTCGGGCCGGATGAACAGCGCGACGGTCAGCGCAACGCCGACGGCGGCCCAAAGCGCCGTGTACATGATCGTGCGCGGGCGCAGGATGTGCTTCATGATCGGGCGCTTGTGGCCGCCAGCCCGTTCGTGGGTTTCGTCCTTCAGCGCCATGTAGTCGATCAGACCGCGCGGCTTGCCGACCTTGTCCATCATCTCGTTACAGGCGTCGATGCAGAGCGCGCAGGTGATGCACTCAAGCTGCTGACCGTCGCGGATGTCAATGCCCATCGGGCACACGTTCACGCAGGCCATGCAGTCGATGCAATCGCCCAGCTTCTCGGCCTCCGGCCCCTTGCGGTGCTTGCCGCGCGGCTCGCCCCGCCAGTCGCGGTAGGCGACGACAAGCGTATCCTCGTCGATCATCGCGGCCTGAATGCGCGGCCACGGGCAGGCGTAGATGCAGATCTGCTCACGCGCGATCCCGCCGAAGAAGAAGGTGGTGAAGGTCAGGATACCCATGGTGGAATAGGCCACCGGATGCGCGTTCAGGGTCACGAGGTCGCGTGCCAGCGTCGGCGCATCGACGAAGTAGAACACCCACGCGCCGCCGGTCGCGAGGCCGATGAGCAGCCAGACGAACCATTTCGACAGGCGCAGCCGCCACTTTTTCAGGTCCCACTTGGATTTCCACAGACGCACCCGCGCGTTGCGGTCGCCCTCAATCCAGCGTTCGGTCAGGATGAACAGGTCGGTCCAGACCGTCTGCGGGCAGGCATAGCCGCACCAGACCCGGCCCAACGCCGAGGTGAACAGGAAAAGGCCCAGCCCCGCCATGATAAGCAGGCCTGCGATGAAGTAGAATTCATGCGGCCAGATTTCGATCCAGAAGAAAAAGAACCGCCGCCCGGCAAGGTCCACGAGAACCGCCTGATCCGGCAGGTTCGGCCCCCGGTCCCAGCGAATCCACGGCGTCAGGTAGTAAACACCAAGGGTCAGCGCCATGATCCACCATTTGAGCGCACGGAAATGACCGCGCACCCGGCGCGGGAACACGGGTTCGCGCGCTGCATAGAGTTTCTGCGGTGCCTCGGGGGTGTCACTGGTCGACATGGGAATCCGATCCTGGGTTTCGCGTTTGTCCGGTTCTAGGGTCTCAGGCCCCGCCCGAGCCTTGACTTGGATCAACATACCGCGCCGCACCGCGCCAGTTGACGCAACGTAACCTTACTTTGTAGCGTATGTTTTATGGCCCCGCAAAAACAGGGGTTTCAAGGCCGTGCGACGGCTTGGCGCAGGGTGCGATGGCATGTCGCACCGGGTGCTGCCCCGTCGCGCCGCTTCCCGCATCGCCCCGAATATGTGATACCGAAGCTACCGGCCTCGGAGATGCGAACAGGTTCTTGGCCGGTTTGTCCCTAAGACGGTTACGGCGGGCTCACCCTCGGGTCCGCCGTACTCGTCACCCGTCCCGTTCGGGCGGACGCGTCACCCGCACCATCGGCAGATAGCGCCCATGCGGGCCGTCCTGCGGCTGGCCCGCCGGTTGGAATCCGGCCTTGGCGAAGGCCGCGATCGACCCGGCGTTCGAGGGATGCGGATCGGCCCCGACGCTGGGCGCGCCGCCCGCGAGCAGCCATTCGGAAAACGCCCGGATCAACGCCGAACCGTGTCCCTGCCCCGCCATATCCTCAGGCCCGATGAACAGGTCCATTCCGCGCGATCCGGCGGGCAGGAAGGTGAACGGATGATCCGGCCAACCGTGCACGTCATAGTCCTGTACATACCCGAACGCCTGCCCTTCGTGGCTGACGATCCAGGCGCGGAACCCCTTGTCCGCCAGATCCTCGTCGTCGAAAGGGTCTTCGTCGTCCCACCAACGCGCAACGCGCGGTGCGGCCAGCCACAGGCGCAGCATGGGCAGGTCGTCCGGGGTGGCGCGCCGAAACGCGTATGTCCGATCATCCGTCATCGCCCACACATGGCACGAAAAAGGGCCGGAGGCAGCCCTCCGACCCTTCGTTAAGTTGGCACCGACCCCGGAGAAACGCGCGAACAGGATCAGGGGTCGGTGCCTTGTACCGGGGAGTGAGGCCCCGGAACTTGGTGCCAGCCGGCGGTTACTGACCGCCGCCCAGCTGGTGTACATAGGCCGCAACGGCCTTGATCTCGGCTTCGTCGAGGCGAGAGTTCCAGTTCGGCATCACGCCGAACGGACCCTGCCGGACCGAAGTTTCGATCGCGGCTTCGCTCGAGCCGTGCAGCCAGATTGCATCGGAGAGATTCGGCGCGCCTTGATCTGGATCACCTTCCCCATTTTCTCCGTGGCAGGCGGTGCAGTTGTCCGCGAACACCGTCTCGCCCTCGGCCACATCGCCCGAGCCTTCGAGACCGGACAGCGACATGACATAGGCCACCACGTTGGTGATCTCGTCGTCCGAAAGGTAGTCGTCACCGAACGCGGGCATCTGCGAATAGCGCGCGTCGGGGTCTTCCTCGTTCCGGATGCCGTGGGTCACCGTGTAGGTGATGGCTTCGATGTCGCCGCCCCAGAGCCATTCGTCGTCGAGAAGGTTGGGATAGCCGTTGCCCTCTTCGATGCCGTTGGCGCCCGAACCGTGACACTGCGAACAATAGGTCGCGAAAGTCGCGCGGCCCGACTGGATCGCATAGTTCGCAACCGCTTCGTTCGACGCGATTTCGGTCACGTCCATCGCGGCAAGCTCGGCCTTCACGCCCGCGTTCATCTCTTCGAAGCGGTTGATCTCGTCCGCGACTTCGGTGCGGGTCGAGTAGCCCAGAACACCGCGCGTCGCGCCGTTGATCAGCGGCCATGCCGGATAGGCGATGGTGTAGCCGATGCCCCAGACGATCGTGGCGTAGAAGGTCCAGATCCACCAGCGCGGCAGGGGATTGTTGAACTCTTTCAGGTCCTCGTCCCAGACGTGACCTGTGGTTTCCACTTGGTCTTTGTTGTCGCTCATTGCCGGGCCTCCTTCATATCAGCGCCGGGTTCATCGTTGCGGAAGGGGGCCTGTGCCGCGTCCCTGTGCAGATCGCGCGACCCGGGGCGAAACACCCAGAGCACCGTCGCGACGAAGAACAGGAACATGGCCAGAAGCACCCAGCTGTCCGCGATTTCTCGGAAGATCGAATAGGTATCCATCATCGCCTCCCTTACCGGATCCAGTCTTCGGGGGTCTGCTCGAAGGTCGAGAAGTCCACGAGCGTGCCCAGCATCTGCATGTAGGCAATCAGCGCGTCCATCTCGGTCACTTCGGGCTGACCGTCGAAGTTGCGGACCTGTGCGCCCGGATAGCGTTCGACGACGGCATCGGGATCACTGTCCTCGAAGACCACCCCATCCGGGTCGGCCTGCGATTTGAAATCCGCGACGGCGGCTTCGAGCTGCTCGTCCGTATAGGGCACACCGACGAAGGCGTTGGTGCGCAGCACGTCCTCGATGTAGCGCCCGTCGAGCGGCCGATCGAGAAGGTAGGCGTATTTCGGCATGACCGATTCCGGCACCACCGACTGCGGGTTCACGAGGTGGTCGACGTGCCACTCGTCCGAGTAGCGGCCGCCCACGCGGGCCAGATCCGGCCCGGTGCGCTTGGAGCCCCACTGGAACGGGTGGTCGTATTTCGACTCCGCGGCGAGGCTGTAATGCCCGTAGCGTTCGACCTCGTCCCGCATCGGCCGGATCATCTGCGAGTGGCAGACATAGCAGCCCTCGCGGATGTAGATGTTCCGGCCTTCCATCTCGAGCGGGGAGTAGGGGCGCACGCCCTCTACATCCTCGATCGTGTTTTCGAGATAGAACAGCGGGGCGATTTCGACGATGCCACCGACGGTGACCACCAGGAGAGATCCGACCAGCAGAAGCGTGGCGTTTTTCTCGAGGACGGCGTGTTTATCAAGAATTCCCATGTCTATGGTCCTCCTTATTCAGCCGGTGCCGCAGCAGGCGTCGTGGCTTCGGCCAGCGGTGCTTTGCGAACGGTCATCCAGAGGTTGTAGGCCATGATCAGGGCACCGGAGAGGTACAGGATACCCCCGAAGCCACGGACCAGATACATCGGGAACTTCGCGGCCACCGTGTCGGCGAAGGAGTTCACGAGGAAACCCTGCGCGTCGACTTCACGCCACATCAGGCCTTCCATGATCCCCGTCACCCACATCGACGCGGCGTAGAGCACGATGCCGATGGTGGCGAGCCAGAAGTGCCAGCTCACGAGTTTCAGCGAGTAGAGGCCCGCCTTGTTCCACAGTTTCGGGAACAGGAAGTAGAGCATCCCGAAGGTGATCATCCCGTTCCAGCCCAGCGCACCGGAGTGCACGTGACCGATGGTCCAGTCGGTGTAGTGGCTGAGCGAGTTCACAGCCTTGATCGACATCATCGGGCCTTCGAAGGTGGACATGCCGTAGAAGCCGACCGAGATGACCATCATGCGGATGATCGGATCGGTGCGCAGCTTGTCCCAGGCACCCGAGAGCGTCATCAGGCCGTTAATCATGCCGCCCCAGCTGGGCATCCACAGCACGACCGAGAACACCATGCCGAGGGTCGAGGCCCAGTCGGGAAGCGCGGTGTAGTGAAGGTGGTGCGGACCGGCCCAGATATACAGGAAGATCAGCGCCCAGAAGTGGATGATCGACAGCTTGTAGCTGAACACGGGCCGTTCGGCCTGTTTCGGGATGAAGTAGTACATCATGCCCAGGAAGCCCGCGGTCAGGAAGAAGCCCACGGCGTTGTGGCCGTACCACCACTGGGTCATGGCGTCCTGAACGCCCGCGAAGACCTGCACCGACTTGGAGCCGAAGATCGACACCGGGATCGACAGGTTGTTCACGACGTGCAGCATCGCGATGGTGATGATGAACGACAGGTAGAACCAGTTGGCGACGTAGATGTGCGGCTCCTTGCGCTTCATGAGCGTGCCCATGAACAGCAGCAGGTAGCCGACCCAGACGATCGTCAGCCAGAGGTCCGTGTACCATTCCGGTTCGGCGTATTCCTTGCCCTGCGTGGAGCCGAGGATATAGCCGGTCGCGGCCAGAAGGATGACGATCTGGTAGCCCCAGAACACGAACCACGCCAGCCCGTCGGACCAGAGACGCGCACCGGTGGTGCGCTGAACGACATAGAACGAGGACGTGATGAGCGCCGTGCCACCGAAGGCGAAGATGACCGCCGAGGTGTGCAGCGGACGCAGGCGCCCGAAGTTCAGGATGCCCTCGGCCCAAGCGAAGTTGAGCTGCGGGAATGCCAGCATGAAGGCGATGTAGGTTCCGACGAGGAAGCCCACGACACCCCAGAATGCGGTGAGTGCGACACCGATACGGATCGGTGCGTCGAGATACCCGGATTTCGGCGCCTTCTCATGACCCATCTTGCGCAGGGTGATGATGAAGCCCGCCGCCGCGATCGCCACGACCAGAATGGCGTGGACCAGGTAAGCGAGATCGCGGGCATAGGTGGTGGCAATCGCGGCCAGTATTGCAATGAGGCCGAAGATCACCAGTTTAAGGTAATCCCACATGTTACGTCCCTTCTGTCTGTCACTACGCGGCTCGGACAAAGGACGAATCCCACCCAGTCCGCGCTTTTCGACTGATTGGGGGTTTGACCTGTTGGGGGGCCAGTAACCTTGATCCATGTCAAAACCCCGTGGGCTTTGTGAAATTAGCGATTTGACACATATCAAAGCGCGGACTTCGGACCCTATGCACCATGGCGTCATACACCGTCCGGCCGTTCCATTCCGGCCCCTGACAGCATGAGGCAGCCATGAAGGCGTTCCGCACCGTGACCACGGTTCTCACCGACCCCAAGGACTCAGCGTCCGCCTTTGACGCGGCGCAGAAAATCGCCGCCGCGAACGAGGCGCACCTTGACGTGCTGTGCCTTGGCCTCGACCGGACGCAGCCCGGTTTCTATTACGCCGGCGCCACCGCCGTCGTGATGCAGGACAGTCTCGATCAGGCCCGCGAAGATGCGCTGGCGATCGAGGACATGGCGCGCAAAACGCTCGCAGGATCGACGTTCAATTGGTCGGCCACCGGCCTGTCGGCGCAGATGGTCGCCGTGAACCAGCTGATCGCGCATCGCACCCGCTTTTCCGACCTCGTGGTCCTGCCGCAACCTTATTCCAAGGGGCGCGGGCACGATATGGAGGCGATCTCCGAAGCGGCGATGTTCGAAGGCGACGTGCCGGTGCTGATCCAGCCCGACGGGCACAGCTTCCCGGACAAGGCCGACCGCATCCTGATCGGCTGGAACGAAAGCCGCGAGGCTCTGCGTGCGGTCAAGGCCGCCCTGCCCTTCCTCAAGGCCGCCTCGACGGTGAACATCGCGATCATCGACCCGCCCAAACATGGCCCCGAACGGTCCGACCCCGGTGGACAGTTGAGCCAGTTCCTTGCCCGTCACGGGGTGAAGGCCGAGCTTTCGGTCCTGTCCAAGACCATGCCCCGCGTCGCGGACGTGCTGGCCCGGCATGGCAACGACATCGACGCCGACATGATCGTCATGGGTGCCTACAGCCATTCCCGTTTCCGCGAGTCGATCCTCGGCGGTGCGACGCGAAATATGCTGGAGCTGACGGAACGCCCGCTGCTTCTCATGCATTGACCATGTGACGAGTACGTTTTTCCTCCCTGAAGGACTGACCGGTGGCACCCCCACCGGTCTTTTTTTTGCCGTGCGGGTGGCGGGCGTCGGTGCCTGTGGCTATCGTGCGGTCACAAAACCAGTGAGTGAGGATAACCCATTGAATCCAAAAACCATTACGACCGTGCTTCTTTGCACGGCCGCGCTGTCGGCCTGTGCCAAATCCAGCGCGAACATCGAAGCGTCCTATGTCTCGCCCGCGCTGTATGAGAGCATGTCCTGCAAGCAGTTGTCGGACGAGGCGCAACGGGTGGCGAGCCGCGCCAACACCGTCGCCGGGGTGCAGGACAAGAACGCCACCCGCGATGCGGTCGCGACCACGGCGGCGGCGGTGATTTTCTGGCCTGCCGCGTTTTTCATCGGGGGCAACGGCACCAACGCGACCGAGCTTGCCAGCCTCAAGGGCCAGCTCGAAACGATTCAGTCCGTGTCTGAGCAGAAAAAGTGCGGGCTGACGTTCCGCACGGTCGACCCGAACAAGGTCTGATCCGGCGTGGCGGCGCGGTCCGACTGCGCCGCCGTTTTCGTCAGATAATCATCCCGCCGTCCACGTCATCGCCGGTTTCGGCGATCAGGTCCTGAAGGTCCGGCACGATCACGCGCCGCTTGCCTTCAAGCTGGATGATCCCCGATTTGCGCAGCGCCGAGATCTGGCGGCTCACGGTTTCCAGCGTCAGGCCCAGATAATCCGACATCGCCTCCCGCGTGAGCGGCAGGTCGAAGACCATACCGTCGCCCGGCAGTTGCTTGCGCAGCGACGCATCGCGCCGCGCCACGATCAGCAGAAGGCTCGCGATCTTTTCGCGCGCGGTCTTGCGCCCGAGCACGGTCATCCACTCGCGTGCGGAATCCAGTTCGTCCAGCGTCATTTCCAACAGGCGCTGCCCGATATGCGGGGTGTTGGTCATGAGTTGCTCGAACGGGCGGCGGCGGAAGCAGCACAGCGTCACGTCGGACACCGCGACCACGTCGAACGCCGCCGTTTCACGCCCCGGACGCCCGATGAAATCGGACGGCAGAAGCAGGCCGACCATCTGGGTGCGGCCGTCCTCCATCGTCTGGCTGAGGGTCGATATTCCGGTCACGATCGAGGCCACGAATTCCATATGGTCGCCGGACCACAAGATCGGCTGCCCGGCCTCGTAGCTACGATAGTATTTGATTTCTTCCAACACCTCGAGCTCGTCGGGTTCGCAGCGCGAACAGACGGCACGGTGGCGGATCGGACAATTGCCGCAATCCTTTAGATCGAGGTGAAGTGAGCCCATAGCTGAGGCCATTTGATCCGTATCAATGTCGCGCGCGAAAGTTGAACTTAAGCCTACGCCAATGGAAAACCTGACGCAACTTCGCAAACTCGGTCTTTTTGACGCGCGTGTCCCCCGTTACACGAGCTATCCGACCGCCCCGCACTTCGCCGGCGGCATCGGTGGTTCGCATGTAAGCGACTGGATTCGCGCGATTCCCCAAGGATCGCAGATCTCACTCTACCTTCATGTTCCGTTCTGCCGGAGGTTGTGCTGGTTCTGTGCCTGCCGCACGCAGGGGACGAGCACACTCAGCCCGGTCGCCGCATATGTTGATTCGCTCACTCAGGAATTAGAGACCTTGAAGTCTCACCTCCTGCCGGGCATCACGATCAGCCATCTGCACTGGGGCGGCGGGACACCGACCCTGCTCGATCCGGGTATGATCGAACGGCTGTCCGCTGCGATTTTCGACACGGCGCCGTTGGGCGAGAACGCGCAGTTCTCGGTCGAGATCGACCCGAACGAAATCGACGATGCCCGGATGGACGCGCTGGTGGCCGTGGGCCTCAACCGTGCCTCGCTCGGCGTGCAGGATTTCGACCCGATGATTCAGGAGGTCATCGGCCGCCCGCAGACGTTCGAAGTGACCAAGGCCGCCGTCGACGGGCTGCGCGCCCGGGGCGTGCCATCGCTCAACGTCGATCTGCTGTACGGCCTGCCGCACCAGACCAACGCCCGGATGACGGATTCAGTGAAAAAGGTGCTGTCGCTCGGACCGGACCGCATCGCGCTTTTCGGTTACGCGCACGTCCCGTGGATGGCCCGGCGTCAGGGCCTGATCCCGACCGAGGCGTTGCCTTCGCCCGAGGAACGGCTGGAGCTATTCAACCTCTCGCGCGACCTTTTCGTGGCGGACGGGTTCGATGAAATCGGCATCGACCATTTCGCCCGACCCGAAGACGGGCTGTCGAAGGCCCACAAAGCGGGCACCATGCACCGCAATTTTCAGGGCTACACCGAGGACAGCGCCGAGGCGCTTATCGGCATCGGTGCCTCGTCCATATCGCGCTATCCGCAAGGTTACGCGCAGAACGCCCCGGCCACCTCGGCCTATCAGGAGCGTGTGCGCGCCGGGCAACTTCCGGTCACGCGCGGGCACGCCTTCACGGGTGACGACATCCTGCGCGGCCGGGTGATCGAGCAGATCCTGTGCGATTTCGCGGTCGATCTGCCCGCCATCGCGCGCGAGGTCGGTGTCGATCCCGCGACGGCGGTTGCGCTGGCCGACGGCTTGGCCGAAACTCTGCCCGGCACGGTGTCCGTCACGGACGGTGTCCTGACGATCGAGCCGCAGGCTCGGCCCCTCGCCCGGATCATCGCCCGCTACTTCGACGCCTACGAAATGAACGAAGCCGGGCACAGTCAGGCGGTCTGAGACCTCCTCGCCCGGTGCGGGGAGGAAAGTATGGGTTTCATCGAACAGGCCGCTGCCATCGTCGGCAGCGCACAGGTGCTGACGGGGTCCGATATGGCGCGCTATGTCGACGACCCCACCGGCGCCTATCACTCCGCCCCGCTCTGCGTGGTTCGCCCCGGCTCGACGCAGGAGGTGTCGGACCTCATGGCGCTGGCCTATGGGATGGATCAGGTCGTCGTCCCCGTCTCCGGCAACACGGGCGTCAGCGGCGGCACGTTCAACGAGGGCGCCGTCATGCTGTCGGTCGAGCGGATGAACGCGGTGCGCGAGGTCAATGCCTCGGCCCGCACGGCGACCGTGGAAGCGGGCGTGATCCTCGACCGCCTGCGCGACGCCGCGGAGGACGCGGGCCTCGTGTTTCCCGTCGTCTTCGGCGCGCGCGGTTCCGCGATGGTCGGCGGCATCCTGTCGACCAATGCGGGCGGATCGAACGTCCTGCGCTACGGCAACACGCGGGCGCAATGCCTCGGGATCGAGGTGGTGCTCGCCGACGGGCGGGTCATGGACCTGATGACCGCGCTGCACAAGGACAACTCCGGCTACGACCTGCGCGACCTGATGATCGGGGCCGAGGGCACGCTGGGGATCATCACCGCCGCCGTGATGAAGCTGTCCCCCAAGCCCGCCCATACCGTCACCGCGATGCTCGCGCCCGTGTCGCTGGATGCCGCACTGAGCGTCCTGAACCGCCTGCAAGCCGCGTCGGGTGGCGCGGTCGAAGCCTGCGAATACATGCCGCGCAGCTATATCGAACGGCAGTTGGCCCAGATCGCGGGCGCGCGCGAGCCCTTCGACGCGCCGCATGAGGTGAACGTGCTGGTCGAGCTTGCGGGCGATGCGGGGCTGTCGGAGCTTTTCGAGGATGTGCTGGGGGCGGCGTTGGAAGAGGGCCTGATCGCGGACGCCGTGATCGCCCAGAACGACACCCAGCGCGCCGCGATGTGGGAGCGGCGCGAAGCCGCCGCCGAAGTCACGCTCGCAACCACCCCCGCGCTCATGGGCGACATCGCCCTGCCCGTGGATCGCCTGAGCGACTTTTTCGCGTCCATGCGCGACCGTCTGTCCAAGATCGAACCGAAGGCACAGGAAACCTGTGTCGCGCATCTGGGCGATGGGAACATCCATTACGTCGCCTATAGCGAGGCCAACGACCCGGACCTCAAGGTCCGTCTGTCGGAAGCGATGGAGGGGCTTGTCGCCGACATGCGCGGCTCGTTCTCCGCCGAACACGGCGTCGGGCTTTACAAGCTCGGGTCGATGGAGCGGCACAAGAACCCGGTGGCGCTCGACGTGATGCGCTCGATCAAGTCCGCGCTGGACCCCAAGGGCATCCTGAACCCCGGCAAGGTGATCCCGGCCTGACCCCGGATTTCGCGCGGGCGCGCGAGATATGTTAGGGATGATCGCGAACCTCTGAACCTTTTGCAGGGAGCGATCATGTTTCGGACAATTCTATGCGCGCTTGCGGTCGCGTCATCCGCCGGTGCCGTGCACGCCGATGAGGCGGGCACCCTGACGCTCGACATCGCCGGTGAAACCCACAGCTTCACACTTTGGGCCGATCAGAGCGACTGGTCCGGCTCGGAAACCTACGCAAGCGTCAACATCTACGCCCGGCCCGAGACGGACGCGACGCGCGAAGCTTTCGGCATCCTCACCCTTGGGTTCGAAGTGGCCGGCGGCAGCGCGAATGCGCCGGAGGCGAGCCTGACGCGGATCGACGGGGACGAGCGGGTGAAGCTCTATTCCACCGATGAGGCTGGCGGGCTGTCCATCACCCCCGACACCGCAAGCGTGTCGGGCGAGGAACTAACCGTCTCGGGCAGCTTTGCGGGCGAGATGGGGATCAGCGAGAATTATGGCCGGGACATCGACCTGAACGATCCGCTCGCGGTCAGCGGCACATTCGACGTGGTGCTCGGCCCGGTCGAATAGCCGCGCTATTTCCAGTCGAAGAAATTCGGCCCGGCGCGCGACAGCAGTTTCTGTGCCAATGCCCGACCCATGTCCGGCCCGTCTTCGACCGCGCCGCTGATCTCGTCCGCCAGCGCCTCGGACCCGTCCGTGCGCAGGATTTCCCCGCGCAGGCGCAGCGTGCCGCCGTCGATCTCGGCCAGGCCTGCAATCGGCGTTTCGCAAGACCCGTCGAGGGTGGCGAGGAAACTGCGTTCCGCCGCCAGCCGCCGCTCGGTCCCGCCATGGTGAATCGCTTCGAGCATGTCGGCGACATTCGTGTCGTGCGAACGGCGTTCGATGCCGATGGCACCCTGCGCGATGGCGGGCAGCATATCCTCGGGCGCGATGGCGTCATGCGGCACCTCGTCCAGCATCCCCAGCCGGGTGATCCCGGCCATGGCGAGGAACGTGGCCTCGGCAACCCCGTCGCGCAACTTGGTCAGGCGGGTCTGCACGTTGCCCCGGAACTCCACGACCCTGAGGTCAGGTCGCCGGTTCAGAAGCTGGGCCTTGCGCCGCAGGGACGAGGTGCCGACCACGGCCCCCTCGGCCAGCCCGTGAATGCCGCCGCCGCCCAGCGAGATGAACGCATCCCGCGTGTCTTCACGCGGCAGGTAGCAGTCGAGCGTCAGGCCCGGCGGCTGTTCGGTCGGCATGTCCTTCATCGAATGGACCGCCAGATCGATCCCGCCGTTCAGAAGCTGATCCTCGATCTCGCGCGTGAAAAGCCCTTTGTTCCCGATCTCCTTCAAGGGCCGATCCGCCGCGATCATCGCCCGGTCGTCGCCGGTCGTCTTGATGACCACGATCTCGAACGCGGTCTCGGGCAGATCGAAGGCCGCCGCCAGCCGATCACGGGTTTCATAAGCCTGCGCCAGCGCCAGGGGCGAGCCACGGGTGCCGATCTTGAGCGGTTTGGTCGGGTCGGGAAGTTTTGGCGTCATGGACCTCGTTTAGACGCGGCAAATGGCCCTGTCCATGCCCCCGCCGCTTGACATGAGGCCGCAGACGGTGGACCCACGCGGGGCCGTAGATAAGGATCACCGATGACCAAGCTTCTCATGCGCGCACTGGCGGGCGAAACCCTGCCGACGCCCCCGATCTGGATGATGCGTCAGGCGGGCCGTTACCTGCCGGAATACCGCGCGACGCGCGAGAAGGCGGGCGATTTCCTGTCGCTGTGCTACAACCCCGAGCTTGCCGCCGAGGTGACGCTGCAACCGATCCGCCGCTTCGGTTTCGACGCCGCGATCCTGTTTGCCGACATCCTGCTGGTGCCGCAGGCGCTTGGTGCCGACCTGTGGTTCGTCACCGGCGAAGGCCCGCGCCTTTCGATCATCGAAGGTGAAGAGGATTTCGCCAAGCTTGGCGGCAAGGACGACATTCACGACACGCTCGGCCCCGTCTACGAAACCGTGCGCATCCTGTCGCGCGAACTGCCCGCCGAAACCGCGCTCATCGGTTTCGCGGGCGCGCCGTGGACGGTCGCGACCTACATGGTGGCGGGGCGCGGCACCCCGGATCAGGGCCCGGCCCACGCGCTCAAGGACACGAACCGCGACCTCTTCACCCGGCTCATCGACAAGATCACAGACGCGACCATCGAATACCTGTCGAAACAGGTCGAGGCGGGCGCGGAAACGGTCAAGATCTTCGACAGCTGGGCAGGTTCCCTCAAGGGGCGGGACTTCGACGACTTCGCGCTCGAACCCACCAAACGGATCATCGCGGAACTCAAGGCGCGCCATCCCGGCCTGCCGATCATCGCCTTCCCGCGCGAAGCGGGCGAGCGTTACATCGGTTTCCACAAGGCCACCGGGGCCGATTGCGTGGCGGTCGACAACTCGGTCTCGGCAGACTGGGTCGCGAAGCATGTCCAGCCCGACGGCTGCGTGCAGGGCAACCTCGCCTCCAGCCACATGGTGACGGGCGGTCAGGCGCTGGTGGACGAGGCACAGGCGATCACCCGCGCCCTGCGCGGCGGCCCGCACATCTTCAACTTGGGCCACGGCATCACGCCCGACGCCGACCCCGACAACGTCGCCCGAATGATCGAGGCGGTGCGCACCGCCTAGGGCGCGCCGGGGGCGACCAAGAACAGCGAACGGACCGGCGCGGGATGAACGACAGACCCAACGACTTCCTCACCCCGCTTCTGGACAACCTCCCGACCGCCGAGAACCCGCATCTCGACGAGCTTGTCGCCTCGATCGGGGACTGCGTGCCGGATCACGCGACTACGCAGTTGGAGGCGTTCGAACATGCCGCGACCCTCGTGCCGCGCACGGGCGAATTCCGGGTGCTCGACCTCGGCTCCGGCTTCGGCACGACCAAGGCCCAGTTCGAAACCCTGAACCCCGGCCTCAGATGGAACGGCGTCGACATCGCGCGGCGCTGGGACCGGCGTGACCGGCCCCTCGCCCGCGCATCGCGGAAATACAACGGCGTGCGCATCCCCTTTCGCCGCAACACCTTCGATATGGTGTTCAGCAAGCAGGTCTTCGAACACGTCCGCCATCCCGAACCGCTCCTGCGCGACATCCGGCGCGTGCTGAAACCGGGCGGCGTGTTCGTGGGCAGCGTGTCCTGCATGGAGCCGTTTCACATGGCGAGCATGTTCTGCTTCTCGCCGCACGGGTGGAAAACGATCAATGCGGACGCGGGGCTGAAGGTCACCTTCCTCGCCAGCGGGATCGACGCGCTGTCGCTCGGCCTTTGGCACTTCAACCGCGATGCCCGGCAGGGCCGACCGTTCAAGAACTCGAACCTGAACATCGCCATCGACGCATTGGCCGAACGCGGCGATATGGACTGGCGCCGCGCCAACGTGCTCAAGGTGCTGCACGCGGGGCAGATGATCTTTACCGCGCAGAAAGCGTACTGACGAAATGGGGGACAAGGTGAGAGGCTGGACAACGACCCAAGCGGGACTCGTTACGGCTGCTTCCTTCCGGACCTGACCGGGTTGGCGAGGCACTTGCCCGCGCCAACCTCTCACCCGGCGATATAGGTGACTCGGCCCCACGGATCAAGCCCTCGGACCACAGGGGTTTGACACCCGGCGGCCCCCCGCATACCCGTTTCACACGCAACGGACGGAGGACAGGATGGACCTGAGCGAACTGGCATTCGGGGGCGGCGGGCTTGACCGTGCCGCGCATCGCAGGGCCGAGGCCGACGCGCTGTTGTCCTCCGGCACCGCCCGCGCGCTTCCGATCTGGCGTGGCAGGCCCCTGATGGCCGGTGTCTCCGGTCCCGGCGGCGATCTGCACCTCGAACTGCTCGCGACCGACCATCCGCTCATCACCGGGCACGACCCGGCGTGGATCTTTCTCGGGCAGCAGGACGGCACCCCGCTTTTCGCCGCCGACATATCCGCGATGCCCGCCTATTCCCATGCCGCCGACGGCGGCCCCGGCGATCCCGGTATGGACATGCCCGCCCCGCCGCTGGGCGACCTGCCCGAAGATGCGCGCTTTCCCGATCTGCGGGCCGCGCTCGCCGGCCTCACCCCGTTCGAAAGCGAACTCGCCGCGACCGCGCGCGGCATCCTCGAATGGCACCGCTCGCACGGCTATTGCGCGGCCTGCGGCGAGAAATCGAACATGGATCAGGCCGGCTGGCGCCGGTCCTGTCCGTCCTGCGGGCGCTTCCACTTCCCGCGCACCGACCCGGTGGTCATCATGCTCGTCACCCACGGCAACTCGGTCCTGTTGGGCCGCTCGCCGGGCTGGCCCGACGGCATGTATTCGCTGCTCGCAGGTTTCATGGAGCCGGGGGAAACCGTTTCCGCCGCCGTCGCACGCGAAGTGCAGGAGGAGACCGGGGTCATCGTCGGCCCGTCCCGCATCCTCGCGACGCAACCCTGGCCGTTTCCGGCCTCGCTGATGATCGGCTGCTGGGCCGAGGCCACGCGCACCGAAATAACGCTGGACCCGGCCGAGATCGAGGACGCGCACTGGGTCAGCCGCGAGGCGCTTGTGGACATCTTCGCAGGCACACACCCGACGATCCGCAGACCGCGCCGGGGCGCCATCGCTCAGGTTCTGATGAAAAACTGGCTTGCCGGAACGCTCTGACTGCCTCAGAATCGCCCCGAACCACTACTAAAGGGGGCCAACCCCACGGGGCGAGAGCGGGAAAAGGGACAGGCATGCAACTCACCACGCGCGAGGATATCGCGGCGCCGATCGAGGCGGTGTTCGCCAATATCGCCGATTTCGGCTGGTTCGAACGGGCAGCGATGCGCCGCGGTGCCGAGATCGTACGCACCGATACGCTTCAGGCACCGGGCGTCGGCATGTCGTGGCACGCGGAATTCGAGTATCGCGGGCGCGAGCGCAAGGCGGATATCGACCTGACCCAATACGACCCGCCCGAGGGCATGACGCTGGTGATGCGCGCCGCCGGGCTGGACGTGGAAGCGGTCATCGAACTGGTCGCCATGTCGCGGACCCGGACCCGGATGAACATCACGATGGAGGCGACGCCGCGCACGATCCCGGCCCGCCTGATGATCCAGTCCGCCAAGCTTGCCAAGACCAACATCCGGAACCGCTATCGCCGCCGGATCGCCGAATTCTGCGCCGACCTCGAAGAGCGGTGCCAGTCGCGCGGGTTCTGAGCGACCCGCGCCTTCACCCTCCGTGATGAATTTGCATCAATCCCCGAATTGCACCAGCGTGGCATGCAAGGGAGTGCACGCGACATTCGATTTGACCCGATCGCTTCGTTACGGTCCGCGATGGGTATTCGCTTCGACATTGAAAACAAAACTGGTGGAAAAACATGGATTTCGTGACACATGGCGGCGCAAACATAGACCTGAGCGTTGCGGATGACATTACGTCGCCCCGTGTGATTTCCGAGATCGAACAGGGCACCTACGAAGACCGCGAGATGAAGTTCGCGCGCAGCATCATTCAGGACGGGGATCGCGTTCTCGAGCTTGGGGCCGGGCTCGGATTCGTCTCGACCGTGGTCTGCGGGTCGAAAAAGCCCGCCTATTTCGCGGCGGTCGAAGCCGACGCGCGGCTGATTCCGCATATCCGGCGGACGCATGAGAAGAACGGCGTCACGGGGGTCGAGGTCATCAACGCGGCTTTCGTCGCGGATCGCGACACGCTTGATCGCGGGCATGTGGAATTCGGCGTGACGAGCGTGTTCTGGGGTTCCGGCATCAACAAGGCCGGGGACAACAACGTCACGACCGTCCGGGTCGACGTTCAGGATGCGTCACGGTTCATCCGTGAGAAAAAGATCAACGTGCTGGTGTCCGACATCGAAGGGGGCGAGTTGGACCTTTTCCGCCATCTCGACTTCGGTCCCATCCGCAAGATCATCATCGAAGTGCATCCGCGCGTTTTCGGCCCCGAAGGCGTGCGCGAAGTGTTCCGCATCCTCGACGACAACGATTTCGTCTATGACGCGCCCAACAGTTCCGGGCCGGTCATCACGTTCCGCAAGCAAAAGCCGTTCCCCCGCATTCTCGGACGGCGCAAGTGGCCTTTCGGTCGCCGCTAGGCGCGCTTACCCGTCCCGGCGCGGGTCCGCGGGATAGACGCCCAGAACGTCGAGGTTGCGGGTGAAATACTCCAGCTCTTCGAGGGCGAGTTTCACGTTCTCGTCTTCCGGGTGGCCTTCGATATCCGAATAGAACCGGGTCGCGGTGAACGAGCCGTCGATCATGTAGCTTTCCAGCTTGGTCATGTTGACGCCGTTGGTCGCGAAGCCGCCCATCGCCTTGTAAAGCGCGGCCGGGATGTTGCGCACTTCGAAGACGAAGGTGGTCATCATCTTGTCGCCGCGCCGGGTAAGATCGGGTTCGCGCCCCATGATGACGAAGCGCGTGGTGTTGTGCCCGTGGTCCTCGATATCGCGGGCCAGAACGTCGAGCCCATATATCTCGGCGGCGAGGGTCGAGGCGAGCACGCCTTCGCCCTTCACCTTGCGTTCGGCCAGTTCCGCCGCCGCCCCGGCGCTGTCGGCCGCCGCGTGCCCCCGGATGCCGTGCGCCTTCAGAAACGCCGCCGATTGCGGCAACAGCACCAGATGCGCCCGAACGTCCGTAATGTCTTGCAGCCGGGCGCCTGGCAGGCCCATCAGTGAAATCCGCACCCGGACGAAGGCCTCGTCGAGAATGTGAAGCCCGCTTTCAGGCAGCAGCCGGTGGATGTCGGCAACCCGGCCATAGGTCGAGTTTTCGACCGGCAGCATCGCCTGCTCGGCCCGGCCTTCGCGCACGGCGGCGATCACATCCTCGAAGGTCGCGCAGGGCAAGGCCTCCATGTCGGGACGCGCCTGTTGGCAGGCCTCGTGCGAATATGCGCCCGGTTCGCCTTGAAACGCTATGATGCCGGTCATGCCCATCCCCTTCCCATGACGTGCGACGCGGCAGACACCATGTCGCATTTCGTCGCGCCTCATACCGCTTGAAACGCCGGGGTTAAAGCGTGTAGACACCCGCGAGACCAGGCATCAGATGGAACGCGACATGTTCGACACAATGACCCTTACCAAGGCCGGCGCCGCCGTTTGCGCCGCGCTGCTGATTTTCCTTTTCGCAAGCTGGGGTGCCGATGCGCTCTATGCCACCTCCGAGGGCGGCCACGGGGAAGAGGGCGAAGAGCACAGCCAAGGCTACGTGATCGCGAACCTCGAGGAATCGAGCGAGGGCGGCGAAGAAGAAGCCGAAGTCAGCTTCGAAGAGGTCTATGCGTCCGCCGATGCCGGTGCGGGTGAGCGCGTGTTCAACAAGTGCCAGTCCTGCCACAAGCTTGACGGTTCCAACGGCACCGGCCCGCATCTGGACGGCGTCGTGGGTCGTGCCGTCGCCGGTGTCGACGGCTTCGGCTACTCCGACGCGATGGCGAGCCACGGTGGCGACTGGACCCCGGAGGCGCTCGACGCCTTCCTCGAAAACCCGCGTAGCAACATCAGCGGCACCAAGATGACCTTCTCGGGTCTCAAGGATATCGAGGACCGCGCGAACGTGATCGCGTATCTCGCCGCGAACCCCTGATCCGCGCAGGACACGGAAATTCAAGGGCCGCCTCGGGGAACCGGGGCGGCCTTTTTCTTGTTTCCGTGTAATGTGCCCGCAATCTATCTCACGAATTCTCGCCTTGAATGTCAGGGCGATGCGGGCTTAGCCTTTTCTCTACCGGACCAGTCCAGAGCGACCAGAGGAGACGCCATGACGCCCCGCCCCGCGCGCGCCGCCACCCAAGCCCGACTTGTAGCCCCGACGTTCCCGACGCTGACCGCGATCCTTCTGTCGGGCGCCGCGATCCTTGGCGGGGCCACCGTCGCCCGCGGTCAGGACACAATCGAGACCCACGCGTTTTCGAACTTCGGCGAGGTCAAATATGGCCCGGACATGGAGCATCTGGACTACGTGAACCCGGATGCGCCCAAGGGCGGCGAGATTTCGATCTCGTCCATGGGCACCTTCGACAGCTTCAACAACTATTCGCGCAAGGGCGTGTCGGCCGCGCTCGCCACGATCGGGTCGGAATCGATCCTGACCTCCACCGCCGACGACCCCTACGGCATCTACTGTTTCCTCTGCACGACGATGGAATACCCCGAGGATCTGAAGTGGATCACCTTCAACCTGCGCGATGACGTGACCTTCGCCGACGGCACGCCGATGACCGCCGAGGACGTGCTGTTTTCCTTCAACCTGTTCCTCGAACAGGGCATCACCGAATACCGCCGGATCGTCGAGGGCTTCATCGAAGATGTCGAGATCGTGGACGATCACACGATCACCTTCACCTTCACCGATCAGGCGCCGATCCGCGAACGGGTCGGCTTTGCGGGCGGAACCCCGGTCTTCTCGAAGGCGTGGTTCGATGAAACCGGCACCCGGCTTGACGACAGTTCGGAAGAGCCGTTCATGTCGACGGGCGCCTATGTGCTTGAATCGAAAGACTTCAACCGGCAGATCGTCTATGCGAAGAACCCCGATTACTGGGGCGCGGATCACCCGCTTCAGATCGGCCGCAACAACTTCGACCGCATCCGGGTCGAGTATTTCGCCGATAGTCAGGCCGCGTTCGAGGCGTTCAAGGCCGGGGCCTTCACCTTCCGCGTCGAGAATTCCTCGCTCATCTGGGCGACCGGCTATGACTTCCCGAACCTGAACGACGGCTACGTCATCAAGGAAGAAATCCCCGACGGCACCGTGGGCACCGCCCAAAGCTTCATCTTCAACCTCGACCGCGAGGTCTGGCAGGACAAGCGCGTGCGCGATGCGATCGGAATGATGTTCAACTTCGAATGGTCGAACGAGGCGCTGTTCTATGGCCTTTACGACCGCGTCTATTCCTTCTGGCCCGGCACCGACCTGGCGGCGGAGGGCGTTCCGTCCGAGGGCGAGGTGGAAATCCTTCAGCCGCTCGTCGACGAAGGTCTGCTGGATGCCTCGATCCTGACCGACGAACCGGCGGTGCCCCATGTCAACAGCGCGGACGGCAACCGCCCCTCGCGCGGGACCTACCGGGCCGCGGGTGCCTTGCTGGAAGAGGCGGGCTGGATTCCCGGCGACGACGGCGTGCGGCGCAACGAAGCGGGCGAGGTTCTGGCGCTCGAGATCCTGTCCTACGACCCGAATTTCGACCGCATCCTGAACCCCTATATCGAGAACCTCCAACAGCTCGGCGTTCAGGCCAAGCTGGAACGCGTGGACACGGCGCAATATGTCGAGAACCGCCGCGCGGGCGATTTCGACATGACCAGCCATAGCTTTTCGATGGGGTTCGAGCCGGGCATCGGGCTGGAACAATGGTTCGCCTCCAAGACGGCCGACGACAGTTCGCGCAACCTGATGCGTCTCAGGAACGAGGCGGTGGACCGCATCATTCCCACCGTGGTCGATGCCGAGACGCTTGAGGCGCTCGAAACCTCGGTCCATGCGCTCGACCGGACGCTGCGGTCCATCGGCTTCATGGTGCCGCAGTGGTACAAGCCCGTGCATACCGTCGCCTATTTCGACATGTATGGGAAACCCGAGACGATCCCGCCGCTCGATATGGGCTATCTGGATTTCTGGTGGTACGACGCCGAGAAACATCAGGCGCTCAAAGACGCGGGCGTCCTGCGCTAAGGCAAGGACCAAGACCACCCTATGGGCGCCTATATCCTCCGCAGGTTGCTGCTCATCATCCCGACGCTCTTCGGGATCATGGTCATCAACTTCACCCTGACCCAATTCGTCCCCGGCGGGCCGATCGAACAGATCATTGCGCGCATCGACGGCGAGGGCGACGTGTTCGGCGCCATATCGGGCGGTGCGGGGGAATTCGCCAACGACACCGCGCGAAGCTCGGCGCAAGGGTCGTCGGAATACGCGGGCGCACGCGGGCTGCCCCCGGAATTCATCGAGGAACTCGAACGCGAATTCGGCTTCGACAAACCGCCGGTCGAACGGTTCTTCACGATGATCTGGAACTACATGCGGCTCGACTTCGGCGAGAGCTACTTCCGATCCATCGGGGTGTTCGAACTGGTGGCCGAAAAACTGCCGGTCTCGATCACGCTGGGCCTGTGGTCGACGCTCATCGCCTATATCGTGTCGATCCCGCTGGGCATCCGCAAAGCGGTGAATGACGGATCGACCTTCGACACATGGACCTCGGGCCTTATCATCGTGGCCTATGCCATCCCCGGCTTTCTGTTCGCGATCCTGCTCCTGGTCCTGTTCGCGGGCGGCACCTATTGGCAGATCTTCCCGCTCAGGGGCCTTACCTCGGACAACTTCGAAGACCTCAGCCTGATCGGCAAAGTGCTCGACTATTTCTGGCACATCGCCCTGCCCGTCTTCGCCTCGACCATCGCCAGCTTCGCGACGCTCACGCTTTTGACCAAGAACAGCTTTCTGGACGAGATCAAGAAGCAGTACGTCATCACCGCCCGCGCCAAGGGCGTGTCGGAACGGCGGGTGCTTTACGGCCACGTCTTCCGCAACGCGATGCTGATCGTGATCGCGGGCTTTCCCGGCCTGTTCATCTCGGTCTTCTTCGGCGGCTCCCTCATCATCGAGACGATCTTCTCGCTCGACGGCCTTGGCCGCCTTGGATTCGAGGCCGCCGTCGCGCGTGACTATCCGGTGATCTTCGGCACGCTCTTCGTCTTCGGCCTCGTCGGGCTGGTCATCGGCATCCTGTCGGACCTCATGTACGTCTTCGTCGATCCACGCATCGACTTCGAAAAGCGGGAGGCGTGATGAGCGCGGACCCGAACATGCGTGAACCGGCCCAAACGGCCCCGGCCCCGGTCGCCCCGCGCAAGCGCCCGTTCCTGTCCCCGCTGAACCAGCGACGCTGGCGCAACTTCAAGCGCAATCGTCGCGCCTTCTGGTCGCTCATCATTTTCGCCATCGTCTTCGGCCTATCGCTCTTTGCCGAATTCATCGCGAACGACAAACCCATCCTCGTGTCCTATAACGGCAAGCTTCACGCGCCGGTGTTCAAGTTCTATCCCGAGACGGCGTTCGGCGGCGATTTCCGCACCGAAGCGGTCTATGCCGATATCGAGGTCGAATGCCTGATCGTCGCCGCCGGGTCCGAGCTGTGCTGGGACGACCCCGAAGGCACCATCGCGGATGCCGAAGATGGCGAGATCGCGGGTGAGCAGATCACCAAGGGCTGGCTGCTCTGGCCGCCGATCCCCTATTCCTACGACACGATCAACGACATCGGCACCGCGGCGCCCTCGGCCCCCGACGGCGACCATTGGCTCGGCACCGACGACACCGCGCGCGACGTGCTGGCGCGGGTGATCTACGGCTTCCGGCTTTCGGTCTATTTCACCATCATCGTGACCCTCGCCACCTCTCTCATCGGGATCGCGGCGGGTGCGGTGCAGGGGTATTTCGGTGGCTGGCTTGACCTCGTGTTCCAGCGCATTCTGGAAATCTGGGCCTCGACCCCGTCGCTTTACGTCATCATCATCCTCTTCGCCATTCTGGGGCGAAGTTTCTGGCTTCTGGTCTTCGTCACCATCCTGTTCGGCTGGCCCGCGCTCGTCGGCGTCGTGCGGGCCGAGTTCCTGCGGGCGCGCAACTTCGAATACGTCCGTGCGGCCAAGGCGCTCGGCGTGTCGAACCGGACGATCATGTTCCGCCATATGCTGCCCAACGCGATGGTCGCCACGCTCACCATGCTGCCCTTCATCATCACCGGCACCATCGGCACGCTCGCCGCGCTCGATTTTCTCGGTTACGGCCTGCCCTCGTCCGCGCCGTCGCTGGGCGAACTCACACGGCAGGCGAAACAGAACCTTCAGGCCCCGTGGCTGGCGTTCACCTCCTTCGTGACCTTCACGGTGCTGCTGTCGCTTCTCGTCTTCATCTTCGAAGGCGTGCGCGATGCATTCGATCCCCGGAAGACCTTCCAATGAAGCTGCTCGACGTCCGCAAACTCAAGATCGCGTTCCGGCAGGACGGGCAGTTGTTGCCCGCCGTCAAAGGCGTGTCCTTCGACGTGATGAAGGGCGAGACGGTCGCGCTGGTCGGGGAGTCCGGGTCCGGCAAGTCGGTCACGGCGCTGTCCACCGTGTCGCTCCTGCCCGAGAGCGCCGAAATCGAAGGGTCGATCAAGTATGACGGGCGCGAAATGGTCGGGGCCACGTGGAAGGAGTTGCGCCGCACGCGCGGCAACGACATCAGCTTCATCTTTCAGGAACCGATGACCTCGCTCAACCCGCTGCACACGCTGGAAAAGCAGTTGCGCGAGTCGATCCAGCTGCATCAGGGGCTCGAAGGTCAGGCGTTGCACGACAAGATCGTCGAGCTTCTGGACAAGGTCGGCATTCCGGACCCCGAAAGCCGGCTCAAGAGCTATCCGCACCAGTTGTCGGGCGGTCAACGCCAGCGGGTGATGATCGCGATGGCTCTGGCGAACGGCCCGGACCTGCTGATCGCGGACGAGCCGACCACGGCGCTCGACGTGACCATTCAAGCGCAGATCCTCGACCTTCTGGCCGACCTCATCAGGTCCGAAGGGATGAGCCTTTTGTTCATCACGCACGATCTGTCCATCGTCCGCAAGTTCGCGGACCGCGTGAACGTGATGAAGGATGGCGAGATCGTCGAAGCGGGGAGCACCGACGAGCTGTTCGCCAACCCGCGCCATCCCTACACCCAGAAACTCCTCTCCGCCGAGGCGACCGGCAAGCCGCTGCCTGTTCCCGCAGGCGCGCAAGAGATCGCGAGCACCAAGGATCTGCGGATCTGGTTCCCGATCGAACGCGGCCTGTTGCGCAAGACGGTCGGGCACATCAAGGCAGTCAATGCCGCCAGCTTTTCGGTGCGCGAGGGCGAGACGGTGGGGATCGTGGGCGAATCCGGCTCCGGCAAGACCACGCTCGCGCTCGCCGTCATGCGGCTTATCTCGTCACAGGGGCCGGTGGTGTTCCTGGGCGACGACATTCAGGGGTGGAAGTCCAAGCAGTTGCGCGGCCTGCGCCGCGATATGCAGATCGTGTTCCAGGACCCCTACGGCTCGCTTTCGCCCCGCATGACCTGCGAGGAAATCATTGCCGAGGGCCTCGCCGTTCACGGGGTGGAGCCGGGGCGCAACAAGCGCGAGATGGTGGCCGAGATCATGACCGAGGTCGGGCTGAACCCCGAGATGATGCACCGCTACCCGCACGAATTTTCCGGCGGCCAACGCCAGCGCATCGCCATCGCCCGCGCCATGATCCTGCGTCCCCGCCTTGTCGTGCTGGACGAGCCGACATCGGCTTTGGATATGACGGTGCAGGTGCAGATCGTCGATCTGCTGCGGCGTTTGCAGGAAAAGTACAAGCTCGCCTATCTGTTCATTTCCCACGACCTGAAGGTCGTTCGCGCCCTCAGCCACAAGGTGCTGGTCATGAAGTCCGGCGACGTGGTGGAGCAGGGCGACGTGGATCAGGTGTTCGACGCGCCCAAGACCGACTACACCAAGGCGCTCATGGCGGCGGCGTTCGAGATCAAGGCGGCGGACGGCGCTGCGATGTAGTGCGGCGGGGTCCGGTGCGGACCGGGCCTAGCTCGCCCCGGCCTCGATCACCGTGCAGGACGTGTCGCGCACCGAGAGCCGCCGACAGGCGAGTTCGGCGCTTTCCTTGGTCATGCCCACGAAGTTTGCGTTGAACCCCTGACGCGACTTGCCGACCTTTCGAAGCGCCTCGCCCAAGGTCGCGAGTTCCGACAGGGCGGTCCTGAGGAGCACTTTCTCGGCCTCGTATTGGGTCGTGTAGATGCCGACGTTGATGCCCCAGTGACGCCCGCCCGAGGTGGACATGCGCGTCACCAGTTCCGGTGCAGCCGGGGCGGCGGCGCCCGAGCTTTCCACGCTGACGAGGATCATGTCGTCGGGCCGCGCGGGCGGGACCGGAGCGATCTCCGGCGCGGCGAGCGAGGCATTGATGATCGGCGTCGCGTCGTCCTGCGCGATTGGCGGGGTTTCGGCCGCCACGCCCGCCTCGGCCACCTCTTGCGGCGCGGTCTGCGGCGTCATCGCGGGGTCGGGCTGCGGCGTTTCGGCCGGGTCTGCGACCGTCGCCACCTCGACCGCTTCGCCCGACTCGGTCGGTTCCGTCGTTTCCGCTTCGGCCACTGTGTCCGCGTCCGTCTCGGCCACATCCGGCGCCGCGAGGATGCCTGCGATCACGTCTTCGACCGCTTCCGATGTCGCGGGGTCGAAGGCCATGCCGGGGCGCGGTCTGGGGCGGATCGACTTGGCCGGCGCTCCGACGACGCGGATCGTCTTGCCCGCCCCGCCCGGCTCGTCGAGCTCGTTGTTCGCGACCAAGGGCGCCGAAGCACCAAGTCCACTGTTGCCCATGTAGGGCGGCTTCGACGGCGGTCGCACGGCGACGTTGTTGCCCGCCTGTCTGAAACCCATGTCCAGAAGCTCGGCCATCTGCGCGTCGCGCGACGGGCCGGACGTGCCGCCGAAGATCGTCGCGATGATGCGCTTGTTGCCGCGATGCGCGCTGGCCGTCAGGTTCGACCCCGAAGCGCGGGTATAGCCGGTCTTGATGCCGTCCGCGCCCTCATAGGTCGTGAGGAACCGGCGGTTGGTGCTGGGCACCGTCTTGACGCCGACATCGGCGGAGGTGCGCGAGAACAGGTTGTAATACTGCGGGTAGTCGTAGAACAGGTGCCGCCCCAACGTGGTCATGTCCCGCGCGGTGGACAGGTGCCCTTCGGCGGTCAGCCCGTGCATATTCTCGAAATGCGTGCGCGTCATGCCCAGCGCCTTGGCGGTGCGGTTCATCCGGGCGGCGAAGGCCTCTTCCGACCCCGAGATCGCTTCGCCCAGCGCCGTGGCGGCGTCGTTCGCGGATTTGACGGCGGCGGCGCGGATCAGGTGGCGCAGTCGCACCTGCGAGCCTTCGCGGAACCCGATTTTTGACGGCGGCTCGGCCGAGGCATTGCGCGAGATCGTCACGAGGCTGTCGAGGGAAATCTCGCCATGCTCGACCGCCTCGAACACGATGTAGAGTGTCATCATCTTGGTGAGCGAAGCAGGGTGCAGCCGCGCATCGGCGTTGCGTTCGTGCAGCACCTGCCCGGATCGCGCGTCCACCACCAGCGCGGCGTAGGGCGCGGCGAGCGCGGGCGCACCGGCCAGCGTCAGGGCCACCACGATGAATGCCAGAAAAGTGCGGACTGCCTGCCCGACACGACGAAGAGCGTCGCTTGCCATCACTGCCTCATTCCCCGGACGGTTGTTTTTTTGATGTCCGGATTTTTCTGCTTGGGGCAAGCGTAGCACGGCCCCTGAGCCGAGAAAACAGTTAAGTCTCAGTTGCTTTGCCGAAAGACATCATGCCGCGCTCAACATCTAGCGTGTCCCATTTGGTGCACCGCCAAATGCTGGAATGTGGCGACATTGTGTCAGGCCGGCGGACCTGAAAGGCGCGGGCGGCGGGGCCGCCCGCACAGGATTTGCGCCGCGCCGACTGCGTCGGCCCGTCGCGGTGGCGAGGGGACCAGTCCCCTCGCGCTCCCCTGAAGTATTTTCGAAACGAAGAAGAGGTCAGTCGAGGCTTGCGAGGATGGCCGGGAGGGCACCCAGCCGGGGGATTTCGCGAAAGCGTGGGTGCTCGGTCGGGGGCTCGGCATGTTCGAAGGACCATGTAAGGTCATGCGGGACATGGGTGCCCCAGGCCCCCGCTTCGATCACCGGAAGCACGTCGGATTTGAGCGAATTGCCGACCATCATCGCGGTGTCCGGCACCACCTCGCGCCGCCGGAAAATCTCGGCATAGACCGGGGGCGTCTTGTCCGACACGATCTCGACCCCGTCGAACAGGTCGCCAAGACCGGATTGCGCCAGCTTGCGCTCCTGATCCAGAAGGTCGCCCTTGGTGATGAGCAGGATATGGTGGCTTTCGGCCAGCGCGCCCACCGTCTCCTCGACATCCGGCAAAAGCTCGATCGGGTGCGAGAGCATCTCCTGCCCCGCCGCGATGATCTCGGCGATCACCGTCGCGGGCACGCGTGCCTCGGTCACTTCGATGGCGGTCTCGATCATCGACAGAACGAAGCCCTTGATGCCGAACCCGTAGTGCCCGAGGTTGCGCCGTTCGGCCGCCATGAGCCGCTCTTCCAGATGCCCGCGCTCGGCGTGATCGGCCAGAAGGTCCGCGAATCGTTCCTGCGTCAGGCGGAAAAATTGCTCGTTCTGCCAGAGCGTATCGTCGGCATCGAATGCGATTGTCTTTATTTTTCCTGCCATTGTGACCACTCCCTGCCGAAGGCCCCCTTTATTTGCGTGGCCACCCCATTATATTGTCGGCCTCATGCGGGCAAATTGCGATCACATGGAGAGCGGATTGGCGAGCGACCTCAAACTCATGGCTGACGAACCGAACGGCCCGCCGGGCGGGGACACCCAGCTTGCGGTCCGGCCCAAGGCCAAGTCCAAACGCCCGCCGCTTTACAAGGTGCTGCTCATCAATGACGATTTCACCCCGATGGAATTCGTCGTCATGGTGCTGGAGCGGTTCTTCGGCATGAACCACGCGCAGGCGTTCGAGATCATGCTGACGGTCCACAAGAAGGGGCTCGCGGTGGTCGGCGTGTTCTCCTACGAGATCGCCGAGACCAAGGTGAATCAGGTGATGGAAATGGCCCGTCAGTACCAGCACCCCCTGCAATGCACGATGGAGCGGGAATAGCCCGCCATGTCATCCGCCAGACTATCGCACGCGCTGGAGTCCGGCGCGCTCGTGCTGCCCGAAGGTCGCATCGCGGTCTTCGGCCCGCCGATCGGCGCCGATCTGTCGCCGCTGGAGCGTGACCGGGTCGACATCGTGAGCCGGTTTTTCCCCGATGCACGCTACTGGCAGGGGCTAGGCTACGGGGTCTTGCAGGCACCCGAGGGCACGTATGCGACCGCGCTGGTATTCCTGCCCCGCGCCAAGGATGCCGCGCGCGCCCTTCTTGCGCAGGCATCGGGCTGTGCCGGGTTCCTGATCGTGGACGGGCAGAAGACCGACGGGGTGGATTCGATCCTGAAAGCGGTCAAGACCGTGGCCGGAACGATCGGTGTCACCTCGAAATCCCACGGCAAACTGTTCTGGCTCGCCGCACCGGACTTTCCGGGGTGGGCGGGTCAGGCGCGCACGGTCGAGGGCTTCGTCACACGCCCCGGTGTGTTTTCGGCGGACGGGCCCGACAAAGGCTCGCGCGCGCTGGTCGACGCGCTTCCCGCGCTTTCGGGCCGGGTGGTCGACCTTGGCGCAGGCTGGGGGTTCCTCGCGCGCCACATCCTGACCTCGGACAAGGTGACCGCGCTCGATCTGGTCGAGGCCGATCTGACCGCGCTCGACTGCGCGCGTGAGAACGTGACCGACCCGCGGGCGTCGTTCCATTGGGCCGATGCGACGGATTACCGGCCCGACACCCCTGTCGATGTCGTCGTCTCGAACCCGCCGTTTCACACCGGGCGCGCCGGCGACCCCGGCCTTGGCCGCGCCTTCATCGCATCGGCCGCGGCCATGCTTGCCCCGACCGGCACTTTCTGGATGGTCGCCAACCGCCATTTGCCCTATGAGGACGCGCTGACCGCGCAGTTCCGCGAGGTGGACGAGGTCGGCGGCACGCCGGGCTTCAAGGTGATCCGTGCGTCGAAACCCCTTCGCAGCCGGACCTGAATGCCCCTAGTCTCGACCCCGGTGAATCAGGAGACCTGAATGTCCTTTTCTATCACGGGCAAGACCGTCATCGTCACGGGCGCCGCCAATGGCGTCGGCCTCGCCATCGCCCGCCATCTGGCCGAGTCCGGCGCCAACGTCATGTGCGCCGACATGGACGAGGTGAAGCTGGCCGAGGAATTCGGCTCCAACCCCGATATGGACGTGCTGCCCGCCGCCGGGGCCGACCCGGTCGAGGAAGAGGCCTCGAAGGTGCGCATCTTCGCGGGCGACCTGCGCGAAAAGCTGACCATCGCCAATCTGCTGTCGGCCACAATCGACGCCTTCGACCGGGTCGACATTCTCGTCAACGCCTCGCGTCAGGTGATCGCGATGGACCCGCTGGACAGCGAAGACAAGACCGTCGAAACCCTGATCGACCAGAACCTGATGACCGCGCTCAAGCTCAGTCAGGCCGTCGCCAAGCGGATGATCCAGCAGGCGAAGGACGAGGATGCCGAAGAGCCGCCGCAATCCATCGGCGCCATCGTCAACCTGACCTCGATTGCCGCGACACGCACCCGGCCCGCGCTGATGGGGTTCTCCATCGCATCGGCCGCGCTGGAACAGATGACCCGCTCCATGGCCGTCGCGCTCGCCCCGCACAAGATCCGGGTGAATGCGGTCGGCTTCGGTTCGGTCATGTCGACGAGCCTGCGCGAAGCCTGCGCGGCCGATCCGAACCTGCGCGAAGAGGTCATCCACGGCACCCCGCTGGGCCGGATCGCCGAGGCGAGCGAGGTGGCGGAAGCCGTCCATTTCCTCGCCGCCGATGCCTCGCGCTTCATGACCGGACAGGTGGTGATGGTCGACGGTGGGCGCACGGTGATCGACGTGGTGGACAGCGACCGGCACTAGCCCCGGCGAACGGGTCCGCGCCTTCGGGCCGTCCTGCAAAAGCGGTCGGACCCGCGCCTAGCGCCGGTTTTCCGGCCGGTTCATCCGGCAGGCAAACCCCCTGTTCAGGGGGATGTCTCAACGCCCTGCGAAACCCTATCCATAAGGCGATGCGCCGCCTGCGGTGCACAGCACCAAGGGGGTTTCCATGAATCATTCCAGACGCATTCTCGCGGCGACGGCCGCACTCGCGGCAGCGACGTCCATGTCGGGCTGTGCGCTCTTCGGTATCGGGCCGGGCGGGTCCACCGCCGACCCGGTGGCGACCGCGGCCCTGGCGGTCCAGACCCGCGACGATTTCAACGCCTTGGCCAGCGTGGATTCGACGCTGCCGACGAGCGGTGAGGCGAATTATTCGGGCTTCATGGCGGGTGTCGTGAAGGACACGCAGTTCACCGGCGGCAACCCGACCCAGATCGGGCGCATGCTGGTCGGCGACGCGAATTTCGAGGTCGCATTCATGGCCAGCGACGTCGACTTCTCGGGCACGGTCAGCAACATCCTCGCCAAGGACGAGACCGACCAGAACGAGTTCTACATCGCCCTCACCTCCGGTACGGCTGCCGACGTTCAGGCGCTTCTCGAAACCTATGACGGCACCAGCGGCGAGCTGACCTTCACCAACGGTCGCCTCGACACGCCGGTCGGCACCACCAAGAACATCACGTCCAACGTATCGGGCACGGTCACCCACAACGGCGACGCCATCGAATTCGGCGGCACCACCCGCGGCTATTTCATCGGCGCCAACGGAGAAGGCATGTTCGTGAACGCGGAGACGCACGAAGGGCTGACCATCAAGGAAAACGGCGTCGACCGTTTCGGCGACTTCGGCATTCGGCTCGTCGAAACGAACTGATCCGGCGACGGCCCCGGTGCGATTGGGATCGGGGCCACGCCAGCGGACGATGGACAAATCCCCCTGAACATCCTAGAGTTGTAGCGGGGATACATGCCTAGCGCATGGGATGAGGGCCGAACGACCCGAAAGGGATGCCATGTCCTGTGCCCGCGCCCTGCCCTTCGTCCTTCTTTTGTCCGCCTGCGCCGCCCAGTCCGGCAGCAACGCTTCGCCCGAGGTGATCGCAAGCAGCGTCGCCGACGTCATCGCCGACCTGTCGGGCGTCGGGGCGGCGCCCGCGACCATGCCCACCTCGGGCGGCGCGACCTATACCGGCTACGCGACCGCCTTCGTCAAGGAAACGATCACCGATCAGATCGGGCGTCAGCTCGTCGGCACCGCCGCGCTGGATGCGACCTTCACGGCGGCGGGGGCCCGGATCGACGGCTCGGTCGGCAACATGCTCGGCAAGACCGGGGTGAACCAGACCGAACTGTTCAGCGCGATCCAGAACGGGCACGCGGGCGACATCGAAGACATCCTCGCCGATTACAGCGAGGCGACGGGCCAGATCGCGGTCGAAAGCACCGGCGCAAGCGGGGCCAATTTCGAGGTGACGATCGACGGCACGATCACGCATGAGGGCGACGCGCTGCATTTCGACGGGCGTGGCACCGGCAATTTCTCGGGCGACGGGGCGACGGGCGTTCAGGTCACGGGCACCGCAGGGGGTGCGGGGAACATGACGCTGACCGAAAACAACGCGCTGCGCGCCGGAACGCTTGCGGTGGTCGCGGCACAGTAGTCCATTTACCTGCGCGGACGCTTGGCATAGGCAAGGCCCGTTGCAGGAGGACCGCCGATGACCGACATGATGGACGACCAGAAAGCTCGCGCAAGCGCGTGGTTCCGGGACTTACGCGACCAGATCGTCGCGGCCTTCGAGGCGCTCGAAGACAGCCAGACGACCGGCCCCTTCGCCGAAAACGCCCCGGGCCGGTTCGAGGTCAAATCGACCACCCGCACCTCCGACGACGGCTCGGACGCGGGCGGCGGTCTGATGTCGGTCATGCGCGGCGGGCGCGTGTTCGAAAAGGTCGGCGTCAACATCTCGACCGTCTACGGCGTGCTGGGCGAGGCGGCCCAGAAAAGCATGGCCGCGCGCGGCGTGCCAGGGATCGAGGCGGACCCGAGCTTCTGGGCCTCTGGCATTTCGCTCGTCGCCCATATGCAAAACCCCCACAGCCCGGCGGTGCATATGAACACGCGGATGTTCTGGACCCCCGGCGCATGGTGGTTCGGCGGTGGTGCCGACCTGAACCCCTGCATCGAATACGACGAGGACACGGCGCATTTCCACGCCGCGATGAAGGCGGGCTGCGACCCGCACGACCCGGCCTATTACGACCGCTACAAGGCCTGGGCGGACGAGTATTTCTACATCCCGCACCGCCGCCGCGCGCGGGGCGTGGGCGGCATCTTCTACGACGACCACAACACCGGCGACTGGGAGGCCGACTTCGCCTTCACCAAAGACGTCGGGCGCGCCTTCCTCCCCGCCTTCCTGCCGGTGACGGAGAAACGCCGCGACACGCCCTGGGACAAGGCCGACAAGGACACGCAACTCGTGCACCGGGGCCTCTATGCCGAATACAACCTCGTCTACGACCGCGGCACCAAGTTCGGCCTCGCCACCAGCCACGACCCGGACGCGGTGTTGATGAGCCTGCCCCCGCTCGCCAAGTGGGTGTGAGACGGCAGAGGGGGGCTGTCTGCCCCCCACGGCGGCAAGCCGCCGTTCCCCCCGAAGGTTTCCGGAAACAGAGAAGGGGCGGCCGTTAACCTTAATGCGCCCGTCCCCTCTTCTCTGTTTCAAAAAACCTCGGGGGAGTCGGCCAGCTTGCTGGACGACGGGGGCAGCGCCCCCTGACGGCGAAAGCGCGGGATCGGGCGGCAAGGTCCGGTAGACGCCCGTCCGGCCAGCCACTAAATTCGACCAGACTCACCCGGAGGCCAAATGTCCGACAGCACCGAATATCAGGTTCTCGCCCGCAAATACCGGCCCGAGACCTTCGCCGACCTGATCGGGCAGGAGGCGATGGTGCGCACGCTGCGCAATGCCTTCGCGGCGGACCGGATCGCGCAGGCCTTCGTGATGACCGGCATCCGGGGGATCGGCAAGACGACCACGGCGCGGATCATCGCCAAGGGCATGAACTGCATCGGGCCGGACGGGACCGGCGGGCCGACGGTCGAACCCTGCGGCCAGTGCGAACACTGCGTGGCCATCGCCGAGGGGCGCCATGTCGATGTGATGGAAATGGACGCGGCCTCGCGCACGGGTGTGGGCGACATTCGCGAGATCATCGACAGCGTTCACTACCGGGCGGCTTCTGCGCGCTACAAGATCTACATCATCGACGAGGTTCACATGCTGTCGACGAGCGCGTTCAACGCGCTTCTGAAGACGCTCGAGGAACCGCCGGCGCATGTGAAGTTCATCTTCGCCACCACCGAGATCCGCAAGGTGCCGGTTACGGTGTTGTCGCGCTGCCAGCGCTTCGACCTGCGCCGGATCGAGCCCGAGGACATGATCGGCCTGTTGCGCAAGATCGCCGCCAAGGAAAATGCCGAGATTGCAGACGACGCCCTCGCGCTCATCACCCGGGCCGCGGAAGGCTCGGCGCGCGATGCCACCTCGCTTCTCGATCAGGCGATCAGCCACGGCGCGGGGGAAACCACCGCCGATCAGGTCCGCGCCATGTTGGGTCTTGCGGACCGGGGCCGCGTGCTTGATCTGATCGACATGATCCTGCGCGGTGATGCCGCCGGGGCGCTCGCCGAACTGTCCGCGCAATACGCTGACGGGGCCGACCCGATGGCCGTGCTGCGCGATCTGGCCGAGGTCACGCATTGGGTGAGCGTCATCAAGATCACGCCCGAGGCTGCCGAGGATCCGACCGTATCCCCCGATGAGCGCGCGCGCGGACAGGCGATGGCCGAGGCGCTGTCACAGCGGGTGCTCGCGCGCATGTGGCAGATGCTTCTGAAGGCGATCGAAGAGGTCGGCATGGCCCCCAACGCCATGATGGCCGCCGAAATGGCGGTGATCCGTCTGACCCATGTGTCGGACCTTCCTTCGCCCGAGGAACTCCTGAAAAAGCTTCAGGACACGCCGCCCCCGCCCCCCACCGCGCCCGCAGGTGGCCCGGCGCCCGGCGGCGGTTCGACCAACGGCTATGCGACCAGCCGCGCGCCCTCGGGTGGCGGCGGCACCGTGACCGCGCTCGCCCCGCAGTCCGAGAACGCGCTGGCCCGTTATCCGACCTTCGAGAGCGTCGTGCGGCTGATCCGCGCGAACCGCGATGTGAAGCTCTTGGTCGAGGTCGAGACCTGCATCCGGCTTGCCGCCTACCAGCCCGGCCGGATCGAATTCACGCCGACGCCCGACGCCCCCCGCGACCTCGCCGCGCGTCTGGCGCAGCGGCTTCAGGGCTGGACCGGCGCGCGCTGGGGCGTCTCGCTCGTCAACGACGCCGAGGTGCCGACCATCGCCGAGACCCGCGATGCCGAGGAGAACGAGATCAAGGCCAAGGCGACCGAGCACCCGTTGGTGCAGGCCGTCCTCGCCGCCTTTCCCAAGGCGCGCATCACCGAAATCCGCACCCCGGACGAGTTGGAGGCCGAGGCGCAGGTCGAGGCGCTGCCCGAGGTCGAGGACGAATGGGATCCGTTTGAGGATGGGTGAGGTGCCTGCACCTCACCCTCTCAGACATTCTTGGCGTCCAGCCTTGTGGCCCCGCCCGGCCATTGCGATATAGAGACCGACACCCGAACAAGAGGGAGACACCCATGCTCAAAGGACTTGGCGGTCTTGGCGATATGACCAAGATGATGAAGGCCGCACAGGAAATGCAAACCAAGATGGGCGAGATGCAGGAACGTCTCGACACCATCACCGTGGTCGGCGAAAGCGGCGCGGGGCTGGTCAAGGCGACCTCCACGGCCAAGGGCGAACTGGTGGGGCTGGACATCGACCCGTCGATCTTCGACCCGAACGATAAAGAAGTGGTCGAGGACCTGATCCTCGCCGCGATCAAGGACGCGCAGGTGAAAGCCTCGGAACGCTCCAGCCAGGAAATGCAGAAGATCACCGAGGAACTCGGCCTGCCCGCGGGCATGGGCAACCCCTTCGGCGGCATGGGCGGCTGACGGAACCTTGAGCGAAGCGCCGCGCGACATCGAGAACCTGATCGAGTTGATGGCCAAGCTGCCGGGCCTCGGCCCGCGCTCGGCCCGTCGCGCCGTGCTGCACCTGATCCGCAAGCGCGGGCTGCTTCTGGCCCCCCTTGCCGACGCGATGCATGCCGTCGCCGTTTCGGCCCGCGAGTGCATCACCTGCGGCAATGTCGGCACGACCGAGGTCTGCGACATCTGCTCCTCGGAAAAGCGGGCGACGGGCGAGTTGTGCGTGGTCGAGGATGTGGCGGACCTTTGGGCGATGGAACGCGCGGGCGTCTTCAAGGGCCGCTATCACGTGCTGGGCGGCACGCTGTCCGCGCTCGATGCCATCGGTCCGGACGAGTTGCGCATCCCCAAGCTGGTCAGCCGCGTGGGCGACGAGAACATCACCGAAGTGATCCTTGCGTTAAACGCCACGGTCGATGGCCAGACCACGGCGCATTACATCGCGGAAGAGTTGGAGGGGCGCTGTGACGTCACCTCGCTTGCCCAAGGTGTGCCCATCGGCGGTGAACTCGACTATCTCGACGACGGCACCATCACCGCGGCGCTCAGGGCGCGCAAGCGGGTCTAACGCTCCAGCGGAACCTGCTTGTGGCAGGTCAGCAGCCAGTCGCCCGCGCATTTCACATAAACGCTTTCGCATTTCGCCACATACGCGGCCACGCCGTCGCGTTTGCCTTCGGCGCGATAGGTCAGGCGCGCCTTGTTCCCCAGTTTCTCGACATCACGATCGAAGAACGACACGCTATCCCAGCGCGGCGCATTTTCCAGCGCGTTCAAAACCTGCTCGCCTTTCAGCAGTCCGGTCGGCTCGGGGAAGTCCATCACCGCGTCGGGCACCATGTGCGCGCGGTAGAAATCAGGGCCTTCGAGCCAGAAATTTTCCTCTTCGGCCCAAAGGCTTTCGGTGGCGGGCGTGTCATCCAGTGAAGTCATGCAAACGTAACGCTGCTGACGCAGCATCGTTCCGAGAGGTGATCGGTGCGTAACGTAAGTCGGGCCTGTGCATCACCGGGGGTGGCGAGCGGCCGCCAAACGACATAGGTTCCGTGAGCGCAAACAGGAGGGGCCCAATGGCACCGATCATTTCCGTCAAGAACCTGCAAAAAACATATGACAACGGATTTCAGGCGCTCAAGGGCGTCGATCTGGATATCCAGGAGGGCGAGGTTCTGGCCCTGCTCGGCCCGAACGGCGCGGGCAAGACCACGCTGATTTCCATCATCTGCGGACTGGCGCGCGCCACCGGCGGCTCGGTCACGGTCGGCGGCCACGACATTTCCAAGGACTTCCGCGAGGCCCGCAAGCTGATCGGTCTGGTCCCGCAGGAAATGTCGATCGAGATCTTCGAGAAGGTCGAGCCGAACGTGAAGCATTCGCGCCGCCTGTTCGGCAAGGGCAAGAACGATGCCTATGTCGAGCAGATCCTCAGGGATCTGACGCTGTGGGACAAGAAGGACAACCGCATCCGCGAGCTGTCGGGCGGCATGAAACGCCGGGTGATGATCGCCAAGGCGCTCAGCCACGAGCCGCGCATCCTGTTCCTCGACGAGCCGACCGCCGGCGTGGATGTCGAACTGCGCAAAGAGATGTGGGCGGTCATGTCGGAACTCAAGAAATCCGGCGTCACGATCATCCTCACCACCCATTACATCGAAGAGGCCGAGGCGATGGCGGATCGCGTCGGCGTCATCTCGAAAGGTGAGCTTCTGCTGGTCGAAGAGACCGAGACGCTGATGAAATCCTTCGGGAAAAAGATGTTGGAGATCGAACTCGACAAGCCCGTCGACGCCATTCCCCCGGCACTCGTGGATCGCGGCGTGACCTTGGGCGAGGACGGCCGCACGCTTTACTATTCCTACGACACCGCCGCCGAGAAGACCGGGATCACCGATCTGCTGGCCGAGGTGCGCAAGGCCGGGCTGACCATGTCCGACCTGTCCACCCGTCAAAGCTCGCTCGAAGACATCTTCGTCGATCTCGTCGCCAAGCAGAAAGAAGAAGAAACGGAGGACGCGGCATGAACTGGCACGCGGTCGCAGCAATCTACCGGTTCGAAATGGCGCGGACGTTCCGCTCCATCGGTCAGTCGGTCATCAGCCCGGTCGTTTCGACCTCGCTTTACTTCGTCGTCTTCGGCACCGCCATCGGCAGCCGGATCGACACGGTCGAAGGCATCGCCTATGGCGCCTTCATCGTGCCGGGTCTGATGATGCTTCAGATGCTCATGCAGTCGGTGTCGAACGCCGCGCTCGGCATCTACTTCCCGAAGTTCGTCGGCACGATATACGAAGTGCTTTCGGCCCCCGTCTCGGTCCCCGAAATCGTCATGGGCTATGTCGGGGCGGCGGCGACCAAGGCCTTGATGATCGGGCTCATCATCTTGGGCACGGCGTCCTTCTTCGTGGACCTTCAGATCGCGCATCCGCTTGCGATGCTCGCCTTCATGATCCTGACCTGCGTGACCTTCTCGCTCTTCGGGTTCATCATCGGCATCTGGGCGGACAACTTCGAACAGGTGAACCTGATCCCGATGCTGGTCATCACCCCGCTCGTCTTCCTTGGCGGCGCCTTCTACTCGATCTCGATGTTGCCGGAGGCATGGCAGACGGTGGCGCTGTTCAACCCCGTGGTCTACCTCGTCTCGGGTTTCCGCTGGTCGTTCTTCGCCATGTCCGACGTTCCCGTCGGCATCTCGCTGGTCGCCATCGGGGTCGTGCTGGTCGCCTGTCTTGCGGTCATCACCGCGATCTTCCGCACCGGCTGGAAACTGCGGACCTGACGAACCCGACGTCATTGCCACAGGGGGGCGACAATCATCGCCCGCTGGCCTTGTAGCCCCCCTGTCGCGCCTCTACATCGACCCCTATGAAGCGCTTTATTCCTTTCATGACGCCCGACCCCACGGTCGCGGTGATCCGCCTCCATGGGTCCATTTCCACAGGCACGCGTGGTCAGTTGAACGATGTCGCGATGGCCGGACCGATCGAACGGGCGTTCCGCCGCAAACCCAAGGCGGTGGCGCTGTCGATCAACTCCCCCGGCGGCAGCCCCGTGCAATCCTCGCTCATCGCGGCCCGCATCCGGCGGCTCGCGGACGAGAAAGAGGTGCCGGTCTACGCCTTCGTCGAGGATGCGGCGGCCTCGGGCGGCTACTGGCTCGCCTGTGCGGCGGATGAGATCTATGCCGACCGGTCCTCGATCCTCGGCTCCATCGGCGTCATCATGGCCAGCTTCGGCGCGCATGAGTTCATCGCCAAGCACGGCATCGAACGCCGGGTCTACACCTCGGGCGAGTCGAAGTCGCAACTCGACCCGTTCAAGCCGGAAGACCCCAAGGACGTCGAGCGCATCAAGGCGGTGGGCAGCGAAATTCACGAGGCGTTCATCGAACATGTCAAAACCGCCCGCAAAGACAAGCTGGCCGACGATCCGTCGCTTTTCACCGGGGAATTCTGGGTCGGGCAAAAGGCTGTCGACCTTGGCCTTGCCGATGGTATCGGCCACCTCGTCCCGTTCATGAAGGAAAAGTTCGGCAAGGACGTGAAGTTCGCCGTCCTCGGCCCGAAGAAATCGCTGTTCAAACGGTTCGGCGCGCAGATCGCCGAAGACGCCATCGCCTCGGTCGAGGATCGGGCGGCATGGGCGCGGTTCGGTCTCTGACATGATCAAGATCGTCTCGCTCTTCCTGATCCTGATGCTCGTGCTCGCCATGTTCGGGCGCCTGCGCATTCCGGGGGCCGACAAGCTGACGCGGGCCAAATGTCCGAAGTGCGGCAGGCCACGTCTGGGCAAGGGCCCTTGCGAGTGTGGTCATTCATGATCGTCGATTTTCTGTATGCGGCCCTTGGTCTGGTCATCCTGCTTCTCGCCGGTGACAGCCTCGTCAAAGGCGCGGTGAACCTTGCCCTCAGGCTTGGTATTCCCGCCCTGATCGTGTCGCTCACCGTTGTCGCCTTCGGCACCTCGGCGCCGGAGCTTCTGATCTCGGTGCAGGCCATCCTCGAAGGCGTGCCGGGCCTTGCCCTCGGCAACGTCGTGGGGTCGAACACGGCCAACATCCTGCTCGTCCTCGGCGTCCCCGCCCTGCTCACGGGCCTTGCGACCAAGGATTGCGACAGCCGCCATAACTACGTGATGATGCTCGCGGGGACGGTGCTGTTCATGGCGCTGGCCACGAGCGGGCAATTCGGCTGGTGGCAGGGTCTGATCCTGCTCGCCGGTCTTGCCTTCATGCTGATCCATGCCGGGCGCGCCGCGATGAAGCACCGGCGCGAGGTGGTCGCCGCCGCTGCCGCCAAGGGCAAGGAGATCGACGAGAACCAGCTCGAGGACGACGAGGAGCTCGAGGGCGCCGACCCCGACCTGCCCAAGTGGAAGATCGCGCTTTACCTGATCCTCGGCCTGATCGGTCTGCCCTTGGGCGCGGACCTGCTTGTCGAAAGCTCGACAAACATCGCGCTGTCCATCGGCGTGTCGGAAACCGTGATCGGGCTGACGCTGGTGGCGGTCGGCACATCGCTGCCTGAACTCGCCACCACCGTGATGGCCGCCTATCGCCGTCAGGCGGACGTGGCGCTGGGCAACGTCATCGGCTCGAACATGTTCAACCTTCTGGGCATCATCGGCGTCGCGGCGCTGGTCGGCAAGATCCCGGTCGATCCCGAGATGCTGCGCTTCGACATCTGGGTGATGCTCGCCGCGTCGATCCTGATCGCGCCCTTCGTCTTCCGGGGCTGGCACATGGGCCGCGTCTGGGGCGCCGCCTTCTGCGTGCTCTACGCGCTCTACGTCTTCGTGGTGCTGGGCGCATGAGCGGGGCGTTGGTGACAGGTGCAGGCACTCGTCTGGGGCGTGCCATGGCGATCTACCTTGCCGAACGCGGCTATGATGTCGCCGTGCACTACGCAGGCTCTCAAGAGGGCGCGCAGGAGACGGCCGAAGCCTGCCGTGCGCTGGGCGTGCGCGCCGAGGTCGTTCAGGCCGACCTTCTGAACCCGGAAGAGGTCGAGACGCTCGTCCCTGCCGCAGCCCGCGCGATCGGACAACTGACGGTGCTCGTGAACAACGCGTCGATCTTCGAAGACGACGACATCGAAACCGCAACGGCGGAAAGCTGGGACAAGCACATCGGATCGAACCTGCGCGCGCCCTTCTTCCTGACGCAGGCGTTTGCCGCGCAGGCCCCCGACGCGGGCACCGACGAGAATGGCGAACCGATCGCCACCGGCCTCGTCGTGAACATGATCGACCAGAGGGTGAAAAAGCTCACCCCCTACTTCATGACCTACACCATCGCCAAGATGGGCCTGTGGGCCTTCACCCAGACCGCCGCCCGCGCCCTTGCCCCGCGCATCCGCGTGAACGGCATCGGCCCCGGCCCCACGCTTCAGGGTGCGAACCAGAGCGACGAGGCCTTCGCCCATCAGCGCGCGAACACGGTTCTCGAACGCGGTGCGAACCCCTCCGATATCACTGGCGCGCTTGGGTATTTCCTCGACGCCCCGGCGGTCAGCGGGCAGATGATCGCGGTAGATGGCGGGCAACATCTGGGCTGGAAAACACCCGAGATTCAGGGCCGCGATTGACTTCGATCAAGGCCCCCGGAAACGAGACCCGGAGAAGTTGTGCACGGGCGAGTCGACTTGCATAAATTACACATGGAAAATTGTGTGTTTTCATGGATTTACATTCTCTTAACAATTTTTCTATTTAATTTCAGTAGGTTGAAATGGTGCCTATTTTTTAGGCAGCCCAATGTAACACCTGTGAAACAAGGAAATATTCCGCGGAACAGGTTTTCTTCCACGGACTTATCCCCAGATTCTGTGGACGTGTTTCCTCTTGTCGCCGCCACGCTATCATTGCAGCCAAAACGGGAATCAGCGAGCAGTCAGGATGAGTGAGTCAGCACCAACAGAAATGGGGATCGACGGGCTTCGCGGTCATGCCCTGATCGCACGTTACGTCAAGCAACTCGACAATTCCCCCGGCGTCTACCGGATGCTGGATGAGACGGGGCGCGTGCTTTACGTCGGCAAGGCCAAAAGCCTGAAGAACCGCGTCACGAACTATGCGAACCGCACCGGCCACTCGGCCCGGATCGCGCGCATGATCTCGCAGACGGCGAGCATGATGTTCCTCACCACCCGGACCGAGACCGAGGCGCTGCTGCTCGAGCAGAACCTAATCAAACAATTGAAGCCGCACTTCAACGTGCTCCTGCGCGACGACAAGTCCTTTCCGAACATTCTGGTCACCAAGGACCATCCTTACCCGCAGATCAGAAAGCACCGCGGCGCGAAGAAGACCAAGGGCGCCTATTACGGCCCCTTCGCCAGCGCCGACGCGGTGAACCGCACGCTGAACCAGTTGCAAAAGGTGTTCCTCCTGCGCAACTGCTCGGACAGCATGTTCGAAAGCCGCACCCGGCCCTGCCTGCTTTACCAGATCAAACGCTGTGCCGGTCCCTGCGTCGGCAAGATCTCGGAAGAGGGCTACGGCGAACTGGTGGGCGACGCCGAACGGTTCCTGTCGGGCAAGACCACGAAGGTGCAGTCGGAACTGGCCGCCGAGATGCAGGAAGCTTCTGAGGCGATGGAGTTCGAACGCGCGGCCGTTCTGCGCGACCGGATCGCGGCGCTGACCAAGGTGCAGTCGTCGCAAGGCATCAACCCGCGCGGCGTGACCGAGGCCGACGTGATCGCGCTCCACATGGAAGGGGGGCAGGCCTGCGTGCAGGTGTTCTTCATCCGCGCGAACCAGAACTGGGGCAACCGCGACTTTTACCCCCGCACCGGCGCGGGCGCGGACGAGGCCGAGGTGCTGCGCGGCTTCATCGGCCAGTTCTACGATCAGAAGGAGCCCGCGCGCCTTCTCCTGCTCTCGCACGACATCGAAGAGCGCGAGCTGATGTCCGAGGCGCTGGCCGAGAAGCTGGGCCGCAAGGTCGCGATCGAAGTGCCGCAGCGGGGCGAAAAGATGGAACTGGTGTCCAATGCCGCCCGCAACGCCCGCGAGTCGCTCGGGCGCAAGATGGCGGAAACGGCGACGCAGGCGAAACTGCTCGCGGGCCTCGCCGAAGCGTTCGATCTGGACGAAGCGCCGAAACGGATCGAGGTCTACGACAACTCCCACATTCAAGGCGCGCACGCGGTCGGCGGGATGATCGTCGCCGGGCCCGAGGGCTTCATGAAAAGCCAGTACCGCAAGTTCAACATCAAGGGCGAAGACCTGACGCCCGGCGACGACTTCGGCATGATGAAAGAGGTTCTGACCCGCCGCTTCAAGCGCCTGCTCAAGGAAGACCCGGACCGCGAAAGCGACGCCTGGCCCGATCTGCTGCTGATCGACGGCGGTGCGGGGCAGGTCTCGGCGGTGAACGAGATCATGGAGGATCTGGGGGTCGAGGACATCGCGATGATCGGCGTCGCCAAAGGTGTGGACCGCGACCACGGGAAAGAGGAATTCCACAGGCCCAAACAGCGCCCCTTCGCGCTCAAACGCAACGACCCCGTGCTCTATTTCGTGCAACGGATGCGGGACGAGGCGCACCGCTTCGCCATCGGCACCCACCGCGCCAAACGGACCAAGGCGATCAGCGCCAACCCGCTGGACGACGTGCCCGGCGTCGGCGCGGGCCGGAAAAAGGCGCTGCTCGCACATTTCGGCTCGGCCAAGGCCGTCACGACCGCGTCGCTTTCGGACCTTAGGGCCGTCAAGGGAATCTCCGCCTCGCTGGCGGAAACGATCTACGGGCATTTTCATGAGAATGGATGACGGAACCTTCCCCATGGGTAAGGTTTTTTCCATATTAACAACGACTTAATGCGTCGCGCGTTCCGGCGCCGCGCGGCCCGCGATCACATTGGCCCCATCTGGCCGAACATACATCCGTGGAGGTCGCCACTGCTGCGTCATTTGTCCGCCCCTTCGGGTGCCCTTTCCCCTTCTCTGTTTCAAAAATACTTCGGGGAGCGCGAGGGGCAGCGCCCCTCGCACGGGTCGGCCCGGGCGCAAGCCCGGGACGAAAGCCTCCTTCCCCCCGGCCCTGCCCCGCGATACACCTTCCATCATGAGATGGACGATCCCCAATATCCTCACCATCGGACGCCTGATCGCGGTTCCGCTCCTGCCGATCATGTTCCTGTTCTTCGCCCGCCCCTGGGCGGACTGGTACGCGCTGATCGTGTTCATCGTGGCCGCCGTCACGGATTACGTCGACGGCTACCTCGCCCGCGCGTGGAGCCAGGAATCGAAGTTCGGTGCGACGATGGACCCGATCGCGGACAAGGCGCTCGTCCTTACCGCGCTACTCGTCATCGCCGCCTACTCCGGCCTCGCCGTCTGGATCGTGCTGCCCTCGGGCATCATCATCTTCCGCGAGGTCTTCGTCTCGGGCCTTCGCGAGGCGCTGGGGGACAAGGCCCGCGCGCTCAAGGTCACGCAGATCGGCAAGTGGAAGACAACGGTTCAGATGGTCGCGCTCACGCTCCTCTTCGCCAAAGGCGTGTTCGAGCATTACGTGGGGATGCAGAGCTTCGGCATGGATGACGAGTTGTTCGATCAGATCCTCGACGGCGAGGTGACCGATCACCTTGGCCTTGGCTGGAAGACGACCGGGATGATCTGGTCGGGCAACGCGGGCGTCATTCTCTTGTGGATCGCCGCGCTGCTCACCGCGATTTCCGGCTGGGACTACTTCCGCAAGGCCTGGCCGTTCCTGAAGGAGGCTGACGATGCTTGACGTGATGTATTTCGCTTGGGTCCGTGAGCGGATCGGCGAGCCGCGCGAAACAGTGGCGACCGAGGCCGCGACCGTGGCCGAGCTGGTCGAGGAATTGAAGGCCCGCGAACCGCGATACGAGGCGGCCTTCGCCGACCTGTCCGCCCTGCGCGTGGCACTGGATCAGGAGCTCTCCGATTTCGACGCGCCGCTTGCGGGCGTGCGCGAGGTGGCGTTTTTCCCTCCGATGACGGGCGGCTGACATGCCGATGATCCGGGTGCAGTCCGAGCCGTTCTCACTGGGTGACGAGGCCGAGCGTTTCGCCAAGGGGCGCACCGACACGGGCGCGGTCGTGACCTTCACCGGCATCGTGCGCGACACCGGCGGCATGACCCGGATGGAGATCGAGCATTATCCCGGCATGACCGAGAAGGCGATTTCGGGCATCGTAAATCAGGCGATGGAGCGCTGGTCGCTGGACGATGCGCTGGTGATCCACCGCTACGGCAGCCTCGCCCCCGGCGAACGGATCATGATGGTCGCCACGGCCAGCCGCCACCGGGTCGCGGCGTTTGAGGCGGCGGAGTTCCTGATGGATTACCTCAAGTCCCGCGCGCCGTTCTGGAAAAAAGAGTTCGGGCCTGACGGCGCCGAATGGGTCGCCGCCAAGGACGAGGACGAGGACGCGCTGTCGCGCTGGTGACGTTCACCGAATCTCAAGCTCTGTGGCGCAATCATGGCGCCCATGTCGACGCGAATAGTTTATTCCTCCGGGGCATTGCGTGCCACGATGACCGGGCAATCGTCCGAGCGCGTCATGTTCACCTTCGACCATTGGCGGCGTGATCGGCGCGGCATGGCCCCGCCGCCCTCCGGCGCGCCGTTCACCACGCGGGGGTTCACGCACATCCACGTCTCGACGGCCCGGAACGATTGGTTCCTCGCGCCCGACCTAGCCCCGCTTCTGACGACGCTCGCGGGGGTCGCCGCGCATTTTCCGGTGCGGGCCGGGCTTGGGTTTTCGATGGGCGGCTTCGGGCTTTTCGCCGTATCGCGGGCGGTGCCGCTGACGCAGGCTTTGTTCGTGTCTCCGCAAACCACCTGCCGCCCCGACCTGCCGCTGGATCATGCCATCGGGGATCGTCGGTTCCCGCAGGATCTGGCCGACCCGGTCTTCGCCTGCGAGGCGGATCATGTCATCCGCCACACCCCGCCGTCGGATGCGGCCTGCGTGGTTCTGTTCGACCCGACCCTGCCGTTCGACGCGCGCCATGCTGCCGAGGTCGCCCGGGGCTTCGTCGCGCCGCGACTGGTGCCGATGCCGGGCGCGGGCCACCCGGTCACCGATGCGCTGCCGCCGACGCGGGCGTTCGGCACCGTCGCGCGGGCGGCCTGTGCGCCGGGCATCGCAGAGCATTTCGTGACCCAAGCTTTCGCGCGTTTCAGGCGCGACCCAACGAAGGCGCTATTGGAACAGATACGGCCAAAAGGTGAGGAGGCCGACAAAGACCGCCGTGATCGCAGCCACGAGGACCGCCCCCGCCGCCAGATCTTTCGCAATGCGGATCCCTTCGGCCTGCGCGGGGTGCAGGGTGTCGGCAAGGGTTTCGAGCGCGGTGTTCAGAATCCCGGCGATCCAGACCAGCGCGATCATGGCGACGATCCAGCGTCAGTCGTCGCCGTCTAGGCCCAGCCAAATCGCCGCCCCCAGGGCAATGGCGGTGGCCAGCAGGTGAATCCGCGCGTTGGGTTCGCGCATCATGATGTGAGCCAGACCCGCGAGCGCATGTGCAAAGCTCGCGAGGCGGGATCTCATCCCGCGTTCATCCGCTCGATATAGGCGCGCAGCTCCTCGGCCTCCTGCCGGGCGGCGCGCAGACCGTCCATCGCCGCGCGCAGCTCGGCCTCGGTCTGGTGCTGCTGGTTCGACAGTTCCGCTTCGCGTTGCTGGAGGTAGGTGATCGCCTGATCCCGCGTCTCTTCGGCGTCATGAAGCGCCTGTGCCATGCGGTCGAGTTCGCCCATCTCGGCGCCGGAGACCCGCGTGAATCTGTGGATGAGCCAATGGGCGAACCACCCGAGCGCAAATGCTATGAAAAGAATGATCGCCGTGACGATGATGAACTCGGCTCTGTTCATGTGTCCCTATCCCTCGCGCTCCGGTCTGGGCGGGGCGCGGACCCCTTCCAGCTCCGGGTGCACCACGGTCGGTGGCGACAACGCTTCTTCGCTGACTGTCTCAGTCTCTGTGGTTTCGTCAACCCCTTCCCCGGGAGTCTCGTCCGCCGCGTTGGCCGCGGTCTCGTTCGTGGTTTCTTCGTCCGCCGATGCGGCCTCGTCCGCCGCGTCAGGGTCTTCGCCCTCGGTGGTCTCGGCCACTTCTTCCGCCTGCGTCGCGCCGTCGTCCGTTTCATCCGTGCCCGGCTCGGTTTCGGCGGTTTCGGGGGCGGGTTCCTCGTCGCCCGTCGGCTCCGCCGCTCCCTCGGCTGCCGCGTCTTCGACGTCGTCCTCGGGCGCAAGGGCGGCCGCCGTTTCGGCATCCATGCCTTCGGGCGGCCCGTCGTCGCCGGCGACGTATTCCTCGTCCTCCGGCGGCACGCCTTCGTCGCCGGTCTCGTCGGCCTCTGCGGTGTCCTCCGCGTCGGCGGCGGTCGGGCGCGGGCGGGGGCGAATGTCGCCCAGCGGCCCGTCATAGGGCGTGCCTTCGATCAGCGGTTCGCCATCGAGCTCGCGCTGTGAGATGAGCCGGAATTCGATGCGGCGGTTGGCCTCGCGCCCCGCTTCGGTGTCGTTGTCGGCAATCGGCACCTCTTCGCCATAGCCGTGGGCGACGATGTTGGAGGTGAGGATGCGACGGGCGAGCAGCGCGTTCAGAACCGAATTCGCGCGCTGCTGCGACAGGGCCTTGTTGAGTTCTTCCGAGCCTTGGCTGTCGGTGTGACCGCCGATCTCCATCGGCACCTCGGCACAGTCGCGCAGAACATCGGCGATCTTGTCGATGGTCGCAGCCGCCGAAGCTTCGATCTCGACCGACCCGGGCGCGAAGGTGATCTTGGAGCCCGCGATGGTCTCGTTAATCATGGCGACGCATTCCTCGGGCGAAGGCAGCGATGCGATGGGGTCGAGCGCCTCGTCATAGCTGACGTTCACGCGGTAATCCTGCGCCTCGCCCAGCTTTTCCGAGAGCAGGCGCGAAATCTCGGCGTTGGCATTCGGGTCGCCGGTCTTGCCGCGCAGTTCCACCAGTTCGGGCTGGACGATGGCCACCCCGTTGTCGAGGTAAGACAGCGCCTCGACCGCGGCGAGGACGCGCACGGACCAGCCGCGCGGCAGGTTCTCGTCCAGACGCGCCGCCATATAGACCTTGTCCATCCCGAAGCGCGCGCGGGCGACGCTTTCGGTGATCGTGCGTTGCTGTTCGTCGCCAAGACGACCGCGAAGCTGGACCTGCCCTTCCGGGCTGAGGGTTGCGGAAAATTCGGGCCGCCCCTCACCTTCGGTGGATTCGGCCTGTGTCTTGGTGGAGTGGAGCGAAAAGACATCGGGCAGATCGGCTTCGAGCTCTCCCACCACGCGGTCGAAATTCTGCTGCTCGACACTCGCGGGCGCGACCAGGGTCACGTCGGCGTCCGAGAAGGTGATCGTTCCCGCGCCCAGTTCACGCACGGCGCGCACGCCGCGCGACACCGCGTCCGGCCAGTCGGGCGAGGGCACGCCAAGGCCGATGGTGCAGGTCGGGCGCCCCTTGACGCCCGATGCGATCCCGGCGGCGACGATCTTGACCCGCCCCGCCTCGGTCCCGGCCGTGCAGGCATCGAAGCGCGCGCCCTGATCGTCGATGACGAACCGGGTCGTGAAGGGCGTGATGACGGGCCGAGGGGCCGAGATGTTCATCGCCACCCGCAGACCGCCCGGTGCGGCGCGTGCAAGATCGCGTTCCCATGTCGTGCGCTGTTCGGCGCTGTCGGCAATCGCCTCGATCGTCACGCGCGAGGCATCCATCGAAATCTTGGCGCGCGGCAGACGTTCGAGCGCGACGAGCGCGAAGTCGAGCGCCGAGGACCAGTTCTCGGGCACGTCGTAATCGGCGGTTTCGAGAAGGTCGGCCACGTTCTTTTCCGGCGCGATCCGGCGCACGCGGGCATTCAGCGCCTCGCGGTCGGTGGCGTTCGGAATGAGCCCGATCATCGAAATGCCGCCATCGTTGCGCAGGATCTCGACCGAAAAGCGCGGCGGTTCGATCCCGGCGGCGTTCGGCACCTCCATCTGGTCGATAACGCGGCTGGAATCGACCTCACCCCCGGCGATGGAGATCGCGCGGAACCGGTCGGATTCGGTGGGGGCCATGCCCGACAGCACGAGTTGCAGACCGTCGGTATGGACATTCGCCCAGTCCTGCCCGCCGAGGATCAGGGCCTGTTCGACCGCAGCCTTGGACACCCGCTCGATCACGTTCACGGAACTGAACGCCGCCACCAGCGCAAGCAGGGCCGCGAAAAGGAAAACCCCGGGAATGATCAGGACTTTGGAGAATTTCATGCCGGCAGGATGGTATCCGTTATGACGTTGCAGGCTTCATTAGGGCTGTTTCCCGCGAGGTGCAATCAAAGGAAAAGTGCGACGGCAAGAAACGGCACAGGGATCAGCCCGGCATTCCTATTCGAGCGGAAAAGCATGAGGCAGGTGTCGGGGTCGTCCATCTCGAGTTTGCGCATCTGCCAGGACAGGTGCCAACCCATCGCCCAGGGCGCGGCAAGCGCCACGACCAGCGCCAGCGGGCTTTGACCGGGCAGATAAGCGGTGATGATGGCCAGCGTCATCAGCGCGACGCAGCCCACCAGAAAGGCAAGCAGCCAGCGCGGCGTATTGTCGCCGAAGAGCCGTGCGGTGGATTTCACCCCGATCAGCGCGTCGTCCTCTTTGTCCTGATGGGCATAGATCGTGTCGTAAAACAGCGTCCATGCCATGCCGGCGAGATAGAGCGCGACGGCGGGCCAGGCGAGCGTGCCGGTGTGTGCGGCGAACGCAAGGAGGGCGCCCCAATTGAAGGCGATGCCCAAGAAGATCTGCGGCCACCACGTAAACCGTTTGGCGAAGGGGTAGATCGCCACCGGGGCGAGCGCGACGATGCCGAGGATGATGGCCGCCGTGTCGAAGGTGATGAGGATGAAGAAGGCGATCAGCGCCTGCACCACGAGCCACGCCAGCGCCTGAGGCACGCTCACCGCGCCCGAGGGAATCGGGCGGGACCGGGTGCGCGCGACCGAGCCGTCGATGTGGCGGTCGGTGATGTCGTTCCAGGTGCAGCCCGCGCCGCGCATGAGCGTGGCCCCGATGGCGCAGCCCACGGCGATCCAGAGGTCATGCCAGCTCACACGCCCGTCGAAGCCCATGCCCAAGAGCAGCCCCCACCAGCACGGCAGCAGCAAGAGCCATGTGCCGATCGGTCGGTCCAGACGGCTGAGGCGGAAATAGGGGCGCAGGGGTGCGGGCGCATACCTGTCGACCCAGTTGCCGGTATAGGCGTCGGCGACCGTGCCGCTGCCGTTCGCTGCCTCTGGCGTCCCGTTGCCTGTCGCCATAACGTGCCCCCATGATCGAGCGTGCCAAAATCCGGCTCTTTGTAGACGAGCCCCTGCGCGAAGGGCAAACCATTCCCCTCGAACGCGACAAGGCGCATTACCTGTTCGGCGTGATGCGGCAGGCGGTGGGCGACCGCGTGGCGCTGTTCAACGGGCGCGATGGCGAGTGGACCGCCGAGGTCAGCCACGCGGGCAAGCGAAACGGGGTGCTGACCTGTCTGGGTCAGGCCGCGCTGCAGCTGGACCCGCCCGACCTTTGGCTGATGTTCGCGCCGATCAAGAAGGCGCGCACGGATTTCATCGTGGAAAAGGCCGCCGAGATGGGGGCCTCGCGGATCGTGCCGGTGCTGACGGACTTCACGAACTCCGAGCGGGTGCGGGTGGATCGGTTGCAGGCCCATGCGGTCGAGGCCGCCGAGCAATGCGGCGGGACGTTCGTGCCGGAAGTGGCGGAGCCGGAAAAGCTGGACCGCTTGCTGGCCGACTGGGACGGGGCGCGGCGCCTGATGTTTTGTGACGAGGCGCTTGTGGGTGAGAACAAGCCCCTGAGCGGCGAGGCCGGCGCGCCCTGGGCGATCCTGATCGGGCCGGAAGGCGGGTTTTCGGATGCCGAGCGCAAACGCCTGCACGGCATGGAAAGTGCGGTGCCCGTCAGCCTCGGCCCGCGCATCCTGCGTGCCGATACGGCGGCGGTGGCGGCGATGACCCTTTGGCAAAGCGCGTTGGGGGACTGGTGATGCGGCCCGCCCTCGCCACCGATATTCCCGCAATCGAGGCGTTCCTGTCCGATCACGCGGCGACGACGATGTTCCTGCGCGCGAATCTTGCGCGCCACGGCCTGATGAACCGGACGCATCCGCACGGCACCGCCTATTACGTCGAAGGCGAGGAGGCGGTGACCGGGGTGTTCGGCATTTCGAACGCCGGGTTCGTGATGGGGCAAGGCCGCGACTGGCGGGGATTCGCCCGCGCTATCGCGGGGCGCGAGGTGATCGGGCTGAATGGTGCCAAGGATCAGGTCGAGGCCGCGCGGGCGGTGTTCGATTTCGCGGGCGCGGATTTCGCGCTCGACCGGGACGAGCCGCATTTTCGGCTGTCGCTGGACAGGCTGGACGAGGGCGCCCTCGGCCCCCAGACCCTTCGCCCGACGGTGTCGGCGGACCTGTCGCTCCTGACCCGCTGGAAAGCGGCCTATACCATCGAAACGCTGGGCGCTGACGACGGGCCGGACAATGCCGCCGAAGCGGTGGCGCGGACGGAACGCATGATCGCCGAGGGTTATGGCCGCATCCTGATGGAGGGCGACAGGCCCGTCGCGATGACCGCCTTCAACGCGGAACTGCCGGACATGGTGCAGATCGGCGGGGTCTATACACCGCCCGAGTTGCGCGGACGGGGATATGCCCGGACCGCCGTCGGGCGGCATCTGATCGAGGTGCGCCAAGCGGGCGTGCGCGAGGCGATCCTGTTCGCCTCGGGCGAGGCGGCCTGCCGCGCCTACGAGGCCATCGGGTTTCAGCGCATCGGGGTCTATACGCTCGTCATCCTGCGCACCGCGCTGAAGGTGGCGGCATGAGTTTCCTGCGGCCCGAAGCCCTGAACGGATTGGCGCGCTGGCGTGATGTTCTGATCGGTGCGGCGGTGGCGCTGGCCGGGCTGCGCTGGGTGCTGGCGGGCGTCGGGCTGATGCCGTGGATCGGCGGCGCCGTCATGCTGCTGGGGGCCGTGTTTCTGTGGACCGGCTTTCAGCGCGCCCGGTTTCGCACGGGATCGGGCGGGCTTGGCGTGGTCGAGGTGGACGAGCGCCAGATCACCTACCTCGCCCCGGTCGGCGGGGGCATCGCGGCGCTCGACGCGCTGACACAGGTGTCGGTGGTGGCGAGCCGTGCGGGCGGCGCGTTCTGGCGCTTCGACATGGCCGGCGAACGGCTGTCCGTTCCCGCCGCCGCAGAAGGGGCGCGCGCGGTGTTCGACGTGCTCACCGCGCTGCCCGGCGCCCGGATCGAAACCGCCATCCGCGCGCTGAACCAACCGCCCGAGACCCCCGTCACGATCTGGCGAAAGGGCCCGGCGGGCGTTGACACCCCCCGCGCAATCGAACACTCGTAAACTCCGAGACAGTTCAGAGGCAGCGTTTCATGTCCATTCCCCAGTCCGGCGGCGGGCCGATCACCGACCAATCCCAGCTCGCGGGCTATCTCGAGGCGGGGTGCAAGCCCAAGGACGACTGGCGGATCGGCACCGAGCACGAGAAGTTCGGCTATTGCAAGGACACGCTCAAACCCCTTCCCTACGACGGGGAACGGTCGATCCGTGCGATGCTGGAGGGTCTGCGCGACACCTATGGCTGGGCGCCGGTCGAAGAGGGCGGCAACCTGATCGGGCTGGAGAAGGACGGCGCGAACGTGTCGCTGGAGCCGGGCGGGCAGTTGGAGCTTTCCGGCGCGCCGCTTGAGACGATCCACCAGACCTGCGACGAGGTGAACGAGCACCTGCGCGAGGTTCAGGACATTGCCGACCGCATCGGGGCCGGATTCATCGGTCTGGGCGCCGCGCCCGAATGGTCGCACGAAGACATGCCGATGATGCCCAAGGGGCGTTACCGGCTGATGACCGACTACATGGGCCGCGTCGGCACCCACGGCACGCAGATGATGTACCGGACCTGCACGGTTCAGGTGAACCTCGACTTCGCGTCCGAGGCCGACATGGTGCAGAAGTTCCGGGTGGCGCTGGCGTTGCAGCCGGTCGCGACGGCGCTGTTCGCCAATTCGCCCTTCTTCGACGGCAAGCCCAACGGTCACAAAAGCTGGCGCTCGCGGGTCTGGCGCGGGCTGGACGATGCGCGCACCGGGATGCTGCCTTTCGTGTTCGAGGACGGCATGGGGTTCGAACGCTACGTGGACTATGCGCTCGATGTGCCGATGTATTTCGTCTACCGCGATGGAAAGTATATCGACGCCCTAGGTCAGTCGTTCCGCGATTTCCTGAAGGGTGAGCTGCCTGCCCTGCCGGGCGAAGTACCGACGCTTTCGGACTGGGCCGATCATCTGACGACGATTTTCCCCGAGGCGCGGATCAAGAAGTTCATGGAGATGCGCGGGGCCGACGGTGGCCCGTGGCGGCGGATCTGTGCACTGCCCGCGTTCTGGACCGGGCTGATGTACGACCAGTCGGCGCTGGATGCGGCGTGGGATCTGGTCAAGGGCTGGGATGCGGAGACCCGTGAGGCGCTTAGGGTGGCCGCATCGGAGGACGCGCTGGATGCCGTCGTCGGGTCGATCAGGATGAAGGATCTTGCGGCGCAGGCGCTGGAGATTTCACGCGCGGGCCTGAAAGCACGCGCGCGGCCCGCGTCGGGCGGGATGATCCCCGACGAGCGGCATTTCCTCAATACGCTCGAAGACAGTGTCGAGGATGGGCGCACGCCGGCGGACGAGTTGCTGGCGCATTACCATGGCGACTGGAATGGCGATTTGTCGAAGATCTACGGCGCCTATTCCTATTAGAACAGGCTGAGACCGGTCCACAGACCGGGGTGGGAGGCCATGTGCGCCATCATCCCGGCCTCGAGCCCGCGTTTCCAGTAGAACAGGCCGTAAAGCACACCGAGCACGGCGTTGAGCAGGATGGTGCGGATCGCGATGGCGGCATCCAGCGGGGCCGTCGCGGCCATCGCGGGCAGATGGCCGAGGCCGAAGAGCAGGGCCACGACGATGACGAGCATGGTGCCAAGGACCGAACCGGGCACACGGCCCGACAGTTTCCACGCGGCCCAGAACATGAGCGTCAGCAGCCCGTATCGCAGCATCAGTTCCTCGACGATCCCGCCATAGGTGATCGCCGCCAGCCCTTGCATCAGGGTCGGCAGAGCCGTGCCCGGCGTCTCGCCGCCGCTGTAGACATGGTAGAACCACCGATCCGCCAGCGCGATCAGGATGCCGCCGACGAGGCCCGACACGACAGGCAGGACCCGCGACGGAAAGCGCGCGGGTTCGCCGCGCAACCGGGCGGTCAGCCATGAGGTCAGGCCCACCTTGTCCGACAGGAGCACGCCCAAAGCGGTGCCTGCGGCCATGAGCACGAAGGGTTGCGTGACCATCAGAAGGCGCAGGATCGAGTCGGGGAGCGCCGGGGCCTCAGGCAAAGCCTTGATGAAGCTCAGGTCGACACTGGCGGCGAGTGCCAGCAGACCCATCGCGCCAATGGCGATCCACGCAAAAAAGGGCTTCTGAAACCACATGGCGCGACCCTGCCCCGCCACGCGCGGGGGCGCAACCGAAAGGGCGGCGCGCACGAGCGCCGCCCTCCGGTGGACAGGCTCCCCTCAAGGGAAGGAGAAGGGGGCCTAGCCGCCGATCGGTTGGATGAAACAGGTGGAGGTGCCGAGCGCGATGACCTTGCCGTCGCGGCTTTCCACCCGCCCCTCGACATTCGCGACCCGTTTGCCGCGCGTCTGCACGGTGGCGATGGCGCGGACCTGCCCGGTGCCGGGCATCATGGGCCGCACGAATTTGACGCAGGTGTCCATCGACACGAACCCCTCGCCCGGCGCGCAGGTCGTGTGGACGGCGCAGCCCAGAACACTGTCGAGCAGCGCCATCGCCCAGCCGCCGTGCACGGTGCCGAGCGGGTTCATATGGGCGGTCGTGGGTTCGCCCCGGAACTCGGCCATGCCTTCGTCCGCCTGATGGATCCAGAAATTCATCGTCTCCGCGATGGTCGGCGCGGCGATCTCGCCCGCCATCGTGGCGCGCATGATGTCGAGCCCGGACATACCGATGAGCTTGCCCATGTCGGCGGGGCCAGCGTTGATGTCGGGTCTTGGCACTTCGTCGAACATGGCCTAATCTCCAAATAGATGCATATGCATCGGATCACATGCATATGCATCGAGTCAATGAGGACGTAACGGCATGAGCACAGACCTGTCCGAGGACATGACGCCGGAACTGGCGGAGCTTTTGACCGGGAACTGCTATTGCCTTGCCGTGCGCCGCGCCTCGCGCCGGATGGTCCGGCTGTACGATGCGGCGCTGGCCGAGCGGGGTCTGACGATCTCGCAACTCGCCATGCTCGCATGGGTCAAAGGGCTGCGGACCCCGACCGTGCAGAAGATCGCGGATTACATGGAGATGGACCAGTCCGCCGCGTCACGCGGGATCAAACCGCTGGAGCGCGACGGTCTGATCGCCAGCGCGCCCCACCCGCGCGACAAGCGCAAGTCGGTGCTGGCACTGACGGAGGACGGCGAGGCGCGGCTGGCCGCGGGTGCCGCCGCTTGGGCCACGGCGCAACGGCAGGTGGAGGCCGAGATGACGCCGATGGGCGGGCTTGCGTCGTTCATCGGTGAGGTGAACGCGCTGGCGCAGAAGGCGGACGAAACGCCGGGCTAGGTGGGGTGGCGCCCTTCGAGGTCGAGCCGCATGGTCGCCATGCCGTGACGGCGCGACAGTTCCTCGTACCCGGCGGACAGATAGGCGTTGAGCGCGGGCGCGTTGTCCAACTCGACCTTCAGCGTCAGGGTCAGCGCGCCAAGGTCCAGCGCCGCCTGTTCGACCCGTTCGTTCAGTTCCGCCGCCGCCCCGCCGCGCGCCTCTTCCACCAGATAGACGTAAGTGAGGTGGCGCACTTCAGGCCCGATCCCTTCGCGCAGGGCGAAAAAGCCGACGTCCCGGCCCGCGTCATCCTCGAGATAGAACGACACGTCCTGCCCCTCGCCCAGCCATTTGCGCTGCCACTCCATCTCGTCGAACGGGACTTTCGCATTGGGATTGAGGAGCGGGATATCCGCGTCGGGCAGCATCTGTTCCAGAGGGGCGAGATCGCGGGCGCGGTTGCGGCGCAGGGTGAGAGGCATGTGTCCTTCCTTCGGCTTGGCCCGGCGCGGGCCGGGGGCTTGGTGAAAGGGGTGTGGGTGGCATAGGGCGGTGGGGTGGGTCAACCGGGGGGCGTTTGGGGGGCCAAAAGTGGCTGCAATGGTCCTACGAAGCTGAGCAGTTTCAGCATTGTTGCGGTCGTCGCGATCGGCCCGAAGCTGACCTCGAGAGGATCACTTTAGCATTGGCACGGCTTCTTCAAACCGGTCGCTGGCGAACGGGCCAGCAATGCCTACTGGAGCAACGCCGGCAACACGTAGAGCCGGCAGTCCGCTACCCCGGTTACCCACATGCTTGGAAGTCTTAAAACCCTAAAACCGAGCGCTCAAGCCGCGGCTTGTGGTGCCCCGTGTGTTTTGATATGGTCGACCAATGGGCGGTGGCAAACTCCACCATCATAATTCCCCTTGGTACCAAACCGTGTTTGATGCCTCGAACAGGAACCTCGGATGCAACCCGGGCCGCATTACCCACCTTGGTGGAGTGTCGGCCTATTTTTTAAGTTCCGGCGGGTGATGTGGCTCTTCTTAACGGAGCCGATCTATGGCCAAAGTAGTTCAATTTAGAACCTATCGCCGCAAGCCGGGTGGAAAACTACAAGTCCCCCGCCAATCACATTACACAATCGCAATACGCTTTCCGCCGCTAACCCGGGGCCGCCAAGAGACCGAAACCCGGGTTTACGCAGTGACACGGGCCTTCATAGACGAAATGGGTGGGTTTTCTTTGGCCTCTGGCTTCACCAAAGCGAAGATGCGTTGCGGCGTATGGCACACCCTAGCCTTCCCGGTAAAAAGCAAACGGGTCCATGCGTTCATTCAAGCTATTGACGCTGAGTGCGCAAATGGCTTGATCGAGGTTCGCGTCGAAGATCAGGTCATGAGTGCAGCCTGAAAAGAGGGGGGCGCAATGGCACCTCCCTTGCTGGCCTATGTTTTTTGCGAAATACGCAAGAATTGCGCAGACGGTGATCTCTTTTATTAGCAGAGTCCGATCGACAGTCACTCGACACTCCCGGCTAATGGCCACAACTCGAACTTAGCGCCAAGCATGACCTGTCCCGGCCAAGAGCGGACGTACGTTGAAGCCGCTGCGAACGTCCGCTCCGCGTTCTTCTGCGAAGCGTTCTCGCAGTCTCAGCGATGAATGAGCAGGTGCGTCGAAGGGCAAATGATTCAAGCACTTCCGACATCAGAAACCAAAACCCCGCCCCCGCAGTCCCCCGCGAGGGCGTCCGCCGCCCCTCAGGCCACCTCGGGGTGCTTATAATCCGCCAGCTGCTTGCGCAGGTTCAGCTTCGACACTTTGCCGGTCGCGGTGAGCGGGAGTTCTTCGACCCAGATCACGTCGTCGGGGAGTTGCCATTTGGCGAAGTGCGGCTCCATCGTATCCCGGATCTCGTCCAGCGACGGGCGCTCATCCCGTGCCGCCACGGCGACCAGCACCGGGCGTTCGTCCCATTTCGGGTGGGCCACGCCGATGGCTGCGCAGTTGGCGATGCCGGGGTGGGAAAGCGCGGCGCTTTCGAGGTCGATGGAGGAAATCCACTCGCCGCCCGATTTGATGAGGTCCTTGGCGCGGTCCTGAATGGTCAGGTAGCCGTTGTCGTCGATGCTGGCCACGTCGCCGGTGCCGAACCAACCCTCGGCGTCGATGGCCTTGGCGCTGGCTTCCTCGTTCTTGAAGTAGCCCGCGACGATGGCATTGCCGCGCACGTAAAGCTCGCCGATGGCCTTGCCGTCGTGGGGCTGACGGTTGCCGTCCTCGTCCACGATCTTGAGTTCCACGCCATAGACCCGGCGGCCCTGCCGGGATTTCACGTCGATCATCTCGTCGAATGGCAGGTCGCGGACCTTGGGCGGCTGGACCCCATGCGTGCCGATGGGCGACATTTCGGTCATGCCCCAAGCGTGGTTGACGTTGATCCCCAGCTTTTCGAATTTCTCGATCATCGGGCGCGGGGCGGCGGACCCGCCGATCACCACGTCGCCGAACCCTTCGGGCGCGCGGCCTAGCTTCTCGATCTCGCCCAGCAGGCCCATCCAGACCGTCGGCACACCCCAGGCGGAGTAGACCTTTTCCTGATCCATCAGCTTGAACACGCTCGGCCCGTCCAGACCGGGGCCGGGCATGATAAGGTTGATGCCGAGGATCGGCCCGGCATAGGGCAGACCCCAAGCGTTGACGTGGAAAAGCGGCACCACGGGCAGGACATTCGTCCCCTGCCCCAGCGCACCGCCCATGACGGCGGCGACCATTAGCGCGTGCAGCACGGTCGAGCGATGTGAATAGAGCGCGCCCTTGGGGTTGCCGGTCGTCCCGGAGGTGTAACAGAGCGCGGCGGCGGTGTTCTCATCAAGCTCCGGCCAGTCGTAGGTGGTTTTCTGTCCGTCGATCAGGTTCTCGTAGATCAGAACGTCGAGCGGCGTGTCGGGCATGTGATCGTGGTCGGTCATCACCACGACGCGCAGATCCTTCGGAAGCTGGTCGCGCAACGCCGCGATGATCGGGAGGAAGGTGGTATCGACGAAGATCACCTTATCCTCGGCATGATTCACGATGTAGATCATCTGCTCGGCCGAGAGGCGCGGGTTGATCGTGTGGCAGACCGCCCCCATGCCCGAGATCGCATAGTAAAGTTCGAAATGACGGTGGCCGTTCCATGCGAGCGTCGCGACGCGGTCGCCCTGTTCGATTCCCAGCGCATGAAGGGCGTGGGCAAGCTGGCCGACCCTTTTGTAGGTTTCCCGGTATGTGGCGCGGTGCGTGTCGCCTTCGGTCCGCACCGACACCATTCCGGCGTCGGGATGCGCTTCGGCGGCGTAATCCAGAATAGAAATGATCGACAACGGCCGATTCATCATCATGCCTTGCATGAGGCTCCTCCCTTTCGGTTGCCACGCCCGGCGCTCGTGCGGCACCTTGGTTTACGTGGCGTTTTACCTTGCGAAACTCTGTTTCAAAGCCAAGTATCCGCAAGACTCGGGAGGAAGGAAAGCACAAATGTCTGTCACCGCAAAACGGATCGTTCTGGCCAAAAGGCCGAAGGGCGAAGTCACGCCGGAGAACTTCCGGCTCGAAGATTACGAAGTCCCCGACCCCAAGGCGGGCGAGGTGGTGGTGCGGGTGACCGCCCTGTCGCTCGACCCCTACATGCGGGGACGGATGGACGATGCGAAAAGCTATGCCGCCCCGGTCGAGGTCGACGCGGTCATGGAGGGCGGCACGGTGGGCGAGGTCATCGCCTCGAACGCCGACGGGTTCGCCGAGGGCGACGTGGTCTTCGGCATGACCGGATGGTGCGACCACGCGGTGATGAGCGCCAAGGCTTTGACCAAAGTGCCGCAGGGTGTGCCGCCGACCGCCGCGCTGGGCGTTCTGGGGATGCCGGGGTTCACCGGCTGGCACGGGCTGACCGATATCGGCAAACCCAAGGCGGGCGAAACGGTCGTGGTCGCCGCCGCCACCGGACCCGTGGGGTCGATGGTCGGGCAATACGCCAAGCATCTGGGTCTGCGCGCCGTGGGCGTCGCGGGCGGCCCGGACAAATGCCGCCATGCCGTCGAGCATTTCGGGTTCGACGAGTGTCTGGATCACCGCGCCTATGCCGACGGGAAAGAGATGCGCAAGGCGATTGCAGAGGCCTGCCCGGACGGGGTCGACATCTATTTCGAGAACGTGGGCGGCAAGGTGCTCGAGGGCGTGCTGCCCAACATGAACACCTTCGGGCGCATCCCCGTCTGCGGCATGATCGCGTGGTACGATCTGGGCGGTCTGGGGATGGGCGATGGTCCCGGCAAGGACCAGTTGCCGCGCGCGTGGCGCACCATTCTGGTGAACCGGCTGAAGGTCGAGGGCTTCATCATCACCGACGGCTGGCACCGGCTGAACGAGTTTCTGGGCGAGGTTGCGCCACTTGTCGCGAACGGCACCATCAAATTCACCGAGGACGTGGCCGAGGGGCTGGAGAACGCGCCGGAGGCGTTCATGTCGATGCTGAAGGGCGGCAATTTCGGCAAGCAGATCGTGAAGATCGCGTGATGCATTCGCTGTTCGATCTGACGGGCCAGACCGCCATCGTCACGGGGTCGACCAAGGGGATCGGCAAGGCCATCGCCTTCGCCCTGGCCGAGGCCGGGGCGAACGTAGTGATCTCGTCCCGCAAGGCCGATGTTTGCGACGCGGTCGCGGCTGAGGTGAACGCGCGGGGCGGCGGGAAAGCGGTGGCGATCCCGGCCAACGTGTCGAAGGACGAAGACCTCGACAGGCTGGTGGCCGAGACCGAAGCGCAGTTGGGACCGGCGGATATTCTGGTGCTGAACGCGGCGGTGAACCCCTATATGGGCCCGTTCCTCGACACGCCCGACGATGCGTTCGACAAGACCATCGCGGTGAATATCCGGGCGAACATGCAGCTTGCCAAGCGCGTGGTGCCGGGGATGCAGGCCAAGGGCGGCGGCGCGATCGTGATCGTGTCGTCCATCGCGGCCTTCAAGGGGTCGAAGATGCTGGGTATCTACGCGGTGACCAAGGCCGCCGACACCCAGATCGTGCGCAATCTGGCGAGCGCATACGGCCCCGACAACATCCGGGTGAACGGGATCGCACCGGCGGTGGTGAAGACCGACTTTGCCCGCGCGCTTTACGAGGACCCGGAGCGCGAGAAACAGGTGTCGGCCTCCTATGCGCTGAAACGGCTGGGCGAGCCGGACGATATCGCGGGGGCGGCGCTGTTCTTTTCCTCCCGCGCGGGGGCGTGGACGACGGGGCAAACGCTTATCATCGACGGGGGCTGGTCGATCGAGGAAAGCTGAGAGGGCGCGGGTGGCGTTGTGGTCGCCCGGGTTTCGCGTGGCGTCAGGATACTAGAATACTAGGATTCTAGTATCCTTAGCGCGTCAATTTTTGCCGCGATTTCCGCACCTTAACCCGATACCAATCCGCCGGCGCACCCGACCGTTAACCTTTCAATGCTCGTGATCGCACTGCCGATGATCCCCGAACGCTTCGAGGATATTGCAGTCGTGCCCCGGCCCTCCGTCGCAGGCCTCGACGATCCGCAGAAGTTCCGCCTCCAGCCGCCTGAGACGCGCGATCCGGGCGCGGATGTCCGACAGGTGGGTCTCGGCAATGTCGTGAGTCTCGGCATGATTGGCAGGGTCCAGCGCGACCAAGGCCCGGATCGCATCGAGCGACAGGCCCAGGTCGCGCGCGTGGCGGATGAACCCCAGACGCTCCAGCCCGGCGCGGGAATACCTGCGCTGGTTCCCCTCGGTCCGCTCGTCGGCCTCGATCAGCCCGACGCCCTCGTAATACCGGATCGTCGGCACCTTGACCCCGGTGGCATGGCTGAGTTCACCAATCGAATACATGAAAATTACCTCTTGAACCTCTAGTCGCTAGAGGAATTATTTAGGGTGGGCAAACGGAGAATGCCATGCCCCACGATCACGCCCACGGCCACCATCACGTAGACCCCGACGCGGGCGACCGCGCCGTCGCGGCGGCGGTCGGCGTCAACGTCGCGCTGACCGTGGCCGAGATCGTCGGGGGGCTCCTGTCCGGTTCGGTCGCGCTGATCGCGGATGCGGTGCACAACCTGTCCGATGCGGCGAGCCTTGGCATCGCGTGGTTCGCGCGGCGGATCGGGCGGCGACCGACCGACGCGACCATGACCTTCGGCTACAAACGGGCGGAACTCGTCGCCGCGCTCATCAACCTGACGACCCTGATCGTGATCGGCCTTTACCTGATCTACGAAGCGGTGCAGCGGTTCTTCGCACCCGTCGAGGTGAGCGGCTGGCTGATGATCTGGGTGTCGGTCTTCGCGCTGATCGTCGATGCGGTGACAGCCTGGCTGACCTATCGGCTGTCCAAGGAAAGCGTGAACATCCGCGCGGCGTTCCTGCACAACGTGGCGGACGCGTTGGGTTCGGTCGGGGTCATCGTCACGGGGCTGCTCATCGTGTCGTTCGGGTGGAGCTGGGCAGACCCGCTCGCCACGCTTCTGATCGCGGGCTACATCCTGTGGATGGCGGTCGGCGAAATCCGGGGCGTGATCCGCACCCTCATGCTGGGCACCCCGCCGGGCATCGAACCGGATGAGGTCTTGGCAGCAATGGAAACCGTCGAAGGTGTCGCAAGTGTTCATCACCTGCACATCTGGCAGATCAGCGAACGGGTCGTGTCGCTGGAGGCGCATCTGGTGACCGACGCCGAGACGTTGCCGCAGATCGCGCGTGTGAAGGGCCGCCTACGGGATATGCTCCACACCCGGTTCGAGATCACCCATGTGACGCTGGACGCCGAAACGCCGGAACTGGCCTGTGCCCATCCGGCGCGGATCGGGAGTTAGGCGAGCGGCCGGCCCCGGTGGCAGTCGTAGAACGCCTTCAGGTTCTTGTCGGCCTCCAGCGGCAACACATCGCCCTCGCTCACCTCGCCCATACGGTCGACGCGGAACATGCGGAAATCCTGACGAAGCTCGCACCAGCTCGCCAGTGTCCAGACCTTGCCCCAGTAGAGCAGCGCAAGCGGGCGCACCGTGCGGGTCGTCGCCCGCCCGCCCTCGTCCTCATAGGGAAAACGCACGCGCAGGCGGGCATGAGCGGCATGTTCCAACTGGTCGAGCCGGGCGCGGTCGACGGGGTCGGCGGAGAGGAAGTCCATCGCTTCGATCGGCACCCGCGCGGCGCGATCCTTAAGGCTCTGCGGCAGCACCGCTTCGATCTTGACCAGCGCCTCTTCGGCGGCGCGGGCCATTTCCAGACCGCCCCAGGCACGGGCCATGCGCGCACCTGCGACGAGCGCCGTCACCTCCGCCTGCGTGAACATGAGCGGCGGAACGTCGTAGCCCGCGCGCATGATGTAGCCGACCCCGGCTTCGCCTTCGATGGGGACGCCGGAGCCGATGAGATCGGCGATGTCGCGGTAGATCGTCCGCTCGCTCACCTCCAGCCGTTCGGCGAGGCTGCGGGCCGTGGTCAGCCGACCGCCGCGCAGATACTGAACGATCTGGAACAGGCGGTCGGCCCGTCGCATCAGGCGGCGTGCGGCTGGAACAGGCCGATCTGGTTGCCGTCGAGGTCGAGCGCCATGATGAAGCGGCCCGCCGGAATCTCGACAGCCTCGCCCAGCACCTGCCCCCCGGCGGAGCGCACGCGGTCGGCAGCCGCCTCGCAGCTGCCATCGACGGCGAAGTGGATGACGTTGCCGCGGGTGCCGGTGTCGTCGGACTGAAACAGGTTCGCGCCGACGCCGGCGGTCGAGCCGTTGAGCACCGCGAAAGGGGCACTGCTGTCAATTTCCGTCCGATAACCGAAGACGGAATCGTAGAACGAGATCGAGGTCTTCAGGTCTTTCACTGGAATTTCCGCCCAGACGACAATGGGTTGCGTGGTCATATCAGGTCTCCTTCGTGTTCTGACGGACCCTGATTAACACTCCCCAACTGACAGCATCCTGTCAGGAGCCTTTCACCGCGTCCAGCCAGCCGAGCGTTTTTCGCGTGTCGCCCTCGGGCATGTATTCGGCCGAGACCCAGCCCTTGTAGCCGCTGTCATCCAGCGCGGCGAAGAAGGCGGGAAAGTCGACCTCGCCCTTCTCGGGTGCCCGCCGGCCCGGCGCACTTGCGATCTGGACGTGAGCCGCGCGGTGTCCATGCGCCTCCCACACCGCCATGCCGTCGCCGGTGAGCATCTGTGCGTGATACATATCGAACTGAAGGTTCACGTTCTTCGCCTTCACCTCGTCCAGTATCTCGGCCGCCTGATCGAAGTCGTTTAGGAAATACCCCGGCATATCGGTGCCGTTGAGCGGCTCGATGGTCAGGCTCATCCTAGGCGCCTCAGACGAGGCCCAGCGCAGGTTTTCGACGAATGTGGTTCGAGCGACCAGACCGTTCGCCTTGCCCGCCATGACGTGCATGTGCTGCGCGCCCAGCGCCTCGGCGAAGCGGACCGCGCGTTTGAAATCGTGACGGAAGCGTTCGGTCAGGCCCGGCACGGCCGCAAACCCGCGCTCGCCCCCGGCCCAGTTGGGCGGCGGGCAATTGATGAGCACCATCTGGAGGCCATTCATGGCGAGCCGCCGGGTCATTTGGGTCACCGCGTCGTCATAGGGAAACAACGCCTCGACCCCGGTGAAGCCGTGGTCGGCGGCAGCGGCAAAACGGTCGAGGAACGGAAGCTCTTTGAACAGGAGCGAGATATTGGCGGCGAACTTCGGCATGTCGTCTTCCCTAGCGGTCAATCCATGTTTCGACTAGCCGCAACGGTGCATCGGACACGAAAAAGGGCCGGACGCTGGTCCGGCCCCTTCGTTAACCTTTGGCGCGGTCTCAGCCCCGCGGGATGATGAGCACCTCGACGCGACGGTTCTGGGCCCGCCCCTCGGGCGTCAGGTTGGTCGCGACCGGCTCGCTGTCGCCCTTGCCCACCGCCTGAAGCCGCGCGGCGCCGACGCCGTTCGACTGAATCACGCCGAGCACGGCCTGCGCGCGGCGCTGCGACAGGGTGAGGTTGTAGCTCGCCTGCCCGGTGTTGTCGGTATGGCCCACGACCTGAACCGACGAATTCGGATACTCGCGCAGGTTTTCGGCCAGCGCGCGCAGATCGGGGTAAAGGGCGGGCGAAACATCGGCGCTGTCGGTCGGGAACAGGATGCCCTGCGGCATCACGACCTTCAGATAGCTGCCGGTGTTGATGACCTGGATCGACGAGTTCGACAGGCTCGAGCGCAGGTCGCCCGCCTGTTTGTCGAGCTGGTTGCCGACCAGACCGCCGACGATGGCACCGCCGATGGCGCCGGCCGCCGCGGTGGCTGCACGGTTGCCGGGGATCGCCGCGCCGACAAGGCCGCCGACAGCCGCGCCGGTCGCGATGCCCGCGCCTTCGCGCTGACCCACGGTCGAGCAGCCGGTCAGCGCCAGAACCGACACCAGCGGCAGGACGAACAGGGGTTTCAGGGTAGTCATTCGTGGACCTTTCAGTGGGAATCCGATCTTCGCGGGCAGCATAAGCCCCGGCCCCGCAAGGGGAAAGGCCCGTTCGGCCCGGGTTTCGCGGCGGGCAGCAAACCGCCGCCTACCCGATGGCCTCGTCGCGCGCGGACTCCCACGCGAGAAGCGCGCGTTTGACCGGCAATCCCCAGTGATAGCCGCCAAGGCCCCCCGATTTGCGCAGCGCCCGGTGGCACGGGATGATCCAGCTTACCGGGTTTCGCCCCACGGCGGTGCCGACGGCGCGGACCGCTTTGGGGTGGCCGACCGCGCCCGCGATTTCGGAATAGGTGGTGACGTGGCCCGAGGGGATCGCGATCAGAGCCTCCCACACCTTGATCTGGAAGGGCGCGCCGATCATGTGAAGCCGCGCCTCGCCGGTCTGATCGAAAGCCGCCGTGACATCGGGCCGGATCGCCATGGGGTCTTCGACGAACGTCGCCTTGGGCCAGCGCGACAGCATATCGGCCATCGCCGCTTCGGCCCCGGTTTCGGCGGCGAAGGCCAGTCCGCAGATACCCCGGTCCGTCGCCATGACGAGGGCGAGGTCGAAGGGCGAATCGAACCAGCCCCAGAGGATCGTCAGTCCCTCGCCGCCCTTGGCGTAGTCGCCGGGGCTCATCGCCTCCCACGTCAGGAACAGGTCGTGAAGCCGCCCGGTCCCGGACAGACCCAGCGAATTGGCTGCCTCCAACATGGTGAACTTGTCGCGCAGCAGCGCGCGGGCGTGGTCGATGGTCAGGTATTGCTGATACCGTTTGGGGCTGACGCCAACCCATTTCGAGAAAACCCGCTGAAAATGCGCGGGGCTCATGTTCACCTCGCCCGCCAGCGCATCGAGCGTCAGGGGCGTGCCGCCCGCCGCGTCGATGGCGTCGATGGCCCGACGCATGACATGGTAGTGATAGGCTCCTTCGGCCTCGGTCTCGGGCGTTTTCAGATCAAGCGCGGTCATGGGCGTCTCCTTCGACACCCAATTTAGGCGGGGCGCGCCCGTCGGGCGACCCGTTTCCTGCGGTTTAGCGTGGGACGCCGCGCATCACGCCACCTGTCGGATCATCCGCGGGATCTGATCCCGATCCGTGCCGCGCAACGCCCGCACCTCCCACTCCGTCAGGCAGAGCCGGGCCGCGCGGGCATGACTGAGCCTGAGCGATGGTGTCGCCAGCAGGTGCGCGGGCAGGTCACGCCCGATGACACCCAGCGTCGCCGGATCGAGCAGGAGCGATTCCGCCCACAACCCGTTGGCCTGCACAAGGTCATGCACGGGGAGGAGGAGTTGGGTCAGACAGCTCGCCCCCATCGGGGCGCTGCGCACGCGCACCTCATCGGCAAGGTGCGCGATTGGCGCAAGGGCTTCATCCACCCCCAGATGCAACTCCACCGCCGCGCCCGACAAAAGAACCCGGTGCGCGGGCGCGAGCCAGGTCGGGTGGGTCGGGCCGCCATCCCCCAATGCACCCTCGGCGATCTCGACCAGGGCGAGGTCCGGTTGCAGGGCGGCATCACCCGGAAATACGCGAATGCGCCCGACCCAAAGAACGGGCTGAACCCCGTGGTCGCGCGTGAGCACACGGTCGCCGGTCGCCAGCCATTCGACGGGCAATTCGCCGTCGGTCGTCATCACATGCGTTCCGGGACCGAACCCCGGCATCGTCGCGATCTGGCTGTGCATTCTGGCTGTCATGCCCCGATCCTTGGACCTTTGCGCATCACCAGACCAGAAAAAGCGAAACACGAGGTTAAGACCCGCACACCAACTTGCGCCCCCCGCCGAAACCCCCGATACGGGGACCGATGGCCAAACAAATGGACTATATGACGATCCGCGAGGTGTTCCGCCGGTTCCACGAGGCCGAGCCGGAGCCGAAGGGCGAGCTGGAGCACGTCAACGCCTATACGCTCGTCGTCGCCGTGGCGCTGTCGGCGCAGGCGACGGACGCTGGCGTGAACAAGGCCACGCGCGAGCTGTTCAAGATCGCGGATACGCCCGCCAAGATGCTGGCGCTGGGCGAAGCAGGCCTGACCGAGCATATCAAGACCATTGGCCTCTTTCGCCAGAAGGCCAAGAACGTCATCAAGCTCTCGCAGATCCTCGTCGATCACTACGGCGGCGAGGTGCCCAACAGCCGCGCCGCCCTGCAATCGCTGCCCGGTGTGGGCCGCAAGACCGCGAACGTGGTCCTGAACATGTGGTGGCATTATCCGGCGCAGGCGGTGGACACCCACATCTTTCGCGTCGGCAACCGGACGGGCATCTGCCCGGGCAAAGACGTCGTCGCCGTCGAACGCGCCATCGAAGACAATGTCCCGGCGGATTACCAGCAGCACGCCCATCACTGGCTGATCCTGCACGGGCGCTACACTTGCAAGGCACGCAAGCCCCTGTGCGGCACCTGCCTGATCCGCGATCTCTGCCAATTCGAGGAGAAGAACCTTTGACCAAACGCTTCCAGGTCGTCGGCATCGGCAACGCCATCGTCGACGTCATCACCCAGAACACCGACGACTTCCTCGAACACATGGGGATCGAAAAGGGCATCATGCAGCTCGTCGAAAAGGAACGCGGCGAAACGCTCTACGGCGCGATGGAGAACAGGGTGCAGGCGCCGGGCGGGTCGGTCGCCAACACGCTCGCCGGGCTCGGGAATCTGGGCCTGTCGACCGGCTTCCTCGGACGCGTGCGCGACGATTCGCTGGGGCGTTTCTACGCGCATGAGATGGCCGAGGACGGGACCGTGTTCGTCAACGCGCCGGTTAAAGACGGGGAACTGCCGACCTCGCGCTGTATGATCTTCGTCACGCCCGATGGCGAGCGGTCGATGAACACCTATCTCGGCATCTCGTCGGAAATCTCCGAAGCCGACGTGCCGGAAGAAGCCGCGCGCGATACCGAGGTCATGTTCCTCGAGGGCTATCTCTACGACAAGGACAAGGGCAAAGCGGCCTTCAACCGCGCCGCCGAGATCACGCACAAGGCCGGCGGCAAGGTGGGCATTTCGCTCTCCGACCCGTTCTGCGTGGAACGCCACCGCGACGATTTCCGCCGCTTCGTGAAAGAAATGGATTTCGTGATCGGGAACGAGCACGAATGGCAGTCGCTCTACCAGACCGACCTGTCGGCGGCGCTGGAACTGGCCGCCGCCGAATGTGGTCTGGCCGTCTGCACCCGGTCCGGCGCCGACGTCGTGCTGATGCAGGGCGAGAAAGAGGCGGTCGTCCCGGTGAACCGCGTCGATCCAGTGGACACAACCGGCGCAGGCGACCAGTTCGCCGCGGGCTTCCTCGCGGGCTACGCGCAGGGCCATGACCTCGAGACCTGCGGTCGCATGGGCGTCATCGCGGCGGGCGAGGTCATCAGCCACATCGGTCCGCGCCCAGAAGCCGACCTGAAAGACCTGTTCCGCAAAAACGGCATCGCGCTTTAGGAGTTTTGCGGCGGGCTTGCGCCCGCCACGATCCGCTGGAGGGGCCAGCCCCTCCAGACCTCCCCGAGGTTTTCTGAAACGAAGAAGAGGAAACACACGCTTCCTCCTTCTCTGTTTCCAGAAACCTTCAGGGGGTGAGCGCGCAGCGCGAGGGGGGCCGAGGCCCCCCTGCTTCGTTTTCCAATGAGATCAAAGGCCGATAATAGGCGGCCACCGCGACGGGCGAAGCCCGGCGCAACCTCTTATTCGCCGTAGGGCACCCAGACGGTTTTGACCTCCGTCGCTTGAGCGAGGAATTCACGCCCCTCGCCGTCCGCGCCCGTCCAGTCACGGTCGCGCGCGTTGTTCACCCAGGTTCGCTTCAGGTTCCCGGCGCTCTCATATTCGATCAGGCTCGACAGGTCGGCGCCGGAGGCGCTCCAGACCGCATCGACGCCGAGGTGACCGGCGAGCGGTTTGGCGAGTTCGGCGTGCGATCCGGTGAGGATGTTGACGACCCCACCCGGCAGATCCGAGGTCTCGAGCACCTGATAGAAATCCGTCGCGGCGAGCGGGAAGGGTTCGGAGGCGACCGCCACGACCCGGTTGCCCATCGCAATGGCGGGCACGACGAGGCTGACCAGGCCCAGAAGCGGGTGGTCGTCGGGGCAGAACTGGCCGATCACCCCAACCGGCTCGTTCATGGCGAGCGCGACGCCGCGCAGCGGCACGGGTTTGGCCGCGCCGTCGTACTTGTCGGCCCAGGCGGCATAGGTGAAAAGCCGATCGATGGACCGCTCGACCTCGGCCCTGCCGCTGCGACCACCGGTCAGGGCATTGATCCGGCTGGCGAATTCATCGGCCCGGGCCGAGAGGTTTTCGCCGATGTAATAAAGGATCTGCGCGCGCGCGTGGCCCGTCGTCCTGGCCCAGCCCGCAGCACCCGTGGCGGCTTCGACGGCGTTGCGCACATCCTTGCCGTTGGCGAGGCTCACGTGGCCCAGAAGCGCGCCGGACTTGGACCAGACCGGTTTGGAATAGCCGCCATCGGGCCGCGCTTGTTTGCCGCCGATGTAGAGTTTGGCCGTGCGGTCGAGTTCGTCGACCTTGGCTCCCTTGGGGGCGGCCACGGCCGGGATCGGCTTCAGGGTCGCGGGTTTCCGTTTGGGCTTGGTATAGGCCAGAAGCCCTTCCCATCCGCCTTCGCGCCCGAAACCGCTTTCACGCACGCCGCCGAAGCCCGCCGCTGCGTCGAACATATTGGTGCCGTTCACCCAGACCACGCCCGCGGCCATCTTGGGGGCGATGTCGAGGGCGAGGTTCACGTTCTCGGACCAGAGCGTCGCGGCGAGGCCGTAGCGGGTGTTGTTGGCGATGGCGACCGCCTCGTCCGGTGTGCGGAAGGTGGTGGCGACCAGAACGGGGCCAAAGATTTCCTCCTGCATCAGCGAGGCTGCGGGCGACATGCCGGTGATGAGGGTGGGCGGGTAATAGCACCCCGTCGCGGGCATCTCGGCCGGGGCCTGGAAAACGTCGCCTTCTGCCGCGCCCGCTTCGACCAGTTTGGACACGCGGTCGTGCTGGACGGGATCGACCAGCGCGCCCACGTCGATGGATTTGTCGAGCGGATCGCCCACACGCAGTTTCGCCATGCGCGCCTTGAGTTTGGTATAGAACCGCTCGGCCACGGGTTCGTGGACCAGGAGACGCGAGCCAGCGCAGCAGACCTGCCCCTGGTTGAACCAGATCGCATCCACCAGCCCCTCGACCGCGCTGTCGAGATCGGCGTCGTCGAAGACAATGTAGGGCGACTTGCCGCCGAGTTCGAGCGTGAGCGATTTGCCCGTACCTGCCGTCGCCTTGCGGATGATCCGGCCCACATCGGTCGAGCCGGTGAAGGCGATCTTGTCGACGCCTTCGTGGGCCGTGATCGCCTCGCCCACCGCGCCGTCGCCGGTGACGATGTTCACGACGCCCTTTGGCAACCCCGCCTCGTCGCAGATCTGCGCGAAAAGGAGCGCGGTGAGGGAGGTGTATTCGGCGGGTTTCAGCACCACGGTGTTGCCCATCGCGATGGCGGGCGCGATCTTCCACGCGAGCATCAGGAGCGGGAAGTTCCACGGGATGATCTGACCGGCGACGCCCAGCGCCTCGCGGTCGGGGAGTTCCGCGTCCTGCAGTTGTGCCATCCCTGCGTGGTAGTAGAAATGGCGGGCGACGAGCGGAATGTCGATGTCGCGGCTTTCGCGGATCGGCTTGCCGTTGTCGAGGGTTTCCAGCACCGCGAAGAGGCGGGCGTGTTTCTGGACGAGGCGGGCCAGCGCATAGAGTTTGCGCGCGCGCTGGTGGCCCGAGAGTTTCGCCCAGCCCGGCTGCGCCTTTCGCGCCGCGCGCACGGCGGCGTCGACGTCATCGGCCCCGGCCTGGGTGATCTTGGCCAGCACCTCGCCCGTGGCCGGGTTCTTCGTTTCGAACGTGTCGCCCGGCTTTGTCCAGGCGCCGTCGATGAACAGGCCGAAACGCGCGCCGTGGTCGCCGATCCAGGCCATCGCCTCGGACGCGCTTTCGGGAGCGGTGCCGTAATCCATGCTGTCGAAGATTTCCTTGATGGTCACTTTCTGATCCTCTTTCCGGGGCTGTGCCCGTTGGATGCCGACTTCGCTCCGCCCGGAGCGAAGTCAGGGCACATCACCCCATCGCATGGCGGTAACCCGCCGAATAATGCCCGGTCACGTGATGTTCGAGCTGCCGTTCGATGTCGCCCAAGAGAGACGAAGCCCCGAAGCGGAACAGGTGAGGGTCGAGCCAGTCGTCGCCCAGTTCCTCTTTCACCAGCGCCAAGTAGGTGAGCGAATCCTTGGCTTTCGAGATGCCGCCCGCCGGTTTGTAGCCGACCTTGATGCCGGTCCGGTCGTAGTAGTCACGGATCGCGCGCATCATCACGAGGCTCACGGGCAGGGTCGCGTTGACGCCCTCCTTACCGGTCGAAGTCTTGATGAAGTCGGCGCCCGCCATCATGCAGACGAGCGAGGCCCGCGCGACGTTGCGCAGGGTGCCGAGTTCGCCGGTCGCGAGGATCGCTTTGACATGGGCATCGCCGCAGGCCTCACGGAATGTGCGCATCTCGTCGTAGAGACCCTGCCAGTCGCCGGTCAGGACCTTGCGGCGGGAGATGACGATATCGATCTCCTGCGCGCCGGCGTTGACGCTCTCGCCGATCTCGGCGACGCGCAGGTGGAAGGGTGAGAGGCCCGCCGGGAAGCCGGTGGAGACGGCCGCGACCGGGATGTTGGTGCCATGGAGCGCGTCGACGGCGGCTTCGATCATGTCGTGGTAGACGCAGACCGCGCCGGTGGTGAGGCCGTCGACACCCAGCGCGTCGAGCAGGTCCTGGCGCACCGGCTGACGGGCCTTGGCGCAGAGGCGGCGGACGCGGTTTTCGGTGTCGTCCCCGGCGAGCGTGGTCAGGTCGATGAGGGTGATCGCCTTGAGGAGCCACGCGGCCTGATAGTCCTTCTTGACCGACCGGCGCGCGCCGATGGTGCCCGCGCGGCGTTCGACGGCGGAGGTGTTGACCTGCACCGCACGCACCCAATCCATGTCGAGCGGGAGGCCCGGATTGCGTTGGTCGACAACGTCGGGAAGCTGCGCCGCCCCTAGTTGGGCCTTCGCTGTGTGTGTTTCGGTCTGCACGTTGAACTCCGATGTGTTGCTGCGAGCCTCGCACCTGCGCACGCACATGGCAATATTTTTCCTTTTGGTCAAATTAAGAGGTCGGGAGAGTGGGTGGCGGGCGGCGTTTCGCTGGTTGGCGGGGGCGGTTTTGGGCGGGCCGGAAGGATAGAATACTAGGATCCTAGTATTCTGGTATCGGCAAGCCACTGGCATTGAACAGCTTTCTTGGAGGAAATTAAGACTTTCGTTAACGGGCCTTCAACACTCTCTCGTCATTCTGTGTGGACCGAACCCCACCACCGAAGGAACCGACCCATGACCGCTGACGACACAATCGCCCTGATGTTCAACGCCCTCGCCCATCCCAGACGCGCAAAGATCTTTCGCTTGCTCGTGGACGACTCGCGCAACGGGCAGACCTACGCCGCGCTGCGTGCCGCAACGGGGTTGAGCAACGCCGTGCTCATCCACCATGTCCGGGTGATGGAGGCTTCGGGCCTCATCCGGCGCAAGCGGCGCGGGCCCGAGGTCAGCTATCTGCTCGAAAGCACGGAATTCTGCCGCACGATCGCCCTCGCTCACACGATGGCGGTGGATGCGCGGCTGCACCCGAAGGCGGCTTAGTGCGCCTCGGCCCAGTTCGCGCCCTGCCCGGCATCGACCACCAGCGGGATGTCGAGCTTCACCGCCGGATCGGCCGCGCCCTCCATCACGTCGCGGATGACCGACACGGCCTTGTCCACGCCGCCCTCTTCGACCTCGAAGATCAGTTCATCGTGCACCTGTAGCAGCATCTTCACAGGCAGGCCGGAGATCGCGTCCGGCATGCGGATCATGGCGCGGCGGATGATGTCCGCCGCCGACCCCTGGATCGGGGCGTTGATCGCGGCGCGGCGGGCGAAACCGGCGTGCGGGCCCTTGGCGTTGATATCGGGCGTGTGGATCTTGCGGCCGAACAGGGTCGCCACATGGCCGTGTTCCTTGGCGAAGGCCACGGTGTCGTCCATGTATTCCTTGATGCCGGGATATTTCTCGAAATAGCGGTCGATGAACCCCTGCGCCTCGCCCCGCGCGATCCGCAGGTTGCGGGCAAGGCCGAAACCGGAAATGCCGTAGATCACGCCGAAATTGATCGCCTTGGCTTGGCGCCGCACGTCCGGCGTCATCTCGTCCAACGGGACGTCGAACATTTCCGATGCCGTCGCGGCGTGGATGTCTTCGCCGTCGCGGAACGCCTGTTTCATCGACTCGATCCCGGCGACATGGGCCAGAATACGCAATTCGATCTGACTGTAGTCGAGCGAGACCAGAACCTTGCCCTCCGGCGCGACGAAGGCTTCGCGGATGCGCCGCCCTTCTTCCGTGCGGATCGGTATGTTCTGAAGGTTCGGGTCGGTCGAGGCCAGCCGGCCCGTCGACGCGCCCGTTTGCAGGTAGGACGTATGCACCCGGCCCGTGTCCGGGTCGATGTGGGTCTGAAGCGCATCCGTGTAGGTCGATTTGAGCTTGGACAGCTGCCGCCAGTCGAGCACGCGGGCAGGCAGGTCGTGCTGGGCCGCGAGGTCCTCGAGAACGTCGGCGCCGGTGGCATAGGCCCCGGTCTTGCCCTTCTTCCCGCCTTCCAGTCCCAGCTTGTCGAACAGGATTTCACCAAGCTGCTTGGGCGAGCCGACATTGAACGACTGGCCCGCAAGCTCGTGAATCTCGGCCTCCAGCCCCGCCATTTTCTGCGCGAAGGCGTTGGACATGCGCGACAGGGTATCGCGGTCGACCTGAACGCCGTGCATTTCCATCTGGGCGAGCACCGGCACCAGCGGGCGTTCGAGCGTCTCATACACCGTCGTCACCTTTTCGCGGTGCAGGCGCGGCTTGAACAATTGCCACAATCTGAGGGTCACATCGGCGTCTTCGGCTGCGTATTTTACCGCATCTTCGATCTTCACCTTGTCGAAGGTGATCGCGCTCTTGCCTGTCCCGAGCAGGGTCTTGATCGAGATCGGGGTGTGGCCGAGGTAGTGTTCGGACAGCGTGTCCATGCCGTGATTGTGGAGACCCGAGAACATCGCGTAGGACATCAGCATCGTGTCGTCGATGGGCGCGACGTTCAGCCCGTGGCGGCTGAAAATCTTGGTGTCGTATTTGGCGTTCTGGAAAATCTTGAGGATCGCGGGATCTTCCAGCACCGGCTTCAGTGCGTCGAGCACGTCGTCGAGCGGCAGTTGTCCCTCCGCCAGCTTGTCGTCGGCAAAGAGCCCCTCTCCGTCGCCCGTCTTGTGACCGACCGGGATATAGCACGCCTCCCCCGGCACGACGGCAAGGCAGATGCCCGCGAACTCCGCCTGCATTTCGTTCAGCGACGTGGTCTCGGTATCGACCGCCACATAGCCATGATCGCGGATCAACGCGATCCAACGATCGAGCGCCTCGATGTCCTTGACCCACTCGTATTTTTCAGGGTCGATTTCGGGCGCGTCCGGCGCATCGCCTTCGGGCGCGTCCTTCACTTCCGGCTCGGGGATCGCCAGCGGCTCCACCCCCAGCTTGTCCGCGATCCGGCGGGTCAGCGTGCGGAATTCCATCTTGGCGAGGAACGGCATCAGCTTGTCGGGATCGGGGTCCTGCACTTCGAGGTCGTCGAGGGTGAAGTCGATAGGCGTTTCGCAGTCGAGTTGGACGAGCCGCTTCGACAATTCGATCTGTTCGCGTTTCTGGGTCAGGGTCTCGCGCCGCTTCGGCTGCTTGATCTCTTCGGCCCGGTCGAGCAGCGTTTCCAGATCGCCGTATTCGTTGATAAGAAGCGCGGCGGTCTTGATCCCGATCCCCGGCGCGCCCGGCACATTGTCGACGCTGTCGCCCGCGAGCGCCTGCACGTCCACCACCCGTTCCGGCCCGACGCCGAATTTCTCGATCACACCCTCGCGGTCGATCCGCTTATTCTTCATCGGGTCGAGCATTTCGACACCGTCGCCCACAAGCTGCATCAGGTCTTTGTCCGAGGACAGGATGGTGACCCGCCCCCCGGCTTCGCGCCCCATGCAGGCCAGCGTCGCGATGATGTCGTCGGCCTCGTAGCCTTCCATCTCCTTGCAGGCGATGTTGAAGGCGATGGTCGCTTCGCGCGTCAGCGGGATCTGTGGGCGCAGATCTTCGGGCATCTCGTCCCGGTTCGCCTTGTACTGGTCGTACATATCGTTGCGGAACGTGTGGCTGCCCTTGTCGAACACCACCGCCACATGCGTCGGCGCGTCCGGCCCGGTGTTATCCTCGACATACCGTTGGAGCATGTTGCAGAATCCGCTGACCGCCCCGATGGGCAGCCCGTCGGACTTGCGCGTCAGCGGCGGCAGAGCGTGGTAGGCGCGGAAGATATAGGCCGAGCCGTCGATGAGGTGCAGATGGCACCCTTTGCCGAATGTCATGCTCGTCTCCCGCTAGGTCGTCACTCGTAGACCGACACTTCGATCAGGTTTTCGTCCGGGTCGCGCAGATAGACCGAATTGATCGGCCCGACCGCTCCGGTGCGTGCAACCGGGCCTTCGACGATAGAAACGCCGCAGGCCCGGATATGGTCCACCACTTCTGCCATGCTGCCCGCCGCGATGAAACACAGATCGGCGCTACCGGGTGTCGGCCGGTGCGCTTTCGGCTCGAATTCATGGCCCGCTTCGTGAAGGTTGATCTTCTGCCGGCCGAACTGCAATGCCCGGCGCCCCGATCCGAAGGTCACGACCGTCATGCCAAGAACGCGGGTGTAGAAGTCGCAGGTCGCGTCGAGCGAGGTCACAGTCAGGACGAGGTGATCCAGCCGGTCGATTTTCATGCCGCCCCCGCAGGATCACGCCTTGTCGGCGAAATCCTTGTAGACGTATTTCGCGTCGCAATACCCGCATTCCACATAGCCCGTGTCGTCGGGGATGGTCAGCCAGACACGCGGGTGGCCCGTGGCCGGCCCGCCGCCGTCACAGGCGACCTTTTTCTTGTCCACCACCTTGGTTTCCGGTGCGTCCATCGTCATTTCGCGCCTCGTTTGTCGCTTTGTCTCAGAATACCAGCCACGCGGCCGGTCACAAGTCAGCCCGGCAGCATCCGGCCCAGCACTTTGCCGGACAGAATGTGGGTGTGCAGATGCGGCACTTCCTGAATGCCCGCCTTGCCGCCGTTCACGATCAGGCGATAGCCCTCACCGCCCGCGCCGGGCGCGATGGCGAGCTTGTCGATCACCGCCTGAATGGCGCGAGAATAATCCGCCAGTTCCGCATCCGACGCCTCGGCCGCGAAATGGTCCCATGTCACATAGGCGCCTTTCGGGATCACCAGCACGTGCACAGGGGCCTGCGGCTGGATGTCGTTGAAGGCGAGGCTGTGCTCGGTCTCCAGCACCGTGTCGTTCGGAATCTCACCGCGCAGGATTTTCGCAAAGATGTTCTGGGTATCGTAGTCGTAGGCCATATGTCCCGTCTCAGTCGCTGAAGAAGCCGTCGGTTTGCGCAAGTTCCAGGGCCCTTTCTTCCGGGATCGTCAGGAACTTGGCAAGGGCCTCGGCGTTTTCCTCGGAGGTGCCGTTTTCGCGAAGGATGTGCATGTCGAGGAACCCCTCGTCGCGGATACGGTCGGATTCATAGAAGAAATCCTGCCGGATCGTGGGGATCAGGCGGTCGAGCGCCTCTTGCGGGGTGCGTTCGCCCGCCAGCCCGACGCGCATGGCGTGGCCGAGAATCCACTCGTCGGAATAGTCCGTTTCGATCTCCAACAGCCGGGTTTTCGAGCGATCCGTATAGAAATCTTTCATCAATTCGATATCGCCCGGGTCCATCCCGATGGCGAGCCTGTCGGTTTTATAGTAATCGAACAGCATCCGCATCAGGGCGCGGCGATGGCGCGTGCGCTTTTCGATGGTCGCCTGAATGCCGCCAAGATCGGGCAGCACCGTCTCTTCTTCGTCGAAGAGATAGTCGATGGCCGGGATGTTGGTCTTGTCGCGCAGCAGCTGAAGCATCCGTTTGCCGATGTGCCACTTCTTCGAGACGATGATGAGCAATTCGCGGTCGCGCCCCAGCGTCGTTTCGCTTTCCCAGAACCGTTCTCCGAAGCGTTGCCCGATCCGGCCCCGGCCCGTGAGGAATTTGAACAGGCTGCGCCCTTCGTTCGAGATTTTGAAATCGGTCGTGTCCGAGGCATAAAGCGCACCCAGCCGCCGCTTCAACTCATGCGCGTCCGGGCTGATCTTGCGGGCGAACAGGTAGTCCTGCGACAGGAGCATGTCGTAGTGGTCGTTGTAGAAGGTCACCGGCATCCCATAGTCGGTGAACATCAAAAAGGTCAGCGTGCGCGTCTCGATCTCTTCATGCGGGACGAGGTGGCGCACGAGGGTCTGAAAGAACGTCTCGTCCGGAATCCACGTTGTCGAAAAGAACCGCATCACGTCGCGGCGTTTGCGGGTGAAGTCCAGTATCCATTCGATCGTGCGGCGCCGGAGGCACCACCACTGCGACCCGATCATGATCTGGATGTCGGCCGGGACATCGCGTTTGAGGCCCAGCCGCTTTTGCAGGTTCATCGCGGCGTAGAACAGCCCCTTCTGGGTGCGTTCGTTGAAGTAGTGCCGCCAGATCAGACGGTCTTCCTTGATCCCCGTCTTGATCCAGTCGCTTTCGAAGAAATCGAAGCTTTCGATATGGTCCTTGTCGTCGTCATCGAGGAACTCGTGGGCATATTCCGCCGACTTGATCGCCATGCAGTCGCCGGAGACCATGTAGAAATGGGTGGCGCGCGGAAACGCCTCCACCGCCGCCTCGACCGCGTGAAGCGTGCCTTGGACCAGCGACCATTCCCCCCAGCCGCATTTCACCCGCTTCTTGGCGAAGGTGACCGAGCCGTTTTCGGCCAGTGCGGCCTGTATCATCTCGTAATCCGAGCGCGGGCTGCGGGCGTCGAAATGGATCGAGATATAGTCGCCCGCCGCCGTCAGGCGCTGTGCCTGATCGATGATGGCCTTGGGGTCTTTGTGGCACAGAAGGATGAAGGCAATCTTGGCCATTCAGGCTCCAAGAGGGGCGGTTCGGGGCGGATTGTTGACAGGCTTAACGTAACGAAGCATTGAAATGACAGTGTTTGTTTGCTTTTTTCTGTCAAAACAATCCGACCTCGGGCGAGCGGGTCACAATAAGGCGGGCAGCAAGCATGGGTTTCCCCGGAACCTGGATGACCGAAACGGAAAGCATGGTGTATCGGGTCGTTCCGAAATGCGCCTGCTCGACCATCGGTCAGATCATGTATTACTCCGATCACGGCGAATTCTTCGACGGCGACATTCACGATGCGCAGGACGGCATCATCAAATGGGCGCAGGAAGAGAACCAGAAAAAGATCGAACGCAACGTGAAGACGCACAAGAGTTTCGCCTTCACCTGCGTGCGCAATCCCTACACGCGGATCCTGTCATCGTTCTTCGACAAGATCTGCGGCATCCAGCGCAACGGCAAACGCTATCGCGGTAACCTCGTCCCGCTTCTGATCCAGAAATACGGGATCGAGGTGGGAAGCCCCGAGGACAATTTCGACTTCGACCAGATCAAGTCGTTCCGACGGTTCCTGCTGTTCACCCGCGACACCATCAAGTTCCGCCGCCCGATGGACCCTGACATTCACTGGTCGGCCATGTCCGGCCATGTCTCGACCTTCATCCACAACGGCGGCACCTACGACCACATCTTCTGGACCGAGAACTTCAATGTCGGGATGAAGAAGGTGCTCGACAACGTGAAGACGCCGCAGAAGGTGAACCTCAAGACCATTCCCCGCTTCAACGAAAGCGCGGGCCACGGGCCGGAACGCGCGCACCCGGTCGAGGATTATTTCGACGACCTGTCGATGCATCTGATGTGGGAGATCTACCGCAAGGATTTCGAGTTGTTCAAATACGACTTCGACAATCCGGGGAACAAGCTGCCCATCGGGGACATCGACCTGCACGAAGTGCACAAGAAGCTGGGCAGCTAGACCAGCTTGACCTCCGTCAGACCCACGACCTCGACATCCTTCAGCTTGGCGAGGTTCGCGTTCACCGTCGCGATCACGTCGCGAAAGTCGCGCTTGTGGAAATCGTGGGTCGTGTGCGCATCGCCGACCAGTGTCACGGCAAAACCGTAGTTCGGGGCGGCGTGGACGGTTTCGTCGATGCAGGCGTCCGATTGCATCCCGCAGACCACGATCCGGTCGACCCCGCGCCCGCCCAACTCGCCCGCGAGCGTCGTGCCGACAAAAGCGTTGCACACGTCCTTGCGCACCACCGCCTCTCCGGGTTTGGGCTTGAATACGGGGTGCAGCGACGGGTCCGGCGTGACGCCGGTGTCGAGCACCCAGACCACGGGCACGCCATCGCCCCGTGCCCGCTCGACCAGACGAAACACCGCCGACATGATTTCATCGGTGTTCGGCGTTTCGTCCTCGATCAGGCTGACCTGCATATCGATGACCACCAGTGCTGCGGTCATACCCCACCCCTAGATACGCCGTGAAACGGCTCTGACAGTTGAGCGTAACACTCCCATATTCCGGGGGCGCCAGACACTACGGGATACGTGACCCTTGCAGGTCGCGGGGCGATCCCCATGAACCCGATCATTTTCCGGGCGGGGCGCGCAATCCGAAGGCAGGACTGAAAAGGGCGGGTTCGGCTCAGAACGCGTTGAACGTCATGATCGTATGGGATCGCTCGATCCCCGGCACGTCGAGCAGTTGCTCGTTCACGTATCGGCCCACGTCCTGCCCGTCCGGCACGTAGAGCTTGAGCAGAAGGTCATAGTCGCCGCTGGTCGAGTAAAGCTCGGAGTGCAGTTCGCGCAGCACGATTTCCTCGGCCACGCGATAGGTCGACCCCGGCTTGCAGCGGATCTGGATGAAGATGGCGCTCATTCTCGTATCCTTCGGTCAGGCGGCCTTGCGGGCACCTTGGGTCAAAGCCGCCCGGTTGGCAACTCAGACGCCCAGGCACCAGCGCATGATCGCTTTCTGGGCGTGCAAGCGGTTCTCGGCCTCGTCGAACACCACCGATTGCGGGCCGTCCATGACGGCGTCGGTGACCTCTTCGTTCCGGTGGGCGGGCAGGCAGTGCATGAACAGCGCGTCGGGGTTGGCGCCCGCCATGAGCCGGTCGTCCACCTGATAGGCCCGCAGGAGGTTATGCCGGCGTTCGCGGGTCGAGGGCGCGTCGTGCATCGAAACCCACGTGTCCGTCACCACGAGGTCAGCCCCCTTGACGGCGGCATGTGGGTCGCGCTCGATCTCGATCTTCACGCCCTTGGCGCGCGCTTCCTCGACGAACTCGCGGTCGGGGTCGAGCCGCTCGGGGCCGGTGTAGGTCAAATCGAAGCCAAGCTGCCCGGCGGCGTGGATGAAGGACGCGCAGACGTTGTTGCCGTCGCCGGTCCAGACCACCTTTTTCCCGGCGATCGGGCCGCGATGTTCCTCATACGTCAGGATGTCGGCCATGATCTGACAGGGATGGGTGCGGTTCGTCAGGCCATTGATGACCGGGACGGTCGCGAACTCGGCCAGCTCTTGCAGCGCGGATTCCTCGAACGTGCGGATCATGATGAGGTCGACGTAACGCGACAGAACGCGGGCGGTGTCGGGGATCGACTCGCCGTGACCAAGCTGCATTTCCGACCCCGACAGGACCAGCGTTTCACCGCCCATCTGGCGCACGCCCACGTCGAAGGAAACCCGCGTCCGGGTCGAGGGTTTTTCAAAGATCAGCGCGACGACCTTTCCGGCCAATGCCTGTTCGTCGTCCGGCACACCCTTGGCCGCATCGGCGCGCCCGGCTTTGATCCGGTGGGCTTCGTCGAGCATGGTGCGCAGGTCCGCCGGGTCGGTGGCGTTGATGTCGAGGAAATGTCTCATGCCTTGGCCTCCTGCGCCGTTGCAGCGGCGTCGAGCCGCGCCACGCCCTCGGCGATGTCTTCGTCGGTGATGTTGAGCGGCGGCAGGAGGCGCACCACGTTGTCGGCGGCGGGCACGGTGATGACTTGGGCGTCATAGCCAGCGGCCACCAGATCGGCAGGCGCGACCTTGCACTTGAGGCCAAGCATCAGGCCCACGCCGCGCACGCTGTCGAAGATGTCGGGATGCGCGTCGATCAACCCTTCGAGCTTTTGACGCAGGAGCCCGGCCTTGCGGTTCACGTCGTCGAGAAAGCCGTTGCCGGTCACGACATCGACCATCTTGATCCCCACGGCCATGGCCAGCGGGTTGCCGCCGTAGGTCGAGCCATGCGTGCCGACGACCATGCCCGAGGCCGCATCTTCGGTCGCAAGAACCGCACCCAGCGGGAAGCCCCCGCCGATGCCCTTGGCGGACATGCAGATGTCGGGCGTGACGCCGGCCCATTCGTGGGCAAAGAACTTGCCGGTCCGGCCGACGCCGCACTGCACCTCGTCGAAGATCAGGAGCGTCCCGGTCTCGTCGCACAGGTCGCGCAGACCCTTGAGGCACTGATCGGGCACCGGGCGGATGCCGCCCTCGCCCTGCACCGGCTCGATCAGGATCGCGGCGGTCTTCTCGGTCACGGCGGCGCGCAGGGCATCGTGGTCACCGAATTCGAGATGGACGAAGCCGGGCATGAGCGGCCCGAAGCCCTTCACCATCTTCTCGGCCCCCGAGGCCGCGATGGCGCCGGTGGAGCGGCCGTGGAAGCAGCCGGAGAAGGTGATGATCTCGACCCGGTCGGTGTCTCCGCGGTCATAGTGGTACTTGCGCGCCATCTTGATGGCGAGTTCGGCGGCCTCGGTGCCAGAGTTGGTGAAGAACACCGTGTCCGCGAAAGAGGCTTCGACCAGCTTGTCGGCCAGCACCTTCTGCCCCGGAATCTCGTAAAGGTTCGAGACGTGCCAGAGCTTGTGGGCCTGCGCGGTCAACGCGCCGATCAGGTCGGGGTTCGCGTGGCCCAGCGCGTTCACCGCGATGCCCGCGCCCAGATCGAGGTATCGGTCCCCCCCTTCCTCGATCAGCCAGCTGCCTTCGCCTTTGACGAAGTTCAGTTTCGCGCGCGCATAGGTCGGCAGAACGGACGGGATCATGGCGTCATCCTTCAAAAAGAGGCCTTTGGGTGCCGCAAGGGCGGGCCGGTGTCAACGATTTAAGAGGGTTTTAGGGGCGAACGGAAGCGGACGTCAGGCGCGGGTGCGGCGGCGTCGGCAATCAGCGGTATGGGTCCGTGCGTTCATGGGTGCGGCGATACTTCGGTCCGGGGCGAAAGTCCATCTCTTTCCTCGGCCACGAACCGGGCGTATGGGGCGATGACCCTTTACGATTTCGATGTGGCCCCGCATGACCCCGACCCCGCAACAACCGCTCGCCGCCGTGGGCTTCATGCTGCTCGCCGCCGCGCTGGTGGCGGGAACGACGCTTTTGGCCAAGGTCGCGGGCGAGGCCGGGCTGCATCCGCTTCAGGTCAGTCACGGGCGGTTCCTGTTCGCCTTTCTGGGGATCGCGGCGGCCAACCTGATCCTGCGCCCGCGCTACACCCGCCCCAAGTGGGCGGTTCATGCCGGGCGCTCGTTCTCGGGCTGGGCCGGGATTTCGCTGACCTTCGCAGCGGTGCAGATCATCCCATTGGGCGATGCGACGGCGATCTCGTTCCTAAATCCGGTCTTCGCCATGTTCCTCGCCATCCCGATCTTGGGCGAGCGGATCGGGCCGTGGCGCTGGACGGCGGCGGCGATCACCCTCACCGGCGGCGCAATCCTGCTTCGTCCCGGCACAGGCACGATCGAGCCCGGTGCGCTCTTGGCACTGGCGGCGGCGGGGTTCATGGCGTTCGAGATCACGCTCATCAAGTTTCTCAGCGACCGCGAGCGACCGCTTCAGATCCTGCTCATCAACAACGGCATGGGTCTGACCATCGCGACCATCGCCGCCTCGGCCCTGTGGGTGTGGCAGATGCCCGATGCGCGGGTCTGGGCGGTGCTAGCCGGGATCGGGTTCGTCATGGCGCTGGCCCAGACCTGTTTCATTCAGGCGATGCGCCGGGCGGATGCCAGCTTCGCCTCGCCGTTCTTCTACGCGACGCTCGTATTCGCCGCGCTTTACGACGGGATCGTTTTCGGCACATGGCCCACCGCGACCAGCGCGCTTGGCGCGGGCGTCATCGTGGCGGGCGGCGCACTGCTGGCGTGGCGCGAGGGACGGTTGAAACGTGCGCCCGGTTGATCCATATAGCGGCCTTCACCTTGTAACCCCGGCCCCGGTGGCTAGAATACGCGCCTGACGCTAGATACGGCCCGATCAGGCCCACGAGGAAACGCGATGTCCTGGACAGACGAACGAGTCGAAACCCTGAAAAAGATGTGGTCCGAGGGCCAGTCGGCCAGCCAGATCGCCAAGGAACTGGGCGGCGTGACCCGCAATGCCGTGATCGGCAAGGTGCATCGGCTTGGTCTGTCCAACCGCGCGGGCGGCAGCCCGGCGACGACCGCCAAGGCCCCGGCCAAGGAAAAACCGGCAGCCAAGCCCGCCGCGAAAAAGCCCGCGACCGCGAAAGCGGCGGAGCCGAAGGCCGAGCCTGCCGCCGCCGAGGCCGCACCCGCCGCCAAGCCGGTGACGCCTGCGCGCAAGCAGATCATCCCCGCCGGTCAGCCGCTGCCGCCGCAGCCCAGCGCGAACGAGATCAGCCCGGAGGCGCTGAAAAAGGTGTCCGAGATCGAGAAGTCGGCCAAGAAGCTGTCGCTTCTGGAACTGACCGAGCGGACCTGCAAATGGCCCGTTGGCGACCCCGCGACCGAGGATTTCTGGTTCTGCGGCCTGCCGGTCCAGCAGGGCAAGCCTTATTGCGAGGCGCATGTGGGCGTGGCGTTCCAGCCCATGTCCTCGCGTCGTGACCGGAAACGCTGATATGAAGGCGGGCGCGGCGGTTCCGATCCTGCGCTCGTTCTCCGAGGCCGAGGCGCGGGATTTCTACCTGCGTTACCTGGGTTTCGAGGTGGTGTTCGAGCACCGCTTCGCCCCCGATCTGCCGCTTTACATGAGCGTCAAGCGCGGCGACTGCGAGTTGCACCTGTCCGAGCATCACGGCGACGCCGCACCCGGCAGCGCGGTTCGGATCGAGGTCGCCGACATCGAAGCGTTCCATGCCGAGATCACGGAACGCGGCCACAAGCGTCTGCGCCCCGGAATCCAGCACCAAAGCTGGGGGGCCAGCGAAGTCATGCTGAACGACCCGTTCGGAAATCGCATCATCTTCTGGGAGTCCAAGGACTAGGCCCGCGCCGATTGTTTCCAAATCCGGCGTTGCTTCGAATCCGATCCCGACCGTATCCTTTCATTAACCATCCATTTCAGGGAGCAGGTTCATGAAAGTCATTCTGGCATTACCCGTCGCCTTCGTATTGGGCGGCTGCGCACTGTTCGCGCCCAAGGATCACGCCATCACCTTGCACGAGACCGGCGGCAATCAGATCGCTGTGGCGAGCACCAAGGGCGGCATGATGGTCGTCGGTGGCGCCACCACATTCGACGGTAGCGATTACGAAACCTATACCGAACATCAGGTCGATACCGACACCGGCACCGTGATCGACACGCGCCATTACGTGATGATCGAGGGCGAGATGATGGATTGCCCGCAATCCGATTGTCAGGGCACCGTCGCACGCCACTACGGCGTGCCGGGTCTGCCGTCGTCCGAGGATACCTACATCGTCCGCTAGGTCGGACAGACCGATCAATTGCGCGACATTTGCCGGGCGAGGCGCCCGGCTGATGGCATTTGCTTCCACATCGGAAACAATTAGGCGCCGTCGTTTACCACGGCACACGATCCCCCGTTTACGAAGTCGTAACCATCTGCCTTGCTCGACCACATGCGTCGTCTGGCCCTCATCCCCTGCTTCTTCCTGATCGGTTGCGACACCCCTCGCGCGATCATTCCGACGGGTCATGTCGTGGTGCAGGGCGGCAACGCCTATCCGGTCGCCATCGCACAGGACGCCCGCGCTGCGGGGCAGGAGGCAGCGGAGATCGTCGTGCGCGTCGACGGCGGGTATGTGGCCTGCGCCCCGTCATGCGGTGCGGCCATCCTACGCTATGCGGCGAAGCCGGACCCCGACCTGCTCATCCGGTTCGCCGGTCCCTATACGCGCCAACCCTAGGCGGCCCCGACCCGGCCCCAAGTTTGCGCCGAATCTCTTCGCCGTTTAAGGTTCACCTGCACCGGGGGAGGATCGCGCATGATACGACTGGCCGCGCTCGCCGCATTCGCCGTGACACTGGTCGGCTGCACCGACAGCTGGACCTATGAAAAGACTGGCCGCGCCGTCATCCACGATGGTGTCCCCTACAACATCTACGCGTTGAAGGCCGAAGTGACCAACACCTATGGCGGCTTGCCCAAGGTCACTACGGCCGAGGTCGTTCGGGTCGGCGACAAGTTCCTGCAATGCGAACCGGACTGCGGAAAAGCGGTCTTTCGCGAACTGGTGAAGTGATCGGTTTCTTCGGCCCATGTTCGGGCACTGTTCATTTCAGGAGGCGATATTGAAGCCAATTTCCATTCTTGCCCTCGGCGCACTCATGGCCCTCGCGGCCTGCGACCTCGGCGAAACGCGGACCTATCGGACCGGCAACACCGTCACCGTGAACGGCCAGAAATTCGACATCTGGGAAATGCAGAGAGTGGAGCTTGTCCGGGTGTCGGGAAATGTCGTGGAAAGCTGGGTGCCGGCCGGTCAGGAAGTGAAGATCGGCAGCGAGTTCGTGCCGTGCGAAGGCGGATGCCCCCAGACGGTGCAACGGTATCTGGCCAATGCCACGGCACGTGCCGGTCAGGTGGTCGAAAGCGCGGCGGCGACCTCGCCCCGGCTCGAGGACGTTTCGGAATAGACACCTTGCCAGCGGCCCGGCGCCGAGGCCGACGCGGCGCGGGATCGTGCCCCTTTCCACAAGCCACGGCAGCGCGTATATCCCGCTGATGTCCACGAACCCGCCCGATCTTCGCCCCGACCTCGCCCGTGCCGTGCTGCGCGAAGACTCGCGCCCCGGCCAGCCCAAAATCGGCATGGTCAGCCTTGGCTGCCCCAAGGCGCTGGTGGACAGCGAACGCATCCTGACCCGCCTGCGGGCCGAGGGCTATGCGATCAGCCCGGATTACGCGGGCGCGGATGCGGTCATCGTGAACACCTGCGGATTTCTCGACAGCGCCAAGGCCGAAAGCCTCGAGGCGATTGGCGAGGCGCTGAACCGGAACGGGCGGGTGCTGGTCACCGGCTGTCTGGGCGCGGACCCGGAGTATATCACCGGCGCGCACCCGAGCGTTCTGGCGGTCACCGGCCCGCATCAGTACGAGCAGGTTCTGGATGCGGTGCACAAGGCCGTCCCGCCCCAGCCTGACCCTTTCGTCGATCTGCTGCCCGCGACCGGGGTGACACTGACCCCGCGCCACTACAGCTATCTGAAGATTTCCGAGGGCTGCAACCACGCCTGCAAGTTCTGCATCATCCCGGACATGCGCGGCAAACTCCAATCGCGCCCGGCCCATGCGATCGTGCGCGAGGCCGAAAAGCTGGTCGAGGCGGGGGTCAAGGAACTCCTCGTCATATCGCAGGATACATCGGCCTACGGGCTCGACCTGAAATACGCCGAAGAGCGGGGACACCGCGCCCATATCACCGACCTTGCCCGCGATCTGGGGTCGCTCGGAGCTTGGGTGCGGCTGCACTATGTCTACCCCTACCCGCATGTGCGCGAGCTGATCCCGCTGATGGCCGAAGGGCTGATCCTGCCCTATCTCGACATTCCGTTCCAACATGCCGACACGGGCGTCTTGAAACGCATGGCACGGCCTGCGGCGGCGGCGCGCACGCTGGACGAGATCGCGGCGTGGCGCGAGATCTGCCCCGACATTTCGCTCCGCTCCACCTTCATCGTCGGTTATCCCGGCGAAACCGAGGACGAGTTTCAGGTGCTGCTCGACTGGATGGACGAGGCGCAACTCGACCGGGTCGGGTGTTTCCAGTACGAAAACGTCGATGGCGCGAGGTCGAACGCCCTGCCGGACCATGTGCCGGACGAGGTGAAGGAAGAGCGTTGGCATCGGTTCATGGAGAAGGCGCAGGCGATTTCCGAGGCGAAGCTCGCCGCCAAGGTGGGCAAGACCATCGAGGTCATCGTGGACGAGGTCGAGGAAGACGCCGCCACCTGCCGCACCAAGGCCGACGCGCCGGAGATCGACGGCTGCCTGTTCATCGACGAAGGCCACGAGGACCTGAAACCGGGTCAGATCGTTTCGGTCGTCGTGGACGAGGCGGGCGAATACGATCTGTGGGGACGGCTGGCCTGAGCCAGCCCCACGTCCTGAAACAATACCCCGATTTCTGTCCGATTTAGTCCAGAACGCGCCTTAATCCCCGCTTAACCCTGTTTGCCAAGGGAAAGACGAGGATCATCCGATGGTGGATTTCGAGGAGTTCGAGCTGGCCTATGCGCCGGTGCCGAAAGCGGGCAGCACAGTGGTCAAGACCGCTCTGGCGACGCTTGGCAAGACCCTGCCCGAGGCCGACGATCCGGCCTGGGTCCACAATCACATGCCGACCCGGCGGTTCAATTCCGAGACCTTCGCCCGCTCGGCCGACTTCTGGCGGTTCACAGTCATCCGCGACCCGATCGAGCGCCTGCTTGCCGTCTATACGGACCTGATCCTCGGGCGTGACGTGCTCGCCTATGCCGCCGATGTGCGGCGGGGCCGGATCGACATGCCGACGCGGCCCGAACCGGACTTTTTCTTCCAGAACCTCGACCGCTATCGCGCGGCCTCCTTCGCGATCAAGCATCACGCGATGAAACAGATGGTCTTCACCGGACCCGACCTTGGTGCCTATGACCACATCTACGATGCAGGCCGGCTGGGCGAGGTCGTGTCCGATCTGTCCTGCATGACCGGGCGGCGCATCACGCTCCCGCCGCCCGCGCAGGTCGTGTCGCACGAGCCGCTCAAGATGCGCGATCTCAAGCCCGAGACGCGCGCCATCATCCGGGCCGAGGCGGCGGCGGATTACGAGGCGTTCTCGGGGTTTCTCGTCGCCGCGTAGTCAGCGCGGGATGAGCTTGTCGAGCGCGGTGCCGTCCGCCCATGTCCCGTGCAACTCGCCATCAGGCATGATCACGTAGACGAGCGGGGCCGAACTGCCCCAGTCGATCGTCACGACATCGCCGTTCAACGGCCCCTGCCCGGTGTAGGTCTGCCCCCCGATGGTCCAGCGGATCGAAACGAACCCATCCTCCTGCACCAGTTCGGCCGCACCGGAATAGGCGCTGCCATCCGGGTTGCGCCCTTGGGCGGTGTAAGTGCCAGTGACGTCGGCGGCAGCGAGGCTGGCGATCAGCGCGAAGGGCGCGGCGAGAACAAGTCGGGGGATCATGGCGTGGCTCCTTGGAAATACGTGCCCAAGGGTAGCAGCGCACCGGAGTCTGGCAAGCCTCAGCACTCCGGCAGGTTGACCGCGATACCGCCCTGCGAGGTTTCCTTGTAGCGCACATCCATGTCGCGGCCCGTCTCCATCATCACGCGGATGCAATTGTCGAGCGGCAGGATGTGTTCGCCGTCCGAGCGCAGGGCGAGGGAAGCCGCGGACACCGCTTTGATCGCGCCCATCGCATTGCGTTCGATGCACGGCACCTGAACAAGGCCCTTGGCCGGGTCGCAGGTCATGCCGAGGTGATGTTCCAGCGCGATTTCAGCCGCGTTTTCAATCTGTTCGTTCGTGCCACCAAGGGCCGCACACAGACCGGCGGCGGCCATGGCGGAGGCCGACCCGACCTCACCCTGACAGCCGACCTCGGCCCCTGAAATCGAAGCGTTGGCCTTGATAAGCCCCCCGATGGCGGCGGCGGTCAGCAGGAAGTCACGCCGCTTTTCCTCCGTCACCTCGTCCGCCATGTGATCGCGCCAGTAGCGCAGAACGGCCGGGAGCGTGCCCGCAGCGCCGTTGGTGGGCGAGGTCACGACCCGGCCCCCGGCGGCGTTTTCCTCGTTCACCGCCATGGCGTAGGCCGAAATCCAGTCGTTCACCACATGCGGGGCGTTGCGGTTGGAGAATCTCGTCGCGGTCAGTTCGTCGTGAAGCTTCTTCGCCCGGCGTTTTACGTTCAGACCGCCCGGCAGAATGCCCTCGTTCGCGAAGCCCCGGTCGATGCAGTCCATCATAGCGTCCGCCAGCGCGTCGAGGCCCGCATCGAGATCGGCGATCCCGTTCGCCTCTTCGTTGGCGCGCTTCATCTGGGCGATCGTCAGCCCCGCGCGCTTGCCCATGGCGAGCATCTGGGCGGCGGAACCGAAGGGATAGGGATAGCCCAGCGCACGTTTCTGATCGGACAGCGAGGTGGAGTGTTCGGCGGTGAGCTCGGCCTCGGTCATGACGAAACCGCCGCCGACCGAGAAATAGGCGGTGGTCATGTAAGGGTTTCCCGCCCCGTCGAAGGCTCGGAAGATCATGCCGTTGGCGTGGTGTTCGAGCGGCGGGCCGAAGTCGAATTCGACGTCGGTTTCAGGGTCGAACCTGAGCGGCGGCAGGCCCTCGGGCGTGAGGCTGCGCGACTTGGCGAGTTGCGCAATCAGTGCCTCGCCCCGGTCCGGGTCCATCGTCTCGGGCCGCTCGCCGAGCAGGCCCAGGATCACCGCCCGGTCCGTATGGTGCCCCTTGCCCGTCCAGGCGAGCGAGCCGTGCAGGCTGACACGAAGACCGGCCATGTCACCCGCGCCCGGGATGCGTTCGTCGCTTCGCAGGGCGTCGAGAAAGCGGACAGCGGCCACCATCGGGCCCATCGTGTGAGAAGACGAGGGGCCGATGCCGCGTTTGAAGATGTCGAATACCGAAATGAACATGGGGCAAGCATAACGGGACGGGCGCGGCGTGACAGGAGCGGCGCGACATCCGCTCAGGATAAACCGACATAATAGGCTGGCGGCGTGGGGGGCGCGGTGGCCCGGCGTGGGGGTGCGGATGGTTTGGTTCAGGATACCAGAATACTAGGATTCTAGTATCCTAGTGCAAATGAAACCTTTTTCTTTCAATGACTTGAGTCACTCTCCGACCGCGAATTCGTTAACGCCGCGCATTCAGGCACGAAAAAAGGGCAGCCCGTTCAAGGCCGCCCCTTTTGCGTTTTCCCGACTTGATCGGCGTCAGGCGCTTTGCAGCGCCTCCACCTCCAACTCGCCCTCGAGCCGTGATTGCATCGCGCGGGCTGCCGCGTGGCTGGCAGCCGCCGTGGTGAAGTAGGGGATCTTGTCGTAAAGCGCGACCGAGCGCATCGTGCGGCTGTCCTCGACCGCCTGCGCGCCCTCGGTGGTGTTCATCACAAGCTGGACGAGGCCATCCTTCATGATGTCGACGATGGTGCGCCCACCTTCGTATTGCTTGCGCACGACTTCGGTTTCGATACCCGCGTCGTTCAGGAACTTGGCGGTGCCGGAGGTGGCCATGATGGTGAAGCCCATGTCGCGCAGGATTTGGGCGGTCTCGACCATTTCGTCGGTCTTGTCGGCGTCCTTGATCGAAAAGAACACGGTGCCCTCGGTGGGCAGCATCGTGCCCGCGCCAAGCTGCGCCTTGAGGAAAGCCCGCGCAAAGCTCTTGTCAGACCCCATGACCTCGCCGGTCGAGCGCATTTCGGGCCCGAGCAGCGTGTCGACGCCGGGGAACCGGGCGAAGGGCAGGACCGCTTCTTTCACCGCGTATTTGTCGATCAGCGGGTCGATCAGATCGAAGGTGTCCAGCGTCTCACCCGCCATCACGCGTGCCGCGATCGAGGCGATGGGCGAATTCACGGCTTTCGCCACGAAAGGCACGGTCCGCGAGGCGCGGGGGTTCACTTCGATCAGGTAGATCTCGCCATCCTTCACCGCGAACTGGACGTTCATCAGGCCGACGACGCCAAGCTCCAGCGCGAGCGCCTCGGACTGAGCCTTGAGGCCGTCGATGATCCCGTCGGACAGCGAATAGGGCGGTAGCGAACAGGCGCTGTCGCCGGAGTGGACGCCCGCCTCTTCGATATGCTGCATGATGCCCGCGACATGCACGGTCTTGCCGTCGCAAAGCGCATCTACGTCGATCTCCACCGCGCCGGACAGGTAGCTGTCGAGCAGCACGGGGCTGTCACCGGACACGACCACGGCGTCACGGATATACCGCTTGAGCCCGTCCATATCGCGCACGATTTCCATGGCGCGACCACCCAGAACGTAGGACGGGCGGATCACCAGCGGGAAGCCGATGCTTTCGGCGATCTCAAGGGCTTCCTCGTCCGAATGGGCGATGCCGTTCTTCGGCTGCTTCAGGTCCAGCTTGTTCACGAGGTCCTGGAACCGCTCGCGGTCTTCGGCGCGGTCGATGGCGTCGGGCGAGGTGCCGAGGATCGGGATACCCGCCGCCGACAGGTCGTTCGCGAGTTTCAGCGGGGTCTGGCCGCCGAACTGAACGATGACACCGTGAAGCGTGCCCGCCTCCTGCTCGACGCGCAGGATTTCCATGACGTGCTCGAAGGTGAGCGGCTCGAAATACAGGCGGTCCGACGTGTCGTAGTCGGTCGAAACCGTCTCGGGGTTACAGTTGACCATGATGGTCTCGTATCCCGCGTCGGTCAGGCTGAAACAGGCGTGACAGCAGCAGTAATCGAACTCGATCCCCTGCCCGATCCGGTTCGGACCACCGCCGAGGATGACGACCTTCTTGCGGTCCGAGGGTCGGGCCTCGCATTCCACCTCGCCCATCATCGGGACTTCGTAGGTGGAATACATATAGGGCGTCTGCGCTTCGAATTCGGCGGCGCAGGTGTCAATCCGCTTGAACACGGCGTTCACGCCAAGGTTCTGGCGCGCGCGGCGCACCTGACCTTCGTCGCGGCCCGTGAGGATCGCGAGGCGGGCGTCGGAGAAGCCCATCATCTTGAGCTCGCGCAGCCCCTCTTCCGTCACCGGGAGGCCGTCGTGCCGCACACGATCCTCGGCCTCGACGATTTCGCGGATACGGGCCAGGAACCACGGGTCGAACTGGGTGACGCCGAAAATCTCGTCATCCGACAGCCCGTGGCGCATCGCCTGCGCGATGGTGCGCATCCGGTCCGGGGTCTTTTTCGACAGCGCCGCGATGACGGCGGCCTTGTCCGGCGCGCCCTCGATTGCGACCTCGTCGAAACCGGTGAGGCCCGATTCCATCGAAGCGAGCGCCTTTTGCAGCGATTCGTGGATCGTGCGGCCGATCGCCATCGCCTCGCCCACCGATTTCATCGCGGTGGTCAGCGCCGGCTCGGAGCCGGGGAATTTCTCGAAGGCGAATTTCGGGATCTTGGTGACGACATAGTCGATGGTCGGCTCGAACGAGGCCGGCGTGACCTTGGTGATGTCGTTGTCCAACTCGTCCAGCGTATAGCCGACGGCCAGTTTCGCGGCGATCTTGGCGATAGGAAAGCCCGTGGCCTTCGACGCCAGCGCGGACGAGCGCGACACGCGCGGGTTCATCTCGATCACGACCATCCGGCCGTTTTCGGGGTTCACCGCCCATTGGACGTTGGAGCCGCCGGTTTCCACCCCGATCTCGCGCAGCACGTTGATCGAGTGCGTGCGCATGATCTGGTATTCCTTGTCGGTCAGCGTCAGCGCGGGCGCGACGGTGATGGAATCGCCGGTGTGAACGCCCATCGGGTCCACGTTTTCGATGGCGCAGACGATGATGGCATTGTCGGCCTTGTCGCGCACGACCTCCATCTCGAACTCTTTCCAGCCGAGGAGCGACTCGTCGACGAGGATCTGGTTCACCGGCGAGGCATCCATCCCCGAGCGGCAGTAATAGATGTATTCCTCGCGGTTATAGGCGATGCCGCCCCCGGTGCCGCCCAAGGTAAAGGCAGGGCGGATGATCGCGGGCAGGCCGATTTCCTCGAGCGTTTCGAGCGCGATCTGAACGCCCTTTTCGAGGTCGGCCTTGCCGTCGGCTTTCTTGGGCGCGGTGACGATGGTGGCGCGCGGGTTCTCGATGCCCAGACGATCCATCGCCTCGCGGAAGAGCTTGCGATCTTCCGCCATTTCAATGGCTTCGCGTTTGGCGCCGATCAGTTCGACGCCGTGTTCTTCGAGCACGCCCATGTCGGCAAGCGCCAGTGCGGTGTTCAGCCCGGTCTGCCCGCCCATCGTCGGCAGAAGCGCGTCGGGCTTTTCCTTGGCGATGATCTTGGCGACGATCTCGGGCGTGATCGGTTCGATGTAGGTGGCGTCGGCCAGACCCGGATCGGTCATGATCGTCGCCGGGTTCGAATTCACGAGGATGACGCGATAACCCTCTTCGCGCAGCGCCTTGCAGGCTTGCGCCCCGGAGTAATCGAATTCGCAGGCTTGCCCGATAATGATGGGGCCCGCGCCGATAATCATGATGGACTGGATGTCGGTTCTTTTCGGCATGACGTCACCTCGGCAAAGGGCCAGCGGCGCCCGGGTGGCCCGGTCCGCAAATTGTCGTGGGTTATAGACACGAGGCGTTCGGGGGCAAGGGGGGTTTCTTGAAAATCCCCTATGGGTTCGCTTCGCGCCGGGCCGCAAGCACCACGAAGCCCAGCATGACGAGCGTCGCGCCGGTGTTGAGCAGGACGGGGAGCAGTCCAATGCCGCGCGTATCGCCGAAATAGATGAACACCGGCAGGCTGAGGGGCAGCGCGATCAGGGCGATTCCGAGGATCGCGATGCGCCGCGGGAGGACTTCGATCAGGCCCGGCAACAGGATCAGCGGCAGGATCAGGTAGTGGACCCAGCCCAGCGGATTGGCGAGCAACGTAATGAGGACGAGGCCCATGAGCCGGGTCCAGAGCCTGAGCCGAAGGGCGAGATTGCGGGTGCCCCACCAGAGCGCCGCCGTGGCCGCGATCAGAAAGCCACGGGTCAGCCAGGCGATCCACGCGGTTTCCGGCACCATGTGGGGCCGCACGGTCAGGTCGCCCTCGCCCGTCAGCATGTAGCGGGCATAGTAAAACGCCTGTTCGAGCGACACGTTGAGCGGGCTGATGAGAATCTGCGCCTCGATTGCGGCCAGTTTGGCGACGAGTTCGGGGTGCAGCGCCCATCCGGCGGTGCCGATGGAGGCGAGGAACAGGACGGCCATGAAAACAGCGAAGCTGGCGAGCGCCGTCCACCGCTTCTCCATGATGAAGATGAGCGCCAGCAGCACGGGCGAGATTTTGGCCATCGCCGCCAGCGCGAGGAACCCACCTGCAAGGATGTCGCGTTTCTCGGCCAGCGCCACGAACGAGGCGAGGATGAAGGCCGAGACGATCACCTGCGGCTGACCGAACCAGAACGCCATGTATCCCGGTGCGGTCGCGATCATCAGCGCGAAGGACAGGAGCGCCCAGCCCACCGGGCCGATCTGGATCGGGCGCATCAGCCGCCAAGCGAGCCACACCATCCAGACGGTGGCGGCGGCGTTCAGCACCAGAGAAACGTCGAAAAAGACCTGAGCGCCGACCGAGGTGGCGGCAGGCGCAAGTGCGGCGGCCCAGAGCGGAGGGTAGAGATAGGGGGTGAACTGCGGGGCCGAGAACCCCTCCCCCTGCGCCCAGTTTATCCACTCGACCGGCGGGTCGGTCAGGAAGGGGCGCGGCCCCGCGTCATAGACCAGCGCGGGTAGGCCTTCTCCGAACGAGCGCGCGGCATAGTAGATCGCGGACAGGTCGATCTTCCACGACCCCCAGTTCAGCATGACGATGGCGACGGCCCAGACCCCGGCGATCAGCGCGGCAATCAGGGCGTCACGGGTCATGGATAAAGATACTCGCGATTGGTCGGAACGGCGTGCTGATTATGTGCCAGTTGGAACTGGAAGATGACAAGCCCAAGCTCCGAGAAACTCATCTCGGAGGCCGTCAGGTAATAGCGCCACATGCGGACGAACCTGTCGTCGAACATCTCGCGCACCGTGTCCACGTGTTCCTCGAACAGTGCCTTCCACGCCTGCATGGTGCGGATGTAGTGGTCGCGCCATACCTCGATATCCGTGGGCAGCAGGTCGGTTTTCTCGACGACCGACATGACTTCGGACATGGCCGGTATATAGCCGCCGGGGAAAATATACTTGTGAATGAAGGGCGAGGTTTGGCCGGGCGGCGTGGTGCGCCCGATGGTGTGAACCAGCGCGACGCCATCGGGGGCGAGCACGTTGGAAATCTGATTCATGAAGACGGGGTATTGCGGCTGGCCCACATGCTCCATCATGCCGACCACCACGACGCGGTCGAAGGTCTCGTCGAGATGACGGTAATCCATCAGGCGGAAATCGGTCTTGTCCGCGACCCCTGCGGCCTCGGCCCGCCTTTCGGCTTCGGCTAGCTGCTCTTTCGACAGCGTCACCCCCGTGACCTGCGCGCCGAAGGTCTTGGCCAAGTGGATCGACAGCCCGCCCCAGCCGGACCCTATGTCCAGCACGCGCATCCCCGGCTCGATCAGCAGCTTCTTCCCGATGTGATCCATCTTGGCGATCTGGGCCGCGTCGATATCCATATCGGGTTCGCGGAAATAGCCGCAGGTATATTGCAGGTTCTGATCGAGGAAGAGTTTGTAAAGTTCGGTCGGCAGGTCGTAATGCACCTCGACGTTGCGCCGGGCGACCGAAAGCGGGTTGTGCTGGGCGATCCGGCGCAACCCGGTGCGCGCGCCCGCCGCCGCGGCCGAGAACCGGCCCGACCCGTTCTTGCGGACGTTGCGCGAAATGAGGCGCAGAAAGCCGGTGAGATCGTCGTCGTCGACGGTCAGCCCACCTTCCATATACCCCTCGCCCAGCGCGAGTTCTGGGTTCTGCATCAGGCGCTTCATGAGCCCGGCATCGGTGATGCGCAGATGGACGGGCGTGCCGATGGCGTCGCCGTAGCGTTCGCGCACCCCATCGGGCCATGAAATCGTCAGGTCACCGTCGGTGACGAGGCGCTGAACCATGCGCCTGAGCATACCTGCAAACATTGATTGTCCCGCTCGCGTCTGTCTGTCGGCGTGCACCTTAGACGCGAGTGGGCACAGGTAAAAGCGGTTAACGGACGGTTATTCAGCCGCCTTCGCGTAAGCGTCCTTGTCCGACACCTCGCCCTCGTAAGGATACAGATAATCGCGCGTGACCGGGGCCGCGGTGAAGGTCTTCCCGATCTGCACCTGATAGACGAGGAGCGATCCGTCGCGGAACGCCGCCTCCATCGCCAGCAGGTAGTAACGCCACATCCGCACGAAGCGGTCGTCGTATAGCGCGCGGGCCTTGTCGGCTTTTTCCATGAAACGGTCGTGCCAGTGACCGAGCGTCTTGGAATAATGCGTGCGCAGCACCTCGATATCCTGAAGGACGAGGTAGTGCTTGTCGATGGGCGCGACCATTTCGGACAGGGCCGGAGAATAGCCGCCGGGGAAGATGTATTTCACCATCCACGGGTCGGAGTAATTCGGCGGCCCCACATGCCCGATGGTGTGGATCAGCGCGAGGCCGTCATCCTTGAGCAGGTCCTTCACCTTGCCGAAATACTGGTCGTAATAGGGGACGCCCACATGCTCGAACATGCCGACCGACACGATCCGGTCGAACGACTCGGTCACGTCGCGGTAATCCTGAAGCCGGATATCGATCCGGTCGGACAGCCCCGCGTCTTGGGCGCGTTTCACCGCGATGGCGTGCTGTTCCTTCGACAGCGTCACACCGACCACGTGCGCGCCATAGTCGCGCGCGAGCGTCAGCGCCATGCCGCCCCAGCCGCAGCCGATGTCGAGCACCTTCATGCCCGGTTCGATCCGCAGCTTGTGCGCGATGTGATGCTTCTTCGCCTCCTGCGCCTCGTCCAGCGTCATGTCGGGTCGGGCGAAATAGGCGCAGCTATATTGCCGGTCGGCATCGAGGAAGAGATCGTAAAGCTCACCCGACAGGTCATAGTGATGCGACACGTTCGAGCGCGACTTGAGCAGGCTGTTGGACTGCGCGAGTTTGCGGAACGTCTGTTTGGTGAGATCGAGAGGCTTCTGGAACCAAGGCCGCTCGGCCTTGTAGATCGCTGGGATCGCAACGGCGAAGAACCCGCGCAGATCGTCGATTTCGATCCGGCCATCCATATAGCCTTCGCCAATGGCAAGCTCGGGGTTCAACACCAAGTCCTTGATGATGCCTTTGTCGCGGACCCGCACATGCGTTTCCGGCGAACCCGACCCGTATCGGTGCGACGTGCCGTCGGGCATGGTGACGTGAAGTGTGCCATGCCGGAAAAAATGTTTCAGCATGACGTCAAGCAAAGCAGTCCACATAGCAGGCTCCCTGATTGGCCGGCGCCTTTCCCGCCGGCTTCCCAAATCGCGTGTCTGCTCTTTCCCGCAACGGTTCCGTCGTCGGGAAAGATCCCACCCGAAACGCCGCCTCACACGTTAATGTTTGGCAAAAATGTCTGTTCTGTAAAGGTTCCTTTGCGCACAAAGGTTCCCACTCCGGTGCATTTCCCCCTGTCGGGCTTGACTTCACCCCCGCCGCAAGGTGTATCGGCCCGGACTGAAATCGACCCCGAGGGACCATCATGCACGCCTATCGCAGCCACACCTGTGCCGATCTGACCAAGGCCAACGTGGGCGATACCATCCGCCTGTCAGGCTGGGTGCATCGCGTGCGCGACCACGGCGGCGTCCTGTTCATCGACCTGCGCGACCATTACGGCGTGACGCAGATTCTGGCGGACGAGGACAGCCCGGTGTTTGCCGAGGTCGAGAAACTCCGCTCGGAATACTGCATCCGCATCGACGGCAAGGTTCTGGCGCGTGACGAGAGCCTGGTGAACCCGAAGCTGCCCACCGGCGAGATCGAAGTGTTCATTCAGGACATGGAAGTGCTGGGGGCCGCGCAGGAACTGCCGCTCATGGTGTTCGGCGATCAGGAATATCCCGAAGAAACCCGCCTGCGTTATCGCTACCTCGACCTGCGCCGCGAAGAGATGCAGCGCAATATCACGCTGCGCTCGGACGTGATCGCGTCGATGCGCAAGCGGATGTGGGATCAGGGGTTCCGCGAATATCAGACGCCGATCATCACGGCCTCTTCGCCCGAAGGCGCGCGCGACTTCCTCGTGCCCTCGCGCCTGCACCCCGGCAAGTTCTATGCCCTGCCGCAGGCCCCGCAGCTGTTCAAGCAGCTCATTATGGTGTCGGGCTTCGACAAGTATTTCCAGATCGCGCCGTGCTTCCGCGACGAAGACCCGCGCGCCGACCGCTCGCCCACCGATTTCTACCAGCTCGACCTCGAAATGAGCTTCGTCGAGCAGCAGGACATTTTCGACACAATCCAGCCGGTCATTCAGGGCGTGTTCGAAGAGTTCGGCGGTGGCCGCAAGGTCGATACGACGTGGGAACAGATCAGCTACGCCGACTCGGCGCTGTGGTATGGCACCGACAAGCCGGACCTTCGCAACCCGATCAAGATGCAGGTCGTCAGCGAACATTTCGCAGGGTCGGGTTTCGCGATCTTCGCGAAACTGCTTGAACAAGACGGCACCGAAATCCGCGCGATCCCGGCGCCCGGTGGCGGCAGCCGCAAATTCTGCGACCGGATGAACGCGTTCGCCCAGAAAGAGGGCCTGCCGGGGATGGGCTATATCTTCTGGCGTGACGGCGACAACGGCATGGAAGCCGCAGGCCCCCTCGCCAAGAACATCGGCCCGGAGCGCACCGAGGCGATCCGCGAGCAGCTTGGCCTCGGCGTCGGCGATGCGGCGTTCTTCCTCGGCGGCAAGCCGGAAAGCTTTGAGCGTGTGGCGGGCAAGGCGCGGACCGTGATCGGTGAAGAGCTTGGCCTCACCGACATGGACCGTTTCGCCTTTGCGTGGATCGTCGACTTCCCGATGTATGAGAAGGACGAGGAAACCGGCGATATCGACTTCTCGCACAACCCGTTCTCGATGCCGCAGAACCTCGACGATCTCGACGGCGATCCGCTGGCGGTGCTCGGCTATCAATACGACCTCGCCTGCAACGGCTATGAGCTGATTTCGGGTGCGATCCGCAACCACAAGCGCGAGGTCATGTTCCGCGTGTTCGAGAAAGCGGGTTACGGGCAGGACGAGGTGCTGAAACGCTTCGGCGGTCTCGCCACCGCGTTCCAGTACGGCGCTCCGCCGCACGGGGGTTGTGCCGCCGGGATCGACCGGATCGTCATGCTGCTCGCCGACGAGGCGAACATCCGTGAGGTCATGATGTTCCCGATGAACCAGCGCGCCGAAGACCTGATGATGGACGCGCCGTCGGAGCCGACGAACGAGCAGCTTCGCGAATTGTCGCTGCGCGTCATCGAGCAGCCGAAAGACTGACATGGCGGCACCGGCGCTTTATCAGGCTTCGGTGCCGGTTTTCCTGCACTACCTCGAACAGGCGCGCGGGCTGGTGTCCGCCTGTCGCGGGCGACCGGAGCTGCTTGAGGGCAAGCTCGCCCCGGATATGTTTTCGGCGGCCCAGCAATTCGCGACGGCGGCTGGCTTTTCGCTGCGCGGGACCTTTCCGCTGATCGGTGAGCCGGTGCCGGAGTTCCCGAGCGCGGCAATGGATCGTGAGGGCATTCTGACCCGGATCGATTTCGCGCATGAACGGCTGGTGACGATGGACCCGGCCGCGTTCGAGGGGGCCGAAGCGCGGCGCATCAGGCACCTTGCAGGGTTCGCGGATCTCGACCAGCGCGGGGCGGATTACCTGAACCTGTTCGCGATACCCAATTTCATGTTCCACCTGTCGATCGGGTTCGCGGTGCTCAGGCAGGGCGGCATGGACATCGGCAAGGCCGATTTCGACGGGCTGCACGACTATCCGCCGGGGTTCCGGTTCTGAAACGAGAAACGCCCGCGGCAATGCGCGGGCGTTTCCGATTGAAGTGCACCTTTAGACCTCAATCCTCGAGGTGGTCCTCTTTTTTCTTCTGGACCAGCCCGAGTTCCTTTTCCTTGCGATCAAGGAAACGCTGGCCGTAGGCGTCGTTATCTTCTTCGCCGACGACCTTTTTCGCGCGGGTGAAGACCTCGTCTTCTTCCTCTTCCATGTGATGTTCGTAGTCGTGCTTGAGCGTCTTGAAGCGGGTCAGCCAGCCGGGCGACGACATGTCCATCTCGTTCAGCTCTTCCACGATTTCGTCCATCTCGTGATGTTCCGCGACCGAGTGGCGGGCGGCGTCCTGCCCCCAGGTCTCGGCCATGAGCTTGGAGTAGAACTCTTCCTCTTCGGCAGCGGAGTGGCTTTTGATGTCGCAGTAGAACGCATTCCACGCCTTGCGGCGTTCCGGGCTGTCGCCTTCGGTATTGGCGATTTTATCCAGCAGGTCGCGGTGCTTTTCATGGTCCGCGATGATGGCGTCGTAGATCGAGGGCATGGCTCGTCCTTTACGTGGCTGATCGTCGTTGGGCGGATAACGCGATGGCGCGCAGGCGGGTTCCCGATTGCGACGTTACGAAACGAAAAACGGCGCGACCTTTTTCAAGCCGCGCCGCCGTCCCTCGAATTTTCGTGCTGTCAGCCGGCCATCTGGTCCACGATCACCGGGACGTCCGCTTCGGACGAAACCGTGTCGGGGCCATGCGACAGCGTCAGTGCAATCGACGTGACCATCAGCGCCAGACCCGTGAACAGAACGGCCCAGTCCACAAGGGCGTTGCCGTCTTTCTGGTTGGTGAAGCGTTCGAACACGTTTTGCATCATTCTCTCCTGACCATGGCGGACGAGGTGCCTGTGAACCACCTTGTCCGTCTGTATCGTCAACCTGCCGCCCGATTGGGGCAGAAATGCGCAACCCCGGTGCCGCAATTGGCACGCTTTGGGGGATTTACAGGGGCAGTCATTCCACAATACCCCTTAGAAAATGGTTAATATTCCAAGGGTTTCATGGCTGACGAAAAGAACTTGGGGCGCGAGGTCACCGGATGGACCGCACCGCCCCGCCCGGACGGGCTGACACTGAACGGGCGGTTCGTGTCGCTCGAACCTCTGGACGCGGCCAAACACGCCGCCGACCTGTTTCGGGTCTTCGACGGCCATGATGAGTTGTGGGACTACATGCCCGTCGGCCCCTTCGCCTCGTCGTCGTCCTTCCATCGGTGGATGCGCGACGCGACCGCGCAGAACGATCCGTATTTCTTCGCGATCCGCGACGTTCAGCGCGGCAAGTGGGTCGGGTTCTGCTCACTCTTGCGAATATCGCCCGAGGCCGGGTCGATCGAAGTCGGGTTCATCACCTTCTCGCCGGAGCTTCAACGCACGCCCGCCGCGACCGAAACCATGTTCCTGCTGATGCAATGGGCGTTCGAGGCCGGTTATCGGCGCTATGAATGGAAGTGCAACGCGCTGAACCTCGCCTCGCGCCGTGCCGCCCAGCGGCTCGGGTTCAGCTACGAGGGCGTGTTCCGGCAGCACATGGTGGTGAAGGGGCGCAATCGCGACACGGCGTGGTTCGCGGTGATCGACAGCGAATGGCCCGCCTTGAAAGAGGCGTTCGGTGTCTGGTTGAACCCGGCCAATTTCGACCGCGACGGGCGGCAGAAGGAACGTCTGGCCGATCTGACCGCGCTGGTTCGGGTTGCCTCCGACCCGGCCCTCAGGCGCTGATCAGCCCTCGGCCACGCCAAGACGTCTGCGCAGCAGCGCCTCGACCTCGTCGATCCGGTCCTCTCGGATCGCTTCGACCGCTGCGGTCAGTTCCCCGTCATGGGCCGACAGGGCCAGCCCATGCAGGAAATGCGCGAGATAGTCGTAGTCTTCGCGCGACCGCGCGGCCGCGAGCAGGTCACAGGCGTTCAGAATGTCCTCGTCTAGCACGGCATGGTCCGGGTGCACCTCGCCCGACGGCACCATGCGCAAGCCCGTCGGGCGGTCCGCCTCGGGCAGCGCGTTCACAACGGCGATCTGGAACGCCCCGAGACCCTCGACCGGCTTGGCAAGAAATCCGTCGGCACCGGCGGCACGGGCCGTGTCTTCGCCATCCGGTTCGCCGGACAGGCCGAGGATCACCGGAACACGCGGCAGGGCGGTGTCGAGTTCGCGGATCAGATCTTCGCCCGACCCATCGGGCAGGCCGAGGTCCACGATCACGACACTCGGGCGGTAGACCTTGAGGTGGCGACGTGCCGAGGTCAGGCAATCGGCCCGGCGCACCCGCGCCCCGGAATGAACGCAGAGCAGGCGCAAAGCCTCGGACGCGAAACGGCTGTCCTCGACCACGAGCACGGTCATTCCCGACAACGGTTTGGCGGCCGTGGGTTTCGGCTGAACGGGAAACAGATCATCGAGCATGGCGCCCTCCTTACACCCGACAGTCACGCATTGATTCGGTGAACAGGCGGTTAACACGAAGGTCTGATGCGACGTTTTCGCCGGAGCCTTGCGTGCCCTGCGGCCCTTGGGCATAAGCGGAAACGACGCTTACGAGGGAGAGAGACATGATCGGACGCCTGAATCACGTGGCCATCGCCGTGCCGGATCTGGACGCCGCCGCGGCGCAGTATCGCGGCACGCTGGGCGCGACCGTGCGCGATCCGCAGGACGAGCCGGACCACGGCGTGACGGTCGTGTTCATCGAACTGCCGAACACCAAGATCGAATTGCTCTACCCGTTGGGCGAAGACAGCCCGATCAAGGGGTTTTTGGAAAAGAACCCGTCGGGCGGCATCCATCACATGTGCTACGAGGTGGACGATATCCTTGCCGCCCGCGACAAGCTGAAAGCCGACGGCGCGCGCGTGCTTGGCAGCGGCGAACCCAAGATCGGCGCCCACGGCAAGCCGGTGCTGTTCCTGCATCCCAAAGACTTCAACGGCTGCCTGATCGAGCTGGAGCAGGTCTGATGTCCATCACCGGCGGTGCCGTCCTTCTCGTCGTGATCTGGTTCATGACCCTGTTCATCGTCCTGCCGATCATCATGCGCACGCAGGCCGAGGATGGCGACGTGGTGCCCGGCACGCATGAGGGTGCGCCGTCGAACTTCCGCCTCGGACGCACGATGCTGATGACCACGCTTTTCGCCGTTCCGATCTGGATCGGCGTCGTGGCGATCATCCTGTCGGGAATCGTGACCGTCGATATGCTCGACTGGAACAACTACCTGGGCGAGCGGGTGCCGAACTAGGCCCGCACCAGATAGGTGTGAATCGAAAACACCACCGCATCGGTTTCGGGCAGACGCACGAGGACCTGTCGTTCGCGGCGACGGAATAGGCGCGGCTCGCCGGGAGGTTCCGGCGTGAACTCCGGCTTGGGGTTGTGCAGGTCACCGAAAAGGTAGGACAGGTTGTTCCAGCGCACGAGCGGCTGACCCACCCGCACGCAGTCGAACAGCCGCTGGACCCGTTTCGCCATTCCGTCATCATAGGCTTCGACCGGCGTGTGAATGGCGGTGAGGGGTCGCCCGATCTTTTGGGCCAGCGTCCAGCGTGAGGGAAAGCAGATCACCCCGCCTGCGAGCCAGTGTTCGACCTCGCCCGCGACCATGATCGCGAAATCCTCCTGACAGAGCCGCCCGAGGGTGGCGAGCGGGTCGGTCTTGTCGATGGCGACGGTCACGCCATCGGGACGGTCGTAGGTGTCGGCATTGATCCCGAGTTCACGGCACACGACCTCCAGCACCTCGCGCGCTGGCGCCTCCCCTTCCGGGCGCAGGGCGATCACGTCCTCCCGCCGGTGCAGGACCAAGTCATCGCGTAAGGCCATCTGCTCGGCGAAGCGTTCGTCGCGGCGCAGCCAGTCGCCCGCGGCAAGGGGCCGGGTTCCGGGCAACGGGTGCGATACCGCGTCTGCGGGCATCGAGTCGTGGAGGATTTCGCTCATACCGGCAGTTTGGGCGCTTCGGAACCGGATGCAACGGGGCGTAAAGCCAAAATTCAGCCAGCCGCGCGGCCCGTCACACGGTGATACAGGTGCGTGAAGGTCGCGGCCCCCATGACCGGGATCAGAAGGTTCAGGATCGGCACGGTGAGTGGGATCGCCATGAGGATACCGGCGAGCCAGACCTGACCGTTGAACTTGCGGCGCAACTGGTTGGCCCCGGCCCGGCCCTCACGCCGCATGGCGGCGAGTTGGAAATATTCGCGACCGAGCAGATAGCCGTTCACCACCCAGAACAGAACCGGCGCGAGCGGGCCGATGAAGAACGACAGCCCGAAGGCGAGGATGCCGAGCAGAATGGTGACGAGGATCAGGCTCGCCGCATCGCGCAACCCGTCGAGGATGGTCACGTCATGGGCGGGCGGCAGGTTCGGATAGTGTCGCTGTTCGACCGCATCCGCCACCTCGTCGAGGAAGATGCCCATGAACGCGATGGACACGGGCGTCATCAGGAAGGGCGACAGGATCACCATAAGGCCCACGATGGCCCAGCTTGCCACCGAGTCGAGCCAAGCGACCTCGCCCACGAAGGGAAGTGTGACGACTTCGGGCAGGAAAAGCCCCGCCACCCAGACGAGCGCGACGGTGATGACCGCGAGGAGCGCGATGGTCAGGCCGATACCCAGCAGCAGGACTTTACGGAAACGGCGGTCGCCAAGCTGGCCCAGCGCCTTGAAGAAATCGTCTAGGATCATGCGTCCACCCAAGCCACGATGTTGGACAGGTCCGGGCGCGGGCGATCCGGCGGCGCGCTGGTCTCCGTGCCGATATGGATGAAGCCCGCGATGCTTTCATGCGCGGCGAGGCCGAGGCCAGATTGAACGAACGCGGCATCGTGGCTGGGCCAGCCGGAAAGCCAGTTGGCGCCCCAACCGGCGGCCAAAGCGGCGTTCAGCAGCGACAGGCAGACGGCGCCCGCGGAATAGCGTTGCTCGACCTCGGGCACCTTGGGGCTTTCGACCGGGGAAAAGACGACGGCGACGGCCAGATCGGCATCGGCGAACTGGCGATAGGATTTCTCGATCTTCTCGGGCTCGATGCCCAGCGCCGCCCCGCGCGGGCCGACCGCATCGGCAAGACGGGTCAGCGCGGGCTTGCCCAGCACGATGAAACGCCAAGGCTCCAGCTTGCCGTGATCGGGCGTCCGGGCGGCGGCGGTCAGAATCGGCATGAGCTCTTCGCGATCCGGCACGGGGCCGGTCAGCGTTTTGGCCGGGCGGGAGCGGCGCGTCAGCAGAAAATCGAGCGCCGCCGGGTTCTTGTCTGGCATGAAGGTCTCCTGTCCGTCCCGGTGCATGTCGGCACTTTTCACGTCCACGTCAACAGCAGGGGCGAAAATGGGCTGTTGTCCCGCATCCTCGGATCGGGGATGAGACGGCATGAAGAAGGGTGAACTGGCTTATCTGGCGGTGCCGGGGTCCGAACTGGCCGTGCGCGTGACACCGAAAGCGTCGCGCAACGCCGTGTCGGTGGATGAGGACGGGCACCTGAAGGTCAGCGTGACAACGGTGCCGGAGGACGGCAAGGCGACGGCGGCGGTGGTGAAGCTGCTGGCCCATGCGCTCGGCGTGGCCAAGTCGGATCTGACGCTGGTGCGCGGCGCCACGTCACGCGACAAGGCGTTTCGGATCGACTGAACGTCGGGCGCACACCTAGCGTTGAACGTCCTCGGTCCGGGCCAGCCGATAGACGCCTTCGGGCAGGTCGAGCGCGGCCGCGAGATCCTGCAACTGCGCCATGGACAGCGTGACGACCTGCACCCGGTCCGTCGTCGGTTCGAGCTGTTCGATCGTGACGCAATCCTCGAAGGCGTTGATCGTGACGTCTTCTTTCAGATGCGAGACGCCCTCTTCGCCCTCGTCCACGAGGGTGATGACGGTCGCGTCGAAGTCGTGTTCGATTGTAAACATGGCTTCAGCCTACGCCCCTTGCCGGGATTTGCCAGCCCGATTTGTCATGGATCAAGGTTAGTGAGTGGCGAATCCGCATGATCGGCGGTGGAGGACATTGTTATGAGAGATTATCTGGACCGCCCCCGCACACCCAGCGCAATGGCCCGCATGGCCGAAACTCTGAGCCTCGACCTTGGGGTCGAATACGACGCGCATATCGTGACCCGCCGCCAGCTTGACCGTGCGGTCGAGCGGTGCAAGTCCTGCAACGATCCGGACGGCTGCGCGATGTGGCTGGACGACCATTCCGGCGGTGCCCGCGAAGCTCCGAACCTGTGCCCGAACAAGCCGCTCTTCGACCATATGCGCGGGGGCTGGTAAGCGCGCTTGAACGCCGGTGGCCTGCGGGCTAATCCGGTCCCATGGCGAAGCTTTACTTCCACTACTCCACGATGAACGCGGGGAAATCGACGCTGCTCTTGCAGGCGTCGCACAATTACCGCGAACGGGGGATGGACACCTACCTTATCACCGCGCGTTTCGACAATCGGGCGGGCGAAGGCCAGATCGGGTCGCGCATCGGGATCGGCTCCGAGGCGGACACGTTCGAGACGGGCGAGGATCTGTTCGCCAAGATCGAGGCACGACTGGCGCAGGGCCACGTTGCCTGCGTGTTCATCGATGAAGCGCAGTTCCTGTCGGAAGATCAGGTCTGGCAACTGGCCCGCGTGGTCGATGATCTGCGCGTGCCCATCATGTGCTACGGCCTGCGCGTCGATTTTCAGGGCAACCTCTTTCCCGGCTCCGCCGCCCTTCTCGCCCTTGCCGACGAGATGCGCGAAGTGCGCACGATTTGCCACTGCGGGAAGAAGGCGACGATGGTCATACGTCAGGATGGCGAGGGCAATGTGCTGACCGCGGGCGCACAGGTGCAGATCGGCGGCAATGAAAGCTACGTCAGCCTGTGTCGCAAGCACTGGCGCGAGGCGGTGGGCGACCGTGAACCCTCTCGCCCTCGTTAGGCGCCTCGTCGGTCTCGGCGCGATGGGCGTCGTCGGGCTGATCGGCGCAAAATCCTGGCTCGACAAGGAACGCGCCGAGTTGCGGTTGGAGTATTACCGGGAATTGTCCGAATACCACGCGGCGGCGACGCTGGGCGGCTGCACCCGGCGCGATGCGGTCATCGACATCGCTATGGCACAGGGCTGGCAGGTGCGCGAGGCGAACGGCGCGTGCGGCGCCGTCGACGGCCTGCGCCTGATCCCCGATGCCGCAACGCCGTGGCGGCGGGGTGCGCCGGGGTTTCTTGTCGGGTTCGACGGGAACGGCTGTCAGATCGCGGTGGATTGCGGCGGTTGAGGGGTTTCGCCGGGCTGGGCCCGGCGATCCGGTTGGGGGCTCTGCCCCGTCGCCATTGTCGCTCGGACCAATGGCGCAACAATGGCGACCCCCAAGGTAATTGCGGACCAGAGAAGATTAGAAGTCAGTTCTATTCCCCCAACCTTGTCTAGGTGCCCTCATCCGTAGAGAAAGACCGCATGGATTTTCCGACGCCCCTGATCCCCGCCACGCTCGTCAGACGCTACAAACGGTTTCTCGCGGATTGCCAACTCGCGGACGGGACCGAGGTAACGGCCCATTGCGCCAATCCCGGCTCGATGATGGGGCTGGCCACGCCGGGCAGCCGGATCTGGCTGGAACCCAACGACGACCCGAAGAAGAAGCTGAAATACGGCTGGCGGCTGGTGGAGCACGATACGGGCGATTTCACCGGGGTCGATACGTCGCTCCCCAACCGGATGCTGAAGGCCGCGCTGATGGCGGGGGACGTGCCGGAACTGGTCGCGCCGATGGTGCGGGCCGAGGTGAAATACGGGCAGAACAGCCGGGTCGATTTCCTGCTGACCGGCGCGGGGCCCGATACTTATGTCGAGGTCAAATCCGTCACCCTGTCGCGGGAACCGGGGATCGCGGAGTTTCCCGACAGCGTGACGGCGCGTGGCGCCAGACACATGGCGGATCTGGCCGAGATGGCGCGCTCCGGGCACCGGGCGGTGATCTTTTACCTCGTCCAGCGCACCGACGCGCGTGCGGTGACGATCGCGGGGGACATCGACCCGACCTATGCCGACGCCGTGCGGTCCGCGCTGGAGGCCGGGGTCGAGCCGCTCGCCTATGCCTGTCGGATCACGCCCGACGGTGTCGCGCTTGGAAAACGGCTCCCGTTCACGCCGCCTTGGGCCTAGCGCCGATCAGCCCTCCGGCGCGGCGATGGCGAAGTCGGCGCCGTAGTCCGCAGTCGTCACCCTGACATAGTCCTTCGGCTCCGGCGCCCAGCTTTCCATGAGGTTGTGTTCTTCGGTGATGGCCATTCGCCCGGTTTCCGGGTCGATATAAAGCACCTGATCGCTTTCCCACCACGACTGACCGCCCGCCGTTTCGGTGCGCACGCGATAGGCATAGCGCAGGAGTGTTCGTCCCTCGACGTCGACCTCACCGTCGCATGTCGCCTCGGTGATGCTGGCGGCGGAGGATGCGTTCATGTCGCGGGCGAATTCCATCGCGTCATAGGGATTGTCCGACCCTGTATCGGTCCACGGCCCGTCCCACGACGAGCCGTCGTAGAAATCCTGCCCCCAGAGCAGCATGAACCGGCCATCCGGAAACGCGGAAATCACCTGATCGGGGGCCTGCCACCGCGCGGTGACGACGATCTGTTCGGTGCCGTCCGGCATCCGGTTGAACGTCACTTCCTGATGCTGGATGTCGAAGGCCGGGTCGAAAACCCCGCCATCGTCGAGATACATCGCCTTTACCTCGTGCAGACAGGCATCGGCCAAAAGCGGCGTCGCGGCCAGCAAGACGGGCGAAAGCAGGAAAATGCGCATGGGAGTCCTCTGAAATGCCGTGGATACGAATACAACGAGCCTAAGTGGCGGCCCGGCGTCGCGCAAGGCGCCGCATCCGTTGTGTCCCGCGCCGTTTCTGCCTATTTAGAGGCCAAACCACGCATGGAGCATCCTTTGGATACCAAGACCCGCATCACCCGAGAGGGCATCCGCCTGTACGAACCCGAGGATTTCGCGGGGATGCACAAGGCGGGAAAACTGGCGGCGGAGATCCTCGACCGGGTCATTCCGCTGGTGGAGCCGGGTGTGACGACGGGCGAGTTGGACGCGGCGATCGAGGCGATGGTGAACGAAGCCGGCGCGACCTCGGCCACGATCGGGTACAAGGGCTATGAACACGCCTCCTGCATTTCGATCAACCATGTGGTCTGCCACGGTATTCCGTCGGACAAGAAGCTCAAGGATGGCGACATCCTGAACATCGACGTCACCGTGATCGTGGACGGTTGGTTCGGGGACACCTCGCGCATGTTCGTCGCGGGCAAGATGCCGCGCAAGGCCGAGCGGCTCGTGGACGTGACGCATGAGGCGCTGATGCTGGGCATCGAAGCGGCCAAGCCGGGCAATACCTTCGGTGACATCGGCTTCGCCATTCAGAGTTTCGTCGAGAAGAACCGCATGTCGGTGGTGCGCGATTTCTGCGGTCACGGGCTGGGTCAGGTGTTCCATGCGCCGCCCAACGTGCTGCATTACGGTCGCCCCGGCACCGGGCCGATCCTTCAGGAAGGCATGTTCTTCACCATCGAGCCGATGGTGAATCTGGGCCGCCCCGAAACCAAGGTGCTCGCCGACGATTGGACGGCGGTGACGCGCGACAAGAGCCTGTCGGCGCAGTTCGAGCATTCCATCGGGATCACCGCGGACGGGTGCGAGATCTTCACGCTCTCGCCCGCAGGGAAATTCCACCCGACTTACGCCTGAGCCTCACCCGGCCAGAAGACGAGCCGCTGGTAAAGGTGCCATGTCGCGTGGCCCAGGATCGGCAGCACGACGACGAGACCCAGAAACAGCGGGATCGACCCCAGCGCCAGTAGCACGGCGACGATCAGACCCCAGACCAGCACGGGCACCGGGTTTTCACGGGCCGCACGGATCGAGGTAGCGATGGCCACAGGCATTCCGACCGGGCGGTCGGCCAGCATGGGCGCGGCGACGAAGGTCGTGACCAGCGTGACGAGCGCGAAGACGAAGCCTACCGCCATACCGATCACGATCATCTGCCAGCCACCGGAGGTGGTGAACACATCGGTCGCGAAGGCGGTCAGGCTCGCCGGAACCGCCGCCCCCATCGTCGCCTCGTGGATCATGTCCGCGAAGAACACCCAGACGGTGAACAGCAGCACGAGGTAAAGCGCCAGTGTCAGCATCGGCCCGACCACATGGCTGCGCGCGGCATAGAAGGCATCACCCCATGTCACGGCCAACCCCATCTCGCGCCGCTTCGACATCTCGTAAAGCCCGACACAGGCCACGGGGCCGAGGATCGCGAACCCGGCGGCCATGGGGAACAGAAGCGGGGCGAGCGCGGCGTTGAAGGCGAACCCGGCGATCAGCAGACCGACGATGGGATAGGCGATGACGAGGAACATGACGTCGGTACGAAACGCCGCGAAGTCGGCCACCCCACGCCTGAGCGCGATGCGCAGGTCGGCGAGCGTGATCTTGCGGACCACGGGCATGGTCAGATCGTGACTGCCGATGGTCTCGATCCCGTGTTCGACGCTGCGCGCCCCCTGCCCAAGTGCCCCGATCCCGAAGGACAGTGGATTTCCGATGGTCTTTGGCATGGCTTCCTCCTCAAGTCCGTGCACGAGCGGACCGAAGGCGGCGCGATGGTATGACCGTCCCGCGTCGGGCTCCGGTCCATGCCACCATGATAGCACGCGGCGGTCGCGGCCGCTCTCACGATTAGGGGAAACAGGTTAAGGGCGGGTCAGGTCGATCTGTCGATAGGGGGCGAGGCCCGGGATATCCTCGGTCGAAGGCTCCGCGACCACGCCGCCGAACCGCGCTTCGTGCACCTTCACACGGCGCCCGTCGATGCGGGCGATCACGCTGCCGCAAACGGTCCAATCCTCTTCGCCCGCGCGTCGGAACATGAACCCGCCCGACAGGCTTTCGTTCGCGAATTCAAGCGGTTGCCCCCGTCCGTCCACCGCGCGCGCCCGGCATTCGTTACAGAAATGCCAAGGGTATCGTGCGAAGGCCCTGAGCCGCGCGCCGCAGCCGGGACAGAAATGATCGGGCATCGTCATGGCATCATCCAACGCTGCAAATCCGCGCCTGTCCAGCGCCTGCCCTCGGGTCACCCTTGATCGGTGGGGGCGCTTGCCCCGATGCTGGCGGGTGAGGAAGGACCGATGGCCGACAACGGAGGACGCGGCCTATGGAACCTGTGAAGTCATACCTCGGCTGGAATCTCGATTTCACCGAACCCAAGGGCGAGCCCGCGCTGTGCGCGCCGGACTCGATATCTTGGACCGTCTACAAGAACCCCATTTCGCTCGCCATTGGCGGGGTGGCGGCCGTTCTGCTTGAATTCGCGGACGCCCGGATCAGGTCCGGCGTCTGGGATCATTCCGTCTACCCCATCGACCCGCTGGGCCGCTCGCGCCGCACCGGCCTTGCCGCGATGGTCGGGATCTACGGCCCCGAAAGCGCCGCGCGCCGGGTCATCAAGGGCGTGAACAACATGCATGCCCGCGTGTCGGGCAAGACGCCGACGGGCGAGGCCTATGCGGCGACCGATGTGGAGCTTCTCGACTGGGTCAGCGCCACCGCCGCCTATGGGTTCATGATGGCCTATGACCGCTACGTGACGCCCCTGAGCTACGCCGACAAGTGCCGGTTCTACGAGGAAAGCGTGCCGGTCGTGACGCTCTACGGCGTCAGGTCGCCGATCCGCACGCCCGAGGATTTCGAGGCGATGTGCCGGTCGCTCCTCCCCCGGTTCGAGCCGCACCAGATCAACCGCGACTTTCTGGAGATCATCAAGTCCGGCAAGGCCGCACGCGGTGTGCCCAAGGGGCTTCACGTGGCCATCGCCAACGCGGCGGTCGGGCTGTTGCCGGGCGAGGTTCGGCAGCGGCTGGCGTTGGGGGCCGAGTTCGATCTGACGCTCCCCCAACGGGTGTCGCTGCGGCTGGCGGCCAAACTGGCCAACACCGTGCCCGCCAAGAACAGCCCCGCCGTGGGCGCCGCGCGGCGTCTGGGCCTGCCGGATAATTACGCGTGGAAAAGCCCGGCGGCCAAGGCGCGTATTCTCGCGGAACGCGGTCAGGCCCCGGTGTCGGCCCAGTAGGTCAAAGGCCCAGACGCCGCGCAACATCTTCCATGTTCGTCGCGATTTCGACCCCGAGTGCGGCGAGCGTGTCGGGGATATGGCCCGGCGCGAAACCGATCACGCGCATTCCTGCGGCCAGCCCGCCCCGGCACCCCGTGGCGCTGTCGTCGATCACGACGCAGCCCTCGGGCGCGACGCCCAGAGCCTCGGCGGCCATGAGGTAAAGGTCGGGCGCGGGTTTGGGCGCACCGATCTCCTGCCCCGAATACAGATGATCCTTCAGCCGCGTCCAGACGCCCGGATGCTGGCCCAGCGTGGTGCGCATCTTGCGCGTGGTCCCGTTCGAGCCGACCGCATAGGGAATGCCCGCCGCATCCAGCCGGTCGAGCAGATCTTCGACGCCGGGAAACAGCTCCGTGCCTTCGGCCAGCCGGGCATAGAGTTTCTCGTAGAACCCATCGACCCAATCGGGCGGAAACCCCGCGCCCATCCGCCGCGCCTCATCCGCCAGCGCCGCGATGGTGGAGCCGACGAACAGCCGCTCCATCTCATCGCGGTCGAGCGGCAGGCCGTGGGCGGCGAATTCAGCCTCCAACAGGTCGAATCCCGCTGGCTCACTGTCGACCAGCACCCCATCGCAGTCGAAGAGGACGGCAGCCGGGCGTGTCATTCCGCCACCGTGCAGATGCTGATGGTCGTGTCGCCATACCGGCGGCTGTCGATGAGTTGCATGCCGGCGGGCGGCGTGACCGGCACGCTTTCCTCCCACACCACGCAGGCACCCGGCGCGATCCAGCCGCCCTCCATCGCGGCGGAAAGCGCCTTATCCCCCAGCCCCTTGCCATAGGGCGGGTCTAGGAACACCAGCGTGGCGGGCGTCTCGGTCGCGGGGCCGAGCCGAGTGGCGTTGCGCGCGACCAGCCTCGCCTGACCCTCGGCCCGGCACTTGACGATATTCTCGCGGATCAGCTTCTGCGCCACGCGCCCGTCATCGACGAAGGTGACCTGCGCGGCGCCACGCGACAGCGCCTCCAACCCCAGCGCGCCGGTGCCCGCGAACAGGTCGAGCACCACCGCATCCGTCACCGGATCGCCAAAGCGCCCGCCCGTCAGCATCGAAAACAGGCTCTCGCGCACGCGGTCGGTCGTGGGGCGCAGATGCGCGGCGGCATCGCCCTTGCCGACACTGGCCAGCGCCAGCCCGCGATGCTGCCCCGCAATGATCCTCACGCCTTGAGCAGAGCCTTGAGGTCGGTCTCGGGGTTGCCCACGGCCTCCGGGTCCGGGCTCTTGCCGCCTTCGATCAGCCGTTTGCCGACCATATAGGCGCGCGGGTCGTTCATCGCATCGACCGCGACCAGCGTGTCGCCCGCGTAATACCAGTAACTGACCGAAGTCTTGCCGTCCTCGGTCCCGTCATCGCGGGTGACGACCCGGTCATAGCCGGTGTTCAGCCCGGCGATCTGAAGCTTCGTGTCGTACTGGTCCGACCAGAACCACGGCTTCGCGATGTAATCCTTGCCCGCGCCAAGCATGTTCTGGGCCACCACTTCCGCCTGATCGATGGCATTGCCCACGCTTTCCAGCCGGATACGCTTGCCCTTGTAGGGAAACGACGCGCAATCGCCCGCGGCAAAGATCGACGGGTCCGAGGTGCGGCCTTGCGCGTCGGTCTTGATCCCGTTGTCGATGGCAAGCCCGGCGGCCTCTGCCAGGGCCACGTCCGGCTTGATCCCCACGCCGACCACGACGAAATCGACGTCGATGGTCGACCCGTCGGTGAGTTCGGCGCCAGAGACATGCCCCTCGCCCGTCAGTTTCGACAAGCCGACCTCTTCCAGAATGGTCGCGCCGTGCGCCTTGTGCAACGCGCGGAAATAGTCCGAGGTCTCGGGGGCCGCCACACGTTGCAGAATGCGTTGCGCCATTTCGACGATGGTCACCTGCATCCCTTTCTTGGCGGCGACCGCGGCGGCCTCGAGCCCGATGTAGCCGCCGCCGATCACCAGCACGCGACGCCCCTCGGCGAATTCATGCGACATGGCATCAACATCGGCGAGCGTGCGCACGGTATAGACACCGCCCAGATCGCCACCGATGGCCGCCGGCAGCCGGTTGGGCAGCGATCCGGTGGTCAACGCAAGCTGGCCGTAATCCAGCGTTTCGCCATTCTCAAAGGTCACCGTCTTGGCGGCCGGATCGATCCGCTCGACCCGCGTGCCGGTCTTCAGGTCGATGTCGTGCTCGGGGTAGAAGCTTTCGGGGCGGAGGTAGAGCCGCGACAGCTCCATCTCGCCCAGAAGATATGCCTTGGACAGGGGCGGACGCTGGTAGGGCGGCACAGGCTCTTCCCCGATCAAGGTGATGCTGCCCTCGAATTTCAGGTGCCGCAGCTTGGCCACCAGTGCTGCCCCGGCCTGCCCGGCCCCTATTACGACGATATCCGACATTTTTACTTGCCTCTCCCACTTTGGTCCGGACCATATCGCCAGCCGTAATCAAATGGCAACGCGAACAGGAGGACGTTATGACGATTGCAGTGGGTGACACGCTACCCGAGGCCACTTTGATGAAACTCGGGGAAAAGGGACCGGAACCGGTCGAGCTTTCCGCCCTGACCTCGGGACGCAAGGTGGTGATCTTCGGCCTGCCCGGCGCCTTTACCGGCACATGCACCACGGCGCATGTGCCCAGCTTCATCCGCAACATGGACGCGCTCAAGAACAAGGGCGTGGACGAGGTTGTCTGCGTCTCCGTCAACGATCCCTTCGTGATGGGGGCCTGGGGTGCATCGACCGGCGCCAACGACGCCGGCATCACCATGCTGGGCGACGCGGAGTGCAAATTGACCGAAGCGATGGGCCTCAGGTTCGACGCCCCGCCCGTGGGTCTCATCGCCCGCTCCAAACGCTACGCGCTGATGGCGGACAACGGGGTCGTGAAGGTCTTTCAAGCCGAAGAAAACCCCGGCGTCTGCGATATGTCGGGCGGCGAAGCGATGGTCGAGGCCATCTGACCTCTTTCCGGTCGCAAATATCCCGGGAGAGCGCGAGAGGGCTGGCCCTCTCGCACACCGCGCTGTCCCACCGCAAGGTGGGACGGCGCAAATCACGCGCGGCGCTTGCGCCGCACCTTTTGCTCAGATCGCCGCGATCACGCCCTGAAGCATGTCGCGCACCTGACCTGCGACGCCCTTGAGGTCCGCGTTGTCGATGCCGGACATCGAGGCCACGGGATCGACCGCCGACACTTCGACGCCGCCGCCCACCTCGCGCAGGATCACGTTGCAGGGCAGCATCGCGCCCACTTTCGGCTCCATCCCGATCGCCTCCCAAGCCATGTTCGGGTTGCAGGCGCCGAGGATGCGGTAGCCGTCCATATCCTTGTCGATCTTCTTCTTCATCGTCGCTTTCACGTCGATTTCGGTCAGCACGCCGAAGCCCGCGTCACCCAGCGCCTTGCGGGTGCGGGCATCGACGGTTTCGAAATCGGCGTCGGTGATGGTGCGGTCGAGGGTATAGGCCATTCGGTCCTCCATATTCGTTATTTCGAATGTGGGGGCCGGACCGCGCCGCGTCAACCGCGCTTGAACGGTCCCATCGAGGTCAGGATCTCGATATCCTCGTCCACCGCGCGCGCTTCCTGCTCGCAGAACTCCGCGACCGCGCGCCGGAACCCGGGGTCACCGATCCAGTGCAGCGAATGGGTCGTCACCGGCAGGTAGCCGCGGGCGAGCTTGTGGTCGCCCTGCGCGCCCGCTTCGACCCGGCCCAGCCCGTGTGCGATGGCATAGTCGATGGCCTGATAGTAACAGAGCTCGAAATGCAGGCTCGGATGGTGCTCGGTGCAGCCCCAGTAGCGGCCATAAAGCACGTCGCGCCCGATGAAATTCAATGCGCCCGCGACGGGGTGCCCGTCGCGCATGGCGAACACCAGCAACACGTCGTCGCGCATGGTCGCCTGCACGTCGTCGAAGAAGGCCCGCGTCAGGTAGGGCGAGCCCCATTTCCGCATCCCGGTGTCCTGATAGAACACCCAGAACGCATCCCAGTGCTCGGGTGTCAGATCGTCGCCGGTCAGCGCCACGATCTCGCCCCCGAACTCCTGCGCCGTGCGCCGGTCCTTTCGGATCGCCTTGCGCTTGCGCGATGACAGCGTTTCGAGGAACGCGTCGAAGTCGGTGAAATCGTCGTTAAACCAATGATACTGGCTGTGCGTCCTGTGGATCAGCCCCATCGCTTTGCCCGCGATGGCCTCGGCCTCGGTGCAGAAGGTGACGTTGAGCGAGGATATCTCGTTGTCCGCCGCGACCTGCACCCCGCCCTGAACCAGCGCCGCCGTGGCTTCGGTTTCGGCCCCCGGCTTGACCAGAAAGCGCCGCCCGGTCGCGGGCGTGAACGGCACCGCGATCTGAAGCTTGGGGTAATAGCGGCCCCCCGCCCGCTCATAGGCATGAGCCCAGCTGTGATCGAACACGTATTCGCCCTGGCTGTGCGACTTGGCATACATCGGCGCGGCACCGATCATTCCCGCCTCGTCATGGGCGGTCAGGTAGAGCGGTTGCCAGCCGGTGCCGGGTCCGACAGACCCCGAGCGTTCCAGCGCGGCGAGGAAGCGGTGGGTCGTGAACGGGTCGTCGGGCCGCAGGCTACCTTCGGGGCAGGCGCAGGCATCCCAGTCGGTCGGGTCGATCCCGTCGATACTGTCATGCGTGCGGATTTCGATAGCGCGTTGATCCATGGGCCGATGTGACGCGGCGGTGCGGTAAGGGTCAAGCGGGGAGCGCGGCGGCGTAGCCCTCGAAGGTCACGTTATCGGCGACCTCACGCGCTTTTGTCTCGGCCTCGGGCGAGCGGATCGTCCAGCACAGGACGGGCGTGCCTTTCGCTTTCAAATCGGCCACCACACCCGAGGTCAGATCGCGGGCATCATGGCTGATGAACGACGCCCCGACGCGGTCGTAATCCGGGATACGGGCAAGAAGCGTGCGCGTCGTCGCGTTCAGAAGCGGCCAATCGTCGGCGTCATAGGCGCAGGTGGTCAGGCCGCGCGGGGTCTCCGGCGCCAGCCGGGCCATTTCGCTGACGGAATGGGGATTGAACGACATCACGGCGACCGGCCCCGTGTATCCTGCGAGCGCACCGGCCACCGCAGCCTCCAGTGGGCCGATGTTGGCCCCCATCGCGCCGTCCTGATCCTTGATCTCGATGAGGAGCGGCACCTGACCGGCCACGATGCCCAGTACCTCGGCAAGGGTCGGGATGCCGTCGTCCGCGCCGAGCAACGGGATCGCGCCCAGCGCGCGCGCCGTCTGTTGCGCCACGGGGCCTTTTTGCGCCGTCAGCCGACCGAGGTCGTAGTCGTGAAACACCATCGCGACGCCATCGCTGCTGAGTTGCACATCGCATTCGATGCCGTAGCCCGCCGCGACGGCGGCACGGATCGCGGCGCGGGAGTTTTCGGGGCGGCCCGCCGATACGTCATGATAGGCGCGGTGGGCCAGTGGTGCGCGCAGGAAGACGTCGGGAAGCGCGGTCATTTGATGCGGAAGATGCCTTCGATCTCGACCGCGCAGCCGAACGGGAGGGAGGCCGCCGAAACCGCCGAACGGGTGTGACGACCGGCGTCGCCCAGAGCCTCGACAAGGAAGTCGGACGCGCCGTTCACGACCTTGGGCTGGTCGCCGAAATCCGGCGTCGAATTGACGAACCCGGTCAGTTTCACGACCTGCACAAGCCGGTCGAGATCGCCGCCGCAGGCCGCCTTGACCTGCGCGAGCAGGCTGATCGCACACAGGCGCGCCGCCGCCGCGCCGTCTTCGGTCGCCATGTCCGCGCCCAGCTTGCCTGTGACGAGCGTGCCGTCCTGCATCGAAACCTGGCCCGAGACATAGACGATGTCGCCCACGACGTGCCACGGAACGTAATTCGCCGCGGGCGCCGGGGCGTCGGGCAGGGTGACGCCGAGATCGGACAGTCGGGATTCGTAAGTGCTCATGCGGGCCTCCTTGGTTGGCGGCACGCTAGCGCGGGGTGGGACCGGGTGGAAGGGTCAGCTTTCGCGGAACGCCTTGTTGAAGTAATCCGCCAGCGGTTTGACGAGATAGGCGAGCGGGCTGCGGTCCGCCGTCCGCAAGTAACTTTCGACCGGCATACCGGGCACCAGCACGGTCCCCTCCGGCAGCTTCTCGACCTCGCCATCCTCCAGCGCGATGCGCACCCGGTAGAAGCTGCGCCCGGTGTTCTCGTCGGTCAGCGCGTCGGCCGAGATCGTCATCACCCGCCCGATCAGTTCCGGCGTGTTGCGGCGGTCAAGCGCGGCCAATCGCAGGGTCACCTCCTGCCCGACGTGGATTTCGTCGATGTGGATCGGGTCGACCTGCGCCCCGATGACGAGCGCCTGATCCTGCGGCACGATGTACAGCAGCGGCTGGGCCGAGCGGATCACCTCGCGTTCGGCGAAGACCTGCATCGCATGGATGGCCCCCGAAAGCGGTGCGCGAATGTCGAGGCGACCGAGTTGGGCAATCAGGGCGCGGCGTCGTTCGGCCAGTTCCAGCTCCTGATAACCGAGGTCGCGCAGGTTCTCGATCGCCTGTTCGCGCCGGGCCTGACCCAGTTTCAGAATCTCGATCTCGATCTCGGTGATGCGCCCTTCGTTCTGGGCGATGGCGGCGGTAAGTTCGCCGCTCTGCCCTTCGAGCGCGGCCTTGTCGCGTTCCAGCGCAAGCACGACCGAAGACTGGACGAGGTTCCGTTCGAGCAGCGAGCGTTTGTTGACCAGTTCTTCGGAAATCAGCCGGAGTTGCGTTTCGAGAGCCGCCTGCTGCGCGGCGATCCCTTCGTTCTGGCTGGAAATCTGCGACATCCGCTTGCGCAACTGCTCGGTCTCGGAGGCGAGGCTTTCGCGGCGCTGGTCGAAAAGCCGTTGCTGACCGTCCATGAATTCCTGCGCGTCGGGATGCACCCGCGCCTCTTCGACGATCAGCTCGTCGAATGTGATCTCGTCGGTCCCGTCGCGTTCGGCCTCAAGCCGCCCACGGCGCGCGACAAGCTCGAACAACTGGTTCTGGACGATGGTGAGTTCGGACTGAAGCTCTTCGGGGTCGAGCCGGACCAGAATGTCGCCCGCCTCGACGATATCGCCCTCCTTGACCTCGATGGACTGGATCACGCCGCCGTCGGGGTGTTGGACGACCTGACGGTTCTGTTCGCTCTCGATCCCGCCGGGCGCGATGATCGCGCCGGAAATATCGGTGGTCACGGACCATGTTCCGAAGCCGCCCACGAGGATCAGAAGCGCGAGCAGGCCGACGACCATGTGGGTGCGGGCCGACCATGCGCGGGCCACGTCGTCCCCCCAGCCGGGCTGGGCGGACTGTGCAGGTTCGACCTTGGCGAGTTTGGTCGGTTTCGGGTCGGTCAGGTTGCGTGCCATCAGGCGACTCCTCCGCCTTTGCGCTGCGCCGCGCTGTCCTCGATCTGGGCGGCATTCTGCACCGTGCGCCGCAGCACTTCGTCACGCGGCCCGAAGGCGCGCGGCATACCGTCGTCGAGGACCAGAAGTTTCTCGCACTCCTGAATGGCCGATGGGCGATGCGCCATGATGAGCACGGCACCGCCTTCGCCCTTGACCGCGCGCACGGCCTGATTGAGCGCCTCGCTCCCCTCGTTGTCGAGGTTGGCGTTGGGCTCGTCCAGCACCAGCACGACCGGATCGCCGTAAAGCGCGCGCGCCAGACCGATCCGCTGCAATTGTCCACCGGACAGCAGGCCGCCCGCCCCTTTCACCGGCGTGTCGTAGCCATCGGGCAGACGCAGGATCAGGTTGTGGGCCGCCGCCTTTTTCGCCGCCTCGACGACCTTGGCGTCGTCCGGGGTCAGCGACAGGCCCGCGATATTCTCGGCGATCGTTCCGTCGAACAGGCGGACACGTTGCGGCAGGTATCCGATGTGCTGCCCCAAGGTCGCCGTGTCGAACTGGTCGAGCGACGCGCCGTCCAGACGCAGGCGCCCGCCCGCCGGGTTCCAGACCCCGGTGATCGCGCGTGCCAGCGTCGACTTGCCTGCCCCGGACGGGCCGATGACGCCCAGCGCCTCGCCCGGCTGGACCTCGAAATTCACCATGCGGAGCGAGGCCTGCGTCGTACCCGGCGGCACGACCGTCAGGTTTTCGGCGGTCAGCACCGCTCGGGGGCGCGGCAAGGCGGTTCGCGGACCCGGGCGCGCCACTTCGGACAACAGCGCCGACAGGGTGCGCCAGGCGCGGCGCCCGGCCTGAACGATCTGCCATTGGCCGATCAGAAGGTCGACGGGGGCCAGAGCGCGACCGAGCAGGATCGAGGCCGCGATCATAACGCCCGGCGTCACTTGCCCTTCGAGCACCAGATAGGCGCCAAGGCCCAGCATAGCCGACTGCAAGAGCAGGCGCAGGGTCTTGGACAGCGAGGTATAGGCGCCCGAACGGTCGGCGGACAGGATCGCATCTGCGAGGGCCGCGTGGCGCTGGCGATACCAGCGGCTGAACGCGGCGTCGGACATGCCGAGCGCGCGCACCATCTCGGCCTCGCCGCGCAGTTGTTCGGCCACATTGTCCGACTGCATGGTTGCGGCATTCGCCTGCCGCGCGGGGGCCGAGGTCGATATCTGGTTCAGGATCGCGATGGTGACCAGCACCCCGCCGCCGACGAGTGCGAGAATGCCAAGGTACGGGTGGAAGAGAAGGATACCCGCCAAAAAGACCGGGGTGAACGGCAGGTCGAACAGCGCGCCGAACACCGGCGACGACAAGAGCCGCCGGATCGCTTCGAGTTCCTTCAGCCCGTTCTCGCTATTGCCCGACTTGCGGTTCGTGCGCGAGTCGTAGTCCAGAACCGCCGTGAACACCCGGTGATCGAGCTTGGCCTGAAACTTGGCCCCGATCCGGGCCAACACCCGGCCCCTGACGAAGTCGAGAATGCCCATCATCGCGAACAGGAACGCCATCAGGATCGTCAGTGCAATCAGCGTTTCTTCGGACCGGCTGCCCAGAACGCGGTCATAGACCTGAAGCATGTAAAGCGGGCCGGTCAGCATCAGCACGTTCATGAAGACCGAGAAGATGCCGACGGCCCAGAACAGGCCCCTGTTCTCACGAAGGACCGCGCGGAGTTCAGTGCGTCCGGAAACTGTCGTATCGAGGCTCATGTGCCCTCATCACCTTGCAACCCGAGAATAGGCGGGCGCTCCCCAATAACTGGTTAACGCGCACGGTCATTCCCGTCATCGGCAAATTGGACGGATTGGCTCAATTGATCCCGAGTATGTTCTGGATGACACCGATCAGGCTGTCTTCGCGCGGGCGGTTATTGTTGTTGCCGCCGTTGAAGATGTTTCCGGGGTTGAACGTCTCGGCGGGCGTATCCTGCACGACGACCGGGGCCATTTCGGGCCGGATCATCGGCAGCGGACGGGGCGGCAGGTCGGCATGGACCCGTTCCATCACCTCTTTCCAGATCTCGGCCGGAAGCCCGCCGCCGGTCACACCCTTGAGCGGCGTGTTGTCGTCATAGCCCATCCAGACCCCGGCCACGTAATCCGCCGTGAACCCCACGAACCACGCATCGCGGGCCGATTGGGTGGTGCCGGTCTTGCCCGCAGCCTCGCGGTCCGACAGCTTGGCGCGCTGGCCCGACCCGGCTTCGATCACCTGATTCATCATGTAGACGAGTTGTTCGTTCGCGGCGGTCTGGATCACGCGTTTGCCGATCCCGCCCTCCTGCTCCATCAGCGGCTGGGACTCGCCCAGAAGCGACAGTTCCGTCAGGCCGTAGGGCACAACCGCCGAGCCGCCGTTCAGGATGCCCGCGAAAGCGCCGGTCATCTGGAGAAGCGTCGTTTCGGACACCCCCAGCGCCAGCGCGGGGCCGGCGGCAAGGTCGCTTTCGATACCGAAATAGCTCGCGACCGTCCGCACGTTTTCGCGTCCAACGTCCTCGGACAGCTTCACCGCCGGGATGTTGAGCGAGTTCTGAAGCGCCGTCGTCAGAGTGACGGGGCCGTAGTATTTCCGGGTGTAGTTCTGCGGCGACCACGGGCCGGAGCCGGGGACGTTGATGGTGATCGGCTCGTCCACGATCACGTCGGCATAGGACCAGCCGAGGTCGAGCGCGGCGGCATAGATGAACGGCTTGAAGGCCGAGCCGGTCTGGCGCATCGCCTGCGTCGCGCGGTTGAAGGCGCCCGACACCTTGGTCTTGCGCCCGCCGACCATCGCCCGCACCGCGCCGTCCGCGCTCATCACCACGATCGCGGCCTGCGCTTCGGACCCTTCGGACACCTTGGTTTCGAAGATGTGGGCCAGCGCCTCTTCTGCGGCGGTCTGGATCTTCTGGTCGAAGGTCGTCTTGATGATGACGTCTTCGGTCGTGTCGCGGGTCAGGAAACTCGGCCCCTCGCCCATCACCCAATCCGCGAAATACCCGCCCGCCTTGCGCTCGGCCGCTTCCGACAGTTGCGCGGGATTGGCGCGGGCATATTCCGCATCGGCTTCGGACAGGTAACCCTGCTGCTCCATCAGCTTGAGCACGGTCAGGGCACGGGCCCAGCTACGATCCATGCTGCTGGTCGGCGAATAGGTCGAAGGCGCGGTGAGCAGACCGGCGAGCGTCGCGCTTTCCGCCGGGCTGAGTTCGGCGGAGGAAATGCCGTAATAGCGTCCCGCAGCGGCCTCGGCCCCGTATGAGCCACCGCCGAAATAGGCCCGGTTCAGGTAGATCGTAAGGATGTCGTCCTTGGAGAACTTCAGTTCCAGCGCCATCGCGTAGATCGCCTCCTTGGCCTTGCGGGCAAGCGACGAGCGGCGGCAATCGGCCTCGTATTCCGCTTCGGTCATTCCGGACGAGGAGTCGTAGGGCGTGCCGAGACACAGCAGTTTCGCGGTCTGCTGCGTGATGGTCGAGCCGCCGTGACCTTCGAGTGGGCCGCGCCCCTCGGCCATGTTGATGCGGATCGCGCTGGCGATCCCGCGCGGGCTGACGCCGAAGTGGCGGTAGAACCGCCGATCCTCGGTCGCGACCACGGCGTTCTTGAGATGCGGGCTGACGGTTTCGGCCGTGACGAGCCCGCCGAACTGGTTGCCGCGCCACGCATAGGTGTTGCCGTAGCGGTCGAGCATGGTGACCGACCCCTTGGCGCGCCCGTCCACAAGCTGATTGAGCGGCGGGATCGTCGTCGAGGTATACCAGACGGCCGCGCCGAGCCCGAGCACGGCGATGATCGCGGTCACGAATCCAAGGCGGAAGATGATACGGAAAACCCAACGGACCAGACCGATGGGCAAGGCGAGGATCAGGGGCAAGTTGCGACGGGGTTTGCGCTTGGCCGATTTGCGCGTCTTGCGCGGTGGTTTCCCCGACGGACCCTTGGTCGGTTTTTTCCTTGTTTTCTGCGGCTTTGCATAGCGCTTGTCCGCGACGAGCGGCGGGCGCCGATTTCCGTTCTGTGCCATGTGTCCGCTGTCTCAGCTGCTCTTTTCGGCCCAAGGTAACGACTCGCCGGACCGTTTGCGAGGGCTATGGCGGGAGTCCGCTTAAATGCCGCTTTCTTGTGCGCTCAATTCTTGTACACGGCGCGCGGTTATTGACTAAAATTTGTGCAGTTGCCCACAATGCGGGCACATGGACCCCGTGGATTCCTTGTTGGCCGGGGTCCGCATGCGCTTGCTAAGGGCGTGATTTCGCGCGGGGACACACCCGCATAAATAAAAGGGGAATGACGTGAAACTGATCATTGCAGCGATCAAGCCGTTCAAGCTGGAGGAGGTCCGCGAGGCGCTGACCACCATCGGCGTGCGCGGCATGATGGTGACGGAAATCAAGGGTTTCGGTTCCCAGTCTGGCCATACGGAAATCTATCGCGGTGCGGAATACGCCGTGAACTTCGTGCCGAAGGTCAAACTGGAAATCGTCGTCGAAGACGGGCTTGCCGAGCAGGTCGTCGAAACCATCGCCAAGACTGCCCAGACGGGCAAGATCGGCGACGGCAAGATCTTCACCATGGACGTTTCGGGCGCTCTGCGCGTGCGGACCGGCGAAACCGACGGGGACGCGCTTTAAGCGCGGGAAACAGGGGAACAACGACATGCAACTCAAGAAACTTCTTCCGCTTGGCGTCGCGGCAGCTACCCTGCTGCCGATGGTCGCCTTCGGTCAGGACGAAGGGCCCGCTGCGGGCACCGATGCGTCGTCCGACTCGATCTTCATCTTCAACTCGCTGCTCTTCCTCATCGGCGGTTTCCTCGTCATGTGGATGGCTGCCGGCTTCTCGATGCTCGAAGCCGGTCTCGTTCGCTCCAAGAACGTGACCATGCAGCTCACTAAGAACATCGCGCTCTTCTCGCTCGCGGCGATCATGTACTACCTCATCGGCTACAACCTCATGTATCCGCTGGGCAACTGGTCCATCGGCACCGATGAGACCGGCGGCTACCTCGGCGCCTTCGGCGTTGCGGTTCTGGAAGCTGTCGGCGTTGGCCGCGACGCAGCCGACGACTACGGCTACGCCTCGACCGGCTCGGACTTCTTCTTCCAGCTGATGTTCTGCGCCACGACCGCTTCGATCGTGTCCGGCACGCTCGCCGAGCGCATCAAACTGTGGCCGTTCCTGATCTTCACGATCATCCTGACCGGCTTCATCTACCCGATCCAGGCCTCCTGGAAATGGGGCGGCGGCTTCCTCGACAGCCAGTTCGGCTTCCTCGACTTCGCCGGTTCGACCGTCGTGCACTCGGTCGGTGGCTGGGCGGCTCTCGCCGGTGCTCTGATCCTCGGCCCGCGTCTCGGCAAGTATGTCGACGGCAAAGTGACGGCCTTCCCGGGTTCGAACCTGACCCTCGCCACGCTGGGGACGTTCATCCTGTGGCTCGGCTGGTTCGGCTTCAACGGCGGCTCGCAGCTTGCCATGGGCACCGTGGGTGACGTGGCCGACGTGTCGCGCATCTTCTCGAACACGAACACGGCCGCTGCCGGTGGCGCCATCGCCGCCCTGATCCTGACCCAGATCGTCTACAAGAAAGTCGACCTGACGATGGTTCTGAACGGCGCGCTCGCCGGTCTCGTGTCGATCACCGCTGAACCGCTCACCCCGTCGCTGGGTGCCGCGACCATCATCGGTGCCATCGGTGGCGTCATCGTGGTCTTCACAGTGCCGCTGCTCGACAAGCTGAAGATCGACGACGTGGTCGGCGCCATCCCGGTGCACCTCTTCGCCGGTATCTGGGGCACCATCGCGGTGATCTTCACCAACTCGGACGCGACCTTCGGCGGTCAGATCATCTCGATCATCATCGTCGGCATCTTCGCCTTCGTCGTCTCCGCGATCATCTGGTTCATCCTCAAGGCCATCATGGGCCTGCGCGTCAGCGAAGAGGACGAGATGATGGGCCTCGACAAGGCCGAGCTGGGTATGGAAGCCTATCCGGAATTCACCAGCTAAACCTTACTGGACAGTGAAGTGGGAAAGGCCCGGGCAATCGTCCGGGCCTTTTCATTCGGTCCAGCCATGAAAAAGGCCGGGGAAATTCCCCGGCCTTTCTGCTGCGCCCGGTCCGGGCCCAGCGCGGAAGGGGGCAGGACATTGCCCTCCCGTTTCTCGTTCAGGCGTCGACGCCCACCACCAGTTGCGCCGCGTAGGCGTCGGACAGCTCGCGGATGGCCGCATAGCCCCCGTCGCCCACGCTGCGGGCGATCCTGTCGTTGCGGTTCATCACGGCGCGATCCGCGCCGTGGGTGCTGTAGGGTTCGACGGACTGGTAGAAATACTGCGACAGCGCATCGGGAAAGAAGACCTGACTGGTCAGCACGGTGCGCTGATCCAGAAACACCTTGTAATGGATGTGCGTCGTGCGGCCGGGATACCAGCCGGGATAGATCGTGCGGAACGTGACCACGCCGCGTGCGTCGCTGATCTGGGTGCCGCGCAGGAACGTCTCGCCCGCTGTGTCGCCACCCGCGTTCTGGGCGTAGCCGGAGTACTTCCCTTCGGCGTCGCAATGCCAGATATCCACCCGCGCATCCGCTATCGGATCGCAGGCAACATCCACCACCTGTATGGCCATCTCGAGCGGCACGCCGGCCCGACCCTCGGTGATGTCGGCGCGCACGAGGCCGGGGTCGAAGTAATAAGGCCCCTCGGTCGTTTCCGGCATCACCATGCAGACGTTCGGCGCGATAAGGCCCGCCGAACTCGCCTGCGCCCGCGCGGCTCTCGGAAAGACGCCGACGCCGGTCAGCACGATGGGGGACGCGGCAAAGGCGGCCAGAAGCTGCCTGCGGGTCGGTGAGGTGTCGGTCATGGCGCTGCCTTTCGTTTGCCTGTCCGACCCTAACGTGGGGGCGGCGGCAGTCCGTCGGCAGGGGCGATTACAGATTTGTAATCTTCACAAGCCAACCAGCATCCGCAGCCCTTGTGTCACATCCGTCCGCACGGCCAGCCGCAGCCCCGGCTCGTCGCCTGCCGCGAGGGCGGCGAGAATCGAACGGTGGTGTTTTTGCAGGTCGGAACGGTCGCGGGACTGATAGAGCGCCCGCATAGTCGGCCCGAGTTGCAGCCAGACGGTTTCGACCATCGCCAGCATCGCGGGGGCCTGTGCGCGCAGATAAAGCGTGCGATGGAATTCGAGGTTCGAACGGATGTAGCCGGTCACGTCATGCTTCGCCACGACCTCGGCCACCCGTCCGTTGATCGTGCGCAGCCGCTCGATCAGGGCGTTGTGGGCGCGTGGCAGGGCGCGGGCGGCAAGCTCCGGCTCCAGCAGGGCACGCAGGGCGGCCAGTTCCTCGATCCGTTCCGGGGACAGGTCGGGCGTCGTGACCCGACCGGAGGAGGACAGCGTCAGGGCACCCTCGGCCGCAAGACGCCGCACCGCTTCACGGGCGGGGGTCATCGAGACGTCGAATTCCCGCCCGATGCCGCGCAGGGTCAGGGCCACCCCCGGCTCCATCTCGCCCGCCATGATGCGGCCACGCAGAGTGCGGTAGACCCGCTCATGCGCCGAGGTATTCGGGTCGGGCGGCTGGATCGGAGTGGGGGCTGGCTGGTCCATGCCTATTCGTGATCACAAATTGCGGATTGGTCAATCGCGGAAACGATAGCGGTGGAGCGCCCCGCCCTTTTGCCGCAGCCAGCGACGCTGCGCCTTGTGATCCGGGAACAGGTCCGCGCATTGGCGCCAGAACGCATCGGAGTGATCCATGTGGACCATGTGCGACACCTCATGCGCGGCCACATAGTCGAGCACGGCGGGCGGCGCCATCACCAGCCGCCACGAATACATGAGGTTGCCTTCGTGGGTGCACGACCCCCAGCGCGAGCGTGTGTCGCGCAGCGTGATCTTGCCGATCTCGCGCCCGATGGCGGCGACATGACGCTCGGACGCCGCGACCAGCCGCTCGCGTGCCGCGACCTTTAGGAACGCGCCGAGCCGGGCCGGGGTCGTCTCGACCCCGCTCGAAGGCACTTCGATCCGGTCGCCCACCTGCGCCACGCCACGGCGGGCGACGGCAACGACCTCGCACATCTGCCCTTCGAACGGAATCAGATCGCCAGGCATCGGGCGAAGCTCGCCCGGCAGGTCGGCAAGATGCCCACGAATCCAGTCGGCTTTCTCATGCACGAAAGCCTCGGCTTCGCGACGTGGAACATGGGTCGGCAGCGTGAGCGTCACCTGCCCGTCGAGCCGCGAAATCCGCAAGGACAGGCGGCGCGCGCGGGACGAACGCTTGAGCCGCACGGTGACCTCGGGCGACCCGGCGACCCGAATCACGCCCGGCCCCGCATCCGGCGCCCCACCGAACAATGCCCGTCTCAGCCCCATTTCCGGCCCCCGCTCGCCCATATCGCCAGTGCGGTTTTGAAAGGCTTTGACACCCTCTTGCACATATGGCAGTTGCACCCAGATTCTCGCATGACGACACGATGACGGAAAGGGTTATCCATGCCCAAAGAAGAATGGGGCACCAAGCGCGTTTGCCCGACGACCGGCAAACGGTTCTATGACCTGAACGCCAACCCGATCGTTTCGCCCTACACCGGCGAAGTGGTCGAGATCGACACCGGCAAGACCCGGACGATGGTGGCCGACAAGGCCGACAAGAACTCGCGCAAAGACGATACGCAGAGCGACGACCTCATCGACAACGATGATGACGTGATCGACGACGATGACGACAACGATGTCGATCTGGGCGATGACGTTCTCGAAGACGACGAAGACGACGATGTGTCGCTGGACGACATCGCCGACGTCGCCTCGGACGACGACGAGTGATCGTCTGACATGACGGATCTGGGCCGGGCCGCAGCGCCCGGCCTTTTTCGTTCGCGGCGGGCGGTTTTCGACCGCGCAGGTCCGGGAAACCCAGATTTTGCAGGGCCATCCGGCGCGTCGACGCAAAAGCCACCGCCGACAACTTTTTCGCTTGAAACGCATCCCCGCCTCGCCTAAACACCGCGAACGAACGGCACAGCCGTCATCGGGGCCTTAGCTCAGTTGGGAGAGCGCTTGCATGGCATGCAAGAGGTCAGGGGTTCGACTCCCCTAGGCTCCACCATCCACCCTCCAAGTCCTAGAAGCGATTTTCTCGCGCGCTTCGATGCGTGTGCTTGATAGCGCCGCACCCGCGTCGCTACGCCCTCGACCTTGCGCATCCCCTCCTCCCGACCGCCGTCAGCCGGGATGGCCGACCGACGGCAGAGGTGCGGGACACGCTCGCTTCCCTATGCTTGTTAACAATAACTCAGGCCTGAGCTCCCAACATTCCGGGCGCCGCCATTCGATTTGAAAAATGCATTGGTTCGGGGGGACCGCATTATGGCTGCACGCGTTATCGACCTAACCTTTCTGACCTCGGCGCAGGGGTTCATCATTCAGGGCGACTTGTCCGGCAACCGGGCCGGGTGGAGCGTTTCGAACGCTGGCGACGTGAACCGCGACGGCATCGCCGATGTGATCGTCGGGGCGAGTTATGGCGACAACGGCAAATCAAATGCCGGTGCAGCCTATGTCGTGTGCGGCAAGGCTTCCGGCTTCGGGACGCTCGACCTCGCCGCGCTCGGATCCGGCGAAGGGATCGTCATTGTCGGCGATGAGGCCGACGACCTGGCCGGACAAACGATCGCGGGAGCGGGCGACGGGATCGACGATTTCGTAGTCGGTTCACCGCATCCCGTTCTTGGCAACGGCGCCGCCGATTTCGTATTCCGTCGGACGGGCGGTTACACGGTCTCCGACATCATTCCTTTGGCCGCCTCCAACGGTTTCCGGGCGATCGGCGAAGCGGGCGACGATTGGGCCGGTTACGCCGTGCCCGCCGCCGATGACGTGAACCACGACGGGATCGACGACCTGATCGTCGAGTCGCCCATAAACGATGAATACACGACCAATTCGGGCAAGGATCATTTCATCTACGGACAGCGGGTATCGTCTGAGGTTACGCTTACCGGTACCGACATCGGCCAGCGTATCCTCGGGGGCCGTCTGGACGATATCCTAAACGGCCTCGGCGGCGAGGACGATCTGCAAGGGGGGGGATGGGGACGACACGCTCGACGGTGGGGATGACGACGAAGTGGTGCTAGGCGGCGCGGGGGGCTGGCGACATCGACGGCGGCGCGGGCGAGGACACGGCGCTCTACACCGGGTCGGGTTCGGGGGTGACGATCAGCCTCGCGGCGGGCTCGGCCTCGGGCGGCGACGCGACGGGCGACACGCTGACGGGCATC